>NZ_CAMLSE010000008.1 GCF_946482605.1 uncultured Dyadobacter sp. | reverse complement strand
GAAGCTGGGCTCGAACCAGCGACCCTCTGATTAACAGTCAGATGCTCTAACCGGCTGAGCTATTCGGGAATCATTATCCGGTTGTTGTACTCGAATTGTGGTGCAAAGCTAATAATTCAATTCATACAGCGCAAGTCAAAAGACTAAAAATTTATTAGCCCTGTACTTTGGCAAGTATTAACTCCTTGACTTTCTTCGCATCTCCCTTCGTAAAATTATTCATAATAATTTCAGGACGCATGCGCGGAATGATCCGGATGGTTGAAAAGAACACGCCACTCTCGATTTCCACCCCTGAGATGTCAGAATAAAAAACAAAGTTATCCGTGCTTTTGAATAGCTTTCTGACCTTAAAGGTTACGCCTTTCTCGCCGAATGTGACTTCATCTGGGAAAAACGGGTTCATGAGCCCACTGGCGCTGAATCGTTCGTTCATATGGATAGGTTATTTAAATAATGAGTTACAAAGGTACATATACAACTTTCTTGGTTTCAAAGAAGTCCTCTTTAAAAAAGCCGGAAAGCTCGTAGGTTCGGGCCTTTTGGGGAATCTCGGAAAGCTCCTCAGCCAGGTCGCCCCCTTTGAGATATAAAATTCCATTCCTGAGCTCATGGAAGGAATTCCGGCTGATGTTCTTCCTCACCCAGCCAACAAATGGTGCCATCCGCGTGACAGCCCTGCTAACCACGAATTCGTAGCTTTCTTCCAATTTCTCGGCACGCACCTGTTCCGCCACGACATTGTCGAGTTTCAGCGCCTGGGCGATCTCCTGCACGACGCGGATCTTTTTGCCGATGCTATCGACCAGGTGAAATTTAGCTTCCGGAAACATGATCGCCAGAGGTATCCCGGGGAATCCCCCACCTGTTCCGACATCCAGAATGTTCGTGTTCGGGCGAAATGCCTGAACCTTGGCAATCCCCAGCGAATGCAGGATATGACGCTCGTACAGCGTTTCGATGTCCTGCCTTGAAATCACATTCACACGGGCGTTCCAATACGCATACAATTCTCCCATCTGCCCGAATTTATCACGCTGTTCGGCGGTAAGTTCCGGGAAATATTTATCAATCAATTCCATGATTTACGGGGTTTTCTACTCGTCATGGTCAAAAACCCGAAAACGAGATAATAAGCAAAAAGCGCAAAGTCCATCAATAAAAAGCTGAACCACTCCACGGTCTTGTCGAGCTTTACATTAATAATGATCAGCAGGAACCACTGGATGATCCACCTGGCTCCGAAAACAATGCCAAGACATTGCAGCAACCACATATCTTTGGTTATCAACCCAAATGCCAACGTAAGCAACCCCAGCAGCCAAACCGCCATATGTGATCCCGAAAGCATTCCGAGCAATATCTTGTTACGCATTTTATAGTATCTGCTTACTGAAATATGCCGCCGCTTCTGACGAAACCAGTCTTTCCAGTTTGTTTTGGGTACAGAATACACAAATGAATCTTCTTCTACCGAGATCGTAGTGTTCGAACTTGTCGCTACCTCGTTCAGGAAGATATCGTCGTCTCCGCCAAACACATGCTTATGGGTATAAAAGCCCTTGTTGGCGAAAAAGACCGAACGCTTATATAATATGTTGCGCCCGACACCCATATAGGTAAGTCCCGCGAGCGCAAACGACAGGTACTGCACGGCTGTGTAGAACGTTTCGCAGCGGATAAACCAGTTCAGCAAACCCTTTTGCCTGAAATAGGGTGAGAATCCCAACACGATGTCTTTGTCCTCGGCTACGCGGGATGTCATAGCGGTAATCCAGTGCTCGGATGTTGGCCGGCAATCAGCGTCGGTCATCAATGCAATGGGGTACTTTGCCTGTTTCATTCCAACCGTCAACGCATATTTTTTAGGAGTTACATGATCAAACTGATCATTGATGCGGATATAGCGGATGTGCTTCCAGCCATTGATATTTTCCCGGATGTACTCCTCACTGCCATCGTCGGAACGATCATCCAGCAGAATTACCTCAAACTCCGGATATTCCTGTGCATCGAGCAAAGGGATCAGCTCCGTCAGGTTCTCCCTTTCATTCCATGCACAAACCAGCACCGTAACGCCCGGCATCGTGTTGCCGTAGTTAGCGCCTTTACCATAAAATGCCAGCCGTGTAAAAAAGAAGAGATAATAGAATAACTGAACAGCTACAAACGCCCCTAGCGCATAGAGTAAATAATCGGCCACAACAGAAGAGAGATGTAAAATTTTTCCATATTCATGCAAATATACTGTCATTGTCAGGAATGTTCGAGACGATACCCCTATTTTTGCACATCAGCAATTTAAAACCTTTTAATGAAGTTTACATTACAAGTTGAGGATCCCCAGTCGAAAGCGAGAGCTGGCCTGATCGAGACGGATCATGGGGTAATCCAGACTCCCATCTTCATGCCTGTAGGTACCGCCGGGACCGTTAAGGCCGTGCATCAGCGGGAGCTGAAAGAAGACGTTAAAGCTCAGATCATTCTAGGAAATACTTACCATTTATACCTCCGTCCTGGCCTCGATATCATGAAGAAGGCGGGCGGATTGCATGCTTTTAATGGTTGGGATAGGCCCATCCTCACAGACAGCGGCGGATATCAGGTGTATTCACTCGCCGGAACAGGCAGAAAAATCAATGAAGAAGGTGTGGTATTTAAGTCACACATTGACGGTGGCGTACACACATTCACACCGGAGGGCGTCATGGACATACAGCGGACCATCGGCGCCGACATTATCATGGCGTTTGACGAATGCACACCCTACCCATGTGATTTCACCTATGCGCGAAAATCCATGGACATGACGCATCGCTGGCTGCTTCGCTGCTGCGCAAGATTTGACAATACTTCTCCCCTATACGATCATAGCCAAACGTTATTCCCTATCGTTCAGGGAAGTGTGTACAAGGACCTCAGAAAGCAATCCGCCGAATTTATCGCATCATGCGACCGGGAAGGCAATGCGATCGGTGGGTTGTCGGTCGGCGAACCTGCCGAAATCATGTACGAACTTACCGAGGTCGTCTGCGACATCCTGCCCAAAAATAAGCCCCGTTACCTTATGGGCGTAGGTACACCGGCCAATATACTGGAATGCATTTCGCTGGGAGTAGATATGTTCGACTGTGTAATGCCCACACGCAATGCACGCAATGGCATGATTTTTACAACAGAGGGTATTATAAATATCCGCAATGAAAAGTGGAAGGATGATTTGTCGCCGATAGACGCGGGACTGGGTGGATACGTTAGTACATTTTATAGTAAGGCGTATCTCAGGCATCTTGTAAAATCCGGCGAAATGCTGGGATCACAGATCGCCAGCATCCATAACCTGACCTTCTATTTGTGGCTGGTTAACAGCGCGAGAGAGAAAATAATAGAGGGAAATTTCGCGTCCTGGAAGCGGGAAATGGAAAAAAAATTAATTCAACGGCTTTGAAAGTTCATAAAAGGAGGTTTCTTTCGGGTAAATTTTGAATTAAAAATCAGAAACTTTCCCATTTGTATCAACTTCGGTTGATTAAGTGATATTGATAACCTATTTTTGTGCGCACTAGGCATTTGGTTAATGTTGCGATTAGCCGTGAAATAAATAATATAACTTTACTCATAAATTGACTATAGCTCAATCCTAGTTAATCTTAATAACGCTAACTTGAATAGTATGAAAAAAGTATCCCAGTTGATTGGTTCGTTTGCCTTGGGAGCAATGATGGCGCTGCCATCATTTGCACAACCGCTGGTGCAACCGAATTCTCCGGATTACAACCCAAAAGCGACGTACGATGGCCCTTACAAATTGAACACTTGGTCAATTTCAGCACACTTTGGCCCGACGCTGTTTTTTGGTGACCTTAGAGAATATGACTTCTGGCCTGTTACCAAAACTAACTCTGACAGCCACAAGGAATCCGGAACTTTTCAAGGAGGCCTCACACTGAACAAACAACTTTCATACCTTTTCGGAGCACGTCTGGATGCATCTTTGGGTAACCTCAGAGGTATGAAACGTCGTAACTATAGCCGCTATTTCGAAGGCAATTATTTCGATGTATCGCTCTCGGGAACTGTGAACCTGAAAGGGCTTCTGATGGGTCCTAATAAAATGAAGCGTTGGAAAATCGACGCGTATGCAGGTATCGGTCAGGTGTTTTATGATGCAACCGCATATGATCTGACAGGTGGTGTTGAGCTTCGCAAAACAGGCAAAATGAACGACTGGATCGTTCCTACCGGTTTGAACATTAATTATGAAGTAACCCCAAGAATCGACATCGGTCTTGACTTCCGTTTGACCCATACCAACTCTGACTACCTTGACGCTACTTACGGCGGCGACTACGACAGAACTCCAAACAACATTGAAATCAAAGATCAGGTTAAAACTTCCCACAAAGGAAATTCTGAATTGGATAGTTACGGATACGGTGCGATCCAGGTAACTTACAAATTGGGCAAGAAGGCGCTCAAAGTTGCGAAAGTGGATGGCAAATGGGATTACAAACCTGATGAAGGCGGATACTACCACCTGCGTTACACAGATCCACGTGTACTGGTTAAGCCTCCGAAAATCCTTACACTCGAAGAAATGGACTCTGTTGCAAAAGCAAACCGTCCAAAAGATATCGACCCACGTTTGCTGCTTGATACCGATGGTGATGGTGTTTCCGACTTCTTCGATAAAGAGCCTAACTCACCTGCCGGAAGTATTGTTGACGGTAGCGGTCGCGTCCTTGACTTTGACTCTTACGTGAAAAATGCATTGGCAACCGGTGCAGCTTGCAGCGAAATCTTCGCGAACGTTGCATTCGATACAGACAAAAACGTGATCAAGCCTGAGTATCAGGAAATGTTGAAAAACGTTGCTGCTCTGATGAACAAAAACGGATGCCGCCTGCAACTGGCTGGACACACCGACCGCCGCGCGTCTGACCGCTACAATGTAGCATTGTCACGCCGTCGTGTAGATGCAGTGAAAAACTTCCTGATCAACGAAGCTGGTCTTTCTGACCCAAGCAAAGTGATCGTAGATTACTTCGGATCGTTCAAGCCTATCGCAGACAGCGCTACCCGCGCAGGTTTACAGAAAAACCGTCGCGTAGAACTTAAACTTCTTCCTTAATCGTTTAGGAAACGACTAAAAGAGAAAGGCTCCCGTCGGGAGCCTTTCTCTTTTTAATATATTCACACACTTATTGAAAGGAATTAATAGGCCACATCATCACATAAAGCAAGCAGAGGATTAATGAAACAATACGATTATCTGATAGTAGGTGCAGGTTTATGGGGTTCAGTCTTTGCTCACGAGGCAACCAAACGAGGAAAACGATGCCTGGTCATTGATCGACGGGACCATATAGGCGGCAATGTCTACTGCGAGAATGTCGAAGGGATCAATGTGCATAAATATGGCGCACATATATTCCACACTAATGACAAGGACATTTGGGACTATGTCAATTCTTTCGTCGAATTCAACCGCTATACCAACTCTCCCGTTGCCAACTTCAAAGGAGAGCTGTATAATCTTCCTTTCAACATGAACACTTTCTACCAGTTGTGGAAAGTACGCACACCGGAAGAAGCCAAGGAAAAAATCCGTCAGCAAGTTGAGGAAGCAGGGATCAAAGATCCTCAAAATCTCGAAGAACAAGCCATTTCGCTGGTTGGAACGGACATTTATGAAAAACTGATCAAAGCATATACCGAGAAACAATGGGGAAGGAAAGCCTCAGAACTTCCGGCTTTCATCATCAAGCGGCTCCCGGTCAGGTTTACTTTCGATAATAATTACTTTAATGACCGTTATCAGGGCATTCCGATCGGAGGTTACAACAAGCTTACCGAAGGTCTTTTAAAAGATGTGGAAGTAAGACTGGGCGTCGATTTCTTCCAGGAAAGAGAAGCGCTGACCGCATTGGCTGAAACCACCGTTTATACCGGACCCATCGATGAATACTTTGCGTTCCGCTTTGGCCAGTTGGAGTATCGTAGCCTTCGTTTCGAAAACCAACTTCTGGATACAGAAAACTACCAGGGTAATGCAGTTGTCAACTACACTGATGGAGAGACAGCTTTTACCCGGATCATAGAGCACAAGCATTTCGAATTCGGTACGCAACCGAAAACGGTCATCACGCACGAGTATCCCCAGGAATGGGTAAAAGGTGCGGAACCTTACTATCCCGTTAACGACGACAAGAATACGGCCGTTTTTAACCAATACAAGGCGCTTGCTTCCGACGAAAAAAATGTAATCTTCGGAGGAAGGTTGGCC
The DNA here is from genome assembly GCF_946482605.1 of uncultured Dyadobacter sp. Next base: position 298,982 of record NZ_CAMLSE010000008.1, on the reverse strand, counting down.
GAGTACCGCTATTACGACATGCATCAAGTCGTGGCATCGGCCCTCAAAAAAGTGAAAGTTCACTTCGACTCTTAGGAAACCCAAATACTCAAAAGCGCCCGTTTCTTCATTGAAACGGGCGCTTTTGCTTGCATCAAGAAAAAAAATCTCACAAACTCCGTTACTTTAATTACAATCCTGCGTCTAAACCGTACGAAGATTAGTCCCGTACGCCCATGCACACACAGAAGTTCGAAATACCCGAGAGCAGGAGAATACACGACTGGCTTAGCAACCCGTTCTGGAAAAGCGTTAAAATCTACAAATACTGGTTTGCATTTTCATCCCTTGCGTCGATACTCTCGGGGTTTCTGTACCTGCGGTATAAAACACCGCACTATCTTATCACAGCTTCGCTACTCGTTCGGGATGATTCAAGAGGAAGCGATTTTCAGGAAGCTGCACTGCTGGAAAGCCTTGGTTTTCCAGCCGCGGCGAGCAGTGTTGAAAATGAAATCGAGATTCTGAAAAGCCGTACACTGCTGAGCCAGGTAATCGATGACCTGCAACTGACAACCCGCTGCTTCGCCAGTGGTACGTTGAAAACAACAGAACTCTACGAAAAAGCACCCGTTACATTAAGATTTATCAGCAGAACCTCCGAAACTCCGGAGACCCACTGGCTGACCTTAGGAAGCAACGATACCTTCACGCTCGAAACAGCAAAAGGCGGTATCAATGGTCATTTCGGTGATACTTTACGCCTGGCAAACGGATTGGCAGTCATCAACCAAACCCATTTTAAACCAGCGACGGATTGCAACTATTTTTTCAGCACATCCAGGAAAGCGGACGTGCTCGACGAATATGAAAAGGCCCTGACCGTCACTGCACCCAATAAAGCGGCAAGTCTCGTCAATCTCTCTCTCCGGGACGTTTTACCTGCAAAAGGAAAAGCAATCCTTCAACAGCTGATCCTGGACTATCAAAAAGCAAGCATTGACGAGAAAAACAAAATAGCCGATAACACCATCACATTTATCAACAACAATCTGGAAAAGATTTCAGCACAGCTCGCAAAGGTCGAGACGGGGATTGAAAGCTTTCGAAGAAAAAACCGGGTCGTTGACATCGCGGAAGACAGCCGGCAAGCATTGCAAAATTTCGGCCGCTACGAAGCAGAAGAAAAGGAATTGACGGTGAGGCTTAAAATTATCGTCGCATTGGCCGACCATCTTTCTCAACACCCGGAAAGCGTCATCCCATCCTCATTATACCAACAGGCAAGTGGTTTTGTCGACCTGGCGATAAAGTACAATGAAATGCAGGTGCAAAAAGCTCGTAAACTGGTCTCCTTACCCAGCCAGCATCCGGACATAACAGCAATTGACAGTCAGCTCGAAACGATCCGGAACAACCTTATTACCGGCGTCGGGTATCAGCAGAAAGAACTCGCTATCAGCATCGCGTCGGTTCGGGATTACCGAAATGAATATAATGCCGAGATCAGTCGGATTCCTGGACAGGAAAAGCAATTGCTCAGCAGATCACGCGAGCAAAGCATCCAACAGGAATTATATCTGTTTCTTCTTAAAAAACGAATGGAAACCGCAATTTCCCGCTCCTCCAATATTCCTAATGCCCGAACCGTAGATCAGCCCGAAGCCGGCCGAATGCCTATAACACCTGACAAATCACTCACGATGCTGATCTCCTTCCTGATCGGAATTACTTGTCCTCTTATCGCGCTGTATTGCAAGCAGGTCTTCAACGATCGGGTGGCTTCCAAAGATGATATCCAGGAGGAATGTGACGCAGTCATTATCGGAGAGCTCAGCCAGCAACAGCGAACGTCAGGTAACCCGTACCGTTCCGAAGGCAAGAGTCTTATCGCAGAACAATTCAGGACGCTGCGGACCAATATCCAGTTTGTGGCCGAATCCAGCCGTCATAAAGTCATTCTGCTTACATCCGCAATGGCGGGAGAAGGTAAATCCTTTGTAGCTGCACACCTCAGCCGCTCGCTCGCCCTTGCGGGTAAAACGATACTGCTCATCGATTTTGACCTTCGAAAACCTTCGCTAGCCCGTAATCTCCAATTTGACAGCATAGGGCTGACGGATTTTCTAACCGGCGACAAAGAACTCATTGTACAGCGTAGCCGGCCCGCCTCCTCTTTTGATTTTCTGGCCTCGGGCCGTCAGCACCCCCACCCCGGTGAATTACTTCTCTCATCGAAAATCGGTGAGATGATCCGGACGTTTCGCGACCGCTATGATTACATCCTGCTCGACAGTCCTCCGATTGGTCTCGTGTCCGACGCCCGTATTCTGGGCCGGCAAGCCGACATGACGCTTTACATTATTCGTCAGGATTTCACGTTCCGGCACCAGTTGGCTGACATTCAAAAAATGGTGGTCGAATCGCAGCTTCCGGACATCTATCTGGTCGTCAATGGCATGAAACATCTGCATTCCTATCAATACAGTTACTATTCCAATAACTCATGACCGAAATGATACCGACACCTGTAAAGAAAGAATTCTACCTGATTGGTGAGGTGGGCCAGGCCCACGCCGGAAGCGTTGCGCTGGCACATTGCTACATCGATGCGTTGGCGAAGGCGGGCGTCGATGCAGTCAAATTTCAAATGCACATCGCTGATGCCGAGAGCAGTATCCATGAAAGTTTCAGAACCCCCATTCCCAATTACAGCGGCTCGCGAACCGACTACTGGAAAACAATGGAATTTTCAATCAATGATTGGCACGGACTAAAGGTCCATTGCGACAATGTGGGTTTGGATTTCATAGTCAGCCCGTTTTCAATAGCTGCTGTGGCTGTTTTACAGGAAATGGATGTATCTAAATTCAAAATCGGTTCAGGAGAAATCGATAATTACCTGATGCTGGACAAAATTGCATCCACGGGCAAGGAAGTGATACTGTCTTCCGGCATGAGCTCATGGCACGAGCTCGACGACACCGTGGCTTTTCTAAGGGCGCGGAATGTCTGTTTTTCAGTTCTTCAGTGCACATCATCCTATCCTGCACAGCCTCATCAATGGGGTTTGAATGTGATCAGCGAACTAAAAAAACGATATCAGGTACCTGCGGGCCTTTCCGACCATTCCGGGGATACGTTTGCCTGCCTCGCCGCTGCCGCGTTAAAAGCCGAAGTCCTGGAATTTCATGTCGTTTTCGATAAAATGATAGAAGGTCCCGATACATCGTCATCCATCACCATCGAGCAGGCAAAAACGATGATTACCGGCATACGGCAAATCGAAACTGCTTTGAACTCCCCGGTTGACAAAAACAACAACGCCGGATTTGGCCCATTAAAGACCCTTTTCGGGAAATCGCTCTCTGTAAACAAGCATCTGCAAAAAGGTGATCGGGTACGTCAGGAGGATCTGGAATCCAAAAAACCGGCCGGCTATGGGATTCCTCCAAAACATTATCAGGAGGTAGTGGAGAAAACCCTGACCCGGGACATACAACAATGGGAATTCATCACTCAAACACATCTTAGCAATGCGTAAAATTTGTATCGTCATTACTGCCAGGGCAAGTTACAGCCGTATAAAAACAGTGCTGGAAGCGATCAAGGCCCATCCTTCCCTCGATTACCAGATTGTGGTGACCAGTAGTGCGCTACTCGGCAGGTTCGGCAACATTATTCCACACCTCCGGGCAGCAGGTTTTGAAATTGCAGGCAGCATTGCCAATCTAATGGAGGTGGAAAGCCTGACCTCCTCGGCCAAGACGACCGGTCTGGCCGTGATAGAACTTGCGACTTTCTTCGCAAACCATCGACCGGATATGGTGATCACAATAGCAGACCGGTTTGAAACCATTGCCACTGCCATTGCTGCGATCAACATGAACGTCCCTCTGGTGCATATTCAGGGTGGCGAGGTGACAGGCAGCATCGATGACAAAATCAGGAATGGAGTCACCCAGCTTGCAGATCTCCATTTCGTAGCTACCGAGCAATCGAAAAAACATCTGATCGGCCGCGGAATTCCGCCTGCCCGAATTCATTGCACAGGATGTCCCTCCATTGATCTCGTTCATCATCATGAACCTATCCACTTCGATCCTTACGACACTTACGGGGGCGTAGGAGCAAAACCCGATTTGCATTTCCCATACCTCGTTGTTCTTCAGCACCCAGTCACCACCGAGGCCGAGCATTCAAGATGGCAGATCGAATGTACTTTGGAAGCGATCGAAGCATTGAAAATTTCCACAATTTGGTTCTGGCCAAACGCCGATCCCGGAAGCACGGGCATCTCGCAAGGTATCAGGGCATTCAGGGAGCGAAACGTGAAGGCCCCTGTCCACTTCTTCAAGCATATGGAATCCGCACATTTTCTAGCGTTGCTGAAAAAATGCGCCTGCCTGATTGGTAATTCGAGCGTGGGAATCCGCGAAGGCAGTTCAATGGGAATCCCGGTGGTGAATATCGGAAGCCGGCAGTGCGGACGCGAAAGGAGCACCAATGTGGTAGACTGCAAACCGGAAACCGGATCCATCATATCAGCCGTCCGATACCAGCTCGCTCACGGTCCCTACGAGCCGGTACATCTTTACGGAAACGGAGATGCAGGGACAAAAATCGCCCGCTTGTTGGCCACAACACCCCTCATTGTAGAAAAACATGTTCTCCCTGCCTTATGAAATCAAAAACGCTCGGACTAATCCCTGCCAGAATGGGTTCAAAAGGAATTCCCGGCAAGAATATGAAAGTGCTGGGAGGAAAGCCGCTCATTCAATACACCATAGAATCGGCGCAGCAATCCGATTTGCTGCACACCCTGGCAGTGTCCACCGATAGCTCGGAAACGAGCCGTTTTGCACGACAATTCCACTGCGTCGCCGCTCCCTTCCTTCGACCCGACGCACTCGCAACAGACCATACACCCATGATAGAGGTGGTCCGGCATGCTATTGATTACTATGGCAGTGCCGGGCATTACTTTGACTTCGTCGTGCTGCTCCAACCGACGTCCCCATTCCGGAAGCCAGGCCTTATCGATAAAGCTATTCGTCAAATCCTTGACCAGGGCGCGGATAGTCTGGTGACCGTCCGAAAAATACCGGAACAGTTTAACCCGCACTGGGCTTATCAGGAAAAGGAAAATTTCCTTGAAAAAAAGCTCCCGGGCACGGTCATCACCAGACGACAGGATTTGCCGACTGCCTACTCCCGGGACGGCCAGATCTACATCACAAGAACGACGCTCATTCAGGAAGGGATTATGACAGGAGGCAAGATATCAGCGCTGATCGACGATCATGCCGCAAACATCAATATCGACACTCATGTCGATTGGATTCGGGCAGAAAACATGATACAAGAATGGAACGAGAAACAAAAGGCAATATCCTGATCATCATCACCAACATTTTCGCTGCCATTAATGTCATTCATTCGGGTCTACTGAAAAAACTGGAAGAGGAATACACGGTATTGATCATGTCCGATGTGATTACGCACAGAGATGCCGGACATTTAAACGCGCATTTCCAGACAACAATGCAGCTGATCCCCACGCCCATTCCACATGTAGACAAACCTGTGAGATGGCTACGCATTTCGCAAAAATTGCTGTTCTACTCCTTTTTCAAAATTGAAACGCTGGATATCAAGATGATGCAGCGTTCCAGATTGCTAAGGCGGATAATTCTGACAATCTCGGAGAATCATACCATCCTGCACCTGATAAGACTGGTGCTTATACTGACCCGAAAAATATTGATCAGACTACTAACACGACCACAACGTTATTCCATCCTAAGTCGACACCGCTTTCTTGGTGTCATTTCCACATCCCCGCTGGACATCCGAGAAAATGAAGTCGTTAACTCTCTGAAAATTAAGAAGGCACCGATAGTAATCAGTTGGGATAATCTTACTTCCAAAGGTCTGATCAATGCAGACCATGACCTCATTATCGTTTGGAACAGCTCCATGGCAGATGAGTATCGTCGGTTCTATTCGATATTTGGCATAAACGGGCAGATCAGAATTACCGGCATTCCCCGATTTGACATATACTTCCGGGAAAAATCATGTGCCCCTCAGCGGCAACTAATCGTCAGGCCCGAAGAAAAAATAATTCTATTCGCGACCAGTGCCACCAGGCACATCGCCTGCCAGCGCTACATTCTTGAACACCTTATCGAATACGCATCGACTAAATCCAACCTGGTCATATGGGTACGTTGCCATCCGGGCGACGATCAGGCGGCTTATCAGCAGTTTGCCCATATTCCTAATCTACACCTCATTTCGCCTTTTCAGGACTCCTTATTCAACGGCCGGATCCCGCCTCCCGATTTTCTACAGTCCCTTGAGGCGCAGCTTCGGGCATGCCATGTATGTGTGCAGATAGCATCCACAATGCGCCTGGATGCAGCAGCATGTGACAAACCGGTTATCAGTGTTGTTTATGACGCACGCGATAACTCCCACCATCGATCTGCCGCCAGGCTTTATGACTACTCACATCAAGTAAGGCTCAATAATCTCCGGATAGATCACCGGGTTCACACCAGGCAGGAATTGTTCCGATGCCTCAATGATATCCTGAGTGCGCCTGACGGAACGCCGGATTATAAAAATTCGATTACCGCTTTCATTCATCATGCCAAACCAGTGTCGACAGAGCTCACTAAACAATTTATTTATAGATGGTTAAGTTGATTTGCGAAGCATCTTTCAAAGCATTGCTCGCTCTTGCCATCGCATGGCCGTCAACAACTTGGTTTGAAGCCCTTGCGGCTCTTGGCGGTGATTCCATTCAGGCGACTATTGTCCTGGCTTTCTACCTGTACTGCTTCCTTGCGTTATTTTTCAATTCCAATCATAAAGTCTTTCATGTTCTCAGCATTCCCGTTCTGACACAATTCTTGCATTTGTTTCAAAAATATGATTTCCCGGCGGGTGCTAACTCTTTATGGCGACTTATGCCATTCCTGTTCCTGGACATGTATCTGTTCAATTTTATTCTCAGGCACAAATCAAGGCTCGACAGCTCCGAGAAACTATTGACCGCTTCATGGCTCCTGCTCCATTTTATTTACCTCATTATTTCTCCCAATCTGTCCGCTATCATCGCGGGGGCATTCACCCTTTTCCTCGTTACAATTCCAATGTATTATATATACCTGAACGCACTATCCAAAATTCCCGGCTTCGACTCCGAACTCGAAAAATCGCTGTGTATGGTTTTTCTGATCCTTGCCGTCGGAACTTTCGGTCTGGTATTCGCCGGTGCCCGGTACAAAGGATCGGATAATCTGCTTGTAACCAGAAATATTTCAGATACTAATGTTACAATGGCCTACTTTGTGCTGTTATGGCCATTTGTACTGCTTTTTTTCAGGCGTCTTGTCAATAGTTCTTTTTGGATTCCGGTGATGACATTGATTTTCGCCGGTGTGGTATTGCTATCATTTTCACGCGGTGCCGTATTCATTGTCAGCCCTTACCTCGCCAGTTCCATTTTATTGGCCGGGGGGCTTTGGCGTTTTGCAGTGCTCATGTTGTCAGGAGTTCTGCTGGTGCCTTATGCCGCAAAACTCGTCGCCATGATCAATGAAGAGCTTGCGTATTCCTGGCAATTACGTTTCGCTGATTTTCAGTACTTTACTCCCGCCCTACAACAGTTACAGGAGGCCAGTGGCCGCTCCGAGATCCGTTCAATGGCTTACCGGCTCTTTCTGGACAGTCCGGTCTACGGCCACGGAATAGGTAGTTTCGAAGTGCTCGGGCCGGGATACCGTGAAGCGCATTCCATGTTTTTCACGCTCCTGGCTGAGCAAGGTCTGGTTGGTGCGATCTACGTGTACTCCGTTTTGACAGGCCTTGGTTACAATCTTTTCCAACTTGTGGTAACGGATAAAAAACTGTCCTTGCTTTTATTAGCCCTTATCGCCTATCTGGTATTTGTACATTCGGTCGGCAGCGTGTTTGTCATCATCCCGGCCAGAAGCGTAACCATTAACTGCATTGCTCCGATCCTGCTTTTGTCTCTTCATTTTTATGGAAAAAACATCCGGTTAACGCGCCATACCGATGCATAAAGTCCTGATTGTTGGCAAAATACCACCGCCCATTGGCGGAGTGACGATCCATGTAAAGAGGCTGACGGAAAGCTTGCGGAAAAGAGGTTTTAACTTCACTTTTTGCGATCCCGGGAAAGATCCGACCATAACCGTTTTGACGGAAATTTTCATCCATCGGATTATCCATATCCATTTTTCAAGGCCCTGGCTCCAACTGGTGTTTGCATTTTTTTGTTGCCTCACGCGCAAAAAGCTGATCATCACCTATCATGGGCAATGGGGAAGGTATAATGTCTTTGGGAATTACCTGGTGATGCTTTCTTCCGTACTGGCGTCAGTTCCCATTTTACAGGATCGTGCAAGCCTATACGCCGCAAGGTTACGAAACAGGCATTCCAGGCAGATCTCAACCTTCATTTCCTCTCCTGAAATGGATCCGCTATCCCCGCTCCTGGCCAATGAAATAGCGGATAGGCAGGCTAATTATAAGTACACTTTCTGCACGAATGCCTGGAATGTGACATTCGACAAAGCCGGTAATGAGATATATGGCATTTCGGAAATGGTACGCCGGTTTTCGGATTATCCGGAACACCTGCTGCTGGTATCCGACCCATCGGGAAGCTATCGGAAATTTATCGGAAGACATTTCAGTCAAATACCTGACAATGTGCTATTTGTTGATCAACCGCATGAATTCCGGCAAATCCTGAAATTATCTGATGCCTTCATCCGTAACACGACGACGGACGGGGTCTCCCTGTCTGTTCACGAAGCGCGGGAACTGAGCGTGCCTGTCATAGCCTCAAACGCGGTTGATCGACCGGCATTTTGCGCTGTTTTCGAAACGTTTTCTAAGATTGATTTGGAAGAGAGTCTTGCCCAGGCTCGCGAGCTTCGTACCACCCCCGCGAGGCACGAAGACCCGGTAGGTGCTTTGACGGATATTTATAGGTTGCTAAAGGTGATGTGTTGTAAATAACTGATGATCAGTACAAAAAACAAAGGCATAGAAAAATTTCCATGCCCTGTTTCACACTATACACACACTATATTTTTAATATCTATATATCGATTTGATAAATTTCCTGTTACATTTCAATACCGCAAAATAACAAACTAAAGTAATCAGAAAAAAACTTTAGGGAGCGAATTTCAAAATTCTAATGAGAAAATAATGGACATTTCCATAAAAATTTTCTCCTTCAGATTCCCTATACGTCAAAATTACGGAAAATTGGCGTAATTATTGTTCAAACATCTCTGCCTGATTACTTTCGCGAAACCAAGACTTACCAAACTCATTACATGGAATCACTTTTGACAACAGACGCACTTATCAGCCTACTCACCCTTACCCTGCTTGAAGTCGTTCTGGGAATAGATAACGTCATTTTCATCACAATTGTTTCAGGCAAGCTCCCGGTTGACCAAAGGAAGAAAGCACAAAACAACGGACTCCTTATTGCCCTGGTACTTAGAATTGCACTGCTCTTTGCGATTTCCTGGGTTATTGGCCTGAAACACGATCTGATCAATCTTTTCGGCCATGGGTTCAGTGGTCGCGACCTTATCCTGCTGGGAGGCGGCTTGTTCCTGCTTTACAGCACCACTAAAGAAATACATCACAAGCTGGAAGGTGAGCCTGAGGATTTACCGTCCGGTGATATTTCTCAAAAAAAGTCGATGACTTTCGGCAATGCGCTGATACAGATCGCATTGCTCAATATCATATTTTCCTTCGATTCCGTACTCACCGCGGTCGGATTAGTGAAAGAAGTCCCGATTATGATCATTGCTGTCATCGCCTCCACATTTATTATGATCGCTTTTGCGGCCAAAATCGGCGATTTTGTAAATAATCACCCCTCTATCAAAATTTTGGCGCTGTCATTTTTGTTGATGATTGGTACGCTCCTCGTAGCAGAAGCATTCCACTACGAAATTCCGAAAGGCTACGCCTATTTCGCAATGGCCTTTTCATTCCTTGTGGAACTGCTGAACATGAAGCTCGATAAAAAAACAAAAAATCCGGTGAAGTTGCGGGACCACGTCAACTGAACCAACTGGAATTATGCGCATCAATCCCGAAACCGTCGAAAGGATCAAGCACGCCGCAGATATTGTGGAGGTTGTCGGGGATTTTGTGTCCCTGAAAAAGAAAGGGGCCAATTATTCCGCTTGCTGCCCGTTTCACAACGAGAAAACACCATCCTTCAACGTCAATCCCTCCCGGCAGATTTACAAATGCTTCGGCTGTGGAGCCGCAGGCGATTCTATCAAATTTGTGATGGATGTGGACGGGATCGGCTATGGCGAGGCATTACGCTACCTGGCTGGCAAGTACAATATTGAAATTGAAGAGGAAGAACTTACAGACGAGGAAACCGTCCGGCAGAACGCGCGGGAGAGTTTATACATCATCCTAAACTACGCGAAAAACTACTATCAGCACCAGCTGCACAATAGCGACGAAGGCCAGGCTATCGGTTTAAGCTATTTCCGCGAGCGAGGATTTACAAACGAAATCCGTAAGAAATTCGAGCTCGGTTACAGTCTTGATAATTGGGATGCTTTCTCCAAAGAAGCATTAGAAAAGGGTTATTCTGCCGAAGTGCTGGAAAAGGCGGGCCTTCTTATCCACAAAGAGGGCAGCCAGACCGCCGGTTATGACCGTTTCAGGGGCAGGGTAATTTTCCCGATCCATAACATCGCCGGGAAAACGATCGCATTCGGGGCGAGGATATTGAAGTCGGACAAAAATCAACCTAAATATCTCAATTCCCCCGAAACCGAGGTCTATCACAAAAGCGAAGTACTTTACGGCATATATCAGGCCAAGAATGCAATCCGGCAGGTCGAGCATTGCTATCTGGTGGAGGGCTACACCGACGTAATTTCCCTGCATCAGGCTGGGATCGAAAACGTTGTGGCTTCCTCGGGCACTTCGCTGACGGTCGAGCAGATCCGGCTCATCGGTCGCTTTACGCCCAATATTACGATTCTATATGATGGCGATATGGCAGGGATCAAGGCCGCATTACGCGGGCTGGACCTTGTTTTAGAAGAGGGTTTGAATGTAAGCGTCGTTCTTTTTCCCGATGGCGAAGACCCCGACAGTTATGTCAGAAGAGTAGGTGCCGAAGCCTTCAAAGAGCATCTCAAAAAAGCCTCCAAGGACTTCATTACCTTTAAAACGGAAATCCTTTTGCAGGATGCCGGGAATGACCCTTTCCGGCTCGCAGCGGTAATTCAGGAGGTTGTCAACAGCATTGTCAAAATTCCGGACGCAATCAAGCGGCAGGTGTTCTTCCATCGCACCTCGGAAATGATGCGGGTAGACGAGCAAATGCTGATCACGGAAGGGAACAAGTTGCTGCGCAAACAGCACACCGCTAAACCGGCTGAAAGACAATCCCGGCCATTCAATGCGCCACCCGAAGGTCCCGATGACCTCGATGCATTGTTCAGCGACGGGTTCGGACCAGGCGCGGGAGAGCCATCCGTTAACCCATTCGCACCTGAGGAAGCTGCCCCCGAATCATTTCAGAGGACAAAACTGCATTACCAGGAAGAGGCATTCGTGAAGTTGCTCGTCGTCCACGGCGCCCGGGAGCTGGAACCCAGTATTACCGTGTGTCAGTATGTGCTGGAGCAAATCGAAGGCATCGATTTGAAAGACCCTATATTCCAACATTTGCTGACGCTCTTCCGGGAGAATTTCAATCGCAGGCAAGTATTGTCGACCAACTATTTCCTCCAACATCATGAGGCGGAAATCAGGAACCTTACCATAGAATGGCTCACCCAGAAGCATGAGTTGAGTGAATTGTGGAAGGACAAGTACGAGATCTACGTGCCTTTCGAAACCGACGTACTGGACAAAACCGCATTCAACAATATTCTAAGGCTTAAAAAGGCCTTTATCGAAGAGAAAATGAAAGTATGTCTCCAGCAAGCAACGCAGGCACGCACGGAAGACGAGCAGCTTGCTGTCATGACAGAATTCATGTTCTATAAAGGCATCAGCATGGCAGCGGCGAAAGAACTCGGAAGCGTTATCGGATAATTCAACTACATATTCGCCAGTTATGAAAAACGCGTTGTTTTTGGCCTTACTCAGCTTATCTATCTTGCTGACCGCTTGCGGATCGTCCTACAAAATCCTGAAAACCAAGAAGGCAGAGTCCTTCAAGCTTTCGGACTATTCCACCTATGGTTTTTTTGACATTGAAGCCACAGGGGACACGCTGTCTGGAAATTATGAACAGAACGTCGGCATTATCAAAGAAGCAATTGCTAAAAACCTCCAGGCACGTGGCCTGGACGAAGCACGTGATCCAAGCCTGAAAATTAATATTGCCCTGAATGTGAAAGACCAGGTACAAACCCGGCAAACCGACTTCCGTACCGACGGGCTACCACGCTACATGGGACAGCGGCGCTATTCCTGGAAAAGCGAGGAAGTGGTAACGGGCAAATACCGCGAAGGAACAATCGTTGTCGATCTTGTGGATGCAGCCAACAACCAGATGGTGTGGCAGGGAGGCGCCAGCGGGATCATTCCTGAAAAAACAAAGAATTTCAAGGAAGACATCAATCAGGCGATCAGTGAGGTACTGGCAAAAATCCCCTGATTGTAATTAAAAAGGGCCGGTTCCCGTAAGAAACAGCCCTTTCAATGTCGTGAATATCGGAGTAGTTATCAAGCATTGTTGTTGACCGCGCTGCGAACCCTCTCGTTCACATTGTCAGCCACCGTATTTGCCTTGTCTTTTGCAGTATTTACGTTCTTAACGAATCCTTCTTTGAGCTTGTCGGCCAGATGAGAAAGTTCTTCGAGGCTTCTTTCATACTTGTCTTTGGCTGTACCGCCCAGATCATTCGCCTTATTTTTGAGCAACTTGCGGGTATCCTTACCATTTTTAGGAGCCACCAGAAGGCCAATCGCAATGCCTGTCAACAATGCTCCGATTGAGCCGATCAAAAATTTTTGGTTCTTGTTCATATGAATTTCCTATTTTGTGTTAATAAATCATTAGAACTGAAAAATAACAAAATACTGTGCCACTTCGCAAATCAGCGTCCCAATTTCCATTGAACGGCTTTTGTTCAGTTATCCTGCCACTCTTTTTCTCCCTGACAACAAGCTTCACCCACGCGCAATGGAACGTCATCGATATCAAAACGAAGATCCATATGCGCGCAGTACATGCCGTGGCTCCTACTATTTGCTGGATCGGAGGTACAAAGGGTACTGTTCTGAAAACAACGAACGGCGGGCATACCTGGACCACCTATAAAGTGTCAGGTGCCGATTCCCTTGACTTTCGCGATATCCATGCTTTCGACAAACAGGTAGCCGTTGCCATGAGCGCCGGAGAATCTGAGAAGGATAAGGCCCGTATTTACAGGACCGAGGACGGTGGCGAAAGTTGGAAGCTTGTGTACCAAACTACACAAAATGGGGTTTTTCTGGATGGAATCGACTTTTGGGATAAAAATAAAGGCATTTGCCTGGGCGATCCCGTTCAAAACAAATTGTTTGTACTCACTACGGATGATGGCGGTAAAAGCTGGCAGGAACTCCCGCTCGACAAACGCCCGGCAGCCGAACCCGGCGAAGCGTGCTTTGCCGCCAGCGGTACTTCCATTGTCACGAACGGAAACGGCGTGGCGTTCATAGGCACAGGCGGCGGCAAAATGGCCCGCGTTTTCCGATCGGAAGATTACGGCCAGACCTGGCAGGTTTCGGCGACGCCATTACCCGCAGGACCAACCAGCGGCATTTTCGGTTTGCATTTCTGGTCTAAAAAGAATGGGATTGCAGTAGGAGGAGATTATAAAAAAACCACAGATTCCACGCAAAATGTGCTTCTGACCACCGATGGAGGCGTTACCTGGACCCTGGCCGGCATGACCAAACCCGCAGGATTAAAGGAATCCGTGACCATTTACCATAAAACCAATGCAACCTGGAATGGCGACACCCAGATCCGCTCCGACAACTATGTCCTGGTAGCATCCGGCCCGTCGGGCAGCAGCGTATCGCTCGATCGCGGCAAAACCTGGGGAGTATTGGGAAAAGAAGGTTTTCATTCGCTTAGCTTCGCCGGTAACGTCGGCTACGGCGTTGGAGCTAACGGATTAATTGGTAAAATCGAGAAGATTTCCACCAAAAAGAAAAAGCGTAAACTGGTATTTGTAAACGAGTAAATCTTTGTTTTAACGGTTTACGGCTGCATAGGCTTCTTAAATCCGGTCGATCAGCTCCTTCACCTTACGCACTTCACGTCCTGCCAGATGATCGGCGATGGCGGCTGCATGGTCACGCCCGTTTTCAATGAACACCTTTTCTGTAAATACCCCAGCCAGCACGGTACCGCAGAGGTACAATCCCGGCACGTTCGTCTCAAAAGTATCCCGGTCGTACTCCGGCACTTTGGTGGCCGGATCAAGCGTAACACCACATCGTGCAAGCAAATGTTCGTCGGGCAGGTAACCTACCAGTAAGAAGACGAAATCAGCGGGTAACCATTCTTCCTCACCGGTTTCGGTGTTTTCAATCAGCATTCTCCCGGGCTCAATGGCCTTCGTGATGGAATTAAACCGCGTGTGGATCTTTCCCTCCTTGACCCTGTTCTTCACGTCCGGGATCAGCCAGTATTTTACTTTAGTGCGAAAATCGGCCTCCTTATGCACGATCGTAACGCGCGCATCATGGCGGTACAATTCCAGTGCCGCCTCCACAGACGAATTGGAGCCTCCTACCAGCACCACATTGGTGTAGGAGTACCGGAATGGCTCATCATAATAATGCGAAACATGCGGGAGGGCTTCACCCGGCACATTCAGCATGCGAGGGACATCAAAATAGCCGGTTGCCAGAATTACCTTTTTCGATTGAAAAACCTGACCGTCATTGGAATACGTCAGAAATGTACCGTCGGCCTGCTTTTCGCTTCGATCCACATCGACAAACAACCTGAAATTCAGGTGAAAATAACCGGCTACCTTGCGATAATACTGCAATGCCTCGTTACGGTTGGCTTTTACGTCGGAGATCGCGAAGGGAATCCCTCCGATTTCGATATTCTCGGCGGTTGAGAAAAACTTCATCCGCCGCGGATAGCGCCGGATAGACTCCGTCAGGTTTCCTTTTTCAAGAATCAGGTAGTCGAGGCCGCTCTTGGCCAGCTCAACACCCATTGCGAGGCCGCAGGGACCGCCTCCGATGATAATTGCGTCGTAAATGTGCATTTTGGTTCAGCTATCCTTCGGCCGGTTTCGGCCTTTGCCTCTCTTTTAACCCCCTAATTTAGATATTGGTTTCTGAACTTTGTAAATTCGCTAGCTGTTCAGGATGTCTGATAATACCAATTTTAGCTTGAAAAACGCGGTCAGCGACTTTACCGAAAAATTAAATGAATGGGGCAGGGCAAAAACCCCTTTCGTTTTTTTGGTGGATTATCAGTTTCAAAAACCAGTTGCATGGAAGCTGAGCGAAGTCGATCCATCCGAAATGCTCTTCAACCTGAATGGCTTTACGAATTACGATGACGCGCAACGGGGCGAGCTACCCGAACACGTTTATTTCGACAAACAACCCATTGCATTCGATGCTTACCAGGCCAGGTTCAATTGTGTGCTGGACAATCTGAGGGCAGGCAACTCATTTCTGGTAAACCTTTCGGTTCCTACCCCTATTACAACGAACCTGACACTTCAACAGATCTTTCAACACAGCGAGGCGCCTTACCGGCTGTTCTATAAAAATGAATTTGCCTGTTTTTCACCGGAGATATTCGTTCGGATCAAGGGCAATCGCATTGCCTCATTTCCGATGAAAGGCACCATTGACGCTTCCGTGCCTGACGCGGAAAATGTAATTCTTTCCGATCATAAAGAAACGGCCGAGCACGCGACGATCGTGGACCTGATCCGCAATGACATCAGTATGGTCGCGGAAAAGGTATGGGTGGAAAGATACCGGTACATCGACCGCATTCATACGCATGACAAAACACTTTTGCAGGTGAGTTCTGAAATTGCAGGCTTACTCCCCGGCTCATTCGATGGCCAATACGGTGATCTGCTAATGAAACTTTTGCCGGCTGGTTCCATAACCGGTGCGCCGAAACCCAGCACATTGCAAATCATCCGGCAAGCCGAAGGCTATGAGAGAGGTTACTACACCGGCGTAATGGGCTATTTCGACGGGCAGCATTTCGAAAGTGCTGTGATGATCCGCTTCATCGAACAGGATGAAAAAGGTATGGTATTTAAAAGTGGTGGCGGCATTACCGCACTCAGCAATGCACTGAGCGAGTATCAGGAAGTCATCGATAAAGTTTATCTCCCGTTTAGCTACGTCCCGCATGCTGTGCTTTGAAACCATTTGTGTTGAAAATCGACATTTAAAAAACCTGCCCTACCACGAAGCACGCCTGAACAAAACCCGTCACGAGCTGTTTGGCCATACAGATGTCTGGACTTTGGCCGAACTCCTCGAAATTCCGGCAAACGTCGGCGAGGGAATGTATAAATGCAGACTTTCTTACAGCAGCCAGGTGGAAGTCATTAAATGGGAGCCCTATGCGCGGCGATCAATCCATAAAATACGCCGGGTTTATCATGATAAAATTGATTATTCCTACAAATACGACAACCGGGATACGCTGAACACGCTCTTTGCGATGCGCGGAGATGCCGATGAGATTCTGATCATAAAAAAAGGTCTCGTAACCGACTCCAACTATTGCAATGTGGCGTTCTTCGACGGAACAAGATGGTTTACGCCGAGCGCCCCGCTGTTACCCGGTACCCAACGCGCGCTCCTGCTGGATCGCGGGGAGATCGAAGCGGCTGAAATCAGGGAAGAAGACATCCCAGCGTTCAGCCATATCAGACTGTTCAACGCAATGGTCGACTGGGAGCACGCAGCTACCCTCGAAGTTTCATTGATTGCTTGAACACAAATTGCTTACTTGCCGCAGATTTAAAGATTTTATACAATGACCTCCCTTTTCGAGGAAGAAACTACTCTTTTTGCCGACCTGATCCTGCCGGTACCCATTCCCTCCCTGTTTACCTACCGGGTTCCGAGGGAAATGACGGCATTGATCAAAATCGGTGCAAGGGTTATCGTGCAGTTTGGGCAAAAAAGGGTCATTACGGCCGTCGTCGCGCAGTTGCATTCCAACCCGCCTGTGAAATACCAGGCCAAATACATCCTGGAATTGCTGGATGAGCAGCCGATCGTCACCTCCCATCAGCTGGAACTGTTCAACTGGATCGCAGACTATTACCTCTGCAATATTGGCGAGGTCATGAATGTAGCGCTGCCGGCCGGACTCAAAATAACCAGTCAATCAAGGATACAACTGAATCCGGAATTTGAATATGATGATTTGCTCACCGACCAGGAGCGCATAGTCCTCGAAGAGATCCGGAAGCACCAGACCCTCTCCTATGAAGAGGTGGAAAGACTGTTGCAAAAGTCCAATATCACCTCCATCATCAAATCGCTGGTCGGGAAAAGAGCAGTGATCCTGTATGAAGAGGTGAAAGAACGTTACAAGCCCAAAGTAGCGAAGAAAATAAGGTTAACGTCCCGGTACACAAGCGGTGAAGTGCTTTCCAAACTGGCCAACGATCTTGACAAAACACCCAAACAACAGGAGATTCTGCTGAAATACCTCAGCTTCATTCCTGTTTACAATAATCCAGAATTAAATCACAAAGGCCTCGACAAATCCATATTCACACAGGACGACAGCATTTCGGATGCTTCCCTGAACACGCTGATTAAGAAAGGCATATTCGAGCAATTCGAAATATTCGTATCCCGGTTTGATGACATTCCGGCGAGTACTTTGGGAAACATTACGCTCACGGACTCGCAGCAGGAAGCGACTCAGCAGATCCATGCGCTCTTTCAGGAAAAAGAGGTCGTACTCCTCCATGGCATTACCGGAAGTGGAAAAACAGAGGTCTATATCGAACTCATCAAACAAGTGCTGGAAAGTGGTTCGCAAGTACTGTTCCTGCTCCCTGAAATCGCTTTGACCACACAAATTGTGGTAAGGCTGCGAAAGGTATTTGGCGATGTAATGGGCATTTACCATTCCAAATTCTCCGACAACGAACGTGTGGAGGTATGGAAAGGCATTCTGGACGGCAAATTTCAATTCGTGGTGGGCGTACGATCTGCCATTTTCCTGCCCTTCGACAACCTGGGCTTGATCATTGTGGACGAAGAGCACGAAACATCCTATAAACAACACGACCCGGCTCCCCGTTACAATGCACGCGATGTTGCCGTCATTATGTCCTACATGCATCGGGGCAAAACGCTTCTTGGCTCTGCGACGCCATCCCTGGAAAGCTATTTCCATGCAAAAAGCGGCCGTTACGGGCTAGTGGAAATCAAACAACGTTTTGGCAATGCTGCATTGCCACGTTTCGAACTGATCGATACGAAGAAAGAAAAAAGGCAGAAACAGATGAAGAATGAATTTTCATCTGTCTTGCTGAATCATCTGGAATATAACCTTAAAAACAAAGAGCAGACCATACTCTTCCAGAACCGCAGAGGCTATTCGCCCTACCTGCAATGCGAAGAATGCAACTGGATCTCGCAATGCGGCAATTGCGACGTAAGCCTTACTTATCATATGAAGGCACGTGAATTACGCTGCCATTACTGCGGACATAAGGAAGAAGTCCCCCGTACCTGTCCGCATTGCGGATCGCCCAAGGTGAAGACCATGGGGTACGGAACTGAAAAGATCGAAGAGGAAATCAACGTCATGTATCCGGAGGCGCGTGTGCAGCGGATGGACCTCGACACTACGAGGGCGAAGAATGCCTATCAGCAGATTATCCAGGATTTTGAGGAAGGCGGGATCGATATCCTGGTGGGAACCCAAATGGTCAGCAAAGGACTCGATTTCGATAATGTAAGCGTGGTTGGTATTTTCGATGCCGACCGCATTATCCACTTCCCCGAATTCCGGGCATCCGAACGCGCATTCCAGATGCTTACGCAGGTAAGCGGGCGCGCGGGCCGGCGGGCCGACAAGCCCGGAAAGGTTTTGATCCAAACCGCTAATCCCGGCCAGCCATTGCTTGAGAAAATCATCAATAATGACTACGAGGGCATGTATGAAGCAGAAATCGCAGAACGTGAGAAGTTTAGCTACCCGCCTTTCACGCGGTTGATAAAGGTCACAGTCAAGCATGTCGACGAGGGAACAGCCAGCCGGGCCGCAAAAGCATTGGCCGAAAAGCTGACGGCCCATTTGGGCGCGAGCAGGGTTTTAGGACCACAACCTCCGCTCGTAGAAAGAGTAAGAAATCAGTTTTTGTTCGACATTCTCGTGAAACTTGAACGAGAAAAGATTAATTTTAAGGCGGCAAAGTCATTTATTCAGGAAAAAGTAATTGACATACTGACTGACAAGACGCTAAAAAGCATCCAGGTCGTGATTGACGTGGATTGTTTATAAAACATCATTTTTACTGCACATTAACTTTATGTCTTCCAAAAAAACCAGAATTGTTGCAACCGTAGGTCCTACCTCGGAATCGAAAGAAACATTATACGCATTGGCCAAAGCAGGAGTGAACGTGTTCCGTTTGAACTTCTCCCACGGCACCCACGCTGACCATCTGGAAAGACTTACCAACATCCGCGAAATCAACGAAGAGCACGGCCTTAACCTGGCTATTCTTCAGGATTTGCAGGGCCCCAAGATCCGTATCGGTCTTGTAGCTGAGAAAGACGGCGTTCTGATCGAATCAGGAAAGAAACTGATCCTTTCGAATACCGAAGTGCTGGGTACTGCCGAGAAAGTGAGCACGCCTTACGATGGAATGTACAATGATGTAAAAATCGGTGACCGCGTGTTGATGGATGATGGTAAACTGGAAGTGCTGGTAACCGGAATCGAAGGAACGGATGTAATCACGGAGGTTATTTATGGTGGTTACCTGAAATCTAAAAAGGGTGTAAATCTGCCTAATACGCGGGTTTCGATGCCTTCGGTAACACCGAAAGACTGGGAAGATCTGGATTTCGGTCTTGAAAACAATGTAGAATGGATCGCTTTGTCGTTCGTTCGCACTGCGGAAGAAATCACAAAAGTGAAGGAATATATTGCCAACAAAGGTAAGATCGCCCGCGTTGTAGCGAAAATCGAGAAGCCTGAAGCAATCCTGAATATCGATGAGATCATCGAAGCTACGGACGGTATCATGGTTGCCCGTGGTGACCTCGGTGTGGAACTTCCGGCAGAAGAAGTTCCGATGATCCAGAAAATGATCGTCGAGAAATGCAACCGCGCAGGCAAGCCTGTGATCGTGGCTACGCAAATGCTCGAAAGTATGATCGAAAGCCCGCGTGCAACCCGCGCCGAGCTGAACGACGTAGCGAACTCGGTACTCGACGGTGCCGATGCAGTAATGCTTTCAGCTGAAACTGCTTCCGGTAAATACCCGCTTCTGGCCGTGGAAAGCATGACCCGGACCATTGAGAAAGTGGAAGCTAACAGCAAAAGCATTTATTTCAAACACCACGCGGCTGTTAACGACACCCCTGGAACCTACAAACTGAATGACAATGTGGTGATGAGCGCATGCCGTCTGGCGCGCGATACACAAGCTGCGGCGATCATCGGTATTACACGGTCTGGCTATACGTCATTCCGTTTGTCGCACCACCGCCCAAAGGCCAATCTGCTGATTTTCACATCCAATAAAATGCTGATGAACCAGCTCGCATTATACTGGGGAACGAAGGTATTCTTTTACGATCGCGATCAGGGTGTTTCTACCGATGATCTGATCGAGGATATCAAATCATTCCTGGTCGAAAAAGGAGAATTGCAAAAAGGAGATGTATTCATCAACACCCTGAGCATGCCGGTTTCAAGACAACGCAAGACGAATACGGTGAAATTGAGCGTGGTGGAGTAGAATCGATCACGATACATTATACTAGGCAAAGGCGTCGGAAGTTTATTCCGGCGCTTTTTATTTTGCGGGCCCGTTTGATCATCTAACGGGTTACTTTGCACATCTGGCTGAATATCCATGTTTATTTTTTGTATATTCAATAGTAGCTAACCGATATCAACCTATGATAGCTTCACCTACACCTGGCTTCGATATTCCTGAAAGCGCTCTTGAAGAAAGCATTCCTACATCGCTGATCCGCGAGATTATTGATGGCAAACCTTACTACTACAAGGGCTATCAGGAAGTTCTTGCGGGCAATATTAATGAGGAAGGCGTCATGGGTTGCAGTGGTCTACAAACTTATATTATCAGTTATCTTCTTGGTATCCTTTTTGACCAGGTCAATCGCGGCAGATACATAATTGCTACGAATGAGCCCGGTTTGCATATTAACCGGAGAAACAATCTCGCCGCTGATATCATGATCTTTGACAAAGATGTGCTCACAATTGACAAAATCGATCTAAATTATGTACAAGTCCCTCCCACAATCTCGATCGAAGTCGACACCCGCATTGAGCTTGAAGACGCCACAGAGAGCAAGTATGTAGCATTAAAAACGATGAAGTTACTCGAATTCGGCGTGGAGAAAGTAATCTGGTTTTTTACAGAAACAAAACAAGTAATGATAGCCACACCAGGCAACTGGACAACCTTTGACTGGGACCACCAGGTAGCGATCATGCCCGGCGCTATGTGTAATGAAGGCCAATATCTTCGCAGCAAAGGTTCAGGATTTGCATAATAAGATATTCCAGATAGCGAAATCAGGTTTTAACCGTCACATTTCCTGAGGCGGTTTTTTATTTTTTTCAAATAACTAATAAAATAGTTTTGAAACTAATCAAATAGTCATACATTTGAATTACCTATTATTAGTAACCCATTTTAAAGAAAGAACACTATGGAAATCCGTAACCTGACGCGGGCAGAAGAAGAAGTCATGAGGATTCTCTGGCAACTCAGAAAGGCCTTTGTGAAAGACATTCTCGCCGAAATGCCGGAACCCAAGCCCGCATATAACACCGTATCGACCATTATCCGGATACTTGAAAAAAAGGAGGTGGTGGGATACAATGCCTACGGAAAAACGCATGAATACTTTCCCCTCATCACGGAAGAAGAATACAAACGTCATGAGATGAAGCAACTGATGGTTAACTACTTTGATAATTCGCTCCCCAATCTGGTTTCCTTTTTCGTGAAGGACAACGACCTCAACACCAAGGAGCTGGACGAGATTATGAAGCTGATCAATCAACACAAAAACGACCAGTAAACCACTGTTAGCCATGGAAACTTTATTATACATCGGCAAGGTCAGCCTTTACTGGACGCTACTCTATGCTTGTTACTGGCTGATGCTGCGCAAGCATACGTTCTTTCAGTGGAACCGCTGGTATCTGATCGGCTCTCTGCTGATCGCCTTTGCATTACCAGAGATCATTTATCCTGCGGCGGCGCCGGAACTGCCCGTAGTGTACGAAATGAATGCCTCGGCGTTTGCGGTGGTAAGCAACGCTCCTGAAAAGCAGCAGGCCTGGACATGGATACAGATCCTGAAGATGATCTATGCCGCCGGACTGGCCGTAGCTGCCTTCCAACTGGCCCGCAACATCGCCCAGCTCGTCAAATACCTGCGCTCAGGCGAGCTCATCGAGCTGGAAGATTGCACGGTGATCCTGATCAACTCCAACGACGTAGGTTCGTTTTCATTCCTGAAATGGATCGTGATCAACCATAATGATTACGAAAACCACTTCGACGCCATTTTGCGGCACGAAATGGTGCATACCGAACAGCGCCACAGTGTCGACATTCTCTTAATCGAAATCATACGAACCATTTTCTGGTTCAACCCCGTGCTGCTGTTGTACAAGCGGTCGCTGCAAGAAATTCACGAGTACCTGGCCGATGCGCAAGCCCCGAACCGTGAGTATTATGCCCAATTCCTCGTCGCATATGCGCTCAATGCGCCTGTTGCGTCGCTGACCAACCACTTTTTCAAACCATCTCAATTAAAAAACCGTATCCAGATGATCTATAAAAACCGCACATCCAAATGGATGCTGGGCACCTACGTGGCTGCCGCAACGATGATCGGAACCAGCGCATTGCTCGTCGCCGGCTGCGAAAGCCAGGTGTCAAAAGAAAACGATACCGTGCAGACGAAAGCGAAAAAGGGAGGCAAAGAACCCATTTTCGCGGTTGTGGAAGAAGCTCCGGAATATCCCGGAGGAAATGAAGAAATGTTCAAATTTCTGGGCCGGAATATCAAATATCCTACACCAGCCTCCAAAGCTAACGTAGAAGGAAAGGTTTTTGTCAACTTCATCGTGACGTCTACCGGAGATATTGAAGACGTAAAAATTCTGAAAGGCATTGGCTTTGGCTGCGACGAAGAAGCGATCCGTGTGATTTCCAAGTTTCCTAAATGGACACCCGGTAAGCAGGACGGGAAAGCCGTTAGCGTGAAGTTTACAGTACCTATCAACTTTATGCTGGCAGATGAGGGAGAGGATACAGCTTTGGATCCCAAAAAAGAGAAGGAGACAACGGTTGTAAGTTTCAAACCTGTTTCAAAGCCTACGGCGCAAAAAATCGGGAACGAAGTTATCCTGCCCGGTAAGACTTTGGAAGCACAACCTGAGATGCGTACAGGAGAAAGATTCAGTTCAAACATTCAAATCCGCTGGCCGGAAGGGCAGCCATTTACTGAAAGCCAACCATTATATATATTGGATGGCGAAGTGTTGGAAGATGCCAGCCTGATCAAAACAATGGATTCGAATACAATTGAGAGTATCAACGTATTCAAAGGCGCAGAAGCAACGAAAATCTACGGCTCGAAAGGCGCGAATGGTGTGGTTTCCATCACCACCAAAGATAAATAGGCCCTGTAACTGCTCTCTGCATGGAAACGCTCCTCTATCTGGCGAAAGTCAATGCATACTGGCTACTCTTTTATGCCTGCTATTGGCTTCTGCTTCGAAAGCATACCTTCTTTCACTGGAACCGGCTTTACTTGCTGGGGACGCTGCTGATCGCATTTGCTTTACCCGCGGTCCATTTGAACGAGCCGATCACAACCATCTATGTGCCGGAAACGGTCTACCAGAAAGCCACGATTTCGGTGGCCGTAGTCGCCGACAAAGCTCCCGAAGCGGGCATAAACATATGGCACTGGGTTGCCGGACTCTATGTCGCCTTCGCATTGGCCTTGGTCTGGAAATTCGCTTCGGGCGTTTTCAAGCTTTACAAAATGGCCGGGAGAAGCGAAAGGATCGATATGGATCATTACACATTACTAATATTACCCGAAAACACAGGCATTCAGGGCGGGAGCTCGTTTTCATTCTTTCACTGGCTGTTTTTAAGCCCTCATGATTACTACCATAATCCCGATGCCGTCATCCGGCACGAACACGAGCACATCCGCCAATGGCACACCGCCGACGTCCTTTTGATCGAGTTGCTGAAAATATGCTTCTGGGCAAATCCTATCGTGTGGCTGTACAAGCGCTCCATTGAAAGCGTCCACGAATACCTGGCCGATCAGCCTGTTCCGGACCGGAACGATTATGCCTCATTCCTCGTCGCGTATGCAATGCGCAGTCCGGACATCGCTATTGCCAATCATTTTTTTAATTCATCATTGCTAAAACGCCGGATCCAGATGATTTACAAGAAACGCAGTTCACGGTGGTTATTGACCAAGTATTTACTGATTTTACCCGTTGTGGTATCTTCGGTTGCCATTTCCGCTTCGCGTCCGCCCATGCAGGCTATCGGTCAGCTCAAAGCAGCAGTTGAACAAACCATACGGGTCAGAGGGCTCATTGCCGATGAAATCGACGGGCCGGTCGAGGATGCCACCATCATCATAGCGGGAACGACCCGCGGCACAACCACAGACCGGAATGGCCGGTTTGAGCTGCACAATGTGCCTGCGAATTCAAAGCTGGTCATCACGCACGTTGCATATGAAACGCAGGAATTTAAGCTTACAGATAACAATCAGGAGCTGGGAATGATCATTAAAAAGGCGGCAAACCAAATCACGGGCCCTGTGATTGTCGGTCGGACGATGGCTCCCGAAAATACGGTTACTCCTGCATCCACCTCGTCCCCGACCAATGATGACGATATGAAAGTGGCCGAGCAGCGGCCCGCGTTTCCCGGTGGCAACGAGGCATTGATGCAATATCTGCTTCAAAATCTGAAATATCCGGAAGTGGCACGTCGGGCTAATGTGGAGGCGATCGCATTGGTTTCCTTCACCGTTGACAAAGCCGGCGATATCCGCAATGCGAAAAGTCTTAAAAACATCGGCTACGGCATCGATAAGGAAGCACTGCGCGTGGTGAACGAAATGCCAAGATGGAATCCGGCGGTGCAAAACGGCAAGCCGGTTGAGATGGAATACACTTTGGAAGTCAACTTTAAAATTGAAAAAAATGAGCAGGACAAGCGCCAGGGCTTTATGAATTTTAATGCGACGGGATTGAAGGCGCTTAGTGCAATAGCTGAATTCGGGGCGATGTTCAACGGCTCGGTGGACTTGTCACCCTCCGGCAAAAAGCCGGAAGTCAATTATGTCACTAATCCCTCAATGCTTTCCCTCAATCCTGCTAGCGAGGCCGTAATGATGGAAAAAGAAAAGTACAGATATCTCAATTACGGATTTACCTCAAAGCGGTATAGTTGGCGCCGCGATCACAATGCCGAGGCCAGGGAGTAGTCATTCGCCGGCCACAACGATTGCCCCAAAAACCGCTTTCTGAACTTAATTCATGATATTTGGAAGAATAAAACCATAACCTATTCTTCCAGTTCATGTCTATTCTTAAAGCGGCAATCATCGGCGGCGGGCATATTGCCGATCAGAACCACCTTCCTGCATTGGCAAAGCTTTCCGACAGGGTGAAGGCGATAGCCATATGCAGCCGCGACATTCACAAGGCCGCTGCACTCTCAGACAAGCACGGCGTCCCGTTCGCTTTCGATAATCCTGATGAAATGTACCGGAGCGAAGGCAAGCCCGACATTGTGATCAATTGCACGGCGAATAACCTGCATTATCCATTCACAATGCAGGCGCTCGAAAACGGCTGTCATGTTTTCTGTGAGAAACCACCGGCTATGAATGCCCGTGAAGCACGTGAAATGGCCGATCTGGCCAAAAAGAATGGCTTAGTGCTGGCTTATAACTTTCAACGCCGCCATGCTCCCGAATACACGACGCTGAAAAACTACGATGCGCTCGGCCATCTGGGAGAGATTTACCATGTTAAAGCCCATTACCTGCGCCGCCGCGGCATTCCGGGCTGGGGGAATTTCACCAATAAAACCATCCAGGGCGGAGGGGCGATGATAGACCTTGGCGTACACATCCTTGACCTTGCATTGGGTCTGACAGGCTATCAGCAACCCGACCGTGTTGTGGCGAATACCTACGATTTTATCGGTAAGGCCGGCGGGAAAGGCCTCAAAGGCGCATGGGATCCGGCAAGCTTCGAAGTGGAAGACGCCTGCTTCGCCTACCTTTCGTTTCCTGGCAATGTAAGCGTATCCCTTTCCACTTCATTCGCGCTGAACATGCAGGATGAAGAAGTGATCAACCTTGAAATTTTTGGCAGCAAAGGCGGAGCGAGACTGTTCCCGTTGTCTGTTCACACCGAAGTAGCAGGCGAACTTGCCGATATCCGGTTTCCGCATTTGAGCGAGGTCGATTTCCAGCTCGAAAACACCAGAGCCTTTCTCGACCTCTGCGACAGCAAGCCTGCCCAGATATGCACCGCCGAAGAAGGCGCTGTCCTCCAATCGATCGTGGAACTGATATACCAAAGTGCAGCAAACCATTAAAAACATAAAAGGGCTTGAAGACCGAAATCTTCAAACCCTTTTTCTTTCATCCCCTCTTTCTGTCTCCTATTTTATTTGGCCGTAGCCATTACCATCTTAATATCGTTTTTGGCACCGATTTCGAGAACGTCCACCAGGTCCTGCACTGCGAGGTTCTTATCAACACGCAACACGACGGTGCGTTCCTCCACATTTGCGAAGATATTCTGCAATTCCGCTTCCAGCCTGTCAAACGGAATGGGCTCCTTATCGATGAAATATGCCTTTTTATCGTCAACCGACAATGTAATTTGCTTTTTGTACATCTGCTGAGTCGCTGATGCTTTCGGCAGCATCAGTTTGATCACGTTCGGATTGGACATCGTAGAGATGATCAAAAAGAACAACAGCAGGAAGAACATGATATCGTTGAGCGAGTGCGTAAACACTTCCGGGGCAAACCGGCTCTTCCGACGTATTTTCATATTTGAGGAAAAATATTGGGTTGTCAGCCCTGGCCGGCCTTACAGACATTCCAGGACCTTAAATATCTATTTCGCGGCAACCGGCTTTTGAAGCACATCCAGAAAATCGGAAGCAGCCATTTGCAGGCGCAAAGCAAACCGGTCGATTTTCATGTTCAGCAAGTGGTAGCCGGCATAGGCGATCAGACCGATGATCAGACCGGAGCCGGACGTGATCATTTTTTCGTACATACCACCCGCGATGGTGCTGATATTGAAATCGTTTGAAATTGAAATGTCGTAGAAGATACGGATGATACCGGAAATCGTTCCCACAAACCCGAGCATCGGCGCGATACCGGCGATAACCCCCAGGTAAGGCAAATTACCTTCCATTCTCTGAATCTCGATCTGGCTTGCATTCTCGATCGTGGTCTCAATATCCTTGATCGGATAACCAATGCGTCCAATCGCCCTTTCCAAAATGCGTCCTGCTGCATTACGTTGATTCCTGCAAAGCGACTCAGCCGATTTCAGGTTTCCCTGTTGAATAAAATCTTTGACATTATCCACAAATTGAAGCTCTATCTTTCCGTTAGCTCCAATTCCCAGGAAACGCTCGATAATGAGAAATAATGTGGCCAGAAACAACAGCCCGAGTGGCAACATCACCCAGCCCCCTTTTGCAAGAAGATCGATTACAGAAAGGCCCTGCTCAGCGACGGGTGCAGCCGCAGTAGAGTCAGTAAGTGCTTGCAGAAGCATCATATGAGAAGTAAAAAGTGAATGGTTAAGCGAATGGAACAGAGGTCGATTCTACAAAAAAACAATTTTGAAAATAAACGGAGCGAAAGGGCCCTTATTGTTCAAAGGGCAAATATAGGAAAATTACTCTTTGGGAGCCGGAAAGAGACTGCCTACATTCTCGGTGCCATCGTAAAGATCGGCCATTTGCAGGGTAGCGCCAATGGATTGAATGGTAATGGAGTCATTTAACGAAAAGGCGTCATCGGCAAGGAGCCAGTGATTGTCCGCAGTGCGCCTCCACACTTCCGCTTCTACATGCAGAGAATGGATGGTGATATACTCCTGTAAAGATTCGATGTCGCGGTACAACCTGAACTTCTCGCCGAGATCATAATCTCCCGTACCGGCAGACATTATTTCAATAATCACAGACGGGTTGACGATACTATTCCGGTCCAACTCCGCATACCGGTTGGGTCCGCACACGATCGCAATGTCGGGATAGGTGTATAGAGAATTGGAAGGAATGTGGATCCGCTGATCGCTCGAATAACTTTTGCAGGATCTCTGCTTTTTAAGGATGGGATAAATTTCGCCAATAATATTTTCCTTAACGCGATTGTGGTTCGGCGTCCCCCCAGCCATCATGACGATCTTCCCCTGGAAATATTCACTTTTTTCCAATGCGTCGTTTTCGAGCCGGAGATATTCCTCTTCTGAGTACATGGTCGATTGTGAAAGTGCAAGTGTTGCCATAGTGTGCTTTTTACCAAATATAACTTTAAAAAGGCAAATCCAGAACACATAAATCCAGCGATTATCCTGCGGTAGGCAACGTTGCCAGAAGAAAATGTGTCTCAGAAGCTGCGCAAAACCTTTTCCATCTTTATGAAATATCTTTTACTGATTGTATTCCTATTTGCAGTCATTGCTCTCCAAAGCTGCGAGGATTGCGGACCACAAGCCGAGCTCACGGCAAGGATTAACTTTTCGGGAGACTCCATACGCCTCGATTCGATACACGCACTGAACGCATTTAATCAACAGGCTACGAATGCACAGCTCCCAAAAACCAAAGTGTCTTATCTTGAATTAGATCTTCCCATCTCCCTTCGCTCGGACACAACCACTTACATATTTCGGTTTGCCAATCGTATTGATACCCTCTCCATTTATTACAGACGGACGTTCCGTTACAAAGGAGGCTGCGGATTCATAAACGATGCTATCGAGCCGTCACAAGAGAAGCATTACGAAAGCACATTCCGTTCGGTCGAAATCATTTACGACACTTACGTTCGCCCAGGTAAACTATCCTGGACAAGTCCTGTACCTGGCGGAGGAATTCTAATCCGAATCACGCCATGAAAAGATTCGTTACAATAGTTATCCTGATGACTACATCCCTGTGTTCACAGGCGCAGGACACGCTTGCGAGAAGAGCTTCCTACATTGGCCTCGATGTGATCAATAGCTTGCCCTCATTCATTTTTCCCAAACAATATTACATACGGAACGCTGTCATCGTAGAGCCACATTATCTGCTCAGTTTGAAGAAGCCCGGCCGACGACTGTACCTCGGAGCAGGCTTTGCAAGTGGGTCCACGCATCAATACGTCGATTCTGACCCTTCACAGGCATTCACGGGTGCGTATTTACACGCTGCGTATGAAGTAAGGCGAATGCGCAACACAAGGAGAATCCTCTATGCCGGCTATGGCCCGGTCGTTTCACTTGCCGGATACGAAGGCAAGTTCCGTATTAAAGGCCCGACGTTTGGCGATTATGAAGGCCGCTTTAAGCAAAGTAACAATGTCGCTTTGGGAATCGAAGGCTATTTTGGGTTTGATTTCAAATTGGCGGCTAACTGGCTCCTGCGTTTAACATTCCGACGACTTTATACGTATTCATCATTACCTTTGCCATCGAAACACCATTTCCCGCGTTTCCTTCGTTTCTGTTATTGTGAGAAATTCTTGTAAACAATGGATATCGCTCAGCCTGCTGAGCCTCATGCTGATCAAAGTATGGGTGATTCCCTTGTTATACCTGGATTTTGAGATCAGAAGGGAGTATATCGTTGCCAATCTATGCGAAAACCGGGCACGCCCCCAAATGCATTGCGACGGTAAATGTTACCTCGCCAAACGCATTGCCGCATTGGATGAGCATGAAAAGCGGCAGGCCGAAAAAAGTTATATGTTCAAACTCCTGGACCAGGTAATGGACCAGCGCTCTGGATTTGATTTCAAAACCAACGCTGTTATACTGCACACGACTTCAGCTGCAAACTTCGCCTCTCTCCCGTTATTCATACCCCGTATCGCTCCGGACGATATTTTTCATCCTCCGCTGGCTTAATTTCGCATAAAACGGCCCCATCATGAGTTCTGACATCAGTTAGAACAAATCTCTTTGCAATTTTGCCGACTCCTTGCACGAGGTCGTGCACATGAGTCATATTTCATAACACATAGCTCTATGAAAAGCATATTTTCATTTCTATCCCTTTCCGCACTTTCGTTAACAGTAGGGATCCTTGCGGTATCATGCTCTTTCCCAGATGAAGACGATGATACCGATCCGATCGAGACTGGCTCCATTCGCATCAACCTGGATAATGTAGTCGGCGACCGGGATTTGCAATTGGATAGTACAAAGTATACCAATGCGGCGGGTGAAGAGTTTACCGTGAACAAGCTCAATTACTACATTTCGAATATCAAGCTGATCAAAATTGACGGTTCTGCATTTACTGTCCCGCAGGATTCGAGCTATTTTCTGGTCCGCGAAGGCGATGCTTCGTCCCGCAAAATCCGTATTAACCACGTCCTGACCGGCGAGTATATCGGTATGGAATTTATGATCGGGGTCGACAGTCTTCGGAGTGTTGCAGACATTTCGAAACGGAAGGGCATTCTGGATAAAGATATGGGGCCAACCAATGAAGAGGCTATGTACTGGGACTGGAACCCGGGCTATATTTTCCTGAAAATGGAAGGCAGCGCCGATTCGGCCAGTACGCCGAACGGTAACTACTACTATCATATCGGCGGCTTTGGAGGTCTTACCGAACGGACGTTAAACAACATCAGAACAATAAAGCTGAATTTCACCAGCCAGAAAGCGATCGTAACGACTACGCTCGTTTCTGATGTCTATCTCAAAGCCGATATTCTGAAGATATTCAATGGCCCCAAGCCATTCAGCATTAAGGAAAATTCAGGAGTGATGTTTACGCCGTTCTCGGCAACCATAGCCGACAACTATGCGACGATGTTCAGTTTTGACCGGATCGATCTCAATTAATCACAAGGAATGAAGCAGGTTATCGGCATTTGTGGTTTAATAGCGGCCTTTTTAGGACTGGCGGTCTCTTGCAATAAGGGGTCCGGCAACCCTGAACCGGTTCTTCCGACCGGCAAACCGACTCCGCTGCAATGGACCAAGCCCTCCCATTTTCCTGATCCGGTATATGACCTGTCCAAAAACCCCATGACGGTCGAAGGTGTGGAACTGGGCCGATTTCTGTTTTACGACGGCATCCTGTCCAGAACCGATAAAATAGGCTGCGGGACCTGTCACCAGCAGCAGGCTGCGTTTACCCACCACGGCCATGACCTCAGTCACGGCGTCGACGATCTGATAGGCACCCGCAATGCCCCCTCAGTTCAAAATATGGCTTGGAATACCTCATTCTTCTGGGATGGGGGCGTGCATGACATGGATATGGTTCCGCCCGTGCCTATTCAGAACAAAGTGGAAATGGACGAACGCGTTTCGAATGTGATCGATAAGCTGAAAAAGACACCCGTTGCAGGCGCAGCCAAGCAGGTCGATTACCCTAAGATGTTTAAGGCCGCTTTTGGAACCGATGAGATCAATGCGGACCGGATGATGCAGGCATTGTCCCAATTTATGATGTCGATGGTATCGGCCACATCGCGCTACGACTACTCCGTCCGCGGAGATGCCTCCGCACTGACTGCCCAGGAAAAGGATGGTTTGGCTATTTTCAAACAAAAGTGCGCTACCTGTCACAGCGGGGAATTGTTTTCCGATCAAAAATTCCGGAATAATGGCTTGCCGACGAACAAGATCAATGACCAGGGACGATACGACATTACCCTGAACGAGAATGACCGGCTGAAATTCAAGGTTCCCAGCCTGCGCAACGTAGGGCTCACGGCGCCTTACATGCACGATGGCCGCTTTACCACCTTGCAGCAGGTTCTTAATCATTATGCCAATGACCAGCCCGGCAAAAGCACCATTTTCGATTCGCCCACATTAGACCCGTTGCTGAACGTGACGGGACAAAAACAAGGGATCAGCCTGACCACCTCGGAAAAGCAATCGATCATTGCCTTTCTGAGCACTTTAAATGACGACGATTTTATCAAAGACAAACGTTTCTCCGATCCCGGAATAGGGACATCGTTTTAGTGGCAGTCGGCTTTCGGCCATCGGCAATCAAACCATTAACAGCCAATGCCAAAAGCCGATTGCCGACAGCCGATTGCCGAAGTAAAAATATGCGCCCCCTCATAGCATACATATTGCTCCTCGCTATTATGCTGCCCACGCTCAGCCCGTGGGGGACGATTGCGTATTTCAAACTGAACCGGGAATATATCGCCAAAGTGCTGTGCGAAAACCGAAATCGACCGCAAATGCGTTGTAATGGCAAGTGTTACCTCGCCAAAAAACTGAAACAACAGCAGGAAAAACAGGATAAGGAAACCTCGGAAAAGGTACGCAATACACCTGTTATTCAGCTATTTACTCCCTCTACCAACACTTACTCATTTGAATCTGCGGCGGTCTCATTCCTCGAACCCGTCCGTTTCGCCCACCAGTTGCTGTTCTACTCGGCACCGCTGGGTAAACTGTTGCGCCCGCCCAGGAGATAAAAATTCAAAGGTTACCTAACTGAATTTTTATCTTCTACATGACTTATAATGAACCTGAAAATATTTTTACAGGCCCTACTCCTGTATGTATGCGCGCATGCGTCGATCGCGCAGGGAATCGAAGGCAGCGTATTCGACTCCCAAACCAAAGAGCCGATTCCCGGCGCCACCGTTCAGATACTATCCTCGCCGTTTGGGACCACTACCGATAACAATGGGCATTTTGCATTCAGAGAAAATTTCCCGGATGCAAAAGTCCGCATTTCTAGTGTCGGCTTTTCGACCCGGGAAATCCAGATCGGCGAGACAAAGCGCATTACCGTCGGACTCGATGCCGCTGCCGAAAATTTGCAGTCGGTTGTAGTCACCGGTAATCGCGAAGCTACATTGCGGACCGACAGCCCCATCGCCATTTCGAAGCTCACACCCCGGATGATCGATGAAGCGAAACCGACGGCGATGTACGAGATCGTAAACAAGGTACCGGGCGTCATGATGGTCAACCTCGGCAATGAACAGCACTCGATGGCGATCCGTCAGCCTTTCACAACCAATGCCTACTTCCTCTACATGGAGGATGGCGTCCCGATCCGCCCCATGGGTGTTTTCAACCACAATTCGATCCTCGAATTCAACCAGTTCGCCATTAGCTCCGTGGAGGTTGTAAAGGGACCCGTTTCTTCTATTTATGGTCCTGAGGCCGTAGGTGGCGCCATTAATTTCATCACCCAACGCCCAACGATCCTGCCAACAGCCAAAATCGGCATACAGGCTGATCAATGGGGCTACCAGCGACTCCAGTATGGTGCAGGCGGAATGGCAGGCAAGTTTGGCGTATATGTGGGTGGCTTCGTGGCCAGGCAGCGCGACAGCTGGATGAAGAACTCGGACTACGATAAAAATTCGGTGAACGCACGTTTGGAATACCATTTCACTCCGTCCTCACGCCTGATCTACACATTTGCATACAGCAAATATGACTCGCAAACCAGCGGCAGTGTCGACAGCGTCGCATTCTATTCCCGCCAATATGTAAGCACGACGGACTTTACTTACCGTAAATCGAATGCGCTGCGCAGTCGGCTCACATTTGAAAAAGACTGGAAAAATGGCTCACAGACATTCATTACGGCATTTGCCCGAAAAAATGAGCATGGCCAGAACCCCAACTACGGTATCCGCTGGACAACGGGCCAAACGACCGCAAAGGGCGAGATTAATTCCAGCAATTTCAAGAGCCTAGGCCTCATTGCCCAGCATAGCCAGCGGTTCAGTTTTCTGAACTCCAAACTGATTACCGGTGGTGTTTTTGACTTTTCGCCATCCAATTACTGGTCGTACCAGGTCGATCTGGCTGCTGAACTGAGGCCCGACAAGAAATCGGTCGAAAAATATTCCATTATAAAAGAGCGGCCGGATATCAGGAATGCCGATTATGATGCGGATATCAAAAACACGGCTGCCTACACGCAATATGATTTCGAGTTGCTGCCCAAACTCCGTGTGTCCGCGGGGCTGCGCTACGACCGGATGTCATTCAGCTACACCAATTTTCTGGATAGTACCTCGGGCAGCAAATCGTACAGTAAAGTCACTCCCAAGATCGGCGCGACATATGACCTGGGTAAAGGAAAAGGTATTTATGCCAATTACTCAAGAGGCTTTTCACCCCCTGGGTTGACGTCGGTATTCCGGAAGCGTACCACGCCGCTGCCAAATGGCGATTTGTTTTATTACAACCTGGAACCCGCCCAGTTCAACAACGCCGAAATCGGCGGATGGGCATCGGTGTTCAACAACAAGGTCTATATCGATCTTGCTTTTTACCAGATGAATGGCCGCAACGAACTACTCAATGTGCGCCTGCCGGACAATTCCTACGACTACCAGTCCGCCGGCAAAACGCTTCACCGGGGCATTGAGTTTGGCCTGACCTACAAACCGACGAAAGAACTCTTCTTCCGTTTCGGGGGAACAACTGCCATGCACCGGTATGAAGAATTTGCGCTCAGCAACCGGGAATCCGATGCGGTCAAGAACGTGAATGGTAAGGACATGCCTTCATCGCCACGCTGGCTTTGGAATACGGAATTCAGCTATTATCCCAAATGGTTCAAAAACTTCCGTTCGTCGGTAGAATGGCAGCATGTAGCCTCCTACTACCAGAATCAGATCAATACCGTCCAATACGAAGGGTATGATGTCCTCAATTTGAGGCTCGGCTACAACTGGAAGGGTATCGAATTGTTTTCCAACATCCTCAACCTCAACGACGCGCTGTATGCCACGAATGCGACGCGCGGGAATAATGCGACCGACCGCACTACTTACAATGCGGCAGCTCCGAGGACATTTGTGTTTGGGGTTCAATACACATTCACCGGCAAAAACAGAGGGCTATGATCGACGATATTGCTATTCAACCAAGGGAGTCGTTCAAAACGAAGGCTAAAAAAACGATCCGCCGGAACATTTACCGCTGGCACCGCATGCTCGGGCTGCTGGCTATTATCCCGACCATCTTCTGGACCGCTTCCGGCGTAATGCATCCTTTTATGTCGCATTGGTTCAAAACCAGCATTGCCAACGAATTTTACAAGGCGGAGCCTGTGGCGCAAAGCGACGTTGCATTGTCGCTGGGTCAAGTACTTTTGCAAAACAAAGTGACTGAATTTAAAAATTTCAGACTTGTCAAATTCGGAGGGAAAGGCTATTATCAGATCAAAGGCCCTGATGACAAACTGACCTATTTCAACGCCGTTTCCGGTATCAAACTCGCCGACGGCGATCGTACATATGCGGAGCATATGGCCCGCTACATGCTCGGCGACCAGCAATCGAAGATCGTTTCCAGCACATTGCTGATCACATTCACCGACCAGTACAAATATGTAAACCGCTTTCTGCCGGTGTGGAAAGTCAGCTTCGACGACGACCGGAAGATGGATATTTATGTTGAAACCGGGCAGAGCCGCTTTGCCACGTTCAACGACAAGGGCCGCAAGGCGTTCATTTGGGTATTTGGCACCTTCCATAACTGGGGTTTCATGGATATGATCGCTAACAACACGATCCGCATTGTCGTGATGGTGACGTTCCTTAGCCTCATTATCCTTTCCGCGGTCGCCGGGGTGCTGGTTTATGGGTTAATGTGGAAAAAATTCAAGACCAGTCGCCCGGGTAGTCAACGTGGCGTACTCCGAAAGTACCATCGCTCGATCGGCATCTGGTGCAGCATTTTCACCTTCACTTTCGCATTCTCGGGCGCCTATCATGCCGTTCAGAAACTCGACCCCGACGAGCGCCAAAAGTATGTGTATGACCCCGTGATCAAAACCGGAGAAGTAGCCCAGGCCTCCATGATCGACCTCAAAGGTGTTTCAAACGTCGGCCTGATCAAATGGGGTGAAAACATATTCTGGCAAACCGTGAGGAAAGACTGGGAAACCGACAAAACGATTGTGGATTATACCAACATCCGCGACGGCAAAAAGCTGGAAGACGGCAATATCCGCTTCGCCAAATACCTCGCGCGCAAGTTTGCCGCGCAGCAAGAACGCAATGCCGAAAGCTGCTGCGACCTGATGGAAGCGCAAATCTCGTCGCCCATTTCGGACGCGGAAGTCGAAAAAGCCTCCCTGGTGACCAGTTTTGCGGGTGAATATGGTTTCGTCAACAAACGACTGCCCGTGGTGAAATTAGCCTACAACACGCCGGACCACACCACCTACTACATTGAAACGACCACGGCCCGGCTATCCACGAAGGTCGAAGATCGCAATCGCCGTGAAGGTTTCAGCTTCGCATTCCTCCACAAATACAGCGGATTGGACTTCCTGGGCAAAAATGCGCGCGATGGAGTGATGACCGCAGCCGCGGCGAGCGTTTTGATTGTTAGTGTGCTGGGGTTGCTGGTGTTTTTGAAGGTGAAATAAATGGCCCGCCTTTCACGAACTCCACCATTAAACCTTCATTAAAACCAAGGATTTTTGCGATTCGCGTTGTTTCTTTGCAGGAAATTCAGAAGCAGTCAATACATTACTATATGCAAAGCGGAGAAAAGAATGCACAGCCCTGGTTGGGAAAAATGCAGGAAAAATGGGGATTGGAAACAACCAGGCAGGTTTTACTGGTACTTGCCGTTTTCAGCTTGTCGGGTTCATCGGTAGTGTGGCTTCGGAAAGGCCTGTTCCATCTCCTGGGATACGACGATACGACACCGCTCTGGCTCAAAACCATCACCTATATCCTTTTCATTTTTCCGACTTACCAGACATTGCTGCTGTTATACGGTTTCCTCCTCGGCCAGTTCTCGTTTTTCTGGGAAAAAGAGAAGAAAATGTTCCGATGGATCGCCGGTAAATTCAAAAAATAATTTTTATAAAAGTATACAGTTAAGGGTGAGCGATTGCCAATAAGGCGTCGCTCACCCTTTTTTCGTAATCGTGCTGGCAAAGTCGAATAATTATGACAACCAATATGCATGATCAGCATTGCGAATGTCACCGGAATGATAGACTTTGCATCTGTAAGCAACTCAGCTGCTTACACGCTTCACATATCCATTAGTTATTCACAAAAACCTCTGCAACACATGGATTTTGACATTATCAAAGCGCAAATCTGGACCCTGGTGACGCTGTATGGCGGAAAGATCTTGCTGGCGCTCGTCGCGTTCATTATTGGAAGACTCATTATCGGCAAAATCAGCTCGCTGCTCAGTAATGTGATGGAGAAACGGCATGTGGACCGCGATGTGCAGCCATTTTTGAGCTCTCTTATCGTAGTCCTCCTCAACGTCATGCTGCTCCTCAGCATTGCCGGTATCGTCGGGATCGAAACTTCCTCATTCGTAGCAGTACTCGGTGCCGCTGGTCTGGCCGTCGGTCTGGCATTGCAGGGAAGCCTTGCCAATTTCGCGGGCGGTGTGCTCATTCTCATTTTCAAACCGTACCGGGTAGGTGACCTGATCAATGCACAGGGCTTTACTGGCACAGTGGAGGGTGTTCAGATCTTCAACACCATCCTGGTAACGCCCGACAACAAGACCATTATCCTGCCCAACGGGTCACTTTCCACTTCACCGATCACCAACATTTCAGGCAAGGGCAAGATTCGCGTCGATATGGTCTTTGCGGCCGGAAGTCAGAATGGCGTCGATAAAATCAGAACGTCGGTACAAAAAGTCGTGGACGCCTGCCCTACTGCATTGAAAGATATCCAGCACGACATCCTCGTTACCAAACTCACAGAAAATGCCATTTTCTTCGACGTGCGGGTATGGACCCCCAGCGCCACGTATTGGGAAACCTATTATAACGTACACGAAGGCATCAGCCGGCAATTCGCGCAGGATGGCATTCAGGCTCCTAAACCCGCCGAATTGAGCGTCGCATTGAAACAATAGACAAGCCTTAGCGAGCCCAATAAAATGAGGAGTACGGATGCCAACCTTCCTGTACTCCTCATTTTATTTATACCTTTGTGTTTTATTTCAAATTCAGGTTCAGATTCATAGATATTATTCCATGTTTGAAAACTTACAGGACAAGCTTAATAACGCCTTTCGCACACTAAAAGGAAAGGACAGGATATCCGATATAAATGTTGCCGCTACTACCAAGGAAGTCCGTAAAGCACTGGTCGACGCCGATGTTAACTTCAAGGTAGCTAAAGAAATTACAGACCGCATCCGCGAGAAAGCTATCGACAGGAAAATCCTGATTTCCGTTGAGCCCGGGCAGATGTTCGTCAAAATTGTGCAGGAAGAACTGACCGAACTCATGGGCGGTAACGCCGAGGGGATCAATATCAAAGGCGACCCGGCCGTGATCCTGATCGCGGGCTTGCAAGGTTCCGGTAAAACTACTTTCTCCGGGAAGCTGGCTGCATTACTCAAAAAACAAGGCCGCCAGGTGCTCCTCACCGCCTGCGACGTGTACCGCCCCGCGGCGATCGACCAGCTGAAAGTACTCGGCGAGCAGATCGGCGTGGAGGTATATTCCGAGCCTGAAAACAAGAATGCTGTCCACATCGCCCAGAATGCCGTGGCACACGCCAGAAAATCGGGCAAGAAGATCGTGATCGTCGATACCGCGGGTCGTTTGGCGGTAGACGAAGTCATGATGAAAGAGGTAGAGGACATTAAATCCTCTGTAAAACCATCCGAAATCCTCTTCGTGGTTGACTCCATGACCGGTCAGGATGCCGTGAATACAGCCAAGACGTTCAATGAAAGACTCGATTTCGACGGGGTCGTTCTGACAAAACTCGACGGTGATGCCCGCGGTGGTGCGGCGCTTTCGATTCGTCAGGTGGTCGAAAAACCGATCAAATACATCAGTACCGGGGAAAAAATGGAGGCGCTCGACTCTTTCTACCCCGATCGTATGGCGAGCCGGATCCTGGGTATGGGTGACGTGATCTCCCTCGTGGAACGTGCGCAACAGGCGTTCGATGAAGACGAGGCGAAGCGTATCAACGCCAAAATGCGTCAGAACAAATTTGATTTTGACGACTTCCTCGGCCAGTTGCAGCAGATCAAAAAGATGGGTAATGTCAAAGACCTCATCGGCATGATCCCCGGAATGGGCAGCGCCATCAAAAACCTCGACATCGACAATGAGTCATTCAAACCCATTGAGGCGATCATCCAGTCGATGACCAAAAAAGAGAGAGAGAACCCCGATATCATCGATGGCAGCCGCAAGAAGCGGATTGCAACAGGTAGCGGCACCTCCATTCTGCAAGTCAACAATCTGATCAAACAGTTTGATGAAATGCGGAAAATGATGAAGAAAATGAATACCATGCAGGCTGCCGGCAAGTTGGGCAAAGCCATGCGCCGATAAACACTCCCCGATGAAACGTACCCTTCAGGTGTTGTCACTGCTCCTCCTCCTCGCGAGCCATCAAAAGCTCCGGGCGCAGGCGTCGGTCGGTTACTATCCGTGGAGCAGCCTGCTGACGGTGAGTACCAATGCCAAAAAAGCGATCTGGCTGGACACGCGAATGCAAACCAACTCGCTGTTCAGCAGCCTGAGCATCGACTTGCTGCCGATGGTCAACCTGAAACGGGGGGAGATAGTGCAGTGGTATCTTGGAGGCGGTCTTCGCCTGAACCCATTGTACCGCATTGCCGATTCCGAGGCTGATCTGATCACCATCGACGGTTATTCGGTGAACGTAGGTGTCCGCATTGCGCCATTGAAGCAGAACCGGCGGATACAGCTGGCGCTGGAATTAAACCCCTATGTAAAGGATAAATTCGACAGCGGCGTTCTTAAAAGCCATTTCGGACTGATATACGCTTTTGGCAAGAAGAAGAAAACCGAAGCCGCGTCCGAGCAACCAGCCAACCCCTGACGAAAAAGGATTGAAAAATTCTGTTTGATAATAATTTCTTAGCTTTAAAAATCCCCTAAATCCGGCGAATTTGCCGTTAATTTGGGGGATTTTTTATTAAACAGTCATTCAATTTATGAAAAAGCGGTTATACCTGTTTTTTGGGGCGTTGCTGGCCATTAGCACCCTTCCCAATGCTTTCTCTCAGAACGCCAAAACCAAGAAAGTCGTCTTCGTCATCGTGGATGGCATTTCAAGCGACAGCAAAGAAAAAATTGCGACGCCTCATCTCGACGCCATCGCGAAAGTGGGCGGCTACACCCGCGCCCACGTTGGCGGCGGTAAGGGCACCTACTCGCAAACACCGACCATTTCAGCCGTGGGATACAACAGTTTGCTAACCGGAACCTGGGTCAACAAACACAACGTTTGGGATAACGATATTAAGGAACCGAACTACAATTACTGGACATTATTCCGCTTTTTAGAAGAACAATACCCCCACAAAAGGACCGCCGTCTTCTCGACCTGGCTCGATAACCGCACCAAACTCGTCGGCACGAACCTGCCTCAGACCAATAAACTGCAATTGGATTATTCGTACGACGGTTTTGAACTCGATACCGTGCATTTCAAGCATGACAAGCAAAGTGAATACATTCATCAAATCGATGAAAAAGTGGTGAACGAAGCCTCGGCGTATATTCACGACAACGGGCCGGATCTGTCGTGGGTCTATTTGGAATACACTGATGATATGGGCCACAAATACGGCGACAGCGAGCAATTCCATAAAGCGATTCAGATGATGGACGATCAAATGGGCAGACTTTGGAAATCCATTACCTACCGCGAAAAGAACTTTGACGAAGACTGGCTGATCGTGGTGACTACCGATCACGGCCGCGATGCGAAAACCGGCAAGGGCCACGGAGGCCAGAGCGACCGCGAGCGCAGTACGTGGATTGTTACGAATGCAAAAGATCTGAATCCCAATTTCAAAGCCATGCCCGGCGTCGTCGACATTTTCCCAACCGTGGCAAGGCATATGGGCATTAATGTTCCAAAAGAACAGGCATTCGAAGTCGATGGTGTTCCTTTTACAGGCAAGATCTCGGTACTGTCACCAGCCGTGCAGAAATCGGCTGGCAAAGTGAATCTTTCGTGGAAGGCCGTCGAAAAAGAAGGAAAAGTGAAAATATGGCTTACAACTACCAATCACTTTG
This sequence comes from uncultured Dyadobacter sp., assembly GCF_946482605.1. The sequence goes on along the minus strand of NZ_CAMLSE010000008.1, from coordinate 257,367 downwards.
AAAAAGGGGGACGCGACCTCTATTACCTGATGGACGAAGTGGAGGTTACCAATGAAAAAGCCGAAATAGATATTTCAAAATATCCATCCGGCTTTTACAAGATTGTTCTGGAAGGCAGATACAACAGCGCTAACCGCTGGATTGTGGAAAAATAGGCCTAATTGCCGCCCCGCCCCGCTTTGTACGAGTCATACTCTTCAAGCAGTCGGATCAGATCGTCCTCGCCGGCAAAATCCAGCTGCTGCTCTTTGATCACGTAGTTCAGCTTGTTACGTTCGTCGGTGAGCAATTTCAGAAAACTGTTGCGGTTGCTGAGCTGCACAGGGTTCATTTTATCGTCTTTCAAAAGGAAAAGCCTGGCGCCCGCGTCCATTTCGCGCGTGGCGCTGGCTTTTTCTACTTTGATAGGATGTGTGTATTTTTTTAATAGCTTGGTGTTGCCATCGTAGAGCACCCGGTAAAAGCTCTTCTCTGTATTCGAAGCAACCGAAGGGTAACCGCTCCTGAATGTGTACAGATCCAGCCCGGTGGGTATTGTAAATTCAGTTACCCCGGCAGATAACCGGAACAGCCCCGAGCCTGTTTTATATTCAACCTCATCCTTGGCGAAATCATAACGCAGCTGAACACCATCGTGTACCTTGTCGTCATTGGTCCGCACAGTACCGGAATACCATTCTTTGAAAAGATAGGGGGAGGTATCGCCCGCTCCCGAAAGCTGTGCTTCCTGATATGGTGTTCCGGCCAGGCCCGTCGAATCCTGTGCCATTGCCTGAATCCCGGTGATAGCAGGCCACAGCAGGAAAATTCTTAGCAGATATTTCATGATTTAAGTTGGTTAATTTGATAAGTTCGGGCTTGGGAAGCCTAAGGGCTGGATTCCCTGCCATCTTTCCGTACTTTTGCACAAAAATTGTACCTGCTCCATTGGACATCAACGATCAGCTCATCCATATACGCCAGAGCCTCGGCGGAATCGTACCTGAAATATTTCTGGCCATTTTCTTTTGCGGCTTCCTGCTGACGGAAATCATGCTGGTGAAACGCATCGGTAAGGAAAAAACTTCGGCCTATCTTCAGAACATCGCACTAGCAGGCGCATTGATTACACTCTTGCTGATCCTCGGTCAATGGAATGCCGAGCCGTCTTTCCGGTTCCGGCCTATGCTGTTCCTCGACAGGCAGGCGGTCTTCTTCAAAATACTGATCACGCTGGCCTGGATCTTCACATTAATGCATGTCAGGATACTAAAATACGATTTCCCGGCCGAATACCATGCATTGCTGATCGCCGCCGTTGCAGGAATGAACCTGCTGACGATGTCGACACACTTGCTGTCTATATATTTGTCCCTGGAAGTGATTTCCATTAGCTCCTACCTGCTCGTCGCATTGTCGCCATACAAAAAAGCAGCGGAAGGGGGCATCAAATACCTGCTTTTCGGAACCGCGAGTTCCGCTGTGATGCTGTACGGTATTTCGCTGATCTACGGACTGAGCGGGACGCTGGATATTACCAATGACGCCATTACCGTGACACTGGGCAGCAACCCCGACCTGGTGGTAACGGTGACCATTGTACTGACACTCGCAGGATTGCTTTTTAAGCTTTCCCTGGTGCCCTTCCACGTATGGACACCCGACGTTTATGAAGCCGCACCCACCCCGCTCGTATCATTTTTGTCCGTAGCACCCAAAGCGGCTGTCGTGTTGGTGTTAATGCGCCTTGCAGGTATTTTCCCGGCGCAGTATTTCCCTGTTTTGGGAGGTATTGCACTCATCAGCATGACCATCGGTAATGTGGCTGCATTGTGGCAAAACAATGCGCGCAGGCTTCTCGCTTACTCCTCCATTGCACAAGCCGGCTATCTGCTTGTAGGGATTGCCGCTTACAGCCGGTTCGGGTTTGAAGCTGCCGTGTTTTACACATCCGCCTATCTGGTGATCAATCTGGCTGCTTTTTTCCTGGTCGACCTCTTACAGCCCCGCTCCGACACACACCTGACGGATTTCGAAGGGCTAGGTCGCAGCTACGTCTGGATTTCCGGCATTCTGACCGTCGTCATGGTGGCCTTGGCCGGCCTGCCTCCTACGGGCGGATTTACTTCAAAATTCCTGGTTTTTTCGGCACTTTGGGAGAGCTACCACGAGCAGGAGTTTCCCTGGATGCTCTGGCTTCTTGTCGGGGGGATTCTGAATGCGGCTATTTCGCTGGCCTACTACATGCGGTTGCCCTATTTGCTGTTCTTCAAAACCGTGAGAGCCGAAGCAGTTGTCACCAACAACAGCACTTCGGGAAAACTGATCGCCGGACTGTTTCTGGTTGCATTGCTGATGCTATTTTTCAGCCCGGAATGGCTCACGCGGTGGATTTCGGCATTTTGAAAAACCCTATTTTACTGCCTTTTTCCTTTTTGGCAGCAAGTGTCTGGGAACGGGATTTTCCTTCAAAAACTCGATCGCCATTTTTTCCTTTCTGGCTAAAAAAGGATCATTGGACAGGTCGGGGAGCGGTGGGAAGGAGTTACCGTCTTCCAAAATCTGGTTTTGCTCATTTTTCATAACAACGCGTTTTAGCAGATTGAAGATTACTATTTGCGAAACAGCAAGAAAGCGTCATAATCGACCCCTTTTTTGAACGACTGCCATTTTTTCCCGGTGCTGCCACGAAGGACAAAGCGGCTATTGATTTCCTCCCAATGCTTTGCAATGCTCATCCGGTACAATCTGTTCCGTGAAAGGGTATTTCCTGACGCGAAAATTACCGCTCCCGGCCTCACTGCTAAAAAGGATTCCGCAGCATGGGCCACAGTGCTTAGTATCTTTAGCGTATCCTGGTTATTCGAAATCGTCGTATCGTCGATTTGCTGCGTTACTTCATCCCAATCTCCAAAAGAGAGATTATAATAGTTATCAATTTCCAAAAGCGGCCTGAAAATAATGATCTTCTGAATTTTGCCACGTGGCCCTTCGCTGATGAATCGGAAAGCATAGCAACCTTCCTCAAAATTCAGATGGTATTTTCCTCGTTCATCCGCCAAGTGTGTAGGAGTTTATTTATCCAAACATACCCCTTTACCGGCCAATTGCACATGCCAATCCAGCAACAATTTCCAAACGGCTAGGTATGAATTATCAACGAACGAATTCCCTGCTCACCTGACCGCCCTCACAGTGTAACCTTCCTTCCTCAGCAAAGCAATTACACCTTTTTCTCCCCCCAAATGCGCCGCACCAACAGCAAAAAATGTCGGCTTGTCACTCATGATCCTCCGCACGCGCGGAATCCATTTTTGATTGCGGGAATACAGCATGATCTCCTCATTACCTTCGATCCCAAACTCGCTTTTCAAAGTCATCCGGTACAGTTCTCCGATATTCTGATCCTTGTATAAACCCACGAGACTTTTGAATTCCTTTCTCGCCTGCGGCAGACTGTCGATCATGCTGAGCAGCATCTTCATCTGGTCTTTATAAGGAATCGTATCGAAAATAGCCATCTGTTCTTCCAGCGTTTCAATTCCGATCACCTCGGACTTCTGCTTGCCGGCGAGATCCACCAGCGCCATTTCGTAGGATTGCGGCTGACAATCCAGTACCGCATTGAAAAGCGGGCCCATCAGTACAAACGGCTTCGCGTGCTCAAACATCGCCAGACCCATCCCTACCGAGTCTTTATAAAAACGGCTCAGCCGTTCGTATTCCTCAGTGGTAACGAGCTTCTTCAACTCGTTACCATCCTTCATATTCATTGTTTTCATCATCCCGGCCATCATTCCGGGGTCATCCATATCGATTTCCAGCGCGACTTGCTGCGAATGGGTAAGTGCCGTTTTCAGTGAATCGCTGAGTGAAAAATCGGCGGGGCATATCAGGTGAATCGTGCCAAACAGATAGGAGGGCTTTGTGAGTCCGCGCCCGCTGATCTTCCAGAGCAATGCATTCTCAACCGGAGCCTGCGCCCGCACAATGGCGCACACGAAGCAACAAAAAAACAACAGTAGTTTCCTCCTCATATACAAGGCATTATAGTGTTACCTCTTTCCCACTCTATTAAAAAAACCTATTCCTTATTGCTATCCACCACAATGCGCTCATCGCGGTTCACCAATTCCCAGGCGGTATGGAAAACCAGTTTCACGATCTGCGACTGCTTGTCGAACAGGATCTTTTCGACATCATCGCCGGGCCGGTGGTAATCCTCATGCACACCCGTGAAATAGAAAATAACAGGGACACCCATTTTAGCGAAGTTGTAATGGTCCGACCGGTAGTAGAAGCGATTAGGGTCTTTCGGGTCGTTGAAAGTATAGTCCAGCTTGAAATTGATATACTTCTTGTTGGCCTCCTCGCTGATCTCGTGGAGCTTCGACGAAAGCTTGTCCGAACCAATCAGATAGACGTAATGATGGTCATTCTTATGCGCCTCGTCGACCCGCCCGATCATATCGATGTTCAAATCAGCAATGGTATTTTTGAGAGGCAACAGCGGGTTTTCAGAGTAGTACTCCGAACCAAACAGTCCTTTTTCCTCGCCTGTCACATTCAGGAACAGAATACTTCTGCGAGGCCCTTTACCCTCCGCTTTTGCCTTGCTGAATGCCTCTGCCAGTTCGAGCAACGTCACCGTTCCTGAGCCGTCGTCGTCAGCGCCATTGTTGATTTCTCCATTGGCCGAGATCCCGATATGGTCCAAATGCGCGCTGATAACCAGCACCTCATCCTTCTTGTCGCTGCCTTCCATAAAACCCGCTACATTTTCAGTATCGATCGTCTCGCTCACACGTTCCGCTTTCAGGGCCACCTTACCTGTAAAGCTTTTGGAAGAAGGCTTGCCTGATTTATCGATATCGGATTTGACTTTTGAAAGTTTGGATGCCGAAGTGCCCAGTATTTCAGCCGCAACAGTCGGGCTGAGCACGAACGCCGCGATTCCGGCCGGGTTTTCCTGCACCGGTTTCAGTGTGGGTGCGCTGAACCGCCGGGCCATTACCGCCCGCTGCCGGATCTCCTTGTCGAGATCTTCACCCGTCTTATCCGTAATAATGAATACGTATTTTGCCCCTTTCTCCTGTGCCAGTTTGGCCTTTACCTGCCATGACACCGGCCCACTCCATTTGCTTTTTTCCGAATTGCCGCTCAGCAAATACTTATCGCCGGAGATTTTCGGCTCTCCTTCAAAAACAACGACCGACTTGTCTTTTACATCCAGGTCGGCATAGTCATTGTACCTGGAATCATCGATCCCGTAACCGGCTACCACTACATTGGTACTGACCTCCCCGGGAATATCGAGCAGGCCATTCAGGTAAAAATCCTTATTGAATTCATACTTTTTGCCATCGGATTTCACGTACACTTCACCCCAGCTGCGCTTGTAGAGTTTGTACTTCTGCAAATAGCTTTTGGAGCCGTCGGACGCCGCGGCAATGGGCTGCAAACCATATTGTTTGTAATATTTTGACACGTACTCAGCCGCCTTCTTCTGACCGGGAGATCCGGTATCCCGCCCTTCAAGGCTGTCGGACGCGATAATGACAAGGTGTTTTTTCAAGTCAGCCGGTGTGATACTTTCAGCATATTTGGTTGCATCGTCCTGCGGCAGGCGGTCCTGAGGCAGGCTACCCTGTGCAAATGCCAATGTGTTGAGGGACAGGAATAATCCAGCCAATAGGTTTTTGTTCATGTTAAGATTAAATGGACATTCAATTCCCACAAATTAACGAAACACGGGGTCGATTGCAAAATGCGGGAATTGGAACACTTACCTGGGACAATGGTGTCGACTTCGATCCCGACAATTTATACCGGATGTCCGAAAAGAAAATTGCATCCATTTAACATTTTTCTACACTTTTTGCACTTCTCGTAGTTTAAAGCCTGTTTTTCACGGGATAACAATTATTTAATTGTAAAATACTGTTATTCAGGTAAAAAGTGCGTACATTTGCACCCTGTTTGGCCAAATTCCGTCCAGACAAAAGCCAAACGGCTTTGCGCGTAGTTCTAACCATTTCGTAGCAACGCCGTAAACAACTGATCTATAAAACAATGCAAGCCATTCGTAACATCGCAATTATTGCGCACGTTGACCACGGTAAAACCACTTTGGTTGACAAAATCATCCACGCGTCAAAGCTGTTTCGTGACAACCAGGAGTTCGATGACCTGATTCTCGACAACAACGATCTGGAACGTGAGCGTGGGATTACAATTGTTTCCAAGAACGTATCGGTACGTTACAAAGACGTTAAAATCAATGTAATTGATACACCAGGTCACGCAGACTTCGGTGGTGAAGTGGAGCGTGTTCTTAAAATGGCTGATGGCGTGTTGTTGCTGGTCGATGCATTTGAGGGACCAATGCCTCAGACCCGTTTCGTATTGGGCAAAGCCATTGATTTGGGTTTGAAACCGATCGTGGTTGTTAATAAAGTAGATAAAGAAAACTGCCGCCCCGAAGAAGTTCAGGAAAACGTTTTTGATTTGATGTTCAACCTGGGCGCTACCGAAGACCAATTGGACTTTGTTACCGTTTATGGTTCTTCAAAACAAGGCTGGATGGGCCCGGATTGGCAGAAACCAACTGATAACATTACCTATTTGCTGGATACGATCATCGAATCTATTCCTGCGCCAGTGATCGACGAAGGTACTTTGCAAATGCAGATTACTTCCCTTGACTACAATGCATTCGTTGGCCGTATCGCCATCGGTCGTGTAAAAAGAGGAACAATTAAAGAAGGATCTACATTGTCTCTTTGCAAAGCCGACGGTGTGATCAAGAAAGTGAAAGTAAAAGAACTTCAGACTTTCGAAGGTCTTGGAAGAGTGAAAGTGGCGGAAGTTTCCGCAGGTGATATCTGCGCAGTAACGGGTATCGACGATTTTGAAATCGGTGATACACTTGCTGATCTCGAAAATCCGGAGCCAATCGCACGTATTGCCGTGGATGAGCCGACTATGAACATGCTTTTCACGATCAACAACTCACCATTCTTCGGAAAAGAAGGCAAGTTTGTAACATCACGTCACCTTCGTGACCGCCTGATGAAAGAAACTGAAAAGAACCTTGCACTTCGTGTTGAGCCTACGGATACAGAAGATAAATTCCTGGTTTTCGGACGGGGTATCCTTCACTTGTCAGTACTGATCGAAACAATGCGTCGTGAAGGTTATGAATTGCAATTGGGTCAGCCACAAGTACTTTTCAAAGAAGATGAAAACGGTGAGCGTCTGGAACCGATCGAAACGTTGGTAGTGGATGTGCCTGAGGCAACTGCTGGTAAAGTAATTGAACTGGCGACGCAACGTAAAGGCGAATTGCTGATCATGGAACCAAAAGGAGATTTGCAACACCTTGAATTCGTGATTCCTTCAAGAGGTTTGATCGGACTTCGTTCGAATGTATTGACTGCGACTCAGGGAGAAGCAGTGATGACGCACCGTTTCAAAGAGTTCGGCACTTTCCGCGGACCAATCCCGGGACGTATCAGTGGTTCTATCATTTCTAAAAATACAGGACCTGCTACGGGTTATACGATTGACAAATTGCAGGATCGCGGACGTTTCTTCGTAGAGCCGGGCGATGAAATTTATGGTGGACAGGTTATCGGAGAGCACAACCGCCCGAACGATATCGTTGTAAACTTGCAGGAAGCGAAAAAATTGACCAACATGCGTGCTTCCGGTACGGATGACGGGTTGAGAATCGCTCCGAAAATCAACTTCTCGCTGGAAGAATCGATGGAATACATCCAGAAAGACGAGTACCTTGAAGTAACACCGCAGAGCATGCGTATGCGGAAAATATACCTGGACGAAAACGAGCGCAAGCGCTACGCGTCCAAAATGGAAATGGCTTAATCCAGGCCGGACATTCCAAACCCGAAAAGGAGGCAATTTTTTGCCTCCTTTTTTTATTTTCCGTCCATTTCAATATTCCTTCGGTTTCCGGCAAAAAATTTGGATTTGTGAGAAAATACACCGGTATAATTTTAGTGTTGAAGCAATAGCTAAAACATTCTATGTCTCTCAAATTATTATACTATTTCAAGAAAAATTAGCTTTTTGTTTTTATTCAAACAAATACCGTAGTTTGTACAGACAAAAGCAATCAGTTATCTAACTGATTTATTATCAACATTTTAAAAATCTAACAATGTCATATATAGAGCCTGCTCCGATTAAGGACAAAGAGAATCCATTGGAGTCCATGATGCAGCGATTTGACAAAGCCGTAGACCTCCTCGGCATCTCCGAAGAAATGTACCACATCCTCAAAGTACCGCGTAAACAGGTCATCGTAGGCTTACCCGTGACGATGGATTCGGGCCAGATCCGGACTTTTGAAGGCTACCGCGTTATCCATTCCACCATCCTCGGTCCCAGCAAGGGCGGGATCCGTTTTGATCCGGATGTAAACCTGGATGAAGTGCGCGCACTCGCCGCCTGGATGACCTGGAAATGCGCCGTAGTAGATATTCCTTATGGTGGTGCCAAAGGAGGCGTCGCCTGTAACCCCAGAGAAATGTCGGCCGGTGAAATAGAACGCCTGATGAGAGCTTACACGACTGCTTTACTGGATGTCCTGGGGCCGGATCAGGATATTCCTGCGCCTGATATGGGAACCGGCCCACGCGAAATGGCCTGGCTGATGGACGAATATTCCAAATCAAAAGGAATGACCATTCCAGCCGTCGTGACCGGCAAGCCGCTTGTTCTGGGCGGCTCTCTCGGCCGGACCGAAGCTACTGGCCGTGGTGTAATGGTGTCGGCCCTGGCCGGAATGGAGAAGCTTCGGATCAATCCTTACCGGGCGACGGCCGTTGTACAGGGCTTCGGGAACGTGGGGGCACACGCAGCCCTGCTCCTGCGCGAGCGCGGTGTTGCGATTCACGCTATCAGCGATATTTCGGGCGCTTATTACAACAGCAAGGGAATCGATGTCCCGGACGCCATTGCTTATCGCGACCATAACAATGGCTCCCTCGAAGGCTACGGCGGTGCGGAGGCCATTCCCGGCGATGATTTGCTCACGCTGCCCGTGGATGTGCTGGTACCCGCGGCAAAAGAGGATGTGATTACGCGGAAAAACGTCGCCGGAATCCAGGCACGAATGATTGTGGAAGGTGCAAATGGCCCTACCTCTTCCAAAGCCGACGACCTGATCAACGAAAAGGGCATTATGGTCGTTCCGGATATCCTCGCAAATGCAGGAGGCGTAACGGTTTCCTATTTTGAATGGGTACAGAATCGTATAGGCTACAAATGGAACCTGGAAAGGATCAACCGCCGTACCGACCGGATCATGAAAGATGCCTTCGACAAAGTGTACGAAACATCATTGAAATACAAAGTATCGCTGCGGATTGCCGCTTACATAGTTGCCATCGACAAAGTATCAAGTACTTACAAGTATCGGGGCGGATTTTAACCCAGCTTAGCATGCAAGGCATCGCCAGGTGTTGTCACAATTCCATTGATGACGCCTGGCAATGCCTGTTCAACTTCTCTTAGCAGCCGGTGTATCATACGAGCATCAGGTGTTAACAATTTCTTAATAAAGCACTTCCCTTACAGAACCGAATTTTAGTCCATAGCAATGTGTTAACTTTGAGGCAACAAATCCAGTATTCATTATCGATTCGCGGCATCACGGAAATTTAGCCTGATGCCGAAAGCCTCAAAGTACCATGTCATTAAGCCCCCGCTTCATTGCCGTAATCCTGGCATTCCTTATATCGCTGATCACGACCACCTTCCTGGCATTTGTAGATGGCGTTTCAAAAGGCATGCTGTTTGTTTCGGCCATTTCCGCCTTTATTTCTTCTTTCTTCCTGGTGCTGTACACCGTCGATATTCTCGTCTTCCGTGAGGTTAATAAAATGTACCGTACCATTCATAAGCTGAAAATGCGGGACTTTAACATGGCTCCCCGGAAAAAACTGATCCGGGAGTCGAATCCGCTCAAGACCATCAACGACGAGATTTTTGTGTACGTCACTAAAAAGCAAAAGGAGATCGATGAGCTCAAAAAACTGGAATTGTTTCGTCGCGAGTTTCTGGCCGATGTGTCGCACGAATTTAAAACGCCCATTTTCGCCGCCCAGGGATTTATCCACACCCTGTTGGATGGCGCCATGGACGATGAAAAAGTACGTGAGCGATTTTTAAGAAAGGCAGCAAATAATCTCGATAGTCTTGATGTGCTCGTCAAGGATCTCCTCGTGCTGTCCCAGATGGAAACCGGTGATATCAAGATGAACATTGCACCGATGGACATCCGGCAGCTGACCATCAATATTTTCAGCAGGCTGGAAAACATCGCGAAAAGCAGGAATGTCACATTAAGGGTGAAGCCTGAGGAAATGCCGGAGGTTTGGATCAAGGGCGACGCGGACCGGATGGAACAGGTCATGCTCAACCTGATCGAGAACGCCATCAAGTATGGTAATCAAGGAGGAAAGGTGATCGTCCATCTTAACGAAGGCAAAAAATATGTGGAAGTGGCTGTGAGAGACAACGGACCGGGCATTCCCCATGAACATTTGAACCGCATTTTCGAGCGCTTTTACCGCATTGACAAGAGCAGGAGCAAAGAAATTGGCGGAACCGGTTTGGGACTTGCCATTGTAAAACATATATTGAACGCCCATGACACGAAAATTGCAGTCATGTCCAAACCTGACAAGGGTACTACCTTTTCATTCAAGCTTGAAAAGGCATACACACACCTGACATCAGAGGGCAAGCAGGAAGATGTCGCCAATCAATTGAATCCTTAATTCATTTTACACCATAAACCATTATCCATGTTTATCCACAACGTATTCTTCTGGCTAAAAGAGAAGGACAACGAAGAAGCAAGAGCAGCCCTGCTGGCCGGTATCAAAACGCTAGAAGCTATTGAATCGGTCGAATCGGCATACATAGGTCCTCCCGCCGCCACCCGCAGACCGGTTATCGACGCGACTTACGACTTCGCCGAAATCCTGATTTTTAAAGATGAGGCGGCGCACGATGTATATCAGGTACACCCGCTGCATAAAAAATTCATCGAGGATTGCGCCCACCTGTGGGAACGCGTACTGATTTACGACGTAGAAGCGTAAGCAGGATTCTTATTAACAAGTTATCCACAGCCAAAATGTGAATAACTTGTTAATAAATTCGCAAAGCACACACTTTCAGTCATTTATAATGTATTTACACTAAACACACAGTGTGGATAACTCCCAAAAAGAGTGTGTACAACCCGTTCACATTACTCCGCTACGGCACTATTCCGGAATCCAGTTCGTTCTATAAACAGTACAAAACGAACGAAAAACCGTGAAAACGAACCGAATCTGGCTGTCGATCGTCGTTGCGATGATCTCAGTGATAACCATTTCATCCTGTACTTACCGATCCTATTCACCGGGCTATGATTACGGCTACCGGCCTGGACACCGGTATTATCATGGTCCACCGCCTCCACCGCGTGTTGTGGTGGTAAAACCTGCCCCAAGGAGGGTCATTTATGCGGATCGGCACGGACGCAGCAGGCATCATGACCGCGTTTACAGAAAACAATATCGCCGTCACGACCATTATGGAAACAATGGTCGAACCCGTGGACCCAGACGATAATTTGATTGCACCTTTGAATAAAAAAAGCCAGATGACGTCAGTTGAGCGACGTTATCTGGCTTTTTTTATATTTTGCGTTTTATGGATATTCTCGACATACTGAAAACCAACGCCGGACTATATCCAGGCAAACTTGCATATGGATATATTGGCAAAGAGGGGGAATTGACGGAGCAATTCCTGTACAGCCAACTTTATCAACATGTACAAGCAGCCTCTCACCAACTTGGCGAACGCTTTCCAGTCAACTCACGGGTTCTTATCCTTTTGCCCGCGGAAGCTTCGTTCATCTGTTCATTCCTTGGAGCGCTGCATGCGGGGATCATCGCAGTACCCACCCCTATCAGCTATTCGGAACCCGGGATCAACCGCATTCTAAGTATCATCAGGGATTGTAGCGCCGCCGGTATTATCACCAATAAGAAGACCTACAAAATGTTGTTTCAAAGGCAGAATGCTGCTACCGCTGCCTTGCAGGAGTACGACCTGGAATGGTTTTTCACCGATGACTTCCATTCTAATGCGGGCAACGCGTTAAAACGACATAAGGAGTATGTTGACACAGCATATCTTCAATATACTTCCGGCTCCACCAGTCAGCCCAAGGGTGTCATGATTAGCCATACGAACCTGACTACCAATCTACGCGCGATCAACAATTGCTTCGGCCGCACCGTGGACAGCGTGTCGGTTACGTGGCTTCCGCATTACCACGACATGGGTCTGGTCGATGGTTTGCTCTCGCCGCTTTTTACAGGCGGAACAGGTTTTATCATCTCGCCACTTTTATTCGTTACCAAACCTGCATTGCTACTCCAGACGATCAACACCTACCAGGCCGGATTTTGCGGCGGCCCCGGCTTCGGTCTCGACCATTGCCTTGCGCGGGTGCCCGAAGAACAACTCCAAACGCTGGATCTCAGCTCATTGCAGGTATTGTATGTAGGCGCGGAGCCTATCCGTATTTCAAGTCTGGAAAGATTCGCAGATGCGACGAAGGTCTGCGGCTTCAAAAAAGAAAGTCTGGTACCGGCCTACGGCCTCGCTGAGGCTACACTTGCCGTAAGCCTGCACTTGAATGGCACCGCCACAACATATGCAAAAACAACCGGTCTTAACCCGAAAGAAGTAGTGGCTTGCGGCCCACCTGTGGAGTTCACGGAGGTAGCTATTGTCGATCCGGCGCATCTTAATCGTCTCGGTGAAGGGGATGAGGGTGAAATATGGGTCAAAAATGCAGCCATCGCAACAGGATATTGGGAAAAACCTGAGATTTCGGACGCCACTTTCCGGGCCTTCACCAGCAGCGGAGACGGCCCGTTCCTGCGTACAGGTGACCTGGGGTTCATAGATAATGGATTGCTCTTTATCACCGGGCGCACCAAAGAGCTTATCATTATCAGGGGCGTCAACTATTACCCACAGGATATTGAAGAAGTGGCCAGCGAAAGCCACCTGGACATTCAGCCCAATGCTACCGCTGCATTTGCCGTGGAAACCACGCAGGGAGAAGCACTCATGATCGTGAGTGAAGTGCGTCGCGTTACGCAGACGGCCGACGATGAAAAATCGATCAAGACGCAGATAGCGCAGAGCGTCGGACTTGCATTCGGATTAATTCCGCATGAAATCATTCTGATAGCGCCAGGGAAATTGCCTAAGACATCGAGCGGGAAGATTCAACGTCTCAAAGCGCGGGAATTATTTGCCAAACAGATTTATTAAGACTATTAATCCTGAAAAAATGCTGGCGTTTTCCATCCTCGCCTACTTGCTGGCCAACCTCGGAATAGGACTCTGGGCATCACGAAGAATTTCATCCACCCGGGATTTTGTACTGGCCGGGCGCCGTCTGCCCCTTGCCCTGGCGGCCTCGGCAACATTCGCCACCTGGTTCGGATCCGAGACCATTATGGGCGCACCGACAGAATTTGTAGCGCATGGCGTCTTAGGTGTGATCGAAGACCCGTTTGGCGCCTCGCTGTGCCTTTTGTTGGTGGGCTTGTTTTTTGCCCGGAGGTTTTACGAGATGAACATCATCACGTTTTGTGATTTCTTCCGGCTCAGATACGGCCGCTATGCCGAGCTGCTATCCGCGATTCTGATCATCCCGTCGTATTTCAGCTGGATCGCCGCCCAGCTCCTCGCCATGGGAATTGTGCTGAAGGTAGTGCTAGGCTGGTCGCTGCTGACTTGTATCCTGGCCAGCTCCTTCGTTGTAATCCTTTATACCATATGGGGCGGAATGTGGTCGATCTCCATTACGGATTTTCTCCAAACCATTATGATCATCGTTGGCCTGATCATAGTTGCCGCTGTACTGTATGATAAGGTAGGAGGCTTCAAACCGTTGATCGATGAAGCGCCGGAAGGATTTTTCCGGTTTCATCCCGAAAATACATTCAAGGCATACGTCGAATACTTCGCTGCATGGATCACGATCGGGCTCGGCTCCATACCCCAGCAAGATGTATTTCAGAGGGTAATGTCCGCCAAATCCGCCACCATCTCGGTACGCTCCACCTTGTTGTCCTCATTCATGTATCTCACCGTAGCCTTGCTGCCACTTTTCATCGGGCTTTGCGGGCATCATCTGTATCCCGCAGAAGAAAAAGACGGGCAGATGATCATTCCGAACATGGTCCTGAAGCATATGAACCTGCCTCTGCAGATCGTCTTTTTCGGTGCGCTCGTTTCGGCCATTCTCAGCACCACCAGCAGCGCCATTATGGCCCCTGCCGTTGTACTGGGAGAGAATATCTTCAAATTTTTCAATCCTCAGCTCGACGACCGGCAATTACTGAAGATCATCAGGATAGGGATTGTCGCCATTACTGCTGTATGCATATTCATGGCAGCCACGCGGGAAAGCATATTTGACCTCGTAGCTGAATCATCCGCATTCAGCCTGGTATCGCTATTCGTGCCGCTTGCAGCCGGATTGTATTGGAAAGCGACAAATACGCTGGGTTGCATGCTGTCCATGATCGCGGGATTGACCGTATGGCTGGTATGCGTTTACGTCGAAACCGAGTACCCTGCCCTCGTATATGGGTTGCTGGCAAGCTTTCTGGGCATGGCGGCTGGGTTATTGTTCAATAAACCTGCTTCCCGGCATCTGAGCACTTAATGCTTTTCAGGCAGTTTCCGATTCCCGGTCCCAGCCTGCCAGGGCATTCAATTGCGTGGCTTCACGGTCGGCCTTCATGATGATTTCAAGCTCTTCCATGTGCTGCCGGGCCGCATGAATGTATTCCTCGTCATTTCTGATACTTGACAAGTGTTTTAATGTCCGCTCGTCGTGGAGAAAAAAAGTTTTGGCCGACCTGGTCGCTTCGTGTGCACGATGTCCCAGTAATTTGAGCGCGTCGACTCCTAATCTCAGACTGGTATCGAAAGTCTCCCGGTAAATGTGCATCATCCCCGCATTCATCAGGTCGTAGGCATCGTTACGGTTTGTCGACCGCACGAGCATGTGCAGGTTCGGAAAGTGCTTTTTGACCGTCTCTATTAATTCCAACCGTTTCTCTTCGTCGTTGATCGCTATGATGATCATTTGTGCCCGTCCGGCCCCTGCGATATCCAGCAGCTCGTACCGGGTCGCATCGCCATAATATACCTTTTGGCCCATTCTCCGGAGGAAATCCACATTGTCACTATCGTTATCCAGAACGGTCGCTTCCACGTTGTTGGCCCGGAGGAAACGCCCAATTGTATTACCAAAATGTCCATAACCGGCTATGATCACCGGATTATCCTGCTCTTCCACATCACTGGGGCGTTGCACCTGCAACCCCGCACTCACCAGACAGAAACGGGTAAGGATCCATTTCTCGTTGACCACCATTGCAAGGGGCGTCATCGCCATGCTGATAGCGACTACGGCCATCATCGTGTCGGTGATGTCTTTGCTCAAAACTCCTTGCTGTACAGAAAAGCTTAAAAGGACGAAGGCAAATTCTCCTATCTGGCTTAACCCAATGCTGAAAATGAAGTTCTGCGCATTGCGGACCTCAAAAACCTTTCCCAGCACAAAGAGGATAATCATTTTCAGGATCATCAGCCCCGCTACCAGGCCTATGATCACCAAGGGCTTGGAAACAATCAATCCAAAGTCGATAGAAGAGCCGACGGAAATAAAAAACAGCCCGAGGAGTAAGCCTTTGAACGGATCAATGGAGCTTTCCAGTTCGTGACGGTATTCACTGTTGGCCAGCACCACCCCGGCAACAAAAGCGCCTAATGCAGGGCTAAGGCCCACGGATGTCATCAATACGGCGATTCCCACCACCAATAGCAAGGCGGTTGCCGTGAACATCTCCCGCAACCCCGTGCGCGCCATCATGTGAAAAATCGGTCTCAACAAATACTTGCCCGTCAGCACGATCCCCGAAACGGACAAAAGTACAATGATGGTCTGCTGCCAAGCCGGCAGCGCGCTCACGAGCGATCCGCTGCCGTGCCCATCCTGCGCGCCAGCATGATCCGCCAGAAGCGGGAACAATGCAAGCATAGGGATGATCGCCAGATCCTGGAAAAGCAGAACCGCAAATGAGCTTTGCCCGGCAACCGTTTTCAGCCATCCCTTTTCATTCAATGTCTGCATGACGATCGCCGTGGAAGACATGGCCGCAATCATGCCCAGTGCCAATGCCTCTTTCCAGCCTACCTGAAACAACATCGCCAGACCCGCCACCAGCACAGTCGTCACGCCTACCTGCAACCCGCCGAGGCCGGCTATGCTCTTTCTCATGCGCCACAAACGCGAAGGTTCCAGTTCAAGACCAATCACAAAAAGCATCATGACCACCCCGAACTCCGCGAAATGCATGATATCCTGGCCCTCCATTCCAATAAAACCCAATGCGGCGGGTCCAATGGCAATCCCGGCTACCAGGTAACCCAATACCGAACCCAGTCCCAGCCGCTTGGCGATGGGCACCATGACCACCGCGGCGGCCAGGTAGATCATCGCCTGAAAAAATATAGTCTGCTGCATTACCAGTATCGGATTAATGTGGAAAAAGTTCGTTGAGATATCCTACCCCGTTGATGGCCACGGGATCGATGCGGTCCTGTACCAATGCATTCAGGAGCCCGGCATACTGTTCGCCATAAATTTTGAGCGCGTCGTCCTGCATTGCATAGGTTTCATGTACCACGAACGGTGGTAAATATTCCATTCTGCATAAATAGGCCGTCTGGTTAAAAGGAAGCAGGTACTGGGGAACAGAAAACCGGTTGTAACCCGATTCGGAATAAGCATTCTTTCCGCCGCCGCAAGACACCGCATTAAACATCTTCTTGCCCGCCAATGCGTATCCTTCCGGACCATAAGCCCAGTTGTATTCCAAAACCAGATCTTGCCATTGTTTCAGGATCGGCGGGCTGCTGTACCAGTAGAACGGATGCTGAAAAACAACGATGTCATGCCGGGCCAATAACTGCTGCTCCCTTTTCACATCGATAAACAGATCCGGGTAATGCTCGTACAAATCGTTAAAAGTGACGCCTTCCACTTTCCGCGCGTAGCTCTCCAGCGTTTTTTGAACATTGGATTTGCTGAGCGTAGGATGGGCGAACTGAATTAGAACCTTGGACATATCGTAAAATTGAACTCGAAACTATTACGGGATCAAAATTACGGAACCGGTGGTTTTTCTCGCCTCTAAATCCGATTGTGCCTGACGTGCTTCCGATAATGGATATCGGGTAATCGACAGTTCGCCGAAAATACCTGCCTGTAATGCCGCGAAAGTATCTTCCGCATATTCTTCCAGTGTACCGTGGTCGGGAATGTAGGCGCTGAGCGTGGGGGTCGCCATTGTAATGGATTTTTCCCTCAATAACATGTGGTCTATATGCTCAGGCTGGCCGGATGAAGATCCATACAGCACGATTTTACCACCTTTCCGGATCAAGTCGACGGATTGCTCAAATGTGTCCCTGCCTACGCTGTCGTAAACCACATCCACACCGTGACCTGCCGTAATTTCTTTCACCGATCGTTCAAAACCCATGCATTTGGCCAGAAACACGTAATCCGCTCCATTAGCGAGTACTATTTCTTTTTTCTCTTCCGAACCGGTTGTGCCGATTACGGTCGCACCCAGGGCTTTCGCCCATTTCGTCACAAGCGTGCCCACACCTCCCGCAGCCGCATGTACCAGCACTACATCACCGGGCGAAACCGTATGAATCGATTTCACCAGCATCCGCGCCGTGAAACCCTTGACCATAATCGCCGCAGCTTCCTCCGACGTCACACCATCGGGGATATGGATCAGCTGCTGTGTCGATACCACCCGGCTTTCTGCATAGGCGCCCGGTATAAAATGATACCCCACATGGTCACCGACCCGAAAACCCGTTACCCAGGGCCCAACGGCCTCAATGACACCCGCCGCTTCCACACCAGGTACATAAGGAAATGATTTGACGGGAAATTTACCGTCGCGGTAATAAGTGTCCACAAAGTTGAGCCCGATGGCTTTCTGCCGTATCCTGACCTGGCCCGGCCCCGGCTCGATGAGTGACTCTCTTTCATAACCCAACACCGAAGGCGTTCCTTGCTTGTAGATTTTTACTATACCTGATTTATTTGCTATTGCTGTTACGAAACCCGACATGTCCTTGAAATTTATCTATTATGGAATGGCAATTCCGTAATTGGACAGAAACTCTTATTTTTTTATTGATTTGATTAAAAACTCCGCTTGCTGCTGAACCAGTTCCCCATCGCCGTACACCAGATAGAATTGCCAGAAACCGGTAAAATTAGAAACGATAAAGCTGGCCAGCACTTCCGGATCACGCTTTGCATTGATCTCACCTGCTTTCTGCGCCTTTTTCAGCAGTTCCTTCAATACCGAAATCATGTTGGTCGTGTTCTCCCGGAGTATCGCATGCACTTCCTCATCCACCGAGGCCAGCTCGAAAGTTGATTTGACACCCATGCAGGCCATCCCTTCTGCAACCGTACGCATAGCAGCTCTTTTGATGATCTTCTCAACGGCTTTCATAGGCGACTTTGTCTCCGTCACCGTTCGCTGATAGTCGTCAAAAGTACTCTCCGTGTAGCTCCGGAGGCATTGCAGGAACAAACTGTGCTTGTCTCCGTATGTGTCATAAATGCTTCCCCGATTCAGTCCCATCGTGTCGACCAGGTCCTGCATGGAAGTCGCGTTGTATCCTTTTTGCCAGAAAAGGGATTTCGCCTTTTCCAGCCGCTCTTCCGGCTCAAATGCTTTGTTACGTGCCATGATTATCAGACAATTATTTTAGAATGATTGTTCCAAAATCGCATTGTATTTTTATATCAAGCCTGATAAGCATGAATGGTCGGCGCTAGATGATGAATTTCGCTACGCCGCCATCGACTTTCAGCGCGGAGCCGTTGGTACCTGACGACAAAGGACTTGCAACGTAAGTCACCAGATTAGCGATTTCCTCCACGGAAGCGAAGCGTTGCAGCAACGATGTCGGACGGGCATTTTTGAAAAAATCCTTTTCAGCCTGTTCTGCCGACATATTATTGGATTCACCGAGCTGTTTTACAAAATCAGCCACACCTTCCGATTTGGTCGGGCCCGGCATGACGGTATTGACGGTCACATTGGTGCCTTTTGTGAGTTCTGCCAATCCCCTGCTCACAGCCAGCTGTGCGGTTTTTGTGGTTCCATAGTGGATCATTTCTTCCGGAATGTTAACCCCGGATTCACTGGATATGAAAATGATCCTTCCCCAATCCTTTCCGATCATTTTAGGGAAGAAATGCCTGGCCAAACGGACGCCGCTCAATACGTTCACTTCAAAAAAGCGGAACCACTCCTCGTCCGAAATGTCGGTAAACGCCTTCGGCTCGAAAATCCCTGCATTGTTAACCAGTATGTCGATATCCGGCAAGCGGGCGATCAATGCATTCACCTCATCCACCTTCGAAAAGTCCGCAGCAAAACCGGAGACCGCTGCCGTGGACGATAGTGCACTTAATTTTTGAACAGCCTCGGCCACCTTTGCTTCCGACCGTCCATTGATAATCACATTCGCCCCTTCCTTAAGCAGGCTCTGTGCGATGGCAAAACCTATGCCCTGTGTAGAGCCGCTGATAAACGCTGTCTTTCCTGTAAGCTGTAAATCCATACCTGATATTGAATTGATAATGAAGTAACGGGAGTGGTTTCCCTCTTGCATTGATCCGGGGAATCCATATTTTTATAACACAACACCGAAAAAAATCATCGCATGAAAAACATTTATCTTTTCCTCCTGCTGCTGCTTTCCTCACTCGCACAGGCACAAGGCCCCCGTGTACTGATCGTTACGGCGCATCCCGATGATGAAACCATGTTTCCGGTAACCGTTTTCAAAATTACCCATGAACTGAAGGGTTCTGCGGACCTCGCGCTGATCACCGATGCTTCGGGTGGTTACAATGGATTGGTCGCGTCCAACTATTATGGAATGAATCTGGTGGATTCCGCGACCGGCCGGAAACACCTGCCCCTGATCCGAAAAAAAGAGCTCATGGCCTCCGGGGACGTGCTGGGGATCGGCAACTTCTTCTTCCTCGACCAGCTCGACGACTACTATAACCGCGATGAAAAGCCTTATTTGCAGGGGCAAAACTGGGATATATCCTATGTCAATAAGAAGCTGGACCAGATTCTGATCAATGGCAACTATGACTTTATCTTTTGCCTGGTCCCGCACGAGGGCCAGCATGCGCATCATAAAACAGCTTCGATCAGCGCCATCAGGGCTGCGCAACGCTTTAAAGGGGCGAAAAGACCATTGGTACTGGGCGCTCAGTCACAAAATAAAGGGTATCAGTTTCAATTTTCCGGCCTGGCCGGCTATCCGGAGACCAACATTCTTAAAAATGCTCCGGTTTTCGAACTAGACAGGTCTTATGGTTTTGGTGAGGATAAAAAACACAGCTACATGATCGTAGCCGATTGGGTAAAAGCGGCGCACAAATCGCAAAGCGGAGATATGAACCAGGCCATGCACCGGGGCGACCTGGAAGTGTTCTGGTATTTTTCGATCAATGGTGAGGCGGGTATTGGGAAAACTAAAACACTTTTTGAAGCCGTCAATTCATCGGGTTTCTCCGGGAAGTAGCCGGACCGCGGCAATCAGGCCGGTTGGATCGTCATAAAAAGTGAACTCCCGAAAGGTGCTTTTTTAAGCAGCGCAGATTCAATTTTTGTAATGGTTTTCAAAACTCCATTCACCGTGTCGCCCGGATATGCTACGTCTGAATCCAGCTCGTCCACATTCACTTTCTGTTTGCGGATCCGGTAATTCTGCCATTGCCTCACCAATAGTATCGGCAGTGAGAGCGCAAAAGGCCAATAGGTGCTATAACCGATACGAAGGCCGGCAGCCTTACAAAAACCCTCGAATTGTTCCAGCCTGAACCGCCTCGAACTACCTACCGCCAGGTCGTGCGTTCCCGAAAAAGCTTCAAACGCGTGAATATTAATGATAATCAATCCATTACGATTCAACCGGTTTTTGAATGCGGTCAACGCCCCGACAATTTCTTCATCGCTCAGGAAGTAAAGGGCGTCGTTACAGGTAATGATATCAAAGGTCTCGCCGGGTTGAAAAACATCGACATGACGCAGGTCGCCAAAACTCACATTCAGGCCTCTCTCATTGGAGAAATCAATGGCATGGCGGGAATAGTCAAAACCGGATAGCTGCCCATAGCCTTTTTCTTTCAGGAAGGACAGCAACCCGCCGGTCCCACAAGCGGCGTCCAGGATTTTAAGATCAGGGTCAAGAGCCCTGAAATGCCTGCGGATCTGGCTCAGGACTTTTCCATGCAATATCTCGTACCACCAGAGCTTCCGCTCGGTTTCATACATGCGCTGGTACTCAAGGCGGTTATCGATCATACATTCTCAGCACTGTTGTATTTGATCACATACTGCGGCTGACCGCTTTGAGCCATGAAGCTTTTACCAATATATTCCCCAAGCACACTGAGCAGCATGCATTGAATGCCTCCGATGAAGATAATGGTGGCCGTCACCACCTGCCAGCCCTTCGGGTCCGGCCCTATGACCCATTGGATCGTGAGAAATAATAAAAGTAAAAACCCGAGCGAGAACAATCCCACTCCGATCGGCACAAACAAACGGATCGGGAGGGAGGAGTAACAGAAGAGAATATTGAGAAACAGCGAAACCAGCTTATTGAATGTATAGTTCGACGCTCCTTCCTCTCTTTTCTGGTGCGCCACCTGCACCGTTCCGATATTGCGGGTGATCCGGAATATCAGGCCATCGATATAAGGATAAGGACCGTGGTATTTGATGATTTCCTGGACAACCTCCTGCCGGATCAGTTTGAAACTCGAAAGATACAGGTCCTTGGGTTTGTTGAGCAGATAACTCGTCAGCCAGTTCACAAGCCGGCTGCCCAGGTTTCTGCCCAGCGAATGCTGTTTTCTCGCATAATACGTATAAACTACGTCATACTCGCCCGATTCTGCCATTTCGACCAGCTTCAATATCTCCTCCGGCGGGTTCTGGAAGTCGTCGTCGATCATCACGCAATAATTGCCATACGCCCAGTTCAGGCCGCACATCACCGCATTGAACTCCCCATAGTTCCTGCGCAGCGAAATAAAACGAACGTTGGAATAGGATTCACACAATTCCCTGCATACCATTTCGGAACGATCCCTGCTCCCATCATTGACCATGACCACCTCGAAAGAAATCGCCGATAATGTTGCCTGTAACTTCTCAACCAGCGGCCTGATGGTTTTTTCGCTGTTGTAAACAGGAATGATCACCGATAATTTCATTGGAAGCCGAATTGATTAACTGTCTCGATAATGTATGTGACCTCATCGTCAGTCAGGACCGGATTGAGCGGAATGCTGACCACCTGGTCATGGATCTGTTCTGTCAATGGCAAATGTAAATCTTTAAATTCTTTGTATGCCAGTTGTTTATGAATCGGTTGAGGATAATGTACGTTCGTTTGCACACCGTTCTTTTCCAGGAAAGCAATCAGTTCGGCCCGTCGCGGGTGACGAACCACGAAGAGGTGCCATGCATCCTCCCGGATCTGATCGCCGGGAGGCAGGACCAGCTCACCGCTTTTCAATTCATTTAAATAGCGCCCGGCAATTGCTCTGCGCCTTTGGTTTTCTCCATCCAGATACGGTAGCTTGACATTCAGAATGGCAGCCTGCATTTCATCGAGCCGGCTATTAACGCCCTTGTATTCATTTTGGTAGCGGATCACGGAGCCGTAGTTCCGCAAGCACCTTATCTTTTCCGCCAGTACACTGTCGTTGGTGGTAATGGCTCCTGCGTCGCCCAACGCTCCGAGGTTTTTGGTAGGATAAAAACTGAATGCAGTTGCATCCGCAATACCGCCGACTTTCCGTTCACGGTAAGTTGCGCCATGCGCCTGCGCTGCGTCCGTCACCACTTTGAGATCATATCTCCGGGCAATTTCGAGGATCGGATCCATCTCGCAGCTTCGCCCATAAAGGTCTACCGTAACAATCGCCCTGGTCCGGGTCGTAATGCACGCTTCAATACGTGAAGGGTCGATGAGCATTGTACGAGGGTCCGGCTCCACGAAAACAGGGGTCAGGTGCAGGTAGCTGACCGGCAGCACCGAGGCGATGTAAGTATTGGCCGGGACGATCACTTCGCTGCCTTCGGGCAGGTCAAATGCCATCAGAATGAGCATAATGGCATCCAGGCCATTCGCAGTCCCTACACAATGTGCCGCCTCACAGTAGTCTCCGAATAATTTTTCGAAAGACTTCAGTTCGTTTCCAAGGATGTACCAGCCCGACTTCACCACCCGGATGGCCGCATCTTCGATCGCATGAATATAGGGGGCATTAACCTGATTTAAATCCAGAAAAGGAATCATTGAGATACAGTCTGGTTCATCTGGTAAGGCTCGTCGATATAATCGGCCTTATCATAATATTCGTTCGAAAGCACCAGCAAAATAGCGTCTTCCGAGAATGAGTCCATAATGTGCCAGTCTTTGGGTTCGAGGATAAGACAGGAAACGGGGTTATCGAGCACGAAATACTCTTCCTTTTCACCATCGTTGGAGTATATACGGCAGCTGCCGTGGATGCAGACGAGGGCATTCCAGGCTTTGTGATGCCTGTGACCTCCTCTTTGTGTCTCACCTGCCCCATAAATGTAAAAAACACGTTTAATCGTCCCGGGAATGATCTTTTCGAAGACTGTGAGGTTACCTGCACCGGTATTGAATGTATTCAGCTCTACTAGCAGCGGCATATTAAATTCTAATTGTTAGGGATAAAAGCAAACTTCTAATCTACCGGAGGCTTTCCTCAAAAGTAACCGTTTAGTAAAAGTCAGGTATTTTTTCTTGAAAATACAAAAATACCTAACAGATAAAAAAACTGTTGAATGGACGGAATACCTTAATAATCATTTAACAAATATCCCGGCGCGGTTGTCCGGCGTGGTCGAACACCCGGGGTAGTGACCAATGTAATACTTGTTTGGTTGGGAGGAGACGAAAAATTATAGCTACATACCCTTAATGGAACATACCCCAACCCAGCCGGTGATCCACCAGCATCAATACCTTTAGAGGGAGCGGTTCCAGCCAGAGGATCTTATTATATCCCATGTAGAATACTTGCGGATGGCTTACGCAGATGATCATCGTGAAAAAGAAAATCAGCCGTATCGAGCTCAACGAGGCTGTTTGGAAGAGAATGAATGCAGCCAGCAGAATGAAAGGAAATCCATAGGAAAGCGCCCGGTCAATGTCATGAACATACACACCGGTTGCTACGAGAACCACGAAACCGACCGTTAATGCCAGCATTAACCAATATTTTCTGGTCATAGAAAGCACCAGCGCAGCGGCGATCAGGATCAGCCAGGTACCTTCCAGCGCACTCCAGAGACTACTGCCGAGCCCATTGCGATGCGCATTTGCGAACAACACCGGTGTTCCGATCGTCGAGTAGCTGTGATGCGGGAAATAAGTGACCTGCACATACTCCCGTATCCCAAAATAAATCGCCCAGGCTATCCATACTACCAGACTTTCGTTGGTAAACAACGTTCTCAATAAAGCCGGAAGACTAAAATCGTTTCGCTCATAGGCCTTGGTCCCCATCCACCACAACAGCAGATACCCCCCTGCCACGACCGCGCGCTCATCCGTGAAGAATGCAATCTGCAACGACAGGAAAATGACCAGGGGATTTTTACTGAACAGCGCCAGTAGCAGAAAGAAAAAGGCAAATTCATCCCCATAACCATGAACGTCCGCAAATGCCCATACACTGACAAAAATATTGGCAATACCCGTCACAAACAGGGCCGTGGTCACTTTGTCGCCCGAGATGGAGAAAATATAGGCGCCGATTTTGTAGAGGAACAACACGCCCAACACCGCCTGAATGATCAGGATCAAAAGAACATTGTGCCCGGTGAGGAAGGACAGCAGCGGCAATGTCCATCGAAAGATCATGTTTTCGCGCCGGACGTCGTAGTCCATGTCCCTGGGATGTAACAGATCCTCAGCCTGATTTTTTATAAAAACCCATGCATCCAGGCTCACGCCATTGTTTTTCAGGTGATCGGCCAGCAGCGAATAAGGCGGAAATGCAAGGAAAAGTGAAAGAGCAACAGCAAAAAAAGTCAGTTTCCATAGCCAGTTCTTACCTGACAACTGCGCTTCAATCCAAAGTAGAAACGACCCGTAAAAGTTTTCCAGCAACATAGGACGGTTTGGGCAAATAGACCCAAATATACAGGTTAATGTGTGATACTCACTTCCAACTCGGTTCGACCCTGCTTCCTTCTTCACTTTCAACGATCCTCAGGTAGGTCTGAATCTCCTGCTGAAGATCTTCCACGTGACTGATGATACCCACGATCCGGTTTTCCTTCCGGAGCGATTTTAGTGTTTCAAAGACGGTCTGCAATGCATTTTTATCGAGCGAACCAAAGCCTTCATCCAGGAAAAAGAAGTTATGCTGTGATTCATTCCGAATATGAATATGATCTGCCAGGGCGAGCGCAAGGGACAGTGCCGCCTGAAATTTCTGTCCGCCCGACAGGGTCTTAAGCAATCGCAAATGTCCGCCATTCAGCAGATCGCGTACCCAGAAGCTGTTTCCTTCACCCAGTTCCAGGTGCAGCTGCTGGTGCGTCATCCGGTGAAAACGATGGTTGGCCGCCTGTATCAGGTTTTGCAGATAAATGCTCGATGCGTAATCCACAAAACCACTGGACCTGAAAAGCCTGGCCAGGTCGTCGAGGTGCTCCTTTCTGAGTTGCAGCCGTCCCTTTTCTTTTAAAAGCAAAGCCTTTTTCGCCAGGTCCTCCGACAGCTGCTTGAGTCTTCCGCCGATATTACCCTCTTCTTGTCGCAGTGCATTAAGGCTGTCCACAAGTCCGGTTTTGAGCCTGATCGCCTCGTTGTGCTTTTCAGCATCGTACTGCGCTCCCGTGTGTTCTGCCAACAGGTTTTTCAGCTCAGCCGCCGTTGTTTCCAATGCCAGCCTGAATGCATCGATAGCCTGCCGTTCGGTTTCAATTCGGATCGGGTTTCGCAGGATTTCCGCTATGCTCGCCTCCGAATCAAAAGCATAGGTGATCCGCTGATCATCGATAGTCAGCTGTACTGAGGACAGGTCCTTACGGCTGTTTTCCAATGCAGCCAACAGCGTGGCCTGGCTGCCCGACAGTGTATTGCGCTCCTTTTCGAGCATATCCACCTGCTTTTCGCCCTCTGCATAGTTTGTCGAAAGCTGTTGATATTCCGCCTTCAATGCGACTATCCTTTCCGAGATCTCCGCTTTTTCCGAAGTGGTAAAATCATCCGGATTGACTTTCGACAACTGCTCTGAAAGCGTCAGAACGGTGTTTTCAAATTTCAGTATTTCGTCCTTCATCACCTGCAGCGGCTTCTCGATCCGTTCGGTTTTCTCCGTCAATGCGGCTTCCGTCTGCTCCGACAGAGCCTTTAACGCAACCTCGCCTTCCCTGATTTCCGCCTGCACCCGGCTACTTTCCGCAAACCGTTTGTCGAAACCTTCACGATCGGTTTTACTGAATGCGGGCCAGACAAATGCAGCTTCATGCACTTTCAATTTGGCCTGCGCCTCTGCGTAACGCTGCCTGATCGACTCTTTCTGCCTTTCAAGGTTTTCGATCTGCGTAAATGTCCGTTCAATAGGCGACTGCTGTTTCCGCAGCAGCCGCTCTTTCTCATCGAGCATTGCCATTTGCTTTTCGACCTCAGCGATCTCCTGCGCCAACGTCCCATCTGCTTTGAGCATTGCCGGGTGATGAGCGGAACCGCATAACGGGCACGGTTCTCCGTCTTCTAGATCGCCCGCATACTGGTGCAATGCCACTTTTGTATTGATTTTCAGTAATGCCTGGTTCAATTCCCTGCGTTTTGCCTCCCCCGTTTCCAGGTAAGCCGTTACGCCTTTCTGAAAAACTTCCAGCGAAGTTTCCGCATCAAATACAATGGAAAAATCATTGGTAATGCCGCTCAGCCGGGCTGCGAGCCCTTCATTCAGCGTCTTGATCTCCTGCGCCAGCGACTCCGCTTCGGTTTTGATAGCCTGCCTGCTTTCCGTCAGACCATCGCCCGTACTGAACCAGGACTTTACCAACCCCATTTCCAGGATGTCTCCCAAGCCGGCCTTTCGCTGTTCGGTGATTACTTCCAATTCTTGCTTCTGCTGCCTTTGAAGCTCAATGGCTTTTTCCCGTTCTTTCAACTGCTCTTCGCCGCGTTGCAATGCCTCCCTTCTTTTCAATGCGGCCTGGGAATACTCAATGATCCGGATCACTTTTTCCAGCTCATCGGCGGTTGCGAGCAATTCCTCCCGTTTCTCATAGCGCGATTTGAGCTGAAACAATGCTTCCTGCTTGGTTTCCAGTAAACCAGCTAATGTGGCCAGTCTGCCCTGGTGTTCGATGGACAGGCGTTCGTCACGCGCTATGGCCGTCAGCAAGTTATTCTTCTGATCGAACAGGGATTTGAAATGCAGGGAGCAGGTCTCAAAAGTTTTCAGGGCGGCTTCGCGCTCCTGCATACCTGCACGTTGCGATTCCAGCGCTTCCAGCCGGCTGCGGAGTGTCTGAATTTTTTCGCCAGCCAGTTTTAACTTCTGAAAGCCGGCTTCAAGCTCGGTTTGGACCAGTAATGCGGCGTCGGTTTGCTGGATCTGCTGACGAAGTTGTTCCTGCTTTCGCTCACTTTCTTCCCGCATTTCCTGTGTTACCTCACCCAGGCCCAGCAATTGTCCGTCCACATTGGACATCGATAGGTCATTCTGCTTACTCAGCGAACCTACATTACGGCTCAGGTCGTATTTTTCGAGCTGAAAGAGCTCCTTCATCATCCGCGTCCGGTCGGCGTCCCGCAATTCTATAAATTCCTGGAAACGCCCTTGCGGGATGATGATTGTGCGACGGAAGTTGTCGTAGCTCAGCCCTATAATGCTTTCCGTCGATTCATTTTCGGAAAGCGGCACCCATTCTTCTCCATTCCGGATATAAGCCTTTCTTTCAAATGTCTTTACATCCTTGAAATTCTTGCTGTTGCGCTTCCCCCTGACGGTAAACCGGTAATGATCCCCCTTTTTCCCCGCGACGCATTCGAAATCGATGAGGAGGTCGTCGGACCGGAGGTTCATCATATTGTACGTCCGATCGTCCCCCGACTTGTTGAGGCGCTCCGTGTCACCATACAATGCGAATGTAATGGCTTCCAGAATAGAGGACTTACCACTTCCGACGGCTCCGAAAATGCCGAACAGCGATGCGTCCGTCAATGGGTCGAAATTGATTTCCTGCTCGGTCTGGTAAGAATAAAGGCCTTTGATTTTTAAGCGCTTGGGGATCATCGGGCAATCGGCTACCGGCCGTCGGCCGTCGCCTTGAAGTGGTTTTTGTTGGTGAATAAATAGCAATTCGGGCAGCCGGTAATCAACTGCCGATGTATCATAAATTTGCGAGCAGGTCGTCGAGGTACTCGCGGGTATTGCTCAAACGCGGTACTTTATTTTGTCCGCCGAGCTTGTGCTTTTTGCCCATCCAGGCATAAAAAGTCCCTGCCGGCGCGAAATGGATCGATGGCCGTGTGAGTGCCATATCTTTGTAGCGTTTGGCATCGTAATCCGAGTTAACTTCCCGCAATGCCTCGTCGAGCGCGTTGATAAAGTCCTCCCGGCTCTCCGGTTCGCGGGTAAATTCGATGATCCATTCATGGCAGCCGCGGGCGCCATCGCCCATATAAACCGGGCCTGCCGTGTAATTAGCGACCAGCGAGTCGGTTCTCTGGGCAGCGACCTTCACGGCATGATCAGCATTCTCTACGATCACCTCTTCTCCGAACGCATTGATAAAATGCTTCGTGCGTCCGCTGACCTTCACCCTGAATGGATAAACAGACGTAAATTTGACCGTATCCCCGATCAGATAACGCCACAATCCGGCATTGGTCGAAATCACCATTGCGTAGTTTTTCCCTACTTCAACTTCATCCAGCAACAATGCCCGTGGATGGGGCTGCCCGAGTTCTTCAATGGGAACAAATTCATAAAATATACCATAATCAAGCATCAGCAACATCTCTCCAACCCTGCTAATGTCGTCCTGAATAGCAAAAAAACCTTCTGACGCACTGTACGTTTCGAGGTACAGAACCTGGTCCGACGGAAAATATTTTGTCATAAACAGATCCCGGTACGGCTCAAAGGACACTGCTCCGTGAACAAAAACCTCGAAATCGGGCCATACTTC
The DNA here is from genome assembly GCF_946482605.1 of uncultured Dyadobacter sp. Next base: position 227,923 of record NZ_CAMLSE010000008.1, on the reverse strand, counting down.
GAGCATATTCTTCTTGCCTGTCCGTTCCAGGATCTGATCAAGCAAAACGATCGTCCAGGTAGGGACGCCGAGGATACTGGTCACGTTTTCCTGTGAACAGATCGAAGCCATCTTGTCCAGCTTGCTCTCCCAATGATCCATCAACGCGACTTCCAATGGCGGTGTCCGCATAAATTCCGCCCAGGAAGGCAGATTCTGCATGATTACCGCCGATACATCGCCGATCTGGGTATAATCATCGAATGGATTGGCGTGTAAGGTACCGCCGATCGATAAGCCTTTCCCATCAAAAACGCGGGTATCGGGCCGGTTGTTGATCAGGAGGGTCATCATGTCCTTCCCGCCTTCATAGTGGCATTCTTCCAATGCTTCAGGCGATACGGGTAAAAATTTGCTCCGGGCATTGGTCGTGCCGGAAGATTTGGAAAACCATTCGATCTGTGAAGGCCACAGTACATTAGGCTCTCCTTTCAAGACCCGCTCTATATACGGATACAGGTCTTCGTAGGCAGATACGGGCACCTGCTCCTGGAACTCTTTCACAGACTTGATTTGTCCGTAATTATATCGGCTACCCCACTCTGTATAACGGGCCGTTTCTATCAACTCCGAGAATATGCGCTGCTGGGTTTCGATGGGGTATTTCATAAACTGTTCGATCCGTTCGAAGCGACGCTTCAAAAACCAGACAGTCATATCATTTACCAGCTTCATAGAATGTCAATTAGTTAGAAATCTGCCATTGCGTTTTTGTAAAAATAGCAATAAAAAATGGTGAGAGAACAGTTCATTGGTGTTCTCTCACCATCCTTAAAGCGTTACAGGAATCGTTATCTATCGAAGAACATATTGCTGCCTCCTGCCTTCCTGCTGATCGTGGAAGAAAACTCGTTACTTGCTTCCTCCTGTAACACACGTGCGTTACGCCCTTCGCGCGCGACACGCGTACCTGTGATCTGAAACAGTGCTTCACCCAGCAATGGATCCCTCGGATCTCCGTAAGGATAAAGAATATTCCCCTCGTTGACCTTCACATCGGGCTCGAAACCGGTTTGATAATCCGATTTATGGTCTTTGTTATAAGATTTGGAGACGATCGGCTGCAAGCCTACCCTAATGCCCTTCTTCTCATCGCTTAGGGTCACCGACCCGACGTTCTTGCCTACCGTCCTTCCTCCCACAATGGTAACGGCCATAAATGGTTTCAGTCCATTGATCACCAGCTCGCTGGCCGATGCCGTGCGCGATGAAACCAGTACTACCAGTTGTTTCAGACCTGGACCGATGTTCTGGCTCTTGGCTGCAAACTTGTCATAAAAATAGGCTTCGCCGTATTTTTTCATGTTTGTTTCCGTCACCTGCTTGTTGTATTCCTTATAGTAAAAAACGTCGTTCGCGGTAGCTTTGGTCATCAGGCTGGCCATGTTGATCGCCGAACTGACATAACCTCCCGGATTGTATCGCAGATCGAGTACCAATGCATTGACGTTACTGTTTTTGAACTCTGAAAAAAGAGCGTCCAGCTTTCTGTCGTATGCTTTGTTATTCGCCTGATAGGGCTCGGGAATAAACTGATGGTAAACCACATACCCGATTTTACTATCGCCGATCGTATACAAAGAGTCAAAAAACACAGGATCTTCTTGGAGCACGACAGGTGTTACATCCCTTTTTGTCGCAGTTTCTTCAAGTACGCCGTCTTTGATCGTCGCTAACGTGTAATTTGCCTTGTCCTGGGTATTGAGCAATTTACTGTAATTTGAATCCGTGAGTTTCTGTCCATTCACGCTGCTGAAAATGTCGCCCCGCACAAACCCTGCTTTCGCTGCCGGCGAATCCGGAATTACAAACAAGACTACCCCGATCACATTGCTGGTATTGACCGGAAAATAGACCAGTTTATACTCCATCCCGCTCGTCTTCGATTCTCCGCCCAGCGATGCCTCTAGCTCCTTGGCGCTTGCCTGCATCCAGGAAAAACGGTCCCCGTCGGGACGGGCGGCGGCGTCATATTTATAAAGCAAAGACTGAAAGAAGTCGGCCGGCGATTTGCTGTAATCCGGCGTGGTGGTGATGTGGTCGGTCCAGTAGTACCAGTACTTCATCTGGTCATAGACCCAGTGGTTGGTTTCGCTGTCGTCGGCCGGGTCGACATTCTTGTCTTTACAGGAAAGGACAAAGGCAGCCAGCAAAATGATGGGCAGGAAAAGTTTCAGTCTCATAAATTTCCATTCATTTCTAAAAACACCTCTTCAATTATGTCACATGCTTCATTCATCTGGCCCTCATCGATCACCAATGGCGGCGCAAAACGGATCTTGTTGCCATGTGTAGGTTTACACAACAATCCGCGGTCCATCATGTTATAGCAAAGCTCCGAAGCCACCGCACTATCCTCACCGCCCTGGATCACGACTGCATTCAGCAGTCCCTTCCCTCTAACGATTTCGATCAGAGAACATTGCTCTTGCAGCGAGGTCATCCTGGCCCGGAAGATCCGGCCCATTGCTTCCGCGTTTTCAGCGAGTTTTTCATCCTCTACCACCTGTAAAGCCGCTATCGTTACAGCACAGGCCAATGGGTTACCTCCGTAAGTGGATCCGTGCTCTCCGGGAGCGATCGTCAGCATGACCTCATCGTCCGCCAAAGCAGCGGACACCGGCATGGTACCGCCGGAAAGCGCTTTCCCCAAAACCAGAATATCGGGCTTTATTCCTTCCCAATCGCAAGCCAGCCGCTTGCCCGTCCGGCCTATGCCAGTCTGTACCTCATCCGCGATCAGCAGAACGTTGTAGCGGGTGCATAACGCGCGAACTCCCCTGAGATATCCTTCCTCCGGAACCACCACGCCAGCCTCTCCCTGAATGGGTTCTACCATAAAGCCGGCGATATTTTTGTCTTTTTTGAACAAATCCTCCAGCGCATTCAGGTCGTCGTAGGGAACAATCTCATAACCAGGCAAAAACGGACCATAATCGTTGGTCGACGAAGGATCCGTAGATGCCGAAATAGCAGCTAACGTCCGTCCCCAGAAGTTACCGGATGCATAAACCGTCTTAGCCTCATTGGCGGCGATGCCTTTGACCTTATAGGCCCATTTCCGGGTCAGTTTCAATGCAGTTTCTCCACCTTCCACACCGGAGTTCATCATCAGGACCTTGTCATAACCAAAGTAATCGCAAAGAAACTTCTCACACTCTCCGAGGCGGTCGTTGTAAAACGCCCTGGAAGTCAGTGTCAGCTTATGCGCCTGCTCGATCATCGCATTGATGATCTTCGGGTGGCAATGCCCCTGACTAACAGCACTGTAAGCCGACAGAAAGTCAAAATACCGCTTCCCTTCCACGTCCCACACATGTACCCCTAGGCCTTTTTCAAGGACGACCGGCATGGGCTTGTAGTTGTGCGCCCCGTACCTGTACTCCAGTTCCATTGCATACCGGGAAGTGTTGAGGTTCGTCGTGTCCGTATAGCTAGTCATTTTGATATTCAATCAATTAAGAAGTTCGTTTTCAGTGATGTAAAATTAAGTAAAAGGCATCTAAAATGGGCGCAGGCGCGAAGAACTGTTTTAAACGATAAGATGGTTGCTGTCTTTCCAAGGATTATCCTTCTTAAAATCGGGGTACCCGTGAACAATAGCTGGTGCATTGCTTGAATCATCCCGATACAAACACTATTTTTGCAGCATAATCTCAAGGGGTGCCCTACCGAACGGGCTGAGATCATACCCATTTAACCTGATCCGGGTAATGCCGGCGTAGGGAGAGAAAGCCAGGACCAATCACGGCTGTTTTCTGTTAACATTTTATCGAACTTCCTGATAGGTGGCCCCTGCCTGTTGTAATTATGGATCGCAATGCGAAAAATTACTACCTATCTGCTGGCGATGCTGCTCAGCACCACATCACTCCTCTCTTTTGCACAAAAAAGCGTTTCTGGCCGTGTTACCGACGCCGAAGATGGCAAGCCTTTGCCCGGCGCGACGATCAAAGCCGGCGAGATCCGCGGCACGAGCACCGATAAGGACGGCCATTTTATTTTGAAAAACATCTCCGGAAATATCGACGCCCTCGACATTTCCTACATCGGCTATCAATCCTCGAAGGTATCGCTTGGCAACTCGGAAAAGATCGACATCAAACTGAATAAAAGCACATTTCAGGCTGATGAAGTGATCATCAACGCCACCCGCGTGAACGATAAGACCGGTATGGCCTATACCAATGTAACCGCCGCGCAGATCGACAAACAAAATCTGGGACAGGACCTGCCCGTGCTCCTCAACTTCTCACCCTCCCTCGTGAGCACGAGCGACGCAGGCGGCGGCGTGGGCTATACGGGCATACGCATACGAGGCTCGGACGCGACGAGGATCAATGTGACCGTCAACGGCATTCCCTATAACGACGCGGAAAGCCAGGGGGTTTTCTGGGTGAATATGCCGGATTTTGCCTCCTCCGTGAGCAGTATACAGATCCAACGGGGCGTAGGAACTTCCACCAACGGGGCGGGCGCATTCGGTGCTTCGGTGAATATCAACACCAATGCATTTCGCCAGGAAGCTTATGCAGAGCTGAATAATTCCTATGGTTCATTTAACACGTTCAAAAATACGCTGAAAGTCGGTTCAGGTCTGATCAAGGATAAATTTACATTCGATGCACGCCTTTCGAGGGTTTCGTCGGATGGTTTTGTGGACCGCGCTTCTTCCGAATTGCACTCCTATTATCTTTCAGGCGGCTATTTTGGTAAGAAAAGCTTTGTGCGGGTGAATGTATTTTCGGGAAAAGAACGCACTTACCAATCCTGGAACGGGGTGCCGGAGGCTAAATTACGCGGTGATCGCGAGGGCATTCTGGCTTTTATTGACAGAAATTACTTAGGAGAAAAAGACGCTGCAAACCTGCTCAATTCTGATAACCGTACTTACAACTCGTACACCTACAAAAACGAGGTCGATAATTACCGCCAGGATCATTACCAGATCGTTTCTTCCCATAACCTGAGTAATAAACTGACATTCAATTTGAATGCATTCCTCGTACGCGGATTAGGTTATTATGAGCAATATCGGGCTGGCGACGATTACAGTAAGTACAATTTACCCAATGTAATTGCCGGAAAAGACACACTCACCAGTACAGACTTCATCCGCCGGCGGTGGCTGGACAACTATTTCTATGGAAGCACTTTTTCGTTCGATTACAATAGTTTCAAAAAACTGACGGCCAGTTTCGGCGGAGGCTGGAACCAGTATGACGGAGACCATTATGGTCAGATCATCTGGGCCAGGAACGCGGGAAATATTGAGAATGAGCATCAATACTATTTCAGCACAGGCAAGAAAAAGGATTTCAACCTTTACGGAAAGTTGTATTATCAATTCACCGATAAACTGAATGCATTCGCCGACCTCCAATACCGTCGCGTCAATCACGCTATCCACGGAACGGACAACGATCTGGTGCAACTCGCATTCGATCAATCCTATTCATTCTTTAATCCGAAAGCAGGACTTACGTACCAGCTCGCCGATCAGAGTTCCGTATATGCGTCTTACAGCATTGGCAACCGGGAACCTAACCGCGACGATTTTACAGCATCGACGGCTAACCTGTTTCCAAAAAGCGAGCGCTTGCAGAATGTGGAAGCCGGTTTCAGAACCCAACAGGGGAAATGGGCATTCTCGGCCAATTACTATTTAATGAGTTACAAAAATCAGCTCGTGCTGACCGGGCAGATCAACGACGTGGGCGGCTCTGTTCGTGTAAATGTCCCTAAAAGCTACCGGACCGGCATCGAGCTGGAAGGGGCAGTGGCGTTCAACCGCTTCCTGAAATGGAATGCGAATGCGACATTCAGTCAGAACAAGATCAAAAACTTTACGGAATACATCGTTAACTATGACGATGGCGGATACAATACCGTTAATCACGGGAAATCCGACATTTCCTTTTCTCCCAACGTGATCGTCGGCAGCCAGTTCAGCTATTCGCTCAGAAAGAACCTCGAACTTGCATTGCTCACCAAATATGTGGGTAAACAGTATCTGGATAACACCTCCACCGAAACCCGGAAACTGGACGCTTATTTGACCAACGACATCCGTCTTTCGTGGACGGTCAAACCCTCGTGGGCGAATGAAATATCCTTCAACCTGCTCGTCAACAATGTGCTGGACGAAAAGTACGAATCCAATGGCTACACCTACGGCTACTTCGCCGGAGGCGCATTGACCCAGGAGAATTTCTACTTCCCGCAGGCGGGGCGAAATTTTTTGGTTGGGGTTAATTTCAGGTTTTGAAAGAACTCCCGGGTGCTGCCTGCAATGACACCATGTATTTGATTTACTGATTAAATAAGTGCTTTTTTGTCCTGGTAATCTTGAATCAAATATATGGAATCAATCGAAAATGCGCTTGCCCTGAAACAAGAGCTCGATTCGCTTCGGCCGGTAAGTCGTGAAAACGAGCAACGGATCATGCAAAAATTCCGGTTGGATTGGAATTACCATTCCAACAGCCTGGAAGGGAATTCACTGACATACGGCGAAACGAAGGCATTAATACTTTTCGGCATAACGGCACAGGGTAAGCCTTTGAAGGACCATCTTGAAATTGCAGGACATAACGAAGCAGTAGAATGGGTGATGGATGTTGTTAAGGGTTCATTCCCATTAACAGAGGCGTTTATCAGACAATTACATACACTACTTCTCAAAGAGCCCTACGAAGTCAAAGCCATCACTGCCGAAGGGTTGCCTACAACAAAGCGAGTTGAAATTGGCCAATACAAAAAACTACCTAATCATGTATTGACCTCGACAGGGGAAATATTTCGTTTTGCGACTCCCGAGGAAACACCTTCCCGGATGGAAGAACTGGTTAGTTGGTATCGTAAACACGAGTCTGATTCGAACGTCAACCCGATTCTGCTGGCGTCTGAATTCCATTACAGATTTATACGAATCCATCCTTTTGACGATGGAAATGGCAGGACAGCACGGATTCTGATGAATTTTATATTAATGAAGTTCAACTTTCCTCCTGTCATTATCAAAACTGCCGACAAGGGAAACTACCTGTCTGCGTTGCAACTGGCCGACGCGGGCCTGATAGACCCTTTTGTCGAATATATTGCTAAAAACCTCCTGTCATCATTCGAACTGATGATCCGCGGAGCAAGGGGATTAAGCATTGAGGAACCTGATGACCTTGATAAAGAGCTTGAACTTTTATCGAGAAGAATAAACAATTCCGATCCCGCAGTTACCAAAACTGATGAGATACTAGAAGTCTTGTTTCAAAACTCTTTCCTACCCCTATTCACCAGCTTTGCCGAGAACAGCAAAAAATTTAATAGGTTCTATCACGATGCAGGATGCTCGATTTTCACGGATGATGATCTGTTTGAACGAGTTGATGACTTGATACCCGCTTTAAGAGACGTATCTATTTTCACAATAAAACAAATTGAGCTCCGATACTATTTCAGCCAATTCAAGAATCCATCCTACGGAGATTTCACCTATCATACCCACATTAAGATTCTGCTACATCCGACAGTCTATATCGTTTCCTATGGGGGAAAGGAAAATTTGGTAAGACGATATACGGAACCAATTCTTTCAGGGGATATCGCAGAAATCATTTCGTACATTATGGAAGAGCACAAAAAAGCGATTGAAAAACTCGTCACCTTCCATTAGCAGAAGTTCCACGCAGGCAATTGCACGACTGCAATGACCGCGATAACCACTTTCTCCCTACCTTTGCCGCATGAAATTGAAAAATGACCTATTGCTTCGGGCGGCGCGCGGGGAGAAAACCGAACGTACGCCTGTATGGATGATGCGCCAGGCCGGAAGGATACTGGCTGAGTACCGGGCCGTTCGCGAGAAGGCCGGAAGCTTTATCAAACTTGCCACTACACCTGAAATGGCTGCCGAAGTGACCCTGCAACCTGTCGACTTGCTGGGTGTGGACGCCGCCATTATATTTTCGGATATCCTGGTGATCCCGGAAGCAATGGGATTGCCCTACGAGATGATCGAACAACGCGGCCCGGTTTTCCCGTCGACGGTCCATAACCTGGAAGATCTTAAAAAACTGCACGTCGCCCAACCGGAAACGGATTTGAAATATGTGCTTGACGCAATCAAACTGACCAAAGAGGGCCTTGCCGGAAGGGTGCCGCTGATCGGTTTCGCGGGCGCTCCCTTCACGATATTCTGCTATATGACGGAAGGTAAAGGCTCCAAGACATTCTCGGTCGCCAAAAAACATTTATATGCCGATCCTGAATTTTCGCATACCTTACTACAACAAATCACAGACAGCACAATCGCTTACCTGAAAGCACAGGTAGTTGCCGGTGCAGACATTGTGCAACTCTTCGATTCCTGGGCGGGAGTTTTATCTCCCGAGCAGTACCGCATTTTTTCGCTACCCTATATCAAACAGATCTGCGACGCCATTACCGAAGTACCGGTAACTGTTTTTGCCAAAGGCGCTTTTTTCGCAAGACAGGAGATCGGCGAACTAAACTGTTCGGTCGTTGGACTCGACTGGAACATGGACATCGCTGAATCGCGCGCATTGATCCCCAATAAGACGCTGCAAGGCAACCTCGATCCTTGCGTGCTATATGCGTCCTATGACCAGATCCGGGCGGAGGTTAAGAAAATGACTGATCAGTTTGGCACACAGCGATACATTGCCAATCTCGGCCACGGCGTTTACCCGGATACCGATCCGGACAAAGTCCGGTGCTTCATCGAATCAGTCAAAGAATATTCTTCACGCTGATCCTATGACTTACAATAAATGTGTATTCCTCGACCGCGACGGAGTACTGAACGAGGATTGTCCCGACTATTTGTACGAGCTCGAAAAACTCGTGATCCCGGAGGGCGTGCCCGAGGCATTACGGTTGTTGAAAGATGCGGGTTACCTGTTGATCGTCATTACCAATCAGGCCGGTATTGCCAAAGGACTTTACACGGCCGCCGATGTATACGCGATCCATGAAGCAATGCAGAATGTTTCGGATAATGCACTCGATGATCTGTATTTCTCGCCTTATCACCCGGCTTATTCCGGCAATTCATTGTCGCGGAAGCCAGGTTCATTGCTGATTGAAAAGGCAATGGCTAAATATGATATCGATCCTGCGCAATCGTGGATGATCGGCGACAGGGACAGAGATATGGAAGCAGGAAAGAATGTAGGTCTGAAAACGGTACATATTATCCCGAATGCAGAAGATTCGACGGGAGATTATACCGCTGTGAATTTGCTAGAAGCAGCCAGGCTGATTTTGCAGCAGTAGATTAAGCTTTTACTAGCGGTGCAGGTTGGGTTTTCTGCACAGAGCCGTAAGCAGGGCAGGCATGCTTAGTGCAAGATGATGCAACTGCCAATGTTCCGCAAACAGCCAGAAGAAGTAAGATCTTTTTCATTTTCCAGTTCGTATAAATTTTGTCACTACAAAAATATAAAAATATGTTCTTTGAATGAGCGTTTTAGCCAGACTAATAACGAACTCATTCAAAGAACTTTATATAGGGCGTCAGATTTTTGTTTCAGCCAATTCCTCCTCAGGCTCCACCTGCGCCTTTTCCTGGCCCGGCTTAACGTCCTGAGCTCCGAACGGCTCCTCTTTAAAACCCAGAATACGCAGCATCGAATCGCTGTTTTGCTCCTCCGCGAACACACGCGTCGTAATGCGGCCTTCCTCGTCACGATCCACCAGTACGTGCTTCGGCGCCGGGATCAGGCAATGCTGAATCCCTCCATAACCGCCGAGCGATTCCTGGTAAGCACCGGTGTGGAAGAAACCAATGTATTGTGATTCATTGTCCTCAAAAATAGGCATATACAAATCCGCACTGTGCATTTCGCTGTTATAGAAATCCTGCGAATCGCAGGTCAGCCCACCGAGGTTCACCTTTTGGTAAGGATTATCCCAGTTGTTGATCGGCAGCATAATGTATTTCTGGTTCATACCCCACGAATCGGGCAACTGCGTGATGAAGGATCCGTTAATCATGTACCAAAGCTCCTTGTCGTTCTGAAGCTTTTTATCGATGATTTCGTAAATCACCGCTCCGCTTTCTCCTACCGTGTAGCTTCCGAACTCGGTAAAGATATGAGGTACAGGGACATTGTTCTTGTTACAGATCCACTGGATGTTCTCGATGATCTCATCGATCATCTGCTGGTAATCGTAGCCGGCCTGCAGGGAAGTCTGAATCGGAAGACCGCCACCGATATCGATTGAATCGAGGTCGGGGCAAATTTTCTTCATTTCGCAGTACTTAAACATGAAGCGGGTCAATTCACTCCAGTAATATGCGCTGTCTTTGATACCGGTGTTGATGAAAAAGTGCAGCATTTTGAGCTTGAAACGAGGATTCGGCTCGATCTTCTCTTTGTAAAGCTGCTGAACGTCATTGTACCGAATACCCAGACGTGAGGTATAGAATGCGAAATTGGGCTCTTCGTCCGTCGCGATGCGCATTCCGAAATGCACCGAATCCGCCGTTACCTGCTGCTCATAGAATTCGATTTCCTTCAGGTTATCGAGAATGGGCACTACATTGAAGCCCTCGTTGATCAGTTCGCTGAGATACTGCGTATAGCGCGGTAGCTTGTAGCCGTTCGCGAGTATATAGGTACTTTTGTTCACCTTACCGCGGCGGTAGAGCTCCCGGATAATGGGGATATCAAAGGCCGAAGAGGTTTCAATGTGGATATTGTGCTTCAAAGCCTCTTCCAGCACAAAGCTGAAATGCGACGATTTCGTGCAATAGCAATAGGTGTAGGTGCCTTTGTAATTGTGTCTCTTAAAGGCATTCCGGAAGAACATGTTGGCATTTTCGATATGTTCTCCGATCTTGGGCAGATAATTAATCTTTAATGGTGTACCATGTTCCTCGATGATATCCATCAGTGGTACATTGTTGAACAGCAATTTATTATTGTCGACATTAAACTCCATGGTCGGAAACTCGAACGTCTGCTGAATCAGGTCAATGTAGCTTTTCATTGATTTGTTTGTCGCTATGGCAATTAGTGAATTGGGTGTTAAAAAATAGGAACGAAAATGACCCGAAAATTGGTCAGAATATGTGTCATTTCCAAACACGGATCATTGGCAAATCATTCCCATCCGGAAGCAATTTATCTCTCTATTTGCCAAGTTCATACCTAAAAATACCCGCTTAATAATTATTTAATTGACCAATCGGTATCGAGACACCTAGTTTTGGGCCGGAAAGTGGGAACCGGCGCGACACCTCAGCGCCTACGGAGCAGTCTCCATGACTGAAATAGAGCTTAGATATTCTCAATATAATCCTATTCAAGAATCATATATTTCTCAACAGCTAAAGACCATTTCTATGAAACCTTTCAAAACGACAAAGCCGAACAAGCTACCCAAAAGCTCCTCAATGGCCTGCTAACCAGCCATGAGAACCATAAATCGCCCTCTTTGTCACCCGGAAGCTGTCAAAAGGCTACTACGCCGTAGAAAACTTTAAACATTCACAGAGTTTTCTTAGTTTTTGTCATTCGAAAATTTAAAATTTGCCCTGTGAAAGAGCGAATTATAAAATCGGCATTGCATCTGTTCTGGCGCTACGGGATCCGGAGTGTTACGATGGACGACATTGCCCGTGACCTGGGAATTTCGAAAAGGACCATTTATCAGCATTACTCCGACAAGGAGGCCATTCTGGCGTTGGTGATCCAGGAAGAAATCAGGACACAGAAATGTGTAATGGAAAAGCTGGAAGAGCTGGCGCAAAGTCCGATCGAAGAAATGATGTATGCGACGGTTCAGATGCAGGAGACGCTTTCCGATATGAATCCGACCTTATTGTATGACCTGAAAAAGTACTATCCCAATGCATGGGAGCTTTTTCAGAACTATAAGCAGGAGTACATTATCAAGGGGATCCGCGATAATCTGATGAAGGGTATCGAGCTTGGGGTATACCGTACCGATATCGACGTGGACGTGCTTTCGCTCCTGCGTGTGGAACAGATCGTGCTGGCATTTGACCCGACGATCTATCCCGCGAAAAAATACAGCATGATGCATGTCCAAATGCAGTTCCTGAAGCATTTTTTAAATGGGGTACTTTCGGAAAAAGGATTTGAATACTACAACACCATAAAAGATAAAACAGCAATTGAACTCAATACCCATGAAAAATGCTAAAACAATCCGTAGCTCGATCACGGCGCTGGCGGTACTGATCAGTTTTATTCCATTGTACGCACAAACCGGCGGCTATTCTCTGAAGGAAGCGGTCGATTATGCGATCAGGCACAACCTGAATGTGAAGAATGCACAGCTCGACGCGGTTTCAGCGGAGGCCCGCATCGGGGAAATACGGGCGACGGGCTTGCCTCAGGTAAGCGCGAACGCCAGTGTTACGGACAATCTCATCATTCAGAAAGTGTTTCTCCCGGGCAACATTTTCGACCCTTCGATTCCCAAAGACGCGCCTCCTGCTGCGGTCCCGTTCGGTATCCGTTACTCGGGCTCGGCCTCGGCAACCTTAAACCAGCTCATTTTCAACGGCTCTTATTTTATCGGCCTGAAAGCTGCGGCGACTTATCGTGAACTGGCGCAAAAGGGCATTACGCAGTCCAAAGTAACTGTCGCCGAAGGCGTTACCAAAGCCTACTATTCGGCCCAGGTAGCGGAAGAGCGTGCTAAACTATTGGACTTGAACATCGCCCGCGTCGACTCATCCATGCGCGAGACCAAAGCGATGAATGCCAGTGGCTTTGTGGAGTTACTGGATGTAAACCGATTGGAAGTGCAGATCAACAACCTGCAAACCGAGCGTCAGAAGGTTCAGAATCTGATCGAATTGAGTTATGCTTTACTGCGCTATCAGATGGGCATGCCTGCCAACGAGTCTATCAAACTCACGGATGATATCAATGCGGTCAGTATCGATTCCCTAAAGAGCAGCCTGGCGAATGCGCAGCCTTCATACGAGAGCAGGATCGAGTTCTCCTTACTGAATACCCAGGAAAAACTGGCTTATCTGGATCTGAGAAATATAAAAGCCGGCTATTTACCCAGCCTGTCGGCTTCCCTTGGTTACGGGCATAACAACGGCCGCGACAATCTGGGAGACCTGTTCGGCTCAAAATGGTTCAACAACTCCGCATTGACCGTTTCTCTCAATGTCCCGATATTCGATGGCTTCTCTAAAAAGTATCAGATAGACCAGAAAAAGATCGCGATCGACAAGGTCAAAAACAATCAGACATTGCTGAAACAGTCTATCGATCTGGAAACCAACCAGGCGAGCATCAACATCAAAAATGCATTCGCGACCCTGGAAACCCAAAAAAGAAACCTGACGCTCGCCGAGGAGATTGTCCGCGTTTCAAAAATCAAGTATAAGGAAGGCGTAGGCTCCAACATAGAAGTGATCAATGCGGAATCATCCCTGAAAGAGGCGCAGACCAATTACTTCACGGCATTGTACGATCTGATGATCGCGAAAGTGGATCTCAGCAAAGCCAAAGGGGAGCTCTATTCCGAATAATACTATTAACACTTAACAGAATTTGAAACAGCTACTTACCACTATCATGAAAAGACATATTCTGATAATAACCGCCGTTGCCACTATTCTTGCTTCCTGCTCCGCCAAAAAAGAGGGTGTGGAAGGCAAAAAGGAAGAGCTTGCCCAACTCAAAACGCAGCAGGCAGAAAATGAAAAGAAGATCAAGGCCCTCGAAATCGAAATTGGTAAACTCGACCCAAAAAAGGCTACGGAAGCCAAAGTAAAACCGGTATCGATCGATACACTGAGTGCTGAAACTTTCAAGCATTATGTAGAGCTTCAGGGCACGGTCGACGCTAAAAACAATGTGCTCGTTACGCCAAAAACCGGCGGGGTCATTATGGCAATGTACGTCAAGGAAGGTGATGCGGTGAAAGCAGGCAGCGTGATCGGCAAGATCGACAACAGCATCCTGACCGAATCCATCGAAGAGCTGAAAACTTCTATGAGCCTGGCCAACACGCTCTATGAAAAGCAAAAGAACCTCTGGGACCAGAAGATCGGGACAGAACTGCAGTATTTGCAGGCCAAAAACAACAAGGAATCTCTTGAAAGAAAGCTCAGCACATTGAATACGCAACTTTCCCAGACCAACATCGTGTCCCCGATGGCCGGAGTAGTGGATGTGGTGAATGTAAAAGTGGGTGAAATGGCTTCCCCGGGTGTAGGTGTGGTTCGTGTTGTGAATCTTGCGAATCTGAAAGTGGCTGCCAAGGTTTCAGACACGTATGCGGCCAGCGTAAAAAGAGGAGACGAGGTGATCGTGAAATTCCCGGACCTGAAAAAGGAATACAAAGCCCGCGTGACTTTCGTAAGCACGGCGGTTGATCCCCTGTCACGGACCTTCACCATTGAAGCTAATCTACCTTCCGACCGCGATATCAAACCCAATATGATGGCGCAGGTACAGATTAACGACGCCACCAGCAAGAACGCGCTGGCGATCGATCAGAACTACGTACAAAGCACTGAAAAAGGCAATGTGGTTTATGTCGCTGTAAATGAAGGAAATAAAAAGGTAGCCAAGGCCCGTGAAGTGAAAACAGGGCTGAGCTACAATGGCAAAATTGAGATTCTATCAGGGTTGTCGGCAGGCGATCAACTGATCACGCTCGGCTATCAGGAAGTTTCCGACGGTCAGCCAATCAGTTACTAGTATGAAGAGTGACGACCGTTATAGGTCAGTAATAGTCAAGAGTTGTCAGGAATTGTCATCATTGAACAATTCATTCAGTCATTCACTCATTCACTCATTCAGTCATTCAAAATTAGTCCCATGAAATTTCACGAATATAAAACCTTAGGCTTCACCAACTGGTGCGTAGAGAACCGGACTACCATCTACATCTTTACGTTCATCATTACACTGGCGGGGTTCATGGTATACAATAACCTGCCCAAAGAGCAGTTTCCGGATATCAAGATCCCGCAGATTTACATTAATACCGTCTACTTTGGAACGGCCCCGGCCGATATCGAGAATACGATCAACAAGCCCATCGAGAAGCAGCTCAAATCGCTGAACGGGGTGAAAAAGATCAAATCCAATGCATTGCAGGACGTTTCGGTGATCCTGGTAGAATTTACGCCCGACGTTGCGGTGGAAGTCGCATTACAGCGGGTGAGGGACGCGGTGGATAAGGCAAAAACCGATTTACCGCAAAACCTCGACTCCGGCCCGACCGCGCAGGACGTTAACTTTTCGGAGTTCCCGATCATGAACGTGAACATTGCCGGCAATTACTCTCTGAAGCAACTAAAACAGTATGCGGAGGACTTGCAGGATGGTATCGAGGCATTGCCGGAGATCACCCGCGTCGACATTCTGGGTGCGTTGAACCGCGAAATTCAGATCAATGTAAACCTGGATCGCATGAAATCGACCGGCTTGACCTTCTTCGATGTCCAGACAGCCGTTCAGGGTGAAAACATCAACGTTTCAGGCGGCGAACTGAATGTAGAAGGCGTACGCCGGACCTTGCGTGTAAAAGGTGAGTATACGAATGTCGCCGATATGGCCAACATACGGATCAGGACTGCTACGGGCGCTACCGTGCGTCTTGGCGACATCGCCGAGGTGGTGGATAGCTTCGAAGAGCAGCAGGACTTCGCAAGGCTCGCTAACAAGTCGGTTATTACCCTCAACGTGATCAAACGTTCCGGAGAAAACCTTGTCGATGCGGCCGACAAGATCGAGAATGTGATCGCCGATTTTAAGGAAAACCGTTTCCCGGCGGGCCTGGACATCAACATTACCGCCGATCAGTCGATCCAGACGCGTGCGGATCTGCATGACCTGATCAATACGGTTGTGCTCGGATTCATATTCGTAGTAATGGTGCTCATGTTCTTTATGGGTGTCAGGGACGCAATTTTCGTCGGACTTTCCGTGCCGTTATCCGCATTGGTGGCATTTGTAATGATGCCGATCATCGGGCCGATGGTAGGAACCGAATTTACCCTGAATACCATCGTACTGTTCGCATTCCTTTTGGGTATAGGACTTGTAGTGGATGACGCCATTGTGGTTATTGAAAATACACACCGGCTTTTCAATCAACATAAGGACTGGACGATCCAGCAAGCGGTAAAAGCAGCCGCAGGTGAGGTGTTTATTCCCGTACTTTCCGGAACGCTGACCACCATCGCTCCTTTCTTCCCGTTGCTGTTCTGGACCGGGATTGTGGGGGAATTTATGAAGTTTATGCCGCTTACACTGATCATCACGCTGGGCGCGTCGTTGTTTGTGGCTTATGTGATGAACCCGGTATTTGCAGTGTCGTTCATGGGACGTCATGACGATGAGAAGGAAGCGCATGACACGAGCTTTAAGTCCATTCGCAGACCACTTATCATTCTGGTCGTGGCGGCACTGATCGGCTACGCCATCGACCGCGGAGTAGGAAACTTCTTTGTATTTATTCTGATCCTCTGGATTTTCAATCATTATATTCTGACACCCCGAATCCTGGTGCCATTCCAGGACCGTTTGCTACCCGCTTTGAAAAACGGTTACCGCAAGCTGATCCATTGGCTCCTGGTAGGTTGGAGACCGGTTGTGGCCATTGTGGCTGTCTTCCTGCTCCTGATCTTCACGTTCGTACTGACCGGCATCGTCCAGCCGAAAGTTCTGTTTTTCCCGAGCGGAGACCCGGATTATGTGTATGTCTATAACAAGCTTCCGATCGGTACGGATGCGCGCGTGACCGACTCTGTGACGAAGATCATCGAAAAGCGTGTTTTTGATGTCCTGGAAAAAGAGAAAGCGATGGACATGGTCAATTCGGTGATTGCCAACGTTGGTAAAAACGCCGGTGATCCCTATAACCCCGACCGTTCGGCCACGCCGCACAAGTCGAAAGTCACGGTTGCGTTCGTGTACGGAACGGAGCGCGGCGGAAGGTCCTCCGAAGCGATCCTGAGAAAGATCCGCGAGGCTGTTTCGGGTATTCCGGGTGCCGAAATTTCGGTGGAGCGTGAAGCGGTAGGACCGCCAACGGGTAAGCCTATTTCGATCGAAATTTCAGGTGATGAATTCGAAGTGCTGCAAAAACTCGAAAAAGAGGTGTTGCAAAAAGTGCAGGACTCCGGTATCGAAGGAATAGACCAGCTACGGTCCGACCTTGTTACCAACAAGCCCGAGATCGTGATCGATATCGACCGCGAAAAGGCGCAACGCGAGGGGATCAGTTCGCAGCAAATCGCATTGGCAGTGCGCACGGCGTTATTCGGATTAGAGGTATCCAAATTCCGTGACGATAAGGACGAGTATCCCATTATGGTACGACTCAAAAAAGACGACCGCGAACAGATCGAAAAGCTATTGAGTCTGAATGTAGTATATCGTGATATGAACATGGGTGGTGCGTTGCGCCAGGTACCTATCACCTCAGTTGCCAATATCCATTACTCAACGACATTCAGCCAGATCAACCGGCAGGATCAGCGCCGGATCGTAACGCTCGGCTCGGACGTGTTACCTGGCTACAATGCCAATGAAATCGTGGGCCAGATCCAGAACCTGATCCAGGATTTGAAAGTACCAAACGGCTACATCGTCAAAATGGGTGGCGAGCAGGAAGAACAAGCTGAATCCATGGCATTCCTCGGAACTGCTTTCGGGGCTGCGATCCTGCTGATATACCTCATTCTGGCCACTCAATTCAATTCGGTGATCAAGCCGTTCATCATCTTCTTTACGATCATCCTTTCGTTGATCGGGGTATTACTTGGCTTTGTCATTTTCAAGAAAGACTTCTCGGTGATCATGTCCGGGGTGGGTATCATTGCATTGGCCGGTATTGTGGTAAAGAACGGGATTTTGCTCATCGAGTTCATCGAAGAGCTCCGCGGGCGCGGTTATCCTATGCGTGAGGCCATTATTGAGGGAGGGGCCATCCGTCTTACACCGGTATTACTGACCGCCTCGGCTGCCGTACTCGGCCTGGTACCACTCGCATTGGGTATTACCGTCGACTTCGTAGGTTTATTCCGGAATCTCGAACCACATTTGATCGTAGGAGGCCCGAGTTCCGTATTCTGGAACATCCTGGCCTGGACAATCATTTTTGGGTTGACATTCTCTACCCTTCTGACCCTCATCATGGTGCCTTGCATGTATTATGTCAACGAGCGCGTACGCGACAAGTGGTTCAGGAAGGGTAAAGGAGAGGTAGTAAACCCGAATTGGCAAAACGAAACGATCTAGCCAGGTACCTGGATTATTGTCTGTTTTGTGGTTCTTGAAATTTTTTAGACCAGAAATAGACAATAATCCAAAACATTCATAGATTTGCAACCCCAAAGAACGCCTTAGGGCATTCGACAAAAGTTCGGGATGTAGCGCAGCCCGGTAGCGCACTAGCATGGGGTGCTAGGGGTCGCAAGTTCGAATCTTGTCATCCCGACATTGAGAAACAGGCTTTTAAGTGTAACAACTTGAAAGCCTGTTTTTGTTTAGTCGAACATTTCTGGTCAGGATGCTTGGCCACTGTGGACAGCATTGGTGATGGCCCAGCTATGGGTAGATGTGGCCAGTATCTTTTTAAAAATGCTTCCCGGTCAGCCGGTTTGTTAACAATGACATTTTTCTCTGTGCGTCACCGTTATTCGACATACACGCTCGTGCCGCCATTGGGCTGACTGCTGATTTGATACATAGCTCCAATGGCTTCGGCCCGCTTTTTCATGCTGTCCAAGCCATTACCCCTCCCATTAACTCCATCGTCAAAACCTTTCCCATTATCCTGCACCTTCAAGCTCACTTTGCCGCCGTTTTGGCGAATTGTCAATCGTACATCCGTAGCGCCCGAATGCTTGGCGATGTTGTGTAAAGCCTCCTTGCCAATCAGATACAGATTTCGTACTACGTCGGGACGCAGGGCCAGCCGGGCTAAAGCAGGGTCAGTTTCGACGCTTAGCTCAATACCCCGCGCCGTGAGCAACTCCCGCCCTACACTCTCCAGCCGCTGAGCCAGTTGCCCCGCGTTATTGGTATCTGAGCGCATCGACCATACCACATCGCTCATTTGGGCGATGGTCTGGCGGGCATTGTCAGCAATTTTGAGCAAGAGTTGGTAAGAGTCCTGGTAACGTTCCTGCTGGTGCATTTGGCGAGCTGCTTCGCTGTAAAAGGAAATGCCCGACAGGATGCCGCCCACGTCGTCGTGCAGATCGCGGGAAATCTGGTCGCGGATGGCTTGTTCGCGTCGAAGCTGATTGATAAGGTAGCGGTAGGCCCCATAGAGCAAACCGACAGCGAGCAGACCCATCAGGGCTTTGAACCAGAACGTCTGCCACCAGGCTGGCTGAATGATGACCGTCATGGAAGTACCCTTCTCATTCCAAACCCCATCGTTGTTGGACCCTTTGACGCGAAAAGTGTAGGTGCCAGGATCTAAATCGGTGTAGCTGGCGTAGCGTCGGGAACCACTGTAGACCCAATCCTTATCGACGCCCTCTAACTGGTAAGCGTACTGGTTCTTCTGGGAATTGGTGTAGTTGAGGGCGGCAAACTCGAAGGAGAAGAAGTTCTGATCATGGTCGAGAACAATTTCTTTAGCCCCCTGTTTACCCAGCAGGGGTTTATCAAACAGCCTGAATTGGGTAATCACAATCGGTGGTACGTGTGGGTTGGGACGGATTTTGGTCGGATCAAAGGCATTGAAGCCGTTGGTGCCCCCAAAATAAAGTGTTCCGTCACGTCCTTTGAAAGCCGTCCCGTCTATAAATAGAGTAGTAAACGTTTTGCCCTGTAGCCCTTCATCGGCACTGTAATTCGTGAAGTGATGCGTAGCTAATGAAAATTTGGAAAGACCTTTGTTCGTGCCCAGCCAGAGATTACCCGCGTTATCTTCGAGGATGGAAAAGACCGAGTTACCAGCCAGGCCATCCTGCTCGGTGAAGGTGATAAAGGTTTCGGTGGCATGGTCGAAGCGGCACAGCCCGCCTTCGCCCGTCCCGAACCAGAGATTGTCTTTAGAATCTTCATAAATGCAGGGAACAGTGTTGGAACTGATGCTTCCCAGGTTGCGACTATCGTGCCTGTAGTGAGTAAACGTAGCCGTTTTTCGGTTAAACCGGACGAGCGCCTGGCTACCCGGTCCAATCCACAAATCGCCCTTTCGATCCTCGAATATGGCTAAGGCCGTCCAGTCGCTAATGCGATTCGGGTTGTCAGGATCATAGGGATAACTGACAGTTTTACCCGTTTTTCGGTCAAAACTGAGTATACCATTGGTAGTTCCCACCCAGAATAGTCCCTGGCGGTCTTCATATATTGTGTAAATATCAGTGCCAGCCGGTCCGGTTGCTACAAACGGATGGCTCAGCCGATAGTGGACAAAAGCGTTCTGTTTGCGTTCATAACGGGATATGGTTTCGCCATTGCCCACCCAAAGAACCCCATCCCGATCTTCAAGAATGGCCCCCACTGAGTTCTTGCGGAGACTGTTCGGTTTAGCCGGGTCGTGTTGGTAGCGGGTAAATTGACCAGTTGACTTATTAAAGGCGTTTAAACCTCCTCGTGAGGTCCCAATCCAGATAACTCCCTGTCGGTCCTCTAAGATGGCTCCGATATTATTCTGGCTTAACGAATGGGAATCCAGTGGATTATGGCGGTACAACCCGAAGGGCTTCCGATTGGGGTCCAGTTTAATGACGCCAGCACTCGTGGCCGCCCACAGTATGCCCGATTTATCGACCAGCAGGGAATGGATGTTACTACTTATGATACTGTTCGGATCCGTTGGATCATGACACCAAATATGGTCTCATAAAAACGACGTTTTTTGAGGCGACACCAGATTTAAGAAACTTTTACGTAGATCAATTATATGCCCAGCCTTCCAACTTAAACAGGTTGAAATGCATCTTATCGCAAACGTAAACATGAAAAATATCCTATTCTCATTTATCCTGCTTTTTGTTCTGGTTGCCTGCAAAAAAGACGATCCGAACCCCGACCCTGAGATTAAAGAAATCGTGGGCAAATGGAAGCGTACTGCTATTGAAAAAAATGTGGATGGATCTAATATATGGGTTCCAACAGAGGGAGAGCCTCGCTATATGGTTTTCAGATATGATGGTGTGATATTTGATGAAAATGGTTGTCGCAATTGTGCACCTAACTCATACTATGTGAACGGGAGGCTCTTCCAGGTGAGGCCTAAGGAAGATGTCAAAAATAATTCTTCGTGTCCAATGGTTGACTGTATTGCCTGCGCTACATGGGATATTGATCAATCTGACGACGAACTCATAATTACTCTCTGCAAACCCTTCAATAGGAGGTCAAAATACATGCGAGAGTAAACGAGCTTGTTGTATTCTCGGGTTGAGTCTCACGTGGCCGAAATGAAATACATTCGGAAGCCTGCTGAAAAAGAACCGGTTCCACCCGGGCGAGCGTCACCTGTACATATGCGCACAGAGACTTCTGTAATTCCCGAAAAGGCTTGGTTCCAGTTTCAGAATGCGAAACCGATCCCGGCTTTCGCTTTTAATTCCTCACAGTTTACTTTTAGGAACCTTCTCTGAAGGCTCGCCCCAGAATACTTGATCGTGCCGTCGAAATACAACTTATGGAACAAACGCTGCTGATACCCTGTCAAAATTCCCGCCGAGTTGTCCCAGGAACTAAAAACGCCACGCTGAGGGTCAACCGGTACGATAAAGCGAATAACAGACCGGTCATAGTTATATGCAAAACGGGAACCGACGTACAATCCCGACAGGTTATCCGAGGCTTCCCCTTTCTTACCTGGCGTTTTTGCAGATAGTACCAACGAAATTGCGATTCGCCGATCACAGCGAACGAACTGCCACCAAACGAAGAATTGGTGGTTTCATTCCAGACACTCAGATTAACAGACAACGGACTCTTTCCCAACTTCCGCTCATAACTTACTTCAGTCCCGCCGCCAGTCAATCTATTCATAGAATTCCGGAGCTTTCCTGAGTTTTAGGTTTGCGCTAAAATCATGCTGGATCCATAGTTCCGCATTCATAATTTTCAAGTATTCGTCAATTTCCAGTCTCGTTGTGCGGGTTTGTTCCTTGTTAAATTCAAATGTTGGGATTCTACCCAGCTTTCTCTGCTCAGGATAATGATAGAGGTCTCCGGATAAAAGAACGTTTCCATATTTGCCTAATCGGACCAATAAAACCTGGTGGCCGGGTGTGTGACCGGGTGCCGCCTTAATAACTACAGTTCCATCACCGAAAACGTCATATTCATCTTCATTAAGAATAATTCTATTATTATTTCGAAGACTGGAAAATTCCGAAGGCTTTTCAATGCCGAGTGAGTCTTTGGGAAACATCATATCAACTTCATTTTGGCTTACGAGCCATGTTGCGTTGACGAAATCATTTGCATTGGCGCTATGGTCGAAGTGGTGGTGCGACAAGGCAAGGTAGGTAATCTTATCCGGTGCGTAACCGATGTCATTTAATTGCAACCGTAAGGGTTTGTTCAGCGTGATATCTATGTTGTATTTAACAAGTTTGTAATGAAAAGGCGAGCCGGTATATTTCCATGCAGTATCCGGCACAGAACCAGTATCCCACATTAAAGTCCCCTTTGGATGGACTATGAGAAAGCATGGTACCGGCATGCGGCTGATAGCGACTTCTTCTTTCTCTAATCCAAAACCTTTTGGATCCATATTTTCAAGTATCCCCCCATCAAACACATATAGCTTTACAAATGATTGCTGTGTCGCAATTGATTTAACTTGACCAAACAACGAAAGTGAAAAAATGAGTAGACCTGAAATAAGTAGGTTTTCTTTCATAATGAGTCTACGTTTAGTTGTTACAAATATGATCTAGTTACTTCTCATTTTTAATAATGTGCCGTAGCTCTATGACAACCATTCAGGCGTACTTTTATTTCCAGTTAAAAAGTGACTTGGAAAACTCCCGGTCGTCGGTTATACCTCCCCGACCCGGGTGCCGGTGCCCGACTGCTCATGCGCAAATGCGATGGCACCGACCACTCGGCTGCGCTTCCGTTAATTTCGATTTTTTCATAACCACAAATTACAATTTTACCCTGCTTTTGCCACCTAAAATCTCTAATTATCAACTATCTAGCTTGACGGGGAGGTTACTTCCGGTAACAATCGTGTAATCTCTATCGATCCGCCTCTGCTCGTACCGGCGGGCTGAAAGATAAGCCTCGTCAGGTAGGATGGAAACTAAATCCCACTCACCTTCTCCACGATCAAAGCCAGTAAACCGTAGCCGCTGTTGGAATAGCCCCACTTTTCGCCGGGTTTAAACCGAATCGCATGATCGGACTGATTAATGGCCGGCACTAAATCGGCGATCGTAAATATTTTACCGGTATCGGCCGCGTACGGTTTTCCAACATCTGAAAGTCAGCTCATCCCGACGTATGGGAAAGCAAATGCCGGATGGTTATCTCCGGATAGTTAAACCTGGACAGATGCCTGTCGGCCTCACGTCAGGCATGTCTTTTGTATTGCAACTTCACACAAGTAGCGACAACATCTTAAAAATCACGGCACAATGCAGAAAATAAGCGATGAGGCGCTGAAACATATTGCAGAATATCTGTTCAGCAGGCGTGAATCCATACTCAACAATTGGCGGATGGCATGCGAAAATGACGAAAGCCTAAGCAGCGTTTCTGCACTTACACGCCAGGAATTTAACAATCTGATGCCAATTATTCTGGATATTCTCGAACAGCGGCTACTTGGTGAGCCGCCCAGAGAGGATCTCTCGTACGTAGCCGCAGGGCATGGATTGCACCGTTGGCACAAGGCCATGGCACTCATTGAAACCATGCGGGAACTGAATCACCTTTCGGCGATCCTGTACCGCGAGCTGGAAGCCTACGAGGAGTTGTTTGCCGAGACGGATCAGTCGCTGCTCCTGTTCGTTTACCGGGAAATTACCGGCGTTCTTCAGGAAACATTCACGGGCAGTGTGCTGAAATACGACGAGTTGCAGAGATTGTATGCCTCCGGACGTCTGAAAACGCTGGAAAATGCCCTTGGCTCCATGAATGAACTGGCCAGGGAACGAGGTGATTTACTCAGAAAGTCGTCGCATGACCTGCGCGGCAGTGTAGGCATCGCATCTTCGGCGGCGAGTTTGCTGCAACTGGAAGGTCTTACCGATAGCGACCGGCAAGTATATCTCGAAATGCTGAGCCGGAACCTTGCCAATGTACAAACCATGCTTACAGAGCTCCTGGATTTATCACGGCTCGAATCTGGCCAGGAAAAGCTGCAAATAACTGACGTGGATGTAAGCAAGGTCCTGACCCGGCTTGTGAACGGGGCGCAGGGGATGGCCCATACCCGTAATATCATCCTTAAAGCCGATGGTCCTGATTCCTTAACCATACAGACCGACAGCATAAAACTGGAACGTATCGCTCAAAACCTGCTCGTAAATGCATTGTCATACAGCAGCGTGAGTGCCGGCAGAAAGGGAATGGTATCTGTGTCGTGGTCGCTGCAAGGGAATAATCAATGGGCGTTGAGCATTCAGGATTCCGGTCCCGGTCTCAGAGGGCCTGCTACGAATGTGCTGTTCGACCAATTACGGCCTACGGTCGAACCAACGGCGGTGCTGGGTCCCCATCTTACCGAGCCGGACGACGTTCAGCCCGTCAACATTCCGGAGATCCCCGCCGGTGCTGAATTAGAGGCAATGCTGGAAGCAACGCCCAAGGGTGAGGGTGTGGGCTTACAGATTGTGAAGCATTTATGCAACATGCTCCATGCCAATCTGGAAGTTGAAAGCCAGCCTGGCAGAGGTACGCTTTTCCGGGTTCGTATGCCCGTCATTTTTACTGCTGACATTTGACCGGCTCCGAAATTGTCACTACTTTTTCATCACGCCGCACATTTTCCGTCTTCCTCGCTACTTTCTCACTCGCCGACACATTACATTTGATTTGACAGATTACAAACTCAATTGGATACGGACAAAACCACCACGACGACAGTTCTTGAAACCAAACAACATTTCGAAATTCTCGACGGATTAAGAGGCGTGGCTGCATTGGCAGTCGTGATGTTTCATTTTATGGAATGGATTTACCCCGATCCCGGCAACAATTTTATTGGTCACGGCTTCCTGGCTGTCGACTTCTTTTTCTGCCTTTCCGGATTTGTGATCGGGTATGCCTATGACGACCGGATTGCCAGAATGGGTCTTGGCAGATTTTTCAAATTAAGGATCACCCGCCTGCACCCGCTGGTTGTAGCGGGATCGGTATTAGGCCTGCTGGCGTTTTTGTTCGACCCTTTTGGTGGTCATCCCGAATTGTACGGCACCGGCAAGATCATTCTGGCATTTCTGTGCTCGATCCTGATGATCCCTTTGCCGGTAATAGCCGATCGCGCATTCAACCTGTTCAGTTTCAATGCGCCGGCGTGGTCGTTATTCTGGGAATATGTTGCCAACATAGGTTATGCGTTCGTCCTTTACCGGATTGGCCGGAGCTACCTCCTGCTGCTGACCGTACTTTCGGCGGTGGCGATTTGCCTGGTGGCTTACCATTCAGGCAATCTGTTGGGCGGTTGGAGCGGCCCCACCTTTTGGGACGGATGCGCCCGAGTCTCCTATTCTTTTTTAGCAGGATTACTCATTTACCGTTCCAACTGGATCATCAAAAACAAGCTCGGGTTCATCGCACTCGCTGCATTGTTGCTGCTCGCTTTTCTGATGCCATTTTCAAAATGGAACTGGTTGTCCGAACCTTTGATAGTGCTGTTTTACTTTCCCTTCCTCGTTGCATTAGGCGCCGGGGCCGCATTGGCACCTGGGTTGAAACCGGTTTGCATTTTCTCGGGAAGAATCTCCTATCCGCTGTACATGACCCACTATGCCGTGTTATGGATGTTCGGCAACTATTACACGAGCCATAAACCGGGCACTTTGCACCTGGTCCTTATCATCATGGCTGGGCTAATCCTGCTGGTTGGCGCTGCGTATCTGGTCATGCTCGTTTACGACATTCCTGTCAGGAAATATTTAAGTACCCAGTGGGTCGGGAAACCCGGTAAGCAACAGGCAGCCGAAAATTAGATCCTTTCCCGGGACGGCATCATCCCGCAGTTTGAAACGCTACTCTGGCCGGCACAGGATGGGGCATTTGCAGCTTGTTTCTGCATTTTGAATTTGTATTAAACATTAAATAGCATACCAAAATTAAATGTACATAGTTGAGAACTACGCTACTGCCGTCTTGTTTTGCATTGTCACAATGATTTCCTGGGGTTCCAGCTCAAACACACAGAAGCTTGTCACTTCCACATGGAGACCTGAGCTTTATTGCTGGGATTATGTTTTAGGAATACTCATAACTTCTCTGATTTTTGCTTTGACCATAGGAAGTCATGGCGTTGCGGGGCGAAGCTTTGTTATTGATTTACAACAAGCAGACATGACAAGTGTCGGTAGCGCCTTGCTGGGAGGGGTCATTTTCAATGTGGCGAATATATTATTTATTGCCGCGGTGTCCATTGCAGGAATTTCCGTAGCGTTTTCATTAGGATCCGGCTTGGCATTAGTGATCGGTGTGTTTGTCAATTATTTAGATGTTCCTGTCGGAAACGTCTATCCGCTTTTTTCAGGTGTCTTTCTTATTGTAATAGCCATTCTTTTGAATGCTTACGCTTATAAACGAATGGCTGATTCGGAAACTTCCAGCTCTGTCAAAGGGCTGATTATATCCATCAGCAGCGGCATTTTAATGGGGCTCTTCTTTAAATACGTTGCTAATTCAATGTTTCCAAACTTTAATGCACCGGTTGAAGGCAAACTCAGCCCCTATTCGGCCACGTTCGTTTTTGCGGTAGGTGTATTCGTGAGCAATATTTTTTTCAATACGCTCATTATGTTCAAACCTTTCATCGGCACTCCCGTCGCTTTGGCTGATTATTTTAAAGGGAGTATCAAAAATCACCTTTTAGGAATTTTAGGTGGCTCGATTTGGTGTATCGGGATGTGTTTCAGTATTATTGCTTCTGAAAAAGCGGGAACTGCTATTTCCTATGGCTTAGCATCCGGCGCGATCGTTGTCGCTTCCATCTGGGGAATCTATTTCTGGAAAGAATTCAAAAATGCTCCCAGAGGCACTTCCACTTTGCTCAATATCATGCTGTTATCGTTTTTCGCGGGGCTAATGCTGATCGTCATTTCGAGGTAGCGTTTATTGACCGCCTGCCGCCAGCGCTTTTTCAATCTTCGACGCAACTCCCTGACTGGGCCGGTCAGTAAAGTTCTCGATGATCTTTCCGTCAGCGCCGATCAGCACGTAATGGGGATATACGCTCACCTTGTAATTTTGGGTTAAAGTATTTGTCCAACTGCGATTGGAGAATAAATCAATTGTTTTCAGACCAAATCTCTCGGAAGTCGCCCTCCATTTCCGTACCTGCTGATCTTCCGGCACTCCGGGCGTGCCTGTGCAGATGCTGATGATTTTGACAGGCTTACCCTTGAACCGCTCCACAAGCTTATTTTCATAAGGGATTTCCTTAATGCACGGCCCGCAACTGGTGAACCAAAAACTCAGATAAACAACCTGCCCTTTGTACTGATCAAGGGTTACCAGGGAATCATTTAGATCCACCAAAGCAAAATTGGGCGCCTTGTCGCCGGCCTTCAACAATTTAATGTTTGCCCTGGAATGGCTCAGGATGTAGTCCACGAGATATTGATGCTGCGGAGGGAACTGCTTGTTAAGTTTTGTATCAATCCAGTTGGGATTATCGGCGGCGCCACTCAGCTCCCAAATCTCGAAAAAAGAACCCAGGTTCTGCCCCAGTTCCAGTTTTGCATAATCAACAAAGTTGTTCAATCCCAATTCCTTACTGGAATCACGCATCTGCCAGAAAAGCTGCTCCCGAAGAAAGCGAAGGTATTCATATTGATACATGCCGGCTTCATTCTTAACCCTGACCCTGTTTTTAAAAGCGTAGTATGACTCGGGGATCACCTGTTTCTTCTTCTGATATATGGTCTGGTACCAAACCATATATACCCTGAGCCAGGCGTCGGTATAGTTCAAAAAGTTGGTCTCGTAGGTAATGAACCAATCCGGAAGCTGGTGGTTTTTCTGAAAATTCTCCCAAAAAGCATATTGCGTCCGGTAAGTTGTATCCATCATATGCTGAAAGGATGTCAGGTCAGTTGCACCGATCCCTTCGTTCATACACGTTTGAAGAGGATCGTTCAGCATGCTGCTTTTAGCCTGGTAATACTGTTGAATTTCCTTGTTTCTCCCTTCGAAAGAAACAGTCGGCCGACCATTCGCCTCTCCGGTCCCGGCTGAGATGTTCACCTCAATTGTATCGCCCGGGACGACCAAAATCTGATAAGTAGCGTCTGCAACGTGCAAAAAAGACACGCCTGTTGTTCTGCAAGGACCATTGAGATAAATTCCGTTACCATCATTTCTTAAGGTGTCCCCCACTACACTTACATCAATCCGGGGAAAGCTGTGATAGGTACCCAGCTTTACAACTACGTTTCGCGGCAGAGAAACAGGCTTGATGTGAACCGTAACCACCCCGTTTAAATCCAGCTTCGGAAGGGATTTATCTTGGTTTTGCGCCATGCAAGCACCGGCAACCAAAATGAAAACAGCGATCAGGATTTTCATTTTTATTATATATTTAAGAAAATAATATATAGTAAATATAGTCTGAAATTTTTACTTAAACTATTCCGGAATAATTCTTAACGACAGTGCTCCCCATTGAAGCAAGCTTTGTAATGACAGCAACGACCTTGCCGCGCTTACTTGTACAATTCTTGCTAAATTGAAAACCGGGGCTTTAAAGACATTCAAATGAAAATAGTTCTGACGTTATTATGCTTGCTCTTCACCATTCCCGCCTTCGCACAGAAGCGGATGGTAGCCGTGAATGGACAACAGTTCCATGTTTTTTCCCAGGGAATGGAAAAAAGGAAAGCGGGCGACCCGGTCGTGGTTTTTGAGAACGGGCTTGGCATGGACCTGGATACCTGGGACACTGTGCTCGGCGAACTATCGAAGCGTGCGCCCGTCTTTGCCTACGATCGTGCGGGCGTCGGCAAATCGGAGAAAGTGTTTACGATGCCGACGATACGTGTAGTAGCCCAAAACCTGAAAGCTATCCTAACCCATTTGCAAATTCCTCCGCCGTATATACTCGTCGGACATTCCATGGGAGGCCTTTACATACGCGGCTTTGCCGGTTTCTATCCCGGCGATATTGCCGGAATGGTGTTTCTCGATCCGGCCGACTTTACCGAATCCAAAGAGAACTGGAACGACATTTTCCGGAAACTGGGCGTACCTGAAAAACGAATCGATGAGATGCTGTATGAGCGGCTTTACAAGCCTTCCAGGCCCGATTCGGCCCGCTTTGGTCCGTGGAGTGAAGCACAGGTATTGGCCGATCTGAGAAAAACTGACTTTGCAGAAGTGAGCAGCCTGCCGATACCCGACGCACCGCTCTGCTTTCTGGTCGGCGGAAAGTTCGAAGTGCCTCCTGAGCGCAGAAGTACCGACTACGACCACCCCAAATTCTTTCAGGTCCGCACGGATGTCAACATCGAGCGTTGGAGGAAGTTTATCGGTTCATCCGCGAAGGGTGGTACGCTAATCTACCTGTCAGGAAGCGGCCATTATTTGCACCGGGATAATCCCAAGGCTGTGATAAGCGCGGTGGAAGCCATGCTGGAAGGTCTCACTAAGTAAAAAATCTAATTGGTATTGGGCAAAAAAAAGACAGCAGCAGGCTAACCTGCTACTGTCTTTAAGCGAACCCTAACTAATTGCAGACTATCAATAGCTACACCATAGCTCCCGGTCAGTAGGTAAACCGAACCGTTACGCCATAGGTGCGCTGATCGCCCACGATACCTGCATATTGTCCTGCACTGCCTGGTGCGGCCAGCAATTGCTCGTAATAGTTCTTATTGAAGACATTTCTACCCCAAACAAAGAACGTAAGCCCGTTGGAGGCGCGGAAGCCCAATCTTCCATTGGTAAGTCCGTAGCCATCGATATTGAGATATTGCGAAGGAGAAGGACTAGATGAAAATTCTGACCTTAAAAACTCATCTACACCCAGGAAGTAATTACCCTTAAGTCCGATAAAGCTGCCTTTTGCCACTACTTCTCCGCCGATCGAACCTGACCATTTAGAGATACCCGGCAACCTTCCACCCGAAACGTCCTTGAAAGCCTGAGTTCCCCCTACTTCTTCCAAAGGTACAGGCGCATTGACGAAGCTTACATATTTACCATCCGTATAGGCCACGGCCGCATTCAGGGTAAGGTGTTTGAAGCGGACATTACCATCCAATTCGATCCCCTGCACACGTACTTTTTCCGCATTGGCCAGGTACCCCCGGTTCACACCCGGTTCCGGCGTTTGCACCTGCGTTTGGTAATCATCAATGTCGGAACGGTACAAAGTCAGGTTCAACACCGAGTTGCTGGTTGGCTTGGTTTTAATCCCGAATTCTTTGTGATCCACATACTCAGGTTTTACATTGGCCAGATCAAGCAGAATCTGACCGTTCGCAGTCGGCAAACCACCTACGTTCACACCGATCGGCTTATAACCAATCGAATAGGTTGCGTATGCATTAAGATTGCTCGTAGCTCTGTACTGTACAGACAATTGACCCGAGAAATTTCCTTTGGCATAATCCGTGTTAAAAGCCTGGTTGGAGTAAACACCGTTTTTCAATGCAAGCAATGCCGCGTCGGTGGTTTGCAACCCGCCGTAGGTCACCCGGCTGTAATCCACGACCTTTTTGTCATAGTTGTACCGCAAACCTGGCAACACGTGTATCTTTTCCGTAATAGCCCAGTCAGCCTGTCCGAACACCGCCAAACTCGTGCTTTTGATTTCATTGGTGGTCCGGATACCAAAATTGTCAAACAATCCGGGTGTTTTCCACAATGCACTGGTAGAGCTTTGAGCAAAACGCCATTGTGCCGAACCGGCCTCTTCGGTTTGTACCGGATCGGAAGTCAAATCCTGCCATAGACCGAATACACCAACCACACCGCTCAGTTTAGGCGATATTTTTCCTGAATAGCGGATTTCCTGAGACCATTGGTCATGCTTGGAGTTTCCGGAAGAGATGGTAAATACAGGCAATCCGATATAATCCCGGTCATTCAAGGGCACCCATTTCCAGTAACGCCAGGCCGAAGTAGCCGTAAGCGTTCCACGGCCTATTTTAATGTCCGCATTCACCGAAACACCACCCAACTGGTTATCTGCCTTTGAAGGCGTATCCAGGTCCAGCTTACGTTCAAATGCGCTGTTATAAGGAAGCGTGTAATTCAAATCGGCGATGATCGCATTGAACTGCCTGTATGCGGCCCTCTTTGTAGTCACAACTCCCGCAACTGGCCATCCGTAGCCCGTAGGCTTCTGATCAGACACATCCCCGATGACGGTAATGCTCACATTGTCGTTCGGCGTATACAGTATCTGCCCTCTTACACCGATATTATTGATGTCGTTGATCGGCAATTGCGTGTGGACATTGAAAAACGTTCCGTTACGCTGCGTGCCCGTGAATGAAACACGTGCAGCCAGTTTTTTGCTCAAAGGTCCCGTAACAGATGCTTTTGCCTGGATAAAACCCAGGTTGCCATAGCTCAGCTCAAAGTTGGCGCCAGGCGTAAAACTCGCAGCGCGCGTAGTCACGTTGAAGGCTCCCGCTGTTGTATTTTTTCCAAAAAGTGTACCCTGTGGCCCACGCAGTACCTCCACACGTTCGATGTCGATGAAATCGAGCGCCGTGGCCGCTGCCCGCGCATAGTAAACACCGTCTACATAAAAGCCCACGCCCGGGTCAACACCGTCGTTGGTTAATCCATAGGTCGAACCCAAACCGCGGATGTTCAGCGTGGTGTTCCGTGCATTAGAAGAATACAACTGCACGGTAGGCACCAACTCTTTGAGGCGGTTCACATTAAAAGCACCAGCGTCTTCCGCTCTCGTACCCCCGATTACCGAAATGGGGATGGGTACGTCCTGCGCAGACTCCTGGCGACGGCGCGACGATATCACGACGTCATCCAGCTGGGTATTGTTGGATACTAACCTGATTTCAGTCCCGCTTCCGCTGATCAGAACCTCCTGTTTCACATACCCGATGTACGACACGATCAGGGTAAAAGGGATTTTTTGTGCTGTAATGAGACTGAATTCTCCGTTGGCGTCGGTTGAAGCACCATTGGTAGTACCCTTAATCGAAACGGTTGCGCCTATCAATGCTTCATTGGTAACGGCGTCCACTACCTTCCCCGTAATCGTTGCATTGTTTGGGTTGTTCTGCGCCGCCAGTAAGAATGGGAAGAAAATTGCTGTGAGTAAGATGGTTGACTTTAAAAACTGTTTCATGCTAATGAATTTGGTGATTGCGACTTGTTAGTGTTGGGGCTAAGCCAAAAAAGATCTTTCGGCTATGGCATGACCTGCTCTGTTCATTCGAATGGCAGATCTGGTGAAAGCGGCATACCGCCAACAACCAGGTATTTTGAGGAGGATAATTGATTTCATTCAGACGGGTTGATAGATTCCGGCTGTAAATATAGAAATTTTATAAAGTATATAGATTTTGTAGAGTATAAATTTTCAAATATGTTGTCGGCACTCCCTCCGGCGACTGTACCTATATCTTCCTGTCTTGCATTGAATTGTCGCTACTTTATGTATTATTGCTGATTCAACTATTATTGAATTACCGTTGCGTCTATTTTCCCTTTCTATCCGCTGCCTCGCGTTTACAGCTCTGATAGTGAGCGCACACGTCCTGCTTGGCCAGGATGGTCCGGCACGCACGGGCGCTGAATATACCATCACAAAGCGCTTATTGTCCGTTGAAAACGGTTTCGCTTCCCATGAGGTATTTTGTGGTTTACAGGACGCTTCCGGTTTTCTCTGGTTTGGTACTCGAAATGGCTTAAATCGCTTTGACGGCAATAATACGTTGCTTTTTACCCGCCAGCGTAACCAACTTCAGGACAACAAGGTCGTGCAAGTGGCTACCGACGACGCCGACAACCTGTTCATAGCCTACGGCAGTGCCGGTTTTCAGCTATCGACCAACGGGAAAGTGGATGTGATGAACACGACTACCCGGGAGGTAAAGACGCTCACGGCCGCTTTTCCGGGCATGCCCTTCAAAGAGCGGGACGTGTACTGGATCGCCAATGACGGAACGGGTGAAGTCAGCTTTCTCACCGCCTCTCCTTTCTGCTTCTGGAAGTACTCTTCCAAACGAGGCTTCCGGCTGCGTTTGGAAATGAAGGATTGGAATGCCAAAGGCCCCGGGCTTGATCACCGGCTGACGGGCGCTGTTTGCAGTTTCACACAGGGAAAGGCTTTGCTGAAATTGAGCAATCAAAATACACAGTACTTTGTCTCCGGCGATTCTGTCATCGCTTTCCGGCAACAGGACGTATTGCGATCCCTGCCGGTCGGTTTCACAGATCGAAACGAATTGCTGATCACCTACAATGCGGCTGCCAATACCGAAGAATTCGCGATTGATAAGCTCACGGCTTCCGGCAAGCTTATGCCTGTGACGGAACTGGCGAAGTACAGCCTGAGCCAGATCAAAGGAAAATACTGGTTCCAGGTTTGCCTCTCAGCCGACGGATCAACGTCCATGTTCTACATTCCCTCCGACGCGCTCTATCTATGGAATAGCAAGGCATTTATCAGGGTAATTGACAAGTCGGAGCTGAAAGGGTTCGAGAACCTGTTCATATACAAGCTATTTCCCGATTCGCTCGGCAACCTCTGGGCGTGTACCTCATTAGGCATTATCCAACTGAGGCTCAAAAAAAACCGGTTCAAACCCTACTTTTCCAACAGCCAGCAATCTGTCGAACCCAATAGCCAGGCCCGCGGCATCTACGCCGACAGGCACGGAACGGTAACCGCGAATATATGGGCGCACACATTCAGGCAGGAAAAAGGGCAAATCCAGGCGAAACGGAACGATTTTATCAACTACGCGCTGGTCAGGCACGGTTCAGCATTATATACCGGCGGCTATGCGCTCCGGCTATATGATGAGGTAAAAAACACGGTTGCAAAAATTCCCGGCGGTAACGGATCTGAAATATGGTCCATGCATTCATTAAACGATAGTATTTTGCTCCTGGGAAGATCCACGGGCTTTTCACTTTTCAATTCAAAAACCAGCCGTTTCGATTCGCTGCCCGTCGCATCCGCTACCATGCCCACTGCCAGATTTGTGTACCGATTTTTTGCCAATCAGCAGGGTACAGTTTGGGCAGTGGCAGAAAACGGACTCTACCAACTGATTCATCGACCCGCTTCGAAAAGCAGCCACGGCTGGTCGATGGCTAAACTGCAATCGCCTTTCCTCGATGGGCTTAGCCTGCTCGACGCTTACCAGGAGCCCGGCGGTGCATTCTGGTTGGCCACCAACGGAGAAGGGCTTTACCGCTGGGACGCGAAAACCAACACTTCCAGCCAGTTCAACATTACGGCAGGCTTCCCGTCCGATATCCTGTACCGCATTGAGCCCGATGAGTTCGGAAACCTTTGGATCAGTTCGGATTACGGCCTGATCCGTTTTAACCGGAAGGACCTCTCAGTCAAAACCTACACAACGATCGACGGCATTTCCCACAATGAGTTCAACCGGACGTCTTCGTTCAGGGCTGGTGACGGGCGGCTGTTTTTTGGCGGATTGAATGGTGTCAACGCTTTCGATCCCGGCGATTTCCGGGCCGACGTCGCCGGCTTGCAGGTGCCACTGCGGATCATCGCATTCAACCAGTTCGTCGGCACTCAAAACGAGCTGATCGACAAGACCAGGGAACTACTACGCAATTCCCGCATTGTGCTGGAACCCGACGACAAGTTCTTTACGCTCGACTTCCAGCTGCTGGACTTCACCAAAGACGAAGGCCATCGGTACGCCTATCAAATTGAAGGACTCGACAAAAACTGGAATTATATCAATGAAAATTCCGTCCGCATCAGCGGGCTGCCCTACGGTGACTTTACGCTTCGCATCAAGGCACAAAACCGGGAAGGTGCATGGAATCAGCGGGAACTCAGCATTCCATTACAGGTCCTGAAACCAATTTACCTGCAATGGTGGTTTATCCTGGGCGTCGCCTGCCTGTTCCTCCTGGGTGTTTACCTCATCATCCGGCTGAGACTGAAACAGCTGGCCCGGGACAAAAAGAAACTGGAAGAAACGGTGAATGAACGTACTGTCCAGCTCAAACGGTCGCTGACGGAACAGTCGGCCCTGCTGCTGGAAAAGGATGTGCTCATGAAAGAGATCCACCACCGGGTAAAGAATAATCTGCAGGTCATATCCGGTTTGCTTGAACTGCAAAGCAAAACCCTGACCGACGAAATAGCCATAGAGGCGTTGCAGGAAGGCCGCAACCGGGTCAGGAGCATTGCATTGATTCACCAGAACCTGTACCAGTTCGAGACCCTCAGCACCATCGACCTCAAATTATTTGTTAATGACCTGTGCAGGCAGGTTCAGAGTGTATTTCAAAAACAAAAAGTGGTAACGTTGACGATTGATGTGCCGGATCTACATCTGGATATAGATTCTGCCGTTCCGCTGGGATTGATTTTGAACGAATTACTTTCAAATTCCTATAAATACGCATTCACCGATGTCCCTGCAGGAGAGATAACCATTGAAATCATTTCGACGGACGAAGGCAGGTACACATTAACCTATTCGGACAACGGTCCAGGACTGCCGCCCGACTTCGATCTCCGGAAGGCCACTAGCCTCGGTTTACAGCTGGTTAATGATCTGAGCAGGCAAATCGGCGGGAAAGTTCACTATGTAACCGCAAATGGAGCTATGTTTACCATTAATTTTACCAACCGCGACGTACGTAAGAACCAAGACTGAGATCTCATGACCTTTTTGAAAATTGGAGTTGTAGAAGACGAACTCGTCATCGCCCGCACGATACTGAGCACGCTCGATGAGTTGGGCTATTCGCATTGCGGCCCGGCCATCAACTACACGGAGGCCCTCGAGATCATCGAGAACGACAAACCGGACCTGATACTACTGGACATTCAGCTGGCCGGCCGGAAAGACGGCTTCGATGTAGCCGAAAGACTGAACGAATCCTACCATCTGCCATTCATCTTTCTCACCGCCAACAGCGATATCGAAACGATCGACCGTGCGAAAAAAGTAAAACCGCACGCCTACATCGTGAAGCCCTTCACCAAGGAGGAATTGTATGCCGCTATCGAGATCGCCTTCCACAATTTTACCGGCAACCAGGGCGAGCCCAAACCTGAAAAGGCCGTTTCGTACCACACCAAGAACTTCATGTTTGTGAAAGACGGCTATGTTTTCAGAAAAATACTCCTGGATGAATTATTATACCTCGAGAGTGAAGCCAATTATATTCTCCTGCACCTGACATCGCAAAAAAAGGTGATGGTGCGATCCACCATCAACGATTTCATGGAACAGTTGGATCCTAACAGATTCATTCGCGTCCATCGGCGCTTTTCGATCAACATCAACCTCATCGACGACATTTTCCCTGCCGAGCTTTCACTGCACGGTGCCAGGATCCCCATCGGTAAATCCTACCGTGATGAGCTCTTGAATGTACTGGGCATAAAACATTCCTGATTCACGTCGCCGGCACTTCCTCACCGTGCCGGCCCTCATTCCCAAAGTTTCCGTCATTCGTCCCTTTTCAGGCACGTTCATCCCTATTTTTTGGCCATACGCTCATTCAACGCCAGATTTACTGGTGCTATGGGATTGCTTGACCTGGACAAAATCATCATTAAACGAACCGTTCTTGGGATCCGCTGCACTGCCTGCGGAGGAAACCTGGTGATTTCCAAAAAGAAATCCCTGGCCGGGCAACTCGCGAAAATGATTTCGCTGGGCACGATCAAACCCGCGACCTACGAATGCGAAACCTGTAAAAAGCGGTTCGTATTCTTCGATATCTGACCATTTGTTTCCCTTCAAAAACCATTAACCTCACCGTACCATGAGTTTAAGATTAAACGACATCGCCCCCGATTTTAAGGCCGATACTACCCAGGGCCCCATCCGTTTCCATGAATGGATCGGCGAAGGCTGGGCTATCCTTTTTTCACATCCCAAAGACTTCACCCCGGTATGCACGACAGAGCTTGGCTACATGGCCAAACTTGCACCGGATTTCCAACAGCGGAACTGTAAAGTGATCGGTTTGAGCGTAGATCCCGTCGAAAGCCATTTAAAGTGGGAAAAAGACATTGAGGAAACACAGGGACACGCCGTGAACTATCCCATGATCGGCGATCCCGACCTTGCCATTGCAAAGCTCTACGACATGCTTCCCGCGGAGGAGCCAGGTACTTCCGAAGGCAGAACAGCCGCCACCAACCAGACGGTACGCTCTGTTTTCATCGTAGGCCCCGACAAGAAGATAAAATTGAACCTGACCTATCCCATGACTACCGGACGTAATTTCTATGAAATACTCCGCGTACTGGACTCCATGCAGCTTACAGCCGAGCATAAGGTGGCAACGCCTGCCAACTGGCAGGATGGCCAGGACGTGATCATCGTTCCGGCAGTGTCCGACGCCGAGGCAAAAGAAAAGTACCCCGACGGCTGGAAAACCCTCAAACCATACCTGCGCATGGTGTCACAGCCGGCCCGGAATTAGAAAAATTGGACAATCGCTCGTGTCCGGGAAACAGAAACAGCACAGCTCATGGCAACAAAATTACGAGTGGTAGTACTTGGTGCGGGTTTCGGGGGTCTGGAACTCACCAGCATGCTTTCCGAAAAGATCGGTGAGCAGCTCGATCTGACATTGATCGACAAAAGCGATTCATTCTACTTCGGCTTCTCGAAATTCGACCTGATGTTCGGTCGAAAAACTGCTGAGCAGATACTGGTTTACTATCAACATATTGTGAAGCCCGGTGTCAAATTTGTACAGGAGCATGTGACGCACATTGATCCGGTCGCAAGGCGGATCGGAACGAAAAGCGGTAATGCTTACGAAGCCGATGTCCTGGTGATAGCACTGGGAGCCGATTACGACGTAGCCGCCACGCCGGGGCTGGCAGAGGGAGGAAACGAATTCTATTCCTTTGCCGGAGCCGAACGCCTGCGCGACGTTATTCTCGAGTTTTCCAAAGGCCACGTAATCGTGGGCATATGTTCCGCCCCGTTCAAATGTCCACCAGCGCCCAGCGAGGCCGCATTGCTCATGCACGACTATCTGCTGAAACGCGGTATCCGGCAGGATTGTGAGATCAGCATCGTGATGCCGTTTGGAGTGCCTATTCCGCCTTCTCCCGACACCTCCGTGGCGCTCCTGGACGCTTTCGCAAAACGCAGCATCCGTTTCATCCCTAAACATGTGGTCAAAAGCATTGACCCTTCGCG
Organism: uncultured Dyadobacter sp.; assembly: GCF_946482605.1. Next base: position 189,363 of record NZ_CAMLSE010000008.1, on the reverse strand, counting down.
GAAGGTTGCCATCCTCGACGATGGCGAAGAAATGCCGTTTGACCTCTTCCTGGGAATCCCCAAACACCGCGTGCCCAGGGTGGTGGAGGAAAGTGGCATGACCGAGAATGGGTGGGTCCCGGTTTCCAAAACCAATTTGAAAACAAAGTACCCGGGTGTGTACGCCATCGGAGATGTGAATAGCGTAGGTACGCCCAAGGCGGGTGTGTTTGCGGAAGGCGCAGCCAAAGTTGCGGCTGCCTCCATTATCGCGGATTTCGAGCGCGGGGAGGCGCCCGATCCTTACAAAGGGAATGGGATATGCTACATCGAGTTTGGAGAGGGCCGTGTAGGGCAGGTCAGCGTCGATTTCTTCTCCGGGCCAGTTCCTGCCGGGCATTACACTACGGCTTCGACTGATCTGGCCGTCGACAAGGAACATTTCGGCACTAGCCGGATAAGCCGTTGGTTTGGCTTGTAAACCGCAAAAACTTAAACCTGTAAACTTCAAAAATATGCCGACTTATCTGGTTGAAATACCTCATTCCGAAAAAGTTTCGGATTGCATGCACGTGATCAACGTGTTTCTGAATTCCGGGTCGCACATCATTTCCAAAGCGCATTGGGGATGCAAGGACGGCGTTCACAAGATGTGGTTTATCTACGATTTCGATAATAAGGAGCAGGTGCTTCAAGCTATTCCTCCATTAATGAGACCTCAGGCGCAGATCGTCGAACTCGTGAAGTTCCGGGTGGAAGACGTCATGCAGTATGCCGAGCAATGACAACATGTAATTTACTCAACGCTAACATATTAATACTATATATCTGGCAATCAGATATATAAACCAATACCAGGCTTCCGCAGTGCGATGCGTCGGCCTGGTACATTCCTGTTTCAAATCTATCATGATAATGACAAGAACTATACTTGCTTCCGTGATCAGCGGGAAAGCTGCGCTGAGGCGATTGGTAATGCTTTTGCCAGTGCTGCTGCTGGTCGTATCGGGTGTGCAGGCCCAAACCCAGTGGAACGGCAGCACTGATACCGACTGGAACAATGCCGCGAACTGGTCGGGTGGTGTGCCAGGTACGGGCACCGACGTCATCATTGCCGATGGCCCGAACGCCCCTGTCATCTCCGGCACGATCTCGGCTGCTGCCAAATCCGTGCTGGTGCAGCCCTCTGGCTCGCTCACCATTCAGGCATCGGGCAGTCTGACGATCAATGGTTCGGCCGCCTACACTTCTCCTGCCTCTTTCAGCACCGCGCTTAACAATCTGGGGACGATTGCGAACAGCGGAAGTATCGTCCTTGGATCGGTATCCGATGTGGGAACCCACGGGATCGTCAATCAACAGACATTCAACAATACTGCCAGCGGGTCCATTGAGATCAACCACTGGGTCAATACCGGCATTTACAATGCTTCCGGCACCTTCACCAATGACGGTGGCATCGCACTGGGCAATGGCACCGGCGTCGGCCAGCATGGTATCTGGAACGACGGCACCTTTCAAAATAATGGAGCAGGAACGATCCATATCGACCGCACGTCCCTGATCGGCCTGATGAATAACTTCAACCCAGCCGGTGCAGGAGCTGCGACCTTCAACAACAGCGGAAGTATAGTGATCGGCTCGTTGTTCAGCGCCGGCAATTATGGGCTTGAAAACCTCGGGAATTTCGACAACGCCAGCGGCGGCCATATCAGCATCGATCGTTCAGCGCTGGCCGGGTTGTACAACGCGGCCGGTACTTTCGCCAACGGCGGTGTAGTGACGATTGGCGCAATAGCTGCCGTGGGTACAAATGGTGTGCAAAACGAAGCCACAATGACCATCGGCGAATGCGGCCGGCTGCTTCTGCTGGCAGGTAACCTTTCCAATTCAGCTTTGAAGACCATCACCAATACGGGATTGGTGCAGATCAGTAACAACCTGGCCAACTTCGGCACATTTACCAATAATGGTGTGCTAAAATACGGATCCTTCTCGGAACCCTACATCAACAATTACCTGGTCGTCAGAGATGCGCCCGGGCCGATTTTCAGCTATGGCGGCAACTTTTCAGGGATTGTCAATGGAATTTATACGGATGCCGGAGCAACACAGTCGGCCGGGACTTTCACCGCGCCCAACCAGTTTGTGGCGGAAGGCCTGACCGACGGAAGCCATACATTATATGCCAGGATAACCCCTCAAAGTGCTGCTTGCAGCTACATAGTTCCATTTACATATAGCTATACCGCACCCGGGCCCGACATTAATGTAAAAGGCAATAACACTAGTATAACCAATGGCGACAGCAGCCCCAATACTTCGAAAGGCACCGATTTTGGATCTGTTTACACAGCTGCCGGCAATGCGGTACGTACTTTCACAATTGAAAATAAAGGCGATCAAGCCCTGGCACTGACTGGTACGCCGGCTGTCAGCCTGACCGGCTCTGCGGACTTTACCGTCACAGCCCAGCCGGCGACCGCCATAGCCGCAGGGGAAACAACCCAGGTTGAAATCACTTTTGACCCAGGTTCGGCAGGTGCAAAAACCGCGGTTGTGAGCATTGCAAGCAACGACGCAAATGAAAATCCCTACACCTTTACGATCACCGGGGCAGGTAGCGATGTTTGTGTACCCATAGCTACGCCCACAGGTCCGCTTACCTGGACCGGCCTCACCGACACCGACTGGAACAAGCCCTGTAACTGGTCGCCCGCCAGCGTGCCGGCCAAGGACAACGACGTGATCATCCCCGCTGCGGTAAATGCACCGGTGATCGGCGACGGAATAGCTGCGCGGGTCAAAACAGTGGAGGTGCAAACAGGCGCGACGCTCACCATTGCAGCCACCGCCGCCCTGACCGTCGAAGGCGTGAAGACGGTTTCGGGATCGGAAACAATTCTGTACAATGCAGGGACTGTTCAGAACAATGGCCAACTGACGCTGGGAAAGCCATCCCTGACCGCGGATCTCGGATTGCGGAATTCAGGGAATTTCATGAACGGCCAGTGTGGGCGAGTGATTATTGTGAGTGGTGATCTGAAAAATGATTTATCCAAAACCATCACCAATACCGGCCTGACCCTGATCACCCACGCGCTGGTCAACGACGGGACCTTCACGAATGACGGCACGCTGAAATACGGCAGCATCACCGGCACCATTACCAACAACCAGGTAATTATTCATGACAAGCCGGAACCGATTTTCACCCTGGGCAGCGGCTTCTCGGCGACGATAGACGGTATATTCAAAGACAATGGAGCAACGCTATCTGCGGGAACTTTCACCGCTCCCGACAACTTCATTCCAGACCCTTCGTTAGGAATCGGCAGTCACACGCTGTATGCGAAGGTCACCCCTCCCGGGGATGCCTGCTCATATATCGTGTCATTCGAATATGAATTCCTGACGAACCATACCACCTGGACGGGTACCGTAAGCTCGGATTGGAACAATGCAGCCAACTGGACACCACGCATACCCGATATTTACACGGAAGCAATCATCCCGGATGTGTCTACCCATGCCCCTATTATTGGGAATGGACAAAGTATGGTGGCCTATGCGGTAAGAGTGGAAACGGGTAGCTCGCTATCCATCAGTTCGGGGGGAACGCTCACGATCAACGGGCATAGTACTTACACAGCGCCTTTCGATTTCACGGCAGGTTTCAACAATAAGGGCACTGTGAACAATAGCGGGCAGCTTGTGGTGGGTTCCAATGCCGGTGTCGGAACTTATGCCGTCGTGAACCAGGGCATATTCAATAACCTTCCGGGTGCGGATATCCGCATCGACAGCACTTCGGACACGGGCCTTTTCAATGCATCAGGCATATTTACCAACAACGCAAACATCACGATCGGGGGCAACAGCCCCGTCGGATTGCATGGGATCTGGAACGATGCCGTTTTTAATAACAATATCGGCGGGATGATCAGCATTGACCGCTCTTCGGCAAAGGCGCTTATGAACAATGCCGACGAAACTAAATCCATACACGCAACCTTCACCAACGCAGCCGGCATTACCATCGGTGCCGTCGCCAGTGCGGGTACCAATGGTATCCATAATACGGGCACGTTTAACAACAATGCGGGCGGGGATATCCATGTTGACAACACCATCAGGACCGCTATTTACCATGATGTACACACCTTTACCAATGCGGCAGGCATCACGATCGGGTCGGCCGCCGCGACAGGCAACACCGGACTCGAGACCTGGGGACATTTCGTTAATGCCGCCGGCGCCTCTCTGAAAGTTGACCGGGTCGTCAACTTTGGCATAAGTATAGGGGCCGACACGTTGGTTAACGATGGCAGCATCATCCTCGGCGCGACGAGTAAACCGGGTATGACAGGTTTACTGAATGCGAAAGCCACGTTCCTGAATGGGGGCACTGTATCGGTAGACCGGACGGGCAACCAGGGTATGGAAACAAACGGAGTCACCGTCAACGACGGTACGATCACGATCGGTAGCTCGGAAGCGGTAGGCCATTTTGGCCTTTTTGTATCCGGGACGTTTAACAATAACACCGGTGCCGTGATCCGGATCGACCGGGTGAGCGGCTCCTTGTCAGCGCTGCCGACCGGGCTTCGGCACCAGGTAGGTGCATTCAGCAATTCGGGCGCAATCGTGATTGGCGAAGCGGTTTCGGGAGGAGACTACGGAATGAGGTTACAGGCAACCTTCACCAATCATGCGGGTGGTACGATCAACATCGATCGCACGAACCTGACAGCCATCGATAATGCCAGTACTTTCACCAACACCTCGAACATTACGATCGGGGCATTGGCACCGGTGGGAAAGTATGGTATCGATATCGCAGGGCCATTCAATAACAATGCGGGAGGAAACATCAAGATCGATCAGACCACGGAGGCGGCTATTTTTGTCAAATCTACATTCAGCAATGTCGCCGACATAACCATTGGCGGCTCTGCGTCCGTCGGAAAATATGGCATCGAGACAGCCGTTTCCGGAAATTTCTCAAACGCCGCCGGTGGAAAGATCGCCATTGATCGTTCCACCAGCATTGCGATCGTCCACCTGGGTGATACCTTCAACAATGAATCGGAAATTACGATAGGCGGTGTTGCAGGCGCGGGGATCTATGGTATTTCCAATCAGAAGGTTTTCAAAAACAACCCCGGCGGGCATATCCGTATCGACCGGACGACTGATACCGGAATCTACCAGCTGAAAGGCACCTTCAGCAATGCCGCCGACATTACGATCGGCGCCAATGCGGAGGTGGGTGTTCACGGCATTTTCACCGAAACCGTTTTTGACAACAATGCCGGTGGAAACATCCGGATCGATCGCACCTCGCTTGCCGGGCTGCGCGTTTTTAACGGCACATTCACCAATGCCGCCGATCTCATCATCGGTTCGGTGGAGGACGTCGGGACCTATGGGATCCAGAACCAGTCGTTCCTGATAAACAATACAGGAGGCAATATCCGGATCGACCGGACCAAAGACACCGGTATTTATCAGTTCAAAGGCAAGTTCACAAACGCCGCCTCCATTAACATCGGGGCGAATGCCAATACCGGCGTTCATGGTATCTTCAATGAAAGTGATTTTGTCAATAATGCGGGCGGCGATATCCGCATCGACCGTACAACGCTGGCGGCGCTTCGTAATTTCAACGGGGCATTTACCAATGCGGCAGCGATAACGATTGGATCGGTAGCCAGTGTCGGAACTTATGGCATCCGTAACTCAACTGCATTCTCGAACAATGCCGGTGGAGATATAAGAGTTGATAACGCCCAGCAAGGCATTTTCCTGGAAGGCAATACATTTAACAATGCAGGAGCGGTCACGATTGGCGGCGTCAATGCGATAGCAAGCCTCCTTACGCAACAGGGAACAGGTAGTTTCAGCAATAACGCCGACGGCATTTTCAAAGCCACAGGACAGATCTCTACGGCGGCTTTTGTACACGCGGGGGGCGCATTGTCGCCAGGTTATTCTCCCGGCAAGCTGACTTTCTCAGACAACCAGGATTTCAGTAACAGCACGATGAACATTGAAATGAACGGAACCGGAACAGCAGGTGTGAACTTCGACCAGGTGGCCGTAACAGGAACTGCTGCATTGGGCGGCACACTGGCATTGTCCATCAACTTTACGCCCATCGAGGGTGACGAAGTAACGATCCTGACGGCTACCGCTGTTTCGGGTGAGTTCAGCTCCATTTCAGGCCTGGCTCAAAACTGGTTCGTCATTTACTCACCTACGAGCGTTAAGCTGCTGTATTCGCCTGCAATGCCCGTCCATTTAGTGGCGTTCACGGCCCGTGCGGCCGGTCCCGTAATACAACTGCAATGGCGCACGGTTTCCGAAACAGACAATGCAGGCTTCCATATCGAACGCAGCAATAACGGAACGCAATGGGAGGACATTGGTTTTGTGGACGGCAATGCCACCACTTCGCAAATGAAGGAGTATGCATTCACGGACGAAAACCCGATGCCCGGTCTGAACTATTATCGTCTCCGCCAAACGGATTTCGATGGCAAGACCGAACATTCCCGGGTTCAAGCGATACGATACGAAAACCAGGACAAAAACCTGGTCGTTTGGGCAGACGCCGCACGTCGGGCACATGTCAGAACGGACGATACCATTGAGCAGATCATTGTTTTCAACCTTTCGGGCAGGATTGTCGCGGTATCAAAAACCGCCACGGTAGATTTATCCGGAATACCTGCGGGCATCCTTGTGGTTCAGGTACGAACAAATCGCGGCCTTATCAACAGGAAACTGCCTCTGATGTAATGGTGTTGAGTGAGGCGTTTTAGCCGGGGAACGAAGTTCGCTACCCGGTAAAACGCCTCTTGTTTTGATACCTGCATCAACATCTTCCCTGCTATAACTTCCTGTTATCCATCATAACCAAATAGAATTTCCATACGCACGTCTGGCCGACGAATTTTGTACGGTCATCATGAAGCGCAAATGGAAAACAAAAGAACCAAAGCAAGGAACATATTTCTTCAAAATCTATCGATCACAGTGCTGATCATCCTGAGCATTCTCGCGCTCAAATTGATAACCGGCACAATCCTTCCTGCGAGTGCTGCCCTCCCCGGGCCGGTTCCGCAGCATCGGTCATACCGATAAGTTTGTTGAAATAATTCTACTTGGTAATTCGACAAGAATGGCTCCCGCCGCCTTGTACTTGAAAATGTATAATTCATGGCACAGGATTTGAAAACTGTATCCAGCAAAAAAACAATTTCAAGACCAATGGACACTCTTAAGTTTATGAAAGGCGATTGGGTAAAGGAAAAAGACGGCAACCAACTCATGCAGGTTGACGAATACCAGATTGTCGAAGCTGCGATTCATCCTAACGGCCTGGCGTCCCGTTCCACGGGCAGGCGGGTTTTCAGTGGCAAGGTGTGGTGTACGTGGATCAATGAAAACAAGGCCGTGATCACTCAGCCTTTTTGGGAAGACGACCTGGAACCGGCAGTTTATGCAGCAGCCAAGGTGATCTAATCTACCACCTCCATTACACTTTACCCCTTCACGCATTTCTCTATAATAACATTAAAGTAAAAGCCCGGAGACAGCTCCGGGCTTTTACTTTAATGTGCTGTCGTCATCACTTATTCAGGTCGCTTTACCGGGTCGGCAGACGCATTTCCTGATGTTGTATCGGTCGTTTCCGCCGTTCCTTTACGGTTTTTTCTCTTCTCAGCACGTTGTTTCTTCTTATCGCCGGATGGTATCAATGTATCATGAATTACTGCCCCTGAGCTTTTCTGTCCTTTGATGAGCGTATCCTCAGATGGAATCTGCGCTGGTCGTGCTGGTGCTTGCGGGGAATTAAATTCAGGCTTCGTTTCCGGTGCGGTAGTCGGGACCGGGTTTTCCTTTGGTACTGTCTGCGGCACTGATGGCTCCGGCGTGACCGGTGCCTGCGCCAATGCTCCTGTAATCCCCAGAAGAATTGCCACTGTACATGCAAGATATTTCATGGTCAAACTGGTTTAATGAGCAATTGTTTACAAATGAATTCCATTTATACACCAAAAGCATACCAGCACCACCACTCATTAGTCACCTAAAAAGACGGTTTGATGAACCTGACTTTACACCCGCGAGTAATCACAAAATACCAAGGGCTCCGTCTAAGTGGGATTTTACATGATTTATCCTAAATCAGCTGTCCACAAACTGCGTAGACTAATACCCAAAATGGATACGCAACATTTGAAACTCAGCTTAGCATCATGTCTTTTATCATACGAAGTATTTCGATCGACGACCTTAACTATAAACCCGCTTCATACGGATTTTTTGGCTCGGGGTGAGTACGAGCGGCACCTTTTCCACCTTGACCGAGCTGCTGTCGAGACCAAACCATTTATCTTCCGACGTGGTAATACTTTTGATCCCGAAGTAAACCTTCATGATCATTTCTTCCATAAAAGGCAGGTTATTCTCCAAAGCGAGGTAACGTTCGAGCACGATGAACCGGAAATCTCCGGTGATGTTCTGCCTGTTCAGCGATTCATAACGACTGGTAATGTCCACTTCCTTATTGAGCACCAAATCCTCTACCACTTTCCGGAAAAACAGGTTGATCCGTTGTTCAATTCGGAAACCCAGGCGGAATGTCACCTTGATCACATCGTCCTCCGCCATGATATTCACATGATAGTCCATTGTGTAGGGCTCATCGGTGGTTTCTACATGGACAAACCAATAAATATCCGCGCGCTTCGGCCTTTTGTAAAAAATCGAATAGATGATCTTGTTCTCGATCTCGTTTTCCCTCGGTGCATTGGACATGAATATCAAATGCGTAGAGTATTTGGGGATACTGATGTCATTACTCAATTCCCGCAATGGCCCGATGTACTTTTCAAGACTTTCAAATTCGGTCAAACGTATCTTGATATAGTATGCTTTGAGCCAAACCGTTATGACCAGGCCGATGATCATAGCCAGTAGCAGGGATACCCAGCCTCCATGGGTGAACTTCAACAGGTTAGCAGCCAGGAACGAGCCCTCGATAGCGAGATATACGATTACGAAAACCGCCAGGATCCATTTGCTTACCCTTTTGACATACAAATACACCGACATCAGGATCGTCGTCATAATCATAGTCAGTGTAATGGCCAGGCCGTATGCCGCCTCCATATGCGAGGATTCTTTGAAATAAAGAACGATCCCTACACATCCTGCCCACAGCAGCCAGTTGACGCTGGGTACATACAACTGGCCTTTCTGGTCGCTGGGATAAACCAGACGCACTTTGGGCCAGAAGTTGAGTCGGATCGCCTCCGATATCAATGTGAATGAGCCACTGATCAACGCCTGGCTGGCGATAATCGCAGCCATTGTAGCAATGCCGATCCCCGGCAGCAGCCACCAATCGGGCATGATTTCGTAGAAGGGTTTTCTGCCGTTCAGCAAATCACCGGAATGGACGATCAGCCAGGCTCCTTGCCCGAAATAGTTAAGGATCAGGCATATTTTCACAAAAACCCAGCTGATGCGGATGTTACCACGCCCGCAATGCCCGAGGTCACTGTAAAGCGCTTCCGCACCCGTTGTACAGAGAAACACCGCTCCCAATAACCAGAAACCGCCCGGATGATGGGCCAGCAGCTGGTAGGCGTAGTACGGGCTCAGGGACTTCATGATCTCCGGATGACCGATTACCTGCGCCACACCGAGAACGGCGAGCATCAGGAACCAGATCATCATCACAGGTCCGAATGCACGTCCTACGATGGTTGTTCCGAAGACTTGTATGATGAAAAGTAGTGTCAGGATACCGACAACGATGGGAATGGTTTGAATGTCGGGATAAAGGATCCGCAAACCCTCTACCGCCGAGGAAACCGAAATAGGCGGGGTAATGATACCGTCGGCCAGCAACGTGCTGGCGCCTATGATGGCGGGCACGGTCAGCCAGGCTGCACGCCTGCGGACCAGGGCAAACAAGGCGAGTATTCCCCCCTCTCCCTTGTTATCGGCTCTGAGAATGAGCGTGACGTATTTAATGGTGGTCTGTAAAGTAAGGGTCCAGAAAATACAGGACACGGCACCATATACGACGTCATCGGTGATTTGATGCGTGCCAATGATGGCCTGCATCACGTACAATGGAGATGTTCCGATGTCTCCGTAAATAATTCCTAATGCAACTAAAAGCCCGGCAGCCGATGCTTTGTCCAGATGTTTGTGTGAACCCATTGACAGTTTGTTGAAATGCGGGTGCGAATTTAGGAAAATCCGCACCCTCTATACGCTAAAAGGTATAAAACTCATAGGTGACCTTCCATTTGGTTTCCTGGCCGGGCTGAGCGGCGATCCTGATGTAAGGTTCGGGGCAGGACGTCGTTGGGCACGCCCAGTAAACAAGCTTTTCCAAAGGCTGGTCGCAGGTGATCCTGACCCCTGCTTTTGTTTTGGTATTTTCAATTCGGATGTCATAATCCTTCGCAGTAGGCCCGAAGCCCTGCAAGCCGGCACTAAAAACCTGATCGCCTTTAACAACCGCCCTCGAATAGGTGAGCGCTTTGCCATTTGCATTGATAATCGAGCCAAATCCCTTTCCTTCACCCTTCACCTCGAAAGGGAAGACGATACGGATATTTTCATTGGACGGCTCGTTATCGATCATGAAGAAGTTATGATTGTAGGTACTTGCTGCAATGGGTTTGGAGCCGGTGTTTTTCAATGTGTGTTCCAAAACGAGCTGCGGCTTGCCTTTTACCAGTTTCAGTGTTTTCTGATACTGATAACCATACCCGGTTTCATCTTGCAGTTCATGCACAAATGCCACCTGATCCCTGCCCTTGGTCACGGACCATTTACCGGGGTTTTTAACCTCATAATTTGTCCCGAATGAATACTTTTTATCATCCGGTTTGGTCAAAACGCCGACACCGATCTTTACAAACTGCTCTCCCGGTTTGGCGTCATCAAAACTCAGCGGTGTAAACTCCTCCACAGGTCCCATGATCGCGTCGTGCAGTTTAGGATCATATGGCGCCTGATTCCATTTACCAAAATAAGTATGTCCTTTATATTCGAGACTTGGAACGACCCCTGCCCAATCGAAACGCACCCCTCGGTAATAACCCTCATTCGCATCAGGCAGGTACAACTTTGCCTTGATTACGCCGTTGGAAATTTCGGCTTCCGGAAATTTCGCGATCGTGAAGGCGGCGATGCCGATGCATATGAATGCGAAAAACAGTGTTGAGATTTTTTTCATTTCTCTGTCAATGGTTTAGGAAGAAAAATTCGGCCGGGCATGCTCCTACCCAGGCCATTTTAAATAAAAACAGTAAGATAAAAATGTGGTATCACATTCTCACCTTACTGTCTTACAATTTGCATGATTTAATACTTACGAAATGCCTTTGAATGCCTCCTCATTGATAAAAGGCTGGTTCCGCAGACGCTGTTTTGTAGCCTTATAGAATGCGTTGGCCACAGCCCCACCCGCAGGAGGTAATGCAGGCTCTCCCAGGCCGGTAGGCGAAATGCCGTTATCGACGAAATGGACGTCCACTTCCGGTATCTCGTTCATCCGGATCAGCCTGAATCCGTTGAAATTGCTCTGATCGGGCGTACCACCTTTGAATGTCATGTTACCAAACATCGCGTGGCCTACGCCGTCCACAACTCCTCCGCGTACCTGCTGCAAGGATCCGCTTTTGTTGATCACAATACCGCAATCGACAGCCGCGATAATGTTTTTCAGGGAAGGCTTCCCTTTTTCCACCACCACTTCCCCTACCTGCGCTACATATGACCGGTGGGAGAAATAAACGCTGAAACCCTGATGAACCCCTTTCTTCTTACCCCAGTTACTTTTTTCAGCGGCCAGTTTTATGACAGCGATCATTCGGTCGACATCATATTTCACCTCGCCGGCGGGTGATTTTTTGGCCTTTTCCAACAGCGCCAATCTGAACTCAACCGGATCTTTGCCGGCTGCTTCTGCGATCTCGTCGATAAACGACTGCTCGGCATAGGCCAGGAAGTTGGTAATGGGCGCCCGCCATGGGCCGGTTGTAATGGCCGATTTATGTTCGACTGAGTCGATCAGCAGGTTATCCACCGAACCTGACGGAAAGTTGTCCTCACGGGTAGGATTACCTGAATTGATACCGACACCACGCAACTTATAACCGATCAGCTCACCGTCTTTGCTTAACGCAGCCTCAAAACGGTAACGAACGGCCGGGCGATAAATACCGCCGGTCATATCGTCCTCACGCGTCCATATTACTTTGACGGGTGCTTTCACCAGTTTCGATACGTGCACCGCTTCGATAGCAAAATCAGCAGAAAGCCTCCTTCCGAAGCCGCCTCCCTGCCGTGTGATTTCGACGGTGATTTTTTCAGGGGGAAGACCGGTTATTTTCGCCGCTTCGCCCCGCGCACGGTCGGGTGTTTGCGTTGGACCAACGAGCTCGACACCATCCTCCCGCACGTGTGCGAAGAAGTTCATGGGTTCCAATGGGCTGTGCGGCAGGAACGGGCATTGGTATTCGGATTTAATGACCTTTGCCGCGCTCTTGAATGCGGCGTCTACATCTCCATTCTTGCGGCGCACGGTTGCTTCGCCACGGTCCATCAGATTGGTAAAGATGCGGTTGTGATCCTCCGAGCTTTCCAGATCCGCCGCTTTTTCATACTCAATTTTCAATACTTCACGCGCCTTCTTGCATTGCCAGGTCGATTTCCCGACTACTGCAACGCTGTTTTCGAAGGTAACGACGTCTACGATGCCCGGCATGGCCTTGGCTGCTGCCGAGTCTACGGATTTCAGTTTCAATCCGAATGCCTTCGGCCGCTGTATAATGGCGAACAGCATTCCTTCTCGGTAAAAATCCAGGCCGAACAGCGGCTTACCGGTCGCTATATTTTTATTATCAACATTCCTGACAGATTGCCCTATCAACTTGAATGTCTTCTCGTCTTTTAGTTTAATGTCTTGGGGCGCGGTGAGCTTGCCTGCTGCTTCTGCAAATTCTCCGTACGTAGCCGACTTACCGGATGCCTTGTGAACCAGTTTATTGTCAGCTGTTGTGATTTCCGAAGCCGGCACGCCCCATTTGGCTGCGGCCGCCTCGACCAGCAAATAGCGGGCGGTGGCACCAGCCTTACGTAAGCGTTCCCACGAATGCGGAACAGCACCACTTCCACCCGTAACCTGGCGCTCGAACTGCGTGTTGTCCAGATTCCCCTGCACGGTTTTGACCAGTTTCCAATCGGCGTCGAGCTCCTCGGCAACTACCATCGGAAACGCGGTCTTGATGCCCTGCCCGATTTCCGGGTTGGGAGAAACAATGGTAATGATGTTATCGGTCCCGATCGTCAGATAACTGTTGAATTTCACCGAACCAGCTGCAATGTGCTTTGCATCCACCACCACGGGTGCCGCCGTCGAGTCCGACCAGTTGAAACCCAGGAACAGGCCACCACCGGCCGCTGCCGCGATCTTCATGAAGTCACGACGCGATGTCTCATTTAATGTCTTCATGATCAGTTCGTTTTAGTAGCTGCAACTTTAACGGCTTCGCGGATCCGGTGATAAGTACCGCAACGGCAGATATTACCGCTCATCGCCGATACGATCTCTTCCTCCGAAGGTTTGGGCTTTTCTTTCAGGAATGCCGCCGCCGTCATGATCTGGCCGGCCTGGCAGTAGCCGCATTGTGCCACATCCACTTCGTCCCACGCCTTTTGTACCGGATGGTCGCCTTTTTCCGACAGCCCTTCAATAGTGGTCACCTTTGCCTTACCGACTGCCGAAACGGGCAGTACGCAAGAACGGACAGCCTTACCGTCCAGATGAACGGTGCAGGCACCGCATTGGGCGATACCGCATCCATACTTGGTGCCAACCAGGCCCAGGTTATCCCTGAGTACCCAGAGGAGTGGAGTGTCGTTCTCCACGTCCGCGCTGTACGCACGGTTGTTAATTGTAAGCTTGAACAATGCCATGGTGAAATATGGGGTCTAGTAAAACTCGATCGGGTTGACCGGCGGGATTTGCCGGTGTCAATGGAAGGTTCAAAGATCCGATAATCAGTCACTAGTCTAAGGATCTTCTATCCAAGTTACAAAGAATCAATGAAAGTCTAAACTACTTATTTTCAAAGTATATGATGATGAGCGATATGGCTCAGCTAGGCCTCCCCGCCCGGGCCGCCGAAACTGATCGGGAAATTAAATGTAGGCTCATTATCCTGAGAATTTGGAATGGGGCCATACTGGTCTTCATACTTCTGGATATTGTCCCGCAGCGCAGCTACCAGCCGTTTTGCATGCTCCGGCGTTACGATGATCCGGGCTTTTACCTTTGCGCGAGGAACGCCGGGCATCAGACGGATGAAATCGAGTATGAATTCGCTATTGGAATGGGCTATCATGGCCAGGTTGGAATATACACCTTCTGCCATTTCTTCCGACAGTTCCACATTGATCTGTTGTTCGTTCTCCTTATTTTCCATTGTTGGTTTTTGAATAGCTGAGCTATTAATCGGGAATTTACTTTTAATGGGAAAATTACTAAAAATACCGGGCTAGAAAAAGCCCGGCTTGGGAAGCCCTGCTTGGAAAGCAAAAAGCCGGTCCCACTTATGCAGGCCGGCTTTTTGCTTACTTATATTTAATCGGACTATGCCAATTCTTTCTTCTTGCGTGATTGTCTCTCGCGAGAATCGGTCAGCGCATCGAATTCTTCCTTCGATCCTACGATCAGGTTTTCGTATTGACGCATACCTGTACCGGCAGGGATCAGGTGACCTACGATCACGTTCTCCTTCAAACCTTTCAGTTCGTCGCGTTTTCCACGAACAGCCGCTTCGCTCAATACTTTGGTTGTTTCCTGGAACGATGCCGCAGAAACAAAGCTTTCAGTACCCAAAGAAGCTTGTGTAATACCCATCAACGTTGGTTTCGCAACCGCAGCCTGTGCATCACGTGCTGTTACCAGTTTCAGGTCACGACGTTTCAAGCTTGAATTTTCATCACGCAAACGACGTACTGAAACGATCATACCCGGTTTCAGGGTGTCGGAGCTACCAGCATCCTCCACGACTTTCATATCCAGGATCTTGTCGTTTTCTTCACGGAACACGACACGGTCAACAGCCTGCATTTCGAGGAAGTTGGTGTCACCAGCATCGAGGATCTCTACTTTCTGCATCATTTGGCGTACGATACATTCGATATGCTTATCGTTGATCTTCACACCTTGCAGACGGTATACTTCCTGAATTTCGTTCACCAGGTATTCCTGAACCGCGGTTGGCCCTTTGATAGAAAGGATATCCGCAGGCGTGATCGCACCATCCGAAAGCGGGTCACCAGCTCTTACGAAGTCGCCATCCTGAACCAGGATGTGTTTCGAAAGTGCTACCATGTAACGGCGTTGCGTTCCGTCTTTCGATTCGATATGGATTTCACGGTTACCGCGTTTTACGCCACCGTAAGATACCACACCGTCGATTTCAGAAACCGTTGCAGGGTTAGACGGGTTACGTGCTTCGAACAATTCGGTCACACGTGGCAGACCTCCCGTAATATCGCGCGTTTTACCAACAACACGTGGGATTTTCGCCAGCGGCTGACCTGCCTTGATGTTCGTTCCGGCTTTTACAACCAAACGTGCACCAACAGGAAGGTTATAACCTTTTTCAGTTTGGTCTTTCAACAACGTAGACTTACCTTTTACCACGATAGCCGGGTTTTTGGTCTTATCACGCGTTTCAATGATCACCGATTCCTGGAAGCCTGTTTGTTCGTCAAATTCTTCACGGAATGTAATACCTTCCTCGATTGCGTCGAAAGAAACAACCCCGGTAAATTCCGAAAGGATTACTGCGTGATATGGATCCCATGTACAAAGCTCTTGTCCTTTGAAAACCTTGTCGCCGTCTTTCACCAAAAGGTGCGCACCATAAGGTACGTTGTTCGAGATCAGCAATTGCCCCGTTTCAGGATTTGTAATTTTAACTTCTCCTGAGCGGCCCATTACTACGGTTACCTCGTCACCTTCTGAATTAACAGACTGTACCAGACGAAGATCTTCAAAACCAATCACCCCGTCAAACTTCGCCTTGATATTTGCTTCCACAGAGATGTTAGATGCAGTACCACCGACGTGGAATGTACGAAGCGTCAACTGCGTACCCGGCTCACCGATCGACTGCGATGCAATTACACCCACAGCCTCACCGATATTCACCATATATGCAGAAGCCAAGCTGCGTCCGTAGCATTTCGCACAAACACCATCACGGGTTTCGCAAGTCAATACCGAGCGGATCTCAACGGTTTCAATGCTGGTTTCATCAATGTAAGCAGCAATCTCCTCGGTGATTTCCTGGCCTGATGCAAGGATCATTTCGTTCGACAACGGATCGAATACATCATGTACACTTACGCGGCCAAGGATACGCTCTGACAATGGTTCTACGATA
Source organism: uncultured Dyadobacter sp. (assembly GCF_946482605.1). The sequence goes on along the minus strand of NZ_CAMLSE010000008.1, from coordinate 172,885 downwards.
TCCTCATTGTCTTTCAGCGCCGAGATCGCGATACCACGAAGCGAGCCGCAGTCTTCTTCCACTACTACCACGTCTTGTGCAACGTCGTGCAAACGACGGGTCAGGTAACCCGCATCCGCAGTTTTCAACGCCGTATCGGCCAAACCTTTACGCGCACCGTGAGTAGAGATAAAGTATTCCAGAACGTCGAGACCTTCCTTAAAGTTGGAAAGGATCGGGTTCTCGATGATTTCACCCGCACCACCAGCTATGTTTTTCTGAGGCTTGGCCATAAGACCCCTCATTCCACCCAACTGACGGATCTGCTCGCGGGAACCGCGCGCTCCGGAGTGCATCATCATATAAATAGAGTTGAATCCGCCCTGGTCTGTTTCCAGTTGCTTCATCAAAGTCTCTGTAATACGTGAGTTAACGCGTGTCCAGATATCGATTACCTGGTTGTAACGTTCGTTCTCCGTTATAAGACCCATCAGGTAGTTGTTCCAGACGTTTTCAACATCGCCTTTCGCCTGCTCGATGAGTTTCTCTTTTTCACTCGGAACCATTACGTCATTCAATCCCATTGACAAACCGCCTCTGAAAGCCATTTGGAAACCAAGTTCTTTGATTTCGTCAAGGAATTGGGCAGTACGTGCCACACCAGCCTGCTTGAATACCAAACCGATGATCTGCTGAAGTTTCTTTTTAGTCAACAATTCGTTGATATAACCTACTTCCTCAGGAACAGCCTGGTTGAACAGGATACGTCCGGCAACGGTATCTACCAATTTGGTTTCGAATGTTCCGTCGTCGTTACGTACACGCAGACGGCATTTGATATTGGCATGTTTCGAAAGCTTGCCTTCGTTGATCGCGATGATCACCTCATCAGGACCGTAGAATATCTTGCCTTCTCCGATGATCGGATATTGCTCGGTGCTAACGCGACCTTTTGTTACATAATACAGACCCAAAACCATGTCCTGAGATGGTACCGTAATCGGCGCACCATTGGCAGGGTTAAGGATGTTATGCGAAGAAAGCATCAGCATGGAAGCTTCCAAAACGGCTTCCTGACCCAGTGGTACGTGTACCGCCATCTGGTCACCGTCAAAGTCAGCGTTGAATGCCGTACAAACCAATGGGTGAAGCTGGATCGCTTTTCCTTCGATCAGTTTAGGCTGGAATGCCTGGATACCCAAACGGTGAAGTGTCGGAGCACGGTTAAGCAATACCGGGTGACCTTTCAGTACGTTTTCGAGAATATCCCAGATCACAGGGTCCTTGCGGTCTACGATCTTCTTCGCTGATTTTACAGTTTTAACGATTCCGCGCTCGATCAGTTTGCGGATAATGAACGGCTTGAAAAGCTCTGCCGCCATATCCTTAGGCAAACCGCATTCGTGCAGTTTCAGCTCAGGACCTACCACGATAACCGAACGACCAGAGTAGTCGACACGCTTACCAAGCAAGTTCTGACGGAAACGGCCTTGCTTACCTTTCAGCATGTCTGAAAGTGATTTCAAAGCACGGTTACCTTCTGAACGTACCGCATTCACTTTACGGCTGTTATCGAAAAGCGAGTCAACCGCTTCCTGCAACATCCGTTTTTCGTTACGCAAGATCACCTCAGGTGCCTTGATCTCGATCAGACGTTTCAGACGGTTGTTACGGATAATTACACGACGGTAAAGGTCGTTCAAATCCGAAGTCGCGAAACGACCACCATCCAGAGGTACAAGCGGACGCAATTCTGGTGGAATAACCGGTACCATTTTGATCACCATCCATTCAGGGCGGTTTTCGATACGGGTATTCGCGTCACGGAATGCTTCTACTACTTTCAAGCGCTTCAAAGCTTCCGCTTTACGTTGCTGAGAAGTATCGGTAGCAGCCTGGTGACGGAGTTCGTAGGAAAGTTCGTCGAGCTTAATGCGGCTCAACAGCATTTCCAACGCATCGGCACCCATTTTCGCGATGAATTTGTTGGGATCCGTGTCAGGAAGCAACTGGTTCTCGCGTGGGAGCTTGTCGATGATATCGAGGTATTCATCTTCGGTCAGGAAGTCGAGGTAGCTAACACCGTCCTCTTCTTTCACACCCGGCTGAACTACCGCGTACCGTTCGTAATAAATGATCTGATCAAGTTTCTTGGTAGAAAGCCCCAGCAGGTAACCGATTTTGTTCGGCAAGCTGCGGAAGTACCAGATATGTGCAACAGGAACCACGAGTTCAATGTGACCCATGCGCTCGCGGCGAACCTTTTTCTCAGTCACCTCCACACCGCAACGGTCGCAGATAATTCCTTTATAACGGATGCGCTTGTATTTCCCGCAGTGACATTCCCAGTCTTTTACAGGACCGAAAATGCGCTCGCAGAACAGACCGCCCATCTCCGGCTTGTAGGTCCGGTAGTTGATGGTTTCAGGCTGGGTTACTTCACCGAAGGAGCTTTCTAGGATAGACTCCGGTGACGCCAGACTGATCGTCATTCTGGAAAAGTCGCTGTTTAATTTTTTATTCTTTTTGAAAGACATAATAAAGAGTCGTTTGTCTGTTAGTCGAAACTAATTCAATTGCTTTGTTGGCGCCTTTCGGCGCCACGACTAGAAATTAGTCCAGTGTAATCTCCAATGCTAGTCCGCGAAGCTCGTGAACAAGTACGTTGAATGACTCTGGGATATTTGGTTTCGGAAGGTTTTCACCTTTCACGATCGCTTCGTACGCTTTGGCACGGCCTACCACATCATCAGATTTCACCGTAAGGATCTCCTGAAGAATGTGCGATGCACCGAACGCTTCAAGCGCCCACACTTCCATTTCACCGAAACGCTGTCCACCGAACTGCGCTTTACCACCCAATGGTTGCTGGGTAATGAGCGAGTATGGCCCGATAGAACGCGCGTGCATTTTATCGTCAACCAAGTGACCCAGTTTCATCATGTACATCAGACCGACAGTTACCGGCTGGTCGAATTGCTCACCAGTCAAACCATTGTACAGATAAGTACGTCCCCAATCCGGCAAACCTGCTTCTTTCAGCTCGGCAGCAACTTCCGCTTCGGTAGCACCGTCAAAGATCGGTGTTGCGTAGCGACGGCCGAGTTTCAGACCAGCCCATGCAAGGATGGTTTCGTAAATCTGACCGATGTTCATACGTGAAGGTACCCCAAGTGGGTTCAACACGATGTTAACCGGCGTTCCGTCTTCGAGGAATGGCATATCTTCGTCACGAACGATACGGGCTACTACCCCTTTGTTACCGTGGCGACCCGCCATTTTATCCCCTACTTTCAGTTTACGTTTCTTAGCGATATATACTTTCGCGAGTTTCACGATACCAGCCGGCAATTCATCACCTACTTCCAATGCGAAACGATCGCGTTTGAAGCGGCCCATTACTTCGCTGCGGGCATTCAGGTAGTTTTTCAACACCAGTGAAACCTGACGGTTCACATCGCCGTCTTCGCTCCAAGAGTCGGTCAGAACGTCGCCGATAAGGTTAACTTCTTCGGGAACTGCATACTGACTCTCGTCACGGTAAGGGTTGTTGGCAGGGAAAAGGTTCTCGGAGATGTTTCTCACGTTGAACTTCATTCCTTTGCTGATCAGCTCGTCCCCGAATTTGTGCTTAACTCCGGAACTGGTTTTACCTTCAGTCAGCTGCACCAGCTTGTCGATCACGCGACCGCGCAATGCAGTGAGGTCACGGCTGTATTTTTTCATCAACAGACGAAGCTCGTCTTTATGTTTTGCACGCTCTTCTTTGGTTGGGCGGGAGAACAGTTTGGTATCGATTACCACACCTTTCATCGATGGCGGCGCTTTTTTCGAAGCATCCTTCACATCACCGGCTTTATCACCAAAGATCGCACGAAGGAGTTTTTCTTCCGGAGTAGGATCAGATTCCCCTTTTGGAGTGATCTTACCGATCAGGATATCGCCTTCTTTAACCTCAGTACCTACTTGTACGATACCGTTTTCGTCGAGGTTTTTAACTGTTTCCTCGCTTACGTTCGGGATCTCAGCAGTCAATTCTTCTTCTCCACGTTTGGTATCACGCACTTCGAGTTCGAATTCTTCGATGTGGATCGAAGTAAAGATATCGTCGCGTACTACTTTCTCGGAGATTACGATCGCATCCTCGAAATTGTATCCCTGCCAAGGCATGAATGCAACCAAAAGGTTACGGCCCAATGCAAGCTCACCACCTTCGGTACCATAACCCTGACAAAGCGGCTCGCCTTTTTTCACTTTCTGGCCTTTCAACACCATTGGTTGAAGGTTCAAACAAGTGTCCTGGTTGGTACGACGGAATTTCACGAGGTCGTAAGAAACGCTGTCGTCGATGAAGCTCACCAGACGGTCTTCGTCCGTACGGTCATATTTCACAACGATTTTCTTCGCATCTACGAATTCGATTTCACCATCGCCTTCCGCTACGACCAATGCACGGGAGTCCATTGCCACGCGGCGTTCCAGACCAGTTCCAACGATAGGAGCCTGAGGGCGCAACAAAGGCACACCCTGGCGCTGCATGTTAGATCCCATCAATGCACGGTTCGCATCATCATGTTCAAGGAACGGAATCAGCGAAGCCGCTACGGATACGATCTGGTTGGCCGCAACGTCCATATATGACGCTTGCGAAGGATCCACCATCGGGAAGTCGCCTTCGAAACGCGTTTTGATTTTCTCAACGGTGAAGTTTCCTTCTTTATCCACAGAAGCATTCGCCTGTGCGATGTATTTGGAATCTTCTTCTTCCGCCGTCATATAGATCAGCTCGTTGGTCAGCTTACCAGCGCTATCGATTACACGGTAAGGTGTTTCGATAAAGCCCATTCCATTCACTTTCGCGAATACGCAAAGTGAGGAGATCAGACCGATGTTCGGACCTTCCGGCGTTTCGATCGTACACAGACGCCCGTAGTGGGTGTAGTGAACGTCACGAACCTCGAAACCTGCTCTTTCACGGGAAAGACCACCTGGCCCAAGTGCCGACATACGACGTTTGTGCGTAATCTCAGCCAATGGGTTAGTCTGGTCCATAAACTGAGAAAGCTGGTTGGTACCGAAGAACGAGTTGATTACCGATGACAGTGTTCTTGCATTGATCAAATCAACCGGTTTGAAATCTTCGTTATCGCGGACGTTCATACGCTCCTTGATCGTACGCGCCATACGTGCCAAACCTACGCCAAACTGTGCATAAAGCTGCTCGCCAACCGTACGTACACGACGGTTTGACAAGTGATCGATATCATCTACTACCGCTTTCGCATTGATCAGACCGATGAGGTATTTCACGATGGAAACGATATCGCCGGTTGTCAGTACGCGCACGTCGAGGCTGGTATCCGATCCCAGTTTCTTGTTGATACGGTAACGGCCTACATCGCCCAGGTCATAACGCTTGTCCGAGAAGAACAAGCTTTGGATTACGTCACGTGCAGTTTGCTCATCAGGAGCTTCTGCATTACGCAGCTGACGGTAAATTTGCTCAACAGCCTCCTTATCGGAGTTTGAGCTATCTTTTTGAAGCGTATTATAAATGATGTTATAATCCGCAACGTTCATATCTTCTTTGTGAAGGATGATCGATTTCTGTCCTGAATCCAGGATCACATCGATATCATCCGCAGAAATTGATGAGTCACGTTCCAGCAATACCTCGTTACGCTGAATGGAAACTACCTCACCGGTATCCTCATCCACGAAGTCTTCTGTCCATGTGCGAAGTACCCTTGCAGCCAAACGGCGTCCAACCGCCTTTTTCAGGTTAGTTGGTGTTGCACTGATTTCCTCAGATAGTCCGAACAAGTCAAGAATATCCTTATCAGAACCAAAACCGATGGCTCTTAGAAGGGTAGTCACAGGAAACTTCTTCTTACGGTCGATGTATGCGTACATCACATTGTTCACGTCCGTAGAGAATTCGATCCAGGAACCTTTGAAAGGAATAATCCGCGCAGAATATAGTTTAGAACCGTTGGTGTGCTTGCTCATGGAGAAAAACACACCCGGTGAACGGTGAAGCTGAGAAACGATAACACGTTCCGCACCATTGATTACAAACGATCCTCTTTCGGTCATGTAAGGAATGTTCCCCAGGAACACTTCCTGTTCAATGGTTTCGAATTCCTCATGATCTGCATCGTTACAGATCAAACGCAGCTTAGCCTTCAATGGCACTGCATAAGTCAGACCACGATCGATAGATTCGTCTACCGAGTACTTCGGCGGTTCAAGCAAATAGTCGATGAATTCAAGGACAAAATTCTCACGTGAATCCGCGATGGGGAAGTTTTCAGCGAAAACTTTGTACAATCCTTCTCCGGAACGATCTTCGACCGATGTATCCAGACTAAAGAAATCACGGAACGATTGTACCTGGATTCCCAAAAGATCCGGATAATCGATAATCTGATTAATCCTCGAGAAGTTCTTTCTAGGTGTTTTTGAATTAATTGTAGCCAAGGCTATGTGTGATTTGGGTTAGCAGAAAAACTAATGCGTGGGAATATCATCACCGGCACGCAACACTGTTAATTAGTTTTAAACCTAATCTATGCCTCGTAGAAGAAAGATTATCACCCCTGTTCTTCTTTCCTACGAGTAAAGAAGTGTTTCGGGCAAATTAATCGGAAGGGACTGGCAGTATCGGGACGTTTTGATCACCACCATTATTCCAAACGTCAGAATTAGACTTTTCGTTTGGTATTTATGAAAAACAGGAAAAGACCTGGCGGTTGCCAGGCCTATTCCTTAGAATTTATTTCGCTGTGCTATGGAGCAAATTACTTCACTTCAACTTCTGCACCTGCTTCTTCAAGTTGCTTTTTCAAAGCTTCTGCTTCGTCTTTCGCAACACCTTCTTTTACAGGTTTTGGAGCGCCGTCAACCAGTTCTTTCGCTTCTTTCAAACCAAGACCAGTCAAATCTTTAACCAGCTTCACAACTGCAAGTTTACCTGCACCAGCTGATTTAAGGATTACGTCGAAAGATGTTTTTTCTTCAACAACAGGAGCATCAGCACCAGCGCCACCAGCAGGACCAGCTACTACTACTGCACCAGCTGCTGCAGGCTCGATACCATACTCGTCTTTAAGAATTGTAGCCAATTCGTTCACTTCTTTAACCGTAAGGTTAACAAGCTGTTCTGCGAAAGCTTTCAAATCTGCCATTTTTATTTCGATTTTTTTGATTATACAATAAGATGATTTAAAAAAGCTCCATTTATTATTAACCCGGAGAGCTTAACCTGGCTATTTAATTAGTCCTCTTTCTCAGACAAAGTTTTGAGGATACCAGCCAGATTCTGTCCGCCGCTTGTAAGAGCGCCGATAACATTTTTGGCAGGTGATTGCAACAATCCGATTACTTCGCCGATCAGTTCTTGTTTCGATTTCAGAGAAATCAGAACATCCAGCTGGCTTTCTCCAACGAAAACCGCAGTATCAACAGAAGCTCCTTTAAATTTAAGCTTGTCACTGCCTGTTTTCTTTTTGAACTCCTTAATCAATTGTGCAGGTACTTTACCTGACTCCGGGTGAAACATTACTCCGGAAAATCCTTTCAGAACTTCGTCAAAAGAGGAATAATCCGTATCAAGTGTTTCAAGCGCTTTTTTAATCAATGTATTCTTCACAACACGATACTCGATACCACGCTCGAAGCAAAGGCCTCTCAGGGTATTTACCTCGCCTACGGACATACCGCTTGCGTTGGTAATATAGAAGTATGGAGTGCTAGCGAATTTTTGACTTAACTCGTCTATAATTACTGCTTTCTCTTCCCTAGTCATATTATAATCCTGGAATCGTGTTTTTATCAATAACAACACCCGGGCTCATCGTGCTTGACAAGTGAATGCTTTTCACGTAAGTACCTTTTGCCGAAGATGGTTTCAAGCGGACCAAGGTATTGATAACTTCCTGAGCGTTCTGTGCAAGCTGGTCAGTTCCGAAAGAAACTTTACCTACGCTGGTATGGATGATTCCGGTCTTGTCAACTTTGAAATCGATCTTACCTGCTTTTACTTCTTTTACAGCTTTCGCTACATCAGGAGTTACAGTTCCCGACTTAGGGTTCGGCATCAGACCACGTGGGCCCAAAACCTTACCAAGTCTACCCACTTTTGCCATTACACTTGGCATTGTGATAATTACGTCGATGTCTGTCCAGCCTTGCTCTATCTTAGTAATATACTCGTCAAGACCAACATAATCTGCTCCTGCTTCTTTCGCTTCTGCCTCCTTATCGGGAGTACACAAAACCAATACACGAACTTCCTTTCCGGTTCCGTGTGGCAATGTTACCACGCCACGTACCATTTGATCAGCTTTGCGAGGATCTACGCCCAAACGAACGTCGATATCTACTGAAGCATCAAACTTGGTATAAGAAATCGTTTTGAGAACGTCCGCAGCTGCCTCCAGAGAGTAAACTTGATTTGCGTCGAATTTCGAAAGCGCTTCTTTTTGCTTTTTGGTCAATTTTCCCATGTTCTTTGTTTCTTTGGCGTAATGATTAATCTACGCTCAGTTGTTTTCTTCCCACGGGGCTTTGCCTGCTACGGTAATACCCATACTACGAGCCGTTCCCGCAATCATTTTCATAGCAGAATCAATTGTAAAGCAGTTAAGATCCGGCATTTTTGTCTCAGCGATCGTACGAACCTGATCCCATGATACTGAACCTACTTTCAAACGGTTTGGCTGAGCCGAACCAACTTTTACTTTTGATGCTTCCAGAAGCAGAATCGCGGCCGGGGGGGTCTTGATGACAAAGTCAAAAGACTTATCCTTATAGTATGTAATAACTACCGGCAATACCACACCCATTTTATCCTGGGTACGGCCATTGAATTGCTTGCAAAACTCCATGATATTCAAACCCTTCGATCCTAATGCAGGACCAATCGGAGGTGAAGGATTGGCTTGGCCACCTTTTACCTGTAGTTTGACGTATCCACCTATTTCTTTTGCCATTGTTTTGGAATTTGTCGGTTCATCGATTGATTAACGGCTCACATGCAAGTGGAAGCTTACCCTGCCCGTTATTCGCTCAACTATCCTTTTCTACTTGTGCGTAACTGAGTTCCACGGGTGTATTACGCCCGAATATTTTTACAACTACATTGAGTTTTTTCTTCTCATCGAATACTTCCTCCACCAAACCGATGAATCCGCTGAACGGACCATCCACCACTTTCACGGTTTCTCCCTTGATGAAAGACATGCTTGGCGCTTCTTCGTGCTGCTCTGCCTCATCCACTTTACCCAGAATTCTGTTGATTTCAGATTGGCGGAGAGGAACAGGCACCTTGGAATTCCCTTCGGCATTACCAAGGAAACCAATCACGCCGGGAATGCTGGTAATAATGTGTAAAACCTCGCCCTTAGAGAGATCAGCCGAAATGATTATGTATCCGGGAAAAAAGTTCTTTTCCCTAACACGCTTCTTTCCGTTACGCATCTCATAAATCTTCTCCGAAGGGATCAGGATCTGCGGCACAAACTCGTTAAGCTTCTGACGTGTTATTTCGTTTTCAATGTAGGACTTGATTTTCTTCTCCTGTCCGGACACTGCTCTTAATACAAACCAATTTAGACTACTCATACCATTCAGGGGATTGCCTCTACAATAAAGATAGCCTTAGAAGGACTGATAAAACAGTTTCAGTGCGTTTTCGAAGACGAAATCCATCACACCTACTACAAAGGCAAAAATGAGCGACCCAACCAGTACCAATGTAGTATTAGCCTGAAGTTCGCTGAAAGGCGGCCATGTTACATGCTGGGTGATTTCTTCCCAGGACGCTTTCAAAAATGAAGTAAATTTTTCCATTTTTCCTTTTCTTTTAAGCACGGGTGGAGAGATTCGAACTCCCATCAACGGTTTTGGAGACCGCTATTCTACCCTTGAACTACACCCGTTTATCGCACTACTACCCTTTCGGGGCTGCAAAGATACGATTTATTTACAAAAAACAAGTGCATTTCGTAAGAAATGCACTTGTTTAATATTTAAATCCTGATTAGTCAACAATTTCAGTTACCTGACCAGCACCTACGGTACGTCCACCTTCACGAATCGCGAAACGAAGACCTTTTTCCATAGCAATCTTGTTGATCAATTTCACATCAATTGTGATGTTATCACCTGGCATTACCATTTCAACACCTGCTGGAAGGGTAATTTCGCCAGTTACGTCCGTGGTACGGAAGTAGAATTGAGGACGGTATTTGTTAAAGAATGGTGTGTGACGACCACCTTCTTCTTTTGAAAGAACGTAAACTTCACCTTTGAATGCAGCGTGAGGCTTCACTGAACCTGGCTTGCAAATTACCATTCCGCGACGGATATCTTCTTTGTTAATACCACGAAGAAGAAGACCTACGTTGTCACCAGCTTCTCCACGGTCAAGGATCTTACGGAACATCTCAACACCAGTTACGGTTGATTTAAGACCTTCTGCACCCATACCCAGGATATCAACAGGATCACCAGAGTTGATCACACCTCTTTCGATACGGCCAGTTGCAACAGTACCACGACCAGTGATCGAGAATACGTCTTCAACAGGCATCAAGAAAGGAAGATCGGTCATACGTGGAGGAATTGGAATGTAGCTGTCAACAGCATCCATCAATTCTTCGATCGTTTTAACCCATTTCTCTTCGCCATTCAATCCACCCAAAGCAGAACCTTGGATTACAGGAATGTTGTCTCCATCATAATCGTAGAAGCTCAAAAGCTCACGGATTTCCATTTCAACAAGTTCAAGAAGTTCCGGATCATCAACCATATCCACTTTGTTCATGAATACAACAAGTTGAGGAACACCTACCTGACGAGCCAAAAGGATGTGCTCACGAGTTTGTGGCATTGGACCATCAGTTGCAGCAACTACAATGATAGCGCCATCCATCTGAGCAGCACCAGTAACCATGTTCTTCACATAATCCGCGTGACCTGGACAGTCAACGTGCGCATAGTGACGGTTTGCTGTCGCGTACTCTACGTGTGATGTATTAATTGTGATACCACGTTCCTTCTCTTCAGGAGCATTATCAATTGATGAGAAATCACGTAGTACTGCTAGACCCTTTTTCGCCAACACAGTTGTGATAGCAGCAGTAAGGGTAGTTTTACCGTGGTCAACGTGCCCGATAGTACCAATATTTACGTGGGGTTTCGAGCGGTCAAACGTCTCTTTTGCCATGACTTAAGTACGCTTAAAATTAAAAGTTATTACGAATTTATTATACACTAAAAATTGACCCTCGTCAGTCTACTGCAATCAAACACCGCAAACACAACCAGACTGGGATCAAAATCAACACAGGCCAAAACCTGCCTTCCGAGCTTCATTATTGCAACTTGCTCAAAAACATTCTGAGCTTTTGAGGGGATTTGAACCCCTGACCTCTTCCTTACCAAGGAAGTGCTCTACCCCTGAGCTACAAAAGCAATGTTACTTCTATCTTTCTCTTCCCAAGGAAGTGCTCGACCGCATCGGCGGACCGCCCTGAGCTACAAAAGCATAATGCCGTTAGGCAATGTTATTAGAACCAAAAAGCGACTAGCGAAAAAGTATCAAGTGAATGTTTTCGCTAATCGCTTTGATGATGCTTCTAATGGAGCGGAAGACGAGGTTCGAACTCGCGACCTATAGCTTGGAAGGCTATCGCTCTACCAGCTGAGCTACTTCCGCATTTTGTCTCTACCTATTTCCTGAACTGGTATTACAGGACTTTTTTAAGGTTTCAACTGTGGGGGCGGATGGATTCGAACCACCGTAGGCATACACCAGCAGATTTACAGTCTGCCCCATTTGGCCGCTCTGGTACACCCCCAGACAACATTTCAACACAAGCGTGAAAACCGTTTGTTTCACTTTTTGGAGTCGCAAAATTATACCCATTTCTTAAATTCTCAAATTCTTTTTGAAAAAAATTAAAAAAAAATACGGCCTGGAATCAAAAATGGCGATTCCAGGCCGTATGGGTACTTTTCATGATCAAAACAATCTCACACCAAAACTCAGCATCCGCACGGAAGGGCCGCGATTCGCCTCATAGAGATTGTTCAGATCATAGTTCACAAAGAAGTCAGGAAAGTTACGTATGCCTATTTCAGCTGCTAAACCATAGCGCAGGTCTTCGATATAAAAATTCCTTCTGTCATGGTCCACGTCCTTCGTTCCCACCTTCCGGACCTTCGTGTAGCTGCCCAGACGATACCCGCCATAAACTCCCGCACTGATGTACGATATGAACGACCTGGAAAAGCTCAATGTCGGCATGATCGACAGGTTCACGTAAGGCACCACAAGCTTCGATTTTCTGACCTCCACTTTTTGTCCCTGGTCGTCCACCACCTCCTTAAATTCCACTCCGTCATCCGTTTTTGAGATGGTATTGTTGCCGTCGTACATCATGTTATACCAGGAAAAGTCGATTCCGAAGTCGAGATGCAGCTTGGTCCCCTCTCCACGGATCAGGTTCGCGCTGGCGACATAACCCAGACTTACAAAGCGCGAACCAAATGGTTTGAGGTCGTAGTCGGTTTTATTGAAACCCGGTGTCGTCTCGTTGGTGCCGTAGGCATTCAATCCGAATGCTACATTGAATCCTTTCCGGGGGCTCGATCCGCCCCACGATTTTCTCTGAAAGCGCTTGCCAATGCGCCGGTAGCTTGAATCCGTTGCTACCACCTCCTCGCCTTCCTTTACTTCGACACCTTTCCCGTCTATCGACACCCTGGTATCCCCGTCTTTGATGTGGATGCCGCGAAGTCCGATCCGGACATAATCCTTTTCGGCAGCCTGATCGGGGTTTTTCAGGTACTTGTTTCCGTTAAATTCCTCCCGTAGAAACGTCGTGTCGGCCTGCGTACTGTCCAATCTTACTTTAAGATCTTTCAAAAGTGCATTAAGGTCGTACTTCATGATCTTTTCCAGCTCGGCCCGGTTCTCTCCGTAGATGATAAGCCTCGTTTTATCACCGAATGTCACGATGATCGAATCTTTATCCGCAAAGTCATCATTGGTTTTGAACGAGCCAGCGCGCGCGCCAATAGCAACCAGCATCATCAGCATCGCTATTGCGTATATTTTACTTTTCATGGCACAATAGATTACAGTTTTGTCTTTTCCTTAGGGTGATCTTTTTCTAAACTTTTTTCGTCCCGGCCACGCAGGCGATCGTCCACACGCGCAACAAGACTTTTCGGATTAAAGCCCACTTCATCCCAATCGACCTTCTCACCTGCCCTTGCATTTTTAAGCTGGCGAAAAACCCTCGAAAACCGGGAACTACGTGGTTTGTCATCCGTTTCACTGTTACCGGTTTCAACAGCGACGACAATGGTCCTTGTCGGTTCTGTCTCCGGTTTATTTACCTGACTAACAGCTGGCTCATCAGGCAAAATCTTTACTTCCTGCCGAACAGGAATATTTAATGGATCTGATTCAATGGCATTCACAGGAACGGATGGCTTTTCTGCTACCGCCACAACCGTCATAGGCTGAATGGGCTCCTCGATCGCCTGAATTTTGCTAACCCGGGGTGGTTTCGCAGCCGGCATTAAATCCTTTGGCGCTTTTTGTTCCAATGCATTTTCTCCCTTTTCAATGGCGGCAATCTGCTGAACCGGCGCATTTGCCTTTATGGCTGCATTTACGGCGGAATCCGGCTGAGCTTGCCTTGCTATCGCCGCTACTTTTTCCGCATTGATCGACCCCGGTGCAACAACCTGTTGATTTTGCCAAACCAGGTATCCTCCCATCACCGCCGCAGCTACACCGGCCGCCGCATACCAACCCCATACAGCCGCGCGACGCAATGCCGGGCTACTTTTCACCGACTGCTTTTCCTGAATTTTAAGCCATGCGTCCGCGGAAGGTTTTCTTTCCAGCCCTTCCATTTTACGCTTGAAAAGATCATCAACAGGATGCTTTTTCATAGTCTACTTTTTTTTTATAATCATTTTGCCACTCTGATACCATTTTCTGCAATAGAGCCCTGGCACGGTGCAATTGTGATTTCGATGTACTTTCAGTGATACCCAGCATTTGGGCAATTTCAATGTGTGCATAACCTTCGATCGCATACAGGTTGAAAACCGTCCGGTACCCCACCGGTAAAGTCTCTATCAGATCCATCAACTCCTGGGTTTCAAGATGCTGGTCGGCGTGGACATAGTCGGGGATGTTGTTAACCTCATCCGACAGGTTGTCTTCCAGTATCCGCTTTTGTTTCCTCAGATAGCCCAGCGCTTCGTTTACCATAATCCGCCTCACCCATCCTTCAAAACTCCCCTCACTGTTGAATTGGCCTATCTTTTCAAAAACCTTTAAAAAACCTTCCACCATCACATCCTCGGCCGCCATATCGTCACATACATAGCGGAAACACAAAGCCAGCATCCTCGTGCTGTATTTGTCATAAAGCTGTCGTTGCGCCTTGGGATCTGCATTTCGAAGTGCTTTGATCAGCTGTGCTTCCTGGCTAAATAGTGCTAAAATTCGACCCATTCTAACTGGTGGTTTCGACAGCAAGATGCGCATTCCTCCGTGAGAGGTTGCATGCGGCAGAAAAGTTTTTGATATTTTTTTAGCTTTGATGTGAATATCATTCTTTGACCATCAATAGGACTTTCTCTTTCCATGCTTGACTCCTCAGCGCCCATCGGAATTTTTGACAGCGGAATCGGCGGTATGACCGTCGCCAGTGCCGTAACCAAGCTCCTTCCTCAGGAAAACACCATCTATTTCGGTGACACGGCGCATTTGCCCTATGGCGACAAATCGACGGCTGCTATCCAGGCCTATTCGATCAAGATCTGTAATATGCTGTTACAGCAAAACTGCAAGCTCATCCTGATCGCGTGCAACTCTGCATCTGCTGCTGCGTACGAGCTCGTACGCGAATACGTGGGAAGCAAAGCGAAAGTTCTGAATGTGATCGACCCGGTGGTGGATTATGTAAAAGAGCATTACGAAGGAAAAACGATCGGGCTTATCGGGACCAAGGCGACAGTCCTTTCGAATGTCTACAAGAAAAAAGTAGATGCGCTCGACCGCAACATTCATTTAAAGTCTCTGGCGACACCACTATTGGCGCCCATGATCGAAGAAGGATTTTTCGACAACAACATTAGTGAAAGTGTGATCGCGAACTATTTGTCCGACCCTTCGCTGAATGGCATTGAAGCATTGATCCTGGGCTGTACGCATTATCCGTTGATCAAAACCCAGATCCGTAAATTCTATGGTGACACCATTGAAACGCTCGACACTTCAGAGATTGTCGCGCGTTCGCTGAGAGCCTGGCTGGAACAGCATTACCTTATCAATGAAAAAGGCGAAGGCCGGCGGCAATTCTATGTATCGGATTATACCTTATCCTTTGAGCAGTCCACCAATATATTCTTCGGCCGGCAGATCCAGCTCGAACACTACCCTTTGTGGGAATAATGCATTAATAAATCAGTTTCACCGGCCCCAACAATCCGGAGGGCATCGGTACCCAGCGGCTCGCATCGAATTTCTTATAGGTGATGTCTACGATATTAATGTCGTAAAACTTCTTCCATTCCGGTTGCTGCTGGTCGCGTAGCCGCATGTAATTGGCGGAAAGGTTGGTGACTTCGATTTCCAGCACATTACCTTTTGCTTTCAATGTATGACCGGCGTAAAGCTGAAATGGAATATGCCAGGCCGTGCCCAAATCTTTGCCATTGAGTTTGACGCTTGCAACTTCTCGCACATCGCCCAGGTCAAGTACTGCATTTTGGTTTCTTGTAATGGCTGCTGGCGCATCGAACGTAATGGTGTAACGTGCTTTGCCCGAAAAATAGGCCGCAGAATCCGGTAATGTGGTCCACGATTTTAAGTCGGTCAGTCTGGCTGGTGCAGGCAACGAAGGCTTCCCCTCTGTAAAATCCAGCCGCCAATTACCTTTTATCTCAAATTGCCGGTTTTTACCTGCCACAAAAGGCTTCTCTGCCTTACCTCTTGAGGCCTGTAAAAAGCAAGATTCGCCGGGAAGCAGTTCAAGGAAAACCTCATGCTCACCATTTAATTCACGTGCCTGCATGAGTAACTGACCCACAAGCGGCTGATTTTTCAGAACCAGTTCGCCCTTGCCTACTTTTACCCAACCTTTCGTGAATGTTTTTCCAAGATTTGCAACAAAATAAAGTACACTTCCCTTCGAATCGCGCTTGCGAATAAAGGTTAATCCTTTTTGTGAAAGCTCCTCACGAACGATACCATTTGCTGACAGGGCTGCGGAGAAATCATTTGAAACCCTGACATTATTTATCTTCTGCAACCGGGCCATATTTTCGGCAAATGCTTTTTGTCGCTGCTCATGATTCGCATTACCTGTGACGGTCGCCGGCACCTTTCCGTCGAAAACGATCTTTGCTCCGGCATTGGCGAGGCGTTGAATTTCCCGGAGCGTTTCTTCCGGAAGGTAAGTCACCGATGGAATAAGCAATGTTTTATAAATAGCATTCCCGGAATTCAGGACGCCGTCAGCGTTGACTGTAAACTTCTTCAACTGCAAATCAGAAACAAAGTCAAATGCATATCCTTCGCGCCACAGCCTTTGAGACAACTTTCCGAATGGCAAGTCCAGCAGCCAGCGGTCTACGTGGTGTACTTCCAGTAAATGGACGCCCCCGGCAGATTTGGCCCGGGTAGCCCACAAATCATGAATCGGGAAGTATACGAGCACATCGTTATCAGGTTTACTCTCCTGCAAAAGCTTCTGGCACCACTCGACGTAGCGGTTCAGCAACGGAAAATGTCCGGCAAAATGAGAAGTTTTTCCAAAGTTCGTCGATGCGTAAAACAACCAGCCCGGGTAGGACTCTTTCTCTGGCGAGTAGGTGGTCCCGTGATAAAATATATGGTTGATCCCCGCCGTGAAAAGCTCATCGATCTGCGGTTTAATCTGCGATAGGGAAACTTTGAAATGATTGGCCAGCCACGTTCCTGTCTCTGAACTCACGAGTTTCTTGCCTGAGACATTCGCCGCTGATGAGGCAAATTTCATGGCCAATGGATTGGGCGTCCCAAACTGATCGACGGAGTAGTCCGGATCCACACGCAGGCCGGGTATCTCAAATCGGCTGGTTCCAAAAGATTCCGTTTCAGGAATATCTGCCGCTTCGTACAAATCCAACAAATTCCCGGGTGAACCATGAGCCTGATAGCGCGTCAGAAAGCCATGATCACGACTCCATTTCGTCCAGGGCTCCGCATAACGTTCCAGCAACAGTTCCGAGAGCGTTCGATGGTAATCCATCCGGACCAGGGTAGCATTTGCATTGTCGGTGGAATCCATCAGCATTCCGAGCCGATCCACCAGTTCATATCCCCGCCGGGTTTTGAATTGTGCCTTGAAATCAGCTGTCCAATTCGCTCCATAAGCCTCATAGGAATCATTATACATCGAACGCGGCAAATCTTGTCTGTTTGAAAATGCCGAGTCGAAGCGCGTAAGGTATTTAGCCATTCCATCTAAACTAAACGGATCGAGTACAAAGCCTTCCCCGCCGGGGGCCGGCCGCTTCACCTTCTGTCCCGTAGGCTTGACAACAGGCTTTCCGTCAATAACCGTCATACTCTGAGCTGCTGTCTGTGCCGACACATTAGGCCCTCCGAATGGCCATCCTGTCCCTGTGGTCATATCCACTCCCAGGCCAAGGCGCTTTCCCTCTCTCACCGTGTGCTGCATTACGTCGAGCCATTGCGGCCCGAGAAACGGAATAGCCTGGGACTCGAAACCTTTCACCCCATAGATCGGTATAATGTGCACCCCTCCCAACCCTGATTTACTGAAAGTTTCAAGCTGGGCTGTTATATCGCCTTTAGTAACTGCGCTACCCATCCACCACCAGTAAGTCCAGGGTTTGGCGGTGGAAGTGGTTTGCGCATGGGCAAACAGATTACATGCCAGTAAGAATAGTAGCGATAGTCGGCGCATATCAAAAAATCATTTTTGAATAAAGCCCGTTAATGCGATTTCTACGCCATTACGGGCACCTATTTTCAAATAAAAAAGGCGAAACCATTGCTGATTTCGCCTTCCGTGTCTTCAAAGGTACCGCTAGTTATCGTAGGCCTGCTTTACCCGAGCCATTACAAACTCACGGTCTTGCTGTGCCCTTTTACTGTTACGGTACCAGAGGTAGCCGATAATTCCAACGAGCAGGTAAGGCATTACAAAGAGGAACATGATTCCAGTGTTCAAGCCTACTCCCACATTATTCCTTCCATTGCCCATAGAGCTTTCCACTGAGCCCCGGCACATCGCGCATTGCGCAAAAGTGTCAGCGCTGCTCATCAGGAACAGGATCACCAAACCGGATATTGCCAGAAATTTTTTCATACATAATAGGGACTAATCATGAAATAAACGATCACACCGCTGATACTGACATACAACCAGATGGGTAATGCCCATTTAACCGCCTTCCTATGCTGCGCAATCTGATTGGTATAACCAAAATACACCGCCCTCAATACAAACCAGACTACTCCGATCGAAAGCAGGATGTGAGTGATCAGCAAAAAATAATAGATAGGTCTTAAAAATCCGGTTCCACCATAAGTTGTCGATTCATTCGAAATGTGGTACAGGATGTAGCACACCAGGAAAACCGCTCCCAGCAGAAATGCGCCGGTCATAGCCTGCCTGTGTCGATCCACGTTCCCTTGCCTCACGAAGTAATAACCTGCCAGCAACAAAACTGCCGTAGCAGAATTAATCACACCAATTACATGGGGCAACACCTTCGTCCAGGCCCCCAGATCGATTTTCTGACGAATTCCAAGCATCAATGCAACCGCTACGGGGATAGCTATCGCCAGGATATTGATAATACGTTCGTATTTCGGTTTTTTCTCTAATGTTACTGTCGCCATACGCTCCTAATTCACTTTATTCTTCTGCTCATAATCGAGGATCTTGATTTCGGCCATCAAACGATCCGTTTCTTCGGTATCTCCCCCTTTGTAGAAACCTCTCACAAAACCTGCCCGGTCTATCAGCACTATACCATTTTCCGCTTCCAGTACCCCGCTTGCTTGCAGGCAGTCTACCGTCTCGGCGGAATTGAGTATTGCCCATTCCAGTTGCTTCGCTTCTGCGTTTCCCGCGGTTAATGCTACCACTTTCAGTTCAGGAATCACGTCCTTCAACGCGGCTACTCTCCTGACTTCGTCGATCGCCTTCTGACAACCGTCCGGGCATGGCTCGGGCATTTGATGTAAAACCGTCAACCCACCCTCCAAATGCATTGGCTTTAACGCCTCGCAACGCTCCACGACCTTACTGAACACGGTGTCACCATTCTGTACTACTACTTCCCCGGCTGCATTGTGCGCAGGCAGGAAATAAGGCAAGTCATAGTGGTTCGTCGCGAACAGCTTCAACAACACAAAAATCAAAGCCGGAATTACTAATGTGACGATCAGTAACCCGGCTTTGGGAAATTTCTTCATTATTACTTCTTAGTGAAAAATCGCTTCGAAAATCGCATTTCCTTCAAGAAGGAGGGCCAGAATCAACCAGGCTACAAATATAACCGGCACGAGTATCGACCAGATGAGCGACTTTGTCTCATGCTTTAAGTGCATAAACTCCCCAACGATGTAGAACGCTTTAACGATTGTCATCACAATGAAAACCGAGACTTTCAATGTTCCGTGAGGTACCGTAAATGCGATCACAAATTCTCCTGCTGTGATCAACAACAGAATCCAGAATGTTTTCCAGATCGCTTTCCGTTGTTCGGCACCTGCTTCGGGATCCTGGTTGTGTACGTGGTGATGGTGTACTTCCGCCATTTTACTTCAATTTTAATATTGTTCTATAATTTATACCAGGTAGAAGAATGTAAATACAAACACCCAAACCAAATCCACAAAGTGCCAGTAGAGGCCTACTTTTTCAACCATTTCATAACTTCCTCTCTTATCGTAGAAGCCAGTTGCCGAGCGGAAGAAGATCAGAATGTTAAGGATAACACCACTAAATACGTGTGTTCCGTGGAATCCTGTGATGAAGAAGAAGAAATCCGCAAATGCCGGAGGTCCATACTGGTTCTCCGTCAGGTTAGCTCCAAAAATCGTCTTTTCTATCCAGGTTCCATTTTCGATCACTTTCATAACCGAACCTGCTTCTGTTCCGTGGATAAAGTGAGACCATTCCCAGGCCTGGCATCCAAGGAAAGTGAAACCACCCAGGATTGTCCAAAGCATATATTTTTCAACATTCGCACGGTCCATGCGGTGACCGGCCTCAACTGCAAGTACCATTGTAACGCTACTTGCAATCAAAATGAACGTCATAATACCTACAAATACCAACGGCAGAGAAATACCATGCAGGAAAGGAACCGCCTCGTAGACCCTTTCAGGTACCGGCCAGTACATATTCGAGAACGTGAAGTCCTCATGATTTCCGGAGAATGCCGGGAAACTAAACCGGGCTGTACCATATGCCACCAGCAGGGCAGAGAAAGTAAAGGTATCGGAGATGAGGAAGAACCACATCATCAGTTTCCCGTAACTCGCTTTCATTGGCTCAATACCCCCCAACCACATTTTGGGTTCTACCGCGCCAGGTGTTGTTACATTTGCAGCCATTGATAAAATAATTATTAATTAAAAGTCAATAAAAAAACAAAAAGATATAACCAGAGTATGTCTAAAAAGTGCCAGTAAGTAGCACAGATTTGAATTCTTCTCAGATTTTTAGCGTGTACATTTAGCTTGAAGGCTGCAACTAATGCGAAAAGCAAAACGATGAGCCCGGTAATAATGTGGAAACCGTGTAGCCCGGTAAACACATAAAAGAATGATCCTGACGGGTTTCCAACAAAATATACGTTCATCGCCACCAACTCTTTCCACCCTTCAAACTGCATCCAAAGGAATGCCAGACCAAGTACAAAAGTAATAGAAATTGCTATTTTCAATTGTTTGAACTGATCTTTTTTTGCCGCAAAATAGGCCCATTGCATTGCCCCGCTGCTCAGCAGCAACACCACGCTACTGAACCAAAATATCCTCGGCATCTCGAATTCAAGCCAGTTTCCTTCTGCCCGCCGAACCAGGTAGGCACTGCTCTGTGAAGCAAAAAGCATGATGATCGTTACCAGGAACAACCAAAGAATAAACTTCTTGGGATCCATCGCAAGTGTCGCCTGCGGCCCCCTTTCTACTTTATATTGCTGAACGTTGTCCATTTCTCACTTTTTTCTTTATCACAATTTATCCAACAAGAACGCGATTTGTACGATCGGCAGATAGATGAACGAACCGAACATCAGTTGTTTCGCGGTCTTATCCGTGCAAGTCCGCATCAAATGAAACGTCTGTGCCAGAAACAATACACCGAAGATCGTCGCTACGACCGCAGAACTAATGCCTGTCATTCCCAATTCGTAGGGCAACCATCCGATGGGCAGCAGGAACAATGTATAGATCATGATCTGCCATGTCGTCTTCGAATCCTTCAAACCATTAGCAGGCAATAATTTAAACCCTGCCCGCTTATAATCCTCATCCAGCACCCATGCAATCGCCCAAAAATGAGGGAATTGCCAGAAAAACTGAATCGCAAACAAGATGCCGGGTTCAAGTCCGAAATGGTTTGTGGCTGCAACCCAACCGATCATGGGAGGAAACGCACCTGGAAAAGCTCCCACGAACACCGCTATCGGACCGACGCGCTTCAACGGAGTGTAAACAAAGCCGTAAAGCACAAGCGACAGCAGGGAAATAAGCCCCGTTGTCAGATTAAATACCATTACAAATATCACCAGCGAGGCCACACCAAGGATCACTGCCCAAACAGCAGCTTGTTCTACGGTAATTCTCCCGCTCGGCAACGGACGCGAGGCCGTTCTTTTCATCATTTTATCCAGATCTTTCTCCAAAATCTGGTTAATAATGTTCGCAGCACCGGTAATACCGATCGATGCGAGCACGAAAAGTACCATATCGCCTGCTTTCACATCCTGCGAACCCAAGCAATATCCCATTGCTCCGGAGAACGCGATCAACGACGCCAACCGGAATTTCAATAATTCAAATAAAACCCCTAATCTCTCTCTGATCTTCGCAACCCCGCTGACACTTTCCTCTACTGAAATCATTATTACAGAAATTGAAAATTCTAAAACTGGCTACCAGCCGTCGCGGCCACGCCTTCATATTTTAAATACTTCTTACCATTCACAACCAGCCAGACAATAAACTGCAAGCCGATTAAAAGGATGGCGAATGTCAGGTGAACAGGCTGTGCAAATGCTGGAACTCCGAAATATGCCATCACTATGCCCGTTGCGATCTCCGCTATCAGTATCCAGAAGCAGGCTTTTGCGATTTTACCCGCTACCATCCCCTGGTTACCGGATTTCAAAACCTTATTGATCCAGATTGCATTCACAATAAAGACCAGAATTGAAAATGACCGGTGTATATAAAAATTAGCTCCCAGTTCATCGATCCATTGTGACCGTGCATTGTAACCGAGCCGCATGATCACTACATCCATTGCTTCCCGCACTTGCGTTCCGAGCAGGATCTGGAACAACGACAACGCCATTACCACGATTCCTATTCCGCTGAGCGCTTTCTCGCTCCCCTCGCGCAACGTGAGCACCTTCTCGACATATCCGGCCCATGTAAACACATAGAGCACGATGAAAATGATCACTATGGCGAGTAGCATGTGCACCGTGACGATCAGCGGGTGCAATTCGAAAGAAACTACTTTCGCACCAAGCCAACCCTGAAAGCCCGTTAACAGGAAAGCCGCGAGGCTCCAAAAAAATATTTGCTTGTTTCCCGATTTCAGAAAAGGAATGGAGGCCAGCAGCATCAGAAAAATGATGATGCCCGTAAGCGCTCCTACAAGCCTGTTTACGTACTCAGTCCAGGTTTTCGTCGCATTAAACTCGACTTCTCCCTTCAACTTCGCGCCGTAAATCTCCTTGTAATTGGCAGGAAGTTGTGATGCCTCGGTAGGAGGGACCCATCTGCCGAAGCATTTGGGCCAGTCGGGACAGCCCATTCCTGAGCCCGTGCTTCTCACTACACCGCCTGCTATTACTACCAGGTACAGCGAAATGAGCGTATTTAAAGCGAATCGCCGGAACCGGCGATTCGCTTTAAGATCAATGATTTGCTTTGAATTGGTCATTGAAGTTTTGTGACTCAATCACCTTCTCGATAGCGATCAGCTCATTCTCATGAGGGAAGTTCGATTCGGGTGTTTGAGAATACGGGATATTCTGAGGTATGAAATCCTCTTTTGCACCCGGTTTGCTATAATCATATGACCAACGATATACCGCAGGCAGTTCTCCTTCCCAGTTACCATGGCCTGGTACAATGGGTGCAGTCCATTCCAGCGTATTGGAACGCCATGGGTTCTGAGGAGATTTTCTTCCTTTAAAGATGCTGTAAAAGAAGTTCCACAGGAATACGAACTGAGCAAGGAACGTGAATATCGCCGCAATGGAGATAAACATGTTCATATCCATGAACTTATGTGTAAAGTCGTAGCTGGTAAACTGGTAGTAACGACGTGGGAAACCTGCTATACCCACATAGTGCATGGGGATAAATACCAGGTATATTCCGATGAACGTCAGCCAGAAGTGGACTTGTCCCAATGATGTGCTCATCATACGACCGAACATCTTGGGGAACCAGTGATAAACTCCGGCAAACAAGCCGAACGCCGATGCCGCACCCATTACAAGGTGGAAGTGGGCTACGACGAAGTATGTATCATGAAGCTGGATATCCAGGGCACTGTTACCAAGAATAATACCTGTCAAACCACCTGATACGAACAGGGATACCAGACCGATGGAGAAAAGCATACCGGGCGTGAACACGATATTACCCTTCCACAGAGTAGTAATGTAGTTAAATCCTTTAACCGCAGATGGAACCGCGATGATCAATGTCAGGAACATAAATACCGATCCCAGGAACGGATTCATCCCGGTCACGAACATATGGTGCGCCCACACGATGAATGCAAGGAACGCGATACCGAGCATAGATGCGATCATCGCACGGTAGCCGAAGATCGGCTTTCTTGCATTGGTAGCGATTACCTCGGAAGTGATACCCAATGCAGGAAGCAATACGATGTATACCTCAGGGTGTCCAAGGAACCAGAACAAATGCTGGAACAAGATAGGGCTACCACCTACGTTAGGAAGTGCTTCTCCATTAATATAAATGTCCGACAGGTAGAAGCTTGTTCCAAAGTGACGGTCGAAAATCAGCAGCAACACTGAGGACAACAGAACAGGGAACGAAATCAGACCCAATACCGCCGTAATCAGGAACGACCAGATCGTCAGAGGCAGGCGGTCGAAAGACATACCTCTCGTACGGAGGTTGATAACAGTCGTAATGTAGTTGATACCACCCAGCAGCTGCGATACGATAAAGAAGGCCATACTTGCCAACCACAGCGTCATACCCATTCCTGATCCTGGATGCGCTTGCGGCAATGCACTCAACGGAGGATAAATCACCCATCCACCGGCAGCAGGACCTTGTTGCAAAAACAATGATGCAAACATGATTACGCTCGCCAGGAAGAAGAACCAGTACGAAAGCATGTTCATGAAACCGGATGCCATATCACGTGCACCGATCTGCAGGGGAATAAGGAAGTTACTGAATGTACCGCTCAAACCGGCTGTCAATACAAAGAATACCATGATGGTACCGTGCATTGTAACCAGAGCGAGGTAAAAGTTAGGATCCAATTTACCAGAATCACTGATCCATCCGCCCAGAACGGGTTTCAACCATGAAAGGTTGGAATCAGGCAAGCCGAGCTGGATACGGAAGATTACCGACATCGTAATCCCTATCACAGCCCACAGAATACCCGTAATCAGGTACTGCTTGGCAATTACCTTGTGATCTTCACAAAATACATATTTCTGCCAAAAGTTTTGTGCTTCGTGGTGGTGTTCATGCTCGTCTGCGTGGTGGTGAGCTGTTTCCAATCCTTCAATAGCTGACATATACTTTTATTGTATTTTAATTAATAATTATCGTAGACTAGTACTTGCACCAGCTCCACCCGCAGATGTCGCTGAGCTGTCGGCAGGGCTTGCAGCCTCCGCTGGCACATATTTCATCGCCTTAGCCTTCAGATTCTCTGGTACCTTTGCAAGATACTCCGGATAGGTCCCAAGGAACGTAGCCTGCTCGGCACACCATTTCTTGTAGCTTGCCTCGTCCTCTACGATCAATCTTATTTTCATTGAAAAGTGACCTTGTCCGCAAACCTCGGTACAAGCAATTTCATAGTCAAATTTCGGGTTTCCGGTTTCAGCACGCATGTCCGCTGTTGTCTTATCCGGTACGAACCAGAACTTAGTAGGCATACCTGGCACGGCATCCATTTTCACCCTCATATGAGGAATGAAAACGCTGTGCAACACATCCCGGGCGCGTATTTTAAGCAGGACAGGACGTCCAACCGGAATATGCATTTCACTTGGGTTCGTAAAATCATCGAATGAATTTTCATCCGACAGATCTATACCCACCTCGTTTTGGGAGTCAATCAATTTGTAGTTGTAATCTCCCAATTTGTTATTATCCACACCACCGTAACGTACGATCCAGTTGAACTGCTTACCGGTTATCTCAATCACTTCCGCGTCTCTCGGAGCCTCAGAGGTGATATCCGACCACGCTTTCCAACCGGTAAATACCAAAAGCGCCATTACTACCGCCGGAACAATCGTCCAGATCAATTCAAGCTTGTGATTTTCAGGATAAAAAGTCGCTCTGTGTTCCTTTTTGTGCTGATACTTCCATGCAAAGAAGAACAAAAGGAAGTTTACAAAAATGAACGGAATGGTCAGAATTCCCATTGAGAACCAGAACAGGTCATCAGTTCTTCTTCCGTGAACGGAGGATGCTTCTGGAAGGAAATACTCACGGGCATGAAGATAAGACCAGGTAATGGCCACAGCTCCAATTACCAATATCACGATGAACATGGCACCATTGAATTTATTACCAGTCGTTACAAATTCACCGGAATCAGTTCTATTGATACTCTTAAGAACGCCCTGCAACCTGGATATTACGATCCCGGTAAGAACAATAAATACAAGAGCAACTAATGCGATAATAATATACATGATGATTTACTGGTTTTGCAATTAGGCGATATCGTGATGCAGTGATTCCTCCAACATCGGGTGATTTCTTGGGATCAGATTTGCCTTGGTCAATTGGTTTGCGATTGTATATGCAAATGCGCAAAGGAAAATCAGGAAGAAGCCCCACTCCAACGGACCAAGTTCAGCACTTGCGCCCACTGTTCCAGGCATAACGTTTGTGTAGAAATCGAACCAGTGTCCGATAATCACACTCCAGCAAGCCACTTTCAGAATTGAGTGCGTGAACTTCGCATCGCGTGTCATCAACACGAGGAACGGGAAGAAGAAGTTCAAAAACAATGTGATAAAGAATGGCGCCTTGTAGAACCCACCGTGTCCACGGAAACGCTCGATGAAATAGATCGTCTCTTCCGGAAGGTTAGCATAGTAGATCAAAAGGAATTGAGCAAACCAAACATAAGTCCAGAAAATACTGAATGCGAATATAAACTTCCCAAGGTCACGAAGGTGACTCGAATTAACCGCCCTCAGATAGCCTCTTTCGCGCAGCAATACGATAGTAAGGGTGATCACAGCCAGACCAGCCACGTGCCAGCTAGCCAAAGTATACCATCCAAACATGGTGCTGAACCAGTGCGTATCAATTGACATTACGAAATCCCACGCAGAAGTAGAAGATGTTACACCAAACACGACGAGGAATGCTGTTCCGATACGGATTGATTTTTCGTAAAATTCAGTTCCTCCGATCTCATCTTCCTGTAACGAAAGATTGCGGATCACTCTCCAGAGATAATACCAGATCGCGAAATACGCTACGAGACGGATCAAAAAGAATGGCGTATTGAGATATCCCTGCTTGCCGGCAATAATTTTGTCATACTCCGCGCCGCCCACTTCGAAAAGTCCCTTATGCGTCCAGTGAAACAGGTCGTGTCCACCTAGAAGAAAAGTAACGATCAGTACAGCACCCGTAAAAGGAAGGAATGCAGGAAGCGCCTCGGGAATCCTCTTGAATACCGCCGACCAACCTGCTTGCGCCAGGTAATTATAAGAAAGGAAGAACATCCCGATAACGGACATCCCGGTAAAATATACACCGTTCACCCAAAGGTTAGCCCAGATACGCGCAACCCAGCTTTTCGCGTGGTGACCGCCTTCCGCCGCAGCGCCGTGTGCGTCTGCACCATGCGCCGCAGCCGCCGCTCCATGCTCAGCTGCCGCGTGGCCCGATGCTGCTGCGTGCGCAGCCACTTCATGACCACCACCGCCATTGGCTGCGAGGTATGCTCCTAATAGTACAAGAGCCAGTCCTACACCGCCACCAATGAGCAAACTTCTCTTAGCTCCTGATGTAAATTCAAACCGTTCTTCAATAGAAGGAATCGAATGTGCTGATGCCATTATTTAAATTATTTCTCTGTTGTCAAAATTGTACTTAAGCCCCTTTCTGCAATTTCTGTACGTAGTGTACGATCTTCCAGCGCTCTTCCGGGTTGATCTGTGATCCGTGCGGCCACATGCGCGCTTTACCATGGGTGATGACATGGAAAATATGTCCTTCATTCAGGCTTTTGTAAGCGTCACTCGCATAATTGGGAACACCTTTGTACATCGCTCCCACTTTTCCGTCACCGGCCCCGGTTGCACCGTGGCAGTGCTGGCAATATCTGTCGTACAGTACCTTTCCTTCTGCCAACGTCTTTTCGTTTAGCGGAACAGGGTTTTTAAGAACTCTTTCTGCGATCTCAATGCTGTCCGCAGGAATGTTGTAAACCATCAGATCAACTACTGCTGAGTCCGATTCGCCGAAATTCGTACGGTAATTACGTCTTGCGACCGTACCTGCCACAGGCAAACGCATCGTAAGGCCCTGCGGGTTGATCGGATTGGCCTTTTCCTGTTTGTATGGTTCATAACCTACCGGCAGGTACATGTTTGGCGCATATTCCTTCCCGGGATCGTTAGGATCCTTTTTACAACCAGCAGCAGCAGTAAGCAATACGGCAGCAACCAATAGATATTTATATAAACTTTTGAATTTCATCGCTTTAAACTCCATTAAAATTGCTTAATGTTGACTTCTTCCGCACCGCTGTCTCTCAATGCTCTCGATATTTCGTCTTCGGTCATTGAGTTTCTGCTCATGTCGATCGCCATAATGAACTTGTTGTCAGTCGCGCGAACGTCAAATCGTGGGTGGAAATGGGTACCGGGTCCGAGCCCATTTGAAATCAAGAAGGTAGTCACCATACCGAATGCAGTGAAAAGTACTGTTCCTTCGAATGTAATGGGAATATAATTAGGAATCGAGATCGGATCTTTACCACCGATGATCATCGGCCAGTCATATCCCATTGTCCAGATCATGAGCGTCAGTACGGCGCAGCATCCCGTTACGCCAAACATAAAGGCAGCGATACCAATACGCGTTCTTGGGTGGCCCAGCGCTTCGTCCAACCCGTGGATGGGGAATGGAGAATATACTTCTTTAATTTTCACGCCGGCCTTTCTCAGTTTGGGAACCGCGTGAAGAACAGTATCGTCATCGTCGTAAACTCCGACCAAATATTTACCAGATAATTCTGCCATACTATTACTTAATTATAATCTCTATAATTCGCTTTTACGCAATGCTTTTTATTCCTGATCCTTATTGTAAGCAGGTTCTGCCGCTCCTCTCTGTCTTACTTTCGCTACTCCGGCAATCTTACCAGGAAGATTTGCAGACGTAGACCGCAACACTGCTTTGACCTCAGCCATGTTTACCACCGGCAGGTATTTCGAGAACAGGAGGAACAATGTGAAGAACAAACCGAAGGAGAAAATGTAATCCCCGATATCGTATCTCGTTGGAGAGAACATTGCCCAGCTTGAAGGAATATAGTCACGGTGCAGGGAGGTAACGATAATTACGAAACGCTCGAACCACATACCGATGTTTACCACAACAGAGATGAAGAATGTAAAGGTGATGCTGCGACGCAGTTTTCTTGACCAGAAAAGCTGTGGAGAAATTACGTTACAGGTCATCATCGCCCAGTATGCCCACCAGTAAGGACCGGTCATACGGTTGAAGAATGCGTAGTATTCGTACTCAACGCCACCGTACCATGCAATGAAGAACTCGGTAATGTAAGCCACACCTACCACAGATCCGGTTAGGGTGATAACCTTGTTCATCGTTTCGATGTGTTCGAGGGTAATGTAGTCTTCCAGTTTGTAAACTACACGGGTGATGAGCATCAGGTTTTGTACCATCGCGAATCCGGAGAAGATCGCACCCGCAACGAAGTACGGAGGGAAGATGGTCGTGTGCCATCCCGGAATTACCGAGGTAGCAAAGTCCATACTTACAATGGTGTGTACCGAAAGTACAAGAGGTGTTGAAAGACCCGCGAGGATCAAAGAAATGTATTCGTAACGTGCCCAGGTCTTGGCAGAGCCATCCCAGCCCATTGCGAAAGAACCGTAAATCAGGCGGGAAACTTTGCTTGTCGCACGGTCGCGGATCGTTGCAAGGTCAGGAATCAAACCGATGTACCAGAATACCAACGATACCGAGAAATAAGTACTGATGGCAAATACGTCCCAAACAAGCGGAGAGTTGAAGTTAACCCAAAGTGAGCCGAATGCGTTTGGTAATGGAAGAGCCCAGTAAGCCATCCAGGGACGACCCATGTGCATTAAAATAAAAGAAGCTGCACAGATAACCGCGAAGATGGTCATCGCTTCCGCCGCACGGTTGATAGAAGTTCTCCATTTTTGGCGGAAAAGCAGAAGGATCGCGGAGATCAGCGTTCCCGCGTGACCGATACCTACCCACCATACGAAGTTGGTGATGTCCCAGGCCCAACCTACTGTCTTATTCAAACCCCAAACTCCGAGGCCTTCCCACCAGGTCCATGCGAGACACACAGATCCATAAGCCAAAACCAGGAGCGAAATCCCGAAAGCGATCTTCCACTCTTTCGTTGGAGTCGCCTCCACGTGGCGGCATATGTCTTCCGTTACGTCCGCGTACGTTTTCCCACCTTGAATCAGCGGTTCTCTTACAGGTGAAGTAACATGCATACTACTATTTATTTATAATGATTGGATCGTCAATAATTCTAAATCTGAAATTAAGCGTGCTCTTTCTCAACTGCCGCTTTCGCTGCAACGTCCTTGTTACGGACCTTGGTGAGGTAAGAAATCTGCGGACGTACGTTGATTTCTTCCAGCATGTGGAATGCGCGTCCTTCTCTTTCTACTTCAAGCAATTTTGAAATTCTGCTTTCCGGATCGTTCATGTCACCAAAAGTAATCGCATCCGTCGGGCATGAAGATGCACAAGCTACGTTTACTTCACCGTCGACAATGCGTCTTCTCTCTTTCTTCGCAGTCAGCTTAGCCTCCTGAATTCTGTGAACGCACATCGAGCATTTCTCGATAACCCCTCTTGAACGTACTGTTACGTCAGGATTAATGACCATTTTACCAAGGTCATTGTTGAAAGCGTAATCGAAGTTGTCGTTGTCAAAATATTTGAACCAGTTGAAACGACGTACTTTGTACGGGCAGTTATTTGCACAATATCTTGTTCCTACGCAACGGTTGTAAGCCATCTGGTTCAAGCCTTCCGAGCTGTGTGTAGTTGCCAATACAGGACATACCGTTTCACAAGGAGCGTTGTTGCAGTGCTGGCAAAGCATTGGCTGGAAGGTAACTTCCGGATTTTCCGAAGCAATTTCCAATCCTCTCAGATCTTCCACATCTGCATCGCTGCTATAATAGCGGTCGATACGCAGCCAGTGCATTTCACGGGCATTGATAATTTCCTGCCGACCTACAACGGGAATGTTGTTTTCGTTCTGGCAGCTAACCACGCAGGAACCGCAACCGAAGCAGGTGTTCAGGTCGATCACCATGCCCCATGAATGGTTCTTGTATTTGTGGCCATTCCAGAGTGAGAGGTCAGTTGCGTCAACTTCACCATCCGAAGTCTGGATTTTCGGAACGAAGCGTCCGGCCATCGGATCTTTCTGGAAGTGAGCCAAAACTGTTTCCTGAAGAACCGATTTACGGTTCATCACTGTATTATGCGTCTGAGTTTGAGCAATCTCGCGGGTAGCACCTGTTTTCGACAAGGTAACTTCACCCGGGTTGAAATTCAGGAAGCCTTCGGTAAAAGTTGCAAATGGATAAACGTTTTTACCAACGCCGTTTGCAGACTTACCCGCTTTTTCGCGGCCATAACCGATCGTGATCGCTACCGTGCCTTGTGCAAGACCTGGTTGAATGATCACCGGCAATTCAACAGACTTGCCTTTTGCATCCACCTTCACGACGTCACCCTGCGCAAGGCCGAGTTCTGTTGCCGTTTTTTGGGATATTCCTGCGTGGTTATCCCAGCAGGCTTTTGTAATAGGATCAGGCAGTTCCTGCAACCATGGATTGTTAGCGCCAGCACCGGTACCCAAACCAACGTTTTCGAAAATCGCCAGTTCAAGTCCTGATGAAGATGCTTTGTATTTCTTTGCAATGCCGGCAGCGGCAGCAGCGAGATTTCCGGAGAATGCAGCACCAGCGCCCGTAGCAGCCGAAGCTACGTCAAACACGCCGTCGTGCAGGGATTTAATCCAGAATTTCTCAAAATCTCCTCCTCCGGCTTGCGGATAGATGTTCTTTCTCCAGTATGCTTTTACATACTCGTGGTAGTCAGTCGATGCTCCTGCCCATTTCAAAAGGCTGGATTGTGCCTGGCGAGTGCTGAAAATCAGACTGATCGCCGGTTGCGTCAAGCTGTATGAGCCTGCAACCGGTTCTGCATCACCCCATGATTCCAGGTAATGCGATGCAGGAAGAATGTATTTGAAAAGTGAAGATGTTTCATCAGCGCGGTCGTTGAAAGACACGCTCAACGAAACCTGCGGCAATGCGGCCACCAGTTCCGCACCTCTTGGGTGATCATAAACCGGATTAGCACCCCACAAAATCAATGCTGAAACTTTACCACCTTTGACCTCGTCGATCAACTGATTGGCAGCGACGTCATTGCCCTGGCGGTAGTATACAGGCTTGTCGAGGTTGATTGTCGAGCCGTAACTTCCCAGCAAGCTGTTCAGTGCATTCACAACAACCTGTACAGAAGGATCATTGATGCCGGATACTACCAGCGCCTGTCCTTTTGCAGCCACGAGGTCTGCTGCGGCCTGGTCCAGATTAGGGATCGTGATTGTTGCCGTTGCAACAGGCGTACCGCCCAGTTTCGCTGCTACCTTATTATATAGCGCAGCTGCCACGAGACCAATCTGTGAAGGTTTCACCGCAGACCGGTAGTCAGCGTTCGACCCGGTCAGTGAAAGAGTCGATTCAAACTGATACAGGCGGGACATTTCTTTCTTACCATCTTTCTCACTGCTCACGCGACGAGTGTCGGCAAATTGCTTCGAGAAAGTGTCCGGGGCAAGCCATGTTCCGAGGAAGTCACCGTCGATACCTACTACTACTTTCGCTTTGCTGAAATCGTAAGAAGGAATAACGGCTTTTCCGAACGACAACTCATTTCCTTTTACGAGTGCGTAAGATGAGTTGGCGTCGTAAACGACATGTGTTGTTGTTGGATATTTCGCTGTAAAATCAGCGATAACTGCCTTCGTAGAAGGGCTTAATATGGTAGAGGTAAGGATACGGATTGCTCCACCTTTGGCGGCGATCTGACCCAGCTGATCAGCGATTTCCTTATCAACTGACTCCCAGCTTACCTTTGTATCTTCTCCTTTTTTAGGACCTTTCAGTTTTTCATTATCATACAGGCCAAGAAGCGACGCGTGAGCGCGGGAACTTACACCATATGATACTTTCGAAAGAGAATTGCTTTCTATTTTAATGGGTCGCCCCTCGCGGGTTTTCACCAGGATACTGGCATAGTCTCCACCTTCTGCATAAGTGGATGCGTACCAGTTAGATATTGTAGGGAATTCGCCTTCCGGCTTGTTTACGTATGGGATTGCCTTTTTTACCGGAGCTTCGCAAGCAGCCAGGGATACCGCTGCCATTCCAAAGCCCAACACTTTAAGGAAATCGCGGCGATGGGTACCGACGCCATCCACCAGACTTTCATACTGACTTTCAGTCGGTGCAGTAGGGAATTCAGAACTTGCATCTTTTACAAACTTCTCATCATTCCGCAGCTCTTCAAGTCCCCGCCAGTATCTTTTATTAGAATTTTCCATAAAACTATTCAATACAATGAGTTGTATCCGGTATTAATTTCTTTGATTAATAGTGGCATTTAGAACATTCAAGACCACCAATATCCGCTACTTTCAAAGCCTCTTTGCTCTCAGAAGCGTGCAACTGTACCAGCTTATCGTAGTACTGATTGTCTTTTGTATTTACATCCGTTTTACGGTGACAATCAATACACCATCCCATCGTCAATGACGAACGTTGCTGTATTACTTCCATTTTCTCAACCTCACCGTGGCAATTCTGACACTCCAGCCCACCTACGTTCACGTGTTGTGCGTGGTTGAAGTAAGCCAGGTCTGGCAGGTTGTGAACACGTACCCATTCGATAGGCTGGTTGTTCTCTATAGAAGTATAAATCTTTTGAATTTCAGGAGATTCCTTTTTGATCACACCGTGGCAGTTCATACAGATGTTGGCAGAAGGAATATGAGCCGACTTTCCGCGGTTCACACCGGTGTGGCAGTAGTTACAGTCGATTTTATATTCGCCTGCGTGCAGTTTATGAGAGAACGAAATCGGTTGCTTGGGAGCGTATCCTTGCTGAACCCCTACATGGAAAGCACCATCGAGGGTGGACTTAAGAACGAGCAATACAAAGATCCACAACGTAGCCGATCTGATAGCCGGGTCAACGGTGAGTCTTTTCAACAGATCGCCGAATCCTTTACCCGAATCAACGTGCTCAGCACCAGCCGTTTCACCCTTAACCGCCTTGGAAAGAAGCGAAACAATCACGAGCAATACGCCCAATACCAGCACCATTACGATCACCAGCGCGACCAGAACAATCACAAACAAATCGGAAGGACCGCTGCCCTTCGCATCTCCGGATGCCGCGGCGGTAGCGCCCCCGGCAGCAGCAGCAGCGGGAGCCGCAGTGGCCGCTTTATCCACATACGCAAAGATCCCCTTAATGTCATCATCTGACAGATTGGGGAAGCTTGTCATCTGAGCTTTTGAATACTCATTATAAATTTTGACAGCGTACGGATCACCGGATGCAATTACAGCCTGTGAATTCCGAACCCATTTGGAAAGCCATGCAAAATCGTGGCGGGAACTTGCGCCCTTCAAACCCGGACCAACTACACGTTCGTCGGTAACTGCGTGACATTGTGCACAGTTATTTTTGAAGATCGTTTCACCTTTCGCGGCATCACCGCCCCCAGCGGTAGCTGCACCGGCCGGTGCAGCAGCAGTAGCGGTGCTATCCTGAGCAGACACTAAAGTTGGTACACTTAGTAAGATCGCTATCGCGATGGCCAAAAAGGTTTTTGAGTAATTAAAGAAGGAACAAAACTTAGCGTCCATTCGGAATGGTATATTCATAATCAACTATTCATTATTCTTCAACAGACAAAACTAGCTCACGATTTTTTATCCACAAAAGTATTTAAGGGATATTTTACCCCACCTTCTTATTTATAATTTGTCTAATTTGTCGGACTAATTTAACCAAGGTTACAAAAATATTAGCGTCTGGTTTTCAAGTTAATAGCAAAAAAAATACCATTTGGAGCTCCTCTAAAAAGCTTGTTCCAAATGGTATTTTTCAGGCATTTTATTGTGCGCTTAAATTGGGTAAAAACGCCACAATTTCAGGGGAGGTTCCGAGCGGATTCGAACCGCTGTACGAGGTTTTGCAGACCTCTGCCTAGCCACTCGGCCACGGAACCAAACTTTGGATTAGCTGCCTACGCAAGGTTGACAGCTAATCCGGGTGCAAAAGTATTAAAAAAAACTTCTACTCCCCACTTTATTTTACTTTTTTCCTTTCTTTTCGCTCTCTTCAAACTGCTCTTTCAATGCAGACAGAACGCTAAGATCTCCGAAAGTGGATTTCTCAACTTCTTTGTTCACTGATTCAGCAGCGGGTGCGCTTTTCGAAGCCTTAGGTTTTTCTTCCTTTCTGTCTTCAGCAGGTACACCTTTTACTTTAGAGTGCGTCAGCACGATTTTCTTCTCGTCTTTGAGGAATTCAAGAACAGTGAAGTCAAGGCTCTCACCTACTTCTGCAAATGTTCCGTCTTCCTTAGCAAGGTTCTTGATAGAAGCAACACCTTCGATTCCGTAAGGAAGTTCGAGTGTAGCGAATTTATCTCCTTTTGCTACGATTGTACTTTTGTGTACTGAACCTACTTCGAAGATAGTCTCGAAAGTATCCCATGGGTTTTCTTCAAGCTGCTTGTGACCCAAAGCCAGACGACGATTGTCCGCGTCCAGTTCCAACACCACTACTTCCAGTTCGTCGTTTACTTTCACGAAGTCGGAAGGATGCTTGATTTTCTTAGTCCATGAAAGGTCAGATACGTGTACCAGACCGTCGATACCTTCTTCCAGTTCGATGAACAGACCGAAGTTGGTCAGGTTACGAACTACACCTTTATGACGGGTACCGATCGCATATTTCTCTTTCAATGAACCTTGTGTCCAAGGATCTTCGGTGAGTTGTTTGATACCCAGAGACATTTTGCGTTCCTGACGGTCAAGCGTCAATACAACCGCGCTGATCTCGTCATTCACGTTCATGAACTCCTGAGGATTGCGCAGATGCTGAGACCATGACATTTCAGAAACGTGGATCAGACCTTCTACACCTGGTTTGATTTCAAGGAAAGCACCGTAGTCAGCCACATTTACAATGCGACCTGTAACTTTCGATCCAACCTGGATTTCATCCGCAAGCGAATCCCATGGATGAGACTGAAGTTGTTTCAAGCCAAGAGAGATACGTTTTTTCTCTTCATCGAAGTCCAGAACAACCACATTCAGTTTCTGATCCAATGCAAGCAGGTCAGATGGGTGGTTGATACGGCCCCATGAAATATCGGTAATGTGCAACAGACCATCCACACCACCCAAGTCGATGAACACACCGAAGTTGGTCATGTTTTTGATCACACCTTCCAGTACCTGACCTTTTTCAAGGTTGTTCAGGATTTGCTGGCGTTGTGCTTCAAGGTCTTTTTCGATCAGGATTTTGTGCGATACAACTACGTTATCATTTGCATAGTTGATCTTCACCACTTTCACCTCCATACGCTTTCCGACGAAAACATCGAAATCACGGATAGGCTTCACATCGATTTGAGAACCTGGCAAGAATGCCTCGATGCCGAAAATATCAACGATAAGTCCCCCTTTGGTTCTTCTCTTCACATTGGCATCGATCACAACATCCTCGTCGAATGATTTCTGGATGTTATCCCATGCAGTGATTACTTTTGCTTTTTTGCGTGAAAGAACAAGCTGGCCTTGTGCGTCCTCCTGGTTCTCTACGTACACTTCCACTTCATCGCCGATTTTCAAACCTGGCAAATCGCGGAATTCATTGAATGAAACGATACCATCAGATTTGAACCCGATGTTAAGAATCACTTCACGGTCTGTAATACCTACTACAACACCTTTTACTACTTCTTTTTCCTGAACAGGAGAAAGGGTAGTTTCATACATTTGTTCCAGACGGTCACGGTCAGCAGAAGAATAGCCGGTTCCGAAACCTTTGTCTGATGCTTTATCCCAATCGAAATCGGGAAGTGTTTGAACTTGTTTTTCCTTAGACATAAATAGGAATAATGGCTCTTTGATACATCAGCTGGCGAGCTAAATAGCTGAAAATTAGTTCAACAAGTATTTTTTAGAAAATTAGGACGCAAAATTACGCGATTCGGAGCCATTTTCCGAACGCTTTGGAGATTTAATTTTATGAGCAGCTATTGACGTGCCGTTTGGGCGTAAAACGGTCAGAATAAGCCGGGTATGGCCAGACTCGGTAAGCGTCGATGTCGGGTAGGAAGGTTCTGACTTGTGAAATCAATCCGGTGACCATCCCAGGGGTATCATCGGTTAACCCCGGCGATCGATCGGTGAGAACTCGTCTCAGCAACGCAGCCGATCAACGTGCCCGTTCTTTTGTACCCAGGTATGGAAGCCATTCATCATCCGCCAGGCCTGAAAAATCGCGGATGAACATTAAAAAAGAAGGCCGGAAAGGGCGCTGCTTTAACGGCATGTCAACCTCTTCCGGCGTATGATCTCCTTTGCGGGAATTGCATCTTTTACAGGCGGTGGCCAGATTATCCCATGTGGTTTTCCCTCCCCTTGATTTCGGGATTACATGGTCCAATGTCAGATTATCGTGCGTTCCGCAATATTGACATCGGTTGCCGTCCCGTTTAAAGAGGTTCTGCCTTGTCATGACCACGCCTCGGTACGGTATATGGATGTAGCGGTGAAGGCGAATGACGACGGGCATGGGAAACCTGTCGTTGACCGTTCTGAGATGCTGCTTGGGGGATTCAGCCAACATTTCAGCTTTGTTCATATAAACCAGCAAAAACGCCTTCGGAACTGTACAAACACTTAATGCGCTATAATCTTGATTCAGAACCAGTACTTTACCCATGAGCCCTGCGGTAGTTAATTCCCACAATATAAGAATATTTCACCAGAAAAAACGATCCGGTATTTTCTAAAATTGTCAAAAAACTTCCGCCAAACACCCCGATTATCACCGCATTAGCACTTTTACATCCTTTGGCGGCAGGCGGCGTCAGTAGCCCGAGCGATCCGTTTCACGTTTGATGTCGCGCTCCTTGATGCTGTCCCGTTTGTCGTACAGCTTCT
Organism: uncultured Dyadobacter sp.; assembly: GCF_946482605.1. The sequence goes on along the minus strand of NZ_CAMLSE010000008.1, from coordinate 134,830 downwards.
TCCCCTTCGCCAAAGCGATATGCAGTTTGGCCAGTCCCCTTTCACTTGTAAATAACCGCACAGGGATAATCGTCAGCCCCTGGTCCTTCAACCCCTCCGTGAGCTTCCGACGCTCTCGCTTGGTTATCAACAATTTGCGATCACGCATAGGGTCGTGATTATAGTGCGTACCCTCGGTGTAAGGTGAAATGTGCAGGCTGCGGATGAACAGCTCTCCATCCATGAAGAGACAGTATGCGTCCTGGAAATTGACCTTGCCTTGTCTGATTGATTTGATTTCAGTGCCCGTCAGCACCATACCGGTCGTGAACTCTTCCAGAAAGAAGTACTCGAATGAGGCCCGCCTGTTCTTTATATCTACTTTTTTAACTATTTTTTCCGACATATCGATTCCCCAGATTTGCAAAGGGGCTCAAAATTAAGGTTTTGTTAAAACTATACCAATGAAACGCATTAGCCATTTCCTGCCACTTTTTCTGCTCTTTCACATAATCCTGCTCACTCCCGGCAACGCATGGGCGCAGGTGGAAGTAAATGCCGTCCGGCAGGTCGTCGACCGGCTGTTCGATGGCATGCGTAATGGCGACTCGACAGCCGTCAGGAGCGTGTTTTCGAAATCAAGTACATTGACCTCTATTTCAAAAAACGCCGCCGATTCCGTTGTCACCCACAAAGGCAGCCTGGACGGCTTCGTTAAGGCCGTGGGCACCCCGCATAACGACAAATGGGACGAGCGAATTTACGATGTAAAGATTTCAATCGACGGACCAATGGCCGTCGTATGGGCGCCCTACAAATTCTACCTTGGCGACAAGTTCTCGCATTGCGGTGTCAATGTTTTCAATCTGATCAAAACCGGCTCCGGTTGGAAGATCAACGACATCACCGACACACGGCGAAAAGACGCTTGCCCCTGACAAGGCCATTCTGAAACATTATAATAACAAAGCGGCCCGACAGATAACCTGACGGGCCGCTTTGCTATATCTGATATCCTATTTCAGCATGGAAAGCAGGCTGGTCAGTTTATCTTTCAAATCCTTCCTATCGACTATAAAATCAAGGAAACCATGTTCCAATACGAATTCCGCGCTTTGAAACCCTTTCGGCAGGTCTTTGCCAATCGTCTCACGAATAACCCGAGGTCCTGCGAATCCGATCAACGCTTCGGGTTCCGAAATATTGAAATCTCCTAACATGGCGTAAGAGGCTGTTACCCCGCCCGTTGTCGGATCAGTCAGCAGCGAAATATACGGCACCTTAGCTTCCGATAATTGCGCCAGACGCGCCGACGTTTTGGCCATTTGCATCAATGAGAACCCGGCTTCCATCATCCGCGCTCCTCCCGATTTTGAAATCATCAGGAACGGGATCCTTTTTTCAAGCGAGTATGAGATTGCGCGGGCTATCTTCTCTCCCACCACGGATCCCATTGAACCACCGATGAAGCTGAAATCCATACAGGCAATGACAATATCCAACCCGTTCATTTTGCCATGACCTGTGCGTACGGCATCTTTCAGCCCGGTCTTCTTCATGGTCGACTTGATCCTGTCCGGATATGCCTTCGTGTCCACGAAATGCAATGGATCCCCTGAAATCAGGTTAGCATCAAGCTCGATGAATTCATTATCGTCAAAAAGCAGGTTGAAATATACATCTGAACCCACCTTCTCATGGTAGTTACAATGCGGACAGGTAAAAGCATTCTGCTTATGTTCCCTGGTCGGTGTAATTTTTTTGCAATTAGGGCATTGATACCATAAACCGTCCGGCGCTTCGCGCTTCATTTCTGTCGGTGTATTGATACCTTTTTCTTTCCGAATAAACCAGGACATATTTTTATGTGGGTTGATTTACATATAACAACCTGACAATAAGGCTATTAATGAAATTTCACGATGAATAACGGGCTCAAATATAACAATAATTGTTGTGTATCATGAAAACCGTTCTAGCATCAAGGGCGATTGACTGTTAGTTTTGCTGGCCGTAACGGGTTCATTCGAACAATTTTATCCATTATTTGTTACTAGGACAACTAACAACAACCGGATCAGCTCCACCCGCTGCTCATTCATGGTTTTCAAATGACTACATCCGCATCACCCATAGTGATTATCGTTGGGACCAACCGCCCCAATTCAATGTCCAGAAAAATCGCCGAATATTACCAGGCCATCCTGCAACAACTGCATACACCAAGCATCATTCTGGATCTTGTGAACCTCCCTCACGACTTCACAGTCTCCGCATTGTACGAAAATACCGGGAAAAACGAGGCATTCAACAATCTCAAATCACTGCTTGAAAAGACTGACAAATTCGTTTTTATCGTCCCGGAATACAATGGTTCCTATCCGGGTGTTTTGAAGGCATTTATTGATGGGCTCCCCTATCCCAACAGCTTTTCCAATAAAAAAGCGGCTCTGGTGGGGCTTTCTTCCAACATGCAGGGTGCTGCCATTGCATTGAGTCATCTGAACGATGTTTTCAGCTACCTGGGAATGAACACTTTGGCGCTTCGGGTCAAGCTTGGGCAGATCCGCTCACATTACAGTGAGAATGTTGTATCTAATGCATTGTATAAAGAGCTGCTGGAAATCCAGGCCGGACAGATTATCCACTTCTAGAACATTCAAAACAGGCCATTAAAAAAGGGAGCTCGTCGCTCCCTTTTTGCTATTTCAGCCAGTGCTGTTCCATTTCATGTGCCGGAATGGCGGGCCGCTTCCAAAGCTCTACCCTGCTCCGGCGAAATGCCGGCCCTTCCAGATCAGCGAATTTCACAAGCCCGTCGCGGAATGACTTGATCATCATTTCCATTTTCAGGGCATCCTCGTCCGTCCAGTCGTTCGTCGGCTCAACTTCCGTCAGCGAAATATTAATCGGCTCGAAGCCGTGTGCTACTCTTTCATCTTCCAGAACGAGGTCGATCGAGCTGGTTGGCGTATTTTCTTCCAGTTCACCGGTTAATACCAATTCCTCTTCTTCAACAGGAGCGAGTTCTTCTTTCGGCTCTTCCACGACCAGAGGAGGCTGCTGAGGCTGCCCTTTCACTCCTTTCAGTTGAATACCGGGGATCGGCGATTCGATGCTGTCGAAACCAGCCGCTACGACGGTAACCCGGAGCTTGTCGCCCAGCGAATCGTCGGTAATGGTACCCAGTTTGAACATCCGGGCTTCGCCACCTACTTGCGAAAGCACATATTGCCAGATTTCGCGCTGCTCCCGCATCGTAGCCTCCTTCTTCTTGCTGGTAGCGAGCGTCACCAGGATCCTCTTTGCGCCACGGATATCACGGTCATTCAGAAGAGGAGAATCCAATGCTTCCTTAATGGCATTCTGCGCCCGATCTGCTCCTGTGGATTCTGAGGTGCCCATGACCGACTGTCCCGCACTTTTCAACACTTTCTCCACATCCTTGAAGTCGGTGTTGATATTGCCGTTTGTGGTAATGATCTCAGAAATACTCTTTACTGCATTCAGCAAGATACCATCCGCTTCGGCAAATGCCTGCGTCAGGGTCATGTCCTCGTACAGTTCTTCCAGCTTATCGTTTAACACCACCAGAACGGTATCACTGTATTCTTTCAGCTGTTCTATCCCTTCAAGAGCCTGTTCCTTTTTATCAAGGCCTTCCCACGTGTAAGGTGCGGTTACGACTGCGACCGTCAGTTTACCCATTTCTTTGGCAAGCTGAGCAATTACGGGCGCAGCGCCTGTTCCTGTTCCACCACCCATACCGGCAGTGATAAATACCATTTGTGTCGATCCTCCCAACAGGCCCTTGATCTCCTCGATCGTCTCCAGGGCTGCTTCCTTTCCTTTCGTTGCATCGGTACCGGCTCCCAGCCCCTGGGTCAGCGTAGCACCAAGCTGTATTTTGACAGGGACCGGACTATTAGCGAGTGCCTGTCTATCTGTATTACAAACCGCAAACTCTACGTCCTTGATCTTTTTCTCAAACATGTAGTTAACAGCATTGCTGCCACCACCACCGACACCGATCACCTTGATGATAGCCGGCTCACCGTTGCCTTCTCCGTTTGGCTGGTCTTTGATGATTTCGTTCACTATATAGTCCTGGTCTAATGCGTGCAACAAGCTATTGTTCATATTTTCTCCGGGGTTGAGTTAGTGTGATTCAAGATCAATAGTCTCCAAGGCTATCGTCCTTCTTACCAATAATGCTGTTAATATTATCCCAAAACGTTCCATTGCGCTTGGGTTGCTCCTTGACCTCTTTAACCGGCTCCTTCTGGGCGACACTGCCCGTATTAAATGCAGTTGCCGGCTTGCAAACGGATTTGACCCTTGGATCAATCGATTTCAATCCTACCCATGCCAAACCTATTGCAGTGCTGAATGACGAATTACTTACAGCGTCCGCTTTGGCCGTCCGTTCCAGATTCTCCGGATAGCCCACACGCACCGACATACCGGTTACCTTTTCAAAAAGCACTTCGATTTCATCGATATTCGCAGAACCTCCGGTGAGTACAATTCCACCGATCAGTTTATCGAGATAACCCGATTTCATGATTTCGGCACACACCATGGCGGCGATTTCCTTCAAACGCTCTTCGATGATCAACGCAACATTCTTCTTGAGCACCTGCTTCGGCGCTCTGCCTGCTAGAAAGTTGATCAGGATTTCAACATTGAGAGGGATGTCGGCCGAGACTGCCACACCATGCTCCTTCTTAAGTTGCTCCGCATTTTCGAACTGAATCCCACAGCCGATCGCCAGGTCACCTGTAATGTGCCGTCCGCCTATCGGAAACGACGCAATATGACGGATAATGCGGTCGTGGTAGATGATCAGATCCGTGGTATGGTCACCGATATCCACCATCGCGATTCCCGCCTTTATTTCGTTGTCGGTAAGCACCGCCAGGCTTGTCGCCAGCGAGCCTAGAACAAGCTTATCACATTTTAGAGCCTGATCCGCGTCTGCAAGACTTTTCTTGGTACGAAGGATCGACTGGTTGTTAGCCGATATCACCAGAAAGTTTCCTCCCAGCTTAATCCCCGTCCTGCCTACGGGTTCCCGTACGCCTGTTGAATTGTCTACAATGAAATCCATGGGCAGCACGTGCAGCACATCGAAATTAGGTTCGATTTTGGCACGATACATATCATCCACCAACTGATCTACATCCCGCTGCGTCACTTCTTCTCCGGATGATGCCGAAGGCCGGATCACTCCGTCACTCTGCGCACTGATCTTTACATGCGTCCCGCCGAAGCTTACATTGACAACCCCGATATCGAGGTCGGAACGTGACGATGCTTCGGCAAGTGCTTCCTTAATGGCACTGCCTACCTGTTTGATATTTTCCACCGAGCCATTCACTACTGCTCCTGCCGGCACCGGGACTTCGCTGAAGCCCAAAATCTCGATATTGCTCTTACGGGTTCCCGCACCTTGCGCAGCGATCACCGCGATTTTCGTACTGCCAATATCTACCCCAACTACAATCTTGTCGTGTGCCATGCTGATGGTGAATTATTATTCACAAACTATTTGATCTTGAAACTTAACACTTATTCTCTTATATCTGCCCCAGTCATTGCTCAACACCTTGTTATAGAAAGTGTGGAGTTTTTTGAATTTGGCCTGAAAATCCTCTGCTCTCCCCAACTCGATCCGCTGGTCGCCCAGTAATGTCATCAGGTATATTTCTCCGTCCTTGTCTGCATTAAGCAGCGTTACCTGCGCTTTCCAGAAAGGGTCCGTATTCAAAAACCGCAATAACTCCAAAACCTGAGCGCCCTTTTCGGACCTCAGCTTTTTGGGTTCGTTAAAATACGGCCCGGAAACCAGTAACGTTCTTGCTGAATAACTTTCTGATAGAGGAAAAAAAACGCCCTCGTGGTTGATATAGTATCCCGATGTGTTCCGCATTTCCCCATTATCCGAAGTATTGATCCAGCGCGCCAACGGCTTCTCCTGCTCCACTTCCACTACTATATTTCCCCTAAGGTCACGAAAAACCTGACATTTCTTGATAAGTTTATTCCGTCTGACGCGATTCTCCAGATCGTTCAGGGCCACATCTTTCAGCCTGCTCCCGATCAGCGGATCGCCACCATTCTCCGTCAGCAGCATTCGTACATCCATTTGATTCAGAAAACGTGTCCCTGAATCGCCCTGAATCGATATTACGAGATTTGTACAACGCTGTTGACCCAGTTTGCTTTCCGCCATAGCAATACATGCAATGGGCAGAATCAGCCACAAACTACGTTTCAACAAAAGCCATGAATAGTCAAATTTACGTAACATCTTAGTAATATTAAAAATGCTTTGACTAATTATTCGCAACAGGATTTTGCAGCAAATGACGGATCGGAGCCACCAAAGTATCGATATCTCCTGCCCCGATTGTAACCACAATATCCGTATTTAATTCTTTCAAAACCTGCAAAACTTCTTCTTTTGCAACAAGTTGTTTGTCCGGAATGGACACATTTTCCAATAACATCAGGGAATTGACCCCCTCAATCGGGAGCTCTCTCGCAGGGTAGATATCCAATAACAACAGCCGGTCCGCGAGCGACAAACTTTCTGCAAAACCATCCGCAAAATCGCGTGTGCGGGTAAAAAGGTGAGGCTGGAAGATCGCCGTGATGTGTCTTCCGGGATAAAGCCCTCTGACCGACGACAAGAATGCTTCGATTTCGGTCGGGTGATGGGCATAGTCGTCGATGTATACATTTCCTTCCTCTTCCACCTGGTATTCGAAACGTCGCTTTACCCCTCCATAGCTTTCCAATGCTTCCCTGATTTCCCCGGGAGCGACGCCTATATGCAACGCGACCGCGCTCGCTGCGATTGAATTTTCAATGTTGTGATATCCGGGAATTTTCATCGCAATGCCCTCGATGATACCACCCGGGTAGACCAGGTCGAAAACAAAACGTGCATTTTCAATGCGGATATTGGCAGAATGATAAAGTCCGCTATGCAATGCGTAAGTATACACTTTCGCCTTGGTACTGGAAGCCAATTCGAGCCCTTCCCTCATAAACAACGCGCCATTTTCATCGATCTGGCTCACATAATCCCTGAACGATTCGAGCACGGCCTCATGCTTGCCGTAAATGTCGAGATGATCGGCATCCGTAGAAGTAACAATAGCGATTTCCGGGAACAGCGTCAGAAAGGACCTGTCGAACTCATCGGCTTCTACCACGCAAAATACCTCTTCCAGTTTGTCGGTAGGCTCGTTCAGCAACAGGTTTGTTCCATAATTTTGTGTAATGCCTCCCAAAAATGCGGTACTGTTCACCTGTGCATAACGGAGTATGTGCGCTACAAGCGAAGATGTCGTGGTTTTACCGTGCGTTCCCGCCACACCGATCGTCCGCAGGTTTTGAGTCAGAATACCCAGCACCTGCGACCGTTTCAGGATCAGAAAATTTTGATCCCGGAAATAATTCATTTGCTGGTGCTGTACCGGGACCGCAGGTGTATAAATCACGAGCGTTTGCTGAGGGTCCGCAACAAATGGCGCGGGAATAGACGCTACTTCATCTGCAAGCGTCACAGGGATACCTTCTTCAATCAGGGTAGCCACGAGGGTAGTCATGGTCTTGTCATAACCGGCCACCTCAAAGCCATTGGCCTTGAACCATCGGGCCAATGCACTCATTCCGATTCCGCCGATTCCTACAAAGTAGATATATTTCCAGTTTGTCACAGACGATGACATCATATTCAATTCTCAGGTTATTTAATCAATTTCAAAACTTCCGCAGCAATATCATCTGCCGCTGTCGGTCGGGCCAGTTTCTGGATATTGGCTTGCAACTCCTTTTGTCTTGGTACCATTTCAAGCAAATCCAATGCACAATCCACCAGCTTTTCGCGCGCTTCCGAATCTTGTACAATAATAGCAGCATTGCGCTCGACCAGATTCATCGCATTCTTGGTTTGATGATCTTCCGAGGCATGGGGGAAGGGAACGAGGATAGCAGGCTTACCGGCCAGACAAAGCTCGGACACGGACAATGCGCCCGCACGCGATACCACCACATCCGCTACCGCATAAGCGAGATCCATCGTGTAGATAAAATCAAATGCTCTTACCTTATCGGCACCAACCGTTTCTATCATTGCCCTGGCTTTGTCGATGTCGTTTTTCCCCGTCTGCCAAAGCACCTGGTATCCTGCTTGTACCAACTTTTCAAGTCCTGCGCCGATGCTTTCATTGATAGACCGTGCACCCAGGCTTCCTCCCATCACAAACAATGTCTTGGGGGCATCACTTAGTCCGAAATGCTCAAGGGCAGCGGCACGCTTCAGATGCACATAGGTAATATCGCTCCGAACCGGATTACCCAGCAACGTTATCTTCTCTTTTGGAAAAAAAGCCTCCATACCCGGGTAGGCCACACATATTCTGGCGGCCTTTTTGGCTAGAAACTTATTGGTAATTCCCGCGTAGGAATTCTGCTCCTGTATCAATGTCGGAATGCCTGCCATGGACGCCATCATGAGCAGCGGTCCGCTGGCAAAACCTCCCACTCCCACAGCAACGTCGGGCTTGAAGTCATTGAGCACCTTCCTGGCTTTCAAAAGGCTCTTCAGCATCTTGAAGGGCAGCGCCAGGTTTTCAATGGAAAGACTTCTCTTGATCCCCGCAATAGGCAGCCCCACGATTTCATACCCGGCCCTGGGCACCTTCTCCATCTCCATTTTATCCAAAGCTCCCACAAAAAGGATTTGGATCTCCGGATCGCGCTGCTGTAATGCATTGGCAATGGCGATGGCCGGATAAATATGACCGCCTGTGCCGCCTCCGCTTATGATAACTCGTTTTGCCATGATTAGATACGCTTTTCCTCCACAATTTCACCCCGGCTGACGCTGAGGATCATCCCCATTGCAATCCCGGTAAAAAGCAGGGATGTACCTCCCTGGCTGAAAAACGGTAGCGTCTGTCCGGTCACGGGGACCAGGCCCACGGTGACCGCCATAGCCGAAAATGCCTGGCTTACTACAATGAAAGTGAGCCCCGCAGAAAGCAATCCTCCGAAAGGCCTCTTGGTTGCCTCAATGGCTTTCAGGCCCCGGTACAAAAGTATAAGATAGAGAACGATCAATGCGGTTCCGCCCAATGTGCCGTACTCTTCTACTGCTACCGCAAAAATGAAATCCTTCTGCGGCTCCGGAAGAAAGCGTCGCTGCCGGCTTTTGGAAACACCTTCTCCATAAAGTCCGCCGCGCGCCATGGCCATATAAGATTGCTGCGACTGATAAACGACCACGTCCTTATCAAAAAAAGTAGAGATCCTGCTTTGTGCCGTTCCTGATCGTTGCGTTGAATTAAGTAAAATGGCAATGGTTGCGAAGAAAACAAGTCCTAATGCCGTAAATGCAAGATAATGCAGCGGTACTTTCCCTACGAACATCAACAGGAAGCATATTCCGGCAAGCATGACTGCGGTGGAGACATTACTGACAAAAATCAACCCGCATACCACTCCCACCAACGCCAACGGTTCCATAAACAGCTCGCGGGTGTTCCAGCCACCCTTGATATGCCTCGCCAGGATCAGCGAAAGGTGGGCAACCAGCGCGACCTTCGCCCATTCCGAAGGCTGGAAGCGCTGCCCGATCACCGGAATCTCGATCCAGCGGGCCGCGTCGTTCACCGATGTTCCGAAAAACATCGTAAAAATCAACAGCAGAATAGAACTCCACACGGCCAGCCTCGTCACATACACAAACTTGATATATGGAACGCGATGGACAAAATACATGACCATCAGCGACAATACACACAGCAATGCATGCTTGTAAAGATAGTATTCCGTGTTCCCGTCCATCTGGCTGTAAGCGTCCTTCACGCTGGCGCTATATACCACCACGATACTCCATAAGAGCATGATGATGCATATGCCCCATATCCAGGGGTCACCTTTCAGGTTTTTACTGAACCATGCCTGCGTATCTTCCCTTGTCTTCTGGAGGAAATCCATATCGTTTACCGGCTATTGATTGGATTACTTATTGGATGAGATTTCTGACCGCAGCTTTAAATTTGTCACCCCGATCTTCGTAGTTCTGAAAAAGGTCAAAACTCGCGCATGCGGGTGACAACAAAACGACATCTCCGGGCACGCCCCATTCTCCTGCCTTGTTGACAGCGTCCTGAATGTCCTGGGTGGTGTAAATCTGCGGAACCTTGCCGGAAAAATAATCCTGAAGTTTCTCGTAGCTTTTTCCAAGAACGATCAGCCCCTTCACTTTCTTCCTCACCAGGTCTTCTATTTGAGAATAATCATTGCCTTTATCGACCCCGCCGGCGATCAGAATCACAGGATCGTCGAAGCTACCCAGCGCATAGAATACAGAATCCACATTGGTCGCCTTCGAATCGTTGATATAGGTAACGCCGTCTATCACTTCCACTTGTTCCAGCCTGTGCGGAGCGTTACTGAAAGATCTGAGGCCTTCACTGATCTTTGCCTCACTGACGCCCAGCAACTGGGCGACAGAAATCGCAGCCATGGCATTGATCGCATTATGAGGACCTTTGATCGGCAATCGGCCAAATTCTTCTTCAAAATCCTGCCCATTGATATGGGAAACCAGCTTTCCGTTTTCCAGATAAGATCCGTATTCCAGCTTGCTTTCCAATGAAACTTCCACCCGAGCAACAGCCGGATTTCGCTTCCCCAGTTCATTGGCAATCACTTCACTTTCTTTGTAGTAAATCAGGTAGTCGCCCGCTTGCTGGTTCCGGATGATATTAAATTTGGAATCAACATAATTCTGGAAATCGTATCCGTACCGGTCCAGGTGGTCGGGTGTAATGTTGAGGAGAAGGGAGATATAAGGATGGAAATCAACAATATTGTCGAGCTGAAAACTGCTTATCTCCAGCACATAGTATTCAAAATGCTTTTCGGCCACCTGCCATGCGAAGCTGTCACCGATGTTACCGGCCAGACCTACATTCAGGCCGGCATTTTTGAGCAGGTGATAGGTAAGAAGTGTCGTGGTGGTTTTGCCGTTGCTTCCCGTGATCGCAATCAGCTTCGCATCGGTATACCGCGAAGCAAACTCGATTTCGGAAATGACCGGCACTTCTTTTTCTTTTAATGCAACGATGAGGGGAGCCTTGTCCGGGATCCCGGGGCTTTTCACGATCAGATCGCTTTCCAGTATCCTCTCCTCCGAATGCTGCCCCTGTTCGAAGGGAATACTTTCACCGTTCAGAATGTCGCTGTACTTCTGATGCAACAGGCCCTTATCCGATAAGAAAACATCAAATCCCTTGGATTTCGCAAGAATGGCGGCTCCCGCTCCGCTTTCTCCGCCACCCAGAATCGTTACCTTTTTTTGCACAAGAATAGATTTAAACGTTGAACTGTCCGCACTAGCCACGAAGGTAAATCTTTTGGCGAAAACTTTTTTTAATGCTCTCCCAATACCTTTATAAAAAAAGAGGCACGGGAAAAATGCCTCTTTTTTGCCATTTCAATGTCAGGAACTAGTTCTACTCCTTCTTTATCGATTCCGACAACCTCAACCGGTTCGCCACTTTAACGATCAGGAAGATCACCCATGCGATCAGCAGGAATTGGATCAGTGTCTGAATGAAATTGCCATACTTAATAGCCACTTCCGGTGTTTCGCCGACGGCTTCTTTGAGCACGATTTTAAGTTGTGTAAAGTCCACACCACCAATGATCAGGCCGAGGATCGGGTTAATGATATCTTCCACCAGCGAGGTTGTGATTTTTCCAAATGCGGCACCAATGACCACACCCACAGCGAGATCCAGGACGTTCCCCTGAGCAATAAACGTTTTGAATTCCTTGAGCATAACAAGTTGAGGTTAGTTGAACGGATTAAAAAGCAAACAAAAATCCTATACTGAGGGCCTGGGCAAACTGAATCTTGCTGCTCTGGTCATCGTCGTATACCATGATAGCTCCCAGGTTCACGTTGACGTACTTATTGATTTTCGCTGTCAACTGGGCGTCCAGACGGTTGTCAATATTCAATGGATGTTTAAAACTCGAGAACATCAGATATCTGAATTTCAGGTTCACGTCTTTCGCAATATCCTTATCGAAGTTAGCCACCAGCTGGATCAGTGCCGCTTCCGTACGCACTCGTTTACCGATAGGCACGCCATAGTTTTTCTGGTCGGGTGTGTTCACATACAGGTCCTTATCGACGACAATGGTTTGCCGCAGCGCTCCCGGGGCCAGGTCAATGAAAAAGTAGGGAACAGGGCGGTACTCGATACCAATCGCCTCTGTAACATAAGCCGGCGACAAAATACCCGAAACTTTTTTCTTGACATTAATGGAATCCGGATTCGAAGAATATTCATAACCTGCTCCGAATTGCGAAAGGAAGTTAAGATTTGCAAAGAGGCTCCATTTGGGCGAAAGCTCCCTGTTGTATTTTGTGTCGAAGAAGATTCGGTCTACGTTTTTACGGCTCTGCTGACCTTTATTCCTTACGATACCATATTGCCCCTGAAAGTCATTGCGCCAGGAGTTCTTCCCTACCTTTTTCTCACTCAAAGCATTCAGGAAAAGTCCTAATGCAATGGAGTTAACACCTCCTCCTGTCCAGTTCGAGCTGAATGATCCCTGGTTGAGATTGGCCCCGAACTCGATTTTATGCCAGGCTGTGTCTTTCTGAGATTTGAGGCGCCCGGCGTTAATTGAATTGGAAAGGTCAACCTTGTTTTGAGAATAAGCCGGGATAGTCAGTAATGCGAGTAAAGTAAATGCAATAAGGGATACGTTGTGAAGTTTGCCGCTCATTTTCAATGAATTTAGTGGATCAGATTATTTAGATTTCCATCATGATGAGATCTTGGATTGAGGAGATAGCGGTCAAAGTAAAACATTTTTTAAACGTTAAAAAAAATTTTAGCCGTTTCGGAAAGCTTCCAGATAATTTTTACGCAGCTTCTGACGGGATCTCATCAAGCGCATTTTAACGGAGCTTTCAGTCGTATGAAAGATGCGGGCAATGTCACGAATGCTGCGATTATCCAGGTATTTCAGATAAATCATGGCCTTCTCCTCGATAGTCAGCTTATCTAATGCGACTTTGAAATTTTTAAGGTCAATTTCGTCATCCAGAACGGCATGAAGGTGTATTTCATCTTCGAGATCGACGCCTCCTTCATGAACCATGACAATCCTTCTCTTGCTGATGCGCACGAGATCCATGCAATGGTTATGTGTAATGGAGAACAGCCAGGTAGAGAATTTGGCCCCTTTTTTGAATGTGTTCATCTTGGAGATGAGTTTCAGAAAAACATCGTGGGTGATGTCTTCTGCACGGGTGGCATCGCGGGTGAGGGTGAGGCATTTCTGATATACCTTCAGGGCATACCTTTCATAAAGCTTCTGAAAGTGCCGATTATCTCTGGATTCGATGAAAAGCCGAACCAATTCCTCGTCCGTCGAATGGTGTTCTGAGCAATTGTTGATCTGTATTTCAACCATTGTGCCTGATGAAATGCCGCCGATAGCGTGTGTCTGAAATTAAATTGCATTTAACTTTCTGTAAATATGAAAAAACAACGCCTGGTATACAAATTAGATACCAGGCGTTGTCAATATATTTTGCGAACGAATAGGCTTATCCGCCGATCGATACACGTTTGAATGACGATACTGTCAATCCTTTTGCAGTTTTTTCAAGCAACTGACGGATAGTCAATGAAGAATCCTTCACGAATTCCTGGTTCAGCAAAGTGCTGTCCTTGTAGAACTTCTGAAGTTTGCCCTGAGCGATTTTTTCAAGCATCGCCTCTGGCTTGCCTTCGGCTCTCGCCTGCTCTTTACCCACCTCGATCTCACGCTCTACGGTAGCTGAATCAACACCGTCTTTATCCAGCGCTATCGGCTTCATGGCAGCGATCTGCATCGCCACGTCTTTACCCAATTCAGTTACATCCGAACCATTCACACCAGCGAATGCTACCAGCACGCCCAATTTACCGTTGGAGTGGATATAAGGAACAACCTGATCCGCTGTAACATTTTCGTAAGCAACGATTTCAAGTTTCTCGCCCAATTTACCAACCAGGTCAACGATATGCTCGCTTACCGGACGGCCATCGGCCAGGGGCGCAGCCAGCAAAGCATCTTTATCAGCGATGTTGTCCGCTACCGCCTTGTCCAGAATGCTCTGAGCAAGGTTTTTGAAATCTTCTACATTGGAAACAGGCTCGGTTTCGCAAGCCAGCGCTACCAGTTTACCATTAGCACCATCTTCGCTGATCTTGATCACTACAGTTCCTTCGGATACTGCATTGTCAGCACGTTTAGCTGCTACTTTTTGTCCTTGCTTACGAAGAATATCAACGGCTTTGTCGAAATCGCCATCCGCTTCCTGCAGGGCTTTTTTACAATCCATCATGCCCGCGCCGGTCATCTGGCGGAGTTTGTTTACATCTTGTGCGGTAATTGCCATGATCTTGTTAAATATTATGTATTACTGTTTTGTGGCGAAAGATCCGTTAACCGGGGGTTATGAAAAGGTTAAAGAATTCAATCTCAATGAATTTTAAAAAAATGTAGCCCATAGCAAGAGGCTATGGGCTACTCTATTTTTAAGCTATGGCAAGTTGAAAAACTACACCATATTGCCCTTTTACTCTTCGTCGCTTTCAGCAACCTCCACTTCGCTGGCTACTTCGGCGCGAGGCGCTGCCTCTTCACCTTTGTCAGCCAAACGCTTTGCTTCTTCCTCTTCAACCAGGCGCTGATCGTCTTTATCTTGTTTGCGTTCCATCAAACCTTCTTCGATAGCCTTTCCGATCGCAAGGGTAATCAACGAGATCGCTTTGTAAGCATCGTCATTACTTGGGATAGGGAAGTCAACCAGTTCAGGGTTAGAGTTGGTATCGCAGATAGCAAAAATGGGGATGTTCAATCTTTTTGCTTCCGCAACCGCAATGTGCTCGCGTTTTACATCAACGATGAAAAGTGCCGCTGGAAGGCGAGTAAGGTCCGCTACACCACCAAGTACTCTTTCCAGTTTATCCTTTTCACGTGTAAGCATCAGGCGTTCTCTTTTCGCAATATTGCTAACCGTGGATTCGTCTTTCAGCATCTTCTCGAGAGTCTGCATTTTTTTCAAAGACTTGCGAATCGTGCCAAAGTTTGTAAGCATACCGCCCAACCAGCGATCAGTTACGTAAGGCATTTTAAGGCGTTTTGCCTCTTCCGTTACGATTTCCTGTGCTTGTTTTTTAGTAGCAACAAACATGATCTTACGTCCTGAACGAACGATCTGTTTCAATGCAGCCTCAGCCTCATTGATGCAGCTCAAAGTTTTGTTCAGGTCAATGATGTGGATCCCGTTCTTCTCCATGAAGATATATGGAGCCATCCGTGGATCCCACTTGCGGGTAAGGTGACCAAAGTGGACACCTGCATCCAATAGTTCTTTATATTCTATTTGTGCCATTGCCGAATTTGATTATAAATATTTTGAGACTTGTTACGCAGCACGAAGCATCGGGCACGATAAGCAACGTCTGGACAATTTGAGTTGAAAGTTTATGAGTAAATGAGTTGAAAGTGATAAAATAAACTTTGAACTCCTGAACTCTAAAACTCTTAACGTTTCGAGAACTGGAATCTTCTGCGAGCCTTAGCACGTCCGTATTTCTTACGCTCAACCATACGTGGGTCGCGGGTAAGGAATCCTTCTTTTTTCAATGGTCCGCGGAACTCTGAATTGTATTCAACCAGTGCACGGGAAACAGCCATACGGATAGCTTCCGCCTGACCTGAGATTCCACCGCCTCTAACGTTTACTTTGATGTCATAACCATTTCCACCGCTGATCGTAGCGAAAGGCTGCTGAAGAACGATCTGGTGTACTTCAAATGGAAAATATTCTTTGTAATCGCGGCCGTTTACTTTGATATCTCCTTTGCCTGGCACCATATAGATACGCGCCACGGCTGTTTTTCTTCTACCTATTGTGTTGATCACTTCCATGAATTACAATTGGATTTGCTTTGGTTGTTGAGCACTGTGCGGATGTTCTGCGGCAGCGTAAACAAACAGGTTTGTAAATAAACGACGTCCCAAACGGTTCTTTGGAAGCATACCTTTTACGGCTTTCTCGATCACACGCTCAGGGTGTTTTTCGAGCAACTCACGGGGAGTCTGAAAACGTTGACCTCCCGGGTAACCTGTGTGGCGAACATAAACTTTGTCCGACATCTTCTTACCTGTCAACTTGATCTTATCGGCGTTGATAACAATTACGTTATCACCACAATCCACATGAGGAGTGTAGCTTGCTTTGTGTTTGCCTCTGATAATCTTAGCAACTTCGCTGGCCAGACGACCTAGAATTGCATTTTCAGCATCCACAACAATCCACTCCTTGTTTACTGTGTTTTTGTTCGCCGAGATGGTTTTGTAGCTTAACGTATCCACGATTAACAAAAAAATTAAATTGATTTTCAATTATTTACACTGTAACAAGACAGTCCCATCGCAAAATGGGAGTGCAAATATAGAGTTTAACAAATTGAATTACAAGTATGTTTGAGAAATTCATTGTCATTCGCCTATTGCGAAGGCCAATGCGGCATAAGGTAACCCGTAAACAGTAGTCACATGTCGCTGGTTGTTATCCAGGTAAACATTCAACCCATCGACGCTCCGGGTCGTGTAAGTAGCTCTGCCGTAGAGGTACCCCAGTTTGATTCCAAAACTCTCCGTAGCCCGGAATCTGACATATGCTTCGGATTGTCCGCTGTTCTTATGCAGGGCGAGCGGCAGCACGTTGAACACCGTAGGCTTCGTGGACAACCACTGATTGTAGTGCGCCGCCCCGGTCCCTGGCGTTTGCGTGGCTTTTTCGTAGAATCCATGACGTTTGGTCCCGTAGGCAAGACCCAGGAGGTCCGTATTGGCCCCGATGTCAAACTTACCGAATGTCAGATTGAGACCGGCCATGAAGCTGAGGCCATTCACGGATACATCCCTGTATTCCAGGATGTCTTTAACACCAGCGATCCGTTCTGTTGCGAGGTTTCTCCTTCCAGCATAGTATCCCCAGGCACGAAACCCCAGTCCGAGCCGCAGCCAGGGGAGCTTCTGCGAACCTACTTCCTCATGATATGTAATGGAAGGAGCCCAGGAACTGCTTCCGAAACCGGACCCGATATCAAAGCCGGCACTGATCGGCGCAATCTGTTGTGCGTGTGCGAAATTGATTTTCAGTAATAAAATAACAACCAGTACTTTTAAAATTTTCATGACTGAATCATTTGGACAACGGATTTATTTAGCAGCTCGATGAAACTTCTATTTTTTACAATAATAGCTGATCCCCTCAAGAAATTATCTAAGCAACTTCGGGAACGCGTAATATTGTTCATGATCGTCCTGGCGGGAAGCCAGGCATTAGCCCAAGGTACTGATCAGTTATCCTTCGTTCCGTTATTCAATGGCAAAAACCTCAACGGCTGGGTGGACGTGAATACTTCCAAAGAAACCTGGAAGGTTAAAAACGGCACCCTCATCTGCTCCGGAAAGCCGATTGGCGTAATGCGTTCCGACCGGCAGTACGAAAACTTTATCCTGGAAGTCGAATGGAAACACATGGAAGCAGGCGGTAACTCCGGAGTATTCATTTGGAGCGAAGGGACGCCGCAGGAACACGACCCGCTGACCAAAGCAATAGAAGTCCAGATGCTCGAACTGGAATACGCCCCGCAGCATAATGCAACCGAAGACTACGTTCATGGTGAGCTTTTCCCAACCATGGGCATGACGGCCATCCCCGACAACCCACGCGGCATTCGCAGCAAATCCCTCGAAAAGCGCTGCAAAGGCAAAGGCGAATGGAACAAATATGTAGTCGTAGCCGTCGATGGCACTGTCAAACTCTCCGTAAATGGCAAGTTCGTGAACGGCCTTCGTGCGTCCGAGCGCAAAAAAGGCTACATCTGCCTGGAAGCAGAAGGTGCCGAGATCCATTTCCGGAACATGCGGATTATGGAACTGCCTTCAGGGATTACAACGCCGGAGCAGGTCGCGCCGGTGGTTCATTGACGCTCCTTTTGAGTCGATTATGTGTGTGTAAAGCATTATATTAGCAAACAGGATTGATGAAAATCGACATGACACAGACATTTCGGGTAAACGCCTCAGAGCTTGACAGCCGTTTTATTAAATCGGTGCAGGACCTTTTTGGCGATAGAAAATTGAAGATTGTGGGTCGAAGATGTTGCGGAAAGCATTGAGTCCAAAGAAGCACTTTTGGA
Source organism: uncultured Dyadobacter sp. (assembly GCF_946482605.1). The sequence goes on along the minus strand of NZ_CAMLSE010000008.1, from coordinate 116,537 downwards.
CAGCTTATTCGGCAGTTGGGAAAGCGAAGGAACAGGAGATGACCTGGTTAAAATGATATATTCAAATCGAAATGATTCACCCCGGGACATTGAGTTATGAGTCAAACTTTACCGACGATCACAGGTTTTTATATTTATGCCAAAGAAAAAGCAAGATTGAAAAGAAGCGGCCGGATTATAGGTGAATTCGATCTACTGATTGGCTCAGCCGCATTGAGATACAACATTACTTTGGTTACACGAAACACAAAGGATTTTGAAAACCTGGCTGGCATTCAGCTTGAAAACTGGATAGATAATTGAAAATCTCCTTCATTGGCACTGGCAATGTAGCCTGGCACCTGGCCCAGGCGTTTGAGGATGCGGGGCATTGGATTTGCGAGGTATATAGCCGCGACACGCAGAAAGCGCGTCAGCTGGCATCTTCATTATATGACACCAACATTCAGCCTGACCTCAATTTCTCCGAAAGCGAAGCCGAAGTGATTGTCATTGCTGTGACCGATGACGCTATCGAAAGCGTCATCCAGCGCATTGTGCTGCCCGAAGGTGTGATCCTCGTACATACGTCAGGCACGCGCTCGCTGGCTGAATTTCAGAAACTTGTGGAAATTTATAGCGACGTATATGTCCACACGGGCGTGTTCTATCCTTTGCAGACTTTCACCAGGGACATCGAGATGGATTACAGCGAACTGCCCTTTTGCATTGAATGCCGAAATGAACTCATTGAAGGCAAACTAATGCAACTCGCATCGAGTGTAAGCAACAATGTAACACGAATGGATTCCGACGAGCGCTTCATTCTGCACGTTGCGGCTGTTTTTGCGAGCAACTTCACCAATTACATGCTCACCATTTCGCACGACCTCCTCGAACGCGAACAGCTCAATTTTGATCTGCTGAAACCCCTCATTCAAACAACGATCGATAAAGCATTGCGCTCCGACGATCCATCGATCGGCCAGACCGGCCCTGCCCGGCGCGGCGACTGGAAAACCACGGCGCGTCATCTGGAGTACCTTCAGGAGACGAATGAGGATTATACCGAAGTATACCGCCTGCTGACCGACAAGATCCGCAACCTCTACATTTCAAAATAATAAGAAGCCATACTGTCGCGAAAAAAGTTAGGCTATATTTGCAGGATTCACAATTCGGCTATTTATGAATTCGACTCTAACGGAACGTTTCAAACGCATTACTACCTTTATTTTTGACATCGATGGCGTCATGACCGACGGCAGCGTCATTGCCCTCGAAACCGGCGAACAGCCTCGCATCTTTAATGTCAGGGATGGCTATGGCATCAACCGCGCGGTCAAAATGGGTTACCGAGTTGCCATCATTTCGGCACAGAGCCAGGTAGGCGTACGGAAGCGGCTCGAATACCTTGGAGTCACTGATATCTTCATAGGCACCTCACCGGATGGCAAACTGCCTGTTTTTAAAAAATATCTGGCTGAAACCGGCCTTTCCGAAGAGGAAATCGTATTCATGGGCGACGACCTCCCCGACTACGAGGTCATGCGTACCAATATCATGGGGGCCTGCCCGGCCGATTCCGCCGATGAAATTCTGGCCATAGCCGACTACATCTCTCCAAAGAACGGCGGCCGCGGTGCCGTTCGCGACCTGATCGAACAAGTCATGAAGGCACAGGGGAAATGGATGGCCTGGTTTGAATAAAAAACTTGGTAGTGGATAAGAAAAAGCGCTATTTCCCGAATCTGAATGGTATACGTGCCATTGCGGCATCGCTGGTGGTATTTCACCATCTGGAACAGGCCAAACATGCATTAGGCATTGCCAATGTGTATGGTATGCCCATTATCCAGCACGCCGGCAGGCTTGGCGTGGGGCTATTCTTCGTTTTGAGCGGGTTTCTGATCACCTATTTGCTACTCGAAGAGCGCGGCCGTTTCGGAAATGTCGATGCGAAAAAATTCTATCTCCGCCGAGTATTCCGCATCTGGCCCATTTACTTCCTGATCATCGGGCTATCCTTCTTCGTTTTTCCGCATATAGGCATCTTCGATTATCCTGGAATAGAGGAAAAACTGACCGTAGACCTGCCCGAGCGACTGACGTTGCTACTTCTGGTGCTGCCCAACTATGCATTTGTCCTTTACGACCTGCCCTACTGGTGCGCGCAAACCTGGTCGATCGGTGTGGAGGAGCAATTTTACTATTTGTGGCCCTGGCTGATCAAATACCCCAAAAAACGTATCCCGATCTTAATCTTCTTCCTTGCATTAACGGCTGGCCTGCTTTATCTGGGGCTTGAAATGGCCGATCCATCGGAAGAAGCCCGCAATTCCATGATTACAACGTTTCTGGGACAGTTTCGGATTCAGACCATGGCGCTGGGCGGCTTATGCGCATGGCTCGTTTACAATGATAAATTGAAATTCCTCGGTTTCATTTTCAGAAAAGATGTGCAGATCGCTGCATATGCGACTCTGCTTGCATTGTTCTTTTCAGGCGTGCATTTCTTTGGTTTTCTGGAAATCTATGCCCTGTTCTTCGCATTCTTCGTGCTGAATGTTTCCTGCAATCCGGATACGATCCTGCATTTGGGTCACCCGGTAATGGATCATTTAGGGAAGATATCCTACGGTCTATACATCTACCACGTAGCGGTGATCGTGGTGATCATCAATTTGCTAACAATGTATTCACCGAAATGGGAAGGTCCGGTCTACCAGGTCGTGCTCTATGTGCTAAGCTTCATAGGTTCAGTGGCAGTGGCTACTTTTTCTTTTAATTATATTGAAAAACCACTCCTCGCGTACAAGGACCGTAAGTTTGGCCGCTAGTTACCTGACTTTTGGCAGTTCCGACATCGTGTAGAATTTCAATCCCTGCCCATGCGCTTCGCGTAGGATCGCATCCAGGAAGCGCACACTAAACCCATATTTTCCATTCTGAGGAGCGCTGTACAATGGCTCATGTCCAAAAACCATTAACGCCGTGCCATTCTCTTTTGCCTCCCGGATAGCGTCGGCAATTTCATCCGCGGTCACCTCGTCGTAATCGATCATCAGGGCATCCACATGCTGTTCCCCATCGAATGTATAGTAAATCGATTTCATCCAGCGCGGTGGCCATGCGTAAAGTTGAAAGCCTTTATACTTTCGCCTCGAAATGGCTACATCACGCAAAATTGTAAAGCCCTTCGTTAAAAGTACCGAATCGACGCGGTCGTTGTGGTTCCCTCCCGGGTGCGCGTAGGAAGTGGGGCTAAAACCCGCTGCGGCCATATGCCTCATTCCGGGTTCCAGCTCGGTTTCGATGTATCCCTTTGGCCCGCCGGCCGCCATTAATTCAGTCGATTTAGCGTGAACAGTCCCGTGGAAGCCGATTTCGTGGCCCTCTTTTTCAAGCTGTTTCAGCATAGCCACTTCTTCCGCATTCAGGCTGTCGGGACAAGTGATAAAAAAGGTTACCCGGGCATCGTATTTCTCGAATAGGGGTCGCAATGCGTACCATTCCTTTATGAAATGATCGTCGAACGAAAGCGCGATACCGCCTGCACCGGCCTTACCCGACGAACTTCCACAGCCGCAAAATGCTCCGGCCATCGCAGCCAGCAGCAACAAAAGAAATCCGCTTCGTCCCTGTGAACAGTTGCTGAGGTATTTCAAAACTTAGGAGATGATATGTTATTTTCGCTAAATTAACCACACCCATGAAAATACTGCACACCGCTGACTGGCATATCGGCAAAAAGCTCGACAATTATTCAAGGCTGGACGAGCAGCGCCTCGTATTGGAAGAGATTTCTGAAATCGCAGAGCGGGAACAAGTGGATGCCATTGTCATTGCCGGTGATTTGTTCGACAACTTTAACCCGTCGTCGGAAGCGACCGAGCTCCTGTACAGCACGCTGCACCGCCTGTCTGCCAATGGCACACGCGCCGTCGTCGCGATTGCAGGCAACCACGATTCCCCCGAGCGCATTCAGGTGCCCGACGCATTGGCCAAAGTTTGCGGCATTCTATTTGTTGGTTTCCCCAATACGGAAGTCAAACCATTCTGTACTCAGGGGAAAGTCGAGATTATACGTACCGCTCCGGGGTTTCTGGAAATCAATTTACCCAATGCCTCCTTCCCCCTGCGCATTTTACACACCCCTTATGCCAACGAGCAGCGCCTGAAAACGTTCCTGGGCGTGGAAGAATCGGAGGAGGCATTACGCATTCATTTACAACAGCATTGGCAGCAACTGGCCAACGAATACCTCGACGACCGGGGCTTCAATATGCTCGCCACGCATTTGTTTGTCATGCAAAAAGGCGGTCCGATGCCGGAAGAGCCGGACGATGAACGCCCTATCCTGCACGTCGGCGGCGCCCAAGCCATTTACACCGAAAACTTTCCCGCACAGGTCCACTATATTGCATTAGGGCACTTGCACCGCTTTCACCAGGTCGATAAAAGTCCGGCACCGTCCGTCTATTCCAGCAGCCCGCTGGCTTACAGCTTTTCAGAAGCCAATCAGACCAAATATGTTATTTTAATTGAGGCGGAGCCCGGCAAGCTCATTGGCTACAAACCTATTGAACTGCTAAAAGGCAAGAAACTGCATCGCAAAAGCTTCCATAGCATTGATGAAGCCATTGAATGGCTCGGCGAACACCAGGAAGATCTCATCGAATTAACCATTATTTCAGACAATTACCTCGAAGCCTCCGACAAAAAGCGGCTAATGGAAACCCATTCCGGCATTATTCAGATCATCCCGCAGATTAAGAAAAGCGAAGTGGCCGATACATCGTCGGAAGTTGACCTTTCGCTGAGTATGGAGAAGTTGTTTCAGGAGTATTTCAAAACCAAGAACAAAGGGCAGGAACCATCGGAGGGGCTGATGGAGGTATTCCGGGAGGTACTGGGAAGCGAAGCAGAGTGAAAAGTACCGACTCCGTCAGGAGTCTCCTGTTTATAGAAAGCCAAATTAATCGCACCGGCTCCGCTAGGTGCCTCCTGTTTATAGCAAAACGCATTGGCAATACCGCCATATCCGACTCCGTCAGGAGTCTCCTGTTTATTGAAAGCCAATGTAAAATCCCGCAGACTCTGCTTGGAGCCTCCTGTTATAGCAAAACGCATTTGCAATACCGCCACGCCCGACTCCATTAGGTGGCTCCTAATGGAGCCCACATTACCGTGTAACGTCACTTTTGCTATAAACAGGAGGCCACGCTGTGGCCGAATATGCCATCAACTTCTTCCCTACAAACAGGTGGCTCCTAGCGGAGCCCACATACCACCCCATTTGTACCAAATCGCCAAAAACTTTGTTACAAAAAAGCGGGCTACTCCTTGTGGAATAACCCGCTCTTCGCCCTATTTGGTTTTGATGAAAATCAGCTCGCTCTTCTCAGCTTCGCTTCAATCGTCTGCTGAGTATGTGGCACGATACGCAGCCGCTCTTTCGGGATCAGCTTACCGGTATCGATACAAACACCGTAAGTGCCGTTTTTAATGCGGATCAATGCGTTTTCAAGCTGTACAGAATATTTTTGGAGACGCGCTGCCAATTGGCTCAAGTTTTCCCGTTCACTGGCATCTGCCCCATCTTCCACCAACTTGGCCGCACCGGATGTAATATCCGTGCCGCTGTCATTTTTCTTACTCAACCCTGTTTTGATGTAATCCAGCTCACTTCGGGTTGCCTCCAACTTGCCGCGAATCAGCTCTTCAAATTCCCTAAGTTCTTCCTCTGAATATCTTGTTCGTTCTTCTTGCATATCTGAATTGATTTGTTAGTCTACATCAAGGAGCGTTTCGAGCACAAAAGTACTAGTATTCTGCCTATTTCGGAATAGTATTTATTTAATAACCACTTTCAAATGAGAAACTTACTAACACTGATACCAGGGAGTATAACGGAACAAAGCCAAAACCTGAGTCGGTAATGGCTTTGTTGAAAAATCTCTGAGTCTTATTTATAAAGCACCGACTTCACAGCGTCCACCGTCCGCTTGACGCTCGGCAGGATCTCTTCGATCAGTGTCGGCGCGTATGGCAGGGGCACATCGCGGGATGTCACCCGGATCACCGGCGCATCCATGTAATCAAATGCGTGGCGCTGAATGTGATAGGCGATTTCCGAAGAAATAGATGCCAGCGGCCAGGCTTCTTCTACCACTACGCAGCGGTTGGTCTTCTTCACGGATTCGATCACAGCCGGATAGTCGATCGGCCGCACCGTCCTCAAATCGATCACCTCTACTTCGATGCCTTCTTTTTCGAGCTGCAATGCCGCCGGCATCACCACCCGCGGGATCATTTTACCGAAAGAAACGATGGTCACGTCCTTACCTTTGCGCTTGATGTCGGCCTTACCCAACGGGATCAGGTACTCCTCTTCAGGTACCTGCATTTTATCACCGTACATCACCTCCGACTCCATGAAAATCACAGGGTTATTGTCGCGGATCGATGATTTCAAGAGACCTTTGGCGTCGTAAGGATTCGAAGGAATCACGACTTTCAAACCAGGTGTATTGGCGAACCAGTTCTCAAAATTCTGCGAGTGCTGTGCTCCAAGCTGTCCCGCGTTTCCGGTTGGCCCGCGGAATACGATAGGGCAACCATACTGGCCGCCAGACATCGAAAGAATTTTGGCTGCACTGTTGATGATCTGATCGATCGCTACCAGTGAGAAGTTGAACGTCATGAACTCGACGATCGGGCGGAGGCCGTTTCCTGCTGCCCCAACCGCGATCCCGGCAAAGCCAAGTTCCGCGATAGGCGTATCGATAACACGGTCGGGACCGAACTCGTCCAGCATTCCCTGACTCGCCTTATAAGCACCGTTGTATTCCGCAACCTCTTCCCCCATCAAAAAAATACTCTTGTCAAGGCGCATCTCTTCCGACATAGCGTCGCGAATGGCATCTCTAAATGCTATTTCTTTCATTCGTATTCTGATAATTATTAATTCTTAGAAGAAACCAACGCAAAATCTTTCATCTGAAACAGACCCGACCTGAGCGGTTACATTAAAAGAGGTTTGTATACTTATTTCAATTTGATCTGGTAAAATTAGAGAAACACGGTCAATTCTCAAATTCTTTCAGAGAACCATTCTGTTAAAAAACGTCGCAAATGCGGCCTCTTCCGGCATTATATCGGAATGACATCAACTTCTACTGAAAGTGTGTGTTTCCCGTAACTGAATATAATGCCTTTTAACGGCGGCACATCGCTGTAATCACGTCCCCAGGCAGTCACGATGTGCCGCTCGCCGGGAACAATATTATTGGTTGGATCAAAATCGCACCAGCCGTAATCGGGAACGAAAACCGATATCCAGGCATGCGAAGCGTCCGAACCCTGTAATTTGGGTTTGCCGGGCGGCGGAAGCGTTTCCAGATAGCCGCTGACATAACGCGCCGCAAAACCGAAACTACGGATACAGGCGATTGCTAAATGGGAGAAATCCTGGCATACCCCTTTTTTTGTGGCCAACACTTCCCTGATCGGCGTATTCACCGTCGTAAAATCGGGTACAAAGTCAAATTCAGTGTAGATTTTCCGGCAAAGTGATGCAATGCAATCGTACAAAGGCACGTCGTCCCGGAAGCAATCCGCCGCAAAGGCCCTGATGTCCGCATCCCATTTAACAAGCGGACTGGGCAGCGTGTATTCCAGCAGCGCAATTTTCAAAGACCTGTCCCCTGCCAGCCGTTGCCTGGCGTCCGCACAGGTTACTGACGAGGGAATGAACAGCGATCCTGTACTTTCCGTCAGCCGCTCCACGATCCCCGTCGTCAGCACGGTCAGAGTTTTATGTGGAGAATGCAGGGAAAAATAGTGTATCGTATTACCGTAATAATCGACCCTCTCGCTGATCTGAGCTGGTTCAGGAGTGATTTTAATGCTAAAACCCAGACAGAGCTGGTCGGGCATGGTGCGCGGAGTGAGGCACACGAGGCTATGGTAATTATTCACAGCCTCGGCATATTTGTACACGGTTTTATGGATCAGCTTATACTTCATCCGTATCGTAGTCCATCGGTTCAAAAGAGTGGTGTATCAAAGCGTGACTGAAATACTGGTTAGTCAGGTATGTGGATACCGAGCTCACCAGCCGGGCTACTTCCGCAAGCAGTCCGAAAAGCTCTTCGCGTTCGTTGTCCGCATTGCATTTGCTCAAATCCTGGATGCTGGCGAGTTTAATGAGGGTAGAAGCCCTCAACGCCAGTTTCTCCGCCTCATTCAACCGCTCCCCGCGTGTAGTGGCCGGTAACTCGCTCAGGTTCTTCCGGAGCTCGTCGAGCATGTAGGTCAATGAATAAGGCAGCCTTGCTTCCAGCAAGATCATGTCCAGCATCGTCTCCACGCTCAGATGCGACTTGTAGATCTGACGATAGTTGACGAGCATATGTTGGTTGATCAATGTCGCCTCGATTAACTCGTTTTCCACGGCAGCGGCATGGCCAACCCCAAAATTCGATTGAATCACACTGATCCGCGACAGAATCCTTTCAATCAGTTTGCCCGTTTCGAGCAACAGGAAGCTATTGTCCCTCGGCATACTTTCGGCAATCACGCCGAGAAACGTGAACATATTATTGAACAGGCCATCCAGTGTACGCTGGATATTGGCATTGTTCATATGTGATACATTCCGCAATTCATGATAGCCATTATCTATCAGGTCCACGATCCGCCAGATTTCCAGCTCCCACTGGTTCCGCACTGCCCCTACCGCGCTCAGAAACAGTCCGATGTTGGATGCCACCGAACCCGCACGATAAGGATCAGAAATCAACCTGCCGATTTCCTGATAGGGATCATTCAGTTTTTCGTCCCCTTCCAGAAAACCCGGATAGGTGGCAGAAACATGCGTAAGCGATTGTAAAAGAACCTTGATATGCTCCTGCTTCGCCGACCCGCCGAAATTGCGGTCGAGGTTCAGCACATTAATGGTAATATTCATGAATTTGATTACCGCCATCGCCCGTTCGCAATACCGCCCTACCCAAAACAGGTTCTCGGCACTCCGGCTCGGCAACGAAACGTGCTTGTTCACCGCAGCGGGCGTATTGAGCACGATCCGCTCCTGCGGCTCCTCCGATTTGTCCGAGACGATCCAGGTATCCTTCGAAAAACCGCCCTGCTGATTGGAAATAACAAACCGGTCTTTCACCGCAGAGCTCCGCGTAAGTCCGCCCTGCATGACATGGTAACCGTTCTCGTCGGCCACCATGAATGCCCGCAATGCGGCATAACGCGGCTCGATGACACCATTGATAAGCGACGGGGTCGTGGAAAGGCTTACCTCCTGCTGCGCGATAAAATCATGCGGCCGCTGTGAAATCATTTTCTTCAGTTCCGCCTTCTGCGCTTCCGTTTGCAAGCGTCCGTAAACCGAGCTGAATTTCGACTTGCGGTTAGCCTTTTTGATGATAAGCTCATCGATATGATCGAGCACATAGGCCAGCTCTTTCTGATGCCCGCACCACCAGGTAGCTACATTCGGCATAATGAGCTTCTCGCCCAGGAAATACTGACATATGTTCTCCATGAATGCCAGGAAGGCATGACTTTCCAGCACACTGGAGCCCGGCGGGTTCAACACCTGCACATTACCCAGGCGAATGGCCTGCAACAGGCCCGGCACGCCCAGCCGCGAATCTTCCCGCAGTTCCAGCGGATCGCACCAGTCATCGTCAATCCGGCGTATGATCACGTCCACCTTTTGCAGTCCATCAATGGATTTTAGCCACACACTGCCATTACGGACGAGCAGATCGTCGCCCTGGGCCAGCGTGTAGCCTAGATAGGAAGCCAGGTAAGCGTGTTCAAAATAGGCCTCGTTGCCCGGCCCGGGGGTGAGGTAAACAATATTAGGGGCATCCCTGTTTTTATCGGAAAGCCTTAGTACGGTATTCTGAATGCTGTTGAAAAACGGAGATAACTTGCTCACATACATGCCGTCGGCGAGCTCGGGGAGCAGCTTGCTCATCACAATCCGGTTTTCGAGCGTGTACCCCGATCCTGACGGTGCTTGGGTGCGATTGTCCACCACCCACATCCGCCCATCGGGCCCGCGGGCCATATCCGCAGCGAACAACGTCAGCTGCTGCGGTCCCGGAACCTTCACATCAATACAAGAGCGGAAAAACCCCGAATTTTCAAACACCAATTCTGCGGGGATCACCGCATCGCGCACGAGGTTACGCGGTCCGTACAGGTCTTTCAGCGTCAGATCGAGCAGCACTGCTCTTTGCTGCAAGCCCTGCGAAATCCCGTTCCATTCTTTCTGTTCAATCAGGAAAGGGATCGGATCGAGCTGCCAGGGGCGGTTCATCCCATCGGGGCTCCCATATACATTGTAAGTAACCCCATTCTCTCGCAACTTACTTATAATCTCGCGGTTACGGTTATTAAGCTCAGCTATTCCCAGTTTTTCCAGTGTATTGAAAAGCGCCTGCCAGTGAGGCTTCAATTTCCCGTTGGTATCCAGCACCTCATCGTAGGAAGTCAGGCTGTGTTGGTAAGATTGTAGCAGGTTCACGGAAGCCTCGGTAAGCATATTTCAAAAACAGGGTTATGCTGCAAATCTATTTCGATTTCCAGTATTTACGTAAATCCAGCGTATTGGGATACTCCGGATTAATGAGTTCAATGGGTGTGTCGCCCTTCATTTCCTTTTTCGTTTCGGCCACAAACCGGGAAACTCCTGATGTGGTTTTCTCCATGATCGGTACCTCCCGGGAAGCCGAAGGCGTGTGACCGAATCCCTGGAACAAGCTTATTTTACGCGATTCGGCCTCAAAACTATTGACCGGATAAGTGTCAAAACTGCGACCTCCGGGATGCGAAACGAAGTAGGTACAACCGCCCAATATACGGTTATTCCAGGTATCGACAATATCGAAGACCAGCGGGGCGTCCGCACCGATCGTCGGGTGCAATGCCGACGGCGGGTTCCAGGCTTTGTAACGAATTCCTGATACATATTCCCCTTTAATGCCGGCGCTCCGTAGTGGCACACGGCAGCCATTGCAGACCAGAATGTGGCGCCCTTCCACAAAACCACTCACTTTGACTTGCAATCTTTCCAGCGAAGAATCGACAAAGCGTGCCGTTCCCGCATTGGACAATTCTTCCCCCAAAACATGCCACGGCTCGATACCCAGCCGGAGTTCCAGCTGGATATTATCAACCGTAATTCCCCCGTAATGCGGGAACCGGAATTCAAAGAACGGGTCGAACCATGAAATATCGAAGTTATATCCGGCGGCTTTCAGGTCATTCACTACATCCACCATATCCAGGTATGCAAAATGCGGCAACAGGAAACGATCGTGCAGTTCAGTGCCCCAGCGGATCAGTTTGTGTTTGTAAGGTTCCTTCCAGAATTTGGCGATCAGCGCCCGGACCAGCAGTGTCTGGACCAGGTTCATGTGCTTGTGAGGTGGCATATCGAATGCGCGGAACTCAAGAATTCCCAGCCGCCCGGTCGAAGAGTCGGGGGAATAAAGCTTGTCCATGCAAAACTCCGACCTGTGTGTATTACCGGTAATGTCGACCAGCAGGTTACGGAAAATCCGGTCCACCATCCAGAACGGCACTTCGCCATGCTCCGGGATCTGGTCGAATGCGATTTCTACTTCATAAAGTCGTTCATCACGCCCTTCGTCAATGCGCGGTGCCTGGCTCGTAGGACCAATGAACGGCCCCGCGAAAAGATAGCTCAATGCCGGGTGGTGCTGCCAGTAAGTGAGCAGGCTGCGCAGCAGATCGGGGCGGCGCAAAATCGGGCTGTCGGCGGGCCTGGCACCGCCAATGGTGACGTGGTTACCTCCTCCTGTACCGGTATGGCGGCCGTCCACCATGAACTTATCGGTACCCAGGCGAGAGAAGAATGCCTCTTCGTACAATGCGCTGACATTGTCCACCAATTCCTGCCAGTTTTTGGCAGGATGTATGTTCACTTCGATCACGCCCGGGTCCGGGGTCACGATCAGTTTCTGAACACGGTAATCGGAAGGCGTCGGGTACCCTTCGATCCTGACGGGCATTCTCAGCTTTTCCGCCGTTGCTTCAATGGAAGCCATCAGGTCGAGGTAATGCTCGAGATAATCCGTCGGCGGCAGGAAAATGTAAATAATGCCGTCCCTTTCTTCCACACAAAGTGCCGTTTTGATCACCGGCACATCGAAAAGCACATCCTTCCCGGAATCATCATCCTGCTTTTTATTTTGATCCTCATCGACCCCGGGCTTCGGATTATGCGGCAGTTCATATGCCGGTGCCACCGATCCATACCGCGCCTGCACGATGGGCTGGTAATTGGCCAATGCAGGCAGATCTTCGAACGGGCTACGCTCGACAGGTTGCTCCCGCCGTTCTTTCGCTACTTCCGGCAGTGAAGTCAGCGGGAGGCGGTAACCCAATGCCGAATTACCCGGCACCAGAAAACAGTTGTTACGTCTGAATTGCCATGCTGTGCTGGCCCAATGTTTCCCACGTTCCTCCCACGTCAGCGGCAACACAAAACCGGCGGGGTTGTTCAAGCCCTTTTCGAGCAGTTTCGCCAGGGTTCTGCGCTCGACCGAATCTTTCAGGTTTACCTTCAACGGGTCGACATTCACAGGCAGCTTTCCTTCCTCCATTGCCCAGTAGATGGGGTCTTCGTAAGCCGGGGTAATGTTATTGGTATCTACCCCAAGATACTTTGTAAGTTCTGTCGCAAAGAGCTCGGCATCGCGAAATGTAAAGTTCGTCTGCCCTTCTTTTGTGATGAGGTCGTCGTTTTTCCACATCGGAACGCCGTCGTTGCGCCAGTACAATGCATACTGCCAGCGGGGGAAAAGCTCTCCCGGATACCATTTGCCCTGCCCGAAATGCAGCAGGCCGCCATATGCAAAACGGTTTTTCAGACGCAGCGCCAGATCGTACGCCAGCTGTCGCTTCAATGCACCATCCGCAGCGGTATTCCATTCAGCCGATTCAAAATCGTCGATCGATATAAAAGTCGGCTCGCCGCCCATGGTCAGCCGGACATCGCCTTCTTGCAGATCTTTTTCCACATCATAACCCACCTGCATCACCGACGCCCATTGTTCCTCCGAATAAGGCTTCGTGACGCGCGGGTCTTCGTGAATGCGGAAAACTTTGTTATCAAATTCAAAAGTTACCTCCGCAATGTCGGTCGCTCCGGTTACCGGTGCAGCGCTTGCATAGTCGGGTGTGCAACAGAGCGGAATGTGCCCCTCGCTGGCGAAAAGCCCGGACGTCGGGTCTAGTCCGATCCATCCCGCGCCAGGCACATAGGCCTCTGTCCACGCGTGCAGGTCGGTAAAATCTTCTTCCGGCCCCGACGGGCCGTCGAGCGATTTGATATCCGAGGTAAGCTGTACCAGATAACCCGAAACAAAACGGGCAGCAATGCCCAGATGCCGCAATATCTGCACCAGCAGCCACGCCGAGTCGCGACAGGAACCGCTCTGTATCGTGAGCGTTTGTTCGCAGGTCTGCACCCCGGCTTCCATCCTGATATTGTATTGGATCGCCTTGTAGAGCTCCTGGTTGAGATAAACCAGGAAGTCGACAGTTTTAATGTTGCCATCGATCTTCAAACCGCTGATAAAGTCCATCAATTTCGGGCCGGCCTCCCGCGGTTCCAGGTATGGACCCAGCTCTTTTTCGAGTGTCGGTTCATACACGAACGGGTATTTATCCGCATAATCTTCCACAAAAAAATCGAACGGATTGATCACCTGCATTTTGGCAATTACTTCCACTTCAATGCTTAACTCAGTGGCTTTTTCCGGGAAAACTACCCGTGCCTGATAGTTTCCGAAAGGGTCTTGCTGCCAGTTTATGAAATGATTCTCCGGTGCAATTTTAAGGGAATACCCCTCGATCGGCGTTCGGGAATGCGGAGCGGGGCGTAGCCTGAAAATATGGGGAGATAATGAAACACTCCGATCGAACTTATATTTTGTTTTGTGCGAAATAGCAACTTTTATAGCCATAATTGGAGTATTACAATATAATTAGATAATTTGGCAATCAGGTAGATATGAGATTCTAAACAAATGCATTAAGCTTATTTTTCAAAATATATTATTCTACCAAATAACCAAAACGGAATTTTATTTTTCACAAAAAACATGAAGCTCCTATGTACGGGACATTCCTGCGTGAAAGTAAACACATCCCGGAAAGAACATGCCTGTGCATACTTTCATTCATCATTAATTAATCAGCCGCCGCCCCTGGGCTGATAATTCCTTAAAAGTTACGTAATTCGCTAAAATCCTTATGATACCATTAGTTTAGTTCAAAATGAAAATTGCTATAATCGGCTGCGGAAATATGGGTATGGCCTTCGCCCGCGCCTTCCTGAAATTTGATCTTGTTAAAAACCAGGACTTTTTACTGGTTGAAAAGAGCACCGACCGTATGGATAGCCTGACGAGCTTCCAACCCGGCGTCATCACAGGCATCATCGGTCCTCAAATCAGCGAGTACGACCTCATTATACTTTCCGTAAAGCCACAGGACTTCCTTTCGGTCGCGGGAGCGCTCAAAGAAGTGATCCTCCCCGCCCAGGTTGTACTTTCCATTATGGCCGGTGTAACGATCGAAGGCATTCAAAACGCCCTGGACCACAAAGCCGTCATTCGTGCGATGCCCAACACCCCCGCGATGCTCGGAATGGGCATTACGGCATATTCGGCCTCCCCGGAAGTTGACATACATCAATTGCGGAAAATAGAAAATCTCATCAATGCAACCGGACGGTCGGTATTTCTCGAAGACGAGGAGCAGCTGAATGCTGTGACTGCACTGAGCGGAAGCGGCCCGGCCTATTTCTTTTACGTGGTAAAGGCGATGATCGAAGCAGGAAAGCAAATGGGATTCGAGGAATCGGTAGCTGCATTGCTGGTAAAACAAACCATGCTCGGCTCCTATCACCTCATTAACACCGCCGACAAGTCGCTCGACGATCTGATTAAAGCAGTGGCTTCCAAAGGCGGCACTACCGAAGCTGCATTACGGCAATTTGAAGCCGGTGAACTTGATAAAACGCTTGAAAAAGGCATTTTCGCAGCACAGGTACGCTCGACGGAATTGTCGAAAGGATAAGAAGCCTGTCATCCTGAGCGGAGTCGAAGGCCGGTATTGAAACGGCCTTCGACTCCGCTCAGGATGACAGCTTAAATGCTTTTGAACCTCGAAAAACGCACTTCACCAATCATCAAACTCTGAAAAACAATGGAAACGTCAGCCAGCAAACTCGCTACCCTCGACATCGTTCTGAATGGCTTAATGCGCCGCTACAAAGAGCGCGTCCCGGACGTCGGCATTATTCTCGACGCGATGGAGCAGGATGGTATCGTCAAAAACGCGGGAGCTATCGAGAACGACCACATTGCATTCAGGACGATGGGTGTTCCGCAACTGGGTGTGAGGTCGTTTGAAAAGATTTTCCTGCATTACGGCTACGAGAAGCGTGATCATTACTTTTTTGAAGGCAAAAAATTAGATGCCTGGTGGTATAGCCCACCCCGCGACACCGATCCTCGCATTTTCGTGAGCGAGCTCCGTGTCGGCGACCTCTCAAAGGAAAGTCAGCAAATCATCCACAGCTACACCAATGAAGTAACCACCGACCCGGTCGACTCCCTCGATCTCGACAATGGCGAAGCCGTGGACGCATTCCTGCATCAGCCATTGTGGCGGACTCCCACCGTGGCCGATTACCAGTCATTGCTCAAAGAAAGCGAGTACGCGGCGTGGGTGATCTACAATCGCTATTATCTCAATCACTTCACGATCAGTGTCCATAACCTGCCCGACGGCTATAATACCGTTGCCCGGTTCAATGATTTCCTGGAAAAACACGGTATTAAGCTGAATACTTCGGGGGGCAAAATCAAGGTAAGTCCGGATGGCGGCCTCCTACAAAGCGCGACCGTGGCGGAAATGCTGGATGCGGAGTTTGCACACAGCGAAAAGCTGCGCATTGCCGGCTCTTACGTGGAGTTTGCGGAGCGTAAAGTGTTGCCGGCATTCGCAGATCTTTCAACGGACGAAATCAAACGAAAACACAGGCGGGACGGTTTTGAAGCGGGTAATGCGGATAAGATTTTTGAGAGTACCTATACTACGCAGACGGGACGGGATTGACTAGGCGGGAGTAGCATTTTCGAAAAGCACGTCCGGGCAAAAATCGAGTGGCGCTGGAATTAAACTACCGTCGTAATCTTCCATTTGAGCGATATTATCCCAATAGACTGTCCTTCCATCTGTTTTTGCCTGCATAAAGACATCAGCTTGAAGTACTTTCCCAAACAGACTGCTGTCATTGCCAGCATATTCCGCAAGAAATTTCTGGAAATCGATAACTCTTATCTGACCATCAGTCCAAACGGCCTTGATGACAAACGGTTCTATGGCTAATATTTTCCTTATTCTCGGATTCATTTCAGGTATATGAATTTGAAGTGAGTGAAATCTGGGATCAGATCTCACTCATTCACCAGAAAATGAACAACCCGCAAGGCGTTCCCTTCACTCTTTTCATTTTTCTCCGGTGAAATAGTTAAATGCAACTTATGTTTGCCGGCGGGAAGTTCATCCGCAAGCATCAGATACCAGGGCAAATGCAGCTGGTTGCTCCATGGCGTGTAGGTATCGAGCGTCTGAGGCTTCTTCCCGTCGATCGTGTAAGTGATTTTCCCGGCATCAGGACCCGAAATAATGGCGATACCTACTCCGCGACCTTTGAATTCAAGGTCAAAAGAGGCATTCGCAGATGCTCCGACCAGCATTGGGACATTCACGAAACCGGGGCGGGTCTGAAACTTCTGTGCTGGCTTCCAGTCCGGGTCGGGGGCAAATCCTTTCAGATTTTTCGCTTCGGTTAATGCGTGGTAACTGCCTTTTTCATAAGAAAAGCGGTCCATCGCAACAGGCAGTTTTATATCGCCTGTCGCCGGGGATTCCATTTTCAGCATTTCCTTAATCGTCTGCGCGTACACCTCCTGACCGTAGGGCGACGGGTGAAGGTCCTTGAAATCGTATTTCCAGGTGAATTCCCCGGCTTTAATGCGGTCGTATACTTCCCTGGCCAGATTAATATAAACCGCACCATAATGCTTTGCCACGCGCCCGTGCACACCTACCTCCACCGGCTCCTTGCCGGCATCGTAATCTCCATTCTTCTTAGGCTCCGCGAAGGCCATCATGACTACATCCGCCTTCGGATTAGCAGCATACATCTGCCTCAAAATCCCGTCCAATGCGCGAATCTGCGCTTTTTCACTAAACCCATTGCCACGGTCGTTCACGGCTGCTTCCACAAAAAGCAGATCAGGCGTGCCTTTTGCTAGCACATCGCGACCGAAACGCATCGAATGCGGCGTACTGCCCAGCGAAGGTATGCCCGCTGCGATGAATGTAAAATCCGTATCGGGGAAACGCTCGCGCAAATACTGCGATGTTTTGTCGCGCCAGCCGGGGTTGTGGGTAATGGAGCCCCCGAGAAATGCCACCGTGCCCTTCCGGCTCGTGCGAAACTTCTCAAATGCGTTACCCAAACCTTTATTCAGAGTAATGTAAGGCGTGTGAAGCAACGGATTTTGAACGGGTACGCTGTTCTCCTCGATAAAATTGGCGAAAAATTCAGGATGTTCTATCGGGAAATGATGCCCTTCGAGCGTCTGCTCGCCGCGCGTCATCGGGTACACGCTCACAGGACCGCCCAGTGCGAGGTAATTTTTAACCAGCAAATCAGTGTTTTCAGCGACAGGCGCATGCTCGTCTTTTAACCCGACGACATGGATAATGGGCACCTTGAATGAAGCCAGTCCGGCCAGATCGTTCAATGGGATGTCGGTGAAGCCGGTGGCCTGCTCTTCGGCCATGCCGAAGATTTTCAGCCATGCTTCCCAATCCTTCGGAGAACCTTTGCCTTTGCCCCTGCCGCCGGGCCAGCTTTTGGGATCGCATACCGGCGCTTCGGCATAAATGCAGCTTACCTTATCGGGATTCCGCTTCGCCCATCCATACACATACAGGCCTCCGCGGCTGACACCTTCGAGTGCGACCTTCGGTGCGAAATGCTTTTCCCGAACCAGGTGATCATAAAATCCGTCCCACACCTGCATGGCTTTCGGGTGCGCAAACATGTCATTAGTATTAATATAAGCGATGTGAAAACCGCGCGAAAGCAGGATACTGTCCATATCCGTGTGCCACGCAGGGAAATGTGCCCGCCACACCCAGGGATTACCTTCGATCGCCTTTTTGGGTTTGACGTACCACGCATTCCGGTCCTGAAAAGTGAATTCCACTTTTTCAAATCCTTTCCATAAAGTGGTTTTTTCGGTCGTTTGAGCTGAAATACAGGTGGCTGACAAGAGGAACAGCACCAGCCAGTGCCATGCGAAGCTTTTCTTTTTCATAGGCATCAAAGAAAAAAAACGGCTGGTTTTACCGCAGGCACATCCCGCTTTGGTACGATATTTTAATTACACACTTTGAAAACAATTTTATAAAGACTTATGGATAAGATCGAAAAGTTTAAGACGATGGAGAAAATTCTCCGCGAGATCGAGGATTTGAAAAACAGCGAAACTGCTGTGATCAAGAAGATTGGACAGATCGAAACCGAAAATATGAATGTCAATGTCCAGAATCTCGACAAATCGCTGAACGAGATTTACGATGGTGTCTATAAAAATCTCCAGAATGTAGAAACCCTGCATTCCACTTTCACTGAAACCCTTGCCGAATTCAGGGAAAAGAATAAGATCACCGAAGAAATGTTACTTGAGCTGAATAGTTAAATACCTTCAACAGACTAAAAACCATTTTTAAAGAAGAAGGGGAGAATGGAGGAAGGGAAGGATGAAAATCCTTCCGGTCCCCATCCTCCCCTTCTTCCATTCTCCCCTTCCTGCCTTTCAGCGTAGCTTCAATGTAGCGAGCGTCAGAATGGCGAGAATGATGCCTACGATCCAGAAACGGGTCACGATTTTGGCCTCATGAATGCCTTTCTTCTGGTAATGGTGGTGCAGGGGCGACATGAGGAATATCCTTCGCCCTTCCCCGTATTTTCGCTTGGTATATTTGAAATAGCTGACCTGCAAGATAACCGACGCATTCTCGACAATAAAAATACCGCACATGACCGGAATGAGCCATTCTTTGCGGATCGCAAGTGCCACTACCGCAATAACTCCTCCGAGCATCAAACTTCCCGTGTCGCCCATAAAAACCTGGGCCGGGTACGCATTATACCATAAAAACCCGACGCAGGCCCCTATAAATGCTGCACAGAATATTACCAGCTCTCCCGAGTTGGGGATATACATGATGTTGAGATACTGCGAAAACTTGGTGTTACCCGACAGATATGCCAGTACACCGAGCGTAAGAGCCACAATGCCCGAAACACCCGCAGCCAGCCCGTCGATCCCGTCGGTAATGTTGGCGCCATTGGAAATGGCAGTGATGATGAAAATCGCTATAATGGTGTAGATCACCCAGGTATACTCTTCCGGTAACCAGCCGAAAAGCAACGCCTTGTAATCAAACTCATTGTTTTTGATAAAAGGGATCGTCGTGATGGTGGGGTGAATAATGTCATGATAGCGCTGTACTTCACCCAGGTTCGAACTCAGCAGCGGCTGGTCGTAAACGCGAATTTTGACATTATCATTGAACGAAAGCGTAATGCCGACAATCAATCCCAAACCTACCTGGCCTACGATTTTGAAGCGTCCGGCGAGCCCGTCTTTATTGTTTTTGAATTTTTTAAGATAATCATCCAAAAAGCCGATCCCACCCGTCCAAATGGCCGTTATGATCAGCAGCACTATGTAAACGTTACTCAGTTTTGCAAACAGCAGCACGGGAATCAGAAGTGATGCGAGGATAATGAAACCGCCCATTGTAGGGGTTCCCGCCTTCTCTAATTGCCCCGCCAGCCCGAGGTCCCGGATCGACTCCCCCATTTGCTTTCTCCTGAGCAGATTAATGATAGACTTTCCGTAGGTCGCGGCGATAAAAAGGGACAGCACCGTCGCTCCGAGCGCGCGGAACGAAATGTACTGAAATACCCCGGCCCCGGGAATGTTGAAGTGTTTGTCTAAATAATCAAAGAGGTAATAGAGCATGTAGTAGCTTATTGGGATGACGGCTGCAAAATTGGTTTTTTTAATAGACTACGCCAAAAGCAAGGTCATTTTTAATTCCCCGTTCTGTTTGCAAACACTTCCAGCAACACCTCCTTGTCGTCAAAATGATGTTTAACGCCCTTGATCTCCTGATAATTTTCATGCCCTTTCCCAGCGATCAGAATGATATCGCCGGGCTGTGCCTCCTGCCCTGCCTTTAAAATAGCCTCGCGGCGGTCGGCAATGACGGTTGTCTTTTTATAATCCAGCGGGGGAACGCCCTTCTGCATTTGATCGAGGATATCCATTGGTTCTTCATAGCGGGGGTTATCCGAGGTCAGGATCACCCGGTTGCTGTAGCGGCAGGCGATGGCGGCCATTTTGGGCCGTTTTTCCGCATCACGGTTCCCGCCGCATCCTACAATGGTGATAACCTGCTCATTGCCGTGCCGCAAATGGGTAATGGTTTCGAGGACATTTTCCAGCGCGTCGGGCGTGTGCGCATAATCCACGATCCCCACGATCTGATCCGCAGAGTGAAATTGCTCAAATCTTCCCGGCGGACTTTTCAGGTTGGAAAGTTCGGTCAATACCGCTTCGTCGTTTTCACCTAAAAGTACGGCAGCCCCATACACCGACAGCAGATTATATGCATTAAACCGGCCAATGACCCGGAACCAAACCTCTTGCTGGTTGATTTCCATGTGCATACCCGCCAGCGTATCTGAAATGATTTTGCCTTTGAATGTCGCCAGCGTCTGCAGCGAATAGGTTTCAATGCGCGCCTTGGTGTTCTGGACCATCACCGAGCCCCGGCGGTCGTCTACATTGACCAGCGCGAACGCGCTTTTCGGCAAAGCGTCGAAAAAGCCCTTTTTGGCTTTGATATAATTGTCAAAAGTTTTGTGAAAATCCAGGTGATCGTGGGTAATGTTGGTAAAAATCCCCCCTGCGAAGTGTAACCCTGTAATGCGATGCTGGGCAACCGAATGGGAGCTGACCTCCATAAAAACGTGGCTGCAGTTGCCGGCCGCCATTTGGGCAAGCAGGCCATTCAATGCGACAGAATCCGGGGTGGTGTGCGTGGAAGGGACGATCTCGTCCTCGATCTGGTTCTGAACCGTCGACAGCAGCCCGCAGCGGTAGCCCAGCGCTCTGAAAAGCTGGAAAAGAAAGGTAGCCACGGACGTCTTTCCATTGGTACCTGTCACGCCCACCAGCCTGACCTTCCGCGAAGGATGACCATAAAACGCCGAGGCTATCAAACCCATCGCCGCCGCCGAATCCGCCACCTGGACGTAAACCACTCCTTCTTCGACTTGTTCCGGCAATGCCTCGCACAGGATCGCGCTTGCGCCCAGCGCCGTAGCGGTGCCTATAAACTGGTGCCCGTCGGTTTGTGTTCCACGCAACGCCACAAAAAGGCTTCCCGGCAAAACTCTTCTTGAATCCAGGATGATGTTTTTGACGATCACATCCGCATTACCGTGCAGCACGGCTCTCTTTACTTCTTCGAGCAAGCTGCCCAGACTTTTTTCCTGATTGTTTTCCATGAAAGGAACTACTGTAACGTTAATAGGATTGTTTTAGCTCCGCTTTTGTTAACGCCGGGCGGCAGCGATTGCTCCACCACTTTTCCGGCTCCCTTGAAAGTCACCCGGAACCCTTTGTTTTCCATAATGTAAAGGGCGTCCCGCATAGACATACCCTGAAGATCCGGCACGTCACGGGAATCTATTTCACGCGAAGCCCATTTGGTTTTCCCTTTTTTGTAAAGAGAAGCCGCCGCATATTCCCCATCGTCGGTAACGGGGGTCATGTTCAGTGTCTTGCTGATGACGCTGAGGTCTTCTACCGGACCCGCCCATTTCACATCTTCAGATTTCTCGGGCAACGAGTCTTTTACGGGCTTCTGAATGGCAACGTCATAGGCATAGATCCTGTCGGCTACTTCCTTGAAAACCGGGGCGGCCACACTGCCTGCATAACGGGTATAATCCGCGCCGCTGCTCTTGGGATTGTCGATGATGACAATGCAGCTGTATTTGGGTTTGTCGGCAGGAAAATAGCCTGCGAACGAAGTATAATTCTTTCCTTCGGTATAAACGCCGTCGATCAGCTTACGGGCTGTTCCTGTTTTTCCAGCAATCTCATACAAATCGCTTTTGATATGCTTCGCAAGGCCGCTGTTCACGACACCTTCCAGCATTTTTTTCAGCTTCCGGATCGTTTCGGGTGAACATATAGGCTTTTCGTCGACATAAGGTGGGATTTTGTCCTCAATTTCCTCGGCATTCCTAATCTCCCTTACGATCATGGGCCTTACCCAGTAGCCGTTGTTCGCCACTGCATTATAAAAAGCCAATGTCTGCAGCGGGGTCATCTGCATTTCATAGCCATGTGCCATAAAATACAGGGAGTAATTACTCCAGTGTTTTGATTTCCGGTCGCGGATCAGAGGAGGTTTTTCTCCTTTCATGTGAATACCGGTCGGCTGTGTGAGGTGGAATTGCTTGAGGTATTGCAGGTATTTATCAGGCTTGGAAGCGAAATACCGTTGCATTAGCAGGACAATGCCGATGTTGGACGATTTTTCCAGCACCTGCGATGCAGTAATCGTCCCGAATCCACCGCGGTGTGCATCCCGGATCGTGTGGTTCCGGAACTTCATAGCTCCTGTTCCGGTATTCACCGTTACCTGATCGGGGTTCATGTTGGTCTCTTCCAGCAAAGCCATCATGGTCGCCAGCTTGAAAGTGGAGCCAGGGTCGTTGCTCCCTGCCAGGGCATAGTTGAACACCTCCTCGTATTTACCCGGCCCCCGCTTGGTCAGGTTGGCCATTGCCTTGATCTCCCCTGTCGCCACCTCCATGATCACAACGGAGCCGAAGTCCGCATCCATTTCCATCAGTTTCCTGCGCAATGCGATCTCGGTCCTCTCCTGATAGTTCATATCAAGGGTCGTGTATATGTCGCGCCCTGCCTCCGGCTGTACATTGAATGCGTCACCCACCGGAATTTTCAACCCTCCTTCAACCTTCTCTATCCAGCCAATGCCGGGCCTGCCTTCCAGCTGTTTATCAAAGCTGGCTTCGAGGCCAATGTACCCTCGTCCGCTTTTCGGATCAGTACCTCCGATGGTCCGGTCCGCCATGGGGCTGAACGGTTTGTAACGTTTGTAGATTGTCTCGAATTTGCCTCCACCGCCCTTCCGGTCTTTTGCGAAAAACGGCCATTGCTTGATCCGTTCCCGCTCCAAGTGGGTAATTTCCTTGGCTTTCAGGCGCAGGTACCGTTTGCTTTTGCTCACGCGATAGCGCATGATCTTGCTTCTGTAACCCTCTGCCGTATTCTCACCGAAATTTTTAGCCAGCAAGCCGGCGAGCTCATCGATATGATTGTAGAAGTAGGCCGAGTCAGCTACTTTGGTATCAAACCCCACGAAGTAGTAAGGCAGGGAAGTAGCGAGCAGGCTGTTATCGCTGGCATATACATTGCCGCGCATGGCCGGAATGGTATCCAGTTTCAAATCGTTCTTTTCGGAGTATTCGGCCCAGGTTTTACCTTTGAAGGTATCATAGTACTGTACCCGTATCAGCTTGACGAAAACCATGATCGCCAGCAGAAACAGCAACCAGCCCACAGTACGGGCACGGTTGATCAGTGCTTTCTTATTATTCTGACCGCTTTCGATTTCGTTTTTCATAAGGCGTTAAGAGCGAACTGGCCTATTCTTCGTCTTCTTTTAAAATAATCTTCTTCGGGGGAATCAGGTTTTCAACGAGCCCCTCGGCCTGCACTTTTTCCACCACTACCGACTGTTTGCCGGCTCGCTCGTATTCGGCGTGGATGGAAGTATATTCGGCTTTCAGGTCATCGACCTCCTTTTTCAGCTTGATGCTCTTACGGACATAGTCCTCGGATTGAAAACCAATCCGCTCATAGGCCACCAGCAGCACGATGACCCAACCGAAATAGTAAAAATATTTGACAGGCAGACGTTCTTCCTGACCGGGCAATTTCTCTCCAAAAACCTTATCCAGCGGCAAAAACTTGTTCAGCCAGTTGAACAGATGGTATTCCCGCTTGCGTTTCGGAGGTTTTGGCGGAATGGGTTTCGGTTTCTTTCTATTTTCAGCCATGTTTCGGGGTGCATTTCTGGATTTTCTACGCCTTTTCCGCGATCCTCAATTTGGCACTTCTGGCCCTCGGGTTCACGGCGACTTCTTCTGCGGTAGCTTCAATGGGTTTACGCGTCACGCTTTTCAGCGGCTTGATCTCGTTCCCATAAAAGTCTTTTTCAACTTCTCCGTAAAACTTTCCCTTCTGAATGTAGTTCTTCACCAAACGATCTTCCAGCGAGTGGTACGACATCACCACGAGCCTCCCGCCTGGCGCGAGCACTTCCGGCGTCTGCGCCAGAAATTCTTCCAGGACACTCAATTCGTCATTGACCTCGATCCGCAATGCCTGGAACACCTGTGCGAAATACTTATTCTCGCGGTGCTTGGGCGCATACCGCATGAGGATGCTCTTCAGGTCATTAACGGTTTCAATGGACGAATTGTATCGGGCCGTAATGATCGCCTCTGCCGCGGTGCGCGCATTGGTCACCTCCCCGTACATGCCGAGGATCCTTTGTAATTCCGCTGCCGACCGCGTTTTCAACACTTCTCCGGCCGTCTTTTCGATGCCTGGGTTCATGCGCATGTCCAGGTCAGCATCAAACCGCGTCGAGAAACCACGCTCCGGTGTGTTGATCTGATGAGATGAGACGCCCAGATCCGCGAGGATCCCATTGACCTTCTCGACCTTATGTAATTTGAGATATCGTTTTAAATGTCTGAAATTGGCCGCTATGAATGTAAAACGACTATCGTCTTTCCATTCTGCCGCATTGGCGACTGCATCGGGGTCCTGGTCAAACACTAGCAATCTGCCTGTTGTAAGCCTTTCCAGGATCGCCCGCGAATGGCCTCCCCCCCCAAAAGTGACATCCACGTACACTCCATCAGGTTGAATTTGAAGGCCTTCGAGGCATTCGTGTAACATGACCGGAACGTGATAGGTACTTTCTGAATCCATTTGTTAAAAGCAATGTGCTGAGGAACTATTTTCCGCCGACAGGCAGTTACAAACTTAGCGATTTTCAGGCGTAGGAATTGCGCACTGGAAGGGAATTAATTTTGACACCACACTCCTGTTTAAGCACTAATCCACTGTGTATGAAACTCCTGTTTTCGATTGGCTTATATTCATTTTTAAATATAATCACCGGCTTTTCAGTCCTCTCAGCGAATCCAGATCAGCCTCCTGTTAAGACCGGCATATGGCGTGCGACATTAAGCCGGGGCGCGCATAAACTGCCATTGATCCTGGATATCGCGCAAAATGCGGATGGCAAAACCTACAAAGTCCATATCATCAACGGGTCTGAAAAGCTGAGCATGGACAGCACCTATTTTCAGAACGATTCGCTGGTGATCCCCATGCAGCTTTTTGATTCCAAGATAGTCGCTAAACCCGACGGCGACAAACTGAAAGGAACTTACTACCGCCTAGCCAATGGCGTGGTGGCAGGCTCACTTCCCTTCGAAGCGGATCAGGGCGAGCATTATAAATTCTTTGAAAAGGGGGAGGCCAGGACAACCAGAAATGTGACTGGCAAATGGGCAACGACCTTTAAAAACGAGACCACAGGCGACGTGACGATCTCAGTCGGCAGCTTTACGCAGCAGGGAACCGATGTTCAGGGCTCTTTTCTGACGCCTACCGGCGATTACCGGTTTCTAACGGGCAGCGTGAACGGGGATAGCCTCTTTCTGTCCACATTCGACGGCTCCAATGCTATGCTCTTTAAGGCAGCCATTCAGGTCGACGGATCTTTGAATGGTGGTATGTGGTCGGGCGTCAAGGTGTATAAAACCTGGACTGCCAAACCCGATCCCCAAGCCAAACTACCGGACGCCACCAAGCTTACATTCCTGAAACCAGGATTCGAAAGCGTAGATTTCGAGTTCCCTGACGCCAAGGGCAAAACCTGGTCTTTAAAAGATCCCCGTTTTGCCGGAAAACCGGTCATCATCCAGATTCTGGGATCGTGGTGCCCCAATTGCATGGACGAAACCAACTACCTGGCCCCATGGTACAAAAAGAACAAAAATCGGGGCGTGGAAGTGATCGGCCTCGCCTTCGAACGCTCCGACAAACCTGAAATTTCGAATCCGAAGATCGCCCGCATGATAACCCGCCTGGGGATCGAATACCCGATAGTCCTGGCAGGAACCAATAGCGATGCAGCAACGGCAAGGGCATTGCCTATGCTCAACAAGGTAATGTCCTATCCCACCACCATTTTCATCGACAAGCACGGGAAAGTCCGGGAAATCCACACGGGTTTCTCCGGCCCCGGCACCGGCAAGTACTACGACGAATTCGTGGCCGATTTCAACAGCTTAATGGACAAGCTCATCAGCGAAAAGTAGAGGCAACACACCGCCAGGAGACCAGGCGGTGTGTTTTTTATTGGTGTCAAATTAGTATGCTTGCATAATAATGATCACATTGCTTACATTTGTGAAGAGGGCATAACTGATACCAATAGCTTTTTGAAACGATGCGTAAGGAAAAAACAATTGATTTCCAGATCAAATGGGCCTGGCATTCCATATCCCGAATGTACAATGCCTATGCTGCCCGTTTTGACACCACCATGGCTATGGGGTATGTCCTGCTCAACATCGATATCGAAACTGGTACACCAGCTACGAAAATAGCGCCTCTCCTGGGAATGGAGCCGCGAAGCCTGGTGAGAATGCTTAAAACCCTGGAAGAGAAAGGGCTGATCAGGCGGGAAGTGAGCAAAAACGATAAACGCTTTGTCCGGATCGTCCTTACTGAGCTCGGAAAAGAAAAAAGGGAGCTGGCCCGCGAAGGTGTGATTTCTTTCAACACGATGATCAGGGACAAGATACCACTGGACAAGCTGGTCGTGTTTTTCGATGTGATCAAAGATATAAATAAGCTGGTTGAAGAGGAGAACCAGAAGCTGAAAGCAGGAGAAGTCGCCGACGATCTGGCATAATCTCATCAACCCAAATCCTGAAAACCAACCTTAGTAACATGAATCGATCCATTCGTAAAGTAGCCGTTCTTGGTTCCGGCATTATGGGCTCCCGCATTGCGTGCCACTTTGCTAATATAGGTGTGGAGGTATTGCTGCTCGACATCGTTCCGAAAGACCTTTCGGATCCGGAAAAGGCAAAAGGCCTGACTACCGAACATCCGGCATTCCGCAACCGGATCGTCTCCGAATCGTTTCAACAAACACTGAAAGCCACACCTGCGCCGCTTTACAGCGCGGCATTTGCGTCCCGGATCAAACTCGGCAATTTCGAGGATAACCTGGCCGATATCAAACATTACGACTGGGTTATCGAGGTGGTGGTGGAGCGGCTCGACATCAAACGAGGCCTTCACGAAAAAGTGGATGCACTCCGCAAGCCTGGGACGCTGATTACTTCCAACACCTCCGGCATCCCCATTCACCTGATGGCGGAAGGCCGGAGCGAGGACTTCAGGAAAAACTTTTGCGGTACGCACTTTTTTAACCCGCCACGGTATCTGCGCCTGCTGGAAATCATCCCGACCGCCGAAACAGACCAGAGCATCATTGACTTCCTGATGCATTACGGCGAGCTGTTTTTGGGAAAAACCACCGTACTATGCAAAGACACTCCGGGGTTCATTGCTAACCGCCTCGGTATTTACGCATTGATCCAGACCATCCGCGTCGCAGAGGAAATGGGGCTTTCGGTGGACGAAGTAGATAAGCTGACCGGCCCTGTCGCCGGCAGGCCCAAGTCGGGAACATACCGGCTGTCGGACGTCGTTGGACTCGACACCACAGTTCACGTTGCGAACAACTTGTATGCTTCCGGCGAAGGAAAGGACGAATCGCGCGACGCATTCCGTCTTCCGGAAATCATGCAAAAGCTTTTTGACAACAAATGGCTGGGTGACAAAACGGGCCAAGGTTTTTATAAAAAAATCAAAGATGAAAAGGGCAAATCCGTCATCCTGGCACTCGATTTCAAATCACTTGAATACGCTCCCTCCGGCAAAGTAAAATTCGAAACGCTGGAAAGCACCAAAGCCATTGCCGACGTGTACAAACGCTTTGCCGTGCTGGTTGCAGGCAAAGACAAGGCAGGCGAGTTTTACAGAAAGACATTCGCGGACATTTTCAGATACGCCACATTCCGCATTCCCGAGATCTCAGACGAGATATTTCGGGTGGATCAGGCCATTTCCGCCGGTTTTGGCTGGCAATACGGGCTTTTTGAAACCTGGGACGCTATCGGCGTCCGCAGTATGCTGGCGATCATGGAATCGCTTGACCTCCGACCCGCCGCATGGGTTTATGAAATGCTTTCCGCAGGTTGCGAGTCATTTTACAAGGTTGAAAAAGGCAAGCGGTTCTACTACGACATTACTTCCAAATCTTATGAGAAGATACCAGGCCAGGACAGCTTTATCCTGCTGAGCAATTTGTCGGACAATATCGTCTGGAAAAATGCCGGGGCTAATCTGTACGACATGGGCGACGGTATCCTGAATCTTGAATTCAGATCCAAGATGAACACCATGGGCGCGGAGGTGATCGAAGGTATTCAGAAAGGGATAAGCATTGCCGAGAAAGATTTCCGCGGGCTGGTGATCGGCAATGAGGCCAATGAGGCGTTTTCGGCAGGGGCCAATCTGGCCATGCTGTTTATGTACGCCATTGAACAGGAGTTCGACGAGATCAATATGGTCATTGCGCAATTCCAGCAAACGATGATGCGTGCCCGGTATTCTTCCATTCCTGTCGTGGTTGCGCCGCATACGCTCGCCCTCGGAGGCGGTTGTGAGCTTACCCTCCACGCCGACAAGGTCGTGGCACATGCCGAAACCTACATCGGGCTCGTTGAGTTTGGAGTGGGCCTGATCCCCGCCGGGGGTGGAACCAAGGAAATGGCGCTGCGCTGCTCCGATATGTATCAGGCAGGTGATCCGGAGCTGAATATTCTTCAGAATGCATTTATGAACATCGCCCAGGCCAAGGTCTCGACCTCCGCTCAGGAAGCCCGGGAAATGAACTACCTTCAGGAGAAAGATCAGATCGTGCTGAACCGTTTCAGGCTTATCGCTGAGGCCAAACAGGCGGCCATTGACCTTGCTGAAAACGGTTATACCCAACCGAAACACCGTAACGATATCAAGGTACAGGGTAAAACCGGCATTGCGCTTTTCATGGCAGGCATTACCCAAATGCGCCTGGCCAACTACATTAGCGACCACGACGCAAAAATCGCGGGCAAGCTTGCGTATGTGATTAACGGAGGCGACCTCAGTTATCCCCAACAAGTGACGGAGCAATACCTGATCGATCTGGAACGTGAGGCATTCCTCTCATTGTGCGGGGAGAAGAAAACACTGGAAAGAATGCAGGGGTTGCTCAACGGCGGAAAAGCGCCCCGAAACTGATCAGGGAATTATTGTTTCCCCAATTTATGTTCTGATGGATAGGATATTTGTTGGAAAATTCGAAATTTAGAACTTTTCAACGCAAATATTTGCCGAAACCGGTACATCTTTACGCTTGCTGACCCCAAAAGTCCATTTGATCAACAATGATTTCAAAAAAAGCTAAATACGCGCTGAAAGCTCTGAAAGTTTTGGCGGAACAATACGGAAAAGGCCCGGTATTGATCTCTTACATCGCTGAAAAAGAGAAAATTCCGAAAAAATTCCTGGAAGCAATTCTGCTTGACCTCCGGAACAACGGCGTACTGCAGAGCCAAAAGGGAAAGGGTGGCGGCTATCTGTTACGCGTGCCCCCTGCGGAAGTTAATTTTTCCAAAGTATTGAGAATCATCGACGGCCCTATCGCACCTGCACTCTGCGTTTCCATGTTTTTTTATGGCAAATGCGACGACTGCAAGGACGAAGAAACATGCAGCCTGCGCACGGTACTCGAAAGATGGCGTGACGCTAACCTGGCAGTACTCGACAAAACGACGCTGAACGACCTGTTGCAGGCAGAAAATGCCGCCTCGACAGATATTCTGTCATAAACCTGCACGTTCTTTCCGGATAAAGAGGCTAACATCGTCGAAGTTACCGGCCAGGACATAATGATTACGGATATATTGATTCAACTCAGGGTAACTTTCGATGCCCTGAGTTTTTTTGTCCTGCACCCAATGACTGTTCTTGCCGACAGCATCCAGGAAAAATGCAGGCCGGGTCCGTTCCAGATCCGACATATAGCGTTTACGATAGGTGTCGCGCATGGGATGCTCGAAAATAGAGCGCTCCGAATGATTTTCCGCGGTCCCTTCGGCGAGTTGGGCTTCTACATAATAACTGCAATTCCAACCCCAAACGACCATATAATCCCCTTCCTTCCGCAGTTTCAGCATTTCCGTCACAACCGGGCTTTCCTGTAACTGGGTCTTCCCTACCGAATCGAAGGCATTCAGTCGACGCTCTTTCACGTAATGCAGCGCATCATATCCTCCAAACCACACCGCAATAATGGCAGGAAATGCCAGCGACCACCTTTCAACAGCCGAAAAGCCGTAGGCGGCCAGCAAAGTCCAGGGAATAATGCAGAAATTGAGGTAGTGAATAAAATCATTGCCCGACTTTGTAATCGCATAAATACTGGCCAGAACAAGGAAAAGGATTGTAAACGGGACATAAAGCTCTAATTTGCCCGGCACATAAAGCTTCGCTATCCGAGCCAGCCCGATCAGCATTGGAATGATCAGGGCAAGGCTGAAAAACTGAAAATCGGTTGAGAGCGCAATGATTTTGTAGAACTGCGAAGGAATGTCAGCCAAGGTACTTCCATTCGCGTAAATCGCATTTCCAAGTATATAAAAGTCTATCAGATCGTCGAAAACATCGAACGACAATGTGAACACCAGGAAAAAAAGCGGCACCGTAAGTCCGCCCGATAGCAATGCGATTGCAGGTTTGAACCCGCCGTGCCGCTGAAACAGCCGGAACAGCACCCAGCATGCCGACAAGACGATCACAGCGACAATGGGCACGGCTTGCAACTTTCCAAAAGGAACCGCTCCGGCCGCAAATCCCAGAAAATATAGCCCGGTAACGGAGGGTACCTGGTTTTGATCAAGCTTGGAGAGTTGCCAAATGCAAAAGGCCAGCAGCAGTACGGGAAGTTGCTCGCTAGAATAATGGACAAAATCGACTTCTTGGGTAAAAGTCACAAAAAGCAGCGGCACAACGGAAATCCGCCGCGCAATAGTGGTGCCGAACCAGTTCCTGATGGCGGAGAATAGCAACAGCCATGCACCTGCGACGCATAGCAGCCCCATGAAGCGGGCAGCGCTGTAATCGAGCTGAAAACCAAGCAGTTTGGGAAAAACAAGCAGATAGTTATCGAGCGGCCCAATAGTCGTGCCGTCGACAGACCGCCAATAAACCGGGTCTTGCAAGAGCGTCAATGCGTGACTGAGCATCTGACTCTCGTCCTGATTAAGCTCACGGTTGAAAACGATCACAGGCAAACGCATCCACGCAAGCAGCATGACGCCCAAGATCAGATACGCCTTCGTTGACACCGGTTTGTATTGTGAAGCAAAAATGACAATCCCTGCCAGCAGGTAGCCGATAAGCCAATAGACAGTCGGTGAATTGTCAAAACTGATCATACTCCGATTAGCTAAACGAGTCTACCTTTTCCACAAAGTCGCGGTAATGAACAGCCGGAATAAAATGCTGCTGAGACCGGTATTGCAATACCATAAACACCAGAAAAAGCGAAATCAGAAATGATTGCAGCATAAGGATCATCAGCGTACTACCCAATGTAGAAGCCCAGCCCGGTGTAGCATTGCCGATCAGTTTCAGGAAGAGAATAAAGAAAATAAATGCAATCGCAACCCCCGACATGAATAATGAAAAAATCAGGATACGCACTGCCGTAGTGTCCACCATGACCGAAATAGCGCTCAGCCCATGCAAGACAAGAGACACAAAGTTCATCTTGCTTTCACCCGCGAGTCTTTTGGCGCGGTTGGTAAGCACCGAATCGTAAGGGATCCGCGATTTGATAATGCCACCCGGATAATTATTCCAGATCTCAGAAACACGTACCAGATTCTGCAAACGGCTTTTTGGAACCAGGCTGAAATTCCCGAACGTGATTACCTTGCCGGTCAACAGCTTGAATACATACTTATAGATCACATAAAAAGATCTGAACAGCAATCCCTCCGTACGTTTGTTCCTTTCGGCAAAGATAATCTTGTCCGGCTCTTCGATGGAACGTGCGGCAAGTTTATTGATATCACCCGGCGCATCTTCGCCATCTGCATCCATCACGATCACCTTATCGGCATTCATGTTTTCAGCTGCGTACGAGAGTCCAATGGCAATGGCTTTCTGATGACCGAGGTTCCGGTACAACCGAAGCACTTTCAGTTCTTTTCCCCCGAAAGAGGCAAATGGCTGAGTCCTCGCGCGGGAGGAGCAGTCATCAACAATGAGCAGTGTGGTATTTTGAAGGATCGGAGTATTTAAATCCGCATTTATCTTCTGTATCAGCAGATTCAGCGCCTCCCAGTCATTGAATTGGGGAATAATAATGACGAAATTTTCAGGCATGGGAGAGAGTTAAGATGCCTCCGGAAGCTTTTCCGGAGGCTCTGAATGACTTAAACCGTTTTTACTCCCAGTCGGGAAGAGATTCCGTCGTGGATCTGGGTCAATGTCTCAACCAATCCGTATTCCCAATTCCAGTCGGGATAATGCGACTTGAATTTAGAAAGGTCGCTCACATACCAGATATGGTCGCCGATCCGGTTGGTTTCTGAGTAAGAATAAGAAAGTTTATTTCCGGTGATCTGCTCACACAATGTGATCGCTTCCAGCATAGAACAGTTTGCAAAACGGCCGCCGCCCGCATTGTACACCTCACCCGGACGAGGGTTTTGGTAAAAATGCCAGAACATGTTCACCAGGTCATGGCTGTGAATGTTGTCACGAACCTGCTTGCCTTTATAACCGAAAATCGTGTAATGCGTGCCGGTAATCGCGCACTTCATGAGATAAGCCAGGAAGCCGTGAAGTTGTGCACCGGAGTGATTAGGGCCTGTCAGACAGCCTCCGCGGAAAACAGCAGTTTTCATGCCGAAATACCGGCCATACTCCTGCACCATAATGTCCGCAGCTACTTTCGAAGCCCCGAAAATAGAGTGTTTGGTATGGTCAATGCTGTGGTTCTCGTCGATCCCATTTGCAAAATAAGGATGGCTCTCGTCGACCTCCCAGCGCGTTTCCAATTCTACCAATGGAAGGTAGTTTGGATTGTCTCCGTAGACTTTATTAGTTGATGTAAAAATAAAAACAGCCTCAGGTGCATGCAGGCGGGTCATTTCCAGCATATTCAATGTCCCTGTGGCATTCACGCTGAAATCGGTGAAAGGCTCGCGGGCAGCCCAGTCGTGGCTTGGTTGCGCAGCGGCGTGAACGATCATTTTAATGTCCGTTCCATACTCCTTGAAAATTGGTTCAAGCTGGCTTACTTCCCGTATATCCGCTGAGTAGTGCTTGTAGTTGCCGTATGCGTCCTCGATCCTGTTACGGTTCCATTCCGTATTTCCATCCGCACCGAAGAAGTACTGCCGAAGGTTATTATCAACACCAATGACCAAATCAAACTTATCAGCCAAAAAAGCAACCGATTCACTTCCAATCAGTCCGGCGGAGCCGGTTACCAAAGCTATGTTCATGTTTACAATACTTTTTAATTGCGTGTTCTTTTCTAAAAATTTGGATTCAACCTTGCCTCGAATACGTAAAGTAAATTAAAAATGTTCAATTGTCACAACTTCACTTACTCAATGGAAGCTGGCCAAAGGGATAATACGCAGAAGGCTGTATTGAAATTGTTCAATCGGCAAAACAGGCCTCAAAAAAAAGATATCCCCATTTTGTGGGGATATCTCGTATATTTTCTCAATGAACGGTTACTATTCTTTAACCAGTGAGCTTGGAATTTTACCACCGTACAGCTTCGCACGGATATCGTTCACGCGGGAATCCAGCTCAGGTTTTGCGTCATACTTGAAAGACATCTGGCGTGGCAGGGAATCAGGGCTCACTCCGTAAACCCATTCGTTACCAACATTCAGGTCTTTCTGATCCTTCTGATTGAACTTTTGGTATTCGCAGGAAGAAAGAAGGCCCAGACACGCAACAAAAGCAACTATTTTATTGAATTTCATTTCTTTGATCGTTCATAGTAT
Source organism: uncultured Dyadobacter sp. (assembly GCF_946482605.1). The sequence goes on along the minus strand of NZ_CAMLSE010000008.1, from coordinate 82,054 downwards.
TGTGCGCAAAAATAACCGCCAATTTCATAACCACCAAATTGTGGGTTACCGAAATATCATTTTTTTAACTCGGCCAGTTCGTCCCGGACAAACTGCATCAGTTCGGCGATATGCTGCTCCGAAAAATCGAATGGAATATCGGCTGCCTGGTAAATTTCACCAATGGTAGCGGTGTAGCCCAGTTTCAACGCATCCAGATAGCCTTTCAATCCGTTGGCGGGATCCTGACGATAGTTTTTCCACACCCCGATCGCCCCCAGTTGGGCAATACCATATTCGATGTAATAAAACGGAACCTCGTAGATGTGCAACTGGCGCTGCCATAGGTATTTTTTGAAATTTTCCAATCCGGACCAGTCCATTACCGTATCCGTGAATTCCTCGTAAATGCGCGTCCACGCCTCTGTGCGCTGCTCCGTCGTATGTTGCGGATTTTCATACATCCAATGCTGAAACTTATCGACGGTAGCTACCCAGGGAAGCGTTTCTATGATCGACTCGAGGTGCGTGATCTTCGCACGTTTCAGGTCCTGCTCATTTTCAAAGAACTCATCCCAGAAATCCATGGTGATCAGCTCCATGGACATCGAGGCCAATTCCGCCACCTCCGACGGCGTATGTTTGAACGAATTCAATGCCAGGTCCCGCGTTACGAGCGAATGCACCGCGTGCCCGCCTTCGTGCAGGAGGGTAACCATATCGCGCAGGTTTGAAGTCGCATTCATGAAGATGAACGGAACACCGATCTCATCCAACGGATAGTTATAACCACCCGGCGCTTTTCCCTTCCTCGATTCAAGGTCCAGGTGTTTCATGGTTTTCATGATGCGAAGGCAATCTCCCAGAAAAGGATCGAGACGCGAAAAGCAGCGGATCGTTTTGTCCAGCAACTCTTCACCGGTTTCAAACGGCTTCAGCGGCGGCAAACCTTTGGGGTCCACCTTGGTATCCCAGGGCCGAAGCGCGTCGACCTGCAATGCAGCTTTCCGTTCCGCCGCCATTTCATTCAGAATGGGCACGACCGCCTTTTTCACCGATCCATGGAAATTGAAACAATCCTGGGGCGTGTAGTCGAACCGGCCCATGGCTGCGAACATATAGTCGCGGTAGTTGGCGAAATCTGCATTGCGGCCTACTTTATCGCGAAGGGCAACCAACTGATTCAGAAGACCATCCAGTTTGCCGTGATCGTCAAAACGCCTTCCGCTAATGGCCCGCCATGCTTCTTCGCGAATATTCCGGTCGGTGGACTGCAAACGATCCGCCGCGCGCTGCAAGGTGATTTCCTCGCCGTCGAGTGTCACGGTCATCGCTCCGGCGATGGCGCCATATTTGCGCTCCTCCGTCTGCATTTCGGTAATTACCGGGATATTTTCGTCGCGGAAAATCTCGATCGCTTTTTTCATGCCCCGCAATGTAATGGCAAAGCCTGGCTCCGTCAGTTCGGCCAGGAACGGGCTATCAACCACTTTTTTGTCCAACGCATTACCGTATTCTGCCAGTTTGGGCTGGATTTCTGTGATAAAGAACTGCAATGCATTGATCAGGCCGGTATTGGCCGTGTCGCAAGTCTGACGGATGTAACGCCAGGCAAAATTCTCTGACAGATAAGATTCTATTTCGCTGCGGTCGAAAAACCACTGCCGAAGGTCCTCGGCGGATTTAATTTCCCTGTTTTTAAGGTTTTCGAAAAATGGCTGCACATCATCCCATTTCTTCAGGTCAAACTCTTCTCCGATAAATGGTCTCCGGGACCGGCTAGGTATATGAAGTGTTTCGTGATTAGTCATATAAATAAAACTGCAATGTTGAAATTCAAATTTAAGCGGGAAATATATTTTTAACTGATGGTTTGCATCAAAGAAATGGTCTTGAACGGATTTTATTCATAGTAATCGTAGTAAAGTGTCCAAATAATCCCTCCTGCCGTTCTTTCAAAAGCTTGACAACAATCTGCGAAATTGCAATTGTCTCGCCGAAAGAATAGCGTAAAAAAATTACACTAATACCCGTAATTTTGTGAGCGTACACCCACTCGCCGAAATCCTTATCTTCTGTAAGGATGATCCTGGGAGGAACTCGGGATAACTCAATAATTGATTCATCGGAAATACCACGAGTCATTTCGTAAATTGAGTAAACCTCAAATCCGGCATTTCTAATTTCCGCTATTAGCCCGTGATCGATGTTTTCATCAGCCAGAATCATGAAGCAGGTTCCAGATCTTCCTGATTAGCGACTACCTCGGCGGCGTATTGCAGGACAGCCTGGACAGCCTCCGGCTGCAGGCCGGGATACATCCTGATAAGATCACCCACCGCAGCTCCTTCACCCAACTTACGAAGGATGAGTTCTACCGTTAGGCGGGTGCCCTTGATGACAGGCTTCCCGAGCATTATCCGATAGTCGGATGTTATGAAATCCTGATACTTCATAATTCAAGTCTTTTCAAGGTAATTTTCTAAAACTACTAAAAATTCAATCGTTATAACTTCGCCTGCCCCGGCTGGGTTGCATCCGTGAGGTTATCGGTAACCACGTTCTCCGTCTCCTGAATGTTACTGAAAGCATATTCCATTTTGCTGCGGTCAAACTCCTTCTCATTATTGGCAAGCCAGATCGTCGCCACGCCATTACCGATAAAATTAGTGATGGCGCGTGCCTCGGACATAAACCGGTCTACACCCAGCAACAAGGCAAGTCCTTCAACGGGGATCACTTTGATGGCCGTAAGCGTGGACGCCAGCACCACAAACCCGCTCCCGGTCACACCGGCGGCGCCCTTGGAAGTCACCATCAATATCCCGATCAGCGAGAATATCTGCCCGATATTCAAATGCACGTTAAACACCTGCGCCAGGAAGATGGTGGCCATGGAAAGATAGATCGTCGTCCCGTCCAGGTTGAATGAGTAGCCCGCCGGCACCACCAGCCCCACCACGGGTTTGGAACACCCCATTCGTTCCAGCTTCGCCATCAGTGACGGCAGGCCTGCCTCCGACGAAGAGGTTCCCAACACGATCAGCAATTCCTCCCGAATGTATTTCAGGTATCTCCACAGACTGATCTTGTAGGTCCGCATGATCAACCCGAGTATTCCGAAGATAAAAACGGCCATGGTTGCGTACACCGTCCCCATCAATTTCGCGAGGGGTAACAACGTATCGATACCATACTTCCCGATCGTGAAAGCCATTCCCCCAAAAGCGCCGATCGGTGCAAAAATCATGACCAGATGCAAGGCACGGAATACATATTTGGAGCAGAAATTCAATCCGTCGATAATGCGTTGCTTTCCGTTGTACTTGCTCAAAACAGAGCCCAGAACCAGCGAAAACAGCAACACCTGCAATGTAATGTTATCCAGGAAAAACTGCATCCAGCTGAAATCGTGGCTTTTGCCGGCAAACTTGGATATATCGCCCTTTTCAAGTGAATCGGTCACCACACCAACTCCCGGACGAATGATATTCGCCACAATAATCCCTACCACCAATGCCAGTGTAGTCACCACCTCGAAGTACAGCAGGGCCTTCGCGCCCACCTTCCCAACCTTTTTCAGGTCGCCCATGCCCACAATGCCCAGCGTGATCGTCAGAAAGATAATCGGGTTGATAAACACTTTGACAACCGAAATAAACCCGTCGCCCAGCAATTTCATCTTCACCGCCTCATCAGGGAAGTAATGACCAAGCAATGCTCCACCGGTAATGGCGGTAAGGACCCAGAAGGTCAGATTGGTAAAGAGCTTTTTCAACGAAAACGGAGGTAAAGGAATAGAGATAGTTAATAGGAGTTCTCCCACAGTCAGTTGGGCAACCTTTCAATATACAATAATAGAAAGTCTGCCAGAGGTTTCCAGATCGGCTCAAGTAAATTTTTATCATCTATTTATACTTGGTCTAAATTAATCTCTATATTTGCCTCCCAGGAATGAACTACGGCGAAATTCAGGAAGGCATTTTTTATTTGATCACTGGCAGACTATGCAGAACGATTCGCATTCATACAATTCACTACGGATTTTAAGCCACACCCCGAAAGGCTATATCGGGCAATGCAACTGCTGTACCCATTTCAATTTCGCCTATGGCAATGTGCTATTCATTTTTACCGAAGACGGACTGAGGGGATTCCAGTCGGTGCTTTACGACCAGTACCACCTGCAAAGCCTGGGAGATGAGCTCCCCCATGGCAAGACCCATTTGCTGCCTTCGCCCATCCCGAACTTCATGCTCTCATTTGACGACGAAGAGCTGGAAGAGATCAGGACCCTGTTTCAGGAAGCACTGATTGTACTGGAAGTAGACAAGATATTCGCTGATAAAAAATAGGCTATTTCATGCAGTTATTAAGATTTGCCCTTTTCCTTTTCTTCTTTATTTCAGTTGGTTTTGATAACTGCCAGGCTACCTATGCCGGTGTCGCAGGGCCTCGGATCGTGTCCGCAAACGGAACTTTGAGCGAAATCCTGGTTGGCCTTGGACTCGAAAAGCAGATCGTCGGCGTGGACATTACCAGCACTTTCCCTGCCTCGCTGGAAAAGCTTCCCAAGATCGGCCACAACCGCAGCATTGCAGCCGAAGGCATTCTCACATTGAATCCGGATGTAATCGTTTACACCGATCAAAGTATGCTCTCTCCGGCCGTTGTGAAGCAACTCAACAGCAGCGGAAAAAAGGTGGTCGCATTCAAACATGAATATTCAAAGGAAGGAGCTATCAAGCTGATCCGGGAAGTGGGTGCCTACTTTAATGCCCATGCACAGGCCGAAAAAATGGTCAAATCCTTACAAGCCGACCTGGCCAAAATACCCGCACCGGCATCCTCCAAAAAGATACTTTTCATATATGCACGCGGCACGGGGACACTGATGGTTTCGGGCACCGGCACGTCCCTGGACAAAATGTTTGCGCTGGCAGGACACAAAAACGCCGTAACGGATTTCAGCGATTTTAAACCGCTGACCGCAGAATCCCTCATCATGGCTAACCCCGATGTGCTGGTACTGTTTGCCAGCGGACTCGAAAGTCTGGAAGGAATGGACGGGTTGCTCCGTGTGCCGGGCATTGCAAACACCAACGCGGGAAGGAATAAAAAGATCGTATCGATGGACGGTCAGCTACTGACAGGCTTCGGCCCCAGGCTGGGCAAGGCCGCTCTTGAACTCTCTCAAAAAATAAAATAAAGAACAATGCTGGCGGAAACGGCCCACGAACAGGAAATCAGAAAAGAAAGAGATTCCCAACGCCACTTTTTACCTTCCTCCACAGGTAAAATGACGGGAATACTGGGGGCGGCTCTTCTGGCCTGTGTTGTTTTTTCTGCCTGCACCGGGGCGCTAGCCATTTCTCTCGGAGAACTGGTGGACATCGTTGCTTACAAATTGGGACTGATTACCGAAACCCGGGTGGATGAACAAAAATCGATCGTTTTCTGGATCATCCGCCTGCCCCGGGTCTGCCTGGCCGTGTTGATCGGTGCCGGCCTGGGCATTGCGGGCGCATCGCTGCAGGGGCTTTTCCGTAACCCCATCGCCGATTCCACCCTGATCGGCGTAACCTCCGGCGCGTCGCTGTTTGCTGTTTTTGTAATTATGCTCAACGTTAAATATTTCGGAATGCTGCACGAGTTGGTCGGCGCGTACGGCATTTCTTTTGTCGCATTTCTTGGTGCCGCCCTCACCACACTCCTGGTTTACCAGCTTTCCAAAGTCACTGGGGAGGGCGGCGTTACCACATTGCTTCTTTGCGGGATCGCCATCAATGCATTCGTTGGGGCTATGACCGGCCTGATGACCTACCTCGCCGACGACGCGCAGCTCCGCAGCATCACGTTCTGGAACCTGGGAAGCCTTGGCGGTGCCAATTGGACATCCGTCATGGCCGTCGCTCCTTTTGTGGCAGTTTCCGTTCTCTTCATGCCTTACCTGTCAAAAGCATTGAATCTCCTGGTACTGGGCGAGAGCCAGGCAGCCGGGCTCGGTGTAAACATGAAGGCATTAAAACAAAAAGTCATCATTCTGGCTACCATGGGCGTAGGTGCGTCTGTGGCAGTTGCAGGAACGATTGGTTTTGTCGGACTCGTAGTCCCTCACATTATACGCACAACGTTCGGTCCCAATCACCGGACATTACTGATCGGCTCTGCACTGGCCGGAGCGATCGTACTTACCCTCGCAGATACCATTTCAAGAACCATTGTTGCGCCTTCCGAGCTTCCGATCGGCATCCTTACCGCATTGCTGGGCACACCGTTCTTCATTTACATACTCTGGGAGCAAAAACGCCGGCGGCTATGATACAGGTACAAAATGCAGTATTTGAGGTACGGGGACGCAAGCTGCTCAATGACGTGAGCTTTTCTGTTAATGCCGGAGAATTCTGGGCCATTGTCGGTGCAAACGGCGCGGGGAAGTCCACCCTGGTTAAACTACTTTCCTCGGAGCTGGCAGCTACATCCGGTTCGATACTGTTTCATGGGAAAGAGCTGAGGAAATATAAACTGAAAGAACTGGCCAAAAAGCGGGTTGTACTATCTCAGCAGAACGTCATTTCTCTTTCATTCACAGTGCAGGAGATCGTTCTCATGGGCCGTTATCCGTTTTACGACAACAACCCAACCCAACGCGACCTGGCCATTGTGGATCTTTGTCTGAAAAAGGTCGGCATAGGGCATTTTAAAAACCGCATTTATCCCACATTATCCGGTGGCGAGCAGCAACGGGTCCAACTGGCCCGCGCATTGGCGCAGGTTTGGGAGATTGAAAACGGACTCCTGCTCCTGGACGAACCTACTACCGGAATGGATCTGCTGCATCAATACGAAACGTTTCAGCTGGCAAGAGAACTCAGCGGCAAAGGCTTCGCGGTTGTCGCTGTCATCCACGATCTGAATCAGGCGCTCCAATATGCGGATTCCGTCCTGATGCTGAAAGCCGGCCGGGTGCTATCAACAGGCTCTCCGGAAGCGGTACTGACCGAACAATCGATTTGCGAAGCTTTTGGCCTGCCGGTACAGATCATCCAGCCCGGGCTTACACCCTACCCGGTGATTGTACCGAACATGCCCGCTGTTCCGTACCATACTCCCTGATTTATAAACAAATAAATAAAGCAAGACATGAAGTCAACCCTTTCACCAGACAGAACTGAATTGAAAGAACGCTGGGCAGCGTTTAATCTGGCCAACCCCAAAACCCGCATTCGCGACGCCGCGAAAGCGCTCAACACCTCGGAAGCCGACCTGCTGGCTACCGGACTGGGAGAGAGTGTCCGGCTGCTAAGCGGCGATTTCAGGGATCTTATCAAAGAAATGGGCTCTCTCGGTCACGTGATGGCACTCACACGCAACGACCACGTCGTACATGAGCGCAAGGGCGTTTATGAAAAAATATCTTTTAATAACCACGTCGGGCTCGTACTCGGCGAAGACATCGATCTCCGGTTATTTCTGGGCGACTGGAAATTTGGCTTCGCGGTGTCAGAAAATGACCGTTTCAGCCTGCAATTCTTCAACAGTTTCGGAGAAGCGGCTCACAAAATTTACCTGACCGAGAAAAGCGATAAAGAAGCGTACGACGCATTGGTAGCCAAATACCTGGCTGCTGAACAGGATGTCAATCTGTTTGTCAGCGACAAACCGGACAAAGCTGCCGAATCCGACGAAGCCCTGGACATCGATAGGGCTGCATTTCAGGCGGAATGGCTCGCATTGAAAGACACGCATGATTTTTTCACTTTGCTCCGTAAATACAAACTGTCCCGGAAACAGGCTTTGCGCAATGCACCCGAAGGCTATGCCTACCGCATCAAACCGGAAAGTATGAAACTGATCTTTGATGCGGTATCCGAAACAGAGCTGCCGGTTATGGTATTCGTTTCAAACCCCAACTGCATTCAGATACATACCGGCCCGATCAAAAAGATTTTTGTAATGGGGCCTTGGCTGAATGTGATGGACCCTGAATTTAACCTGCATTTGCGTGAGGACGCCATCGATGAAGCCTGGGTTGTCAGAAAACCAACCGAGGACGGCATTGTGACAGGCATCGAGCTCATCGACAAGGATGGGGTGATGTTCAACCAGTTTTTTGGAAAACGCAAACCAGGCATTCCGGAGTTGGCTGCCTGGCCAGCCCTCATTGATCAGTACGCCATTAAGACTACTCAGGACTGATTTCGAAGAAATAAAAGATAAAATTTCGCCATAGTAATTAAAAATTGCCGGCTTCATCATGAGCCGGTTTTTTTTGTAGATAATTATTCCAAACAAAGAAAATATTAAGAAATAAATTTGTCAACATTTTCCAGTATACGAAATTGTAAATATTTGATAAACAGCAATTTTACACATTTTGTCTGTAAACTTTTTTCAATTTTAATTTCCAAAAACCATCCGAAATTTTTACATTTGGTTATACAAATCGAATAAAATTTCACTGACGCCAGCTAATGGAATCCATAAAATCTTCACAATCAGAACGTACCTATACTACTGACGAAGCCTTTCAAGCCTCACTCGAATATTTCAAAGGTGACGATCTCGCCGCACGCGTCTGGGTCAATAAATATGCGCTGAAGGATTCCTTCGGAGCTATCTATGAAGCGACGCCCGACGACATGCACAGGCGTATCGCTTCCGAGATCGCACGCATTGAACAACGCTACCCTAATCCGATGAGCGAGGATGAGATCTTCGACCTGATCAAGGACTTCAGATACATTATCCCGCAAGGCAGTCCTATGACGGGTATCGGCAATCCGTACCAGATCGCGTCACTCTCCAATTGCTTTGTTATCGGCAACAAGGGAGAATCCGACTCTTACGGAGGCATCATGAAAATCGACCAGGAGCAGGTACAGCTTATGAAACGCCGCGGGGGCGTCGGCCACGACCTTTCCCATATCCGTCCGAAAGGCTCACCGGTGAAGAATTCGGCATTGACCTCTACGGGCATCGTTCCGTTCATGGAGCGCTTCTCCAATTCGACCCGTGAGGTAGCTCAAGACGGACGCAGGGGAGCATTGATGCTTTCCGTGGCGATCAGGCATCCCGATTCCGAGGATTTTATCGATGCCAAAATGGAGCAGGGCAAAGTAACCGGCGCCAATGTGTCGGTACGGATCGATGATGAATTCATGAAGGCCGTCAGTTCCGGTAGCACTTATCGCCAGCAATATCCCATCAGAAGTACCGATCCGACGCATATCAAAGATATTGATGCCACTGCACTCTGGAAGAAAATCGTGCACAATGCGTGGAGATCAGCCGAACCGGGAATTTTATTCTGGGATACCATTATCCGCGAATCCGTACCTGATTGCTACGCCGACCTGGGTTATCAGACCATTTCAACGAATCCGTGTGGCGAGATTCCACTCTGCGCATACGATTCATGCCGTTTGCTTGCTATCAACCTGTTTTCGTACGTAGAAAGCCCGTTCACACCTCAGGCTAAATTTAGCTGGGAGCTTTTCAAAAAACACATTGCAGCGGCACAGCGCATGATGGATGATATCATCGATCTCGAACTGGAAAAAGTGGACGCTATCCTGCAAAAAATCGATGAAGACCCGGAGGAGGACGAAGTAAAAGCCGTAGAACGCAATTTGTGGCTCAATATTCAGACAAAAGCCAAAGAAGGTCGCAGAACAGGCATCGGCATTACCGCAGAAGGCGATATGCTGGCCGCGTTGGGACTGCGGTATGGCAGCGACGAGGGTAATGACTTTGCCGTGCAAATCCACAAAACCGTGGCGCTGGAAGCGTACCGTGGCTCGGTGCATACTGCCAAAGAGAGGGGACCATTCACGATTTTCGATTCCGAAAGGGAGCAAAATAACCCCTTCATTCTCCGCTTGAAGGAGGCGGACGCCCAGCTTTACTACGAAATGCTGGAATATGGCCGCCGGAACATCGCCTTGTTGACCATTGCGCCTACCGGCACCACCAGTTTGATGTCACAAACGACTTCCGGCATAGAGCCGGTCTTCCTGCCTGTTTACAAAAGAAGAAGAAAAGTTAACCCCAACGACAAAGACGTTCGCGTGGACTTTGTGGATGAAGTAGGGGATTCGTGGGAAGAATATGTGGTTTTTCACCATCGGTTTAAAGAATGGATGGAGGTAAATGGCATAGATACGAGCAAAAACTATTCGCAAAAAGACCTGGATGAGCTGGTTAAGAAATCGCCTTATTACAAAGCGACTTCCAATGACGTAGACTATCTCAAAAAGGTAAAAATGCAGGGAGCGATCCAGCAATGGGTCGATCACTCGATCAGTGTGACCATCAACATGCCCAACGACGTGACCGAAGAGCTCGTCGGCGAATGCTACATGGAGGCCTGGAAGGCAGGCTGCAAGGGTGTAACGGTTTACCGTGATGGTTCGCGTTCAGGGGTGTTGATCGCCAATACCGAGAAAGAAGAAGAATCTGCCGTTACCGCGCCCACCCCCTTCCCGACCGAAAGGCCTCACACGCTGGAAGCCGATGTGGTGCGTTTTCAGAATAAAAAAGACAAATGGATTGCATTCATCGGCATCATCGACGGCCAGCCGTACGAGATCTTCACCGGTTTTGCGGATGACGAAGATGGAATTTTGCTGCCTCGGTGGGTAAATGAAGGTTTTATTATCAAAAACCGCGAAGCCGACGGCAGTTCCCGTTACGACTTCCAATACAAGAATACCCGGGGTTACAAGACTACCATCGAAGGATTGTCGTACAAGTTCAACCCCGAGTACTGGAACTATGCTAAACTGATTTCCAGTACATTACGACACGGCATGCCTATCGAAAAAGTAGTGGACCTCATCAGCAGCCTGCAACTCGACGAGGCCATCAATACCTGGAAAGCTGGCGTAGCCCGCGCCTTGAAGCGTTACATCCCGGACGGTACCGAAGCCGCCAAGCAGAAATGCCAGAACTGCGGCTCGACCAACCTCCTATACCAGGAAGGCTGCCTCACCTGCAAAGACTGCGGCTCTTCCAAATGCGGGTGAGTTGTAATTTTGAATGAGTGAATGAGTGAATGACCGAATAAAGGCCTATTCACTCATTCACTCACTCACTCATTAACTCATTAATTTCACCACTCAACTTCTCCTTATTCCTTTCCGGTTCGAAGCGACGATCATGGCGTGAGCCTGCTTTAAACCGACATTATGCACATTTCAGATGTTTTGATCCGCTACCGCACGGAAAATTCACTCACACAAAGACAAATGTCCGGATTACTGGGCATATCACAGGTTGCTTATCATAAATGGGAAAGTGGTCGCAGCAATGTGCAGGTGGCGCACTACTGCCGGATTGCCACGGTATGTAATGTCCGTTTAATGGACATTTTGCCGGAAGAATGGCGGGAGAAAATCAGGGAGGAGTTGGGGATCGGCCTTTCCAGGCCCGAAGACCTGGAAAGTGCCTGATCAATTAAAATGTCTCTTCCACTACACCGAGGTAGTTGAAAGGCGTTAATGCACGGAGCTCTTCACGTATCTTTTCCGACACGTCGAGTGTTTCGATAAAGCGGGAAATCGAATCGTGCGTAATTTTTTCGTTGGTGCGCGTCAGTTCTTTCAAAGCTTCGTAAGGTTTTGGATAGCTTTCGCGGCGAAGGATCGTTTGGATTGCTTCCGATACGACTGCCCAGTTTTCTTCCAATTCTGCCTTAAGCACTTCACCATTCAGCTCAACTTTACCCAATCCCTTCAGCAAAGAGTTCAATGCAATCGCCAAATGCGCGATCGGTACGCCGATATTCCGGAGAACGGTCGAATCCGTAAGGTCACGCTGCAAACGGGAAACAGGTAATTTGGAGGCAAAATGTTCAAACAATGCCGATGCAAGTCCAAGGTTTCCTTCCGAGTTTTCGAAGTCGATCGGGTTCACTTTATGCGGCATTGCCGATGAGCCTACCTCTCCTGCCTTGATCTTCTGTTTGAAATAACCCATGGAAATGTACGTCCACATATCACGGTTAAGGTCCGTCAGGATCGTGTTGAGTCGTTTGAGGCAGTCAAAAGTAGCTGCCAGGTTATCGTAATGCTCGATCTGCGTGGTGTGTCGGCTTCTTTTCAGTCCCAGTCCCTCCACAAAATGATGGCCAAATGCCATCCAGTCTTGCTTTGGATAGGCGACGTGGTGTGCATTAAAATTACCCGTGGCACCACCGAATTTCGCTGAATGCGGGATTTTGTCGAGCATTTCCAGCTGACGTTCCAGGCGTTCCACGAAAACCAGGAACTCCTTACCCACGCGTGTAGGCGATGCGGGCTGGCCGTGGGTAAAGGCCAGCATCGGTACATTTTTCCATTCGATCGACATTCTTTTCAATACAAAAAGAACCTGACGGAACAATGGTTTCACCTGCCGCTCCATCGCATCTTTCAATGACAATGGAATGGCGGTGTTGTTGATATCCTGGGAAGTAAGGCCGAAATGGATGAATTCCTGGTAAGATTCAATCCCGAGCTTCTCGAACTGCTCTTTGATAAAGTATTCTACCGCCTTGACATCGTGATTGGTAACCTTTTCAATGTCTTTTATATGCAACGCATCCGCCTCGCTGAAATCCTCATAGATCTTGCGCAAAGACGCGTACTTTTTCTTGTCAAATTCTGATAGCTGGGGAAGGGGAATTTCGCAGAGTGCTATAAAGTATTCTATTTCCACATACACCCGGTAGTAAATCAGGGCGTACTCCGAAAAATAGGCCGAAAGTTCAGATACTTGTTTGTAATAACGACCATCAACCGGAGAGATAGCCGTAAGCTGATTTAATGACATGATTTTCAATACAAAAATTGATTATCAGGCAAAGTTAGCAGAATTCATCGTCCTAAAATGGTAAAACGGGAACGAAAAATTCTTTTTGGCATTGGAAATAGAAATTATAAAACTATTCGCATATTCGTTCATTCACCTTGATTATAAAACCTCATGCAGCCTTCCCCATTTATCGGAGAACTCGTCGGAACCATGGTCCTTATTTTGTTGGGCAACGGCGTAGTCGCCAATGTCGTATTGAAAAAAACCAAAGGTGAGAGCGCCGGCTGGATCGTTATTACGGCAGGATGGGGATTTGCCGTGATGTTCGGGGTGTTTACGGCCAATGCATTCGGCAGTGCAGCGGCGCACCTCAATCCCGCAGTAACCGTCGGTTTTGCGGTACTGCAAAACGACTACCATTTGCTTGCAAGCTACATTCCGGCACAACTTATTGGCGCTTTTCTGGGTGCGGTGCTGGTATGGCTTCAATACCTGCCCCATTGGAAAGCTACCGAGGACGGAGGTTCCAAACTGGCCTGTTTCGCCACGGGTCCCGCTATCCGGAGCACCGGAGCCAATTTTCTGAGTGAATTCATTGCCACCGTCGTGCTCATCGTAGGCATTGTGGCCATTGGCTATGCCGGAACTTCGGATCCCGAAAAAGGCGGCATTCCTTCCGGGGTTGCGCCTTACCTGGTGGGTATGCTGGTTTGGAGCATCGGCTTATCGCTGGGCGGTACCACCGGTTATGCCATCAACCCTGTGCGTGACCTCGGCCCCAGGCTAGCGCACGCGATACTGCCTATTCCCAACAAGGGAAACTCCGACTGGGGTTACGGCTGGGTCCCCGTGGCGGCCCCCATTGCGGGAGCCATCATCGGCGGATTAATTCTGCGTGGTTTTTCTTTTTAACAAAAGCCTATTCAACGGTAATCTTTCGTCCGCCTGAATAGCTGCGGTATTCGCCCTGGTACATAGCATCGGCAGCGGCGGGCCCTACGGTGAAAGTCCCTTTTGCCACAATCCTCGCCTGGTAGTAGAATGTACTGGGTCGTCCCTCCGCAACCGTGAAGAAGTGAATGCGGTCGTCGCGAATGTCATAGTAGCGGGGAACGGCCGCATCCTTGATCCAGGGCATATCCCGCGGCTCAGTAATCCTCGGGTTTTCTATTTCGAATCCTGCCGGCAACAGATCCGTAATTACAATGTTGTCGACCGGAATTCCATTGGTACTGGCGAGTGTCAGCTTCACTACGATCAGATCATTCTGGTGGAAAGCCTGAACCGGCGCGCCATCTCGTGTTAGAAACTCTCTGCGGATACTAATCCCCTGATCTTCTTCGGTGTAGGCACCCGTGGCAGACATTCCATCGGTTTGAGCAAACCAGTACAGGTCACCCTTGCCCTGCGTTTTTACAACCACTTTCTGATTCACAATGCCTTTCGCGATTTTGAGCTCCTTCCCTGAGAATTGTCCCAAAGACTTCCCATTAGCCGATACCGAAGCTGTTACCGTCGAACCGGATGTTTTTTTAGCAAGCTTACCCAATGCAAGTACCGCAAAAGCAGCTTCCTGGGTGTTCAGATAGGAAGCTGATTGAATGGCTTTCGAGAGCTGACGAGCCATCACCGGGATCTGGATGTTGGATGGATCCGATTCCAGCAATGTATTCAAAACCAATGACATGTTACGGAGTGGGGAGGAATAGCTATGATCGTAGTAATGGCCTGCATTCTCCGCCACATATTTTTTCGGAAGCAATGCGTTGAAACTTCTCGAATCTCCCGCTAATTGAAATGCGCCGGCAAGCAAATACTGGGAATCCAGCGTCAGCAAATGTGGATTCTGCTTATAATAGTTCATCGAGGCCCGGTTCGGATGTCCATTCAACGCCAGTACATACAACGAATAAATCGCCTCCCTGCGCGCCACGGTCTTCCTCGTCTGTGTGCCCGTGGGCTGGCCTTCGTAGGCGAGCCCATTGCTGGTGCTCGCCGTAACTACTTCACGGGTTGCAGTTCTGCCCGTCTCTGAGGTAAGGTATTCCACCGCGCGGCTCAACGTTTTGGCATTGACCTCAAATCCTGCCCTGCGCGCTTCCTCGAGAAAATGGACGGCATAGGCGGTGGCCCACCAATCTTCCATTTGCGCACCGGGCCACATGCCCATTCCACCGTTGAAAAGCTGCTGAGATTCGACCTTCCTGATCGCCTGCTGCACGTTGGTCATCGGATTGAAGTCGCTCTCCGTGCTCTTCACTGTGTAAACCGGGGCAGCCATTGCTTTGGTCAGGTCTGCAAAATAGATCTGCGGGAATGCTTTGGATACCGTTTGTTCCAGGCAACCGTAAGGATAGCCCAGCAAGGTAGCGAGCGCTTTCCCACCGCCCTGCACCAGTGCGGAACGGCTCAGTATGACCTGACTGGTGCTCGTGGCCGGAATAAACGACGAACCGAGGTCGATCACTCCCTGCTTTTCACCTGCGATCAGCCCGGAAGCGCTGGTTTTCAGCAAGGGAGAAGCGGGACGCACCGAGATTTCGGTTTGGTTAATAAATGTTTCTTTAAATGCATTCACCTTTACAATCACTTTTCCAACGCCGATAGCCGTCTGGGCTTTCACCGAAAAAACGGCCCGTGATTCCTTCCCGGCAGGGATAGTGATGTTTTGAACCACCGGTGCGGCTCCGGCAGTAAGCGGGCCTGCCAATTGCACGGATACAGATGCCGTTGCGGCCCTACTCTCGGTATTACTGATGTTAACGGGTAACACCAGCTCATCGCCCGGACTCAGGAAACGCGGCAAACCGGCGCTGATCACGATCGGATCGGCCACTTTCATATTTTTGGTTGCCGACCCGAATGCATTATCCTTGTAAGCCACAGCCATAATGCGTAAGTCGCCGCTGAATTGCGGTATGTTTACATCGAAAGTCACGTCGCCGCTGCCGTTCGCCTTCAGTTGCCCACTCCAAAACGACACGAGCTCGGTTCGTCCGTTGCTGAGCGGGTTGATCCTTCTTTCCAGATCATAGCCGTCACCACCGGAACTGGACGTTCCTGAAATAGTCAGCTCCGGGAAAAGTTGCGCATACAAATCATGACTGGTAACTTCCAGTGCCCGTTTTTGGTAAAAATGGCCGTGTATGTCCGGAGTTTTAGAATTTTTGATCTGTAATATCCCTTCGTCCACTACCGCTAACGTGATCTCCGCATTCGGCTCTGTTTTGATCCTGATCTGTTGTTTCATTTTAGACCTGGACTTCTCAACGGCCGTAATGCTCACCGGCAGCTTCCTGTCGGGATCTTCTACTACAATCGGCGTAAAACCGTGCGCTACGGTCAAAGGCATATCCGAAGCGTCCAGCGGCCTGATCAGCGTGGCGGTCACAAATACATTGGGCAAATGTGCTTCACCTACCTTGAATGTAAGTTCTGCCGCTTTCTTCTCCGTGTTCAGAATATGCTGTTCGAGCACGTGATTACGCTCTACCGTCACCAGTAACCTGCCATCAAAAGGAGTTTTGAACAATACCTTCGCCGATTCGCCGGTTTTGTACTTATCCTTGTCGGTCTCCATCAGGACACGTCCTTCATTACTCACTTCGAATGACGAGTACTGGGTATAACCGTAGCCATAAGCGTAAAAGTTAGCCAGCGTATAATGCGTTGCGCCCGGCCGCTTAACCCGCACTTCGTATTCTCCCGAAACGGTGGGAACGTAACGGAATGTCCCTTTTCCACCAGCAAGGTTAAGTTTATTGGAATAAACCAGTTTTTCACTTTTTCTGGAAGTGTACTGAAGTCGGTCGTATTTCTTCTCGACGACGGTTTGATATTCCAAACGGACCACTTCTACACTCGCCGTCGCACCACCCTGCAATGCACCAGTCTTGTTGACCCCCACAATTTCTATGGGAACCGGCGCATTCGTTCCGACGTAGGAGTCAGGCAGCCTTATCCCATAAAAGACCGGCTGCGTGTACACGTCGAACCGTTGCAGCCGATTAACGGGCCGCCCGTTCTCATCAAAAACCGTGACATAAATTTTCCCCTCCAGCACCCCGATATCCTGCAAACCAGGCAACAATGTAAACTGCTCGTTGGCCTGTCCCTGTTCATTGGTAGTACCTTGCCGGCTGTCACGCTCAAATGTGGTTTCGGCGGGTATGTTAAAGGTATACTCCGGAAAAGCCTTTGCTGCAAACCCTTTTCTCTGGAGCTGAAAATCCATTTGATAGGTCCGGTTGCTGGCAGGAGGTCCAAACAGGTTCGTCGCCGTGGCAGTCAATAAAACCTTTTGTCCTGATAAGTAATCTTTGGCAGCACCACTGAGATCGACTTTAATGCGATCGGGCATAAACTCTTCGACGCTTACCGCCTGTGATCCGAGCAATACTTCATTGCCATTGTAAACTTCCAGGATGTAGGAGCCTGTCAGAACACCCGCATCCAATGGGATTTCGGTTTCAATGGCGCCCTGGTCGTTGGTTATTTTACGCCAGGTTCGGAACTCCCGTCCGTTCGGTGTCAGAAGCCGTAGTTTCAGCGGCACCTTACCCGCTGATTTCCAATCCTGAGTCCGTAGCACGGTATTAAAATGCATGGTTTCGCCGGGGCGGTAAATGTCCCGCTGACCATAAATGAAAACCTGGTAACCCGAAGCATTGTCCCGTAACCCTTCCACATCGAATCGCGAAGTGAGCACCTGGGTATCTTCCAGCAGCAGGTAGTTGAAATCCTCTTCCGAACTGGCGGTTATCATTGCAATTTTGAATCCGGGCGCTTTTTCACTCAAGTTCTCCACATGCGCAACGCCTTCACCATCCGTTTTGATTGTAAAAACGTTCTGATTGTTCGAGCTCACCAGCGTTAGTTCCAGATCGCCGATGGGTTCATTAGTTTTAATGGAATTGGCAAAAACCCAGAGCTCGTCCTTTCCCTGTTTGGCGATTAACCCGATATCTGAAATGGACACCAGTTTGGTCGCCCCAAGATATGCTTCTTCCTCCGAATTGACCGCCACCAGATACACGCCCTGACGCTTGTTATCATCGGGCAATGCAATATTGAGCGCGGACACTCCCTTACTTTTCGAGAGATTTTCCGTCTCGACGATCTTATTTACGATCACATCACTTAACTGGCTTTCGCGATCGTCACTATAATTGAAATTGCCGGTCGGCTGCCAGTCGTCTCCTACATATGCGTAGTCATTCCAGCGGTTGTTATGGATATAATGCAGGATATTATTGGCATACAGTTTCGAAATACGAACCTGCACTTTGGGGACATTGACGATCTGAACGCCGATATTTCTTGAACTTTTGCTCGACAGATACAGTCCCTTTTTGTTTGCAAATGAGATGGCCGCCGGCATTTTGCCAAAGAACAGATCCCTCGAAGCTTCCTCTTCCAGCGTTTGCCCCAGAATGCCTTTCAGGGTTTTATTCAATTGCAACACATAAGTATCTGTTTCATTGAATGCGCCACGGAGAATAAACCCATTCTCTGTCGGCTCCGTTTCGACAGACGCCTCCGGATTGATGGCAAAACTCTTCGCGATACTCTCTTTATCGAGCTCTTGAGTGGTAATGATTCGCGCATAGCCCGTGTTATTCTCAAACCCCGTTTTGATATCAACCACTTCCAGATGCAAAGGCGACGGTATACTGATCGTCCTGGCCAGGGCCTCCTGGCTGCTGTAAGAGGTATTCTGAACTTTTACGCCCTTGTCAAGCGTCAAATTGACAACAGTTTCATTGTTATCTGCCTTACCCGCATTCGAGAAAGCCAATACGACGGACGTTTCGTTCTGAGAAGGCAGTATCCTGTAATCCAGGGGCTGAGCGCCCGAAATGATTTTCAACTTTTCTGCCACATTCTGACCATTGACCGGGTAGTTGAAAACCAGTCGTAACCTGGCTTCATGGCGGCCAGTTTCCTGTGATAATGCCCACCAGCTCTCCGACTCGACCAACTGCAGGTATGGTGTATGAAAACCGATAGGATCTTTGGACACTTTGAGTTTCTTATCGCTTCCCGACTTCCCGGTGATCAGGTCTGTAAGCTGTGCCTTATACGAGGTAGCAACGCCGAACCCAGCTACCGGTGAGAACACGAGCTCGTTCGGCGCGGTCCATTTGAATTTCCCCCGAACTGCCGGTTCAAACTGTACGTACTGCGTCGAGTCCCAGCTGTTGAGCGCGTCATTCGAAACCAGGTCTTTGTTAAATGTAAAAACCAGGTTCTGCGATTGCCCCACCTCCTCCGTAAAGTTGGTCCCCGCGATACGGATTTCATTGAATGAAGAGCAGCTATTAAAAAACCAGACAAGCAGAAGAAGGCAAAAAGAACACGGGATGGAAGTCTTTTTCATAGGAAGGAAGATATAAAAAACGGATGATTTTTATGATTAAAAACCATCCGTCTAAATTAGCTTATATAAGTTAATTCGCTTTAAATAACCGCTTTCAAATGATTCAACGGCGCTTCTATGAGATTTTACGGTAACCGCTTCCTCAGAACGCCTGCATTACTTCTTCAATCGGTTTTGCTCCTTCAAAGAAAGATAGCAACCTGACCAGAATTCCCTCCACCACCGCGTCGGGGCATGAGGCTCCGCAGGTGAGCATGATCCGCACGGGCGATTTCGCGGGCAAATAGTTTTCCGTTACGATTTCTTCCTTTTTATGAAGGTCAAAATGCCGGATCAAATGCCGGTCGAGAATTTTGTTGACTGATTCGATAAAATAAGTAGGAAACTTTTGCTCGCACAGCTCAACCAGGTGGGATGTATTGGAACTGTTATATCCTCCCGCCACGATCACCAGATCCGCTTCATGGGTCAGCAATGCATAAGTGGCGTCCTGATTATCGTTGGTTGCGTAGCATAATGTGTCGCGCGTGTTGGCAAAGCGGTCTTCCACCTGCTCGGGACGAAGGCTGTAATGCCGGATCATCACGTTTTTGAGGTAATCGGCAATGCCCTGCGTGTCAGAAGCAAGCATGGTGGTCTGGTTAACCACCCCGATTCGCTGCAAATGCTGCTCCGGATCGAACCCTGCTGAATATTGGTTTTGAAAATCTTCGAAAAACTGCGAAGCGGGCTTCTCGCCGGTCATGTAAGACGCCAGCAGTTGCGCCTGCTTCATGTTCTCCACAACGACAGTCGGCGCATTCTCCTTGCTATGTGAAAAAGTTGCCCTTGTTTCTTCATGATTAGGCTTTCCGTGCACGACGATCGTATAGTTCTTCTCTCCGATCTGCGCCGCCCGGTTCCATACCTTTTCCACAAAGGGGCAGGTGGTGTCATATACATACGCATTCACGCCGAGCTGAGACAGTTTCTGCTGGTTTTCCACAGTTGTTCCGAAGGCAGGCACGATGACAATATCTTCCGCCGTCAAATGCTCCCAGCCGATCAGCTGATTTCCTTTTGTATCCATAATAAACTGAACACCGCGTTCCATCAGATCCCGGTTCACATCCGGATTATGGATCATTTCACTTAGCAGGAAAATGCGTTTGCCCGGGTTCTCGGCGATAGCCTTGTACGCAATGTCGATCGCATTCTCGACTCCGTAACAGAAGCCAAAGTGCCGTGCGATCAGGAATTGCACGGGTCCGAAGTCCAGCACGGTCGGCGAATAATCCCGTTTCAGTTTGTCGTTCTTACGACGAAATTCCTTGATCGGCGTAATGATACGGCTCCGGTAAAAATCGGGGATATTGAATGTTTTCATTTACTAAAATCGGTAGATTGCCCGTAGCGACAGGCCACAACGTTTCGAGTCACAAAGATACGCGGCCTTACCGTACAACAACGCACGTCAGTTCATTGTTCGGTCAAGCCATTTTCAAAATATTTTTAAAATGAATGCAACATGTAGTAGAAAGCATTGTCTTTGGTTCAGAACGTTCAAAATATAAACCTTCTGCTTGAAAACACAAATCTACCCCGACCGGCACGTCGAACTGGTGGAGCGTTGTAAACTCGGAGAGCGTAAAGCACAATACGAGTTGTACAAACATTACTCCAAAGCCATGTTCAACATCTGCATGCGGATATTAAACCATATGGGAGAGGCTGAGGACGCTCTGCAGGAGGCCTTCGTGGATGCATTCACGAACCTGCACCAGTTCCGGCAACAGTCTACCTTTGGGGCCTGGTTGAAGCAAATTGTTGTCAACAAGGCGATCAACCACATGCGGAGCAGGAAGGTGAAATGGGTAGAAATTGACGAATTCCAGGAAACACTGGAGCAGAGTGACCGTAATGAGGATTCTTTCGGACTGGACGAGAGCGACACTACGCTTGAAATAGAAAGGGTACGGAATGCGGTACAAAAATTGCCGGACGGCTACCGGGTGGTCCTTAGTCTCTATCTTTTCGAAGGCTACGACCATGAGGAAATCGGGGAGGTGCTCGGGATCAGTGAAACAACGTCCCGGACACAATACATGCGGGCGAAGCGTAAATTGACCGAGATCTTGGTTCGGTAACGGAACGGTCAAATGTAGTCAGGAATGGTCAGAAATAGTCAGATTGGAGAGAAACAACAAATGACAACTCTTGACAAAACATGACCGCGCGGCGGACCGCAATAAATGACAAACGCAGCACCAGGAGTAAAAGATGTTGACCCTTAAACTATACGGATTTGAGACTATTATTTACACTTGACAAGTTAATTAATCTATGAAAAATTCTTCTGATAAAAAGGATCGATTGGAGCGGTTTGTGCGAGATAACAGGGATGGATTTGATACTTTCTTACCGCAGGATTCTTTGTGGAGTCAAATTGAGAGCCAATTACATAATGAGATTCCGATAGTATCCGAAAAATCGAAAAAAAAAATCAGGCGGCTGAATAATCCGTATTTCGATTGGCGAATTGCCGCCGGGGTGTTCCTGGCGCTGGGGATCGGATTTTTGGTTTACCTCAATAACGAGTATGGCATTACCCGTGACCCTAATGTGGCCCTGAAAGTCCCCGCCTATGCCCGCGAATTCAATCAATACAATGTTGCAATAGACCAAAAAAGGGAGGAGATCATTAAACTCGCCCGGAACAACCCCGAGCTGTACAAGGATTTCTCTGCCGATTTGGAAAGTCTGGAGACGAGTTACAAAAACTTGCGTTCCAACTTATCGAACGCCCCTAACCAGGAAGCATTGCTGGAAGCAATGGTTCAGAATCTGCAATTGCAGGTCGATCTGCTGAACCAACAACTGGAAATTTTGCAACGCATTAACAAAGTGAAAAATGACAACGATAAAGAAAATAGCAACGCTCCTGTTATTTAGTGCGATTTCCGCACTGCCGCAGGTTGCCAGCGCAGCATCTGGTCCCGACGATTCCGAACAAAACGGGCTGGTCGAAAAGCGAAGAAATATTGTAAAGATTTTTGATGTCAAAAAAAGCGATGCACTGGAAGTCGATAACCAGTTCGGGCTCGTAAAAGTGAACCTTTGGGCCAAAGAAGAGATCAAAGTTGAAATTGTGGTTACCGCTAATGCTCCCTCCGATTCGCGCGCCTCGGAATATCTCAGTGCTGTGAATGTCGATGAAAAACGGATAAAAAACGTGATCAGCCTGACTACGCGAATCGACCGTAACCAGTTTGGAGGCAATAGCTGGAATAACAGGAAGGGTGACAAGAATTTCATCCAGATCGATTACACGATCTACATGCCTAAGGAAAATGCCTTGACCGTCCGCAACAAGTTCGGGAACACCGACATCCCCGCTTTCCATGCGCCGCTGACCGTCGATTCGAAGTACGGCAACTTTATGGCGAATGTCCTCGATAACGCCGATAATGTGATCGATGTGCGATATGGAAGCGCCAAAATCGGGAAAATGGATGGTGGTAAACTGGAATTTCAGTACTCAAACCTCAAACTTGATCAGGCAAAAAAGATATGGCTGAATAACAAGTTCGGAGACCTCAGCATCGGCGATGTCACGAACCTGGATGCCGATATCGATTACTCCGGTGCTAAAATCGGCACGATCAGAGGTACGGGCAAAATCAAGCTGAATTATTCCGGCAACTTCAAAATTGACGAACTGACCAATTCAGCGCAGAACGTTGACATACAGGCCGCCTACTCCTCGGTGATATTGCCGGCCGAAGCCAACCAGTTCAATGTGACGGTGACGTACGGCAATTTCAGTTACCCTGCAACGAATGTGAACTTTTCAATGCAGCCGGAAAAAGACGGCCGACATGACAAAATGAAGCAATACCAGGGAAAAATCGGGACCGGATCGGGAACAAAGATCACTATCAACTCCCGCTTTGGCGACGTTAAACTGAAAGATTAAAGTTCTCCTCTCACTCTTCCAGCAATACATTATACCTGAAATCCAACGGATCGAAGGCGTTGTATAGCTTCTGAATGAACTGAGGGTCGTTGATATAAAAATTCAGCAGGTTATCAAACCGTTCCTGGGCGATTCCGTTCGGGAACAGTTTGTTTTTAAGGGTCAGTAATTGCTCAATCTCTGACTCGTGATTGCGCTCTTCAGCACGGATAATACGCTTTTCAAGATGCTTAAGTGAATTGAGCAGGCGCGTTTGTTCCGCTTTTACAGCCCCATGCATGGTCTGATCGACCTCCGTAGCTTTGGCTAGAATCTCATCGAAAATCGCATTGAACGCCTCTTTTTGGTCGTTCAGATTGAGGACGTGCTCCGTATTACGCTCGATAAATATTTTACGCAGGGCCACCTCGTCGAGGAAGAGATCTTTATAATCTATCTTTAACTTTTGGGCTTTCTTATATTGGTGGCCATTGATGTACAGCGCAAAATTGCGTGGCATCAGCATGGGATAGGGTACGTTGAAATGCTCGAAAACGCCTTTCAGCTGCATCCAATATGGCACCTCTGACGGCCCACCTATATACGCAAGATTTGGCAAAATTACTTCCTCATACAATGGCCGGAGGATCACATTCGGGCTGAAACGTTCCGGATTGGTTTCCGCCAGTGCCAACAATTGTGGTTCGGTAAATTCCAGCTCGGTATTCAGCACTTTAAAAACGTCGCCCTCACGCACGATACGCTCGCGCAGGTTGTCGTCTAGATAGAAGAAATTGATTTCGCGCGCATGCAGGGGAGTGTGGTAGCCGAGCGCATTCAGGCGGGAAGTGGTTTCAGTAACGAGTTTTTCCGAAATGGAGTCTTTCAGTTCCTCTGTAATGACCGGCAGGAAGTGTCGTTTTAGATGGGCATTGTCGGCATCGAGACTAACGAGCCCATAACGTCCGAAAAGTTCGTGCATGTAACATCGTACCGCGTCGGCCAATGTGTTGTTTTCCAGATATGCCTTCGCAAAGAGCAACGGCTTATCAGGCAATTGCTTCAAAATCCCGGCCAGTTCCTTAGGATTCAGCTTCCCTACGGCGCCTTTATGCTCTCCGGTCCATTTGTGGGTCTGCCCGAAAAGATGGAAGGAGGCAATTTCTTCAAAATCATGGTCTTCGGAAGCCATCCAGTAAATGGGTACGAAATTGTATTCGGGGTATTTCGCTTTGAGGGCTTCGGCGAGCTTGATGATCGTGATGATCTTGTATATAATGTACAACGGGCCTGTGAAAATATTCAGCTGATGACCGGTCGTTACTGTGAATGTATTCTCCTCCAACAATGCCGAAAAATCGGGCAGTGAGGGCAGGCCGCGGTATTGCTCCGTCAGCACGTCGACAAGCGTCTTTCTTTTCTCCCGGTCAAAGCTCTTTTTATTCAAAATCACTTTCTCAGCATTTTCCAGCGTCGGAAAAGTACCGTAGAAAGCTTCCAGTGTCGGTTTCTGATCCAGATAGTCCAGCAATAATGCAGGAAACTGGCCTGTGGTACGCAGATCCACGGAATGCAATGTCATGAAAGGTGGCTTTTCAGTAGCGAGTAGAGAATCCAACGTAAATATTTTTGCTATTTAAATCAAAAAGAAACCTTCTACCTAACGAGAAAGATGTCGATTTTGGTTTCCCAAAATTGCGCAATTTGAGATAGAATAAAAAACCTTTTGCCAAGTTACAAAAAAGCCGCACCTGAGTCAGATACGGCTTTCAACAGATACATTTTGGCTTTTAGTTGTGCAGGTAAACTACCTGAGATATCTTATAGTTTCTAGAAAACATAGTCATTTTTGGCGATCAGCTCGTCGGCGATCCTTCGACGGGCATCTTTTAGGTTTGTGGGGGCGATCTTTGTGAACCGCTTCAGGCCCATCAGCATCACGCTCAGCTCGTCGCTTTCCGCGAAGCTGGTAATGGCAGCCCGGCCAGCATGGTTCACCCGTTCCACAGCACGGTTCAGGTAGATCAGCGCCATGTCTTTCTTCAAAATATGCGCGTCATTCCCCTCCACTCCTACACTTTTCTCAACCCTCAGCAATACTGATTCGGCTACATATATCTCTATGACCATGTCTGCCAGGTTCATGATGATTTCCTGTTCGTCGGAAAGTTTCATCATAAACTTCTGAACCGCAGCGCCGGCAACCATCAACGCTGCCTTTTTCAGATTTTTGATCACCTTCTTTTCAGCCGCAAACAATACTTCATCCTCAACCGCGCTAAAATCCGGGATTGACAAAATTTCCTTGCCCACCGCCGTAGCCGGCCCCATCAGGTCGAGCTGACCTTTCATGGTACGTTTGAGCAGCATATCGACGACCAGAAGCCGGTTTATTTCATTGGTACCCTCAAAAATGCGGTTGATACGGCTATCCCGGTAAGCCCGATCCATGGGTGCATCGGCAGAAAAACCCATCCCTCCATAAATCTGAACTCCTTCGTCGACAACGAAATCGAGCACTTCGGATCCGTGGACTTTCATGATCGCGCATTCAATCGCGAATTCCTCCAATGCTTTCAGTTTAGCCTCCGAGTCGGCCAATCCCTGTTCCTTGAACGACAGAATGAGGTCATCGATGTTTTGGCCTACACGATACGCCGCCGACTCAGTAGCAAACATTCCTACTGCCATTTCCGCCAGTTTGTGCTTAATGGCCCCGAAAGCAGCGATCGGCACGCCGAATTGCTTCCGTTCATTGGCATACTCAATTGCCTGGACAGCCACTCGCTTCGCGCCGCCCAGAGCAGCGGCTGCGAGTTTAATTCTTCCGATATTCAGAATATTGACGGCAATTTTGAAGCCATTGCCCCTTTCCGAAAGCATATTTTCCACCGGCACCAGGCAATCATTAAAGAACAATTGACGTGTGTCGGAGCCTTTGATACCCATTTTGTGCTCGGGCTCATTCATCGTGATCCCGCCAAAAGACTTTTCGATGATGAACGCGGTCAGGTTCTTGTCCGTCTGCCCATTCTCCTCCACTTTGGCAAAAACAATGAATATATCTGCGAAACCACCATTGGTGATCCACATCTTCTGCCCGTTGATCCTATACTGCGTGCCATCCTCTGTCAGCTTCGCCTTCGTTTTGCCGGAGTTGGCATCAGATCCCGAATCCGGCTCTGTAAGGCAGTAAGCCGCCTTCCATTCTCCGGAAGCCAGTTTGGGCAGATACTTTTCTTTTTGTGATTCATTGCCATAATACAGAATGGGCAATGTCCCGATGCCCGTGTGGGCAGAAAGCGCGACGGAAAATGAATTTCCAGCCCCGGTAGCCTCGGCTACCAGCATCGAAGTATTAAAATTCATACCAAACCCTCCGTATTCCTCGGGTACCACCGTTCCCAGCAATCCAAGCTCGCCCGCCTTATCCATAAGCTCTGCGATCATTGCCGGACTTTTCGCCTGATCGATCTCATCCAGGTGGGGCCACACTTCCCTGGCGAGAAAATCGCGGCAGGTATCAGCAATCATGCGCTGCTCTTCATTAAATTCTTCCGGAATAAAAATCTGGCTGGCGGGTGTTTCCTTAATAAGAAATTCGCCCCCTTTGATGGACGTCTGGTTTAGTGCTGCAACGGACATAGCTGAATGCGGGTTAATCAGGAACGATTGCAAAGTATGCTTGCATACTATTGCAGGTTACGCAAATATAATTTATAACAATTATTATGCAAGCATACTATTATTAAATAATGCAATATGACCATCCCATCGCGGTGATAGGATGGTCATAAGCTATCTACTTTTTAAGTATCTTAAATTGTTTCAGGAAAGTGCCGTTATTTTCCACCCGGATAAAATAGATTCCCGAAGAGAGTCCGATCTCGTCCAGGTCGAAATGGGCAAGGTCGTCCGAAACTTTTACCACACTATTGGTAATGGGGATCCGCTTCCCGCTCACCGAGACAATCTCATAGCTGAGGCTATCTCCGGGCTGGAACGCAGGCAGCTTGATGTTAACAATGCTTTCTGCGGGATTAGGATAAAATGCCCAATCGTCCATATTCTTGGCGATGTTGGCCTTGTCGCCATCCGAAATCCCAAATTCGATTGAGTTCGTCACCACCGCCGAATCCTCTTTGAATGCGGTAACCGTGAGGGTGTAGCGCCCTACGTAGGGAGCAAAGCCGGATGCATTTTCATACAATGCATAGGGAAAAACAGATGTTGTCGATTTTTTGCGGTAAGGCCCGTTCAAATCGAATGAAACCTTGTCGTATTCAAAATTGCCATAGGCGTACATGTTCAGCAATGGCGGCAGGGAGTCATAAGGAATGACATCATCACCGGATAGTTTCCTGATAACCCGCTGGTCGACCTTACTGCCTGCCTGTACGAGTTCAAAACGTATCTCTGGAATTTGAACCAGCAGAACGAGCGGAATCTCTACATAAGCGCCCGCATTGTCATATGCCCGGATGATAAGACGGTACTCTCCTTCTTCAGTAGGCGTTCCAGAAAAAACATTCAAGGCGAAACTAAGCCACGAAGGACGATTTTGCACAGAGATCGAGGAAATATAGCCATCCGGGTCTCCAAAGATGTTGGTCGGCAAAATGTAGTTGAAAGGCATGTTAATCTGCGCATATTTAACCGGCAGCGTGCTGCTCGCGAAAGGCGGTGCATTGAGGAACTGCGGCTCTACGACCTTGATCGTAAAGTAGGTTTCTACAAATGCATTCAAATCATCATAGGCCTTCAGGATAATGCGATAGTCGCCTAATTTGTTAGGCGTCCCACTCAAAACTCCATTCGTGTATTTAAGCCAAGAAGGAAGTTCGCTGGCTTCTACCCTGGTGATATCTCCGTCCGGATCGGTAAAGGCGGTTTTAGGGATGGTGAATGTAAAAGCCTTATCGATGGCCACCATCTGATTGGAGAAATTACTGTCGACGGTTGGCGGCTTGTTGGCATTCTCTCTGGTATCTACCCTGATTGTGAAGAATGCCTCCGTAGCGCCGCCTTCATCATCGATACCCTTCACCTGAATCCGGAAATCACCTAATGCTGTCGGTCTGCCGCGCAGGAAGCCTCCTTCATAGCGCAGCCATGCGGGCAATGTGCCCACTTCCACCCTCACCACTGTGCCGTCCACATCCGAAAATGTGTCGATGGGAAGTTTATAGTTAAAATCCTTATTCACAGGAATGATCTGCATGGGCACCGGCCTGAATACATATGGCGCGTGATTAGACGCATCGTCCCAGTAGCTAGGCGACAGCAAATCCTCCACCAGGTGAATGCGCACCGGCCTCGGGCGGGCGGGGTCTGCATAGGCACGCTTGGCCCACTCGTCGTAAACAACGCCCTGGGCTCCTCCTTTTTCGGTCGCGGCTGAAAGCCGGTAGCTTACCGAATCCGCATAAACAATCGGCTTCATGGGTTGGGTAAGCCAGTTGGCTACGCCTTGCCTCAGGAAGCCTTCCGCACGGGCCATCTGCTCTTTCTGCGACACAACGACCGCCACCACATTGGCTCCGTGCTCGAAGTTCTCATTGATCTGCTTCATGTGCGCATTATTGTCAAGGTAAGAGTTGACAAAAAGCTCATTACAGATCACAAATCCCGGCGGGGCATCGCTTTTTAGAATATCCACTGACCAGCGGTGATCATGCGTAGCCAGGTTGTCATTGACTTTGATTCCGTCCGTTTTTTCGTTCAGATCCAGAAAACCCAATGTGCCTCTTGTGGCGGACTGCGAGTCGAATACCGATCCGTAATCGGAAACGTATTTGATGGTCGGGTCGATCGACTTGACAGCGGCTACCATTTGCTCCACATACTTCTTGAAAACGATATGCCTGTAAATGTACCAGTCCTTGCCGTACCGCTGGCGAAAGGAAAGGTTGGGCTCCCAGGATGTTGCCGGCGGGTTGGCCTCGTCAAATGACTTGAAGGTCATACCCCACAAAAAGTTGATCCGCTCGATCTTTTTATAATGCTGCTTAACAAACTCCTTGAACCCTTTTACCATCGACGGAGAGTAATCGTAAACCGCAGCTTCGTCCTTCCCGTCGACGATAAGTCCTCCCGGATATTCGCCCTCCTGGGTTCCCGTGTTGGTAACCGACACATACAGCAGCTTCTTTTCAGTTTGCAAATACTTGTATCTTGTTACGACCTCTTTCAGAAAAGCAACGCCTTTGTCGACGATCGGTTGGTTGTCAAAGCCGAAGGAGGTATCCTGGTAGCCGCTGAGCAATGGCTTGTTGGAGTGGCTGAACTGGCTATCGGAAACTTCCCAAAAGCCCTTGATGCGTGTGCTATGCCTGCCAAGATGGATCCGCAAGGCCACCTTCATTCCAAGGTCCGTCGCGATCTTGATCTGATCATCGTATTTCGCCCATTGCGGCTTTTCGGTCGGAGAGCTAAAATAAACCTTATCCCAGGGAATAGTGATGTAAACGGCATTGAGTCCGAACTGTTTGGCCGACCTGATCAGGTCCGGTTCAGGACCAATATCATCGGGATTAGTGAGATTCAGGAGCATTAGCGCCATGTAGCGCTGGGTATCTATTTCCAGTGTCCGTTGCTGACTCTGCCCCCAAACCGTGCTCCAAGACACGGTTACACAGGTCAGCAAAAAAAACACCCGGGCCAAACATTTGAACTCGCACGTAGAATTGAGCATACTATTGATTTCTGTCAATTAATTCTATCCACTCCTTATATCCATTTTCCACATTGAACCGGCTTGCAACGGCAATGCTTTTTATACTGTCGGTTTTCACTTCTCCGCTCATAACCGACCGCATTGCCCGGACCATCTGCCCGACACTCAGGTCATCCGTCACGACACCCATTCCATCCTGGACAAATTCAGAAACACCTCCGGAAGGAAAGGAAACAATGGGCTTACCCAGCAGCGCGGATTCAATCATCACCAATGGAAAAGGGTCTTGCCGGGAGGTTAGCAGAAAACCATTTCCCATATTAAGGTAATTATAATAATCTTCTTTCTGCTTACCAGTCAAATGAATTTTCGTGGCAGACGTGTTGCGGGCACAACGCTGCTCCGTATAATACACCAATCCATCGTCGATTGCTGCACCTACCCACACCAGATGCACATTGGGATCATTCAGCTCCCCGGCGATGTCAGGCAACATATCGAAGCCTTTCCGCTCGGAGGTCATCCCCGAAAGTACCCAAACAAAAGCCTCTGCCGGAATACCCAATTTTCGCCGGATCTCCGCCGCACGGTTGTCATCTTTTTTCACCAGTGACTGATCGATGAAAGAGTAAAGCAACCCTACATTCTTCCCTCCTGCATGTATCAATGAGTCGCAGGTCGTTTGGGAACATCCGATCAGCAGATGCGAATAGTCTACGATACTCTTAAAATCCGGTGCGCTCAGGTATGCGTAGGTTAGCGGCATTTCGTGAAAGTGCGTGATCACTTTGATCGAGAACTCTTTCGCGACCACGATCGTCTCCGGTATCATGGTTGTATTCACATACCAGAAATCCGCTTTGAAATCGCGGGCGAGCTTGCGCAGGTGCCGGAGTGTGGGGTTCACGCCCAGGTGAAAGGAGATTTTTTGGATCGTGTTGAATTTGCGCGGCGCAATGTGAATGGGAATGTCGTCCGGGAACTCAGCCAGTAGTTCTCCGTTTGCAAAACTTACGATGCCTACTTCAAAACGGGAGCGATCTATTTTTTTCAGAATGTACAACAGCATCATTTCCGATCCTGTCCGTGTGGCATAGGGTGTAAAAAAGAGTATTCTTTTTTTATTGCTATTCATGCAGAGGCAGTTAAGAGATCGATGTTCTCCTGTGGCTTGATTTTGTACAAACCTTTTTTCAGAAACAGCGTTTTCCAGAAATATTTTAATAAAACGCGGGTCTTTCTAACATATATATGCTGTGTACGAAGTTCTGAAAAAGGATTCCCACTCTTTTTCAGATTGAAAAGCATTTTCCATGCGTACACCACTGGTACCATAAACAGATAGTGCAAAATCAGCAGCAGATATTGAGCAATCCCATATTGCTTTCGCACCCACAAGAAATTGGATATCTGCATTTGCGTACTAAACCGGTTAATCCAGGAAATATTCGTCCGGCGGAACGGGTTATTATTTTCCAGGTGTATAAATGTACAATCCTGAAAGTAACACAACTTACCCAACTGCCCAAGCCGGCCCGACCATTCCACATCTTCTCCGTACATAAAGAAATCCTTGCTGAAACCTCCGGTTTTTTCAAAGCCTTCCTTTCTGACAAACATAAATGCCCCCACCAGCCAATCGTGCTGATCCGGGTCTGCATAAGCCGGTTCCGGATAAAGTTGATTGATGAGCTTATCTACCAGACCGCTTGGCGGCAGAATAAAAAAAGTCTTCCTGAACTCATTGAAACTTTTATAGAAAGGCATCGGTGTGCCGTCGGGGTAGTATTGCAAGGCACCACAAGCGATAATGTCCCGACGCTCGTTCATGCGGTCAAAGCACCGGCGAATCACATTATCGGTAAGCAGCGTATCTGCATTCAGCAACAGGAAATACTTGCCCTGCGCTATTTCCATGCCCCGGTTGTTGGCAATTCCGAAACCCGCATTGTACTCCATGTCGATCCAGCGCAACTCGGGATAAACCGCCCTTACCGATGCTCCACCGCCATTCCCCGGATCATTATCTACTACAATTACCTCAAAAGCAACCCCGGAAGTGTACCGATAGATAGAGTTTAAGCAATTGATGATAAGTTGAGGGGTTCTGTAATTAATGATGACAATGGATACATCCATGAAAAAAACGTGCATGTTAGACGGGCAAAAATAAAGAATCTCCCCGGAAGATGGTTAACACTTCCGGGGAGACCCTCAAATTAGCATCGATTGTTAGCCTACGGCCTAATAAAGCCTTTCATAAATTCCGGCAACTCCCTGGCCGCCGCCTACGCAAGCTGTTACCATCCCATATTTCTGGTTCCGGCGCTCCATTTCATTGAAAAGCTGGACTGAAAGCCTGGCGCCAGTTGAACCCAGCGCGTGGCCGAGCGCTATGGCACCCCCATTGGGATTTACAATTTCAGGGTTGATGTCCAGTTCCTGGATTACGGCCAGCGATTGGGCTGCAAAAGCTTCATTCAGCTCGATCTGATCAATATCCCCCAGCTGCAATCCGGCCTGTTTCAATGCAATGGGAACCGCCGCGACAGGCCCTATGCCCATGATGCGCGGCTCCACACCTGCGGTCGCGTAAGACATCATGCGGGCAATGGGTTTTAATCCTAACTCATTCACCATTCTTTCGGACATTACCATCACAAACGCCGCGCCGTCCGAAGTTTGGGAAGAATTCCCTGCCGTTACGGATCCGCCCGCTGCAAATACCGGTTTCAGCTTATTTAATGCCTCAACGGTAGTATCACCCCGCGGCCCTTCGTCCTGACTGATGACGGTCTCCTTCGTTTTTTTCTTCCCGGAAGCTGCGTCGAAATAGGTCTCTTTCACGGTAACAGGCACAATGCCTTCAGCAAACCAGCCTTCCTTCTGCGCCCTCAGCGCTTTTTGGTGCGACTGAAAAGAAAATTCATCCTGCTTTTCCCTGCTGATATGGAAATCGGCGGCAACCTGTTCGGCTGTCAAACCCATGCTCAAATAGTAATCTGGATTGGTGTGGGCTATCTCGTAGTTCAATGCGGTCTTCCAGCCCATGGTCGGCACCATTGACATGGACTCGGTACCTCCGGCGATAATGCATTCGGCCATCCCAGCGTGGATTTTGGCCGATGCCATCGCAATCGCCTCCACTCCCGAGCCGCAATACCGGTTGATGGTAATACCCGAAACACTCTTGGGCAGCGCAAGCAATGCAACATACCGGCCCATTTGCATACCCTGCTCGGCCTCAGGCACCGCATTACCCACAATCACGTCATCAACTCTTGCGGGATCCAATGAAGGCACCGCTTCCAGTAAGTGTTTGATCACCGCCGCACCGAGATCGTCAGGTCGTGTGAACCGAAAGCCGCCTCTCGGGGCTTTCCCTACCGCACTTCGATAACCGGCAACAATGTATGCATTCATATTTAAGTAATGTTTTGAAATCGGTGGATGAAAGCAGGCCCAGAGGATAGTATGCCTGCATACTATTGGTAAAAATAGAAATTAATCATAAAACAACAAACCGCCGGAATTTGTTTTCCGGCGGTTTGCAATTACCAGGTCTTTGCTGATGGAGAATTAATTTCTAGGAAGGAATATGTCCTTCTTCCAGCTGTTTGGGTCGCTTTGCGGCGTCGGGCATGACGATCCAAAGGATGATGTAAAAAAGGATTACCGGGAAAGTGACTGGTATAAAGACTGCGAGTACCAGAAGCACCC
Organism: uncultured Dyadobacter sp.; assembly: GCF_946482605.1. The sequence goes on along the minus strand of NZ_CAMLSE010000008.1, from coordinate 48,571 downwards.
GGACAATCGTAACGTCGATCTCGAAGTAATCTGCAAGTCCGGAGGCTACACCGCCGATCATCTTGTTGCTGGTATTGCGGAATAATCTATTGTGGTTCATGGCTATATCTGTTTATTTCGTTTTGATGTTTCAAAGGTACTATGCATTGCCAAGTAGTGAATTCAATTGTGTATAAACGGTCACAGGGCCTTAACACGGGTTGTTTTTAGTGATTAATTATGTAGTCCCTTGCTGATTTACACAACCTTATCAGGTATCTCACATCATACGGGCGAAAGCGAAACCCGGGTACAGGAAAAAGATTAGATATGCATTAGGATTCTCACAGATGTTGCGTAATACTATTGGCAATGAATTACCTTTGGGGCTCTAACAAAGAGTTTTGCTGACAATCTGGCATCCGGTTTGTGGCAGGCTCAATATTTTTTAAAGAAAAAACCGGTTAAAAACATACATCACAATCATGTTTAAAATATTTTCCAAGCTGTTTGGCACAAAATCAGAACGGGATTTGAAGGAACTGACCCCGTACGTTGATAAAGTCAGTGCCGAATATGCGTTACTTGCCTCCCTTTCGAACGACGAACTACGGGCGCAGTCTGCGAGCCTGAAACAACATATTGCGGATAAACTTAAATCCGTCGACGAACAAATCGCAGCATTGAGACAGCAGGCTGCCGACGAGCCCAATGTGGACAGCAAGGAAGCGATATTCAAGCGGATTGATGCGCTGGAACTGGACCGGAACAAAGAACTTGAAAAAGTATTGCTCGATATTCTTCCAAAAGCATTCGCGATCGTCAAAGACACTGCACGCCGCTTTACTGAAAATGATCAGCTGGAAGTAACCGCTAACCAATTTGACCGCGAAATTTCTACCAGAAAGTCAAATGTGACCATTAGCGGCGATAAAGCACACTGGAACACTACCTGGGACGTAATCGGCCAGCCAATCAAATGGAACATGATCCACTACGACGTGCAGCTGATCGGTGGCGTGGTACTCCATCAGGGTAAGATATCCGAAATGGCTACGGGTGAAGGTAAAACGCTCGTTGCTACACTACCTTCCTTTTTGAATGCATTAGCCGGTCAGGGCGTCCACATCGTAACGGTGAACGATTATCTGGCCAAACGCGATGCCGAATGGAATGCCCCTCTTTTTGAATTTCACGGCCTAAGCGTCGATTGTATCGACCGTCACCAGCCCAATACAATCGCCCGTAGGAACGCATACAAGGCAGATCTTACCTACGGAACCAATAATGAGTTCGGGTTTGACTACTTGCGTGACAATATGTCACGCACGCCGGAAGAGCTCGTTCAGCGGAAACACCACTTTGCAATGGTCGATGAGGTCGATTCCGTTCTGATCGATGACGCCCGGACGCCATTGATCATCAGCGGTCCGGTACCGCGCGGCGATGAGCAGGAATTTCTGGAACTGAAACCACGCGTTTCGCGGATAGTGGAAGCACAGAAACGTCTGGCCATGGACTTTCTGAACGATGCCAAAAAGAAAATTACTGCCGGCGATAAAAAAGAAGGCGGACTCGCATTGTTCCGCGCACACCGTGGTATGCCAAAGTACAAGCCTTTGATCAAGTATCTCAGCGAGTCTGGTATCAAGGCCATCATGCAGGAATCTGAATCGATTCACCTGGCCGAAAACCAGAAGCTGATGCCACAGGCAGATGCACCGCTCTATTTTACCATCGACGAGCGTCATAACAGCATCGAACTCACTGAGAAAGGGATCGACTTCCTGACAGGCGAATCCGAAGAAACCAATTTCTTCATCCTTCCCGATATCGCGGTGGATCTGGATGCGATCGAGAAAGACGCTTCCCTTACAGAACATGACCGCGTGATCCAGAAAGAAGCTTTGATCCGCGACTATTCCGTTAAAACAGCCCGCATTCACACCGTTAACCAGCTGTTGAAAGCATTCACGTTGTTCGAGAAAGATGTCGAGTACGTGATTATGGACGGTAAAGTCAAAATCGTAGATGAGCAGACAGGTCGTATCATGGAAGGCCGCCGCTACTCGGATGGCTTGCACCAGGCGATCGAAGCCAAAGAAAATGTACGCGTAGAGGATGCAACGCAGACTTATGCGACGGTTACCCTGCAAAACTACTTCCGGATGTATCACAAGCTGGCCGGTATGACCGGGACGGCGGAAACGGAGGCGGGTGAATTTTGGGAAATCTATAAACTGGACGTGGTATCGATCCCAACCAACAAGGGCATCGTCCGTAAAGACCAGGAAGACAAAGTATATCGTTCTGTTCGCGAAAAGTACAATGCTGTAACGGACGAGATCGTCGAACTGGTGGAAGCCGGCAGACCTGTACTCGTGGGTACAACCTCGGTGGAAAACTCGGAGATCATTAGCCGCATGCTGACCCTCCGTAAAATTCCGCACCAGGTACTGAACGCAAAGCAACACCAGCGGGAAGCGGAAGTTGTTACGGAAGCGGGGAAACCAGGCACTGTAACCATCGCTACCAACATGGCAGGTCGTGGTACCGACATTAAACTGACCCCCGAATCAAAACAAGCGGGCGGTCTGGCGATCATCGGTACGGAAAGACACGAAAGCCGCCGCGTCGACCGCCAGCTGCGCGGTCGTTCGGGACGCCAGGGTGACCCGGGCTCATCACAGTTCTTCGTATCGCTGGAAGATAACCTGATGCGACTTTTCGGCTCCGACCGGATGGCGAAGGTAATGGACCGCATGGGCCTCGAAGAAGGCGAAGTAATCCAGAGCAGCATGATCACTAAGTCGATCGAAAGAGCTCAGAAGAAGGTGGAGGAAAATAACTTCGGTATGCGGAAACGTCTTCTGGAATACGATGACGTGATGAACTATCAGCGTGATGCGATTTATACACGCCGTCGTAATGCGCTGTTCGGGGATCGTCTTGCGGTGGACATTGCCAATACCTTGTTCGATGTGTGTGATGAAATCGTCAACACCGCGGGAACCTATGCCGAGCTTGAACTCGCTACGATCACGACCCTGGGTATGGAGGTTCCATACAGCGAAACCGAATTTGGATCATTGAAGCCTTCGGAGCGGATCCAGAAGCTTTATGAAGCCGCTGAGCAACAATATCAGGGCAAAAACAATAATATCTCGGAAAAGGCATTGCCGGTATTGCGTTCGATCCATGCGGAACGTGGTGCAATGATCTCTGAGATCATGATACCCTTCAGTGACGGGATCCGTCAGGCAGGTGTAGTAGTAGGCTTGCAGAAAGCCATTGAAAGCCAGGGTAAAGAAATCACCCGCGAAATGGAAAAAGCCATTGTGCTTTCTCTGATCGATCAGGAATGGAAAGAGCATTTGCGTGAGATGGATGATCTGAAACAATCGGTCCAAAATGCGGTGTTTGAACAAAAAGACCCATTGCTGATTTACAAATTCGAGTCTGTTGAGCTATTTAAGCGCTTCCTGAGCAAAGTTAACTTTGACATGATCTCCTTCCTCATGAAGGCCGACATCCCGCAGGAAGAAGAAGCTCCCGCCACGGCAGTACCGCAACAAGTGCGCCGGCCGGCCCCGGCCCCTGAACTCCACACCAACCGCGAAGAAGAATTCGACGTGGAAGGCGACAGTTTTGTGGGAGAAGAATCAGGCCCGAAATCGCAACCCGTACGCACGATCAAAATTGCGGACCGTAACCAGAAAGTGTCGGTTCAATACCGTGACGGACGCATTCTGCGGGATGTGAAGTTCAAAAAGGTAGAGCACGAGGTGAAGAACGGAGATTGTGTCGTGATCGAATAATATCGGTTGGAAAGTCTTCCATCAGCATAAAAATAGGAACCCCGCCCTCAACAGGCGGGGTTTTTCATGACTGCCGAATCAGGATTTATGCGATATTTGCATTTCAAAGACCATCATTAACAAAAATAAGCCTGCATGAAACTGCACAGAGAAGGATATACCATTATGGCTGTGACGGCCATTATACTGATCATCATCAATTCAGGTATCAATTATCTCCTTCCCGACGGCTACTGGATCCCCCGGATCGCGCTGATCGGCAGCATTGTTGTTTTTCTGCTGGTCGTTCAATTTTTCCGCGTTCCCAAACGCATTGTTCACAGAAGCGACCGGGAAATCGTCGCTCCCTGTGACGGGAAGGTTGTAGTAATAGAAGAAGTAGTGGAGACTGAGTATTTCAAAGGTCCGAGACGCCAAATCAGCATATTCATGTCTCCTCTGAACGTACACGTCAATTGGAACCCGATCAGCGGCGTTATTCAGTATTTCAAATACCACCCCGGTCTCTACCTGGTGGCATGGCATCCCAAATCCAGCACGGAGAACGAACGTACAACGGTCGTGATCCGCACCATTGAGGGCATCGATGTGCTGTTTCGTCAGATAGCCGGCGCCGCGGCCCGACGTATACGCTGGTATGTAAAAGAGGGTGATAAAGTGGAGCAAAGCACCGAAATGGGCTTCATTAAATTCGGGTCCAGAGTCGATATTTTCCTTCCCCTGGACGCCGAAATCAAAGTGAATCTGCAAGATAAGACGGTGGGCAGCGTAACGGTTCTGGCTACATTAAAATAACCGCCAGCTCAGGATCTGCTCAAAAAACTGGGGAACTGAGCCCGGATATACAACCGCCATAAACACCATTCCAAAGATCGCACCATACATGTGTGCGCTGTGGTTGACATAGCTGGTTCCTCTTTTGGCCTCATAAAACGAATAACCCAGGAAGAGCAGCCCGAAAATGAACCCTGGCATGCATATGAAAAAATAGAGGCATATCTGCATCAGGGGCGCGTAAAGAATAGCTGCAAAGAGCACCGCAGAAACACCGCCCGATGCCCCTAGAGAATTGTATTTTGAATTCTTCCTGTGCTTAAGAAAGGTCGGAATGTCCGAAACAATGATGCCGACAATGTAAAGAAGCAGGTAATAAAAAGTACCGCTCGAACCGAAAAGCATCGCAAAAAGCCGCTCTATGCCTTCCCCTACAAACCATAAGCTGAGCATATTAAAGAGCAGGTGACCGAAGTCGGCATGTACAAAGCCGGAAGTCACAAACCGGTAGTATTCGTTCCGCTGCGTTACGCGATATGGATTCAGTATCAGCTTATCCATTAAACTGTAATTGTTCAAAGCATAGTAGCTGATTCCCGATGTAATGATGACCAGGATGAGGGTAATCGACATAAAATTGGTTGTTTGTTAATAGATACTATTTCTCCCGCGCCACCAGCTGCTCCACAAACTGCAAAAGCACTTCTTTCTGAACACTACCCGTCCGCAGTTGCTGTAAACTAGCCATTCCCCGCGAAAAATATTCATTTATTTTATGTTCGGTAAATGTGCGGATGTCCAGCGCATCATAAATATTCCGCACCGCATTTACTTTTTCAGTAGGATCGAAAGTATCTAGCCCGATCCAGTGGTCGAGTTCTGCTTTCAATGTCCCTCCGGCATTGGTCAAAGCTTCTATCAGCAGAAAGGTCTTTTTATTGGCAATAATATCACCTCCCACCTGTTTGCCGAATTTTGCAGGATCGCCATATACATCCAGCAGATCGTCTTTGAGCTGGAAGCCAATGCCCATGTTTTCACCCGCAGCATAGAGCAATGCAACCGTCTCGTCATCCGCACCGGCAATGATTCCGCCCAGTTCAAGCGCAAAACCCAGCAACACCGATGTTTTCAGCCGGATCATCCCGATGTACTCTTCCTCGGTCACATTCCAGCGCGTTTCAAAGTTCATGTCGAGCTGTTGTCCTTCACAAACCTCCGCGGCAGTCTGGTTGAATCGGCTCAATACCTTTCTCAGTTTGTCTTTCGGCACATCCAGCAGCAGGTCATAGGCCCTGATCAGCATTACATCGCCGGAAAGAATGGCCGTATTCGCATTCCATTTCTCGTGCACGGTAGGCATGCCTCTGCGCAAGGGCGCGCGGTCCATAATGTCATCGTGCATGAGGGTGAAATTGTGGAAAACCTCAACCGCCATCGCCGGCTTTACTGCCTTTTCCAGGTCTTCATCAAAAATCGCCGCGGCGAGCAAAGTCAGTAAAGGGCGGAAGCGTTTGCCGCCCAGGGACATAATGTAGGTGATAGGTTCGTAGAGCTCTTTGGGAGCATCTCCGTAAGAATGCCGGTCAAATTCGATCTGGAGCTTATCAAGTAATGCAGTGGGTTCAATCATTCGAAGCGTCATGTTCGCAGGCACGTATCTGGCCCGACGGTGATGTAAGAACCGCAAAGATAAAACCTAAAAATTGGCATTTACATTTCAAAAGCAGTATTTGCCTGGTGTTTATCAATATCTTTATCGCAATCAACAAAAACTGTTCTTCATGCCTTTTTACCAATATTTTAACGGCGATATCATCGGGATCGACGATCCGGTTTTCCGGACCAACGATCTGGCATTACTGCGTGGTTTTGGTCTGTTCGATTTTTTCAGGACCTACAATGGCGTTCCGTTCCGCTGGGATGATTACTGGCAGCGATTCGAGAATTCGGCCAGGCTGCTCAAATTACCAATGCCTGTATCTCAAAGCGAGATTGAAAAAGTTCTGGCCGATTTGCATTCAATGTCAGGTGAAAAGGAGGTTGCATTCCGCTTCGTTCTCACGGGCGGTTATGCGCCCGATAGCGTGCATGTGGTACAACCCAATTTACTAATTCGCACCGAACCTTTGCCGCAGGACAACCCCGCCGGCCGTCTGAAAGGAATCAAAGTGCTGCCATACGAGTATGTGCGGGATTTGCCGGAGATCAAGACGACGAACTACGTGCACATGGTCCTCATGGCCGACGAGCTCAAACGCCAGCAGGCTGCCGACCTGCTCTTTCATTCCAACGGAGAAGTAAGCGAGCTCACAAGAAGCAATATATTCATTTTCCATGGCGATAAACTCATCACTTCCGACAGAAACATCCTGAACGGCGTCACCCGCCGTGTAGTGATCGAGCTCGCCAAAGCCCATTTCGATGTGGAGATCCGGCCCGTTACCTACAAGGAGGTGATTACCGCCGACGAGGTGTTCACCACCAGCACCACCAAATGGGTCATGCCGGTGGTGGAGATCGGTGAGCAGCCGGTCGGAAACGGCCTTGCAGGAAAACGCACATTATTGCTCCAACAGCTTTTTGAAGAGGTTATCGGAAACTGGGGCAGATGAAAATAAAAAAGTGGCAATCCATAAAGGAGAGCCACTTTTTAAAAACCCTGCAATAAGCACTTATTTAGTTAGGCGCATTTGGCGAATTCTTGTTGACGATCGGCCAGATGCCCGGCTTCGGCACGCTCACACCTTTGGTAGCTCCCCTGGTCGTGCCATCCAGGCCGAAATAGTAGAGCGGCCAGCCTTTGTAAGTCACTTGCTTCTTACCAAAGACATCTATGGTGCCGAACAATGTCTTATCGACAGTCGAAGGCAGTGATTTCAAATCGGCAGTGTAGATCGGCCAGACTCCGTCATTCGAGAAATCGGCTTTTGTGAAGTTATTCTTGTTGTTTTTGTCATTAGCAAATGCATACAAGGTCCTTCCCATGCCATCCACGAAGAATTGCGTTTCACCGGTACCCTCTGTGTAATCCGATTTGTAAGACTTACCGTCATTACCTACAAGCTGGGCACTGGCGATCATGATGGAGTAATCGGTTTTTGCGACAAACCAAACGGTACCCACATTCTCTCCTTTTACATCACCCGCAGCGGCATCGTCCTTGTAGTAATAAAGCGGCCAGCCTTTGTAAGTCGTTTGTGACTTGCCATTTGTTGTAATCGTGCCAAAATCGGCCTTATCCAGACCAGCATCAAGTTTAATCGCCGTCAGATCGCCAGCCGAATAGGTCGGCCAGTTGGTCAGGCAGTTTCCCGAGCAAGCCGAGACGCCGGACGCGTCTTTTGAGAAGAAATAAAGCGTTTTTCCGTCCTTGTCGGTCAGGATCTTACCCAGAGTCGCATTGTCTTTTAACTGAACATCGTTGGAAACCGGTGTGGGTGTAGGATCGTCATCGTCGTCCGAGCAGGACAAAGTAACGGCCATTAACAATCCCAGCACAAACAGCATTCGGGAAGTTGAAAAGATTTTCATCGGATTTGATTATGATTATTAGAGATGAATTGTTTTGTGGCGATTACGACCAAAACTTTCCGATGGTTGCGTGGCTCCCCGAAAACAAAAAAGCATAACCGGGTTGGCTATGCTTTGATATCATCTGCGAAATTTGCTTCCTAACTCCACCCTTGCGCAGTGAGCGGAATGCGGGAATCTCCCTTGGTATGCAGCTCAACTTCGCCTTTTTTGTCGGTGATATATCCGATGAAAGTAATCTTTGGATTGTTTTTGATCAGTTCATAGGAAGATTGTGACACTGTGAAAAGCAGTTCGTAGTCTTCTCCTCCATTGAGAGCTGCCGTGGCCGCGCCGATGTTCAGTTCGGATGCCGCCAGGTAGGTCTGCTCGTCGATAGGTAACCGCTCCTCGAAAACGACGGCACCTACACCCGATTGCGCACATATATGCAGCAAATCCGACGCGAGACCATCCGAGACGTCAATCATGGAAGTGGGTATAACACCGGCTTCGTCCAGCTCATAAATTACGTCCATTCTGGCTTCGGGGCGAAGCTGACGTTGAATTACATAGTCCTTACCGTCCAACTCGGGCTGCATATTTGGATTGGCAAGGAAGACCTGCTTTTCCCTTTCCAGCAATTGCAGGCCCATGTAGGCACCACCCAGATCGCCCGTAACGCAAAGCAGGTCATTCGGCTTCGCGGTATTCCGGTATACCACCTTTTCTTTCTTCACCTTTCCGAAAACGCTCACCGAAATGATAAGGCCGGAGCGCGACGAAGTGGTATCCCCGCCCACAAGGTCCACATTAAAATCCTTGCAAGCAGTTTTCATTCCTTCATAGAGCTCATCCACCGCTTCTACCGAAAACCGGTTGCTCAGTGCGATATTTACCGTTACCTGCCGCGGGATACCGTTCATGGCCGCGATGTCCGAAACATTCACGGCTATCAGCTTGTATCCCAGGTGTTTCAACGGAAAGAATGTCAGATCGAAATGAACACCTTCCAGCAACATATCGGAAGAAAGCAACCCGAATTCTTCTCCGATATCGATGACGGCCGCGTCGTCGCCGATCCCCCTTTCAGTATCCGGCAGCGTGGTCCTGATTCCTTTATTTATTCTTTGGATCAGCCCGAATTCACCGAGGCTGCTGATTTCAGTTCTTGTTTCCATCCTGCAAAATTAGACAAAAAAAGCGAAGCCATTCCCGGATTGGAAATGGCTTCGCTTTGGATATCCTCGTTTCGACTCCCGGTTAGGGGTTTGTCAATGTATATTCATTAATAGTACCTCCGGTCTTCTTACTTCCTTCCAGAAGTGTAATGACCAGCTTGGAGTCTTCCAGCAGGTTGATCGTGTATCCGATGGTTCCTCCTGTTCCGGTGGGTGCGGGGCTGAGAGCGGTCAACAGCAATTTGGTATCTCCTTCCACGTCCCAGTTTCCGGCAAATGTCCTGCCATCCAGCTCGGTCAGCGATGATGTTTTTGCACCAGCCGCGTTTGTCAAAGTAAGCCTGAAACCGGAATAGCCGGCAGCCTGGTTATTGGACCCTCCTCTGGTGTACACAACGACGCCGTTATGTTTTACCGATTCCACTGTCCACGCCTTTGCAATTCTTTCAGAAACTGGCTTCGGATCCTTCTTGCAGCCGAATGCAATCAATCCTAAAATCATGACTGAGCACCAAAGAAGAGCGTAACTTTTTTTCATATATTATTTTTTGTGAATGTCTTTTCAAAACGCCAAGTTCTTACTTTTTAGTCTTATAATCAAAATATTCACGCCAGATCATTTTTTAATTTTCTACCGGACGACCCTTATCGCTAACTTGCGGGCTAAAACAACGCAATGAAAGAATATACAAGGGCGCAACTGGCTCTTCGTAACGGGCAAGACCGAGAAGAAATATGGTGTGCCTACCAGGGGAAGATCTACGATGTGAGCGCTTCCCGCCTCTGGCGAAATGGCCACCATTACGAGCACTGGGCAGGGCAGGATCTGACCAAAGAACTCGGCGACGCGCCACACACCGAACGGGTGTTCGAACGCTTCCATATCGTCGGAAAGCTCGTTTTGCCCGAGCAATCCAAATAAAAATAAATTCAGGATCGAACAATGCTTACATGCCTTCCCAATACTTTCTGATCGCCGACAGCGGCTCCACCAAAACGGACTGGGCGTTCATTGGAACACAATCAGGCGAGCGCCAACTGCTGCAATCAGCGGGCATTAACCCATTTTACCAAACTACCGAGGAAATTATCCCCGTTCTGCAAAGCCAGCTTGTTCCGGCGCTCAATAGTAAGGTCGACAAGATTTTCTTCTACGGTGCAGGGTGCGCAGACGAGAAATCCAGCCTGCCGGTAACGAACGCACTCAAACAATGCTTTCCATCCGCAACCGTGGAAGAAGTAGCATCCGATATGCTCGGCGCTGCCCGCGGACTCTGTGGACACGAGGCCGGTCTTGCGTGCATTCTGGGCACCGGGGCAAACAATGCATTCTTTGACGGAAGCCGCATTACGCGCTCCGTAGGCTCACTCGGTTTCTGGCTTGGCGACGAGGGGAGCGGTTCCTACCTTGGTAAAACACTGGTCGTGCATTACCTTCAGAATGACTTGCCGCAAGATCTGCACGAAATATTTGCCAGCCAATATCCCGAAATCAATCGGCTGACGGTCCTGGATCATGCCTACAAAAAGCCCTACCCTAACCGGTACTTCGCATCTTTTTCAAAATTTATTGCTGAAAACAAATCACATAGCTTCATCAGAGAACTGCTGATCAATGCATTCAGCCTCTTTGTCAGGAAATATGTATTGAAGCATGAAAACGCCGAACGGTATCCGGTCCACTTTACCGGCTCCATTGCCTATTATTACCAGGACATACTCCAAACGGTGCTGGAAGCAAACGGACTGCAAGCAGGCCGCATTCTCAAATCACCGCTCGAAGGGCTGGTTCAATACCACCTGGCCGACCTTGGAATATAAAAGTTAATAAAATGTTAAACAGGGCCCAAACTGCTATGTTAAATTGAAACGGCCTGTTTAATTGAACGAATGACCTTATATTTAATGGTCATATCGAGTTTGTTATGTCAAGACGCACCATCCAATCCCTGACGGTATTTTCTGCACTACTCATTATCAGTGTGGTCATCACACAGATTTTCTGGGTCAGGCAGGCGCTGGATCTCCGGCACCGCCAGTTCAACCAGAATGCACACGTTGCATTGCAGGACGTAGCCGGTAAGCTGGCCCATGTTTGCGGGGTAATGCAAACGAGTAACCCCGTGGAGCAGTTGTCCCCCGAGTATTTCCTGGTCAATACCAACGCGACCACGCAGCCCGAAATGCTGGAACATTTTATCAAAGACAGCTTCCAGAAGCACAATCTCATTGCCGATTTCGAGATCGGAATATATGACTGCACGACCAACCGCATTAGGTATGGAATGTCGTTGAGCACTAAAAACAACGACAAAATTCCAACAAAGACCTCCAACTGGATCAAAACGGATAAATATCCCTATTACTTCGGCGTACGGTTTCCTGAGCAGGAGACGTACTTTGCAGGGAGCATTAATGGAGCGATATGGTCGTCGGTACTGGTGCTGGTCGCTGTTTCGTTTTTTGCCTATGCATTGTTCGTGATCCTGCGGCAAAAACAGCTTTCGGAAGTGCAGCGTGATTTTGTCAACAACATGACGCACGAGTTGCAGACACCGATTTCAACGATCCGGATCGCCGCCGACGTACTGAATTCCGACCATATCGTCACGCAGCCAATGCGTCATAAACGCTACGTGCAGATCGTTCAGGATGAGATCCTGCGGCTACAGGGCCAGGTGGAGATGGTGCTTTCAATGGCCAAAGCGGAGCGTAATGCATTGAGCCTTCAAAAAGAACAATTGGACGCCCGGGAGATGATCCAGTCCATTCTGCTTCCTTATGAAGACAAAATACAGTTCCGCTGTAATGCAACACAAAACCAGATCGATGCAGACCCATTCCACCTGCGATGTATGATCAGTAATCTCATCGACAATGCGCTGAAGTACTCCGACGACGTCCCTGATGTAGTGATTGAGACCTATAACAAGGGCAAAAACCTCGTTATAGCTGTCCGCGACCAGGGTATCGGCATTGCGCCGGAATATCAGAAAAAAATATTCAACCAATTTTTCCGCATTCCTTATGGCGATGTTCATAATGTGAAAGGATTCGGGATCGGGTTGAGTTATGTAAAACAGATCGTGCGCGCCCACCACTGGCATCTTCAGCTGGAAAGCGAACTGGGCAAAGGCAGTACATTTAAAATCACTATCCCGCAGAAACACGCTTGATGAAAAAGAGAATCCTGTATGTTGAAGACGACCCCAATCTCGCATTTGCGACCAAGGACAACCTGGAAGAATATGATTTTGAAGTAGTACACGCCACGGACGGTGCCGAAGCGCTCGATTTTTTTAGTAAAGACCATTTCGACATTTGCGTGCTCGACATTATGCTCCCGCGCATGGACGGCTTCACACTGGCCGAAAAGATCCGTAGTTCGGATAGCCAGGTGCCAATCCTTTTCCTCACTGCCCGCTCTTTACAGGAGGACAAAATCAAAGGACTGCGCCTGGGCGCCGACGATTATGTCACCAAACCTTTCAGTATCGAAGAGCTCAAACTCCGGATCGATGTGTTCCTCCGTCGCAGCAAATCCGACCTGCCGCTGGCGCCGAAACCCGGAAATATACAAATTGGCAAGTATACATTTGATTTTCAAAAACTTACATTAACACAGAATGGCACTTCCCAAAGTCTTACGTTCCGTGAAGCGGAAGTTTTGAAATACATGGCCGACCGCACCGACCAGGTCATTCGCAGGGACGAGCTTCTGAAAGCCATATGGGGGGACGACGACTATTTTATGGGCCGGAGCCTGGATGTTTTTATTTCGAGATTGCGGAAATATTTATCCGGCGACCCGGATATACGCATTGATAATGTGCACGGTGTGGGTTTCCGCATACGCTGGTAAAATTCAGTTTTTTGAAAAATTTCTTTTGCCGTTACTTGCTCAAAAAAAATTAATTACGCATCTTTGCACCCTCATTTGGAAAAATTGTAAGGTCATGGCTAAGGTTTGTCAAATTACAGGTAAAAGAACTCGCGTTGGAAATAACGTTTCCCACGCTAACAATAAAACAAAACGTAAATTCTTCCCGAATTTGCAGAAGAAACGTTTCTTCCTTCCTTCATCAGGAGAGTGGGTTACGTTGAAAGTAGCAACATCTGCTCTTCGTACCATCAACAAAAACGGTATCGAAGCAACTATACAGAAAGCATACGACAAAGGAACGCTTACGTTCTAATAAAAGGAATTTTACGAATTTATTGGAAAAGGACTTTCCTCCGATCGGGAAGTCCTTTTTTTCGTAGGCATACCACCGGTTAACAAACGTAAATGGAAACAGCCGACCACGTGTATCTCTTGCTAGGCTCCAACCTCGGAGACCGGTTTCAGGTGCTGGAAGCCGCCCGCCGGTACATTGCCGTGGAGGCAGGCGTGATCGTCTCCCAATCCGCCGTCTACGAAACCGCACCCTGGGGGCTGACAGACCAGCCCGCATTTCTGAACCAGGTGCTGCAAATCAAAACGCACCTGCTTCCGGAAGAACTGCTGCGGGTCGTGCTCAACATCGAGCATGAGCTCGGACGTGTTCGTTATGAACGCTGGGGAGCGCGGATCATCGATATCGATGTGCTCTATTATGGCGATATGGTCTTGGACAGCGCCAGGCTCACATTACCCCATCCACGCATTCAGGACCGCCGTTTTGTATTGGCCCCGCTCGCCGAAGTAGCACCCGATTTTCTTCATCCGATTTTGCAGCAAACGTCGGAACAACTCTTCCTGCAATGCACAGACACCAGTTCGGTATCAAAAATTTCGCAAAATAGTACTATTTAGTTTTCGTCGATTCACTTTCGATACGCGGCCATTTATTACGCTTTTTCATCAGTTCATCACTTTTTCCTGTCAAATCACATTGAATAACTCTTGTTTTGCCGGGTGATCACGATGCTGTCGAAATATTTTTTTCGAATTACAGGGGGGTAAACCCAAATTGAGTTGTCAGGTAAGAAAGGAAAAATTCAATTTGATCGTCTGCCAGATTAAACCACCTGTTTTTCCCGACCGACCGCAACAGGATAAACCAGTTTACAGTAAATGCAAATAAAGCCCATGAAAAACAAAATACTCAATTGCCTTCTATTAGCCTTGTTAAGCTTGCCGGCACTCGCTCAGAACCGGCACACCGTAAGCGGTTACGTAAAAGACCAATCGAACGGGGAGGGACTGATCGGCGTCTCCGTGTATGTACGTGAGGCCGAAACCGGGGTTGTTACCAATCCCTACGGATTCTATTCACTGACCCTCCCCGATGGCAACTACACGCTGGTATTTACCTACATCGGCTACCAGAAAGTAACTAAGGAACTGGTACTCGATGCCGACAAAACGATCAGCATCGAAATGTCGGATGAAAGCAGCCAGCTTTCCGAGGTGACGATTTCCACAAAAAAAGAGGATGAAAACGTCCGCAGCATCGAGATGTCGGTGAACAAGGTGGAAATGAAAACCATCCGGAAAATGCCCGCATTACTCGGAGAAGTGGATCTGATCCGCAGCATTCAGTTACTCCCCGGGGTAACTACCGTCGGAGAAGGCGCTTCGGGCTTCAATGTGAGGGGTGGTGACGTTTCTCAGAACCTCGTGCTCCTGGATGAAGCTCCGGTCTACAATTCATCCCACCTTTTCGGCTTCTTCTCGGTTTTCAATCCCGATGCTGTGAAAGATGTGAAACTCATCAAAGGTGGTATTCCTGCACAATATGGCGGACGGATCTCATCCATTCTGGATGTCAGAATGAAAGAAGGTAATGCAAAAAAACGGGAGATCAATGGTGGTATAGGTTCGATATTCTCGCGTTTGACCTACGAGCAGCCTTTCGCAAAAGGAAAAGGATCTTTCATCGTCGCTGGCCGTCGGTCCTATATCGATATCCTCGCAAAGCCGTTCCTGAATTCGGATTTGAAGGATTCTAAATTCTATTTCTACGACCTGACCGCGAAAGTGAACTATCAGTTGGGCAATAAGGATACGTTCTATGCCTCGGGTTATTTTGGTAAGGATGTATTCGGTGGCGGTGATTTCGGCTTCGGCTGGGGGAATAAAACCGCAACCGCTCGCTGGAACCACATTTTCTCGAACAAACTGTTTATGAACCTGACGGGTTATTACAGTAATTACGATTACAATCTGGGCCAGAACCAGAACAAACCCGACGCCAAGGATAAATTCGACTGGAAATCCAAAATCATCAGTTCGAGTATTAAGCCCGACTTTACATTTTACATTACGCCCAATAACCAGCTGACATTTGGCGGACAGTACATTTATTATGATACACGCCCAGGCAAAGCGACCGCAATTTCCGAAGGCGAACTTACCGACATCAGTCTCGAAGCCCGTTACGCCGATGAATCTGCATTATATATTGGTAATGAACTGAAATTCGGCGACCGCATTTCTCTGCAATATGGCGTACGGTATTCTTATTTCAGAAGCCTGGGGCCTGGCACCGAATACCAGTATGCCGAAACCGAAAAAGGCAAGCGCAAGGAGCCGATCTTCCCGGGAACGGAATACAAAAGGGGTGACGTGATCAAGAGCTATGGTAACCTGGAACCACGCGCAGCATTGAATATCGGAGTTACATCAAACGCCTCCATCAAGGCCAGCTACAACCGGACTTCCCAGTACCTCCATTTGCTGTCCAACACCGCAGCGAGTTCCCCACTGGATGTATGGACACTAAGCGGTATTAACATCAAACCCGAAAAAGCTGATCAGGTCGCATTAGGCTGGTTCCAGAACTTCAGTGACAACACCTATGAGGCTTCTGTGGAGTTGTATTACAAAAAAATGTATAATCAGATCGATTATGTACCTGCATCCGATCTGCTGTTGAATGAATACGCGGCAGGCGACTTGCTTTTTGGTAAAGGCCGGGCATACGGAGCAGAATTTTATGTAAAGAAAAACAAAGGAAGACTGACCGGATGGGTAAGCTACACACTCTCAAGAACTGAGCGTTTGGTGGAGTCCATCAACAACGACGACTGGTTCCCGGCGCGTTTCGACAAGCCGCATAACATTACAGCCGTGGCGATCTACGAATTAAACAAGCGGCTATCGCTGTCTTCGAACTTCACCATCCAGAGCGGAACACCGGCTACCTTCCCAACTAACCGCTACACGCAGGGAGGGATAGTGATCGGGAACAATTACAATGGATTGAGAAATAATAGCCGCATTCCGGCCTACCACCGCCTGGATCTGGCTGCGACGCTGAAGGCAAAAAAGAAGTTATTCAAAGTTGGTGAAGGCGAATGGGTGTTCTCAGTTTACAATGTGTACAACCGCCGTAACCCGTTCTCCGTCTACACGAGGGTCAATGAAGATAACCCACTCAAAGCGGAAGCTGTACGTTACTCGGTAATCGGAAACTTCATTCCTTCCGTTACTTACAACTTCAAGTTCTGATATCAACCCAAGGTAATCCGCCTGAAAAATACCGACTATGAAAAATCTTAAAAAATTGAAATACTTCAAATTACCGGCATTGATTGCGCTGGCTATCCTAACGCTCACCAGCTGCGAGGATGTGATCAACCTCAAAACAGACGACGGCCCGCCTCAACTCGTTGTGGACGGCTGGCTCACCAACGATCCCGGCCAGCAGGCCATTACCCTATCCTGGTCGTCCTCTTATTTCGACAACACCGCGCCGAAGCCTGTATTGGGTGCAGAGGTAACGGTTACGGATGACAAAGGCAAAGTCTACAAATTCGAAGATCTGGCCGGCAATGGTAAATACGTCTGGGGAAAAACCACTGCCGACACGCTCGGGCACGTGGGCCGTACCTACTCGCTCAAAGTGGTGAACGGCACCGATACATTTACAGCCAAATCCGAATTGAAACGCGTTCCAACCGTCGATTCAGTCGTATACCGACACGAAAAATACCCATTCAAACCGGACAAGGGGCCTCAGGAAGGTTTTGTGGCCTCATTCTACGCACGGGACATTGAAGGAACAGGCGATACTTACTGGATCAAGCCCATCATCCGCGGCAAAGCGGTTGTAGAGAAAGCAGCTAATATTTCCATTGCGTATGACGCTGCATTTGGCGCCGGTGCCCCTTCCGACGGGCTGATATTCATCCTGCCGCTACGCGAATCCATCACCACGGACTCCCTGTATTCGGCAGGAGCAGAGGTGGGCGTCGAATTGCATAGCGTCACCTACGACGCATTCGAGTTTCTGAAACAGGTTGGCGAACAGGGTGCAAACGGAGGGTTATTTGCCACACCGATCGCCAATGTCAGATCCAATATCATTAATGCCGACCCCAAAGGTCCCAAAGCACTCGGCTTCTTCAGCACCTCCGCGGTGAGCCGTAAAGAAACGATCATTGATCCTGAGAAAGCCCGTCCGGACAACGATTAAGAACATTACACTTCAACTACAGACGCGTCCACTGGAGAGCCACGGTTCCCAGTGGATTTTTTGTTATATTTCATTCTGAATCCGGACCGACATGAAGACCCACATCCTCCTGCTGTTACTATTTATACCTCTGACGCTTGCCGCCCAGAAACGTCCGAGAGAAATGGGCATAAAAATCGGCGTGCTCCCAACAGGTCCATTGAATGCAATTACCGATGTTGCAGGCGTAAAAGTAGGGCAGGTAACGCTCACGGAGGGCGCGGATGTACGCACGGGCGTGACCGCTATCCTCCCGCACGAAGGCAATCTCTTTCAGCAAAAAGTGCAGGCAGCCATGTACATCGGTAACGGTTTTGGTAAAATGACCGGCTACTCACAGGTAGATGAACTGGGTACTATCGAATCCCCCATTGTATTAACCAACACCCTGAGCGTACCGAGCGCTGCCGATGCGATCATCGACTGGACTTTGGCACTGAAAGGCAACGAAAATGTCAGATCGGTAAATCCGGTAGTAGGCGAAACCAACGACGGGTATCTCAACGATATCCGCGGGAGGCATGTTCGGAAAGACCATGTGCTCAATGCCCTGGCTCAGGCCGAGGGTGGCCCGGTGACGGAAGGGAACGTCGGCGCCGGCACCGGTACCGTTTGCTTTGGATGGAAGGGAGGGATCGGTACAGCCTCCCGCAAGCTGCCCGAAAAATTGGGAGGATATACGGTTGGCATTCTGGTGCAAACCAATTTTGGTGGTGTGCTGAAAATAAACGGAGTGCCAGTGGGCCAGGAATTGGGTAAATATGCTTTCAAAGAAGCACTCGACAAATCCTCCGATGGCTCCTGTATGATGGTACTCGCCACAGATGCACCGCTGGACGCGAGGAACCTGAAAAGGCTGGCGAAACGTGTCATGTTGGGTATGGCACAAACGGGCGGTATCGCGGCAAATGGCAGCGGCGACTATGTCATTGCATTTTCCACCGCCAATAAGGTACTGCACGAAACGGCAGAGCCGGTTTTCAGCTCCGGCTTCCTGCACAACGATTACGTCTCACCGCTCTTCATGGCTGCGATAGAAGCAACCGAAGAAGCAATCATCAATTCACTTTTTATGGCCCGGACCTCAGAAGGTACGCAGGGACACCGGGTGGAAGAACTTCCCCGGGACAAAGTGATGGAGATCATGCGTAAATTTGGGCGCGTCAAAGAAGCTGAGAAGTAGTTTGACGTATATAGCAAAAGGTCAGTGTAAACCCCTAAGGGCTTCCCTTATATTCGAAGTAATGTAAACAATTAGTTAGGTTTTTTGCCAGAATTGGCTAATTTTCAACCCATTACGAAACCAGGTAATCTTACCTGGCTTTTCCTGTACTTTACCGTATTGACGGGACCTACCAAGGTGGATTAATTTTGGAGCGTAATTTTAAGTACTCAACCCCGAAAAGTATGGAACATTCTACTACAC
The DNA here is from genome assembly GCF_946482605.1 of uncultured Dyadobacter sp. The sequence goes on along the minus strand of NZ_CAMLSE010000008.1, from coordinate 29,439 downwards.
ACGCGTGTCTCGTGCATCCCCATCCCCTGGAATGCGAGGCGGTTGCAGAATGGCTGAGAAGAAGGTCTTACATTGAGCTGGTTGGCAAATGCAATAATCTTGAGCAAATCACCCAGTTACCGTACCTGAGAGAAATAGACATCGTAGTAGTTTTTGCTCATCACGCCGAAAAAACGGCCGATCAGATCCTGAAAATCCGTAAGCTTTATCCAAAACTAAAATTTCTGCTCCTCGCACCCAGCCCCTCAGCCGACTCGGTCAGGGAGGTGGTGCGCTCCGGCGTAAGCGGCTACATTGTGTTTGAGGCCGAACTCGATGAATGGGAGCGTGCTATCCGCTCCGTTTCGGAAGGGAAAGTATACTATGGCCAGGAAGTCATGATAAAACTGGCCGAATCGTCGATGGAAAAGTATATGCAGGAACCTACCCCATCTACCAGGGATTTTCTGAGCAAAAGAGAAGTAGAGATCCTGAGGCTTGTTGCCAGCGAATATTCTACCAACCGCATCGCCAGCGAGCTGTGCATCAGTGACAAGACCGTCGAAACACATCGCCGCAACCTGTTTCAAAAATTGGGTGTGAAAAACTCGGTAGGCCTTACGAAAATTGCCGTCCGAATGGGCGTAGTGTAGTTTCTCCACGTTTTAGATCATGGGAAACCCCTAGAACATCCCCTCAAAACCATTAGTAAAATCAGGGTAAAAATCTCTAAAATTCAGGGTATCTGCCGATTGAATTAGCGCTTGCGCCGGGACACCTTTGTCTAAGTGTTTTAATTATGGAACTGACAAAGCGCGAAAAGGAAATCCTGGATCTGATCATGGATGAAATGAGCTCCAAAGAGATCGCCGAAAGGCTCCACGTGAGTCTTTCGACAGTGGAGGCTTACCGCAGAAGTTTGTTCAGAAAGTTCGGTGTACGTTCGGTGATAGGGCTGGTAAAGGCAGCCATGAAAATGTAACACTTGTAATTCCACTGGTATGACTGATATCCGCCGCATGGCTGTGAACTGGGTGGATGGGATGAAAATCTCACGGCAGCACTTTATCGAAACAGACCATTACCATACCGACCAGCTTCGTCGGGCGCAAGCCGCGCTACTGACACCGCTGAACTACGGGTTGCTGCTGCCAGAGAACGCTGCTGATCCGCTGACGATGCAAGTCCTCGGCGATGCAGGGCATCAGATCCGGATCCAGGTAGATCGCTGCCGCGGTATCGCTCCGGACGGAAGTTTGATAGAAATAGAGGAAGCAGATGCATTGAGATTGGACACATCCCTGGCCGGCATTCTGGAACAATACCGGTTACCGATGACACAAAACATCGAAATATACATCGTCATCAGTGTGGGCTTGTTCGAAAGGCAGCAGGTAGGAACTCCTTCCGAATCAGAGATTCCGATCCGGCATCCCTATACCCTGCCGTCGTACAGGATCAGCCTGGTACCTTCGGAAGTTCTCAACACAGCGCAATGGAACGGACCAGGCCTGGTGGTTGGCAAACTGGGGTATAACAATTCTGAACTAAGGGTCATGCACGACTTTATTCCCGCCTGCCGCTCGGTAAAGAGTCACAAGGGATTGCGGGAATGGCATGGGAAATGGATCAACTGCCTGAATGACGTCGAGTTGTATTCTTTCAGGATTTTACAAAAGATTAAAACAAAGAGCCAGAAGAACACCCTCTCAGATAGTGTGCAGATGCTGGTAGAACGATTAGTCAGCGTGTTGACTATGGTGAATATCGGGTTTCAGCGACTTGTTCCGGCGGAACCACCCATCCATATGGTCGTTGCCATGATTCAGGTTGCACAGAGTATCCGCGTTGCAATGGAGTGTCTGACGGACCGTGAAAAGGAAGAATTACTGGGGTACCTGGGTGAGTGGGCGGATGATTCGCCGGGTAGTATCGAAAAACAACTACTATCGGTCATTCAGGTAACCTATGATCACAATGAGGTGCTGCCCTGCCTCCGTACGATCGACAGCTTTTACAACATGTGGGCGGCGCTGTTCCTGAAACTGAGCCAGCTCGAATTCATAGGCAAACGTAAAGGACAACAGGTATTCATCATAGAAAGTCCCGTTCACGAACCACCCGTTCAGCCCGAAAAAGCAAAATCCCGATGGAGCCCCCTATAACCCGGAGTTTCAACCCCGGGACATACAAGCAAAAGCAATGGAACCAGTCAATAAAAATCAGCGAAAATCAGCGATCGGAAGGTTCGTAGGCATGTACGTACTCTCTCTCACTTTCCCCATCGCGGGTGTATTCCTGCTGCTGCGCATACCCGATTCGGTAGCAGCATCGGAAGCAAAACGGTACAAGGAGATCGTGGAAGAGCAAAAACCCATGCTGATCGACACCGACACGCTCAGTCAGATTTCCCGGAAACTGATTCAGTTGGATGGGTTGTACAGCAGCGCAACGGATGAAATGGCCAAGGCAACCGCCCGAACACAGCTGGTTGACATTGAAAGCCGGATCAACAGTATCATGAGTCATTTCAATAACCTGGCAGCCAGCGCGGTCCATGAGCAAAACAAAAGACTGTCGACCGGCATAGCCAAACTAACAGAGGCACTGGTAACCTACCGCCAGACGATCGGTGAGCTTCGTCGGACATTGGATAGCAAGGGTATCGATATGCAGGTAGTGAACGATTTAAGGAACCAGATCAACATGAAAGATCTGGAAATCAAAGGAATGGAGCGCCAGCTTCTGGCAGCCGCCGCGAGTGGCGGGGGTGGCGGAGGAGGAGGTGGCGGTGGAGGAGCTGACAAAGAATTGCAGGCAAAACTCGCCACCATGCAACGTGACCTGGACAATTGCCGGGCATCCAAGTCAGGAAGTAGCGATGTAGCCGCCATTCAAAGGCAGCTGGATGAATGCCTCGCCGCCAGAAGCGGTACCGCAGTCACCTATCGGGAGTGGCTCAGGTATTCCGAGGCAGAAGGCTATTACCAGTTGTTGACACAGGGGAACCTTCGAAAAAATGACCGGAAAGTTTACTATGACCAGGCCAAGCAAATTTTTGACGGATTGCAGATTTCAACCGCCAATAAGGAAATGAAGGCCAAAACAACGGAGCGGCTGCTCGCTTTACAGAAAAACCAGCCCTAGAACCGTCCTGGCGGCAAAGTTGATTTGAAATAATCCATCCTTATTTATCCATCCCATGCAAACCGAAGCACTCAGATACGCGATCACGATCGCACAGTCGCTGGCGCGCGAATACCGTCAGGAACGGTACGGACCTGCCCATTTGCTGATGGGGTTACTGCACAACGACGTTGGACTTGCCTCGGAGCTTGTGATGGCCGGCAAAGATCTGCCGTATCTCCGAGACTGGGCAGAGGTCCGTCTCGAAGAAAGCCCCAAGTCCGTACGGGTACCGGAAATGCCTTCCGCCGACAACCAGGCCATTGCCGCATTGGAGCTTGCCGACCTCATCGCGCTGCAACTCAACGTCGATACCAATCCACTGTGCGCACTCGCAGCTATTCTGAAGCCCGGTGTCGCTTTCTCTGCCGACCAGCTGAAATCGCTGCCCATTACCCAGAAAGAGGCGTTGGCCATGCAAACCCAGCCCGGCACCTCATCAGGTGAAACCAACGACACCACTACTGCCAAACCTGCGCTCAAACCAGGCACGACGGCAACCGGCAACAGCTTTCTTGAAAAATATACCTCCGATAAAACCCAGAGAGCTATCGAGGGGAAAATTGACGCTATTATTGGCCGTGACCGGGAAATCCGTCAGATGGCGGAAATTCTGGGCAGGCGCAGCAAGCCTAATATGATCCTGACCGGCGAGCCCGGCGTCGGCAAGTCGGCATTGGTAGAAGGGTTTTCCAAACTGATTGCCGAAAAAAAAGTACCCCAACTCCTTCACAATGCCCGGTTACTCGAACTGGACACCGGAGCCCTGGTAGCCGGAGCGTCCTATAAAGGTGAAATAGAAGAGCGGCTGAAAGGCATTTTGAATGAGATCAAGGGGTTTGACAAAGCGATTCTCTTCATCGATGAAATCCATATGCTGTTGGATCCGAAAGGGTCGGTCGGTGCAGGCGTGGCACAATTGCTAAAACCGGAGCTAGCACGGGGCGAACTCACATTGATCGGCGCCACAACGCCGGAAGAATACCGGAAATACATTGAAAAGGATGAAGCTTTTTCCCGCCGGTTCGAAATCCTGCATGTGGAAGAGCCTGATGAAGCGACGGCCACCCGGATGATCGAATACATGCTGCCTGCCTACGAGGCGCACCACGGCTTGAAAGTAGCAGAAGGTACTACCGTCGAAGCCGTAAAACTGGCAAAAAGGTACATGAAGGAGCGCAGGCTGCCCGATGTGGCCCTGGATTTGCTGGATCGCACCATGGCCGCAATGCGACTCATGGACGAGGTTTCCGAAAACGAATTAAACACATTGCAGGCCGATCTGGATGCATTGATGGCCGTGGACGAAAGCGAACGCATTCATGAACTCCGGTGGTTTGCAAAGCAACTTCCCAACCGCCTCAGTCCCCTGCTTACCGGAAGACTTGATCAAAATGATGATTCCGAGCTGGAAACACCGGAAGGCATGCACGGCCAGCTGACCGCCAGGCTGAATGCGCTCAAGCAACTGGCAATCCAGCGCTCTGACTCCATTAGCAAAAACGAAGTAGCCGCGATCATATCCCATAAAACGGGCATTCCACTCGGCAAGCTGCAAAGCTCCGAACGCGATAAGTTGCTGGGGATCGATGAAGTGTTAAAGAAAAGAGTGGTAGGACAGGATCAGGCGGTGAAAGCATTGAGTGAAGCCATCCTGGAATCCCGTTCGGGGCTCATCAAGGCTGGACAGCCCATTGGTTCTTTCTTTTTATTAGGACCAACGGGAACCGGGAAAACAGAGATTGCAAAGGCGCTGGCCGATTTCCTGTTCAACGACGAGTCCTTTCTGATCCGGTTTGATATGTCTGAATTCAAGGAAGAGCACTCGGCTGCATTGCTGTACGGCGCCCCTCCGGGATATGTAGGGTATGAAGAGGGAGGCTTGTTGGTCAACAAGATCCGCCAGAAACCTTACTCAGTCGTACTTTTCGACGAAATAGAAAAAGCACACCCATCCGTTTTCGATCTTTTTTTACAGATCCTCGACGAAGGTAAGCTGCACGATCGGCTGGGAAAGGAAGGAGATTTTTCCAATGCGGTGATACTTTTCACGTCCAACATCGGCCAGGAACATATCGTACAGGAATTCAATAAAGGTGGTTCGCCGCAGTCATCCGATCTGATGGAAATCATGGCCAAATACTTCCGTCCCGAATTCCTGGCGCGCCTCACGGAGATCGTACCCTTTGCACCCATTTCGGAGGATAATGTCGTCAAGATCTTCGACATCCACTTACGCAGCCTCACCGACTTGCTTCAGAAGCAAGGCATAACGTTGAATCTGACGCCCGAGGCACGAAAAAGCATTGCCATGCAGGGCTTCACGCCGAGATATGGCGTAAGGCCGTTGAAGGGAGTCATCAGAAACCTGCTACGGCGACCCATCAGCAGAATGATCATTTCAGGAGAGGTCGCAAAAAGCTCGGTGATCATGCTTAGTACAGGGCCTGACGGTGATGTCCGCTGGGACGTGCACCAGGCCGAGGAAGTACTTGAATAATGTAAAGCTAAATTACTATCCACACCTTCCGACATCAAAATGAGTGCATTAGGTAATACAGTGGCGCAATTTGCCGAAACAAACATGGGCAGTCAGGTAGGTAACGGGGAATGCTGGACCCTGGCTGAACGCGCATTGCAGAATGCAGGTGCCAGAACATCCACGGAGATCATGGGCCGCATCGGTGCCGATGCAAATTATGTATGGGGTGAAGCCGTTGCCATGGGAAGTCTGGAAACCGGGGATATCATACAGTTCCGGAACTACACCTACCGTTTCAACCGCTCGGATGGCTCCTGGAACGAGGAATCGCGTCCGCATCACACCGCCATTGTGGCGGCGGTCGTCAGTGCCGGTGTAGTGGATGTTTTTGAATGCAATGTCGGTGGCAGCAGAAATGTACAGCGGAACCGCCTGTACCTGCAAACCGGTGCGATATCGGGCGGCGGTGTGACGGTCTCTGGGCAAATGTGGTATTACCGGCCTCAGCCCCGGCAAACCACCTGACCCAAGCGAATGGTAAAGAGTTTTCCATCCTGGTATACCGTTTGAAACGGCTTGTACCTCAAAATGAAACATGATGCACATTCACCTTTTCAGAAACGCAAGGCGCTGGGACTCCTGCCTGCTCCCTATCGACGACACGACGTTCGCAATGGCGCTACAATTCAAGGTCCACCTGGTCCGTGTGGAACCTACCACCCGGTTTTTCAGGCCAGATACCTACGCGACCGGAAACGGCAGGCTGCACGATCTGTATGGCACATTCCATCTGGATCCCTGGCCCGACCAGGAATGGGAAGCATATAAAAGAAGGTTTGTGGAGGTCGTACAACGGCACTGGAGCGATAAGTTCATCCTCGATCCCAATAAGGCCTGGTATGTACCACGGCGAACGGCTGCTCCAAACAGCGCGACCATTCAATGCGGCCTGTCCATCCAATTGGTCGAAAGTGCGGCCCAAGCCCATCAGACATTCCGCATTATCCATCCAAGGGAAACCACATTCCGCTCTTATGTGGAGGAGCAAAATCGGTCCGGACTTTTTACGCATCTGGATCTCGAATCGCATTGGAACAACCGCCAAACCCGGGTAGGTGCCGCAATGCATAGCGTCGACTTCTTACAAACTACTATCAACCATGAGTTTGGGCATACCCTGGGTCTTGACCATGTCAGAGGAGCGGGCAACAGCGATACCCATTACGGTGTCACGCTGGAAGAGCGTGAAAATCAGATGGGCATGGGCGGCCTCCTGACCGGCCGTCACGCCCAGCCCTGGATCACACGCCTGCGTACACACCTGATCCCGCAAACACATTACGACAGCACCGTCACTTTTCGCGGGCGGGTAGCAACCCCGCAGCTGATCGAATACTGGGACAACGACTGGCAGCCGACCACACCGGCCGCTTCCTGAGCTATTAAGAATGTAAATCGCAGCATCTAGCCATTCAAGCAATGCAAAGGTTAATCAGTTTTTTTCTCATAATGGGTCTTCCCCTCCTGTTGGGCGCATGCAACATGTTCGCTCCGGTAGATCCGCTGACACCCGCGGTCTCCGAGGTGAGTGTAATGCAGGTTTGGACATCGGGAGCAGTAGTAAGAGGAAAAATCGACAATCTCGATCCTAAAAACAGCCGGCAAGAGAAAAAAAGCGGTAAAATCCTCGAATACGGCTTCGTCTACGCTACTCAGAACCTGCCAACCCTGGAAGGAGGAACCGCCATTAAGGTCGGGGAAGACAATCCCGCCACGCCATTTGAATTTGAAAGAGAAATCAGTCGGCTTACTGTGCTCACTACCTATTACGTTCGGGTTTACGCCAAGAACCAGGGCGGAGGCGTGGGATACGGACCGGTCGCGACGTTCAAGACCGATGATTATGTTTTTGCAGAACTAACGCTTGGCAAAGTAACTACTACATCAAAAGCCTCTGCCGATATTGTGGTCAACATTTTGTCGCTGGGTAATGCATCCATTTCTTCTTTCGGAGTTTGCTATTCATCCACCAACACCACACCCACCACAAAGGATAATCGTTCGGAAATCGGCCAGAAAGCGGTAAAAGGTAGCTTTACTGCCAACCTGAGCGGACTCGTTGCCGGCACCACCTACTATGCGCGGGCATTTGCCATTACATTGGGAGGGATTATTTACAGCGACGACGTCACGGCATTCAATCTGGGCGAACCGTCTGTTTTTACACCTAAAAAATCATTTACGATGTCGTATTCCAATCCTTACGACCTGGATCTGGGACAACTGATATCTCAAAACGGATCTGACGACATGTGGTGGTACCCCTATAATGACAAACCCGGCATTTATCCTAAGAACGGGGCAAAGTTTGCAGTGCTGGGTAAGGTGAATTTTGACCAGGTCAGATATACAGATCTCACCCGCGCCAACCTGTCCGCGAATTTCATTAATGGCAGCTATACCGATACCAAGGCCAATCAGTTGGTAAACGGAACCGTGCTTGCCTTCGTGACCAACCAGGGCCGGTATGGTAAGATGATCATCGATGCGCACGGAGAAGACCGTCCGGCGGGTTCGGCCAATGGTGGTGATATGGAAGTAACCATTCTTACCTACGACAAACAATAACGTATATACACTTGCGTAAGGTTAAACAATTAAGGGAAAACCCTATGAAAAACTGGCTCATCAGATGTTTGGTATTACTTCCGGCAATGCATTTTTACTCGTGCAGCATGTTTACCGCAGTGGATCCGCTCCCGCCCGCTTTTTCTAAACCGGAAATCGTGGACGTAAAACGCAGCGAGATCACGGTGAGCGGGGTGATACAGGATCCTGACAGCAAGAACGACCGGCAGCAGAAGAAAAGTGGTATGATTCTCGAATACGGTCTGGTCTACGGAACCTCTCCGACGTTGGGCATTGAAACCAGCAGCGTCCTGAAACTGGGAGAGAAACCAAACCAAACCCCGGTTTCTATCCAAAATCAGAAAATAAGCGGACTTCTGACCGACACCCAGTATTACATCGCATTGTATGCACGCAATGAAGGAGGCGGAATCGCATACAGTGAAATCGTAAACATTAAAACTACTGTACTCCCTACTGTCGCAGCCACCCGCACCTCGGAGAAGATAACCACTACAAACGGAACATTAGCATATGATCTGGATGCGGGGCGTGTCGTTACGGCGGGCGATTCAAAAACGGACGTGTCTGTAAGCTGGTTTACGCTTTCCGGGCGCGGCACAGTGGTCGAGATCGCTCCGGTTGGCAAAATTCAGTTCAAAAACATGGGCGTGGCGGAATACAGCAAGCTCGCTTACCTGGACCTGGTGCGCATTACGGATTACACCACCGCCACTATCTCCTACCTGATCAACACGCAAACGACCAACAATGTGATCGCATTCAAAACCAGTGAGGGTAGATATGGTAAATGGCGTATTGAAGCGATTTCCGGTAACGACATCACCATGAGCCTGATCGCTTATGATAATTAACGAGGCATTATGATAAAGCTCTATACATTTTTGCTGGCACTCTTAGCGGTCGAGGCACTTGCGCAGGACCGGATCTGGCTGGATAATGGCAACCCCGTCCAGGCGAAACTCAGCCGTGCCATGGACAGCAAGCTCGAATGGATCGCGTCCGACGGCATCCCTAGAATCTATCACAGGAAGCGTTTTTTGGTCGTATTTTCGTCCAGCGGGCAGTTTATGGTCATTTCCGAACTCAATGAAAGCGCCAACAAAGCCCAATCCCAGATCGAAGCATTTTACAAGGCACCTCCGCGGAATGTCAGTCAGGATATGATCATCAAGAGCGTTCCGCTCACTGTGATTACCGGTAACATTTCATATGAAAGTGACGAAGTGATCAATTATCTGACTGCCGAAGGGAATGCAGCATCCATCAATAAGGAAGAAGTCGCGACAGTTATTTACCGCGACGGCCGCCATGAAATCCTTCGGGACGTGGTGGATGTGGCTCCCTTGCTGGCGCTGGCACACAAGGAAATCGAAAAGAAGGAAAGAGAGATCATCAGAAAAGAGCAGGATAAACCGCAGAACGCCACCACAGTAAAAAAAGACCCGCCCCCTGCTTCCAAGGAACAGGCCAAGCCATTCCTGACAGATACGGAATACAAAGAATACAGTGCGAAAGGAATCCGGCGGGTCGATGAATTCACATCCTACCTCCGCATAATCGGTGATAAAACGCAGAAGTCAGAAGAGAAAAACAAGGCCGTTCAGCAAGCACTGAGCCTGTTCGAGCCCCAGGCAACCGTGGCGGTAAGCTCCGCCAAAGGTGTAAGGAAATATCCGGTCAAGGAATACCTCAACCGGTTGAAACTGCTTCCCTATGCGAAGATCAACATTACCTGGAACGAGGTCAAATACGTGAGCGAACTCAAACAGGAAGCCGACGGGAATTACTACGGGATTATAGCAGGGCAGCAGGTCTTTGAGGGCTACGCCGCCAATGGGAAGGTGGCATACGGCGATATCACTAAAAAGAACATTCGCGTGAAACTGGAATCGTATCAGAAAACCATTGACGGAAAGGATACGGTCAACTGGGAGGTTTTACTGGGCAATATAGGGATCGAAACCAATGAGGGACAATGAAAAACCGGCTCTACATCATCCTGCTGCTGTTTGAGGTGACGATCACGTCACTCTACGCGCAATGTGGCTTTCTGGCCGGCAGGATCACCGACATCGCAGGATCGTCGCCGCTGGCCGCCAGCCTGTCCGCCAAAACCGACCAGGGTAAGCAGCGGCTCGGCAAATCCGACAGCCTCGGGCTCTTCAACGTCGAAATGCCCTGCAATGCGATCGAACTGACCATTGAATCCCCGCAGTTCCAGACATTGCATATACCGGTCAACACGGAAGGAAAAACGGAAGGTACATTCTTCATTTCGCTGACAATGATGCCATTGGGCAAGCAAACGAGCGACGAACCCTACGCCCAATCCGAACAGAAGCATTTCGAATTAAAAGACTCGCTGAAAGCAGTGACTTCGATTATCAGAAGGATCGAGGTAAAGGATGCGGTGTCGAATCAATCCCTTCCCGCTGAAATTTGCCTTTATTATACTCAAAAGCAAAAAAAGGACTGCTTCGGACTCACTTCATCCAGGCCGACAGCTGAAATTGTATTCACGGAAAAAGACATTGTGGCCGTCGAAGTGAAATCTGCCGGCTACCAGGCCTATAATGGCAACCTGATTCTGGACAAGACAGACCAGGAACCGCGTACCTACCTGATCAAGCTCAATCGTCAGCGGACGATACTATCCCTTAACATACTCAATGCCAGGCCGGGCGCATTATGCAGGTTATGGGCAGACGGCCAGTCGGAAATAGAAGTGAACAGGATCAATGACGGTCATTATTTTGCAGAACTCGCGCCGGGCAGAAGCTACAAATTCGGTATCGTTCCTGCACCCGACCAGCCGGAATTCGTCACCGCAACGGCTTCACTGAGAGAGGGGATTACATTCAAAACACTCCGTATCCCCGACCGGACGACAATCGTAACAACACCCGCCGCCATTCCCGTGATAAGAGGATTTACGGCCACCGGCAAAACCCTCTATTTCCCGAGGAGCGACTATAAACTACCTGCTCAATCGAGAAGCTATCTGGACTCCGTGGCTGCTTACATCATTGAAAACAAAAGCAAAGGGTTGCGTATTACCGGCCATACCGACAATGTGGGTAACCCGGATCTCAACCTCACATTATCCGAATACCGCGTGCGGGTGATTTCCCGATATCTGATCGGAAAAGGTGTTCCGGAAAGACTGATCGCAGCGGAAGGTGTCGGCAGCAAATTCCCGGTACGCCCCAACGACAGCGAGGAAAACCGGCGCATGAACCGGCGCGTGGAAGTACAGATCATTGATTTAGAGCAAAAAAGCAATTGAAAACATGGTAACGGGAATGAAAAAGTTTACAAATCTCAAATGGTGGTTAGCCTTGCTGGCAGCTGGTACCGGGCTTGCCGCACACCAGGCACAGGCGCAAGCGCAGCCAATCCCCCGCAGAGATGCGGACGAGATAAGGGTGCTGGCACGCGAACGGGTGAAAGGGCTCAGTGATCTGCTGAATGCGATCGCCAATGAAGATCTGAGCAACTACGAGCGGCGGTACCTGATGATGAACAGCTACATGCCCAGCAACGACCAGATCTTCATCAACGACGGTGTGATCGTGGAGGACGACATAGATCCCAGGCACAAAGCCAGTGCCCCGGGTCTGGATACACCCATTGAAAAGTATCTCAGCAACTTCGACCTGTTTTATACCAAGTCAGAAACGAATACCATTGAATTCACAAATCTGGTGGTGTCGGATGTGAAAGTGGATAAGTACCCATTTGTAAAAGTGTTTTATACCCAGCATTTCAAAGGAAAAAGCAATAAGGACAACACGCCTTATCAGCCGATTGCCCGTGTAGCCGAACTGAGAGCCGACAAGTCAGGCAACGACTGGATCGTGTACCTGACCCGCATCGCATTCAACTCGTCCGACATTGCGAAATCGGTTCCTGTCAGTCCGAAACCGTCGGCGACCTACGACTCACTTCAGCGCAAAAAAGAACCGGTCGTAAGCAAGGCTTCTGACCGCAAGCCCGTCGCTTCGCCCGAAGACACCAAGGAAGGAGAGCGGGTATTTAAAGAGCTGAACAAGCCCAACCAGGCGGCCATACAGAATGCCCGCAAATGGGGAGCGATCAAACTCGGTGCCGGCGTGGCAGCGCTCGCGTTCGGAGCCGTGACATACAGCATGCTTAATAAGGACTATAAAGACTACAAGAAGCGAATAGACAATCCCGAAGGTTTGACCAGCTATGCCAAACCGGGCATTTACGTGTCGGTAGGCGCCATGGCCGTAGGGCTGGGGGTATCACTCACTTCAATTTTCGACTTCAAAAAAGCGAAATAGCAAATTCCAGGCAATCAAATGTACCCGTGCTGAAAGCCGAATGCCGACAGCCGAAAGCTCAAAAACCATGTCCCAACCCGCAGCAAGAATAGGCGATATGCATGTATGCCCGATGGTAACCCCGGGCACGCCGCCAGTACCTCACGTAGGTGGGCCCGTGCTGCCCCCAGGTACCCCCACTGTACTCATAGGTGGGCAGCCGGCCGCCTGTGCCGGAGACATGTGTGTGTGCACAGGCCCGCCCGACGCCATTGCCATGGGTTCTACTACGGTGCTCATCGGCGGCAAACCAGCAGCCCGAATGGGCGACAGTACGGCACATGGCGGCAGTATCGTAGCCGGTTGCCCCACAGTTTTGATCGGTTAGCAACAACAGTATTTACTATTAATCCTATACAACTATGTTCAACTACGGAATAGGCGGTAATGAACGCAAGATTGACCAATCCAGTGAAGGGATTGCTGATATTCCTCAAAACCGCACCCTTTTTGCCACGCAGCTGACGGGTGATCCGTCCCCGCGGCCGGAGATCGTTTATGACCTCAAAACGACGGAAGAAGTTTTCGCCCACTATCAACCCGAAGCCGAGGTCGAATTCATCACATCGGACGGCAGCTTTATCAATGAAAACCTGCGGTTCAAAAATCTGGGTGATTTTGGAAAGAAAGGCATTATCGCACAGAGCGCGTTCCTGCAAGACCTCGACGCCCGCAACGAAGCTTATCAACAGGTGGTAAGGCATCTGAAAGTAAACAAAATCCTGAAAGCAGCACTGGAAAAGCCCGAAGCCAAAGCGGCATTGCTAGGCGTATTTCAAACGCTGATCAACGAATTGGAAGAGGCGGGGTAGATTAATGAGTGAATGAGTCAATGAGTCGATGAGTGAATGCTTATTAATCAAGAAGTTATTCAGTCGGGAATCAATTGATTCATTTCGTTATCAACTATCACAATTCAGCCATTCACTCACTCACTCACTCACTCACTCACTCACTCACTCACTCACTCACCCATCCACTCACCCATCCACTCATTCACTCATTGTCACATTCACTCATTCACTCATTAAAATGGCAGACGATACCAAAACAACCCAAGAAGCCGCCCCATTCCGCGAACGCGTAGCTGTACCGCTGGAAACCGGTCTGCCGCTTCTTGCCAAATACGGCAGTTACGATCTGGTGGAAACCATCATCGAAGGCGCCGCGAACATAAATCCGGAAAAAAAGGCCCGGAAAAAGATATTCCTTACCGAAGCTGACAAAAAGAAGGAACGTCAGCAACTAAAAAAACGGCTGGAATTGTGGTCGGAACTGCTGGGCAGCGCTGAAACCGTACCCGACATGATCGAAATGGGACAGAAGCAGGCCGATTCCGCATTTGAACTGTTGAAAGAAAATCTGGGCAAAGCCGTAGAACAGATCAGGCCTTTGGAACAATCCTATCGCTCGGTGGCGATGTTTTTCAAAAACACCGAACAGGACAAGGTTAAGAATGTTTCCTTCCTGAATGCAGCCCCAGACCAATTGCAGGACCTGGACGTCACCACGTTTATCGACGCCGTAGGAGAAGAACTGGCAGCAAAATACGACCGCCTCGACCTTCGCGAAAATTACTCCATTCTCAATGTGCCCGGATACCTGGGCTCAGGCAAGGTGGTAGACAAATGGGCGAAAATGGCTTACAAAAACAAGGTCATGCTCGTCACCGACTTCATGCACCTTGACGCCCTTGAGGACGTAATGGAGCTTTTCGAGTCGGCTAATCTCACCGGAGGTGCCGCACATTTATCCAACGTGATGATGACCTGCAACTGGCTCGTAGGCAGGGCTAAGCACGATGATCTCGGTGAAGAAGAAGATCTTTACATACCACCATCGACGGCTTTGGCCGGTAATGTCTACAAAACACTGATGTCGCAGGTTGCCGCCGGTAAAAAGCACGGTACGCTCAGCGAGGTCGACGGAGTGCGGTTTCCTCTGAAAAAGTCAGAGATCGCTGATCTGGAAAAAATGGGGCTGATCCCGATGGTCAATGAATACAGCAAAGTGATGGCATTCTCCGCTAAAACGCTTTTCAACGGTGACAATGTAGGCTTGCAGACCTACTCGGTGGTGCGGGTGTTCGACTACATTACCAAAGTACTGATCGACTTTCTTAACCGGCGGGCCTTTGAAAACTTCGATTACAACACCAAAAACGATCTCAAAAAGCAGATTATCAAGTTTTTGGACAGCGTAACCGGCCCCGGGAAGCTCATCGAGAAGTTCAGCGTCATGCGTTTTGAACAGGACAAAAACCAAAAGGACAAAGTATATCTCGATATCCACATGGTACCCTATTTTCCTGCCAAAAACTTCATGATCGCCCTCACCGGCCAGAAAGGCGACGACCTCGACGCCGCTGCCTGGGCGGCAGAGTACGCGCAGCAGTGATAATTTTGAATGATTGAATGATTGAATGACCGAATGAGTGAATGAGTGAATGAGTGAATGAGTGAATACCTCCGGTTGCTTTTCATGATTCCACCGCATTGATTGAAAATACATTCACTCAATCACTCATTCGGTCATTCAAAATTCATTCATTCAATCATTCAGTCATTCAGTCATTCGAAATTCATTCAATCATTATTAGTACCGATGCCCTTCACCACCACGCTCAAAATCGACGGGGAACATGAGTACAATGTCATGTTCATGCAGTTTGAGCTGCATCAGACCGTAGACGATGCGATGTCTATCACGTCGCCGATCCAATGGGCCCATTTGTATCTGGAGTTGGAAATGGTGCTTGATGACTTTCTGATTGAATGGGCCAATAAGCCGTCGCAGAAATATGACCTTACAGCCGAACAGTTTGGGGAAAATGGTTCATTCAAGACATTGAGTTTCAAGGATGCCCTGTGCATTGAGTTTGTAGAAATGTTCGACGACGGTACCGACGACCTGGATAAGGCACTTACCAACCGCCTCCAGAACTTTATCACCTGCATCACGGTAACGGCTGCCAGCGTGGAAATCAACGAAGCTAAACTGGAAAATTTTTAGAACATGGCAGATCAGGACGCCACGATCGGGGTAGAGGCGCATTTGACGCTCGACGGAAAGGAATTCATCGTCAAAAAAATGGCATATGGATGCAACCGCAATGCCGACGAAAGAGGCAGCCCCACGGATTCGCCCAAAGCGCGGCTGATCCGCATGACCGTCAGTCCTACCCAGAACGACGACTTTGCATTGCTTTATGACTGGGCATTCAAAAATGACAGGCAGCTCAGCGGACAGGTGGAATTCAAATACGACAATGACTCGCAGCTACTGCGTAAAATGGAGTTCGAAGACGCGTATTGCGTCGGGTTCAGAGAATCTTTCAGGGCCAGGCAATCGACAATCCGGGGAAACAGGCTCGCACATGTGCCGGACACCAAGGGCTATTTGCCGCAACATCGGGGAAAAGACTATTTCCTGCGCGATAGCAGTCTGGCATTGGTGTATGAATTGGTGCTTTTACCCAAAAAAGTCAAGATTGGTCAGGTCGAAATCAACAGTTGAATGGCACGGCAGGTAAATACTACTATTGAAATCGAAGGCGGTACTCAAATCACCCGGCATCTCGGTCTGGTGATCGAGCAGGATCTTTTTAACCATCACTGGTTCGAACTGCTGGTGCCGTTCGATCAGCTGGAAGACCAGGGCGAACATTTTTTCAACCAGTCACACCGAGCTGTAATGGGCAAAAAAATCACTTTCTCTTTCAGCCCCCGCCTGGGAGACGATTCGTTTGACTTCGTTTTCCAGGGCATTGTGACAGAAATCCGCCTCCGCAGCCTGAGCGATATGAGCAGCGCATTTGTATTGAAAGGATACAGCCCCACCATTGTGCTCGAAGATTCGGTTCAGCGGCGATCCTTTCTGCGCGGCACTTTACAGGACATTTTCAATACGGTACTGCAACCTTATCCACAAAATTTGCTCCGAAAACAGCTAAACCCTGAAAACGGCGGCAGGCAGGTTCCCTTTACCCAATATAACGAGAGCAATTACAAGTTCCTCTGCCGGGTAGCCGACCGCTGCTGCGAATGGTTCTACTACAACGGACGTGAACTCGTGCTCGGTAACGGTGGTAATGCCCAGGAGGTGGACTTCCTCGTCGACGGACTGCAGAACTTCGATGTCGCCTTGAAGCTGCAACCCGCTGCTTTCAGTTTTCAAGGATACAACTACACACTTCCGGAAGCATTCACCGGGCAATCCGGCCAACAGAACGTGGATGGGCTGACGTCTCTGAGCGAGTTCACATTGCAGCAGTCGGACTCGCTGTTTGCCCAGACCTCTTTGCTCCCTGCACCGGAAATTGTGGGCGGACAAAGTGAAATGGATGAACTGACAAAAATGGAGCGCTCCGCCAGGGTAACGTCCATGGTCGATTTCAAAGGTGCGGGAGAAACCCCGACGATCAGTGTCGGAACAGTTTTGTCCGTCAAGGGCCAGCGGCTCAACGACCGTGGAGAGGCCTATGAGGAGAATTTTGGCAAGTACCGGGTCGTGCACATCCGCCATGAAATCAATACCGCCGGGAGCTATCAGAATTCCTTCAATGCTGTACCGGAATCCGCCCAGCATCCCCCCAATAACCCCAGTGTCCGAAACCCGTTGGGTGAAACGGAGCAAGCGGAGGTAATTGCCAACGACGATGATGAAGAACTGGGAAGGGTGCGGGTCAAATTTCTCTGGGGTCAGGCCCGGCAGCAGGATCAGGAATCGATATGGATGCGCGTGGGCACGCTTCACAATGCCACAGGGCGGGGCGTCAACTTCGTTCCGGAGGTTGGTGCAATGGTCATGATTGGCTATGAAGGTAATCTGGCCGAAAATCCTTTTGTCATGACCAGCCTTTACCCCAAACCCGAAGAGGATATCCGGTACACAACCGAAAACAACGATATCAAGGTAATTGCTACCCGGTCGGGCAACATGTTCATATTCATCGACAAAGACGGCGATGCCAAGATCCAGATCAGCAACCGGAACAAGACCGATACGTTCATCGAATTTTCGTTCAAGGATGACGGCAAGGTCAGGCTGCACGTCGAGAACGGGCTGATCGAAGTCAAATCCAAAGAACTCACTATCGAAGCCACCGAGGACATTACGGTCAGTGCTGGCGGGAAGTTTGACCTGCACGCCGGTGAAATCAAGATCAAGGCCGACCAGAATATCGAAGTGGAAAGCGGTATCGACACGAAAATCAAGGCCGGAGCCGAATTTCAGGCGGAGGGCACGGCCAGTGCCAATATCAAAGGTGCGCAGCTCACGCTGGAAGGAGATGGTGTTGCTGAACTCAGAAGCACCGGCAGCACCATCATCAAAGGCACCCCCATTATGCTTAACTAAAATGTATCCATAATCAATTATTTCACTTTTAAACACTTACAACTATGCCAGCTTCAAGTTTTGACGCTTACTTTACCTGGGACGGCGGCCCTTCGGGCGATGGAATTGCCGTTATCTCGTGCAGCTACGCTTTGTCACAATCCATAGACGATAAGGGCCGTGTTTCTTCCAAAGTGTATGGAGGCACCGTATATATCCAGGTCGATTCTTCGAGTGCCAGCGATAGCCAGGGGCTTTGGGAGTGGATGGTAGATCCGGATGGCAAGAAATCATCAGCCAAGATCACCTTCAAAAATGTAGACGAAGAGCAAACCCAGAAGGAACTCGAGTTAACGGACGTGTACTGTGTGCAATATACCGAGAGCTTCATCGAGACGGGCTCCATGCCTATGACCACGGGGCTCACTTTGTCGGCCAGGGAAATCAAACTTTTCGGCACTCCGCATGCCAACCGGTGGTAACGCAAAAAAGGGCGGGATCAGCCCCGCCCTCTTACTATCAATAGCAACAAGCTAAGCCCTGACAGCGACAATGGTCTCGTTATCGACCACGTGATTAGCCTGAAATGTCAGATCCGGATCCATATAAACACGGCGCCTGTACCAGGGCAGTTTTTTATAAAAAAGCCACCCGTAAGGCGCGCCGTCTGGCGCAAGGTATTCAATAGGGCTCCCCGGATTACGGTCGTTGTAGTCATTCAGGAAAATGAAAAATAACTCGCCAAACAGCATCGCATGCGGTGCCTTGGCCCGAAAATTCGTAAATGCCGGCTCTCCGGCCGTTTTGGTAAATTCAAACTGAATGACAAGCACTCTGGAAAGGTCAAGCAGGTCCATGTCTGGTAATGGCTGTCCCACAGGATAATACCATTTCTTATATTCTTTAAGCGGGATTTCAAGGTAGTTCTGGTAAACCCGCGCCACGAAAACGGGGAACAAAAAGCCGACCAGCGCCGTCGCCATTCCCAACCCTTTGGTCAGATCCTGAGATAGCTTGTGATAGAGCAAAATGATCATCAGTGCCGATCCCAAAACGAGGAGCAATGTAAATCCGATAGCCCGCGCCGACCGGTTTTCGAAAAGGACATCAAACCATTGAGAAAGCAGGTAAACATGAAGAATTCCTAACACCAGGAAGCAGGCCATCGACATCGGATAGGCGTCACGGTAATCGACGATCCAGAATGCGAGGCTTCCTACCAAAGTCAACAGGGCGATCAGGATCACTGCATATAGTAACTGAAGGCGCTGCTTGACAGTTTTAAAAAGAGGAAGCTTCATCGGAACGCTTGGAAGTTGGTGATCAGACAAAAATAAGCCAGACTTTCATTAATACAACCACAATTTATTAAACGCCGGATGGAAGATCAAAACTATTCCCTGCCCCTTTCCCTGGACCGGATAGTAGCCGGGCAAACGCACCCTAAATGCCCCGACAGAGAAGCCATACACCAGCATTTGTATTTGCTGATGGTGACCCATTTCGACGAGAACCGTTTTGACAACCGCTATGGCTGTGCGCTGTGGGATCACGATTTCGCGGTTTTATCCCAGATCAAATGGAAAGACCTCATCCGCGAGTCGCTGGAAGAGGCAGTCGGTCTGTATGAACGACGACTGTCTAATCCGAAGATCCGCATTGAAATGGAGGAATTTGAGGTTTTAACAAAAACCAATAACTATGTCCGAAAGCGCGTCGGCATCGAGATCAAGGCGACCATCAAGCGAACCAATGAGCCATTCCTGTTCTTTGAACGCATTTTCATATCACCGCTATCCATAGAATGACATGCCGGAAGCATTGAATTATAGCAAAGAAAACATTTCGCGCAGGCTGGTGAAGCGCTGCGCCGAGCTCTGGGGTATCGATGACGCACACACCGACCATTTCGACCCGCTGGTGAAGCTGCTTGCAGAAGCCTGCTCGGTGGAGTTTGAGAAAGTCGGCCAGGAGATTCAGCACACGGAACTCAGGCTTATGACCCGCCTCGCAGGCATCCTTTCTCCCGAAAGTCACAACGGTCCACAACCCGCAACGGCAATCGTCCAGGCGCGGCCTGTGGAAGCGATGGGCTGGATCGATCCTGACAACCAGCTGGTTGGCAAGCGCCTGAATCCCCGAAAAGGCGAGACTAGCGAGGTATATTTTTCTGCGATCGGGCGTTATCCGCTTGTCAATGCAGCCATAGCACATTGCGCGTCTCCATCAGGACTATACACCATTGAAAAAGGCACCCGGACCCTCTCAGCCAAAGCCAACCCCGTTCCCGGAAACCACCAGTGCCTGTGGATCGGCATCGAAGCCGACCCCGGCATCACGTCCTGGAACGGCTTCCGTTTCTATTTCGACTGGATGGCCGACCCAATGGAATATCAGTACCGGGAATTCCTGCAAGCGACCTCATGGCACGGAAACGGCAACAGAATCGCCTCCCAGGCCGGCCTGGGGAATGAGGAAGCCGATGACGCGGTATTGCTGTACGACAACAGTTTCATCAGGATCACCAGCGACGATTCATGGGACAAGGGTACCCTGAAAATGCAGCCCTATCCTCCCGAATTTGAAGACTTATTCGATACCCGCACATTGCAGACGCTTAAAAAGCCGCTGGTCTGGATAAAGGTCGAATGGCCCGCAGCATATCCGCAGGCGGGTTTTGAACAAATGCATGTGACATTGAATGCATTTCCTGTTCAAAACAAACAGCTTAATAAGATTACTTATCGCCTGCAACCGGGCCTCAATGGCATTGCACTGCCCGCTGCGGATGCATTCATGGGCATTCATACGGTTATCAATCAGAAAAACCAGGTTTACACCGCATCCGAAAAGAATCTTTACACGGAGGACGGCGAGACCCCGCGTGTTTACACACTGCGCCAGCAAGGCATCGGCCGGTTCGACAAACGGGACGCCCGCGCTATCCTCTATCAGTTGATGGAACTGCTTCGGGACGAGGTCACCGCCTTTACTGCGATCGGCGAAGATTTTCTGGCATCCATTTTACGCGAAATAGCACAGAACATGGCCAGGGTAGAGCAAAAACTGGGAGTCAAAAAGGCCAGTGAAACCACCGCGCAACCGTTTCTGGTGGTCCGGTCGGACAAAAATCCCGATGTGTTGTTCATTACCTACTGGAGTACGCTGGCAGAGCAGGCCAATGGCCTTCCCGCCGGGTCCAGGCTACAATCCTATTCAGCCTCAGGGATCAGCGGTTCGGACATTATTACACTCACACGAGCCTCAGGGGGAAAAGCAAAACCTGATGAAATGGAATACGTTCGTGAACTTCGGAAAAATGTAGTTACGCGCAACCGGCTTGTTACATTGGAAGACATCCGGGCCTTCTGCAACGCGGAACTCGGTAATCGTCTCCGCAAAATTCAGGTTAAGCCGCATTTTATGCCCGGCAAAATGGCCGGACAAGGGTTTGTCCGCTGCATTCAGATCGGGCTTACACCCGCAAGCACTGCTGCCATGAATACTGATTGGACCCGCGAATGCGAAATATTGCAGTTGAAAGTCAGCAAGCTGTCCACGGGTATGTACCCGGTCCAAGTTATCACATTGAACTAAAAATCAAGAAGATGGAACCAAAAGCCGATCTCAGGGCAGAATTTATCGCCAGTTCCTGGCTCGATGGCGGGTTACCGGCGGACCGGATCCTCCTCCGCCCGCTGGGCGACTTCAAACGTCGCAGCCACCAGGACATTGCAGGTACCCAAGACCTGGAAATCGGGAATTTCAACGGGCGTGTGATCGAATCGAACCGGAGCGGTATCTATGACCATTTACCGGAGCAGCTTTTCCATCTGCCTTCAGCCAACAACATTAACACTACAAAAAAAAGAATCGACGAAATCCGTCTCCAGCGCGAAAAAGAACAGCGATCAAGGTTATTCTTCCTCCCGTTCGAGCAGGAGTTCTTTTACCATCTCGTCGCCCTTACCCGACTGGAACACAATGCCTGGGAATTAGCGGAGGATTCGGGGCTTTTACAGGAACTGCGGGCATTCTGGCAGGCACCGGATACGATGGACTCCGGCACATTCGTCCAGCTCCTCCCGATCCTGCCCCGCGTGTCCGAGCACCGCGGCGATCTTTCTGCGGCGTCAGAGGTGATATCCGCAGCATTGCGGCTGCCCGTTGCCATCCATATGGTCGATGCACCGAGGCACCAGCTGGAATCGATGGTCAGGCCCGGTGACTCGCTCCTGGGCTCCGGGACTTTACTCGGCGGGTTGCTGGACAGCTATTTGCCTGATATCAGCGTCGAAATCGAAGTCCCGGACCCCGAGTCCCTCGATATGCTCATCAACAATAGTGAATTTGACACCCTTGTCCACTGGCTGCTTGGTTGGTTTCTACCTGTAGAATACGATTTCACCATTTCCCTGACTCTCCCGCAGGGCGCTTCCGGCCTCTGGCTTGCAGCGGATGACGCTATCCATGCGAGGCTCGGCTACGCCACGCTCCTGGCAGGTTAGCCGCGCCTGCCGGCTCTCCGTCGATTATTTTTATTAATTATCATCTGATTACCCGCCTCCGGCAAAACGTGGTTTACGTAGAAAAGGCCACGAAATACAATTCATTATCAAAATAATGATGGGCGTCCGCAAGAAAATAGTTTGCGTTTGTAATTTTTTAAACCAAAATTTGCGGTTTAATTGAAATCCCGAATCTGATAGTGAAGACTGTACGAGTGATTAACCAGGCCATCAGCTTAATGCTAGCCGTCATGTTATTGATGGCAGCAGGAGCGACGTCATGGTCGGATCACAAGAATGCGGACAGTCCATCCACCGGTAAGGCGCTTAGCAAGGGACTTGCCGGAGGTTCAGCCCAGTCTGACGACGCACAACAGCCTAAAATAGCTGCATTATCACTGGATGCGGTGATCACACCCGCGATTTCATTCGATTTCTCCCACTACTTTTACTTCTTACCACAACCTACCTGGCAGTTTATCGCCGATGAACTGGTTGTGCGTACGGCATTCAGGGAATCATTTTTCCTGTTCTCCTATTTTCACCGGATTTTCGGCAGGTTTATAGTCACCAACGCTCCTTAGCGCGCCGGAAAGGCGCAGCGTGTGCTTCACTTGACGCTCTCATCAGTAACCTTACTGACAGCCGGGTGATACCTATTGCCTGATCCACGGGCATTCAACTATTTCGATTTAAGAATTTCAATTAATTTTTTCATTCAATAAAATGAGCAATAAGAATGGAGTAATAGGGCTAACCATCGTGATTGCCCTTATTAGTGTCTACTACCTCTCATTCACTTTCGTATCGAGGAATATCAAGGGCAAGGCGGTTGCCTACGCCACTGATGCGAAGGGAGAAGTGGATATGACCAAGAAACAGCACTACATCGATTCACTATGGCGTGAGGATGTATACCTGGGACATACCCTGCAGGAAGTAATGGAACGCGAGCTGAACCTGGGTCTCGACCTTCAGGGTGGTATGCACGTCGTGCTCGAAGTAGCTCCTGCCGACATTCTGAAAGGAATGGCAGGCGGCAATGCACGCAGCGTTTCATTCCAGAATGCATTGAAAAAAGCGGGAGAAGATAAATCAGCCAGCAACAGCTCTTTTATCAACCGTTTTGTAAAAGCATACAAGGAAGCTGCACCTAATACCAGCCTTGCTTCGGTATTCGCGACCAGCGCAAACCGCGGTAAAATCAACAGCAACTCTTCCGATGCGGATGTGATCAAAATGCTGAACACGGAGATCGACGGTTCTATCGACCGCGCATTCCAGATCACACAGGCCCGTATCGACAAATTCGGTGTGACCAACCCGAATATCCAGCGCCTCCCGGGCCAGAACCGCGTTTTGGTGGAGCTTCCTGGTGTAGACAATCCCGAGCGTGTACGCCGTCTGCTTTCGGGAGCTGCGAAACTCGAATTTGCCGAAGTATACCTGACACAGGAACTCGGCGCGGGTCTGGAAGGCCTTGGCCGTTACCTGACCCAGCAAGCTGAAATCGAAAAAGCGGCTAAGAAATCCGCCGCATCGGCTGGTACTTCACCCGCTGCCGCTTCTACCGATACTAGTAAAAAATCAACAGATGGCGGTCTGGCTGCTCAGTTGGAGAAAAAAGCAGATTCTACTGCAACCGACTCAGCTGCATTGGCGGCACAAAGCGCTGCATTGACCAGCCTTTTTGTACCTATGCCACAAGGCCTGGGCGTGTACCTGAAAGACACCGCCCGTGCGAGTGAAATCCTGCGCCGCCCCGAAGTACGTTCGCTGTTCCCTGCCGACCTCGTTTTCATGTGGGACCGCAAAGGAACCGAAGCAGGTGGTAACCAGATGATCCTTCCATTGTACTTTATCAAGAAAAGCAATGGAGAAGCTGCCATGGAAGGTGATGTGATCGTAGACGCAACACATGATTACGACGACCGCGGCCGTCCGGAGGTGACCATGCGTATGAATGGCGAAGGTGCCCGCAAATGGCGCTCACTGACTGCCCGCAGCGTGGGCCGTCCGGTTGCGATCATCATCGATAACCTTGTTTACACCGCTCCAACCGTTCAGGGCGAAATTCCTAATGGTAACTCAAGCATCACCGGTAGCTTCACTGTGGAAGAGACCAAGGATATGTCCAACGTACTGAAAGCCGGTAAGCTGCCGGCTCCGACACACATCGTGGAGGAAGCCGTTGTGGGTTCTTCGCTGGGTGCAGAGGCTATTCAGGATGGATTACTGTCGTCAGCAGTAGGTCTGGTCATCGTATTGGTGTTTATGATTGCTTATTACAACCAGGCCGGATGGATTGCGGACATCGCATTGCTGATCAACCTTTTCTTCCTGTTGGGTGTAATGGCATCGCTGGGCGCGGTACTTACGCTTTCGGGTATTGCGGGTATCGTACTCTCGATCGGTATGGCTGTGGATGCCAACGTACTTATTTATGAAAGTATCAAGGCCGAACTGGCGAGCGGAAAAGCATTTGCACAGTCGATCCGTGACGGTTTCAAGCATTCTTTGACCGCCATTATCGACTCCAACGTAACGACCCTGTTGACAGGTATCATCCTTTATACGTTCGGTACAGGTTTGGTACTTGGTTTTGCAACAACCCTCGTACTGGGTCTTCTGACATCGTTGTTCAGCGCAATCTTTATTACACGTCTCCTGCTCGAACAAAAGCTCAAAAACGGCAAGACTTTCGCATTCGCCACCAACCTGACCAAAGGCTGGTTCCAGGATAACCATTTCGACTTCGTGTCGCAACGCCGTCGCTTCTACATCATTTCGGCTATCATTATCGCCATTGGTATAGGCTCTTTCATCTTCAAAGGCTTCGGACTGGGTATCGACTTCAAAGGGGGCCGCTCTTATGTGGTTCGTTTTGAAAACAATGTGGATGCTGACGCGCTTCGTACCAATATGGACGAAGTACTTGGCTCAACTACCGAGGTGAAAACTTTCGGAGGCCAGGATCAGGTGAAAATCACTACACCTTACCTCATCGAGGATACCACTCCGGAAGCAGACCAGAAAGCAGAAGCGAAGATCGTGGAAGCTACCAAGAAAATTGCCAACAACCCTGCCAAGATCGTCAGCTCGAACAAGGTAGGTCCTACCATGGCGAAAGACACACTTTGGAGCGCG
Organism: uncultured Dyadobacter sp.; assembly: GCF_946482605.1. The sequence goes on along the minus strand of NZ_CAMLSE010000008.1, from coordinate 3,802 downwards.
GTTTACGCGGTATTACTTGCATTGGCAGCCAACTTCGTGTACATTCTTATCCGTTTCAAACGCGTAGCATTCTCTTACGGTGCGGTTATGTCACTTGGTCATGACGTCGTGATCATTCTTGCGATCTTCTCTTTGTTCAACGGCTGGTTGCCCTGGTCACTCGATATCGATCAGGCGTTCATCGGTGCGATTTTGACGATGATTGGTTACTCAATGAACGACACCGTTGTAATTTATGACCGTATCCGTGATTACCTGGCCGACGAAAAGTCTCGCGGACAAAGCCTGTCGACCGTAATCAACAACGCCTTGAACAGTACTTTGAGCCGTACGGCTGTGACCGGTATCTCGGTAATCCTTGTATTGATCGTTCTGATGATCTTTGGTGGAGCCGTTATTCGCGGATTTACCTTCTGTATGCTGCTTGGGGTAATCGTGGGTACTTACTCTTCACTCTTCGTAGCAGCACCTATCGTGGTCGACCTGCTGCAACGTTCAAAGAAGAATGAGCCGGCACCGGCAATAGCGGCAGACGCTGCGGCGCCAGCTGCGACCAAAAAAGTTAAGGCTTAATATTAAAGAATAAAAGAGGGTAAGTATTGTACTTACCCTCTTTTTCTTTGGTGTCTATACGTAGTTAGCAAATTTTCTTATAGCTTTATCAGAACATCATTTCTACAACAACGAACCTAATATATGGCAAGTCAACTCTGGATCAAGAAACCACTTGAAAAACTGTTACATGAATCAACCGGAGAAGGGAACCAGCTGAAACGCACATTAGGCCCCGGAAGCCTGGTGGCACTGGGAATCGGTGCGATCATCGGCGCGGGCCTTTTTTCCATTACGGGCGGAGCCGCTGCCAACCAGGCGGGCCCTGCTATCACCATCTCCTTTATCGTAGCGGCATTGGGCTGTGCATTCGCCGGTCTTTGCTATGCCGAATTCGCATCCATGATCCCGGTTGCCGGTAGCGCCTACACCTACTCCTACGCCACCATGGGCGAATTTATCGCCTGGATCATCGGCTGGGACCTTGTATTGGAATATGCGGTAGGTGCTGCAACGGTCAGTATCAGCTGGAGCCGGTATTTAGTCAAGTTCTGCGAGGGCTTTGATGTGCACTTGCCCGCGGCGCTTACGGTGGGTCCGTGGGATGGCGGGATCATCAACCTTCCTGCGATTTTCATTGTAATCCTGATGAGCTTGCTGTTGATGAAAGGAACCGAGGAAAGTGCAACAGTGAATGGTGTTATTGTTGGCTTAAAAGTGGCCGTTGTCTTGATCTTCATCACATTAGGCTGGAAATACATCAACGAATCGAACTACGTACCTTATATCCCCGACAATACGGGTAAATTCGGTGAATACGGTTTCAGCGGGATCATACGGGCCGCCGCGATCGTCTTCTTCGCCTACATCGGTTTCGACGCCGTAAGTACCGCGGCACAGGAAGCCAAGAACCCCAGAAAAGACATGCCGATCGGTATCCTGGGCTCACTCGTGATCTGCACGATCCTGTATATCCTTTTTGCGCACGTGATGACGGGCGTTACCAACTATACCACATTCAAAGGCCAGGACGGTATCGCACCGGTTGCGGTGGCGATCGAATCAATGGGTACACCTGATGCCAGCGGCGCCATTCACCCCGACTATCCGTGGCTAAACCGCGCGATTATCGTGGCCATCCTTGCTGGTTACGCGTCTGTGATCCTGGTCATGCTCTTGGGCCAGAGCCGTGTTTTTTTCAGTATGAGTAAAGATGGTTTGCTGCCGCGCGTATTCTCGGCAGTACACCCTAAATTCCAGACGCCGGTTAAGAACAATACCATGTTCCTGGTATTCGTAAGCCTTTTCGCAGCATTCGTGCCTGCGCGTGTGGTGGGTGAAATGACCAGTATCGGCACATTATTTGCATTTATCCTGGTCTGTATCGGTATCATTGTGATGCGCAAGCAAATGCCCGACGCGCCACGTGCATTCAAAACACCGCTTGTACCACTGGTTCCGATCCTTGGTGTTGCCACCTGTTTCTTCATGATGGCATTCCTCCCGCTCGATACCTGGATCCGTCTGTTCGTGTGGATGATCATCGGTTTCGATGTGTATTTGTGGTATGGTATTAAAAACAGCTTCCTGTCGAACAAACTGCCGGCTGCCATTGTCGCTGGCGGCAAAACCGTAGGACTGGTTGGAATTGTGCTGGCAGTGCTCTTGGGAATCATAGCCTATGCGCACCACGTACAAACCGACGGTGCCGACACAGGCATTTACTACTTCTCCCTGATTTTCGCCGCCATTCACCTTGTGATTTTCGGTATGGCGCAGACCAAGAAGACATAGTTAGAAGGAGAAAAAGGAGGAAGGAGGAGGAAACAAAGGGAAATATATTAAAGCGAAATAGGCCATTCCGTAGCGGGATGGCCTATTTTGTTTTGTATTAAAATATAAATGCTAAAACCTCGACAGTACTTTCTCCGAGACCGTCTGTCCGATGGATAGCGACGATGTGGCCGCCGGGGATGGCGCATTGCAGACGTTGATAGCCGTTTTGTTTTCGATGATGGAAAAATCATCCAGCAAGCCGCCATCGTGGTCGCACGCCTGAGCGCGTACCCCCGAGCCACCGGGGACGAGGTCGTCGCTCTGGATTTCCGGGATAAGGCCTTGTAATGCTTTGGTGAATGCGGCTTTTGAGAACGAGCGGTAGTATTCGCCCATGCCGGTTCGCCAGTATTTCATGGCCACCTTCTGGAAACCCGGCCATGAAAGCGATTCAAGCATCTCGGATACATTGATGTCCAGCTTACCATAGCCCTCTCTTTTGAATGCAAAAACCGCATTAGGACCGGCTTCGACGCCGCCTTCGATCATACGCGTGAAATGCACACCCAGGAACGGAAAGTTAGGGTCGGGAACAGGGTAGATCAGGTTTTTGACCAGATAATGCTTCTCGGGACGGATCTTGTAATATTCTCCGCGGAAAGGAATAATGCGGATATTGATATGCTCGGGCTGTGTTAGCTGGGCCACTTTATCGGAATACAGCCCGGCGCAATTCACAACCAGTTTTGTTTCAAAAACCTTTCCGGTACCCGTAACCACTTCGGAATGTGTATTCCGGTTTCTCACGTCCGTCACCTTCTCGCCGAAACGTATTTCGCCATCGAGTAAACGAAACTTCTCCGCGTATTTTTCACAAACCGTTTTATAGTCGATAATGCCGGTATAGGGCACCCAAATGCCTTCAAGCCCCTTGACATGCGGCTCGATTTCCTTCATTTCGCCCTCGGAGATCATCCGGTTGTCGGTCAGCCCATTCTGATTTCCACGCTCGAACAGGTTACGCAGCAATGGGCGCTGCGCTTCGGTGGTCGCTACTACTATTTTGCCACACAAATCATAGGCCACCCCCTCCTTCTCGCAGAAATCAATGAGCATTTGGTAGCCGCGGATGCAGTTTGTCGCTTTCAGGCTGCCTGGTTTGTAATACAATCCTGAGTGGATGACGCCGCTGTTGTGGCCGGTTTGGTGTTTGGCCACTTCGTTTTCCTTTTCCAGCAGCAGTACTTTCAATGCAGGTTTCTGCTCCTTGATGCGGAGGGCTGTTGCGAGGCCCACAATGCCGCCGCCTATGATGGTAATGTCGTACATATTTTCAAATACTTTTTCCTTAATTAACCGGGGAAGGATATTTTCCACATTGAAACGCCCGGTACACCTTTCTTATCACCGAAATACACAGCCTCGCCCGCTACTGCCTCATTGGCCAGAACAGCGAACAACACAGCCACTTTCG
>NZ_CAMLSE010000007.1 GCF_946482605.1 uncultured Dyadobacter sp. | reverse complement strand
GACGGTTCAGATGGGCACCCTGGGGAAGCCAGTGGATGACCCGGGATGCATGGGGGGCACCGGCACGGGCCTGTCCACATCCTGGATACTGGCAGGTATGGACGCCAATGCCACACTGGTGTCGATCGACAATGAGGCCGGTTTCCTGGATATCGCCCGTGAACACCTCGGTGCCGACCCTCGTCTGACCCTTGTGCATACCGACGGTGAGGACTGGGTACAGGGGCATCGGAATGAGAAGTACGACTACATTTTCGCCGATACCTGGCACGGCAAATACCTTTTGCTCGACGAAGTGCTCGATATGCTCAATCCAGGGGCATTCTACATCATCGACGACATGCTTCCGCAACCCAACTGGCCCGACGGCCACGACCAGAAGGCCCTCCGCCTGATCGATGACCTTGATCGTCGTACCGACCTTTCGGTGACCAAGCAGATCTGGGCGACGGGCATTATCCTTGCGGTCAGGGTCTGAGATTCCGCACTAACTTTCGTAATCCAAAAGCGCCCTGTGGCTCATCCGCAGGGGCATTTGTAACTTTTTGTAGCGGGCATAGGAGTAAAAACCGAAGAACAGGGTGTTTGGATTTAATAATTATAAGAATCTATTATAATTATTAAAGATCGAGAGAGTTTAGTGCTAACCCTTAAATCTTACCTTATGTGCCAAAATCATGGAGTAGCTTACATCAAGCCGGGTGAAGTAGCAGTTCAGGAGATCGAGTATCCGAAGCTGGCGATCGGCGACCGAAAGTGCGAACATGGCGTGATCCTCAAAATCGTGTCGACCAACATCTGCGGCAGCGATCAGCACATGGTCCGGGGGCGGACTACCGCGCCAGCCGGCCTGGTGCTTGGGCATGAGATCACCGGTATCGTGATTGAAGCGGGGCGCGACGTCGAATTCATCAAAGTCGGCGACCTGGTATCGGTGCCCTTTAACATTGCCTGCGGCCGCTGCCGTAACTGCAAAGAAGGCAAGACCGGCATCTGCCTCAATGTGAACCCGGCCCGCCCGGGCGCTGCCTACGGGTACGTGGACATGGGTGGCTGGGTAGGCGGGCAGGCCGAGTACGTAATGGTGCCTTACGCCGATTTCAACCTCCTCAAATTCCCCGACAAAGATCAGGGAATGGCTTACATCAAGGACCTTACACTGCTTTCGGATATCTTCCCGACCGGCTACCATGGTGCCGTCACGGCCGGAGTAGGGCCGGGAACGATCGTGTACGTGGCAGGCGCGGGGCCCGTCGGCCTTGCCTGCGCAGCCTCCTGCCATTTACTGGGTGCGGCCGTCGTGATCGTCGGCGACATGATTCCCGAACGCCTCGCCCAGGCCGCCAGCTTCGGCTGCGAGGTAATCGATCTGACCAAGGACACGCCGCTGGAACAGGCCATTGAAGCCATCATTGGCGTTCCCGAAGTGGATTGTTTTGTGGATTGCGTTGGTTTCGAAGCCCGTGGCCATGGCGCACATGCCGTGGAAGAACGGCCCGCCACGGTGCTGAACACCGCCATGGCTGTCACCCGTGCGGGTGGCGCTATCGGTATTCCGGGCCTTTACGTGACCGGTGACCCGGGAGCCAAAGACAAAGCAGCCCAGGAAGGCAGCCTCAGCATCCGTATCGGTTTGGGCTGGGCCAAGTCGCACTCGTTTTATACCGGTCAATGCCCGGTGATGAAATACCACCGGAATCTGATGAATGCGATCCTGTGGGACAAGATCAAGATCGCGAAGGCTGTTAATGTGGAGGTCATTACATTACAGGACGCGCCGAGGGGTTATGCGGATTTTGACAGGGGCGCCGCCAAAAAGTTTGTGATCGACCCGCATGGGATGATTGTTTGATGCATTGCAATGCAAAAGGCCGTTCCCGATCTTACCCGGAACGGCCTTTTCTGTTTTATTTCCGGAGAGCGCGGTTTTCGTAAAGCACCGGTGTACTAACCGGCCGGCTCAGATCCACTGAAACGGATCTTGGGATGCGATGTGAGATACCTTCAATCCGCCAATTTTCGGCTGTAACCACTTCACAAAATATTCCATTCCGGGCTCTTCACTCACGGCATGTCCGAGGATGATCAAGGCCATTTTTGAACCAAATAACCTTCCATCCCGTGCATACTCCGCCGTTTCCCACTCAGGTGTTTCCCCCACAATGAGGACGTCGGGTTTTTCGGATTCGGCAATGGATACCTGCCGCTGCCCGCCTGCGGCTCCGGGCATGATGGCCAGCTTGGAACAAGACTGACCGAGATCGCCAATGACGCGGAGCTTTTGGATGCCCAGTTTGGTTTTCAGATGCTTGACCAGGTCACCCAGCGTGGTAGCGGGAATGGTCAAGGCAGCAGATTCATTTTTATAGTACTGCGTCCAGCCTGCTTTTTCGACGACACCGTAACGGATCGCGTCCGGTTTGAGCGAGTGACAGTAGTCATGGAACCGCCAGACAGCGATTTTGTGCTTTTCGAGCAATGCCTGCTTCTTTTTGACCACTTCGTTGCCTTTCACCCATTCCGGATCGTCGCGGTGGTTGTAAAACGTAGGTTCGTGCGCGATTATGAAATTGGCTTTCAGTTTCACGGCCTGCTCGATGACGCTCACCGTCGCGAACATGGTGGTGATAATACCGGTAACGGTTTGATCCGGGCTGCCGGATTTGAGGGTATCGACCGTGTCCGGAATCGGTTTGAGGTTCCCTTCTTTGAGGATCAGGTCGATGATTTCCTTTACCGTAAAGGCCTGAACGGCTTTGCCCGCTACCGAGAACTGCGGGCCCAACAATGCCAGCGCGGCAGAAGATTGTAACGATGCCGAGATGAAGCGGCGGCGATTGAGAAGGCCGGATAGAAGCGGTGTTTTGCCCATTTTGAAATACCTGGATTTGTATCCACAAAAGAGGCCGGATAACCGGCCTCCTACTGTTCTGTCGATGGATTTCTATCGGATTTGATCTTCGGATAATGACCTTGTTACTCGCTTTTGAGTGATTTGGCCGGGTTTACCAGTGCAGCACGGATCGCCTGGGAGCTGATCGTTACCAGAGCGATGATGATCGCCAGTAAACCTGCAAGGGCAAACATCCACCACTCAATATCAATCTTGTAGGTAAAATCATTCAACCACATACGCACGCCCCACCAGGCGACAGGACAGCCTATGATAATCGCTACGAGTACGAGCTTTATGAAATCCCGCGACAACAACGCTACAATGCCGCTTACCGATGCACCGAGCACCTTGCGGACGCTGATCTCTTTGGTACGCTGGGCAATGGAGTACGACGATAGCCCGAATATGCCCAGCGAGGCGATCAGTACGGCCATTAAAGAAAAGAAGCTGATCACCTTACCGAAAACCTGATCATCCTTGTATTGTTTGTTAAACTGCTCATCCATGAAAAAATACGAGAAATCGTTTCCCGGGAAAAAGCTGTCATACTGTTGTTTGATCAGGCCAATGGTCTTTTCCAGATCATTGGTGGCAATTTTAAGCGAATAATAGCCGCCCAGGGTGTAGAACGGACGGAATATGATCGGCTCGATGGGTTGCTTCAATGATTGCTGATGAAAGTCACTGACCACTCCCACGACTTCCCACTCACGGTTATACAGCAGGAATTTCTGGCCTATTGCCGATACGGCGTCGGGCATGCCCAGGAGCCTGGCAGCCGAAAGATTAATCACCGCATTGCTGACCTTCGCAGGATCCGTATTGGAGTCGGTAGGGATAAAGTCGCGCCCGGCCAGCATTTTGATCTGGTAAGTATGAAAGAAATCAAGATCTACGTCCATCCGGCTGAATGTAGCCCCTTTTTCCTGACCGGAACCAACGCGCCTGACATTAAAAGTCCGCGCAAGCCGGTTGCCGAACAGGTTCGTCGATGCGCTGGCTGCCCGTACGGCCGGGTACCGCCGGAGTTCGGATTTGAATGCACTGATGCGGGTAATGGTGGAAGAATCCCAGCGGGTCAGCTCGGGCCCGCGGAGCACCAGCATCCGGTCCATGTTAAAACCGAGATTTTCCTTCCGCATAAAATCCAGTTGGCGGAATACGATGATAGTACCCACGATCAGCACCACCGATGCCGTGTACTGGAACACCACCAGGGATTGCCTCACCCATACGCCTTTGACCGACCTTTTGAAGCTACCTTTCAAGACGCTGATCGCTTTGAATGCAGACAATGCAAATGCAGGGTAGAAGCCCGACAGCAGCATACCGGAAAGAAACACAACTGCCAAAACAAAGAGCATCGCCGGCCCGCCAAATCCTCCGCCGGTCAGCAGGGACAGGGATAGCGGTTTTTCGACCAGCTTGTTCAGCGCAGGTTGTAACGCTACCGATAAGGCGAGCGAAAGCACCAGGGCAATTACATTTAAAAAGACCGATTCGGCCAGAAACTGCCAGATCAGCTGGCGGGAAGTCGCGCCGGCGACCTTTCTGACCCCCACTTCCTTAGCCCTTTCCAGCGAGCGGGCCGTGGACAGGTTGATGTAGTTGATCCACGCGATGATCAGAATGAATGCAGCGATAACCAGCATGGTCAGCACCGCCTTGCCATTATTGACGTTTCCGATTTCGTATTCGAAATCGGAGAAAAGATGCGCTTCGGACAGTGGTTGCAAACCGAATTTTTCTACGCTGCCGGAGACCTTATCGCCCTGGAAATAACGGTCGCTGAAAGCAGGCAGCTTTTGTACCAGCGCTTCCGGGTTGGTGTGGGGTTTTATTTTAATGTAATGCCACATATCCGAGCCCTCCCAGCTGGTCTTGATCCAGGGCCCCCAGGTTCTTTCCAGGGTGACATATGACATAAGTGCCCCATATTCCAGGTGCGATGTGGAGGGGATATCCTTCATGATCCCGGTAATCTGATAGGGTTGGTCGTCCAGATCGACGAGGACGTTGCGGCCGATGAGCGAAGGATAGTCTTTGGGCTGGGCACCGTAAATGCGCCTGGCATTGCTCTCGGAGAGCACAATGGAATTGGGCGCTTTCAAAGCGGTGGCCGCATTACCGGCAACCAGCGGAAACGTGAAGAACGACAAAAAATGCTCGTCGGCGAAAGCGCCCTTTTCTTCGAACACCTTTTTGTTGTGTTGCAGTTTGAAAGTGCCCGGGTTGGAGAGGGTGGTATAGGATTCTATCTCCTGAAAATCCCGGGCCATCGTTGTGCCGACCAGCGGATAGGTGATCGTACCATGCTGGATAAGCTTCCCTTGCTGAAAGCGGTCGTTGGTAACCCGGTAGATGCGATCGAAATCACGATGGAAGCGGTCAAAGGTCAGCTCGAAACTTACGTATTGCAGGATCATCAGACAAGCGGTGATCCCGGTGACGAGCCCGGTAATGTTGACTGCGGAAAATCCTTTGCTTTTCCACATGTTACGGATGGCGATCTTAAAATAATTACGGATCATGGCAGGCTGGACGAAAAGGGGTTGCGGATATTTTGAAACTTCTCTTTTGAATAGAAAAGGCCGGAGCAAGCTCAGTGCGTCCCTGATGTAGCGCATCCGTGCTTCCCGTATGCCCAGGGTACGCACGCGCTGAACGAACAGTTCTTGCAGGTCACCTTCCAGTTCATCTACCAGGTGCGGCGCGCCGAGCAGCCGCAGGAGGCGGCCCGGCCAATGCGGGGGTGCGGGCGGCCTATTCACTGCGAAGGCTTTTTACAGGGTTCATCAATGCCGCACGAATGCTTTGGAAACTGATCGTAATGAATGCGATCAGCGTTGAAAGGATGGCAGCCGTCAGGAATATCCACCAGGGTATCTCTGTCTGGTAAGCAAAGCTTTGCAGCCACTGGTGCATCCCGAACCAGGCCAGGGGGGAGGCAATAACGAATGCCAGCGCCACCAGTTTCAGGAAATCTTCGGACAAGAGACGGACAATGCTCGCCGCGGAAGCTCCCATGACCTTTCGAACCCCGATTTCCTTCGTTCGCTGCACGGTAGAGTAGGAGGCCAGCCCCAGCAGGCCGAGGCAAGAGATGAAAATGGCCAGTGCCGCAAAATGGAAGAACAGCTTTTCAAAACGCTCATCAGCGCGGTACTGGCGGTCGAAATATTCGTCGAGGAAGTAGTAGGAGAACGGTTTGTCGGGATTTTGTGCCGTCCATTCCTTTTCGATCTGTGCCACAGCCGCCTTGACATCGTCTCCTTCGATTTTGACAGAAATCAGCTCGCCGTTCCACCAGTCGAGATACCGGAATGTGAGCGGTGTGATGTGTTCCTGCAATGATTTGAAATGAAAGTCCTTCACCACGCCGATGATAGTCCCCTCCCGTCCCCATTGTTTGTATTTCTTACCAATGGCCTCCTGCGGCGTCGCATAACCCAGCATTCTTACGGCAGCTTCATTGATCACCAGTGCTTTGGAACTATCCGAACCAAATTCCCTGGAAAACAGCCGCCCGGCAGCCAGCTCAATATCATATTGTTTCAAAAAATCGAAATCCACGCTGTACGTTTCCAGGTTCCCGGCTTGCATTTCACCCCGGGCGTTCTCGATTTCGGAGTAGGCTTCGTTGTTTTTCGTACCGGGAACGCGTGAGGAGGCGGCCGTGGACGCCACGCCCCTGATGTGCAGCAGTGATTCCTGGAACGCATTCCGCTTTGCGTCCGCAGTACCCTGGATAACGAGCATCTGATCTTTGGAAAAACCCACTTCCCGGCTGCGCATGTAGCGGACTTGCGTATAAACGACCATTGTGGCGATGATCAGCGCAATGGAAATGCAGAATTGCACGGTTACCAGCCCCTTCCTGAGCATAATGCCTTTTGTACTGGCAAAGAACCGTCCTTTCAGCACGGTGATGGGGTCAAATGCAGAGAGGACAAAGGCAGGATAGAGACCGGCAGCGCAGCCGATCAGCAGGGCCGCGCCGAACAATGCGATCACCCAGCGCCATTCGTCCAGGATGCCCGTGCTGATCATTTTTCCGGAAAGGTCGTTGAACAGGGGAATAACGCCCGCCGACAGCAACACGGAAACGGCAAATGCGACGAGGGCCACCAGCACCGATTCGCTCAGGAACTGGCGGGTCAAGAGCGATCTCGCTGCTCCAACCGCCTTGCGAACGCCTACTTCACGTGCCCTTTCCGAGGAACGTGCCGTGGTGAGGTTTACAAAGTTGATACAGGCGATGAGCAGTATGAAAGCGGCAATCACAGCAAAGGTATACACATTGGCCATGTTGCCCGACTCCTCGGCATTACGTTTGGAATGCAGGTAGATATCCAGCAATGGCTCCATCAGCAGGGTGATCTGCATTTGGTTTTCCCGCATCATTTTCCCGGCATGTTTTTCCAGGAACGGGGGCAGTTTGGCGACGAGCCTATCCGGATCCGTTCCTGGTTTGAGCAGCAGGTAGGATGTATTGCCAAAAGCGCCCCAATCCTGGTCGATCCCTTTGTTGAAGTGTTGTGTGTAGGAACTCATCGAAACAAAAAGATCGCCTTTGATCTGCGAATTAGCGGGAGGCTCTTTCATCAGGCCGGTCACGGTAGCAGGAATACCTTCGTTGCCCAGCAGCAATGTCTGTCCGATCGGGTCGCCGTCGCCAAAGTATTTCCGGGCGGTTTTTTCGGTGAAAACAATGCTCATCGGCTCCCTTAGTGCCGTTGCGGGATTGCCCCTGATCATTTTAAAATCAAATATCCTGAACAGGGAGCTGTCGGCGAACACGGTTTTTTCTTCCTTGAATTTCAGGTCCCCTTTCCGCACCAGATAATTGCGGGTGGCTACTCTGGTGAAAGCCTCCACTTCTTCAAATTCATTGTGCATTGCAGGTGCGAAAGCCCAGGAGCTGATACTGTAATGCAGGGTCTCGGAGCTGGTTTTGAGGTCTGGTGAAAGCCGGTAAATGCGGTCGGCCTTTTGGTTGAATGCATCGTAACTAAGTTCGAAATGCACATACAAGGCGATCACAAAGCAAGCCGACATGCCCACAGCGAGTCCCATGATGTTGATAAAGGAGAATCCTTTGTGCTTCCAAAGTTTCCGGAAGGCGATTTTAAAGTTGTTTCTGATCATGGCTGAATATTGGATTGAAGATGTCCCGGAGGAATGCCCGGCCCCATTGAATGCAAAAGGCTTTACTAAGCTGGGCCGCATTAGGCCGGGCCGCGTCAGGCTGGGCCGCATCAGGCTGGGCCGCATTAGGCTGAAAACATCTTTCACATACCGCAGACGCGCCTGACGCTCGCCATATTGGTGTACGCGCTGGGTGAAGAGCTCATAGAGGTCGCCTTCCAGCTCGTCGAGCAGGTGCGTGGCGACAAACCAGCGAAGGAGGGTGCCGGCCCATTTGGGCGGTTGAGGTGTGATCGGCTTCATGGCTCAGGCAGGTCTGGGGATGCTGCCCCACATACGATTGCGTATTTCGCGGATATTGTCCAGGGCACGGGTTCCGGCCATGGTTACCGTGAAAAAGCGCTTGCTTCGCCCGCCGCGTTCCTGCGTGGCCCCGCCCAAGCGGGACGTTAACAGGCCCTTCTCTTCCAGCCGGTGCAATGCAGCGTGTACAGCGCCCAGGTTCACCGACCGGCCCATTTGCTGCTCGATCTCGTTGGTAATCGCCGCACCGTAGGCATCGCCCGCCAGTATGGCGACTGCCAGCAGCACTACCTCTTCAAATTCTCCCAGATAGGTTCCCTTCATGGTGGTTTGATTATTTCTTTAAATGTATAACAAATGGCGTGCCGGGTTTAAATAGCATTATTTCTGGCCACTCAGACCACATTTTACCATTTTCAGTGTCCGAATACGAACAAGGGGAATCCGCTTGCGGACATTGCTTTCACGCGCCAGGGTTACGCCGACGGGTGAATTTGTTTGATGTGTAGCCAGCCGAGTTGGGGTCGTTTAAACTTAATAGCGTTTATTTGCTGGCGGATTTCAAACACAGGAATTTCGTTTTGACAAATGGTTTTCGACTTTCGCTTACAAGTTTTCCAGACCGTGGCGCGCCGGCTGAGCTTCACCAAAGCTGCGGCGGAGCTCTTCATCACCCAGCCCGCGGTGACAAAGCATATTCACGAGCTGGAAAATCAGTTGAAAACAAAACTTTTCGAGCGGAGCGGGTCGAAGATCAGCCTGACGCCGGCGGGCGAGATCGTACTGCATCATGCCGAACAGATCTTCGACATTTACAGGAACCTCGAATTCGAGATCAACAGCCTTTCGCAGCGTAACAGCGGAAAACTCCGGTTAGGGGCTAGTACAACGGCTGCGCAGTACATTCTGCCTCCCATTCTGGCGGCCTTTCACCGGAAGTTCCATCATATCGAAGTGACGCTCACCACCAAAAACACCGAGGAGATCGAGCATGCATTGCAGCAGAAGGAAATCGACCTGGGCGTGATCGAGGGGTTTTCAAAGAACTCGGCCATCAAGTATACCGAGTTTCTGAAAGACGAGATCGTCCTGGTCGCCAACAGCAGAAATCCAATAGCTGTGACGGGTGTGGTGAATGCAGACCAGCTTCGGCAAATACCGCTTTTGCTGCGTGAGCCGGGCTCGGGAACCCTGGAAGTCATCGCCCATGCATTGAAGTCGATCGGATTGAATCTTTCGGATTTGCAGGTGGAAATGCAGCTGAGCAGCAGCGAGAGCATGAAATTGTACATTCTCCATTCCGATAGTATGGCTTTCATTTCAGTGCATGCGGTTTTGAAGGAACTGCAAAGCAAAGAATGCCGGATCGTCGATGTGGAGGGGCTTTCGATCGACCGCCACTTCCATTTTACAACACTGCACGGCCAGCAGGAGGCATTGCCGGAGCTGTTTATGCGCTTCGCTTTGTACCAAAAGAAATAGCTTTCCGTGGAAATGAGCAGTTTTGCGGGGCCTGCACGGCTTTTCTTTCAATGTGGAAGGTATTTTTGAGTAGTTATACCTCCCGTTCTATTTTAGTAATGCGTACTGTATCAATGAACTCGCGCTGAGCGGGTTGAATTATTTTTGTTAAATTTTATATGTTAAAAATTACATTAAGCCTCTGTTCGGGGCTCCTCATCCTCTTCTGGACGACTACCGGTATCCTGCAAAAAGATAACAGCCGGTCGGAGAGCAGAACCCTCACCCGCATCGACACGCTTCCTAATGCAGCCTCCTGGCCGGCAGAATTGAGCGTAACGCATTTCGCAGGTCACGACCTCACGCCCAGCCCGTCCTGTCTGGCGGTAGCGCCTACGGGCGAAGTGTACGTAGGCGTGGACATGATCGGCTCCCTGGGCAAGACGCCCGGAAAAGGCAGCATTGTAAAGCTGGTCGACTCAGACAACGATGGCAAGGTAGATAAGCACACTACTTATGCACAGGTGGACAACCCTCGTGGTATCATCTCGCAAGGTGATCAGGTATTTGTGCTGCATACGACATTCTCCAAGGAAACCGGCAAGGCGTCGGGTATGGATCTGGTGGTTTTTGAAGATAAGAATCATGACGGCATTGCCGATGGTCCCTCCAAGCCGCTGATCCGGAATATCAGCTCACCTAAGTTCCTTCAAAGCAGGGGCACCGACCACTCCACCAATGGGATCCGTATGGGTATCGACGGCTGGATCTACATTGCCGTCGGCGACTTCGGTTTCCATGACGCAGTGGACCGCTCCGGTAAGAAACTGACCCAACTGGGTGGCGGTATCGTTCGCGTTCGCCCTGACGGTACAGAAATGGAGGTGTACACCCACGGTATGCGCAACATTTACGATGTGGCCATCGATCCTTATATGAACATTTTTACCCGTGACAATACCAATGACGGCGGTGGCTGGAATATCCGTTTCAGCAATCAGATACAGTCGGGCGAGTATGGCTATCCGGTTTTGTTTAAAAATTTTACAGAAGAAATCATTCCAGCGCTGATCGACCTCGGGGGCGGTTCGGGAACAGGCTCGCTCTTCATGGACGATCCTAACTGGCCTGCGAAATACAACCGTGTGCCCATGATGGCCGACTGGGGCCGCAGCCAGGTGTATGTGCATCGCGTAACGGCCGATGGTCCTACATTTCAGCAAAAGGAAGAGGAGTTTATCAAGCTCGCGCAGGTTACCGACCTGGATATCGACGCTTCGGGCAGGGTGTATCTGGCAGCCTGGGATGGCGCGGGTTACTCGGGTAATCCCGGTAAAGGCTTTGTGGTACGCGCCGTGCCGAAAGGCTGGCAGTACAAGGCGTTTAAGGACCTGAAAAAGGCTTCGGTGAAGGAGCTGGCGGCTTTGTTGAAATCCGAGAGTGCGGTGCAGCGTCTCGCTGCTCAGCAGGAGATGCTGGCACGGCCGGGTAAAGACGCTGCGAAAGCTTCGTGGGCCATTGCGGCCGACAAGAACCTGCCGCTTTATGTACGGGCTGCGGGGATATTTACCTATGGACAGGCTGCCGGTACAGAAGGCATCGGAAACCTGGTGAAGTTGACCTCGGACAACGATGTGCGTGAATTTGCATTGCGGGCATTGACCGATCGCAAGCCGAATATCGCGAAAGTGCCCATCGAGCCGTTCCTGAAAGCGATGGAGGATGGTTCGCCCCGTGTACAGATCGCCGCTGCGGTAGGTCTGGGCCGTCTGGGCCGTCCGGAAGCAGCACAGGCGCTTTTGAAAGTAAAAGTACCGGCTTCATTTGTAGCACCGGCAAAAGGGACCGAAGGACCGCATGCCACCCCGAACGCCGCCATTGTTACCCCTCACATTGCCGTGCGTGCGCTTGTTGCCCTGCACGCCGTGGATGCGTGTGTGAAGGCGATAGGCACCGGGAACTCGACGATCGCATTGTGGGCGTTACGCTATATGCACGATGAGAAAGCCGTTGATGGACTGATTGCAGCCTATGGTAAAACCAATGACAAGTCATTGAAAGAGCAGATCCTGACGACCCTGGGCAGAATCTATAAAAAGGAAGCCGACTATGATGGCTCCTGGTGGTGGAGCACGCGCCCGGACACGCACGGGCCTTACTACAAAGCCATCGAATGGGCGTCATCAGGCAAGATAAAGGACTTCCTGACTCAGGAATGGAACAAAGCTGATGAAGCGGGCAAGCCGTTTTTTGCCGACCTGAACGGGCGGAACCGCATGGGTATCACCGAATTTGGCGGCGAGGAAGTGGCGGTTGCCAAAGAAGAGGTCAAGGTAGATCTTGAAAAGATCCGCAACAAAAAGGGACAGGTTGGGCAGGCATCGATCGAGGATGTAATGCTGGCGATGGCCAAAATCAAGGGCGACCCGGCTGCGGGAAAGCTGCTGTTCACAAAGCAAGGCTGCGTGGCATGCCATAGCCTGAGCAGAAGCGAGGTAATGAAAGGGCCGTTTATGGGCCAGATCGGCTCGATCATGAACCGTGAGCAAATCGCGGAATCGATCCTGAAACCGAATGCGTCCATTTCGCAGGGTTTTGCGTCGGTACTCATTACTGCCAAAGGGGATAAAACTTATATGGGCTTTGTTTCGGAGGAATCGGCTGAAAAGCTGGTGATCCGTGACATCGCAGGACAGGTAAACACGATTAAAGTAGCTGATATCACCTCGCGGAAGGAAATGGAAACCTCGATGATGCCTCCGGGCTTGGCCAATGAGCTTTCTTACGAGGAATTTGCGTCGTTGATCACGTTCCTGTCGCAGCAGAAAAAGTAGCGGATGCGGCTGCCGGTCGCAACGCCGGAGGTTACGTTAGGGCCGGTTGGTAGTTCATACCAGCCGGCCTTTTGCATTGCAGGATTAGGTACGGCTTCGTTTTCTTACAATTTTCCCTAAAACCGGGAGGCTAATTTTGACATATCAATCAACCAAAAAGCATCAAATATGTCAAATTCAGCATTTCCCCGCATTCTGATCACCGGCGCAACGGGCACGATAGGCCGTGAGCTCACCGCAATTCTTTCGTCCCGCAATATTCCGTTCCGGGCGATGGTCCGCTCACTGGACCGTGCCGGAGAACTGGCCGGCTTGCCCGGGGCAGAGCTTGTAATTGGTGATTTCAATGAGCCTGCGACTTTGGAAAATGCATTGGCCGGTATGGAGCGTGCATTCCTGCTGACCCATTCATCCGAACTGGCTGAAAAGCAGCAAAGCACTTTTGTCGCGCTCGCCGCGAAGGCTGGTTTGAAACATATCGTAAAGCTGTCGCAATGGGCGGCCGATGTCACTTCACCGGTACGCTTTCTGCGCTATCATGCAGAGGTGGAAAACCGCATCAGGGATTCCGGCATGACGTACACTTTCCTGCGCCCGAACCTGTTTATGCAGGGGTTATTGGGTTTTCGGGACAGTATTGTTTACCAGGGTAAATTCTTTGGCGCAATCGGAGATGCCAGGATCAGTATGGTCGACACCCGCGACATTGCCCGCGTGGCCGCGGCGGCGTTGACCGGGCCCGGTCACGAGGGTAAAACCTATAACCTCACCGGACCGGAAGCGCTTTCACACCAGGATCTGGCCGCAAAGCTTTCTGACACTTTGGGACGTGCCGTTGAGTTTGTCGATGTACCCCCTGCGGCTTTACATGAAATGCTGATAGGCGTGGGTTTTTCCGATTGGCAGGCGGAGGGATTGGTGGAAGATTATGCGCATTACAAAAGAGGAGAAGCTGAGGTCGTTTCCGACCATATTTTCGAGGCAATTTTGCAGAAGCCAATCAACATAGATAGTTTTTTGGACGATTATCACCATTTTTTTGCATGATCTGCAAATTATGCGGTATTTTAGTAGCCCGATAGAATTAATTTGAAGTAGTTGAGTTAAGGTTATTCTTCGCACCCATTGTAATTACTCAACGTTTGTCTATATAGCATTCCCCGGTGGATTGATTTCCGTCGGGGTTTTTGTTTATAGCAATACATATCTCAATCTTTGGGTCCGCTCATTAAACACTGCGTTCCGTGGCATTTTATGATCTCTCGAAAACTGAACGATCCGGGCTGGTCGCTACCATCCGGCAGGACATCAGGCATGCGCTCGATAGTGGAACGACTGAGAAAATGCTGGGATATTATCGCGATCCGGATACTTACATCCGCAAATCGGCCTACCTGGTAACCGGGCGCCTCTATGAGGACGACGAAGCGCTGCGTGAGCCTATTTTGGACGCGCTTGCACTGCTTTTACCCGATGCCGACTTCAAGGTCAGGCAGACGGTCATTAATGCTGCCGGCGAGATCGGCAAGCGGCATTTCGGACAGGTGCGTGGTTTTTTCGACCGGGGCTTGCTCGACCCGCACCACGCTCCCCGCAACGCGGTGATCGGCTCGGTAAAGAAAATGGGGGAGGTTAACCCCGTACCCGTGCTCGCCTGGGCCAGGGAGTACCTGCATCATGACGACAAAGAGATCCGGCGCGAAATCTGCCACGGCATCGAGCTCCGGGGCAGGAAACATCCCGAGGATATCCTCCCGCTTTTGCAGGAACTACAGCACGACAAAACAGCCAGGGTACGCAGCACGCTCATTCATGTGATCGGGCAGATAGCTTACAAGAAAGGTTGCCTGCTCAAAGTGCTGGCGCATTTGAAAGCCTGGGATAATAAGGTTCTGGTGGACGAGGCCCTGAAAGAGATCATCGATGTCCATCATCGTTACCGGAACTTCGCGGCGCTGACGCAAGCCGAAGCGATCGCGTGTATCAACGCGCATTATCCTGATCGCAAGCGCTGAAATCGTCGCGATTGCCCCTGCCATAAGTCGCGTTTACCCCGCTGGCGGAAACAGGGATTCCGATAACTTTGCCATTACCATGGCAGCAAACACGAACGAACCGAGAATATGTCCGAACGGACATCGCTATTATAAAAGCAGTGACTGTCCCACATGCCCGGTTTGCGAGTCGGAGCGCAAGCCAAAGGAGGGGTTTATGCTGCTGATCAGTGCGCCCGCGCGTAGGGCATTGGAGAACAACGGGGTTCACACGTTGGCCGAGCTTGCCCGGAAGACAGAAAAGCAGGTGCTGGCATATCACGGTATGGGTCCCAATGCAGTCAGGAAATTAAAAGAGGTATTGATAGAAAACGGATTGTCTTTTGCCTGAAAACCAAAAGAAGGACGGTCCTCAAACTTTTAAGCATGGAAAATCAAAGACTGGAAATCAAAGCGGCTATTCAGATCTCGAAGACTGCCGCTGAGATATTCGAAGCGATCGTAGATCCGGCCCGCATGTCGCATTACTTTATTTCGGAAAGTACCGGAAGGATGGAAGAGGCAAAGGAGCTGGTCTGGCGCTTTCCTGAATTTGATATGAACGTACCTGTGCGCATTGGCAAGGTAGAGCAGGACCGGTATGTCTCCTTTTATTGGGGCGAGCCGGGTGCTGAAATGCTTGTGGCGATTGTTCTTGAGCCGTTCGGAGCGGGCGGGGCATCGACGGTCGTGCGGGTTACCGAAGGGACGATGGAACTCAATGAGGCCGGGATCAACTGGCTGATCGGTAATACCGAAGGTTGGGCGAACTTTCTGGCCTCTATGAAGGCTTATTTGGAATATGGTATCAACCTGAGAAAAGGTGCTTTTGATTTCCGCGCCTGAATTCCTAAGTTGGGCGGCGCATCAGGAGTGTACCTGGTGATCTCAACTAATCAATCAGAGCTCTATGTCTGTTACGAATAGGCTGGCGTCCGCATTGAATCGCCGCGATGAAGTACCCAATCAGGAGCTGGCGGTGGAAATCGCAGCAAACGACGATCACGCCGCGATTGGCGAGCTGGTCGAAAATCTCTCCAACAAAAGCAAAGATATTCAGCACGACTGCATTAAGGTGCTCTACGAGATCGGCAGCCGCAAGCCCGCTCTTACTGCCGCTTATGCGGAGCAGTTTGCAGCATTGCTGGATCATAAAAACAATCGGATGCAATGGGGCGCTATGACCGCGCTGAACAGCATCGCATTGGAAAAGCCGGATATCGTATACGCTGCCATTCCCAAACTGGCCTCTGTGGCTGACAAAGGATCGGTTATTACCCGCGATAATTTCGTTTCCATTCTGATTAAGCTGAGCGGTATTCCCGAATACGGTTCCGATACGTTACCCTTGCTCAACGAGCAAATGCTGAGCTGCCCCTCCAACCAACTCCCCATGTACGCCGAAAATGCACTAACGGTTATGACTGGTGATTACAAATCGGCCTTCATCGATACACTGACCTCCCGCCTGGGTGATTTTGATAAGGAGTCGAAGCGCAAGCGTGTCGAAAAGGTTTTAAAAAAGCTGCGTGCCTAACCTGCGAAAAAATCGGGTATTAATGTCTTTAAGTAGTACTCAAAATTGCCGGCCGCGGAGCATTTGAGTGCTGGATGAAGCACCCGCATGTGAAGGTATGCCTTGGTTACTTCTGGCATCATTTTGGAGGAAACTTTTTGGGACAAAACAAGATGTAACTATGGAACCAGTAACGAATTCCCTGCATAGCGCTTTAAGCGCAATGACCGTTTCTTCCTTTCTGAAAGCACTCAACGATCATGATTACGAAGCTGCCCGCGAATTCATGGCCGACGACCTGAAATTTGAAGGCGTATTGGGCAGTGTGGAAGGGAAAACGGAATACCTCAAACAGATGACCCGGATGAAGCTGCGCTATGATGTGCAGAAGCTTGTATACGGCGAGGAAAATGTGGCAGTACTTTATGAGATCGAGATGTCGGGAAAGAAGATACCCACTGCGGGTTGGTACGAGGTCCGCGAAGGGCTGATTACACACATTCGCGTGGTGTTCGATCCAAGGCCCGTATTGCAGGCCTGATCGTCGAAAGCTGCATTTATTGCTCATTTCGGCGATTTGTCCTTCCCTTAGACGTCGCGCCCCTGCTGCTGAATGCGGCGAAGGATGGTATAGTCGATGTAAAAGGTGCCAAACGGGACCATGCAGGCGAGCAGGACTTTCCACGTTGTTTCCCGAAAAAGCCATTTATATGCAATACCGACAGAGATGGTGTTGATCACAAACAGCAGAAACAACAAGCCGTGAAGGGGTCCCATGGTTTTGACGAGGGATGGGTCTCCGTAGCCATATTTGAGCGGAACGGCTACGAAAACGAGGACCAGCAGTGACAGTCCTTCCAGAAGGCCGACCAGTCGCAGCCTTCCAATTTGAGAATTCAGGTATTTCATGGTTTTAAAACGTTGGCAGATAGTTACGGGCCGAAAACGGTGAGAACGGCCATGGAACGGCTATGAAAATGATCACGAATGCGACCGTGTAAAATATCGTCATGATCCTGAATTTGGCGATATCGGTTTCCTGGCGTTTGGCAGAGGAGGATCCGATGGTGATCACAATGATGGCGATGGTCATTAATGTAATATGGATCATGCCGAAAAACAGCAGGTCACGCTGTCCGACCGCTTCTTTGAAATGGGTACGGAAATAAGCGATGAACGGACTGTTGAAATACAGCACCCAGCCGATCATCAATTGTATATGGGCGATCGTGGCCGTCAGGTGCCGGGCCAGGTTATCGGTTTTGGAAAAGGCTGAGCGCGACGACCAGCCCCTGAGTCCCCTGATTATCGTATAAAGCAAACTGACCACAACAAACCAGCGCGCCAGGGAATGGGTGAAAATGAGGGTGGAATACATGGAGGAGCGACGAACGATTGAAAAGCGGACCGCATTTGCGATATGCAAATCTCCGGATAAAACCTGAATGCACACTAGGATGTAATGAGCTTGTTTTAGGATCTTTCAATCATTTTTCGAAATGCGGTGGGCGTAACTTTCTCGTACTTCCGGAAGAGGCGGGTGAAATAGGACGGGTCTTCGAACCCGATCGAGCGTGCAATTTCCTGCACCGAAAGACGACTTTGCAACAGCAGTATTTTCGCTTCTGAAACCAGTACTTCATCAATCCAGCGCGTGGGTGATTTGCCGGTAATGCCTTTGACGCTTTTATTAAGGTGATTCGCAGTAACGTTCAGCAATGACGCATAATCGGTAACCTGCCGTTTCTCCCGGATATGCAGGTGCAGTAACGTCCTGAACCGATTGGTGATATCCGCCGAGGCAATGGATCTGCGGGAAGGGACAGATTCATAATTCAGGTTAACTTCGTAGAGCAATGCGGCCAGGTAAGAGCGGATCAGGCCGGTATTTTTCAATCCGTTTTCTGTGTAGTCGTCAAATAACCGGTGCAGCAGTGCGAGAATGCGGGCGGATTGAACCGCATCCAAGCGGATATGCGGATTGCTCCAGACTCTCAGAAAGCCGAATTCATGGAGCGGGTTGGTTTGGGATAATTTGCTGATAAACAGATCCTGGTGGAAGACGAACAGGAATCCTTCGTTTTGTTCACCGGGTTGGAATGAAAAAACCTGACCGGCCGGAACAAAGAGCATTTCGTCTTTTCCTATCGTGTAGGACTCACTTCCGATCTTCATACGCACGACGCCCCCGGTCGTGTACAGGCACGTATGCGTAGTCGACCGGGAGGCGGGCACCACCTGCCTCACATGCCGGTACATTTCTTCCGTCCGCACAATAAAATATTGGCTGATATCACCATGAAAGAGGGTTTGAAGCTCCTTCGAAGGCATGTGAGCAGCCGTAAAAGATTTAGTATCGTGCAGTGGGATAGGTTCTTTTTCTAGCATAACGGGTCAATGCACGCCCTTGCCTCAGGGTTTGTTTCCGGACGGTTTATTACTGGAAGGAGCGGGAGCGATCACCTTTTTCTTTCTTTTTACGGTATAGCTGGTGATCGTATCCGTTTCCGGGCGGCCTGTGCTGCTGCGGCTGCCGTCAATGGCGCCGGTGGAGTTCACATTGCCGTTGTCGTTGAGAATGGGCCCTGTTTCTGCATTAGCCGAATCTTTCAGTATCGCATTCAGGTCGGATGAATCGGCCTTGCGGACTTGATGGCGTGTCGTTTTGCGCTGGTAGGTGCGTTCCTGGTGCGAGCGTTGCGTTTGGGCGACGGATAACAGCGGCGCCATGATCGCCAGGGCCAGGATGCAGCATCGTATGGATTTCATATTGGTTTGGTTTTTAGTTCAATCACATTTCCAATTGGTTCTATCAAAATCCATTCCAGTTTACCTGACGGAGGCGCCCCGATGCTTGCGGCGAAACTCGCCCAGGCTCATGCCTTTGCTCTTTTTGAAAAACCGGTTCAGATGACTTTCATCGGTAAAGGACAGTTCAGCGGCGATCTCATTGATGCGCATATCGCTGTGCAGAAGCCTGGTTTCGACCAGTTTGAGCCTTGAATTGGTAATGTACTGCTGCATCGTTTCGTTGGTCTGTTTTTTGAAATACCTGCCCAGGTAAGACTCTGAGATCCCAAAATGCTCGCTGATGTGGGCTGCCTTGATTTTCTCGGGATTATATATGTTGCGCTGAATGTACTGCAAAATGTCAAGCGCTTTTTCCTCGGTTGACTCGCTGATCTGTTCGGGCAGGTACTTGGCAATGTTGCGCGCCACGAGGATGATCATCGTGTTCACATACTGGCGGATCAGTTCCTGGTTATACATGTCCCGGTTGACGAATTCGCGGATAATGGCCTCAACGAGCGGCTTTACAATGCTCTTGTCGGTCTGGTTCCGGAGAATGCAGCCCGGCTGATGGCTGGCGTTTTGCAGGATGAATTCCAGGCGCTGCAAAAGATCTTCCGGCTGACGGCCACCGGCAAGCCAGGTGTTTTTCTTGATGTAGATATCATTGAAACGGATGAAAAAGAACTTGGTGGTGGTTTCGATATCAAATGAATGCGTGTCTTCGGGCGTGAGCAGGAACATGTGACCGGCCGTGTAGCGGAACGTATTCTGGTTGATCACCTGTAAGCCGGTCCCTGCGATGATATAGACCAGCTCGAAGAAATTATGCTGGTGAGTCGGCTTGGGGCATTCGTCCAGTTCTTTATAGATGATTTCAAACGGCTGGTGAAGATTCTCTTTCATTTGATTAAAATATACCGGAATATAGAAAATATGTACTGCAAAAATAACCTCTATTCGGTACAAATTTGCATTAATATTTGTCAATCAGGCATTAATCATGAAAGCGACATTTTTGACAGACACCAACCGGCCCCTCACGATCATGGAAGTGCCGACCCCCGTGCCATCAGCCAGCCAGGTCTTAATTAAACTGGCCTATTCTTCACTGAACCACCGCGATGTCTGGATTCAAAAAGGGCAGTACGCCGGTCCGAAATCAGGACTGATCCTGGGATCGGATGGATTCGGTACAGTAACTGCGGTAGGAGAGGGTGCGGATGTATCATGGATCGGCAGGGAAGTAATCATCAATCCCAGTCACGACTGGGGTGATAACCCCGCTGCTTTCGGAGGCGACTTCAAAATTCTCGGAAACCCCGAACCCGGCACATTTGCGGAATACATCACAGTTCACGAGCGATATGTACACGCGAAACCCGCCCACCTCACAGCACCCGAAGCTGCTGCATTGCCGTTGGCGGGTGTGACGACGTACCGAGCACTGTTTACGCGTGCGCAGCTGAAAGCGGGAGAGCAGGTACTCATTACAGGGATCGGCGCGGGAACAGCGCTGCTCGCGTTGCAGTATGCCATCGCAGCAGGCGCCAGGGTGTATGTAACGTCGGGTTCGCAGGACAAGATCGACAAGGCCAAGGCGCTGGGCGCAATCGATGGCTTCAACTATAAGGAAGCAGATTGGTTCAAAAAGGCGAGAGAGCTGACCGGCGGTTTCGAAGTCGTGATCGACAGCGCATCCGGCAGCGGGTTCGGGGATCTGATCGAGGTGGCCCGGCCCGGCGGGCGCATTGTGTTCTTTGGCGGCACCAACGGCCCGATCGGCAACATCATCCCCAGCAAAGTATACTGGCGGAACCTGTCGATACTCGGGACAACAATGGGCACGCCGGAGGAATTCAAAGATATGCTGGCGTTCACGTCCGAACATGGCATCAAGCCGATCGTAGACAAGGTTTACCCTTCGCTCGCCGAGGCTCAGGCTGCATTCGACTATATGCACGAAGGCAGGCAGTTCGGGAAAATCGTGCTGAAAAACAGCTGATATCCATTCCTGGCGGCCAGCTGGCCGCCAGGGGTTATCCCATTCATTCCAACGTGATCCCGTCCATGTCTTCGAGCCGGGCTATCAATGCCCATCCGTAGAAATCGTTGGCCAGGGCCACCAGCAGTTCATTTTTACCGGCTTTGAGCGGAACTACGAATGATGTATTTTCAATGGAGCATCTTCCGGCGGGCTCTTTCATGATGGGCGAGCCAAATGTGTTTTTGTCTACATAAAGGTATCGGCCGTTCAGGAACACCCACACATCGTCGCTAAAACCCATCGCCATTTTCTTCTTCTGATCTGTTTTCGAATTGACGTTGACCTTCATCCAGATAATCCTGCGCTCTTTGCTCATGCCGAATTTACGTGTCAGGTTGATCATACCCCTTCTTTCCGCCCAGAGCGGTGCCCATTGCGTTTCGGCATTCGGCATCAGGTCAAGACTGAAGTCGACATTTTTGGGCAGCACGGCGGGCTGGCTTACCTGCCATTTGCGCAGGTAGCGCGGGTCTCCCGCTACCGGGTCTGTACCCGCGTAGGCAGGAAGCCCCTCCGTCTCCCCGGGTTTGATGACCAGGTTGGAGACAATGCCTTCCCCTTCGAATGCCAGGGTGCCCTCCGTGACATTGCCTTCCATACGCGGCACTTCCATGACCGGCTGCTGCATGTCGTTTACATATACGCGCAGCTGGTAACCCGAGACGACCAGTTTGACATGGTTCCATGTTTTATTCTGGAAGTTGGCGCGGCTCTGAAAATGAGGCAACAGGTCCCAGAGGTTGACGCCGTCTGTGACGGGGCTGTATTGAACCGCTTCGATACCTGTTGTATCGCCTGCCCGGTGTGTGCGGAAGTAAAACAGTTCGTTTTCCTTGCTGTCTTTGTACCTGAAATAAATCGAAGCGAACCTTTGGTCGGTGGGAATGTAGTCCAGCTCAATGGTTCCATTGGTGAAGACTGTGTTTTTCAAGATTACCTGTCCTTGTTTGGGGAGGATTTTCAATGCGGGCCTTGAATCGTGAGTCGTGAACGCCGCATTCCCGCCGGGCGCGTCCCAGTTTTCGGGGGTTAGTGCCACCTGAATGGCCGGGTCCTTTTCGGTGGCTTTGGGCTTCTTCTGGCCAAATGCGGCCAGGCTCACACAGCTGAGGAGAATCAGAATGTTTTTTTTCATGGCTAATAGTTTGAAATGGGTCAAAAAGGTGTTGCTTATCGGGTAGCTTTTTTAAAGATTCCGGCATTCAGATTCCTTCCTGCGGAAGTGGGCAAGGGATTGAGATAATCCTGCGGCAGGCCATTGACCTTCACTTCGCTGAGCAGGAGCTGGCCTGACCGGATCACCTGGTCTTCGGTATGCGCATTGCGGTCGGAGGGAACAGCCCCGTCTTTGGTATAATAACCCATTTCGTGCTGCATGGCTGTAAAGAGGCAGTTTTTGAAATGGTATTTTGGATACGTTTTCTCCGGTCGCAGCCACAGGTAAGAGGAATTCGATACGATATTGTTCTCAAACACAAAATCCTCTTTGAACGCCCCAAACCAGACCGCCGATTCGTAGGCACCGACGATGACGGAGTTTTTCAGGGAAAAATCCTTGATAGCCATAAAGAGCAGGAGGGCATTCTTGGTGCCGTAGAAAATACAATGGTCGACGTGTATGCCCGCGCCTTGTGCCCATATGCTTCCCTGTATCGGTGCAGCGTTGCGCTCTCCGACAAAATAGCACTGCGACACATCCAGGCCGGTCAAGGTGGAATCCTTCCGACTCACGGGATAGTAGTATTGAACATCGGGGTTGGCATTACCAGTGAATTTCAGTCCCCGGATACGCACATGATCTGCATTCACCAAAAAACCGACCGCATGGCGGAATTGGGTGGTCGAATTCACTGCGGATACCGACTGGATCACCGGCATGTGGGCTGGTTTCCATTCGGCATCATCGGGCATTATGCTCGCTTCGATGGTGAGCCAGGCTTCTTCGGTATTCTTCTTATCGATGGTGACTTTGTCGCGAAGCGTGTACAGGCCGGGTGCAACCTTTATCACCACACTTTCACCGGTTTTATAAGTTTTAGCAAGATCCACAGCGCGCTGCAGGGTTGCCACCGGGGTTTCGGATTTTCCGTTTGCTGCATCGTCTCCGCTGGCACCGTTGACGAAGATGGTTTGCGCTGCCACCTGCCCGATAGCCAGCGAAAAGATAATGGACAATAAATAGCTTAATTTGTACATCTTTTAAATATTTGTTACTCGTTTGAAATGCACGGCCGGCCGGCTGTTGCTCTGTCTGTAGCAAACATAGCGCAACACGCGTTTTGGGAGGTTTTCAAGTACTGATCAAGTTTTTTCAAGTTATATCACGCTCATTCACAATGGTTTCTGAAATAAATGAGTTGCAGCGCTGCAAGGCGGTCATTGAAAGGAAACTGGACTGGGGGCCGGCCGAAAGCTGGCAGACTGCCGATTTTGAAGCACTGAGCGAGGCCATACTGCTCCAAACCGGGGTGTCTCTTAGCACCAGCACATTGCGGCGGATATGGGGCAGAGTGGAATACAACCATTTGCCGAGTGGTACAACTTTGAATACGTTGGCACGCTTTGCCGGCTTCGGGGATTGGCGCAGCTTTGTAAAAGAGGGCCGCGATACAGAAACGGCTGCAACGATACCGGGGACAGCGACTGATCTGCCGCTGGCGGCTGTAAGACCGGGAAAGGCAAGGCTGTGGCGAACATTGGCTGGTATCGCGACCGTGGCGCTGGCACTGATCGTGGTGAGCATGCTCGCGTTCGACAAGGGAGAGCCGCAATTGCAAAAGAAGGTGTATATGTTCGGTAGTCAGCCGGTCACACGAGGCATTCCCAACTCTGTCATTTTCACCTACGATGCAACCGCTTCACCCACGGATTCGGTCTTCATCCAGCAATCCTGGGACGCCAGCAAGAAGGTTTTGGTAGATAAGACGCTGCATAAACACACCGCCGTATATTATGAGCCGGGTGTATACAAAGCCAAACTGCAAATCGGGGACCAGGTAGTGCAGGAACACAGGCTGGTGATCGGGACGCAAGGATGGTCGGCATTGATCGATAAGGCTCCGGTGCCGGTTTATCTGAAGGTGAACGAGTTTGTCGGCAAGGGTAGGATGGGCACTGCAGTTAAGACCATTGAGGATAAGAACTTACCGATGCAGCCGGAGCCTCCGCTGATCAAGTTTTTCAATGTCGGTAATTTTGAGCCGGTGGCATTGGATGATTTTGCTTTCAGTTCAGAAGTTAGAAATGAATACAATGAGGGCGCCGCGGCTTGCCAGCTCACCTATATCTCGTTGATCACCGACGATACACCCATTGTGATCCCATTGTCGGTAAAAGGATGTGTGTCCGACCTGAACCTGATGAGCGTCGACGATTATTTGTCAGGAAAAAAAGCGGATCTGTCGGCATTGGGTGTCAATTTCTCTGACTGGGTGCGGGTATCGTGTAACAGCTCCGGGGGAAAGATCCGGTATGCGATCAACGATGTGCAGGCTTTTGAATTTCCGGTACCCAAGCGCCCCATCAAAATCCTGGGCGTAGCATTCGGCTTCCGCGGGACGGGTTCTGTCCGGAAAGTCGCGTTATCGGCGGCAGGCAAGGAGGTTTTTTATGCATTCTGACAAAATCAGTACCCCGGCAAGTACCGGGGTATGATCTAATTATGCATCAACTTGAAAATTTTAACGGCTCCATCTTCCTGTTCGAAATGGATATAGTACATGCCGATCGGATACTGTTTCATTTGGATCGTGAAATGGGAACCTGATATCAGCTTCGACAGCCGGACTGTTCCGGCGTTGCTGATCATCCGGAAGCTTTTGACTTTCGGGTTGCGGATCACGACGTACAACTGATCGTCTACCGGGTTTGGAAAAATCTCAGCCCATGATAGTTCCGGGAAATGCACAGAACGTACCCTGCTGTACGAAAAGGAGCTGTCGGTATCCACCATTTTGAGGCGGTAATAGTTCAGGCCGGATGCGGGCAGGCTGTCCACGAATTGATAATCCAGCCTTGCGTTGCTGCTGAATGCTGCCTTTTGCTCTCCGATTGCCGTCCATGCCTGCATGTCACTACTCCGCTCGACCTGAAAGTGGTCGCTGTCGATTTCGCCGGAAGTGCTCCAATCGAGAATGGCATATGCATCGTTCCTGTGGACATCGAAGACGATCAACCTGACAGGCAAAGGGTCCTTCACAATCTCCATCCGGACCATCGCTGCATTGGACAACTGCCCGGTCATATCCTTCACCTGATAGCTGAATGCTACCTCTCCTTCGAAATCACGGGCTGGCGTATACGTTAGCCGTCCGTTGGCACTCAGTACGGTTCCCACATCAGGCTGTGTGGCGACCGTTAGCGTCGTCGGATCGAGGTTTGCACATACAGACTGATCATTCTTCAATACGTCGATGATCAAATCTGCATTCGTTTTTCCCGAAGCAATGTCATCAACCGCAGCGGGCTTGTGGTGTTTCACGACAATGTAAACCGATTCCTGAGAAGCGCAGCCATCTGCATTCAACCCCACGGCTTTGTAAGTACCTTCTTCACTTACCGCAAGCTCCCTCGACCCGGAGCCTGTAACTTTTACATTGTCGTGATACCAATCAAAACGCACCGCGCCAGCCGACTCTGCCCTGATCCTGAGCGTGGCATCCCTGCACATGAACACTTCCCTGGTCTGACTTTGCGCAAACGCATAGCCCAACAGGAGGAGCATCCCGGTGAGTAGAATGT
The DNA here is from genome assembly GCF_946482605.1 of uncultured Dyadobacter sp. The sequence goes on along the minus strand of NZ_CAMLSE010000007.1, from coordinate 287,760 downwards.
AGCGAATCATTGTTGCAGATTTTTGATGGCCAGACAAATCAGTTCAGTGTAATGGCTGGCGTCGTTGGTACAGGAAGGTTGTGAAGGATCGTTTTTGTACCGGCTGTCACGGAATTGAGAAGTTTGGACGCGGTAGCCTGATAGGTTCCGGTGGTAGGCAGGACGTAACTTACCAAGGCTGAGTAGGTTGCATCCTCGGTCACGTGCAGGACTGCGTTGGATTCCCCACTGATCAGTGCGCCGCCTTTGCTCCACGCGAATGGCGAAATGGTTACGCCATAGGTTCCCAGCCCGGTCACGGTTGTGGAGACGGTGGCGGTGAGGTCTGCACTTACATCTTTATCCGTACAAAAATTCTCTTTATCCGCTGTGATACTGACCGTTAGTTTAGGGAGTACAATAATGGTGTGTTCGATCAGCTCCGACAAACAGCCCCCGGCCAGTTGCAGAACGCCTAGTGTTACCTTATGTATGGCGGGAGAGGATACTGCGTCGCTAAAAGTGTGGCTGAGCACACCTCCGCTGGCATTGTCGAGCGTTTCAAGAATTTGTCCGGTACCCGGGTCGATGGTCCAGATATATTGAAAGAAATTGGAACCGGCTGCCGGAGACAGGGAGAATGATTCCCCATTGACGACGTAGTAAGTCCCTGCTTTTGAAATGTTTGTCATTAATAACAAAACGAACACTGTGCAGACGGTGGCGAAGAGGTTTTTCATAAATCCGGTAGGTTAAAATGAACAGATTATATAGAGGGGTAAACTTGTAATGCTTTAAGGATAGAGTGCCACCGGTGGTGATACGGGAGGCAGCACCACGGACACGTCCACTTTTTTTCGGGATGATACGATACATCCCGAACCACTTTTGATCACATCGACATAATAGGACACCGTACCCGGTGTCGTAAGCCCCGTGGCGGTCCACGACTGGTTCCCCGATTTCAAGGTGCCTCCGCGCGCCAGGGTGTACCAGGTGTAAGTAAAAGAGCCTATTCCGCTGATTCCTGACTGCTGTGCGAGTGCAGAAAGTGCAACTGTACCCACATTGGTACAGGCGGACGCATTGGTGGCAGCCGGCACATCGGGTGCCCTTCTCACGTCGTGAATATTAATGCCGTTGCTGCCCAGGCCCAGGCCGAGTAACCCAATGTTCAGGTCCAGTTCGACGCGGTCGAATAAGACCGAGTTCGCTCCATCTTTCGGAGCAAAGTAGAACGCGATCTGCGCATTGTTCGAGCCCAGCAAGCCCAGCAGGTCGGCATCCAGTAATGCGCTAACCAGCGTGGCGCTGCCGACGGGCGCGGAGCCGTTATATGCCTGTAAAGTAAGGCTGCCGGCGAGACTGAGGGCTACGAATGAGCCGCTTTGCGAAAGGACGACCCGTACAGCATCCGATGGATTCGATGGTCCATTAAAAAAGAACGTTTGCCGGATATGTCCGTTGAATAGCGCTGCTCCGGTCGAGACAAAAGATGAGGCCGTGTTCAGGGGATCGTCTATCGCATTGGCCGCATTGACGACATCAAAACTCCCGAGCGTTAGTCCCGAATAACTTTTGGTCGTTACGTTCGGCGCGCCGCAGTCCGACACACTGAATGGGTAGGGGTTAGAGGTGTTCAATGCGCCCGGTCCGTAAAATGCATAATACACCTGTAATGTATTAGAACCCAGTGCGATCGGCGAAGCCAGTGTTACTCTCACATATTTGAATGCGGCAATGGGCGTGATGGCCAGGAAAACGCTACCATCGGGCGTATAGTAGGTCTGGTGTCCCGACCCCGACAGTGTTACCGTGTTACCATCCTTGTCCCGTGCGGTGAGGGTTACCCCGCCGCCCAGCAGGGCCGTCGTATTGTTGTTGGTTCTCACATAAACTGTTACCGGTGCTCCCGCACTGCTGGCCACTTCTGCGGGGAATTCGAGCTGAATCCATGCAGTGGAGGTGCCGGCAGTGCTGGAAGCCGTGAGCAGCGCATAATTATTGTTAGGTTTGATGTTCGAAGCGGTGTTCTTCACATTGTCGGGATCGGCCACGGAGAAGCTGCCGGTAAGTCCGCCACCGGCGGCACTACCCCCATTGGTTTGTTTCTCAGGATAGACAGCATTAGATGGTTGGGCTGTACTTACAGACATACCTGCCCCCAGGCAGCATGTCAACGACAGCAGCAGTTTCAGGTAAAATTTTGGCAAATTGATCAGAGGGTTTTTTGTGTACAACTACTTCTATAAATATAAACAGGATTATATTAAATGCAAATATTTTGATATAAAAATTCTGCTATTAGCATTGGCGCTGTGCTTTGGACGATGATTAATCGTTAAACCGTGCTGAATTTTTTTTTAATCGTTATCTTGGGCGTTTTCAATTGATCCGGTTTGCTGCAATGAATGGGAATGCTGTCGGCCTTCGAACGGTAAATGTAATACGTTATCTCACGCCCCTGCGTGAAGGTGGCTCGCTTCCCGCGATTGCGGAAGCGGACGATGATTTTTTATATGTGCTCAAATTCAGGGGTGCCGGGCAGGGAACAAAGGCATTGATCGCAGAACTGATCGGCGGGGAGCTGGCGCGTTTCTTGGGCCTTAAAGTACCTGAGATCGTCTTTGCGAACCTGGACGAAGCTTTTGGCAGAACCGAACCGGATGAAGAAATTCAGGATCTTCTGAAAGCAAGCACCGGTGTTAATCTGGCCATGCATTATTTGTCGGGTGCGATTACTTTTGATCCCGTGGTTACCAAGGTCGATGCAAGATTGGCTTCTGAGATCGTGTGGCTGGATAGTTTTCTCACCAATGTAGACAGGACTGTCCGGAACACCAATATGCTGATGTGGCATAAAGAGCTATGGCTGATAGACCATGGGGCTGCTTTGTATTTTCACCATTCCTGGCAAAACTGGGAGGAACAGGCGCGGCGACCGTTCGCGCAAGTGAAGGACCACGTTTTGCTTCGTCAGGCCTCCCAGATGGCCGAGGTTGACAAGGAATTCAATGCTCGCCTGCGTGGTGGGATAATCCCGGCAGTCGTCGGGCTGATTCCCGACGATTGGTTGCTCGGCGATTCGCCATTTGAGTCTGCGGATGAGCACCGCGCCGCCTATGTCGGCTACCTTGAGACCCGCCTGTCGGTATCTGAAATCTTTGTAAAAGGAGCGAACGATGCCAGATAAGCTTTTATACGAGTACGCGGTAATGCGCCTGGTACCACGCGTGGAGCGTGAAGAATTTGTAAATGTTGGTGTCGTGATCTTTTGCCCCGCATCGCGGTTTCTCAGCTGCCGATACCGGATCGATACCGAGCGGCTTACGGTCTTTGCCCCGACGCTTGATCTGACTGAAATCGGTCGCTACCTGCATTCCTTTGAAATGATCTGTAACGGAGACAAGCAAGGTGGTCCGATTGCCCAATTGCCACCCTCATCGCGTTTCCGATGGCTCACTGCCACCCGCAGCACGGTCTTGCAAGTCTCCAAGGTCCATCCCGGATTCTGTATGGATCCCTGGGAGAGTTTGCAAAAGCTTTTCGAGCAGCAGGTGTTGTAAAGAATTATTTCAATTTCAGGTATTGCTGTACCAACTCCTTCTTTCTCCGGGATATCTCAATGCGGGAACCATCCGACAGGAGTAAAAACTGGTTGTTGTGGGTAACCTGCTTGATGTACTTCGGATTGACGAGATGTGATTTGTGTGTTCTGATAAAGTTAAATTCACACAACATCTCATCGAAGTGTTTCAGCGTCTTGCTGGCCAGGAACGGTCTTTTGCCGATCAGGTGGATGGATGTGTAGTTCTTGTCCGCTTCCAGCCTGAGGATTTCATCCAATGTAAAGAAGAACACACCTTCGCTGGATGGTACAGCCAGCCGGAAATCCCGGACGTTTTTCTTTTCCATATTGTGGACCAGGTTGTCGTACAACTGTTGTGTTTGTTGCTTTGGTTTTGTCAGGGCCTTTTCGAGGTGGCGGTTAACCGCCGCCTGCAGCTCCTCGGGGTCCACAGGTTTCAGAAGATAGTCGAGCGCGCTGAACCGGATGGCCTGAATGGCGTACTGATTGAAGGCCGTTGTAAAGACGATGTCATAGGGCGGATTTTTGCGGGCGAGTAAAAACTCGAAGCCGTTCTGATGAGGCATTTCTACGTCCAGAAACACAATATCCGGTTCAAAACTTTCCAGTACGACGAGTGCATCCTTGACCGATTCAGCATGCCGGACCACTACGTCCTGGGATACCGAATTGTTCAGATAGTGATTCAGAACATTTCGTGCTTTTTGTTCGTCATCGATGATCAGAGTTTTTATCATAACGTTTATGGGTGATTATAGTGTAAGTCAGGTATTCTCCAGAGAAGTCGAAAGTTCGATCACGATCAGGGTGCCTGTCGCATTTCCCTGATCATCATATTTGTCAATAATGGCGACTGAGGCATGTTGTCCCTGCTTGTCGATCAGATCGAGCCGGTCTTTCGCGATCTGCAGGCCTTTGGATTTATGTCGCTTGGTGTGGGAGTTGCGCTCCTTGATCACAAATGATTGCTTTCGTCCGATCCCGTTATCATCGATGGTGCATTTGAAAACTTCGTCGTCCAGTTTGTCAAACGAGATGCGAAGTTCGCGGTAGCCGTCCTTATGCATGAGCCCATGCCAGATTGCATTCTCGACATAAGGCTGCAACAGCATGGAGGGGAGCAGTATCTCATCGGCTTCAAGGTCATCGTCAATGTGGATATGGTAGACAAAGCTCTGCTCAAATCGCATTTGTTCCAGTTCCAGGTAGAGCTGCAAAACATCTTTCTCCTCTTCGATGGTCACCAGATTCCTGTCCGAGTTGTTCAAAACCATTCTGAACAGTTTGGAAAATTTGTTGAGGTAAGTACTGGCTTCGGCATATTTCTGCGTAACGATGCATTCCTGAATGCTGTTGAGGCAGTTGAATACAAAATGCGGGTTCATTTGCGCGCGCAGGGCCATCAGTTGACTTTCCGCCAGCATTCTGTTGATTTCAAGCAACATCAGCTCTTTTTGTGCAGCTTCATCTTCCGCCTGTGCTTCTGCGATCTTGTTGGCATTAATAGAGGCGATCGTGACGAGGGCGCGGGCGTGTTCTTCAGTAAAGAAGTTTTTTTGGGTATGCTCCGAATCCAGGACACCGATCAGTTTCCCTTCGTGCATGATCGGGACGGAGATTTCAGATAGTTTTCGTTTGTCAATCGGAATGTAGCGGGTGTCAATGGAAGTATCTGGTATGATTACCGTTTTCCTGATTTCTCCAACCAGGCCCACAATTCCTACTCCAAGTTCGATTTCGAGTGGATCTATCAATTCATTCTCGTCACCATTTTTTGCGCCATATGAGGCTTTTTGGATGAGCTTTTGCTTGTCCTCATCCCACAAGAATACGCTGCAGTCTTCGAAGCGAAGTTGTGAGGTGCAATTTCGGGCGATGTCCCAGCAGATTTCGTTGACGGAATTTTCACCGTAAACTGAATTGGCAAAGTATTCGATTGTCTTGGAAAGCTCCCTTTTGTGTTTCCTCTTGATGTAACTATCGTATATCAGATACAAGAACGCACAGGACACGCAGCCGACCAGCATGAAGAACCACCAGGTCTGCCACCAGTGGGGAAGGATATTTATTGGTATGGCTGTTATTTGTTGCATCCATGCACCGCTTTCGTCGGTACTTCTTACTTTAAAAATGTACCTTCCGGGCTTTAAACTATTATAGCTGACTGTGAGATTTCGACCTGCAAACACCCAGTCTTCATCTATGTTTTCCAGCTGATAACTGTATTGCAAGGAAGGGATGTCGCGGTGATACAGCGATGTATACTGGAATGTTACAAAATCCTGGCTCGGCTGAAGCTCAATTCCGGATCGCAGGTAATCTGATATTTCGTTACCGAATACGCGTAGTGATGTGATTAGTGGGGGCCGTTGTATCGGCGTGGACGAGAATTTAAATGGATCTATCTCGACAACATGATCAAGCATTATAGCGTACACCTTTCTGTCATCGATGTAAATTTGGTTCCAGTAATCCTGAAGTGTTTTACCCAGGTTTATTTTAACGCGGGTAATTTCCTTACTGCCCGGGTAGGTAAAAAACAAACCATCTGCACTGCTGCCCCAAAGTGCACCGCGGGCATCAAAAGCGAGATTAACAGAAAGTGCAAAGGAAAAATCCAGTTTATAGTCCAGGCTGTCCAGAAGTTTGCCTTGGAGATCCATTTGGTAGACTCCCCTATTCAGAATTGCTACCCATAAATTACCGTTTTTATCCTCGACAATTTTACCGACTCTGAGATTCTTGGAGTCTTTTATTTCAATCGGGGAGAATTTGTCCTCTTTTAAATCATATTTTATTAGTCCAACATCATTCATTCCAAAAACAATGTTGCCATTTCTTAATTTGACGAAGCTTGGCACATACGAGTACTTGAACAATCCGTTTTTAGGGTCTGTGCCGTCAAAGCGCTCACAACGATTGGTCTTTGGATTCAAGCGATAGAGGCCGTCGCGTTCTACATGAAACCAAATTCTACCTTTTTGGTCTTGGAAAATGATATTACTGGACCCGGATCCATTTTTTTTTCTGATGCCTTTGAACGGCTCTATTTTTTCCCCTCCTCCTCGAATTATAAAGACACCGGCGACACCCGATGCCCACCAATTCCGGCCTACTTTTGCAGTCATAAAAAATTCATTTTTATGCAGTGTGTCTTCGCTTATGACATACCGTTTATAATCGGTATGTCCTGCATGGAACCTGATAAGTCCGTCTGACTTGGAGACAAAGATCAAAGAATCCGCCACAGCAATATGGTTGGCTTGCGCAAAGCCCGTTTCCAGAAAAAAGGGAAAGCTGGGCAGTTTGTAGATTTTACGAAATGGTGAATTATACGACAATTTACTTACACCATTAAGGGTTGCGAACCACAGATTACCTTCTGAATCTTCTATGACATCATAAAACCGTCTGTAGGCTAAGGAGTAAGGAGCATCCTGGCTATACGGAATCGACACGAATGGCTTGTTGGGTTCTTTAAAATACTCGGCATAATTCCATGACGATACCCAAAGCCGATCGTGTCTGTCGATAAAAAGCAGTGTGCTTGCCGCAGCTAACTTTTTTCCCTCAATTTCATTGTACGAGACCACACGTTTCCTTTGGAAATCGAGGTAGTTCAGGGTAAAGTCCGCGTCAGACGAATACCACAAATTGTGGCGAGAGTCAAGAGCTATAGCGGTTATAAAACGCTTTTGCAAGATAGGTGCGAAGAAGGGGCAGTTTGTGCTGTCGTAGACCATGTTCTTTTTGCAATCGATGAAGGAAGATTGCTTGCCACCGACCCAAAAGCCGTTTCTGTACGAATCCCAACAGAACGTACCCCCGTTGAGGAGATTGGGTTCGAAGTCTGATAAACGACCGGCACCCGGAATGATCTGCTCGACGGAAATTACCTTGTTGTTACCAAATAAGAATATGTTTCTATCGCAGAGGATCCATAAGCGTCCATAACCATCCCGTTTTATGCCCACGATCCGCTCCTTGGATAAAGCAATAAATCTTGAGTCCGTTCTGTAACCGCCGGTCTCCTTGTTGAACACTTTGATCCCGTTGGTTGTCCCTACCAATAAATTCCTTTCGGAATCTATCGGTTGAATGGCTGTCGTCACAATTTTTTCGTTTGTAGGACCCTGGTACCGTTTTATGAAATTCCCGTCAAACCTGTAAAGGCCGTTCGCGGAGCCAATCCATAGAAATCCGTCTTTATCTTTGTAAAGGCAACGCGAGAATTTTGTCAAGAGCCCATCATCCTCATTCAGATTCTGAAATATAAACTGAGCCGACAGGTGATCAGCAGACCACAGAAAACCCAAAAGCCAGAGTGCCAGAATGCGGTGCATGCAACGGAATATTTCAGCTGAATGCGTAATGTAAACATATCCGAACTGAATGTAAATACTAATGACTAAAAGGTGGTTTTGAGTTTATTAACGGATTATTGTAATGGGTATGAAGAGGGTGAATCGGTAAGGATATCTCCAATTAATTTGACCATTTAATCATTGATACCTCGCCGTTTGTACATCCCATTTTTATTAGCTCGCCGGGTCAATAACTTTGCTATACGCTTCAAGTAACCTCCGATTCATCAATAACCGACTAATGAAATGACTTTGTATTTAACCGGATTCATCATTGATTCCACAGCCGTTCTGGCTCTGACAGGGTACTATCTATATTACGTGCTCAGGAAAAAGGAACTGGAAGAGCCGCGGCATTACTTCTGGCTCGTCTCGGGCCTGATCACTTCAATCATTCTTGTGTCAATTTTCTTTATATGGTTCGGAGACCTGACGCTGGCGTCGGTGCTGGTCTGGCTTATGGCTGTGCCAGTGATTGTCACTTCACTATTTATCTTGCTGATCGTCATTTTCCGGCCCGACTGGCGATAGTTACACTTCATGCCCGGGACGGAGATCACGCGGGCATTTCCGTTGACTATCCCAACCGCGCCGTTTGGGAATCGGATGCTGTAAAATCATATCAGTGCGCCGATATTTAGATCATGTTTGTACCGGGCAAGCAGCATTTTTACGTAAACAGACAATGAAATGAAAAAAAGAGTATGGTGGATCGGATTGGTGACAACGACCGTCGCTTCACTCATTGCAATTAACTTTTACTTATCACGAGAGAAATAAATGTGCTGACCATGAAAAGACTTGTGTATCGTTGGTTTGGGTTGTTTTATCTGATCGTTCTCAGAAACAAAATCAAATATTATTGAACGTAGGATAAAGACAGTCGTTGTAGTGTGTGTATCAAATTCCGGCCCGCCCGATTTGAGGTAGCCGGAATTTTGTTTGTCAGAAAGCATACCCGTTTGTGGATAGGTAATATCAATTGGCAATCAGGTGGTTGGGCCGTGCTTCCACCTGTGCCGCAGCCAGTAATCCTCTGTCAGAAAAAAATAGTGGAAATTGAGGGGAACAGTGATCTATTGTGTAACTTCATAACGTACATTGTCAAAACGGCCATCTTCCCGGTGGTACGTCCGTTTTTATCATAGCCCACTCTACTCAGATCTGACTGCTCAACGATGGCACGTTAACCGGGCCAGATTAAGAACGCCTGGCTGCCCTCATTCCGGACAGGGAATGGCGGCCAAAGTAACCAACCCAGTTTCCGCATAATTAAAGTCTGGAAAGTATTGGTTAACTATGGCCATTTTCTCATTTAGATTTAAAATCTTTGTAGCTAATTCGCGACAACTATTTCTACATAGTTAGAGGCATGTGGACTAGTGCGTTTGATTTTGGTTTGTATACAGTATCATTGTATTAATCTAGACCCTTCTCAAAGCTATAATGGAATTTATCATAATCGACGATAGTGTATTTGACCTCTTTACGCAGGAGAAATTGCTCCTGAAAAGTGGACTGACCAGGTCGGTGAGGACTTTCAGTTCCCCGCTGGAAGCCATCGGGTACCTTCGGAAGCAAACAGCAGACATGCCCGAGACGGTAATACTGCTTGATCTGCAAATGCCTGGTATCAATGGATTTGAATTTACAGAGCAGTACGGAAACCTGCCCGGCCTGGTTCGGGAAAAGATCCGGCTCTATATGATCTCCTCTACGGTCGACTCATCGGATATCGAGGAAGCCGAATCGAATCCATACATCATTCAACTGCTCTCCAAACCATTGGAGATTCCCGTGCTCAGAGAGCTACTGAAAAGATAACAGCATCCCCTGCTTCGTTGCGGCAACTGGCATAATATTTAATGTGCCGGTGATGTACCATTCATCAGCAACATGCATAATCCCCTTTCTACCTACCGCATTCAATTTCAGAAGAAATTCACATTTCAGGATTTACAGAACCTTACCAGTTACTTCAAAAAGCTGGGGATAGGCGCTGTATACGCTTCCCCAATCCTGGAATCCGTAGCAGGTAGCACGCATGGTTACGACGGTGTCAATCCGGAGCGTATCGATCCCGAGCTGGGTGAGATGGAGGGACTTCGAAAAGTAAGCCGAAGTGTGAAGGAAGCTGGTATAAGCTGGCTGCAAGATATCGTCCCGAATCATATGGCATTTCATTCCGGCAATCTGTGGTTGATGGATGTGCTCGAAAAGGGAATGCAGTCGTTGTATGCCGACTACTTCGATATCGCATGGAATAACCGCCTGTTCAAAGGCAGGATCATGGTTCCATTTTTGGAAAAGACGCTGGAAGAGGCCATCGCAGGCCATGAAATACAAATAAGCTACACAGGCTATCGTCTGGCACTGGACTATGCCGGGTCACGCTTTCCGCTGAGTCCCTCGTCTTACATGACAGTTTTAGAGATGCTGGATGGCGGCATCCCCGAATCTATACAACAGCTGACGGACCAGCTGGATAGCCTGCTCGCTATCGAGGAACCCATGTTATTTTCCTCGGGCTGGAACGAGTGGCTCATGCAGTTCAGGGCAATTTTTGAACATGAACCCACTGGGTTGAACGCAGCATTGGACGAAATTAACCGGGACGGTGCCAAAATCAGACAATTGGCTGACCAGCAAAATTATGTGCTTTACCTCTGGCAAAAAACCGAGGAGCAGATCAATTTCCGTCGCTTTTTTACGGTTAACGGACTGATCTGTCTGAATATCCAAAATGGGCAGGTGTTTGATGAATACCATAGCCTGATCAATCGGTTGCTGGAAGAGGACGTTTTCCAGGGAATACGTGTAGATCATGTGGACGGGCTGTTTGATCCATCCGATTACATGCGCAGGTTGCGCGAAATGGCAGGAGAGGACGCCTACATTGTGGTGGAAAAGATTCTGGAAAAGAACGAGCACTTGCCAACGAGCTGGCCGATACAGGGAACCACGGGATACGATTTTCTGGCCACGGTAAACAATTTGCTTACCTATACGCCGTCGACGGAGTTGTTTGACAAGTTTTATAGGCAGTTGACCGGCAACAACGACGCTGTGCAAGATCAGTTGGCGGCCAAAAAAGCCGAGATACTGTATGGGCATATGGCGGGTGAGCTGGATAACCTGACACACCTTTTTGCCGAGCTGGAACTCGCCGACCAGGAGACGCTGGAACGAATCGGACTGGAACGCATCCGGGACGTGATCGCCGCGTTCCTGATCCATTGTCCGGTTTATCGTTATTACGGCAATAGTATGCCGTTGCCCGATGAGGAAATCACAAGCATCAAAGATATTCTGATCTCCATTACCCGCGAGCAGCTGGACCTCTCTACGGCTGTGGAACTTTTGGAACAATGTTTCATCCACATTCCCGCTTTGGGTGATGAAGACTACAACCGGCGGGCCCTGGAATTTTATCAGCGTTGCATGCAGTATACAGGGCCACTGATGGCCAAGGGTGGCGAAGATACGTTGATGTACACCTACAATCGCTTCGTCGGCCACAACGAGGTGGGGGATTCTCCGGAACGGTTCGGTATTTCGGCGGACGACTTTCATCAATGGATCAAGAAGCGAAGTAAGGCCTGGCCATTCGCCATGAACGCCACGGCCACGCACGATACGAAGAGGGGAGAGGATACCCGTGCAAGGCTTAATGTGCTCACAGACGTTGCAGAACAATGGATTGCGAAGGCCAGGGAGTGGCACAATCTGACATACGAGCCAGGGGATTCAGTACTTGACGATAACGACAAATACCTCATCTATCAGGCTGTGGTCGGGGCACATCCGATGCCAGGGGAGGAAATGGACCAATTTTCGGAACGGATGGCCGAATTCCTGCAAAAAGCATTGCGGGAAGCGAAAACCAACACAACATGGGCGGCGCCTAATGAGGTATATGAAGCCGCAGCAAAGGACTTTTTGAATAAAATCCTGCAACCGGATTCTCCGTTTTCGAATTCGTTGAACGAGTTTTTGGCTTCCATCAATGATTTCGGCATTATTAATTCGCTGGTGCAGCTCATTTTGAAATTTACCTGCCCGGGCATTCCCGATGTGTATCAGGGATGTGAGTTATGGGATTTCAGCCTGGTTGATCCGGATAACCGAAGGCCGGTGAATTTTGAAAAGCGGACGGCCTGGCTGGACGAAATCGAAGATTCCAAAGCAGAAGAACTACCCAAAGCACTTTGGGAATACCGGACAAACGGGAAGATCAAACTTTGGCTCACGCAGCGCCTGTTTCAGCTGCGGAGGCAGTACCCGGCGCTTTTCACAACAGGCGAATACATTCCGCTTAAAGTCCGGGGTGCTTACAAGGAGCATTTACTTGCTTTCGGCCGCCGGCAAAAGAGGGATTTTTTTGTGATCGTGGTGCCCCTGCACGCGGCGGCTTTATGCAGGCAACAGCAAAGCGCATTTTTTGAAATCGATTGGAAAGATACACACGTTGTGCTGCCGGAGAACATGCTGCCGTCGTGGCATCACGTCCTGTTGAACCGGGAAGGAGATTTTGAGACCTCACTATTTCCAACCAAGCTTTTTGACGGCCTGCCGTTCGCCATTCTTAAGGGAACCAAATCGGAGAATGAGCGCAAGGCTGGTGTGCTTTTGCACATTACTTCGCTGGCATCTCCTTTCGGGGTAGGGGACATCGGTCCCGAGGCATTTGCTTTTGCCGACTTTTTGGAAAGATCCAATCAAAGTATTTGGCAAATCCTTCCATTGAATCCAACCGAAGGGTCTCAGGGATATTCTCCATACAGCGCACTGTCGAGCAGGGCAGGTAACCCTTTGCTAATCAGCCCGGATGCTTTGGCGGAAGAGGGATTGCTTGCTCCGGATGAGTTGGCGGAATACCACCGGACACCCTCATCGCGAGTCGACTATGCGGAGGCACAACAGCAAAAAGACGTCTTGCTCGAAAGGGCGTACCGGAATTATAACCAGCTGGAACACAGTGCAGAAATCGACCGTTTCGTTGATGAAAACAAACTTTGGCTGGATGACTTTGTGGCCTACACATTACTTAAAAAGCGTTTCGATGGCAAACCCTGGTATGAATGGCCGGAGGAATTCAGAATGAAGGACCAAGGCGCAATTCTTCGTGCGCTGGACACCGAAAAAGACTGGTGCCAGATGGTGAGATGGCAGCAGTATGTATTTGATAAACAATGGAAAAGACTCCGGGCGTATTGTAATGAGCGTAACATCCGCCTGGTAGGTGACCTCCCTTTTTATGTGAGCTACGATTCGGCCGATGTCTGGGCAAATCGCGAACTGTTTTGTGTGGATCGGAGCGGCAGGATGTCGGGAATGGCCGGCGTACCACCGGATGCGTTCTCGGAAGACGGACAGCTTTGGGGAATGCCCGTTTTTAACTGGCACGCCATGCAAAAGCAGGGATATCGGTGGTGGATCGAACGGATTGCCCGGAACATGGAAATGTTTGATATGATCCGGTTAGACCATTTCAGGGCATTCTACGACTTTTGGGAAGTTCCGGGCGGTGAAAAAAATGCAGTGAAGGGTGTATGGCAAGCCGGACCGGGAGAAGATTTTTTTGAGAAAGTCAAATCCGCATTAGGACAGCTTCCATTTATTGCGGAAGACCTGGGAGAGATGAGCCCGGGCGTGTACGAGCTCCGGGATAAGCTGAATCTACCGGGAATGAAGGTGTTACAATTCGCATTCGATGAGAACATGGCCGAATCCGATCACGCGCCGCATAATTACCAGTCGAACTTCATTGCCTACACGGGCACGCATGATAACAATACAACTAAGGGCTGGTTCCGCCAGATGCAGAAGTCGGGGATCCGCGAGCGTATGGAGGCCTATCTGGGCAAGCCGGTAAGCGAAGACAATATATGTCTGGAAATGGCGCGAATGGCCTATGCGTCAGTGGCTAACGCGACGATTTTACCGATTCAGGATATTCTTAACCTGGATGAGCAGGCAAAAATGAATCAGCCCGGGTCGATGGACGACAACTGGACGTGGCGGTTGATGCCCGGGCAGATTACGGAGGAGGCGGAACGGTTCATTAGTCAATTTACAGCCATGTACAACCGGGACTGAGAACAAATCCCCGTATCGCACACCATTGTTCAACCAGGTTGTGGCTATATTTGCGCAGTGCCATCAACCTTGAAGCCGTATGCATTTCCAATTAACACCAGCATCTGTCTACCTTTTGCTGATCTCTTTGTTCGCACTATCCTGTGGCAAATCGGCGGAGACACCTCAGCAAGCCGCGGATATACTGACTTCGGTTACAAATTGGAAGATCGAAGAAATTGCGGTAAACGATGCGGTGACGTTCAAAGACGGCAAAATGACGCAGCAGTTTGGTGGGATTGACTTCGAACGGTATATGGAAGTGGTGCAAATCAAAAAAGACGGGACATTTTCCGGCGTCTTCAAAGGTGAAACCGAGCCTTTTCTGCTACAATGGAAGGTCGAAGGGAAGAGTATCACGATCGGCGCCCCGGACAGTAGCAAGCAGGCCGGGGGCTGGACGGTTCTGCCCGGAGACGTCAGTCAGGAGTCGTTTGTGATGAAGACGCAGAGTACCGCCTACGACTTTCCACGGCTGACCAAAATATCCCTGAAATTCAAAGCTGCACAATAAGCAATAACCTATCTAAATCACCATGAGCAAGCTCGACGAAGCATTTGAACTTTTTGACAATTACAACAAGCGCTCCCCCGAGCACATCATCTGGGAAAACCAGGACTATGCTATCGAGTATTTTTATGCCATTAAGTTGTATGAATGGGTCAAAAAACTGGCTCCGAATGCAGACGAGGAGCTGCTACTCGCCTCGCGCTGCCAGCATATCGGCCGGTGGGAGATCGCACGTAAAAGCTACCCGGATGGCCGGGTGGGTTATCTGAAATGGCGCAGCGACCTGTCCAAATACCACGCAGGCATTGCTGAGGAGATTCTGGCATCGGTAGGTTATGATGAGGAGCTGATAGGCCGCGTCAGGCAGATCGTATTAAAGCAGCGACTTAAAAGCGACGGGGACGTGCAAACGATGGAAAACGCCCTTTGCCTTGTTTTCCTGCAATACCAGTACGACGATCTGATCGCCAAAGTGACAGAAGAAAAAATGATTGATATTCTGAAAAAAACCTGGAATAAAATGAGTGAACCCGGGCAGGAAATGGCACTGTCGCTCCATTATAGCGATGCAGGTAAAGATTTGATTTTAAAGGCATTGAAAGAGGAGTAGTGGGCACGTGTCACCAAAACAGCGATATTGCCGATAAACCAGGCCGGCCTGAGACGCCGGCCTGATTTGTTTAAGCGGGTCAATCCTTGTTTGCTGTTTCGCGGCTTTTGTCAAGGGATTGGGCAAGTCTGACCAATCTCACGAACTCCGACCGGTATCCTTCGTCATCCTTTCCGAAAGCAGCCCTGGCACTACGGATCACGTCATCATAGGTGGAGCGGCCTTTGTATTCCGACCCGCGGAGCAGCAGCCCAAATTCAGCAACGGCGCTGGCAAACCGGAGGTTTTCAGAACACTTATCAAAGGGCTGATGGCCGTTACCAACCGGAATCTCGAAAAGCTGGCTCGTTTCACTGTCCGGCCTTTTGTAACGTATCTTAATGGTGAGCATTTCATCCGTATTTCCAATCGCTGAGCTGTTTGTTTGCTGGTACTTCAAAGCGTCGACGCGGGGCAGGTAGTCGGTTTTGGCACCGGCCGGAACGATTTCGTAAATGGCCGTCACCGAATGGCCGGAACCCATCTCGCCGGCGTCTTTCTTATCGTCATGAAATTCTTCGTTTTTCAACGCACGGTTTTCATAACCGATCAGCCGGTAGGCCTGGACATGTCTGGGGTTAAACTCGATCTGTATCTTTACGTCTTTTGCAACGGAAAATAATGTACCTCCAAACTCCTGTACAAATACTTTACGGGCTTCCTGAAGGTTATCGATGTAGGCATAGTTGCCATTGCCTTTGTCGGCCAGTGTTTCTATATGACTGTCCTTGTAATTGCCCATTCCAAAGCCCATAATGCTCAGGTAAACGCCGTCCTTTCTCTTTTCCTCGATGAGACGCTGCAACTCGCCTTCACTGGAAACGCCTACATTGAAATCCCCATCCGTGGCCAGGATGACCCGATTGTTGCCTTTGGGAAGGAAATGTTCCTTTGCCAGCTTGTATGCTAGTTGAATACCCTCGCCGCCCGCAGTTGAACCCCCTGCCTGAAGCTGTTCCAATGCCTCGCGTATGTCTGCCTTATTGCTTCCCGAAGTGGGGGGCAGGACCACGCCTGCTGCTCCGGCATAGGCGACAATCGAAAGCTTATCTTCCGGGCGGAGCTGGTCGACCAGCAATTTGAAGGCTTGCTTAAGAAGTGGTAGCTTGTTCTGGTCCATCATAGAGCCCGATACGTCTATCAAAAACACCAGATTAGAGGCCGGAAGGTTGTTTTGTGGAATGGTTTTGGCCTGCAAACCGATGTGCAGCAACTTCAATCCAGGATTCCAGGGCGAATCAGTCATCTCAGAGCTGATAGCAATGGGGTGTTCTCCTGCGGGTTGGGCATAGTCGTAATCAAAGTAATTGATCATTTCTTCGATCCGGATGGCATCGGCGGGAGGTATTTGACCCATATTCAGAAATCGCCGCACGTTGCTGTATGAAGCCCTGTCGACATCCACCGAGAAGGTGGTTACGGGTTGTTGCCCGGCAATCTGAAAGCCATTTTCGTTAATGGGCCGGTAGCTTTCCGTTTCGTTGCGCATTACTGCCATTCCTGCCGGAAGAGGGGAGAAGGGTTGGGACTGGTTGTGATTTGTTTTTTTGTGCATCGCCTCGGAGCCTATGACGACCACTTCGTCCAGCGTCTGCACCTCGTTCAGCATCTCAACATGGAGTATCGAGGCATTTTGAACCCGCACTTCCTTCGTCTTGTAACCTGTCAGGCTGAACAGCAACGACCGGCTGAATGATGGGACTTTGATAGAAAATTTGCCATTCTTGGCCGTGAAGGTGCTCATCTTGGTTCCGCGGGCCGTTACCTTCACGCCCGCCAATGGGTTTTGGTACATATCTGTGACGGTACCGGTAACGAGTATGTCGGGGAGGAATGCAAATGCACTGATCACGAAGGCAATGCAAAGGGCAATTTTAATTTTCATGGTTTTGCGATTTTAAGTGTCTGCCTGGTGGATGCGAGCCGTCGGGTAATTCCATAAAAGTTTTTAAGTTTTTTTTATGGAATTTTGATTAATCCGCATCCAGTGTTCAAAATGGCGGGAAGTATTTCTCAAACCAGGCTTGTGTGAAGTTTTTAAAGCTATTTCAGGGTAAAACCAGAGAACCGGTTCCGGAGAGCGAAAAGCTCAGCGAATACCGGCGAACGGGTGACTTGCGCCTTTTGGGAGAGCTGTATGCACCCTATATGGAAATGGTTTTTGGCGTGTGCTACCGATATCTGCGTAATGAAGAGGAAAGTAAGGATGCGGTGATGCAGGTATTCGAGAAACTAATAACAGATTTGAAAATACAGGAAGTGACCAATTTCAAAAGCTGGTTGCACAGCGTGGCGCGGAACCATTGTTTGATGAAGCTCCGTGCCCGCCGGGTGTTTGTGACTACGGACGAAATGGAGGAGTTGGAAGGATGGACCGGTGTTACGGATGCAGCAGAGCAGGACGATCTCTTTGCCGAGGGACGCGTTGACCTGCTTTCAGGATGTATGAAAAAGCTGCCGCAGGCGCAACGGGTGGCTGTCGAATTGTTTTACATACAGGATAAATGCTATCGGGAGATTGCCGACACGACCGGCTATGATTTGAACAAGGTGAAAAGCTATATCCAGAACGGAAAGCGAAACCTGAAAATTTGTGTGGATGGCCATGGAAAAAACTAACCTGAATTTTCCGGATTTTGATGATTTTCTGCGGTATCATCAGGGTGCAATGCCGCCGGATGAACAGCACCAGTTCGAAATGCGGATGTTGGAAGAGCCCCTGCTTGCCGATGCCTATGATGGTTTTCTGGCGTGGTACAACGAAGATACCCGTATCCCGGCGCTCAGCAGCGACCTTCGGGAGCGATTGACAGATCGGATCTCGGCCGGGAAACGCAGTACGGTTTCATGGTGGGCATACGGTGCCGCGGCCTCGGTGCTGATAGCGGCGGGATTGTACGGATTTTATTTCCTGAATGCGCCAAATGAAATGTCCGAGCACGCAGCGATCCGACCCGAAACGAAGCAGGCACCGGTACCCGCTCCATCCGGTGCGCCTCAGAAAGCAGATGCGGCAGCGGTGACGCCGGCGGAAGCCACTAAATCGCCTGTTGCGGGTTCAAAAGTGACAACCCCTGGCCCTTCCGTGGCCTCCATTGATTTGGGACAGAATCCGGAACGGGAGAATGCCTTAACCGACAGTGCATCCGGGG
This sequence comes from uncultured Dyadobacter sp., assembly GCF_946482605.1. The sequence continues at coordinate 269,378 of NZ_CAMLSE010000007.1, read as the reverse complement.
CAGCCGGTTTTACACAGGCACAGCCTGCCGGTGTCTCTGCTACTACTGCCCCACCTGCCGCGGCGGCGCCCGGCGCCCCCCTCCCTACAAAGGCCTTTGCCAAATCGCTCTCCGACAGGGCTAAAACCGAGGTGCCTTCTTCCATGCGTTTCGTTTCCGGGCGGGTAGTCGATGCCGCCGGTAGCGCATTGCCGGGCGTACAGGTGCGCAGCAAGTCGAACTATGCGGAGATCACTGATTCGGCCGGACGTTTCCGGGTCCCGGTAAACGTGCATGATTCCCTGCGGCTGTCATTTATCGGTTTTAATGAAATGAAAATTCCGGTGTCCGGGCAGGAGATCGGAACCATCCGGCTGGAAGAATTTACGCCAACGCTCGATGAGGTGGTGGTGACCCACGCAGAAACACAGCGGAAAAAAAGCGCCAGTGTATCTGCTGCCGTCATCAACGCTCCTCAGCCCGTTCCGGCCGACGGTTGGAAAGCATACCAGGAATATCTGGATCGTCGGAGCAAGTCGGCGAAACGGGAGGGCAAGGTTGTAGTGTCATTCGCTGTCAATGCAAACGGGTCGCTGTCCGGTTTTTTGGCACACGGAGCGGGTGAATTACGCCAGGATGCGGTCCGCATTGTCCGGGAAGGGCCCCTCTGGAAGCCGGCGGTAAGGGACGGATCGCCCGTTTCGGCAGTCACCGAAGTCCAGATTTGGTTTCGGAAACCTTAATAAGCACATCCAAATCAGTTGGTTAAGTAATTATGTGTAGAAGTAATTTTAAAAAAATATCCGATTTTAGGCGGTTATTTTTTGTGGTGTACTTCATAGCATGTAATTTTACTACACGCGCTTAACTACCCATATCTTGATTTTTAGCAACCAATAGTCTGTGATTTCTGCGTTTCAGGCACTTAGCAGTGGATTTTACCGTGGCGCTAAGGGATGGATCTATGAAATTTACAATTTTCGTGCTAAAATTTTGTTATGGAAACTATTCTCACTAAATCTACCAAATAATTCACTACCGGTTCCCATTGTCAAAACACCGAAATTTGCCTATATAACTAACCTATGGACAATAGAAAGAATCTGTTGATTATAGACGACGAACCTAGTATTACCAAAATACTGGAACATTTTCTAAAGAAAGACTTTAATGTAGTGATCAAAAGCGACGGCTCCGAAGGAATGCTGTGGCTGGAAGAGGGTAATCAGGCGGACCTGATCATCGCCGACTTGCATATGCCTAATCTGAGCGGCAAGGAGTTCCTGAAAGTAACCAAGGCCAGCAACCTCTATGCCGACATTCCGATCATTATCCTTTCGGGTTCCGACGAAAGCAGCGAGCGCATTCAATGTCTGAACCTTGGTGCCGACGATTTTATGGTTAAACCTTTCAATCCCATGGAGGTTCATGCCAAGATCAACGCGATTCTTCGCAGAAGCAAACGTTATTCATAAACTACCGATACGATGGAGCTGGCTGGTACGACAACAGAAATGGCAACCGGTGTCAAGACCTACGTTGCGCAGTTCAGGGTTATTTATCTGCACACCGATTTTCAAGCGTACCTCAGATTTACAGAGCGGTTCGCCGATTCACTTCAGGTCGAGTATTTCGACAGCCGGGAAGGTGTTTTGCAGGCATTGAAGGAGAATTATCCTGCGGATGTCGTAGTGGCCCATGTGGATAGCGGAGGGGTCGAGCTGCTGGACACCATCCGCCGCAATGCCGGTTTTGGAAACATTCCCTTTGTGCTTGTAACCGACCAGCTGAGCAGGGAGGCCATTGAGCTTGCCAAGGCCAAACATGCCGACGACGTTTTTTCAGTGAACTTCGAAGACGGGGATCTGATCACCCGCATTAAGTACTTCAAGAAAAGGCAGTGGTATGTGGCCGACAAAGCTTCGCAAAAGATCGGCTCACAAAGCCATAAGACGCCATTCTGGAAACGGGCCATTGATGTCGCGACCACCGGCACTGCCGTAATTCTGCTGCTGCCTGTGTTTATAATAGTCGCCATCCTGATTCGCATTGATTCGAAGGGACCTATTTTCTACAAATCAAAGAGGGTGGGCAGCGGCTACAAGATTTTTGATCTGTACAAGTTCAGGACCATGCGGACGGACGCTGACCAGTTGATTCGGAAGATGGCCGCATTGAACATGTACTCCAAGGCCGAACCCGTAAGCCAGATCGAAACCCAGGGGCTTTGTGACGAATGTCTGGCCGGAAATCAATGCAAGAGCCTGCTCTTTCATGACGGCAAGGAAGTTTGTGAAAAGCTCTACCATTTCCAGAAAGATCAGAAAGCCGCATTCATGAAATTCCAGAACGACCCCCGCATTACGCGCTTCGGGCAGTTTCTGAGAAATTCGAGTATCGATGAACTTCCCCAGTTGATCAACATCCTGAAAGGCGACATGTCGCTGGTTGGAAACCGTCCGCTTCCTTTGTACGAGGCTGAGAAAATGACAACGGACGATAAGATTTTGCGCTTCGCCGGTCCGGCAGGTCTGACCGGGCTCTGGCAGGTTACCAAAAGGGGCAAGGGAAAGGCGGATATGACCGAGGAAGAGCGGACTCAGCTGGACATCATTTATGCCAGGGATTTTTCATTCAAAATGGATCTTGAGATTATTCTGAAAACATTTCCGGCACTGTTACAGTCCGAGAACGTCTGATGAAGCCCGGACATCGCCCCGCTCGTTTGACGACCAGAGCTATGTCAGGTAGTTTTAACCCAGTCCTTGTAAGCCGGGTCATATTTTTTGATGACACGTGCCGGATTACCGACGGCCACCGAATACGGAGGAATACTTTTGGTAACGACGGCGCCGGCCGCGACGACAGAATGCCGCCCGATTGTAACACCTGCTGTGATCACCGCATTGGCACCAATCCAGCATTCGTCTTCGATCGTGATGGGGGATACGCTTACACCCTGTTTATGAATGGGTTTTTGAATATCCTGATAATCATGATTCAGACCGCTGGCAACAATGTGTTGCGCCAGGATCACATCGTTGCCGATCGTGACAGGACCAATGATAACGTTACCCAGGCCGATCAGCGAATTGGCACCAATATGAACTGCCCCCACACCATTATTAACCGTGCTGAAATCTTCAATCATGGAATTGTCTCCGATTGAGAAAGGGTTGAAAGGCAGCACGTCCATCCTTACCCACCGGCGGATGATGACATTCTTGCCCCTGCTATGGAAGAACCGGTTCAGAAACACCCGGACCCAGAGCCTGGGACGAGCCTGGTTGGTAGGGATAAGCATCCAATGGACGATTTTTTTTAACCCCGGACTGTTCCGGATTTGGTCAGATAAGGACATTTTGCCTAGATTCGTGAACTGTGTAGTAATATTTTGTCCAAAAGTATTTTGTATTGCTACAAAATCAAGTGAAAACGATTTTTAAATAAAAATTTCTAAAATGCCGATGAGGTACGCAGCTTTCTGGCTTCTGTTTTTTTTCACCCTATACAGCGCCCGTGCACAGGAGTCTTTGAGCAAAGACGTTGATTATGCCTATCTCGACCAGCTGATCGCGGTCTGTAAAGCGAACTACCCCAAAATCAAAATGTACCAGGCGCACGTCGATGCGGCTGAAACCGGGGTGAGAAAAGCAAAGTTGTCCTATTTCGACATTTTCAACTTTTCATACCTGTACAGCCCCAAAAGCAATGCAGGTCCGATATCGCCATCTTTCCCCTTTACCTACCAATTTGGTTTCTTCGTCAATATCGGTTCGATCCTGCAAAAGCCTTCGCTGGTGAAGCAAGCCAAAAGCGAGCTGGCTTCGGCCCAGTATGATAAGGAATCATATGATCTCAATATGGTGGCCGAGGTGAAAAAAAGGTATTTTACCTACATTCAGAAGAAGGCCGTGTACCGCTTGCGTTCGAATGCCTCGCTGGATGTAGAGAGTATGCTCTCCAACACCAAGCGCCGTTTTGAGATGGGTCAGGAAACATTGGAAAAATATAACCAGGTGCTGCTCATGCAGACAGACCACGCGCAGAATATGCTCAACTCGGAAAGCGAGTTGCTGGTAGCAAAAAGCAGCCTGGAAGAATTGTTGGGACAAAAATTAGAAGATATCAAATGACCGAAGTTGTACAGTTTCTGAGATTGTTGCAGAGGAATAAAATTACCCTGATCCTGGTACCTCTGATCACTGTCATTGTTAGTTACTTCCTGGTCAGACGATTGCCGGATACCTACGAGTCGCACGCACGGATAGCCACAGGATTGGTGGATAAGACCGACCAGGTGGTAACGAAAGCCAAAGAGGAGCAGGACCAGCAGATCGCACGCAAGTTTGAAAGTCTTATCCAGGTCATGCGGTTGAAAAGAACATTGGACCAGGTATCCTACCGGCTGATCCTGAATGATCTGAAAGGGGTGAAAGATTCGACCTGGCGTGAGCCGGTGCGGGAGCTGGAAGAGATGAGCAAGGCCGACAAGGCAAAGGCGATCGCGCTCATTACCCAGAAGTACCAGAAGAGGGAAGAGCTGGTGCTGTGGAAACCTGAGGAGAGAAAGCTGAACAAGATCATCGACGACATGGGGTACGGAGCCGGCACGCTTCGTGAAAAGCTGATCATTTACCGCACCGGTATGGGTGACTACATCGATATCGAGTTTGAAGCCGAGAATGCGGAATTGGCGGCCTATGTAATCAATACGCTTTGCCAGGAATTTATCGCGGACAACTCCCTGCGGGTGGTGGGTAACAACAAAAAGACCATCGAGTTCCTGGAAAGTTTCATGTTACAAAAGCTCGGCGCGCTGAACGGGCGGATGAACACGCTGAAAAACTTCAAAATTCAGAATCGCGTCCTGAACCTGAACGAGCAGGCTAAGAGCATTTACGGGCAAATGGCCGATTTCGAAACACGCCGGCAGATAGCCAATAAGGACATCATCGCATATACCGCGGCAATCGGGAATATCGATAATCGTTTCAACCCCACCGAACGGAAGTATTTTGAGAGTGCGTTGACGGACTTGAACCAGAAGATCATTGTAACCAAAACCAACCTGAAAGCACTCAACGAGCGCTACATTCTGAGCAATTTCGACAACCGGATCAAATTCAGTCTCGACTCGCTCCGCGGCCGGCTATCGGAGGAAATCAATGAAGCCACTGATAAGTATGCGTACAACCCGATGGTCATCAAGCAAGATCTGGTGTCGCAGAAACTGAGCATGGAGATATCGCTTGAACTGGCCCGGAACAGCGTAAATTCCATTCAGGGCGAGCTCGATCGCCTGAACCGTAAATTCGACGGGCTGGTTCCTAATGAAGCCAAAATACAGGAGTATGAAACCTCCATCGATATCGCCAGTAAGGAATACATCGAAGCGTTACAGCGCTACAATGAAGCAAGTCTGGAATTCAGTTTTCCCGTATATCTGCGCCTGATCGAACGCGCGATGCCGGGAGAGGTGCAGGCATCGAAAAAGATGGTCCTGGTGATTCTTTCAGGGGTGATCAGTTTTACATTCTGTGTGTTTGTGTTCTTTATCCTGTACTATCTGGATAAGTCGATACGCTATCCATTGCAGCTTGCCAATGCGACCGACAAGCCGGTCCTGGGCTATCTGAATGCCCTCGATAAGGATTCCAGCCTGAGTTTGTCCGGGATGAATGCATCCGACGACAAGTCAATAAGGTTGTACAAGAACCTGGTACGATCGATCCGGTACGAACTGGACAGTGAGATGAGCGATCCGAAAATAATCGCTGTAACCAGCCTGTCGCACAGCGTTGGCAAAACCCCCTTTGTGATCTCATTGGCCTGGGCATTTTCCAAAATCAATAAGACGGTCCTGATCATCGACGGCAACTTCGGACAGCCAGACATTTCAAAGCTGAATCCGGACAGTACCCTGTTTGAGAGCTTCGTCAAATCGGGCAATGTGCCGGAGGCCGCGGCCGGCCAGATCAGCATTCTGGGCTCCAAAAGCGGCGATACCTCCCTGCTCGAACTGGCAGACGAAAAAGTGATCGGCCAACGTTTGCAGGCACTGAAATTGCAGTTCGATGTGATTCTGATCGAGACGGATTCCCTTCGGGCGATGAATAAAGCCAAGGAATGGGTTGCGTTCTCGGACCTGGTGGTGGCTGTCTTTGCTGCGGGGCGATCGATTTCCGGCGAAGACCAGTCGAAAATCCAATATCTGGATGCTCTGAATGGAAAGTTTGCAGGATGGGTACTGACTAACACAGAAGATATTCCGGAACAGGCAGGAAAGCTGGATAAACCGATCGAAGTATGATAATTCTGGAATGGATATGGTTGGCAATACAGGTTTTGATCGGCTATAACCTGGTTTTTCCGGTCTTTCTGCTACTGATTTATGCGATCCGTCGTACGGCCGGAGCCACCGATGCGAACGTCGGGGCGGCGGCAGACCCGGATTACGGGATCATTGTGACGGCCTATGAATACACCCAGCAGCTGCCCGCCGTAGTGGGCTCGTTACTGGAACTGAACTATGACCGTTACCATATTTATGTAGTGGCCGATAAATGCGATATCAGCAACCTGCATTTCCCCCTGGACAAGGTCAGTCTGCTGCGGCCCGAGCAGGTGTTGGGTAGTAACACCCGGTCTCATTTCTACGCGATCCGGCGCTTCATCCGGCCCCACACGCACCTGACGATCATCGATAGCGATAACCTCACCGACCCGCAGTATCTGAATGAATTGAATGTCTACTTCAAACAGGGGTATCATGCGGTCCAGGGAGTGAGGGAGGCTAAAAATCTGGACTCGACCTACGCTTGCCTTGACGCAGCGCGTGATATCTACTACCACTTTTACGACGGGAAAGTACTCTTCGGAGCGGGCTCCTCGGCCACGCTGGCAGGATCAGGAATGGCGTTCAGCACGGCGCTATATGAAACCGTCCTGGGGCAACTGGACGTCACAGGTGCCGGCTTCGACAAGGTTTTGCAAAAGGGCATTGTAGGCCGCAGGTATCGCATTGCATTTGCGGAAAAGGCAGTCGTGTATGACGAAAAAACCACAGGCACGGATCAGCTCGTCAAGCAGCGCGCCCGCTGGATCAATACATGGTTCAAGTATTTTGCCTATGGGTTCAACCTGCTTTTCAAGGGAGTCGCTGGCTTTAATTTGAATCAGACTCTCTTCGGGCTGGTACTGCTCAGGCCGCCATTATTCATTTTTTTGCTGCTTTCGGTGTTTTTCATGCTGGTCAACCTGGTTTTCGCGCCGGTAGTGGCATTGGCCTGGCTGGTCGCCCTGGGTGTATTCGTACTCGGTTTTTACATTTCGCTGCGGCGATCTCATACGGATCCCAGGATTTATCAGTCGCTGGTAAACATTCCCAAGTTTATTTTTTACCAGGTCATGGCGCTCCTGAATGCACGAAAGGCGAACAAGATATCGGTAGCAACCCGTCAGGAAAACACGGCTCCCAAACCTTAATGCATACGGACCATGAAAATTTATCCGGTAAAAACAGTCAAAAAGCAAAAGAGCGGCTTCGATGAGCTCACCACCTTGCAGCGAAAAACGCGGCAGGCTGCTTTGTTGCTGGCCCTGGTAAGTGTCTTCATCTGGTTTTTTAAAATCCTTTTCTTTTAGTGAAAGATATTCAGATACATATCCCTGGAAGGAACCGGACAGGCCAAAGCCGCATTGAGAGACTACGGTCGCTCGTCGATGGGAAATGGACCGGGTTGGCGATCCTGCTGGTCATTTCCCTGGTTTTCGGGGCATTGATCGCCTACATGGGAATCATTGCGGGTGCAGGGATCATCGCATTGATGATCGGTCCTCCGGTGCTGTATGCGATAGTGGCCTTTCCTCCATTCGGTGTTACCGTGCTGCTGGTGCTGGCTTATCTGTTGTTTTTCATTGGTCGGTTGGGTATCGATTTCCCGCTTGGGACGGTAATGGACGGTATTCAGGGGCTGCTGATCCTTGGATTCTTCATTCACCAGAAACACAACCCCAACTGGAAGGTTCTCAAAGGGCCCATCAGCACGATGATCCTGATCTGGATCGTCTACAACATCATCGAGGTGGCTAACCCGGCAGCGGAATCGCGCCTGGCGTGGGTGTACACGATCCGCGCCGTCGCAATCGTGATGCTGACCTACTTTGTGTTTATGTACCAGATCAACACGATCAAGGTCCTGCGGTTCCTGATCAAACTCTGGCTGGCCCTGGCCGTATTTGCGGCCCTGTACGCATTCAAACAGGAGTTCATCGGTTTCTCGGCTGCGGAGGAGGCCTGGCTGCATTCGGACCCTGTCATTTACGACCTGCTTTTCATCGCAGGCCACTGGCGCAAGTTTTCGATTTTCTCCGATCCGGTCGCGTTCTCCTACAACATGGTGGTAGCGTGTATCCTGTCCATTGCATTGCTCACCTATGTGCGTAAGGTGTGGCAAAAGCTGATCCTGATCGCTTTGGTTGCCTTGTTCTTTTCGGCCATGCTATTTTCCGGAACACGGGGTGCTTATGTGCTGGTTCCTGCCGCTATGGCGCTTTTCGTAGTCATGCGCTTCAACCGGCAGGTGCTGATGTTTTCCGGAATTGCGGGGCTTTTTATCCTGTTCCTGATCTTTGTCCCGACGAATAATCAAAACATCGTCCGTTTTCAGACGGCATTCAAACCAAACGAGGATATATCGTTCCAGGCGCGAAAGAATAACCAGAAACGGATCCAGCCGTACATTCTCTCCCATCCGATCGGAGGAGGGCTTGGTGCCACCGGCGCGTGGGGGCAGCGTTTCGCGCCGCAATCATACCTGGCCAATTTTCCGCCCGATAGCGGCTATGTCCGCATTGCCGTAGAGCTGGGCTGGGTCGGATTGTTTCTTTTTTGCCTGCTGATGTTCCTGATCTTGCGGGAGGGAATCAATAACTATTACCTGATCCGGAATGCCGAGCTTAAAACCTACTGTCTGGCTATGTTGCTGGTTGTATTTGCATATAATGTCGGCAACTACCCGCAAGAAGCGATCGTACAATTTCCCTCCAATATCTACTTCTATTTGGCGGCCGCGATCATTAATGTTACCAGGATACTGGACGACCGCGAAATTGCGGGGCATCCTCTGTAAAGTTGTTTGTACCCGATAGCCCCGACCCGGAAAATGCGGGATCACAACTATCATTCAAAATAAATCGATAAAACCCGGCGGATCAGGTTTAGCCCGCTCATAAAGTACTCAATATGGATATTGTCATTACCGGACAGCAGGCCTGGGACGTAGAAATCGGGAGTAATTGCAAGAACATCGCTCTGGAATTCAGTAAGAACCACCGGGTATTGTATGTTAATTCCCCGTTGGACCGCATTAGTTTGCTAAAAAATAGTGATGACCCCAAGGTAGCCAAGCGAAGAAAAGTAGTCGATGGTAAGGCCGACGGGCTGGAAGAAGTCCTGCCAAACCTTTGGGTACTTTATCCCGATCAGCTGATCGAATCCATTAACTGGCTGCCGGGCTTTTTGTTCGACGTCCTTAATAAGCGGAATAACAGGTTGTTTGCTGCTTCGATAGCAAAGGCTGCCAGGCGGCTGAATTTTGGAAACTATATCCATTTCAACGACAACGACATGTTCCGCAGCTTTTACCTGAAAGATCTTCTCAACCCTAGGTTGTCGGTCTACTATTCACGGGATTATATGCTCGCTGTCGATTACTGGCGAAAGCACGGCGCACGCCTGGAACCGGAACTGATTGCCAAAAGTGACTTATGCGTTGCCAATTCGACCTATCTGGCCAATTATTGCGCCCGGTATAATGCGCATTCCCATTACGTGGGGCAGGGATGCGACCTGGATATATTCATGGAGGGGAAGGATGCCGCCGAGCCTGCCGACCTGGGCGCAATAGCCCGTCCCCGGATCGGGTACGTCGGCGCATTGCAGAGCATCAGGCTGGACATGGAGTTGTTGCATTATATCGCCGTTCAGCGACCGGAATGGCGCATCGTGCTGGTGGGGCCGGAAGACAACGAGTTTTTACAAAGTAATCTTCATCAGCTGCCTAACGTGACCTTCACAGGGTCGAGGAACATCAGCGACCTGCCAGCCTATATCAATGCATTCGACGTATGTGTGAACCCGCAACTGCTCAATGAGGTGACCATTGGTAATTATCCCCGCAAAATTGATGAATACCTGGCAGTGGGCAAGCCGGTTGTCGCTACGGCAACCGACGCGATGAGCGTTTTCGCCGAACACGTTTACCTGGGCAAAAGCAAGGAAGACTATGTCCGGCTGATCGAAAAGGCACTGGCAGAAAATTCGGAAGCCCGCACTGCGGCCCGTCGCGTATTCGCCAGCTCGCACACGTGGGAAAACAGCGTGGGGGAAATTTATAAGGCCATCAGCAAGGCGGGAGCCGACCTGTGATGGCTCTTATTCCTATAATTTTTTGAGCTGAGACAATCCCAGTTCCGATTCGGCTTTCAATTGAACCAGCTTCTCGCTTAAATCCGCAGTCCAGGTGCCTTGTTTCAATGTTGCTTCCAGTTCCTTGTACTGGTTAGCGGTGTTGAGCATGCCCACAGAAAATAGCGATGATCGGAATTTGTGGATGGTCTGCCGGAGTCTTTCTGTGTCGTTGGCTGCGGAGGCTTCGGCTATATATGATAACTGGTTTTGGCTGTCCTTTTCAAAAAGGGCAATCAGCTCATCGCGAAGTTCTTTATCTCCACCGGTGATCTCTGCCAGGTAATCAAGATTCAGGATTGTGTCGGTCATTTTATTTGAGGGTTGAGCAGGCTCTTTGGGTTGGGGTGGATCGTAATTGTCTTTGTTTCCAAGATGCGCAATAGTATACAATAGTTCACTTTCTTTAAATGGTTTCGAAATATAGCTGTTAGCGCCGATACTCAGGCATTCTTCTTTTTCACCCACCATCGCATGGGCCGTCATGGTGATGATCGGGATCGTGGACGAAATGTGCTGCCTGATCTCCTTAATCGCCGTGTAACCGTCCATGACCGGCATCTGAATGTCCATCAGCACTACGTCGAATGGTTCGTCTTTTAGCCGGTCTACTGCTTCCTGGCCGTTATTTACAATGGTTAGGGGAATGTTAAGTCTTTCAAAAATCGCTTTCAGAAGTTTCTGATTGAGTGTATTGTCCTCGGCAGCCAGTACCCGCAGCGACTTAATGGAAGTGTTGAAATCGAGTGCCTTTTCGAGATCTTCCTGCAAATCTACTTCCCTGACCACCCGTAAAGGAAAGTCCATGGTGAACACGCTGCCTTTGCCCAGTTCACTTTCCAGGTTGAGCGTGCCGTCGAAAAGCTGCACAAGTGATTTTACAATGCTGAGCCCTAATCCAGTGCCGCCGAATACACGGGTTGTGCTTTCGGTAGCTTGTACAAAGCGGTTGAACACCTCTTTGATCTTGTCCTTCGCAATGCCGATTCCCGTATCCCGCACCTCGAAGCGCAGGTTCTGCATATCGTTGACCGGCTCGCCGAGCGGCTCTACCAGCAGGGTTACACTGCCGTGCTCGGTGAACTTCACCGCATTCCCACATACATTGAGCAGTATCTGGGTCAGCCTTAGTTTGTCCGTCTCAATGTATTCAGGCAGACCGGGTGCCAGGATCGCCTCATAGCTGATGCCTTTTTCAACCGCCCGTTGGTTGATGATCGCCGAGATAGAGTCCGTCACTTCCCGGATCGACACCGGCGTTTTCTCAAGATGTACCTGTCCGGCTTCGATCTTGGAAAAATCAAGGATATCGTTGATCAGTTCGAGCAGATTCTTGCCGGCGTACTGAATATAACCCACGTATTCCTGACTTTTGGGATCGGTGACTTCGCCCAGCAGCAGGTTGGTGAATCCGATGATCGCATTAAGGGGCGTGCGGATTTCATGACTCACATTGGAGAGGAAAATGTCCTTCACTCGCACGGACTTTTCGGCCAGGATCCGCGCTTTTTCGAGGGTAGCCTCATAATTGGCACGTTCGGTAATGTCCCTGAAAACCGTGATGGCGCTCGTGATCTGCCCATCGAGGCCGATTACCGGCTGGACATTCGTCTCCAAATGGTAGATTTTGTCGTTTTTGACCAGGTCTATTTTGTTGCCGGTCAGCTTTTCTCCTTGTAATGCCCTCGCTACCGGCAAGGTTTCGGCTGTAAAACGGACGTGGTACCGGGTAGGGTCCAGCAATTTGATCCGCTGAACCTGCTCTTCAAGGGATTCGGGACGCTCACCGGCCACACCGAGAATCTCACGGCCCGATTCGTTCAGCACTTCGATCTTGCGCTCATTGTTGATCACCATCACACCATCCGGGATCGCTTCCAGATATTGGCTTACAGTCCGCTCTTTTTCGTTGAGCTCATTTTGTAGAAGCTGCTGCTTTCGCTTGTCCAGATTAAGGAAAACAATGGAAAGGATCGTGAGGATAAAACCGACCGCTCCGGTGACAAAGATGAAAAGCACGGAATTCTGCTGGGTGTCCGACACCAGTTTACGCCGCTGATCCAGATTGTGGTTTTCGTGGTCATCGATCTCGTTGATCTTTCGAATCAGCAGGCTGTTGAGTCGGATGCCTTCTCCTTCCTGTATCTTGCTGAATGCCTGTTCGGAGCCCTGAATGCGGTAAATGCTGATCACGTTCTGGGAGTAGCCCACGATCTGGCTGGATATGTCCAGCAATTCCTTCACCCGGCGCGTTTGAACACTGTCCGTTTTAACGAGGTTGAATAGGGTGTCTGTAATCCCGACCAGCTGGATCTTTTTGTTGTAGTTGTCGGCCAGGAGATCGCTATCCCGCGTGATGAGGTAACCACGCATGTTGGACTGGAAGTCTTTGGTCACCAGCGCGAAATTCGCGGTCTGATTCAGGACGCCAATCGTAACATTGAGACGCTCGTTGTTCAGCGAAAGGTCCCTGACGTTCTTGTAGGTAAAGTACTGCGACCCGAAGATGAGCGCCAGACCCAGGTAAATGCTCGCATAATACCATCTGAATGAGTCATTTGTCAAGCTGGTCGGCATGTGCTGGGGCGGAAACGTTGGCGATTAACATGGCCAAGATCGGAATAAAGTCAGACTTCTATTCAGATCAGGTAGTCGAAATTAAATTTTAAATGCCGGTAAAGGTGTCTCATCTGGGTGAGCAGCAAGCCATTGCTTTCGCGCCACATGTTCCTTTTCATCGTGCTGGGCTCAGCTTCCGAGTTCTTTTGAGCAAACAATCCGGTGAAATCCCTGTAAAAATAGGCTTTGCCTTTATTCTTCAGGAAAGACATCATCATGCGGTATTCGGTAACATCCCCTTTTTGTCCTTCGGCATATCTGCCAAACTTGTCAAAAAAATTGCTCCGCCGCAGGTGAGGATGGTCGCTGTACATGTAAAATTTCCGGTAACCGGGTTTGAAGATGCCGAAAGCCATTTCATAATAGCCGTTTTGCGGGTTGCGCAGATAAGGATATTCGAAATAGGCATAGAACCGCACTACATCGTTTTCCGGTTTTTGCTGCATGATGTCCAGTGCATGGGTGAAGCTTTCCGGAAAGATGTCCGCCGGCGTGAAGTCTTCCTGCACATACAAGGTGAGCGGCGTGCGCACCGCATCCTGACCTTTGTTGATATTATTACCCAGGCCGCGGTTCTGGGGTGTGGTAATGAGCCGGTACTCATATTTTTTCTGCAATTGCAGCAGATAATCGATATGCTCGGGCTTGCTGCCATCATCGGAGACGACGATGTCTTCGAACCGGCAGCCGAGTGCGACAAATGATTGGAGCAGCTGTTCCAGCGATTGGCTCCTGTTGTAATGGGTAATGAGCAGCGTCACTCCCGGGAAGAAGTATTCTTTTTTCATGCAGGTCAGTCCGGTCTATTTCATAAAAACCAGGTCGAGCGTATTTTTCAACCAGCGGTAACGCAGGTAAGCGAGCCTGGAAAGCCTGACCAGCGGGTTTTCACTGAGCTTCCAGTTGGCGCGAGCCATGGTACTGGGTTCGTCGGAAGAGTTTTTTTGGTAAAACAATTTGGTAAAATCGTTGAAAAAAAGCCCTTTGCCCTTTTTTTGCAGGAAGCTTACCGCCATTTTATATTCGGTCAGATCCCCTTTGATACCCTCGGGATAACGGCCGAATTTGTGCAGAAAGGTGCTTCTGCGTAAATGCGGGTGGTCGCTGTAATAATAGAATTTCAGGTGGTTCATATCCCAAAAGCGGTACACCATTTCCGAATAGCCTCTCCCGAACGGTTTCAGGGTGGGGTAGGCGAAGTAGGCATAAAAGCGAACAATGTCCCACTTCGGATCCTCGCGCATGCATGTGAGCGCGTCCTGGAAATGTTCGGGAAAAATGTCCGAAGGCTCGAAGTCCTCCTGTACATATAATGTGTATTCCGATAGCACCGCATCCTGGCCTTTGTTGATATTGTTACCCAATCCTTTGTTGATCGGGGTGGTGATCAGCCGGAAGGGGAAGCGCTCCTGAAGTGCGATTACTTTGTCGAGGTGCTCGGCTTTGCTTCCGTCATCGGACACGACAATGTCTGCAAACCGGCAGCCAAGCGATTGAAAGCTGGCCAGGAGTCTTTCAAGCGAGCCACTGCGGTTATAGTGGGTGATCAATAAAGTGGTATCCCGGAAATGGTGATGCATAGTGGCTTACAGGATCGAGAGATAATCGCGCATGCCTTGCAACTGGCGTTTGGCGCGGTTAAAGAATGCTTTGCTGATGCTGCCGTCGTCCAGCAGGCGGCGCGGCGAAGTAAACACCGTCGCTCTGGAACTGGTTACCTGTTTCAGGTCTCCGGCTTTTTTCAGGTTCAGGGCCATCCGGCCATCCTCGGCTTCGTTCTGGAAATCGCTGCCGACAATGTTGGCATAAACCCGCGAACCGCTCACTTTGAAGCCGCCCGTGGTGCGCCCGACCTCGGTAACAAATCCCATATTGAAGCCATAGACATTCAGATATTCCCTGTTTTTCTTGCGGATCAGGATCATGATACCTGCAAATTTTTCATAAAGCCATAAACCCAGACGTCCCTGGCCGGCCGGAGGAATGAATGCGTAATTACCATACACGCCCGTAATCCGCTTATTTGCGACCATCGGTTCTACCATCAGATCAATCCAGTCGGGTGGGTAAAACGTGTCCGAATCGGCGCAGAGGTGGTATTTTCCGCGTGCGAGTTCGAGTCCCATCTGCCGGGCAAACGGCGTTCCCTGCACGGTCTGGAGGTAATTCCGGACACCGAGCGTGTCGAGCACGTGCTGCGTACCATCGGTAGAATTGTTGTTAATAACGATAATCTCGACTTTGGCGCGGGTGCTGCTTGCGGAAAGTGAAGAAAGTGTCCTGTAAATGTTGTTTTCTTCGTTCCAGGCAGGAATTACTACCGAAATGTCCGGACTCTCTTCCCGGAACCGGCCGATGCGTTCCCGCAACTCCCGGATTTCGCCGTCGGTGAGGTCTTCAAATCGTTTATTTGTAAAAAGGTGCGGTAGAATCCATTTAGGTAAACCCAGTAAACTCATATTCTGGTAATCAGTAGGTTTTGTACATCTTTGCAGTCATGAAGCCCCGGTACCGGGATAGCGCGGAGGAAAGTTAAAACATTATTCCAGCTTTGCGCAAAAATATTGTAAAATTACTTCGCATATTGCATGGGGTCCGCCGGTTGTAAATTAGTTAAATAATCTGTGGAAATAATTCCGGTTGACCATAATATCTTGCAAGCTACCTTATGGCCATTCAGCTTTTACAGAAATTAAGAAACAAGCATTTTCTTTCACTGGCCGGTAACGGGATCATGTCCGTGCTTGGAATGCTCAATATGATCATCCTGTATCGTGCTTTGCCGGTGGAGAGTATCGGGATGTGGGTGTTCTTTCTGTCTATCCTGCTGTTGGTGGATACGTTCCGGTCGGGGTTTCTGACGACCGCCTTTATCAAGTTTTACGCGGGCGCCAGCGACGCACGCAAGCGTGACGTAGTCGGCTCGGCCTGGTTCATCGGCGGTGCCATTACGGGCATCCTCGCATTGATCAACATCCCCGCATTTCTGTTTTCCTCCCGGATCCAAAATCCCTCCGTCCTGCTGTTTGTGGAATGGTTTGGGATCATCTACATTGCCTCGCTGCCTTACTTTATTGCTTCCTGTGTCGTCCAGGCCGAGCAACGGTTCGATCAGCTGCTTTGTATCCGCTTCCTCAGTCAGGGTTTTTTCATCCTGTTCGTAATGCTGATGGCCTTCACCAGAACAGCCACGCTTCAGAACATCATCTACGCCTACCTGGGAGGGGCTGCGCTCACCAGTGTTTTTACAATTGTGATGGGATGGGCACGATTGGCCAATTTCAAGGACCGGAGCAAAGAATGCATTCGTGAAATTTTTCATTTCGGGAAATTCTCGGTTGGTACCACACTCAGTTCGAATCTTTTCGGTACTTCCAATACGATGATCATCAATTTCATGCTGGGCCCTGCGGCACTGGCGGTTTTCAACCTCGGGCAGCGATTAATGGAGATCATCGAAATCCCGCTCCGGAGTTTTGCGGCGACAGGAATGCCCGAGCTTTCGGCGGCTTACAATGAGGGTAACCGCCAAAAGGTAATCGAGACCATGAAGCGGTATACCGGGCTCATTACCATGGCGTTGCTGCCGGCTTGCATCGGAGCGGTGATCCTGGCCGATGTGGCGATACAGATCATTGGCGGGGAGAAATACGTGGATTCGGAGGCTGCCAACATCATGCGCTTGTTCATGACGTTCGCCTTACTTTACCCGCTCGACCGTTTTTTTGCATTGACGCTCGACGTGATCCACCAGCCTAAAATCAATTTTGTGAAGGTCCTGATCATGCTCGCAGCCAGCGTGATCGCTTCCGTTACGGGCATTTACCTCACAGGCAGTATTTATGGTGTCGCCATCGCAGGCGTGATCCCTACGCTTATCGGCGTGGGCATCGGTTACTGGGGTTTGAACCGTTTCCAGCCTTTCAATATCCTGAGCGTTCTGACGACCGGCTATTCGGAAGCAGTCAACCTGGTCAGGATCTGGTGGGGGCGGCTGGTTGTGCACAAAGCCCGTTGAGCTGAGAGCCGAACGGCTTCTGACAAGCCGCTGTGGATCACCCACCGCCTTTTGGGAGCTATGTACGCTGAATGGCTGCCCGCCTCATTTGCCGACTACCTCGCCATCCTGCACTTTTTTGGGAGATTTGTACTGGAACCGCATTTCGATGTGCTTGTACGTCCAGGCCGACACGAAATAGATCAGAATAAAATTGAGTACGAAAAGGTAAGCGTAGGCCTCGGGCGGAAATTTGAGAATGCGGATAAAAAGTACATTGAAAAGGCTGATCAGCAAGGCATGTGTCATGTAAATGGAGTAGGAGTACTTGCCGAGTCGATGGAGCAATCCCACACTTTTCATGGCTTTTGAAACAATTCCTTTCTGAAAGGCAAAGGTGTAAATGCAAAGAAAAAACAACACCTCGAAAACCGCTCCCCAGGGTTTCATTAGCTCCCCGTTGTAAATACATAGTCCGATCAACGCCAGGGAAACAATTTCCACTACCGAGAAGAGCAGGGGAGGCCATTCGCGCACCGACAGATGGGTGTTGCTGAACAGGTTGAAACAAAGCACGCCCGTGAAAAATCCCAGGATCCCCCTCAGGAAACCGTAATCGAAACTGTAATTGATCTGGAAACTGCCGGATACAGGCCATAGGCAGGCCAGCGAGACAATGATCATTAAAGCGTACCAGAGATTGCGACGTCCGGTCTGGCCGGACTGGTGAATCAACACGACCAGGCTTCCGAATACCAGGTAGGCCATCATTTCGGCGCTGATCGACCAGCTCGGGATGTTCCAGCTCACATCGTGTACACCGGGAATGGGTGTGGAATTGATCAGAAAGAGCGAGGTGAAAAAGGTATAGACATTATTGGCCGGGTTGATCAGATTATTAACCTGAATGTAGGGGCTGAGCAGATTTTTGGCCACTTCCATGCCAACAAACGCCAAGAGCATGACCAAATGCAGCGGATAGATACGGCAAATCCTCTTTTTCAGGAATAATCTGAACTGCGGCCAATCCGCCAGAAACTGATAGCTATATGCGATTACAAAGCCACTCAGCACAAAGAAAAAATCCACAAACATATCCGAATTCTCGACGAAGCGGTTATTCAGGATGGGGGTGTTGGCGAATGGGCCGAGATGGAACAGAAACACCAGGCATGCGAAAAGGCCGCGGAAAATGTCCAGTACTTCGAAACGGTGTTTCATGTCAGTTACTTGTGAGGTTGAATGTGCTGATAAACCGGTTCACGCCGGTAGTGGAGTCGTATTCATAGGTGAATTCGTCGGAGGCTTTGGTCATGATCAGCAAGCCGAAATGCTCGCTGGTGTCCGACAGCAATGCGGGCATTTCCAGTTCTGCCAGTTGTTCTATAAAAAACGTGGCTTTTCCCGATTCATCCATGCGCACGCAAAGCGAATCCATGCCGTTGTGGTAAATGGGGAAATCAAACGGACGCATTACATTTCCCAACGGCCACATGATCTTCTTTTTTTCATGTCCGACCAGTACCATGGGAGGGCCGTAATCTTCTTTTTCCAGGACTACCATCCTTCGGGTAACGCTGATTTTGAGCATTGATTCCCGCTCACCCGAATGCTTCACTGCATTGGTAAGCAGTTCCACCACAACCCATTTGATTTTGTCCATGACTTCACCTGCGAGCGGAGTTGCCCCCGCCTTGACCCGGATATGGTCCAGACACAGGTGCAGCGTGGCGGAAACTTCTTCCCGTTTGCTGCTGAAAGTTATTTTAATCTGATCAGAATCCCCCGTCATAAACTAGCTAAGTGTTCCCATGGCCTCCTCATAGTTGTCGAAAATCCTGAATACCTTATCCATGCGGATGAGCATCAACAGGTTTTTGACGTCCGGTTTGAGTGAGACCAGGTAGATATCAACATTTCGCGGCATCGCGTACTTCAGCGCCACCACAAGGCTTCCTAAAAAAGAGCTGTCGATGTAGTTGACATTTTCAAAACTGACGATCACCAGCTTGATGCCGCCGGCAATCAGTGTGATCATTTCTTCCTTGAATGCATCCGCATTGGTCAAACTTGCTTCTTCGGGTAATATGGTAGCCTGTACCACGCGGTTTACTTCTTCTATTTTCAGTATCATACCAGGGTTATTGTTTTTCTATAAAAATGATGCTAGCATCGTCCATCTGATTACTATCGTCGATGCGTTCCAGAACATGCTCGCGGATCAGTCCGAAGCTGTCGGGCTGACCCAGATAGGGCATTATTTTCTCCACAAAGAAGGGATAATCACTTTTCTTGGACCCATTGGACGGTATATCGATCATCCCGTCGGTAAAGATCACGAGCTGATCACCAGGCTTCATGGAAATGGTTTTGTTATCGTAGAATCCGTCTTCCAGCAGGCCCAGCAGCAGCCCGGCCGATTGCAGCGTGGACGTTTTACCAGTTTCGTGCCGGTATCCGATCAACGGAAGGTCACCCGCGCCCGTGTAATGCACGTCGCCCGTGTGCGTGTCCAGCAGCAGCAGCGATAGGCTGGAAAGAATGTTTTGAAGGCTTTCGTCCAGGTAAATCAGCTTGTTGATCTTCTGGACGATGGTAGCCAGATCAAAATCCTGGTCGAGCACGCAAAACCGGATCGCGGCGCGGATGTAACTCAGAAAGCCGAATGTGAAAAACCAGGCCTTCCATTTCTTTCCCATGATATCCCCCAGGAATGCAAAACAGAACCGGCTGTCGACCTGTACGAAGTCGATAAAATCGCCTCCCGGGTAGCCCCTGTAACCTTTATGCCAGAACAGTACTCGGAAACCCTGAACGGAAGGGGAATGCGTAGGAATCGATTTGACATTCAGTGTCTCGGCAGCCACTTTTAGTTCCCTTACCGACCGGACATGTTCATTTTCAAGGGTTTTAATGATGTTGTTAAGCTTGGTAATGATAACCGGGATCGGTGTTTCCTTGTTGATGAAGTCCAGCGCCGACATGTTCAAGCCTTCCAGGACCAGTTTGTTGTCGGTGGCGGAGGTTAGAAACACGAAGGGGATGTCGCTGATGTTCGGGTTCAGCAAGACGGCCTGCCGGAAGTCAAAACCATTCATTTTCGGCATATCATAATCCGAAAGGATGAGGTCCGGCGTCTCCACGAGCAATAGTTGCAGCGCTTCGGTAGCCGATTCACATACTACGCAATTATAGCCCGCTTTGACCAGTGAAACTTCGACCACCTTACGGAAAAGCAGGTTGTCCTCCACAAAGAGGATTTTTTTGACGGTTGCAGGAGGATCGCGGAAGCTGATCATTTTTTGTTGAAGTTTAATACAAACAAAAGTACTCCCCCGAAAATAATCAGCAGCGAGACGAGATCCATAACCGTCACGCCATCATTTACATTAAAATAAAAAACAGTGAAGATCTCAAAACTGGGTGGTGCCGGCATAATGATCATCGCAAAGCCGACGACGATGAGCAATATGGACAGGACAAACATCACGCCCTTTTGAACCATTTTACCGCCGCGCTTCGGTGCGTTGATCCGGCTGTCGATCTGGTTCTCCGAAAGCAGCTTTTCCAAACCTTCCAGCAATTCCTCTCTTGAAAGATTATTATCCTGATCCAGCTCCTTGAACGGGGCGATTCTTTTCTGGGTTTGTGCAGACCTTTCGAATGCTTCCGCTATCTGTTTCTGATAGTGATGGGAACGGTGCGGATCTATATCAGCATGTTCGATGGCATCGATCAGTTCTGCCACCCTGGCCTCAACCTGTGCCAGGCCCTGAGCCTGAGGACCGGATGAGGAATGACCGGATTCTGAATCGTTGAGCAAGCGGTTGAGTTTCACGCGAACGGGTTTGTTTGGTAGCCGAAAGCCAATCGGAATGAATCAGGCATGTTTTTAGAAAAATATTTGATGAATTCCGGATTTTGGTTAAAGCTATGTTTTTATTATTAAATTTGAAATAGTTCTACAAATCAATCCAGCTATTCCTTCATTTTAGTAAATCCAAAGGGCCGGTTTTGCCTATGAAAAAAGTCTCCATTGTCACAGTGAATTTCAATCAGCCGAAGGTGACAGAAGATTTACTGAAATCATTGCAGGAGGTCAATACCTATCCAAACCTGGAAATTATCGTAGTCGACAACGGGAGCCAGGCAAATCATGTGCCTGCCTGGCAGGAGCGATACCCTGGAATGACATTCATCCGCTCGGAGCTGAACACGGGGTTTGCCGGTGGTAACAACATCGGGATGGCGGCTGCGACAGGCGAATATCTTTTTCTGATCAACAACGATACCGAAGTGACGGCCGGTTTGATCGGTAAGCTCGTTTCGACCATGGAAGCCAATCCGCGGATCGGGATGATTTCTCCCAAGATCCACTACTTCGATCACCCGGGCATGCTGCAATACACGGGCTACACCTCTATGAACTATTATACGGCCCGCAATGCATGTATCGGGCAGTTCGAACAGGACCGGGGGCAGTACGATTTTCTTACGGGCGTAACCGGCTACGCGCACGGGGCAGCCATGATGATCAGCCGCGAAGCCTGGAAAAAAGCGGGCGGAATGGCCGAGAATTATTTCCTTTATTACGAAGAGCTGGATTGGTGCGAGCGCATCCGAAAGGCTGGCTATGAAATCCACGTGGACCTCGGCGCATTGATCTATCACAAGGAATCCGTGTCGGTGGGTAAAAGGACTGCCCTTAAAGAGTTTTTCATGAACCGAAACCGCATCCTGTTCATCCGCAAGAACGCACCGGGCATCACTTTCTTCATTTTTTGCTGCTATTTCCTGGCCGCAGTCGTCCCGCGCAATATCTTTCAGTATATCAAAAACAAAGAGTACCACTTTATCCCGGTTTTTTTGCGTGCCATTACCTGGCATTTCAGCAACAGGCCGGATAGCTTAAACCTTGGCTTTCCGTTGACCCGCTAATTTATGGAGATACTTTTCTGGCTCAGTTTATTGATTGTTTTCTACACCTTTCTAGGTTACGGTATCCTGCTTTACATCCTGGTGCGCATCCGCCGGATTTTCAAAGGCAAACGGCTGCCACCCGGCCTGGATCAGGACTTTCCCTCACTGACGCTGGTGATCGCGGCCTATAATGAGGAAAGTATCATTGAAGAGAAAATCAGCAATACCCTGGAACTGTCTTATCCTTCCGGAAAACTCAGTCTGCTTTTCGTAACCGATGGCTCCAACGACCGCACTCCGGAACTGGTCGCCGCTTATCCCCAGATCAGGCTAATGCATACCCCGGTGCGCAGCGGGAAGATCCTGGCGATGCACCGTGCGATGGACCAGGTGGATACGGAAGTAGTCGTGTTTACGGACGCCAATACCTTTCTCAACCGGGATGCCTTACTGCTGATCGCCCGGCATTACGCGGATCCCCGTGTAGGGGCGGTATCGGGGGAGAAGCGGGTAATGCAGGATGCGGTTTCGGATGCGACGGCAGGGGAGGGATTTTACTGGAAGTATGAATCGGCCTTGAAAAAGTGGGATTCGGAGCTCCATTCGGTCGTTGGCGCGGCGGGGGAGTTGTTCAGTGTGCGCAGGTCACTCTATAAATCGGTGCAGCCCGATACGATCCTGGACGATTTTATGATTTCCATGCAGATCGCCGAGCAGGGTTACCGCATTGTCTACGAACCGGACGCTTACGCTTCCGAAACTTCTTCCGAGAACATCCAGGAGGAACTGAAAAGAAAGGTACGCATTGCAGCAGGCGGGATCCAGTCGATACTGCGATTGAAAAAACTGATGAACCCGTTTCATGATCCGCTACTATCGTTTCAATACGTCAGCCACCGGGTATTGCGGTGGACGGTCACGCCATTTCTGATGATCCTTGCATTGCTTCTGAATATTTTCATTGTGGTCCGATCGGGCGGGGCCATTTACTATTTGTTGCTGGCGGGGCAGGCAGGATTTTACCTGGCGGCACTGGCAGGTTGGGCCCTGGAACGGCGCAGGATCAAGGTCAAGGCACTTTTTGTTCCCTATTATTTCTGTATGATGAACTATGCGGTGCTAGCCGGGATCCGGAGATATATTAAAGGATCGCAGAGCGCGGCCTGGGATAAAGCCAAAAGAAAAAGCGCATAGCCGTGCCATGCGCTCCGATTATGCTGTGTTTCAGCCCTACATTTGCTTCAACCGGTCCGACTCTGATTCCAGGATCGGGGTCAGGGTTGCAAGTTCACCGGAAATCTCTTCATACATAGTCAGGAGGGTATCGCTGGAGGCATTCTCTTTAATGGCCTTTTCCAGCACTTCCACCTTTGGCCTGACGAACGTCAGCCCGGTCATGGTGAAGGATGGTTTCAATCCATGTACGATGCTGGCCGCTTCTTTGAGGTCGCCCGACTGCAATGCACCCTGAAGAGTTTGCCAGCGGGGAATAGAGTCACTGAGGAATGCGTCAAAAATCATGTACAGGATCACAGGGTCTTCTCCGTAGGCCTGGTCGATATACGCAAGATCCAGGGCGGGGTTGAGTTGTAATGCCATTGTTCTGTGCTATAAGTTTTCAGAAGCTCAACAAGCAGTAATTTGAGCCAGGATCGTTGGTGAAATATTTCGACAATATAATCGCTTTCTGCAAAACTATCACATTTATTGGTTCACCGGCTCCTTCACTTCTTCTTTCACAGGTTGTTGTTTGGCATCTTCCTTTGCATCCTCCCGGGCCTTTTTTCGGAAATATCTGCGGAACAGGAAATTGGAACGTAACGCAGTCATATTTTCATCCAGCTTCTCGGTAGTACTTTCCAGGTTTTTGAGCGTTTCCTTCATATTGGTTGCGGTCGCTTCGTCGTGGAGCAGGACACCCAGCGGGCTGGTTTTATTGGAGTTCAGCTCGGCGCTGGCCGTTTTCAGGTTGTTTACCATGACGTTGGCCGAAGAAACCGTTTCGTTCAACCGCGCTATGCTGCCGCGCAGATCTTTCATGATTACCGTGTCGGTAGCGAAATCATTCGCCAATCCTCCCTTTTGAGTCAATTTGGCCGAATAGCTGGCCAGCGATGCCGTCAGTGCCTGGGCGTTAAGGGAAGCCTTTTTCATCGAACCCAATGTCTGGTCCAGGTCATTGTAGAGGCGTTCGTCATTCAGCAGCATCCCAACGGTCCCTTTTCCGGCGAGGATATTTTTACTGATCGTTTTGAATGCGCTCGTGATGCCGAGCAGGTTCTTGTTGTTTTCGGAAAGTACGGCCAGCATTTCCTCGGTGCTCTCAATTTTTTCGACCGCAATCTCATCACCGTCCTCGATGGAAGGCACTTTCTGTGTGCCGCCGTAGATGACGATGATCTTGTTACCGATCAGACCGTCGGTACTTACCTTGGCCTTGGCGTTCTTACGGACAAATTCCTGCGATTTTTCCTCGATATTCAGCATTACCTCCACCTTGGAGTTGGCCAGGAAGCGGATGCTCTTGACGGTCCCGATCTTGACCCCGGAATACCAGATGTTGTTGCCTATTTTAAGACCGTTTACATCGTCAAAAACAGCTCTGACGGTGATCGTCGAAGAAAAGACCTTCTTCATGCTGCCGATGGTGAGAATCCCCACCACGAAAATGAGAATGCCGATCACGACGAAAAGGCCTACGTTAATGGATCGTTTGGATGATGTTGCCATTATTACTGAATAAAATTATAGTCGTAAAAACTTTTGATCCGCTCTTCGTCGGTATCAAATACTTCTTCAAAAGTGCCTGTTTTCAGAAACTTGCCGTCGAGCAGCATCGCAATGCGGTCGCCGGTTTCCCGTGCACAGGTAAGATCGTGGGTGATGATAATCGAGGTTGTCTGGTATTTTTCCTTCACCTCGTTGATGAGTTGGTTGATTTCCAGGCAAGTGATCGGGTCGAGCCCGGCCGTCGGCTCGTCGTAGAGCATAATCTCCGGTTTTAAAATCAGCGTCCTGGCAATGCCTATCCGCTTGCGCTGGCCGCCTGAGAGCTCGGATGGTACCTGGTTGATCGTTTGCAGCAGGCCCACAGCGTCGAGCACATACTCCACCTGTTCGTCAATTTCGCCGCGGGTCAGGTTCGGGATGTTGCGTACGAGCGGGAATTCGAGATTCTCGCGCACGGTCATACTGTCATACAATGCGCTGTTTTGAAACGAAAACCCGATTTTCAGCCGCAAATCGCGTAAATCATTGCCTTCCAGTTTGGAAACCTCCTTTCCCAAAACCACACAATCGCCAAGATCCTGTTTGAGCAGCCCCACCATGATCTTGATCAGCACCGATTTCCCCGTACCCGAACGACCGAGCACGACCATGTTTTCCCCTTTGGTCACAGTCAGGTCCACGCCTTGCAGCACATGCAGATCGCCGAATGATTTGTACAGATCGCGTACTTCGATAACCGGCTCACCGGGTTTGAATTCTTCTTCCATTTTAAAGTCTGAAATAGTTGGATACCTGTACGATGATCACCTCCTCGATGAAAATAAGGAACATGGAGGTTACCACAGCCGCATTGGCCGCCTTACCGACGCCCTCGGTACCTTTGCTGGCATTGTAGCCCTGATAGCTGCCCACAATTCCGATCGTGAAGCCGTATGCCACCGCTTTCGCCACGGAGGTCCAGATATCCAGAAAGGTGATCTGCTCAAATGCATTCTCAAAAAATGCGATGAAACTCGTGCCTTCGTTTAATGTCACATTCAGATATGCACCCAGCAAACTGACCAGCGAGCAATAGAACATCAGCACGGGAATGGCAATGGTGCAGGCAATCACGCGGGTGACTACCAGGAATTTGAATGGGTTCACCGCTGAAACTTCCATGGCGTCGATCTGCTCGGTGACGCGCATGGAACCCAGCTCGGCCCCGATACTGGATCCGATCTTGCCTGCGCTGATCAAAGCGGTTACCAGGGGCGCCAGGGCACGCACGATCGCGATCGCCACCAGCGAAGGAAGCCAGGAAGTGGCACCGAATTCGGATAACGACGGCCGGGACTGCTTGGTAAAAACCATCCCGGTAATAAAACCCGTGAGGCTGATCAGTAGCAGCGACTTATTGCCGATTGCGTAACATTGCCGGACAATTTCCTGGAATTCCATTCTGCCCCGGAAAACTTCGCGGAAAAAACGGATAAAGAAAATATACGCATCATAAACCGCCAGTAAGGCATTATCCAGACTTTTGCCGTATACAAATTGCTTCTTGTTAGCGCTCATTCAATCGGTACATTGTATTAAACTTTATTTATCAGGCGGTGGTGGTGGTCAGTAATGTTTGTTCACCTCCCAGCAACCGTTCCTCGAACCATCGCATCCGGTAGGCATTCATCGCGTTTTTGCCCAGCTGGTCCAGCAGCCGGTAGTTGACGATCACGCCCACGGCTGCTCCGATACCCGGGATGAGCTGCGCCATTTTCGCAAGGTCGGTATAGTCGCGGTATTCCTGCTGGAAGGTTTTCCAGTTGAATCCGTGAATATCTGCCGGAAGGTCCTTGCTGTGCTGGTCCCAGCGGATCATTTCCGAGAAGACCTCCTGCCGGCCTTTCTGGCTCGAAAATGTGAGTTGAAAAATGTGGAGTATAAAAAGCCGTTCCCGGTAATCGTTTACAGGTCTGCCGTACAACGCGGCAATCTCGAAAAGAAGCTTGATTTTAATGCCTATCAGAATGGGGAACTCAGCTAATGCAAGCCAGAAACCTCCGGCGCCCGTAATGCCGCCTTCGGCTGCGCCCGCTTTTTTGAAAAAATCGATCTTTTTGCGGACGGCGGTTTCAATTTCTTCCAGCGAGGCGCCCGGAATAGTTTGCGTAGTGGTGTATTCGGCACCGGTAAGCACACCGCGTACCATCTGTTTAATAGTACCGGTAATTACCTGGTGTATTTTATCGGGAATAATGTCATTGATTTTATCCTGAAACTTCTTGGAGGTCCTGTCGATGAAATTAGGCCGCTTCTGCATTTTGACCTGCCACCTGGTCAATTCAGGCTTTACTTGCTCTTCATAATGGTTGATGTGCATATCATTTCAGGGCTAATGTCGGACAGGACAGAGAAACGGCTTTTGCTACTGGTCAGCAAAAATCATTCCAATATCGGATAAAGTCATCAAACAGCCTTAGAAATTCCCGACTACACGTCCCGTAAGCGATGCAAGCGTTGTCCGCTCCGGGATGCTATTCGTTAGCAACGCTTATTATTATATGTTCAAACTATCTGATCCATAGTTTTTTAGTGAATATCCTGCCATTGGATTCAAATCTGATCAAATGCATCCCGGAAACCTGCTTCGGAGCCGTAAAGCTGCTCTTTGGGCTACCCGATAGTTTGCGGTTCTGTAAAAACTGTCCCTGAACATTGAGCAGGCTGATGTCGCCTGTCTGCGGTTGGGCAAAATGAACGGTAACTTCTTCCCCGCGTTGGGCCGGGTTTGGAAATATTTCAAAAAGCGCTTCCGTATCCTTTTCTGTGCCGAGTATCAGCGTCGGCGCAACTTCGGCATAGGCCGGGCTTGCGGATTCCGCGACTTCGTTTACGGCGACAAGCCTGTACATAATAGGGAGTGCGGATTCACCCGGTTCGTCATGCCATTCCATGCCGGTGCTTACCCGTGCAATCGGGGCGAAACCGGCGGCGTCTCCGAGCCTGCGTTCGAGAAGATATTCCTTTGCACCCGCAACCGGCTGCCATGAAAGCCTGACCTTTCCGTTTTCCCCGCTTTGCGCGGTAAGCACAGTTCCGCCCAGCGCAATGCCGATCGGTACATCAAAGAATGTAAATGCCCGCATTCCCCTGGCGTTGGTGATGTAGGGGCCTGTGAAAGGGTAGTAGGGGCCGTCTTTTTCAAGGTAGGGAGGCAGATAGTTGAGCGTGGCCGCATTTTGAGCGGTTTTCAGGTCGAGTGTAATGCGGTTGCCCTCGGCTTTGCCCGCAGTTACCGCGCCGGCCTGGTGGTCGAAGTAGAAAAAGTCCTTCAAATCCAGTACGGGGCCATTGGGATGTCTGTATGGTTCCGGATATTTCAATTGCTGACCTTCGTCGAATACCAACGTCAGGCTTTTCTTTTCAGAAGAATTGTAGAATGCCTTTTTCAGGCTCGGGGAGGATATATTGACCGTATCTGTGGACGCATAAAGGTCGCGGAGCATCAGGCGCGAAAGCTCGGCGCCGCCTTGTATATTGCCTTCGCGATTGTAATGCAAGCCATCGAAACCGGTCGTTCCCACCGTTGCGATGCTGGTAACGTCCGGATAAACATCCGGCAAGCGCCGCTGGTAGTCGCGTATGAGCGTGCCTATCAGTGAAACATGGTAGATAATGTCGATCTGGAAAACATATAGCTTTTGCAGGCCTGCAAAGTCTTTTTTCAGGTTTTTATACAAAACATCGAAGTGGCCCTCCCAGTTACCTCCTTCACCATATGCCTCGCTTTCCCCTTGCCTAAAAATATAGGCCTTCACCGCATTTACAACGCCTGCCTTCTGTGCGCGGTAGAGCATTCGGCCATAGCCTGTTTTGAAATCGGTAGGATCGTTTTCGGTCCGCAGCGAATGCGAATAGGCCGACGACCAATGGTAACCCGCGTTGATCAGGCAGTTGGGAACGCCGGATTTTTCCATTAATTGCTTTTGTATCTCCAAACCCATTGTTCCAACACCATTATTGTAGGAATGCATGTTCGATAATGTCCACAACGTATCGGCGGCGTTATACGGGTCGGTATTCAGTGTTCCGGTGATTTTACCAAAAGTCCGGCAGAAAGCATTGGTGTCGGCCTCTCCGAAAAAGCCTGTGGAATTGGATTGCCCCGAGAGAATGTACACATCCCCGCTCACCACCCTGGTCCGCATGACGATCAGAGTCGAGTCACCGTCCTTGCATACATATACATTGAAGTGGTACTCGGCGAGTTCCGACTTAATGCGTGCCTCGGCGGAAAAGCTGGCCTTCCCATTTGCACCGTATTGCAGCAGAGCCCTCCGATACTGAAAAGGCGCATTGTTCCGCATCACCTGAACCGACACATATTTCCATCCCGCCGTCTCTACAACGCCTGCGATCGGAACGACGGCCTCGCTCTGGACGTTACGCGGGTAAAGCTGATAGTCTTGCGGCAGCTTGCTGAATACCACCGAATTAAAGCGCTGCGCATTTGCTGTTGTAACTGCAAGGAGCATTATCAGGAAAAAGAACAGGGATGTTCTGCCGGCTCCTTTTGAAAGGTCACCGGTCGGGCGGAAGGGTTTGGACACTGAGTAGGGTGGGTTATTTCAAACGGACGGCTTTCACACCTTCACGGGTTATTTTGACGGGATTGATCATTCCTTTTGCATCGAAAGTCATCACATCGATGCAGGTTTCACGGTGGTTGCCGTCGGTTTCCGTCAGGGGGCGCCTGTGGTAGACGATATACCATTCATCTTTGCCCGGGACCTGTATAATGGAATGGTGCCCCGCGCCGGTCGCCACTTTTGGATCTTGCTGAAGAATCTTGTCAACCCGCTCGAAAGGCCCGAAAGGAGAGTCGGAAATGGCATAGGCGACTGAATAATCCGGGCCTGTCCACCCGCCTTCCGACCACATAAAGTAGTATTTGCCGTTGCGGATAAACATGAATGGGCCTTCGACGTAGCCTTTGGGTGTGATTTCACGGAAGGTTTTTCCATCTTCGAATGGAATGAAGCCGGTAAAGTCGCTTTTGAGTTTAGCTACATTACAATGTTTCCAGCCGCCATAGAACAGATAGTATTGGCCGTCTTTGTCTTTGAAAACAAACTGGTCGATCGGCTGTGCGCCATTGTGAAATTTGTCGACGAGGGGTTTGCCCAGATAATCTCTGAATGGGCCTTCGGGACGATCGGCAACTGCGACGCCGATGCCCCCTTTCTCCTGGTCGCTCTGAATATCGTTAGCGCCGAAGAACAGGAAATATTTTTTATCCTTTTCAATGATCGACGGAGCCCACATCGCCCGTTTGGCCCATTTGATGGCCGCAGTGTCGATGATATTCGGATGTTTTTCCCAGTTGATCAGATCCTTCGAGGAAAAGGCATCCATATGCACCTGCTTGTTATAGGGGGCAGAATAAGTCGGATAAATCCAGAATGTTTTGTTGAAGATGATGCCCTCGGGGTCGGCGTACCAGCCGGGGAAGACAGGGTTACCGGATGTTTTAGTGGATTGGGCGAATGCGCAATGGAAGCAAAGACTCAAAAGAGCCAGTCCTAGAAATTTTTTCATAAGAATAATAACAGACGGTAATGTAACCGTTGTAAAGTTCTTAATTTTCTTCGAATTAATAAGCTTCACCGGCACCTCCGCCTCCGAATTCTCCTCCGCCGAATTCCAGGCCGTTGCCCTGCGGTGTGGCACCGAGTTGGTGCGCGACAATTACCGCTTCAAGGTTTGCAAAACGACGTTTGCGATCCTGTTCGTCCGAAATGCCGTGTCGGGGTACATGTAAGTAGCGGATCAGTACAACAGAAGTAATAATCATCAACGCGCCAGCCAGGACCAACTCCTGCGAGCCGGTAAGTGGGCTGAAATAATGCAGGAAAGTATAAATGGAAAATGCCAGAGCCAGCAAGCCCAGGATGAAGAGCAGCCTGTCGTGCTTTTTGATCCCTGCGGCAATGTATACCACGGGAATAACGCATGTGAAAAGGTAAAACAGGGGAGCAAATGAAATCTGGGGGGCTATCGCCAGGGTAATGTCGTTGAGCATCGCATTTACCTCCCGCACAACAAGGTAGTTTCCGCCGACGTAGAAGGTTATTAATGCTAAAACTTCAAAAATCTGGCGGCATTCGCGGTAATAAAGGTCGGTACTTTTTCGGGCAAGCCGGTAAATGAGTGCCGACAGCGTCATCAGGCCGAACGGCAGCAATGCTTTGCCCAGGGCGGATTTCATCATCAGATCGGCAAGCAGCGTCAAGATCAATCCGAAGACAACAACTGCGCCCAGCAGGTCGGCGTAGCGCAGCGTGGCGGGCACGATGATCGCCAGTGCGACCAGACAATGCATCCAGAGCGGGGCATGGTCGAAAAGCAGGAACATGGGCACCAGCGCCGCCGTGACAGCCGCGTACAGCAACGCATTGTCCACACCGGAGTGAAAAAGACTTTTTGTTTTAATCAGATATTCCAGGCAGAATACAAAACAGGCACAGCATAGGAGACTGAGCGTTGATAAGCCTGCCTCAGAGCCGGTATCGGGAATGAATAGCGAGAGGAAACCCATAAAAAAGGAACAGGCGACCACCGCAAAGCAAAAGAGTCCGATTTTGACAAACAGGCCGGGACGGTAAAATTGTTCGGGAAACTGGTTAATGACTTCGGCCTCCTGTTCGGTGGTAAGCAGGTTTTTGGTCTTCCATTCAGACGCCTGCTGCTGTATGTGCAGGTTTTCGATCCAGGTTTCGTTGTAGGCTTTTTTCATTTTTTGATCCCAGATTTGATCCCAAGGAATTTTTTGTAGTTCAGCAGGAAATAAATTACTCCGACGCTGGAAAAAAGGAAGTAAAAGATACTCAATGCAAACGCAGCGTCGGCGCCCAGGCTGGTAAACAATGCGTAGGTGATCATGCAGTAGCCGTACACGGTTCCCATCAGCAGAAACAGCAGCGATTGCGCATGTCGTGCACGCCGGATAAAGAAGTAGCAAAGCCCAATCCCGATGACAAAGTAGAGGATTTTGGTCGCATGCGTGAACAGCCCGATTTGCGCTGCAATGGCGGCCAGGTTGCCACCCATTAATATATAAGTGAATGCGAAATGCTTTTTGATCTGCTGCTCTTCCGAAATCCAGCCCACCGCGGTCAGGATGATGCCCAATGCGATGGCAGGAATGATCAGCTTGCCGTCGGAAAAGTCGTTGTCAGCCAGTACGGAAAGGGGGGCGATCGTCAATCCCAGCCATGACGCAAGGCCGGTAATGGCCATTGACAATGCGCCGCGGTGATCGAAGCGGTAGGCGCAGATAAAGAAAAGAATAGTAGGAAGGATAACCGCCAGCCCATAACGACTTCCGAAAATGTTGTATTGATATTGCACATAACCTTCCAGGCCCAGGAATGTAGAACAGCCCAGCAATAGCACATAATCGACGAGTTTGTTGGGGTTATGCAGCTCTTCGTGGCTGTACGGCAGACTGTTCCGGTAGGTGTAGTAAAAGCATCCGGCCGTCAGACACGCGATGGCCGCTATGATGATCTGATGCCCTATCGTATCAATATTCTCATAAATCAGAATGCCGGCTCCGGAGCTGAAAATCAGTATGCCCAGATAGAGTATGGAACGCAGCTCCCAATGAATGGAAAAGGCTTTGCCGGCCTCGAAAGAAAGAATGGTGGCGGCCTGTTGCTCAGAAATAACTCCCTTGCTTGTCAGGGCGTTAAGGATGGATCGTGTGGTCATGGAAGTTGAGACGAGGGGAGGTAAAGATAGCAACTTTACCTTCAATTAACCTTTGCCCAAGTTCCGATAGTTATCTAGTGGATATTGCTCGTTATTTAATGGTATACGAACTAAAACCGCAACGTAAAATCTTCTTTCACCTGCTCGCTCCGGAAAAAAACCAGACCGATCCAGAACAGGTCCACGGTGATCGTCACTTTGGGATGTGCTTTGATGTACTCCCACGCCCTGGTCATGCCCTCGGACCAGTAGATGTCATCGAAAATAAAAACCGAGCCGTTCTGGATATGCGGCAGACAGTCTTCAAAATAACGCACGGTGGGTTCATAGCGGTGGTTGGCGTCGAAATATGCGAAGTCAATGGGTTGATCGAGTTTTTCGAGCCGGGCGGGCAGAGTTTCGTCGATGTTGCCAAGCACGATTTCGATATTACCTGCATTTTCTTTCTGAAAATGTTCCCGGGCTTTTCCGGCAGTTTGCGGGCAGCCTTCAAAAGTGATCAGCTTTGCTTCCGGATTGGCTTTTGACATATACAATGTAGTCAAACCCAGGGAAGTGCCTAGTTCCAGGACGGTTTGCGGTTGAAAACGCTGGATCAGCCTGTAAAACAGCCGGCCGAATTTGGCCGGTTTTTCCGCGTTCCTGGCAATGGTACGGATCTTACGCAGATTGGATTTATTCACACGTGATCCGGCGCCCAGATCGAGTACCTCGATGGTTTCGTCGGATCGCAGGAGCTCACTGCGCAGCGCGGCGATGGAATCATATTCCGGGCGTTGATCTTTTCGGACCGCTATAACTTCGTTGTATAGCTCAAACAGGAAAGGCGAATGTATGGAATGCTCGTTACCGGAGCGCAAAAGGTACTTGATGTAGGCAGCAATCAATGGGTATGGGATTTAATACAGGTTGTGGCGGGACCTGTGGATTAGTTGAGGCGGTAGGGCGCTATCAATGAAAACGCCGGGATTACCACACGGAACTGTCGACCGTCGAGTACTTTCTCCATCAGATAGGTTCCGGCCATTTTTCCGATGTCCGTACGGAGGTTGCACCCCGAGACGTAGTCGTGCACATCCCCGGGTTCCAGCACGGGTTGCAGCCCTACGATTCCGGCACCTTCCACTTCCCTTA
Source organism: uncultured Dyadobacter sp. (assembly GCF_946482605.1). The sequence continues at coordinate 235,776 of NZ_CAMLSE010000007.1, read as the reverse complement.
CAGTCCCGTTAGCGTCGTAAATGAGCCAATGCCTTCTGAGCAGTTTAACGGTGTGCTCACTATGGTTCTCGATCAGGATTTTGTAGGTAAACACAAAGTGATCCTGATCCGGATTAGAGTAATCTGGCTGATATTCCGTCAAAACGGTGACTTTGACACCATCTGTAACCTTGGAAACCATATAGACTGAGGGTGTTGTAAAGAATTGGATTGTTTGAGCAGTGGCAAATATATTTGTTTGCACTCCACTTTTAACGAAAATAGTAATCAATTGCTGATAATACCAAATCAAAAAACACATAATTTGGTTTCCCAAAACAAAAACAACAGCATGGATGTAAAAATTGAGCAATCGTGGAAAGAGCGGCTTGCACCCGAATTCGGTAAGCCCTATTTCGAATCGCTCGCCTCTTTTGTAAAGGAAGAATATGCTACCAGGCAGATATTTCCGCCTGCCAAACAGATCTTTAATGCATTCAATTATTGCAGCTTCGATGATTGTAAGGTGGTGATCCTCGGGCAGGATCCCTACCATGGTCCGGGACAGGCACATGGTCTTTGCTTTTCTGTGAATGATGGTGTGCGGATGCCGCCTTCGCTGATCAATATCTTCAAGGAAATCCAGGAGGATCTGGGAAAGCCGTTTCCTCAATCGGGCAACCTCGAACGCTGGGCCAAACAGGGAGTATTGCTGTTGAATGCGACCCTGACAGTACAAAGCGGGGCGGCGGGGTCCCACCAGAATCGCGGATGGGAGCGCTTCACGGATGCGGTTATCAAATGCGTTTCGGATGAGAAATCCGACGTGGTGTTTATGCTTTGGGGACGCTATGCGCAGGAAAAGGGTGCTGTGATAGACGCTTCAAAACACCATGTGCTGAAAGCAAAACACCCTTCACCCATGTCTGCCAATAGCGGCGGCTGGTTCGGAACACGACATTTCAGCAAGGCTAATCAATATTTGGAGAGCAGGGGGCTGGCACCCATTGCCTGGTAGGGAAGCAAAAAAAGAGAGCCGGGATGCCCGGCTCTCTTTAAGATTTTCACTCCTATTACTATTATTAATTACTTCTCAATGTTGGAATTCATCTCCAACACTTTGTCCCACTGACCTTCGTTGGCCTTCACAAATGCAAGTCTGTCGGCATTTGCTTTATATTCCTGAGCAGCCTCGTTGGTACGGAAAGTCAGATAATGGATGACATCGAATTCCTCGTTGTCGCTATCCGATTTCTGTACGTGTCCTGCCGAATAAGCTACGACGTCTTTCACTGCCTTTTTCATCACCGCGAAATCGCGCAAATGTTTCTCAACTTCCTGAGGGGTAGTGCCTGGTTTGAACTTGATGCACACCACTCGCTGAATCTCGGCCGGCTTGTGCGGTACATAAGCCCCATAAATTACCAGCATAAACACACAAAGCGCAAAAACCGGTATCAGATATCCTAATGTTTTATTTCTCGTTTTCATTATAGCAAATCAATAAATGCACATACTTATTTCCTTGCTACAAATGTAAAGTATAATTTGATTATTGCATTATTTGTATATTAAATATAAATAATTTTGAATTTTTAATATTTAAGAAAAGAAACTAGCTATGTAAATCTACTTTTCAAAATAATCTTCTGAGTTCAATTATTTTGACATTTCGAGGAGGAAGGCTCTTAGTCAGCTTACTACGAATGCATGCAGAATGTAAAAATGCTGATTTGTGAAAATTTGGTTTGCAATGTGACGGCGAGCGTTACTTTTTCTGCAAATGACGTCTTAACAGGTGTAATTGGGCTCAATTCACTTTCCAAATATTGTATGGCGTCATTTCCTCCATCCTTAACCGAAAAAGCCGAAAAAAATCGATTAATTTTAAAAAATGGCTTCCATTTTAGTCTCCTTCTGCTGTTTTCGATCCTTTCTATCCGCATGGAGAGCCAGTGGGGCTTTTGGGCACACAAGCGGATCAACCGGCTTGCGGTGTTCAGGCTTCCACCCGAAATGATCGGTTTTTACAAAAAGCATATTGATTTCCTCTCAGAAAATGCGGTCAATCCCGATAAGCGGCGGTATGCTGTGGTTGGGGAAGCCGAGAGGCATTTTATCGACCTGGACGCTTATAGTGATAGTCTTCTGAAGAAACTGCCGAGGCAATGGAAGGCTGCGATTGATCTAATCGGGGAGGATAGTCTTCGCAGGCATGGCATTGTGCCCTGGCATGTGCAAACGGCAGCTCATCAGCTCACCGAGGCATTTAAAGCAAAGGATGAAAGAAGGATTCTCCGGATTTCCGCCGATCTGGGGCATTATATCGCCGATGCCCACGTGCCGCTCCATACCACACGAAACTACAATGGACAGCTTACCCAACAGGAAGGGGTCCACGGTTTTTGGGAATCGCGGTTGCCGGAACTGTTTGCGGAGCGATATGATATGTGGCTGGGCCCGGCGGTTTATGTGAAAGACATTTCCGAAGGCATTTGGCACACAGTGGAAAGTTCCCACAGGGCTATGGATTCGGTACTGTTATTCGAGAAGCAACTCACAGCCGATATGAAGCCGGATAAAAAATACAGTTTTGAACTGCGCAGCAATATTCTAACCCGCATGCAATCGCGTGAATTTTCGGAAAGATACCATCATATGCTCGCAGGGCAGGTCGAACGACGAATGCGGGCGTCAGTAGAAATGGTAGGAAATGTTTGGTACACGTGCTGGATCAATGCCGGGCAGCCGGATCTGGCCCAGCTCGCCGGGATCGATCCGCATATCGATGAGATAAAGACAGAAGCCAGCGACCAGCAAAGCTGGATACAAAGGCTCCTGAACGTGCGGCCCGAGTCCGACAATTAGCCGGGTATATTGGCAATAAGGACTTTTGCCGTTACCAGCAACTGACCTACATGTCTTTGGGTGTGCTCGGCGGCATGAAAGAGCAGTCCCAGATGCGTTGAGGGGACCATCGCCCGGCCGACGTACCGTATTTCTGTCAGCGTATCCGGATTGGTGTCGCGGAGCTGTTTTAATGCAGTTTCAAGCTGGCTGCTGAATTGCTCCAGCAGATGATTGTACGTGCAATTTTCAAATGGCTCCTTTCCCTCACTTTTGAGGAACACCATCTGGCTTTCACTAAGCGATTCCTCGCGGGCGTACGTGAACAGGCGGTCGAGCACGCCTGCAAGATGCTGCAAATGGAAGCCTACCGACGCGACGTTGGCTGGTTTTGACCAGAGTAACTTCGAAGGGAATGTGTTGGTGAAAATGCCCAGCTCCTCGCGCGCCTGCAACAATGCGTGGGCGACGGGTTGGAGCAGATCTGGTATTCCGGGAAGCGGGCCGCGGAGCCATACTTCGAGCTGTTCGTTGTTTTGCATGGCCGAAAATAAACGAAAAAGGGGCCTTTTTACAAGCCCCTTTTCGCACTAATTGTTGTCAGAATTTATTTTGCAATGTCGATTTGCACCGGCTTGCCTTTGATGGTGTTGCCATCCATCGCACGCAATACCGCCCGCGCATCACGCTCAGGTACGTCCACGAATGTGAATTTGTCATAAATATCGATCGCACCGATGGTCTTTCCGGGGATGTTCGCTTCGCCGGCGATGGCACCCACGATGTCTTTCGGCATGATGTGGTCTTTGCGGCCAAGGCTCAGGAACAGACGGGTCATACCAGCCTCAGGGGCCGACTGACGACGTTCGCCACCATCACGGCTGCCTTCGCGGCGCTCGCCTTTGCCAAAACGGTCGCCGCCACTACGACGGTCATCACCGAAGCTGCGACGCTCTCCGCCTCTTTCAAAACGGCTTCCGCTTTCGCGGCGCTCTCCTCTGCCAAAACGATCACTACCACCTTCACGGCGATCATTACGTCTTTCTTCCCATGCCAGGTTGCCATCCGAGTATTCGTTTTTCTGAACACCCATGATCTGCTTAGCCATGGCGCCTACGATTTGTTCGGTAGAGAAGCCGCTGTGGTGCAGCATTTCAAGCACGTCGTTGTAAAGTTCTCCGTCGTCGCTGTCTTTGATAGATGCCGAGATAGTTTCTACAAAGCGGGCCTTGCGTACACCTACGATGTCTTCGAAAGAAGGAATAACCCCTTTTTCGATCTTAACTTTGGTATAACCTTCAATGGATTTCAGACGGTATTTTTCGTCACGGGCAACCAGTGAGAATGCCTTACCGGACATCCCCGCACGGCCTGTACGGCCGATCCGGTGTACGTAATATTCTTCGTCCATCGGAATGTCGTAATTGATCACTCCATCCAGTCCGCTTACGTCGATACCACGTGCCGCAACGTCGGTAGCAACAAGGATAGTAGTCACACCGGCCTTGAACTTGCTCATAACATTGCTGCGTTGCTGCTGGCGCAGGTCACCGTGGATACCTTCGGAAGCATAACCGCGCAATTGCAGGTCTTCTACGATCTCGTCCACTTTACGCTTGGTGTTACAGAACACCAGCAGGGATTTGATATGGTACATATCGATCAGACGGGTCATTACTTCGACTTTCGCCTGTGGTTTTACTTCAAAATAGACCTGCTCGATATTCTGGTTGGTCAATTCGTTACGAACGACTTTGATCAATGTAGGGTCGTTCAGGAAGCGCTTGGTGATCGACATGATCGGCTTGGACATCGTTGCCGAGAAAAGGATTGTCTGGCGATCTTCCGGCATGTCGGCCAAAATGCTTTCGATGTCCTCACGGAAGCCCATATCGAGCATTTCGTCAGCCTCATCGAGTACCATCATGCGAACCTGGTCGAATTTCAGAGTGCGGCGCTCCATGTGGTCCATTACGCGACCCGGAGTTCCCACTACGATATGTACCCCTCTTTTCAGCGAGCGGATCTGACGGTCGATCGAATCACCACCGTAAATGGCTTCGATGCGTACGCCACGTACGTATTTGGCAAGGCGGCCTAATTCTTCCGAAACCTGAACGGCCAATTCACGGGTAGGGCAAAGGATGAGGGCTTGTACTGCGTTGTTGGAAGTGTCTATTCTTTCCAGCACGGGAATTCCGAATGCAGCAGTTTTACCGGTACCGGTCTGGGCCTGACCAATTACGTCAGAACCCTGCATTACTGCGGGGATTCCCTGTGCCTGTATCGGTGAGGGTTTTACAAAACCCATTTCTTGCAAGGCTTTCAGGATGTCTTCGTTGAGGCCAAGCTCTTCGAAAGTTTCAAAAGTTTCAGTAGTCATTCTATTGCTTTTAGTATTAATTCTTGATTGAACGGATGTTCCGGAGGGGCAACTATGGCAAGACATAACATCATGATCCCGGGCCTGAGCCCAGCATATGCATTAATTCCAATGAAATTGGACCACGTTACCGGTATTCCGGTTAAAATCGTAAAAATTGAAAGGGATCGCGCAAAGCCCACCACAACCATCCGTGGGGCTCTGCATGTGAACGGTAGGTCCAGCCGGGACAAATTTTGAGGCTGGCAGGTGATCTAAATTGTACTAGACCGTTTATGAAGCAGAGAAGCGAACGGATGTTCCTTCAAATTGTGTCGCAAAAGTAAGAACAATAATTTGCAATCGCAATGCTTTTGAGAAAGTAATTGTAATATTTTTAGAAAACGAAAACCCGGCGCATTAGAAATGGCCGGGTTTATCCAGTCGGGTTTGCTGATTCAGAATAATTCTTTTACGTCCGTATAAGGCAAATGCCAGGCTTCGGCTACACCTTTAAATACTACTTTTCCGTGAACGACATTCAACCCTTTGCGTAGCTCCTCATTAGCTGAAGAAGCTTGTTTCCAGCCCTGATTGGCCAGTTGTAATGCATAGGGGAGGGTAGCGTTGGTGAGTGCGAGTGTGGATGTGTAAGGCACTGCGCCCGGCATGTTGGCTACACAATAATGTACGACGCCGTCGACCTCATAGATCGGATCTTCGTGTGTTGTAGCTTTCGAAGTTTCGAAGCAGCCGCCCTGGTCGATCGCCACATCCACCATCACCGTTCCGGGCTTCATCAATTTGAGCATGTCGCGGGTAATGAGGGACGGCGCTTTTGCGCCCGGGATGAGCACGCCTCCGATGATCAGGTTCGCTCCCTGGATCAGTTCGCGGATGTTGTATTCGTTGGACATGACTGTGTCCACGTTTGCCGGCATGATGTCTTCCAGGTAACGCAGCCTTGGCAGGCTGATATCCATGATCGTTACATTCGCTCCCAATCCTGCGGCCATTTTCGCCGACTGCGTTCCTACAATCCCGCCGCCGAGTACCAGCACATTTGCTGGTTTGACGCCGGCTACCCCGCCGAGCAGAATGCCGAACCCGCCCATAGGCTTTTCCAGGTATTTGGCTCCTTCCTGGATCGCCATGCGACCGGCTACTTCGCTCATCGGAACGAGTAATGGAAGGCTTCTGTCTGTTTTTTCGACGGTTTCGTAAGCGAGGCAAACGGCTTTGCGCTCGATCATCGCGTGGGTGAGGGGTTCCGAGGACGCGAAGTGAAAGTAGGTGAAGAGGAGCTGGTTTTCTTTAATGAGTGGGTATTCAACTGCAATGGGCTCCTTCACTTTTATGATCATTTCGGCGATGCCGTAAACTTCTTCGATTGTTGGGAGAATGCTTGCTCCGGCCTGTGTGTACTGGTCGTCGGTAAAACCGCTGCCTTTGCCCGCTTCTGCCTGCACGTACACCGTGTGTCCGTGCTTACGTAGCTCTGTGACTCCTGCGGGCGTTAAAGCTACCCGGTTCTCGTTGTTCTTAATTTCTTTGGGGACACCAATGATCATCGGTATGTAAGTGTTTATATAGTTTAGATTAATGGATTCAAAATTAATTTTTGGCAGAAAAATATACTATAAGCGGCTAAAAAGACAGAAAAGAAAACTATTTTTGGATCGATTCGTAAGAAAAAATTCTATCGGGGGCGTTCACAATCGATACACTGCCACAAAAAATACTTTATGCAGCCAGACCAGACCGACCGCAAAATCCTGGACCTGTTACAGCAAAATGCACAAATGACGATCAAGGAGATCGCGAGCAAGATCAATCTGTCGGTAACGCCTGTGCACGAGCGCATACGAAAGCTTGAAAAGGAGGGGTTTATCGATAAGTATGTGTGCTTGCTGAACCGGCGGAAATTGGGGAAAAGTCTGGTAGTGTATTGTAATGTAACGCTCGATAAGCAGCGGAAAGAGAGCTTCGAGGACTTCAACCAGGCCATTGTACAAATGCCGGAGGTACTGGAATGCTCGGTGGTGTCGGGCAACTTCGATTACATGCTCAAAGTGGTCGTCGAGGATGGCGAGGCTTACAATCAATTTTACCAGCATAAACTTTCTGCCCTGTCGAGCGTGTTACACATCAGCAGTTATTTCGTAATTTCCGAGATCAAGTACACCACCGGAATCGCTGTTTTGTAATTATCAACGCTATTTGAATTGATCATCAGGCCGGTAGGCGCGAGCTGATCGCTTAATGCACAGCATATGAACAAGAATTTTAAGGATGGCCTAAACCTGATGTCGAAGGTAACGCCTAAGCGGGCGTGGAATGCAATACAGATATTGGGAAGCTATTTTTATTCCAAAATGACGGGCAATCCGGTGCATTGGGGAATGCCGATCGCGATTTCTTTTGAACCGACCACTTCCTGTAATCTCCGCTGCCCCGAATGCCCCAGCGGCCTCCGCTCATTCACGCGGCCGACGGGTATGATGGAGGAAAAGCTGTATAAACGGACTATCGACGAGCTCGGAGATACTTTATTATACCTCATATTTTATTTCCAGGGCGAGCCTTACCTGCATCCCAAATTCTTCGAACTCGTTAAATACGCCAGCAACAAAGGCATTTACACAGCTACCTCCACCAACGCGCATTATCTCACCGACGAGAAAGCACGTAAAACTGTCGAATCGGGCCTTGACAGGCTCATTATTTCCATCGACGGCACAACACAGGACGTCTACCAGCAATACCGCGTTGGCGGGAACCTGGAAAAAGTGCTGGAAGGAACGCGTAATATCATTAAATGGAAGAAGGAGCTCAAATCCGCGACACCACATGTGATATTCCAGTTTCTTGTCGTGAAACCTAACGAACACCAGATCGAAGAGGTAAAGAAGCTTGCCGAAGAAATGGGTGTGGATGAGGTAGGATTGAAAACCGCTCAGATCTACGATTACGAGGAAGGCTCCGATCTGATCCCGACCATCGACAAATACTCGCGCTATAAAAAGCAGGAGAATGGAAGTTATTCAATCAAAAACAAGTTTGTGGACCATTGCTGGAAGATGTGGCATTCGTGCGTGATCACCTGGGATGGCGCCGTGGTGCCTTGCTGTTTCGACAAAGACGCCGAGTACAAGCTGGGTGACATGAAGACTTCGACCTTCCGGCAGCTTTGGAGAGGTAAAAAGTACACTGATTTCCGTGCTTCGCTGATCCGATCACGCTCAGAGATAGAGATGTGTAAAAACTGTACGGAGGGGACAGAGGTGTGGGCGTGAAACATTTGCCCCTTTTTGGCTGCAAATTATTTTTAATTAAATAATAATATGATTTAAATATTTAATATTCAGATTGTTGAATATTGAATTTAAAACTCCGTGGAACATTTTTTGGTGAATTGCCCCGAATAATAGAAATTTGACATTGGTAACTCAAATGAATACATGGGCAAAGTAATTGCAATTGCAAACCAAAAAGGAGGAGTAGGGAAAACCACCACTGCTATTAACCTGGCGGCAAGTTTGGCCGCGCTGGAATTCCGGACACTGATCATCGATGCTGACCCTCAGGCCAATTCTACATCGGGCCTGGGATTCAACCCGCAGGAAATGGATAACAGCATTTATGAATGCATGGTGGAAGAGGCGAAAACTTCTGAAATTATCCTGGAAACCGATTTTCCTAACCTGAACCTGCTGCCGTCGCACATCGACCTGGTAGGGGCGGAAATCGAGATGATCAATCTCAAAAACCGGGAGCACAGAATGAAGGATGCCATTGCGGACATCCGCGATGATTACGACTTCATCATCATCGACTGCTCTCCTTCACTAGGCCTTATCACGATCAACAGCCTGACGGCTGCCGACTCGGTGATCATTCCGGTTCAATGCGAATATTTTGCATTGGAAGGATTGGGTAAACTGCTCAATACCATTACCATCATTCAGTCGCGCCTGAATACCAACCTGATTATCGAAGGTATCCTGCTGACGATGTATGACCTCCGCCTGCGTCTGTCCAACCAGGTTGTGACGGAAGTTACCAACCACTTCGAATCTCTCGTTTTCAATACCATTATCCCTCGTAACGTACGAATCAGTGAGGCACCCAGCTTTGGGATACCAGTGATGGCGCAAGACTCCGACAGTAAAGGAGCCGTGAGCTACCTGAACCTCGCAAGAGAGATTCTTACCAAAAATGGTTTACTTTCTTCCGACAGGCAGCTGGGAGTGAACTGATCAACGATTGTATAGGACGAACAGGCAATGGAGAATAGCAGCAAGACTAAAAAAATGACCGGACTGGGAAGGGGATTAGGTGCTCTTCTGCAGGACTCCGAAAAAATCAATACACCCCGCATGAATACGCGTCCGTCATCGACCGAAATTATCGGTTCGATGAATGAGATCGATGTAAGCCTGATCGAAGCCAATCCTTACCAGCCGCGGACCAAATTCGACAAGGAATCACTGGATGAACTAGCCGATTCGATCCGGGTGCAGGGCATTATACAACCCATTACCGTCAGACAGCTGGGGGAGGATTCGTACCAGCTGATATCCGGGGAGCGCCGTTTACAGGCATCCCGGTCGTTGGGGCTCACGACCATTCCCGCGTACATCCGCACAGCCAACGACCAGCAGATGCTGGAAATGGCACTGATCGAAAACATTCAGCGTGAGAACCTGAACGCCATCGAGATCGCATTGAGCTATCAGCGGCTGATCTTGGAATGCAGCCTGAAACAGGAAGAGCTGGGTGCCCGCGTGGGCAAGAACAGGACTACCGTTAATAACTATATACGTCTTTTGAAATTGCCGCCTGTGATCCAGGCGTCGTTGCGGGACGATAAGATCAGTATGGGCCATGCCCGGGCATTGATCACGATCAACAGCGATCAGAGCCAACTGAAAATATTCAATCAGGTTATCGAGGAAGGATGGTCGGTCAGGAAGGTGGAGGACGAGGTGCGGAAGCTGGGAATGATGGCCAATATAGCCACGGAGTCGAAAAAGCAGCCGACAATTAATCAGGAAATAAAGTCGTTACAGTTCCAGCTTTCGTCCTTTTTCGGGGCGAAGGTATCCGTTAAAAGCAATGAGGAGCACAAAGGTGAAATTAAGATCCCATTTGGCTCCCAGGATGAACTGAAAAAGATTTTAGAAACACTGAAATTTAAATAAGCATTGAAAAACTGGGTTTGGCTGGGGTTATTTTTATTGGTTTCGGGACAGGTTGTAGCGCAGAATGAAGTCCCTAAGGATAGTTTGAAGGCGGAGAAAAAGCCTGTAATTGTGCTCGACAGCACCGCTTTGGCTCAGGCAGACTCGTTAAAAAAAGTTAAAAGTAAGAAGTTTATGCCGGTGCCGAAAACGGCGACGCGACTGGCTTTGATCCCGGGAGTAGGGCAGATTTATAACAGAGACTATTGGAAGGTCCCCATTGTGTATGTGGCTTTCGGAGCGGGGGCTTATACCTATTACCTCAATACGATCAAGTACCACGACTATCTCGACGCTTACAAGCAGTTTTACGATCTGGACAAAAACAGTCCGGGATACGGTCAAATCAAAAAGGGACTGACTGATGATTCGGAAGTGACGGTGAGGGTGAGAAACACTTTGAATACCAGCAGTCAATATCTGCCGGCAACCAGGGACAGGATCGTGAAGGGGAAAAACTATTGGAGGCGTAACAGAGGATTGGCATTAGTAGTGACGGGGCTTATTTACACGCTTTCGATTATTGAAGCCAATGTCGCAGCCCATTTGAAGACCTTTGACCTTTCGGATGATCTCACGCTGCGGGTAGAACCCAAACTTAACCAGCCGTCCATGCGGACGCCGACACCGGGCGTAAGACTGGTTTTTAATATTAAATGATTTACAAGTACTGATTCAAATACACAATTAATGAGAATATTATTACTGGGTTACGGAAAGATGGGGAAAACGATCGAAAAAATAGCCCTGGACCGGGGACATTCGATCGCGGGAAGAATCGATGTCCAGAATCGTGCGGACATGGATCAACTCAAAACTGCCGATGTAGATGTGGCCATTGAGTTCAGTTCGCCGGAATCGGCTTTCGAAAACATTGTTTACTGTTTGAAAAAAGGCTGGCCGATCGTCTGCGGGACGACGGGTTGGCTGGATCACCGCTCCGAGGTCGAGGCGCTTTGCAAATCGCAGTCGGGTTCTTTTTTCTACGCTTCCAATTACAGCATCGGCGTCAATTTGTTCTTTCGGCTGAACCGTCAGCTGGCCCGGCTCATGAACGGTCATGAATACCAGAGCTCTATGACGGAGGTGCACCATATCCATAAGCTCGACGCGCCGAGCGGTACGGCAATCACACTGGCCGAGGGAATTATCGACGAGATCGGGCAAATTGATGGCTGGAAACTCGCACCGGAAAGCGAAGAAGGCTATCTTCAGATCCTGGCAGAAAGACGGGGAGAGGTTCCCGGGACACACATTGTGCGTTACGAATCGGAAGTCGATACGATCGAGATCTCTCATACCGCCCATAACCGTCAGGGCTTTGCGCTGGGTGCGGTGGTAGCAGCAGAATGGCTGCCGGGGAAATTCGGTGTGTTCGGCATGAATGACCTCCTCAAAGTTTAATGAATTTTAACTATCAATCATCGCATGGCTGTTAATAAAGAGTTGACTTCCAGTACAGTTGAATCCAGAAAAAAGAAATCGCCGGCCAGAGAGTGGTTCGATTCGATTTTGTTTGCCGTTGTGGCGGCTACTCTTATACGCTGGTTGTTCTTTGAAGCATTTACCATCCCGACCCCGTCCATGGAAAACAGCCTGCTCGTGGGTGATTTCCTTTTTGTCAGCAAGCTGCATTATGGCACTCGGACACCCAAGACGCCCTTGCAGGTGCCTTTGACACACCAGACGATCTGGGGAACCAATATCCCCTCCTACACGGATCTGGTTCAATTGCCGCAATACAGGTTGCCGGGATTCAGCGAAGTCAAAAGAGGTGACGTAGTAGTGTTCAACTATCCGCCTGAGTTACAGCATCCGGTCGATTTAAAAACTAATTATATCAAACGTTGCGTCGGTGTTCCGGGGGACAAGGTGGAGGTGAGGGATTTGCAGGTGTTTGCCAATGGCCAGGCCATGGAGAATCCGGCCAGAATGGAAAACGAATACTTTGTAGCAACGACCACCGCCGTTAATGAAGAAAAGGTGTTCAAAGAGAATGGAATCTCGGAATACAACGCTTACACGGAGGGAGACAGCGATACGATCAAAGGCAACGAACAGATGGGTTATCTGGTCTTCACAACTACCGAAATCGCTGCAAAACTGAAAACTTACGATTTTGTAAAAGGCATTACGCTGGTTAAATCACCCAAGGATATCAGTGAGCCGATGTTGTACCCCAATTCTCCGCTGTTCAAGTGGAACCGCGACAACTACGGGCCGATTACGGTGCCTAAGGAGGGAATGACCGTGCAACTGACTCCCGAGAATATTGCGGTATATGGTCCGGTTATAAAAAATTATGAGGACAATGGAGATGTGGTGGTGGAAGAAAAGGCGATAAAGGTGGGTGGCAGCGCCATTACCAGCTACACTTTCAAGCAGGATTATTATTTTATGATGGGGGATAACCGCCACAATTCAGCCGATTCACGCTATTGGGGCTTTGTGCCGAAGGATCACATCGTGGGCAAGGCGGTATTCGTCTGGATGTCCATTGATCCGAATCCAACCAGCTTCTTTAACAAAATTCGTTGGAGCCGTATATTCCGGGTAATTAACTAAGAAATACTGCCCAGTCAGCCGAGGGGAAAGACGATCAGGTCTTTCCCTTTTTTTGCTCTCAATATATAAATTATTATTATATAACATTAAAGATGTTATTATGATTGATGTTATATTGCATAGTGATATACCCCCGACATTATGCACCTGACAGAAACAGTTTCCAAGCCTGCAATTCAACCTCACAAGAAAACCGCATTTCGTGAGTGGTTTGATTCCATATTGTTTGCAGTCGTAGCCGCGGTGCTGATCCGCTGGCTCTTTTTCAGCGCATTCGTGATCCCGACACCCTCTATGGAAAACAGCCTGCTGGTAGGGGATTACCTTTTCGTCAGCAGGTTGCATTATGGCACCACTACGCCCATTACGCCTTTGCAGGTGCCGCTTACACATCAGACGATCTGGGGCACAAGTATTCCGTCTTATCTGGATTGGATTCAATTACCCCAATACCGGCTGCCCGGCTTTACGGAGGTCAGAAACGGAGATGTGGTGGTATTCTATCTGCCTGTTGAACACCCCAATGCGCATCAGAAATACAGCAATGTGCTGCCCGACCTCCACCCGCATCCCACGGATCTTCGCTCCAACTACATTAAAAGGTGTGTAGGTATTCCGGGGGACAAGCTGGAAGTTCGCAGCGGGCAGGTATATATCAATGGAAAACCGCAGGCAACACCTCCACGAATGCAGAGCGAGTACTTTGTGTCGGTGAAAACAGCTGTGAATGAGGAAAACGTTTTTCGAAAAAACGGCATTACCGACTATTCACACTTTACCGAGACCTTCGGCGATAGCATCGCTTCGAATGATGAAACAGGGTATGTGGTCAAAACGACTGCTGCATTGGCGGATAAGCTGAGGTCTTATGACTTCGTGAAGCGGGTGCAGCCTGTGTTGATGGAAAAGGGATTGAAGGAACCGTTTCTGTTTCCGGGAACTCCTCTTCTCGACTGGAACAAGGACAATTACGGGCCGGTCACCATTCCAAAAGCGGGCGTGACAATACCGTTGACAGCAGTTAACATTGCATTATACGGCGATGTCATTCAGAATTACGACGGCAACGAGGGGGTGATACTGACAAAAGACAAAGTCGAAATAAGGGGCAAGGTGGTCGACAGCTACACATTCAGGCAGGACTACTACTTTATGATGGGGGATAACCGGCACAATTCGGCGGATTCGCGTTATTGGGGCTTTGTTCCCGCGGATCATATTGTGGGGAAAGCAGTGTTTGTGTGGATGTCCATTGATCCGAATCCTATCAGTTTCTTTAATAAAATCCGCTGGGACCGTATTTTCAGGACCATCCGGTAAAAAGCAGGGAGAGGCGTTCCGGCCTCTCCCTGTATCAACATAAACTTATTTGTCTTTCTTAGCTCGTCTCCGGTTCTATTCCTCCTGAGAGAATATCAGTGCGGTATAGGGTGGAATCTGCAATGAGGCGTACTGCGCGCAGCTATCGATCTCTCCCTCCATGGTCTCGACATCGAATACTCCGAGGTGGGAAAAATCCGGGTCGTAATTTTCGTTATCGCTATTGAAGCGCAAGTGCCATTTGCCTGGCCTTGGAAACCCTACCTTGTAATCGGAGAATGTTTCCGTGGAAAAGTTAAGGACTACCACCACGCTGTCCTTAGGTCCGCCTTCCGCCCAGCGGTGCATGACAATGATTTTTTTCTCATTGTCGGTCCTGATGATCCCCACGTTTTGGCCCTGAAGACCTTTGGTCACGCCAAACCAATTTCGCCGGATGTGAATAATATCGCGGTGAAGGGAGGCGAAACTGCTGAACTTTTCCAGCCGCGACCAGTCGATCGGATCGCTGTCGGAAAACCACTTATCTTCCAGTAACGGCTGCCCCTGAAAAATCATCGGAATGCCGGGAGAAGTGAGAACCAATGCGACACCCAGCGCTGCCCGTTTTTTGGAATACCAGTTATTGACATCACCATTTGCGATTTCTTCCGCAACGCGTGCCTGTCCATTAGCCACTTCGTCGTGTGATTCGGTGTAAATAATGCGCTGGAATGAGTCGGTATTGTAGCTGTTGGTAATGGCCGCAACGACTTTTTCCATATCCCGATCCTGGTCATTGGCGGTGATCACCGCGTCCCGCACCGAATGTACAAACTCGGCATCCCATTGTGAACCATAGCCTAGCCCGCCATCTTCGACGCGGCCCGTAATGAAATCCAGTGAATGCATGTCCTCGGCGATGGTAATGCATTGAGGACAGTTGTCGCGAATCTCTCTATTGATCCACTGCATCAGGGAGATGCCTTCCGGGATATCGTTACCGGGGTTACCATCCGCTTTCACATTCCGGATGTAAGGAACCATGTCCATGCGAAGGCCGTCGATCCGGTAATCTTTCAGCCACATCATAGCATTGTCATGAATGTACTGCCGTACCTCGCCGCGTCCGTAGTCGGGGCGGGTGCTGCCCCAGGGGGTTTCAGCGCGCCAGTCGTTATAGAAGTAAATGCCGCCTCCATCGTTTTCCTGCCAGCCATCAAACTGCCACAGATCCAGATCCGATGGGCCGAAATGATTGTAAACCACGTCGAGTATGACTGCAATGCCCGCTTCGTGAGCGGCTTTAACAAATGCCTTTAATCCATCAGGTCCGCCATAGTCGGACTCGATCGCAAATGGATTGGCCGGATTGTATCCCCACGACCTGGATCCCGGGAATTCAGAACAGGGCATCAGTTCAACTGCATTGATACCCATATCTTTCAAATAGGGGATGCGCTCGATCGCTGTATAGAACGTCCCGACCTGGCCTTCCTTGGCATTGAACGTCCCGACATGCATTTCGTAGATGACCAGCTCCTGCCACCCGGGCATTTGGAAGGATACGTTTTGCCAGTCGAAGGAATCGTGGTTGTAAACAATGCAGTTCCCGGCGGAATTGGTCATTTTAAGTGCATAAGGGTCGTTCCGGTACAATTCGCCGGCCTGTGTTTTAAGAACGAATTTATATTCATCACCCTCTTTTGAATTTTCGACCAGGGAGCCCCACATGCCGTTTTCTTCCGGCTGCAACGGATTTGCGGCAGGGTCCCAATCATTAAAACTGCCTATTACCGAAACACTTTCCGCATGCGGTGCCCACACACGGTAATAGACTCCCTCGGGGTGGCATGTGGCACCCATGCCTTCATAATATTGTTCGGTTTTGGCTTCGTCAGTTTCGGGGTTTTCCATGGGCATTTTTCAGATAATTGTTTATTTTTGAAAAGTACTGTCTGACGTATATTCTAAAAATGTATGCCAGCCCAGTGCTGACATTTGATCTCAACCAACACACTATTTATGGTAATTTCTTCCCATGCAGAACGGATCTGCATTCTTGCGCTCATGCATACGCCCGGGATCGGGGCAGTCACCATCCGACAACTGATCAGCTATTGCGGCAGCGCCTCCGATGTTTTTCAGGCAGATTATAAAAAGCTGATCCGAATACCTGGTATCGGCGATAAGATGGTCAAAGCTGTTTTAAGTAAAAATGCTTTGGAAATGGCTGAAAAAGAGCTTTTTGATTGTGAAAAGGCAGGAGCGGAGCTGCTGTTTTTTACCGATGAGTCTTATCCGGCCCGCCTGAAACCACTTTATGATGCGCCCATTGCTTTGTATGCAAAGGGAAATACAGACTTCAACTGGCCCCGGACTGTGGGTATTGTCGGAACCCGTAAAATCAGCGATTACGGCAAGTCGATAACTGAAACGATCATCCGCGAACTCATTCCTTACCAGCCGGTGGTGATCAGCGGACTTGCTTATGGTGTGGATATCACTGCCCATCGTTGTTGTATCAAGAGCAACCTTCCCACATTGGGTGTGATGGCGAGCGGCCTGGACGTGATCTATCCGTCTGTACATCAGCGGACCGCATTGGAAATGCAGGAAAATGGCGGTATCGTCACGGAGAATGCGCTGGGCACCAAGCCGGATTTTATGAGATTTCCCGCACGAAACCGAATTATTGCGGGCCTCAGTGATGTTACTATTGTAGTAGAATCAGGTAAGAAGGGCGGGAGTCTGATCACCGTGGAATTTGCTCAGAACTATCACAGGGAAGTATTTGCGGTGCCGGGTATGGTCAATGACCCCCAATCGGAGGGTTGCAACTTGCTGATACGTGATCATAAGGCATCGATTTTCACTTCCGTGGAGGATATGGCCGACGCCCTGGGCTGGGGTGTGGGCGTTGATAACGGTGGTCGTGAGGAAGCGCCGTCGTTGCCGCTGACGTTTGAAGGATTCACACAGGACGAAGGGCAAATACTCTCGCTTCTGAAGCAACGGGGGATAATGCAGATCGATGAGCTGGCATGGCAATCAGGGATGCACCTGAACCGGCTGGCTGCATTATTGCTGAACCTGGAATTCCAGGGGATGGTCCGATCGCTGCCCGGAAAAAAATACGGCTTGATTTAAATGCATGGATAAAAGTATCATTCAACTGATTAAAGAGGGAGAGGGACTGACCACCGAGTTTAAAAGGACTGTGGATAGCCCCTTTAAAATAGCCAAAACCATTGTATCCTTTGCCAACACTTCCGGCGGTAATCTGCTGATAGGAGTGGCCGACGACGGTTCGGTGCCGGGTGTGCATTCGGAGCTCCGCGAGTTGCAAAAACTGGAAAAAGCTACCGTGCAGCTGACCGATCCGCAGATATTGGTTCAAATACAATCCAGAACCCTGGATGGTAAAAAGGTGCTGTCTGTATTCATCGCCGAAAGTGCCGACAAACCGCATTATGCATTGAATGAAAAAGGAGAACGTGTGATCTACATCCGCGTGAAGGACAAAAGCATGCCTATCCCGAGGTTATTGTTGTATAACGAAACGGACGCGGAAACAGGGAAGTTGCTTGCAAACAGACATGTGAAAACATTGATTACCTACCTGAAAGAAACGGATTCCGTTACTGCAAAGGTGTTTTCAAGGATCATCAACATCTCTGAAAAACGAGCTGAAAGGATGCTGCAAGACCTTGCCGCCAGGCAGATCCTGCTAAAAATATCAAGAGGCAAGCCGGAAAGTTTCAGCCTCAAGTGGGCCGAATAAAAAATGCGGTTGGCCCACTTAAGGCCAACCGCATAGAGTATTATCTGATCGCAATTAGTTGATGGCAACCAGTTCCAGTTCAAAGATCAGATCCTGACCGGCCAGGGGATGATTGGCATCGAGTATCACGTGGGTTTCTGTCACCTCTTTTACAACAACGGGAATCACCTGTCCTCCATCCTGGTGCATATTCAATGTGCCACCTATTTCAAGGGGGATATCAGCCGGGATCTGAGCGCGGTCAAACTGAACGACCATTTCTTCATTCACGGGGCCATATGCCTCAGCATTAGGGATATGTATCGTCTTTTTAGCGCCGATCTCCATTCCGCTCACGCCATCATCGAACCCTTTGATCACCTGTCCGCTGCCTAGTGTGAAGCTCAAAGGCTCACGTCCCTCGGAGGAATCAAAAAGTTGTCCGTCCGGCAGGGTCCCTTTGTAATGGACCTGCACTTTGTCACCAGCCTTTGCCTGATTCATTGTTTTTGTCTTAAATGGTTAGAAAAAATGCATTGTGAAAACCTTTCACGAATGCAAGGGTAAAATTAATATGCCCGGGCAAAAACAACACGTCCTTTCGACGGCTTGCCCGAATAAATACAAACGCCGTCTTCCTGCTCCTGGTTCAATGGGACACAGCGGATCGTCGCTTTGGTTTCTTCTTTGATCTTCTCCTCTGTCTCGGAAGTTCCGTCCCAGTGTGCGAGGATAAAACCACCCCTGGTATCCAGGATATTGTTGAATTCTTCGAAAGAACCGACACGGTGCGTATTTTCTTCGCGGAAGGCCAGCGCCTTGTTGTAGATCGATTCCTGGATATTTTCAAGCAGCTCCTGAATGTAGGTGGCGATGCCTTCCAACGAAACAGTCTCCTTGGTTTTGGTATCCCGGCGAGCCACTTCTACCGTGCCGTTTTCGAGATCCCGGCCACCCATTGCCAGCCTGACCGGCACACCTTTCAATTCATATTCTGCAAATTTAAAGCCCGGTTTGTTGGCATCGCTGTTGTCGTATTTGACGCTGATTCCCAGTTTTTTAAGTTGTTTGACGATTTCAGCCACTTTTTCTGAGATCTGGGCCAATTGCTCCTCACTCCTGTATATAGGTACGATCACCACCTGGATAGGCGCCAGTTTGGGAGGAAGCACCAAACCGCTGTCGTCGGAATGCGCCATGATAAGTGCGCCCATCAGGCGCGTACTTACGCCCCATGAGGTTCCCCACACGTGTTCCAGCTTGCCTTCCTTGTCCTGGAATTTTACATCGAATGCAGTCGCAAAGTTCTGACCTAAAAAGTGCGAAGTTCCGGCCTGCAATGCTTTCCCATCCTGCATCATCGCTTCGATGCAGTAGGTGTCTTCAGCACCGGCGAAGCGTTCATTGGGCGTTTTGACGCCTTTAAGCACAGGTACCGCCATCCATTCCTCGGCAAAAGTCGCATATACTTCCAGCATTTGTTTTGTTTCAGCAATCGCCTCCTGTGCCGTGGCGTGCGCGGTGTGGCCTTCTTGCCACAGGAACTCCGCCGTGCGCAGGAACAGGCGCGTACGCATCTCCCAGCGCACTACATTGGCCCATTGATTGATCAGCAACGGCAGGTCGCGGTAGGATTGGATCCAGTTCTTATAAGTACTCCAGATCACCGTTTCGGACGTCGGGCGTACGATCAGTTCTTCTTCCAGCTTAGCATCAGGATCCACGATAACTCCCTTGCCATCAGGGTCGTTTTTGAGACGGTAATGGGTAACTACGGCGCATTCCTTGGCAAAGCCTTCCACATGCGACGCCTCCTTGCTCAGGTATGATTTGGGGATAAAAAGCGGGAAATATGCATTCGTATGGCCTGTCTCCTTGAACATGTCATCCAGCGCACGCTGCATTTTTTCCCAGATCGAATAGCCATAAGGTTTGATCACCATACAGCCTCTCACCGCAGAGTTTTCGGCCAGGTCGGCGCGTTTCACCAATTCATTGTACCATTCGGAGTAGTTTTCACTTCGGGTTGGCAGGGCTTTACTCATTACTTGTATTATTTTGGAATTAAAATGGAGTATATCGTTAAACGGGGCCTGTTTTTCAGGGGAGTTGCAAAGATAGTTTTTTATGTTAACTTTGGAATTAATGTATGGTTACGGACGTTTACTTCATAGTTTGGAACGGATTTTTAACTATATTAGCAACAAACTTTTAATCCTTAAAAGCCATGAGTATGATCAATAAAGCAAAATATTTGTCTTTGTTAGTGTTGCTGGGAGCTTGGGGATGTACCACAAATCAATACGTATCCCGCTCCGGCGGTGGATATGACGACCTTTACGGCGGTGGCAATTCCGGCGGAGGGGTTGTTTCAAGAGACAAGGGTGCAGATCAAGAACTATCCCGTTTGGATAACCCGGACTATGCCTATACCGGTAATTATTCCGAAAACGGCACCAGCGACTACTACGACGAATCTTATCTTTCGTCGAGAAGCGTCAAACGCCCTGTTTCTACGGATGTAGGTTACAATGCCGGTTTTGTTGACGGTTACAATCAAGCCAGTGCCAACGCATTTAATAATCCCTACTATGGCGGATTGGGTTCATATTGGCCCGGAAGCTATTCAGGTCTTTCTTTCCAGTTCGGATTCGGCAATTCCTTCCGGATGCGTCCTTCCATCGGTTTTGGATTCGGATCGATGCTCGGTTACTCTCCCTGGGGATATTCACCATGGGGTTACGGAAGCATGATGAGCTACGGATATGATCCGTTCGGATATTACAGTCCCTGGGGATATAACGGTTTTGGCGGGTATGGCTTTGGTGGTTACGGCGGCTACTACGACAGCTTCTATGGCTACGGATATTCGCCCTGGGCTTACAGTCGTCCCGTTATCGTGATCAATGATCGTGACAGAGGTATCAGCAGAACATATGGTCCTCGCGTAGTCAATGCGAACAATTCACGCGGAAGCGAACGTTACAACTCCAATTTTGTAAATTCTTCGCGCAACGGCGCCGGATCCGGTGATCGTAACGGCAGGAGAAGCAGCAATGCGATTTCAGCAGGAGACACTTATGCTTCGCCAAGATCGTCCAGGTCTTCTGGCCGCGGCGGCGTAGCAGATGCGGGCGGAAGATCCAATGCGGAGTCATACAGCTCGCGTGGCGCATCGGAGGGCAACAATGTGTATTATTCACGCCCACGTTCGGCTACTTCAAGCAACTATTCGTCTGACGGCGGAAACGGCGCAAGTTATTCAACGCCACGTTCTTCAAGAGGAAGTTCTTCTTCATCTTACAGCGCACCGTCTTACAACGCGCCTTCGCGGAGTCAATCGGATTACGGTACGCCAAGCAGGAGTTATTCTACTCCAAGGTCTGAATCGTACAGTGCGCCAACCCGTACGTACAGCGCACCGAGCTACAGTGCTCCTTCGAGGAGTTACAGCGCACCGTCTGGCGGCGGCGGCGGTGGTGGAGCTACCCGTTCGTCGTCAAGAGGTCCAAGATAATTTTGGATTGTCCTCAGATTGAGACACTCATATCAAACCCTGCAAGATGTCATAATTTTGCAGGGTTTTCGTTTGAAATGTATTGAATCAAGCACTAATTATCATGTCAAAAACATACTCAGGGATCGCATTCCTCTTTTCGTTGCTGGCTTCGTCGACATCATTTGCACAGTACGCCGGAGATGCCCTTCGCTACTCAGAAATGAATCAGAGCGGGTCCGCGCGATTTCAGGGACTTGGGGGAAATCACGCCGCTATCGGTGGTGATCCCAGCTCCATTCACGGAAATCCGGCTGGTTTAGGTTTCTACAACCGGTCCGAGATCAGCATCAGCCCGGCTGTCACCATTGCGGGGACCAAAGCCAACTATCTTGGTAACAACAGCACCGACAGCAAAGCTCAGTTCAACATTCCACAGGCTTCGCTCGTTTTTTCAAGTCAGCCGGGATTTCAGAGAAAATGGAAACGATCCTCTTTCGGAATCTCTTACTCGCGGCAGCAATCATTTCAGAACGTTTATAATTACGGAGGAAGAAATAACAAGAGCGCTTACCTGGACAATGTGGTAGAAGGGGTTAATAATGCAAAAACACCGCTGAGTACATTGGAAAAGGATTTCGATAGCGGTGTACCTATTGCTTATTCCCTTCCGGCAGCGTACTATCAGATGTATTTGATCAATCCTTCCAATGCATCCGGCCCCCCGTACACTGCGCTCGACGGGAATAGTGTGGTGGATCAGTCGGGTAGTTACACTTCCAAAGGGTCCTCTTCACAGTGGTCGTTTGCATATGCAGGCAATCTGAACGACAAGTTTTATCTCGGTGGTAATGTCGGGTTCAGCAGGATCCGGTATGAGTACTCTTCCACATTCAGTGACGATTATGTGGATAGTCCAGAGCTGCTTTACATTGATCAGGGAGAAAATTTCTCAGTACGGGGTAGCGGCTTCAATGCTTCCATTGGTGCAATCTATAAAGTAAACCCGATGTTGCAGTTCGGTGGAACGATCATCAGTCCCACGATCACGGCCATCAAAGAGACGTTCAGCCAGAATGTAAGCGCCGGATACGTGGACAACCTGGTTACCGGCCCGGATGGCAAGCTGATTACCCCGCCATATACTTCTTTGCCCATTGCCGCTAATGATTTTGAATACACGCTCATCGGGCCAATGCGGGGGAATGTAGGGGCAACTGTCTTTTTTCAGGACAAAGGATTTTTGACAGGTACTATAGAATATGTCGGATACAGCGGCATGCGTGCGAAAACAAGTTATCTGAGCAGCGCCGACAACCAGGCGTTTAAAAATGATACAAAATCCGAGATCAAAGACACCTACCGTAATACAGTCAATTTCAGACTGGGTGCGGAAGTGAGGGCGAATATCTTCCGGGCACGTATCGGCGGCGCTTACATTTCAGATCCCTACCTGAACAGGGACGATGATATCAGTCGAAGCAAGTTACTTTTCTCGGCGGGTGTAGGGGTGAGAAACAGCCGTTTTTTTGCGGACCTGACCGGAACCTACACAACCTATAAATCGGCTTACACGCCTTACTATCTCAACAAACCGCAAGACTATTCGTCAGTAGAAATTACCAACAAACCGGTGAATGTAATGATGACCGTGGGGACGTTCTTTTAATGTGATGAATGATGGAGATCATACTAAAAAGACCTGCGCAAGCAGGTCTTTTTTCATAAAAGCGGTTCCAGGACTTCGAGGAGGTGACTGACGTCGATCTCGCCCTTCAATGTAAGATCGGCCCGGGAATAGTAGGGGAGGCGGTCGGTGATGCGTGAGCGGAGGGTTTCCACCAGCGAATTAGTACCTGAAAGAATCGGGCGATCATCTTTCCCATGATTTTCAATCCTTCTGGCCAGATCTTCGGCCGGAACATCCAGAAAAATGCTGATACCCATTTGCCTGATGACATCCATGTTATCAAAAAAGCAGGGTGCCCCGCCGCCCGAGGCAAGTACGATGCCCTTTTGCGAGGCGGTTTCTTTCAATATCCGGCTCTCGACTTCGCGGAAGTACGCTTCGCCATGCTGTTTGAAAATAGAAGAAATCTCCATGCCCTGATCTTTTTCGATCAATTTGTCCAGATCTACAAACTGGTAGTTCAACGCGCGTGCGAGCTTCTTGCCCAGCGTGGTTTTGCCGGAAGACATCATTCCGACGAGTATAATGTTTTTCATGAATCTTGAAGTCGGGTCACATTACTTGACGAGTTCCAGCACCTCTTCCGCAGCCGGCGTGTCGTTATAATGCCATTTGCCTTTCACGACCCCATCTTTCAAAAGCCACAGGCCTGGGTTGGACCTGGAAATCGTTTTGAGAACCGTTGCGTCTACATAATAGTAAGGCGCAGTGAGCTGATGTTGCGAGAGGAATTTGTCGATTTCGGCGCTGTTGCCGGAAGTAAGGATGATCGGTTCAACTCCTTTGTTTTTCACCGCATTGATCAGCTTATTGATATCAGGCAGGGCAGC
Source organism: uncultured Dyadobacter sp. (assembly GCF_946482605.1). Next base: position 211,702 of record NZ_CAMLSE010000007.1, on the reverse strand, counting down.
GGTATTGATATCCGTGAGACTTTTGATGATCAGGAACAGCTTTTTGCCCTGAAATGTATTTTCTGTAAAGTCTCCGGCATCATTCCATACCTTGTAATCTGTGATCTTGGGCTTCGCATCTTCATTAAGAACAACCATCTCCTTAAATACCAGGGTAGTATCACTCGGGTATTGTTCGAATTTCTGCGTTTTGCCGTCCTTTTCGAAAATGTACTGATAACGTAATGGTTCCGAAGGTTTCATTTGAGCGGGAATACTGGCGCCCACCCGGTAAGGCAGCAAATCTACGATAGGCAAATGTCTTAATGCATAAACAGCGACTGCGAGCGACGCGACAGTCGATAGCACAACGATGATGCCTGTGGGATAAGACTTGAAATGCTTCCGGTACCAGACGATCACTATGATCAGTATAAGCAGAAATATATCCTTGCCAAATGACGTCCAGGGGGTAAGTTTGATCGCAGCCCCAAAACAACCGCAATCGGTAACCTTGTTGAAATAAGCTGAATAAAAAGTCAGGAATGTGAAGAAGACAATGATCAGCAGCAGCAGCCAGGAGATTGTTTTAGGCTTGTAGGCCACCAGCAGCGCGATACCTAACACGACTTCGGCCGTACAAAGGAAAACTGAAAAATAGAGCGCCAGCGGTACGAGAGCCATGAAAAAATCATGAAATGCGGGAAGGTCCGTTGCAAAAACCTCGAAATACTCTTCCAGCTTGTACTGCGTTCCGATCGGATCGTTCAGCTTAATAATGCCGGAAAAAATAAAAAGTAATCCTACAACAACTCGTGAGATCTGGGCAAAGATTTTCATTGCAAACTGGGGATAGATGCAGCGGTTTGAATTCTCTTTTTAGTTGGTTTGTAAGGCATTCGATTTGATCAGACAGAACACCGAATAATTAATAATATCCTGGTATCCGGCCATCACCCCTTCTGATACGAGTGTCAGGCCCTGATTGTCCTCGATTTGTTTGATCCTTAACAGTTTCATGAGAATGATGTCGGTCATGGAGCTCACACGCATTTCGCGCCACGCTTCACCATAGTCATGGTTTTTATTAAACAACAATTCCTTCACTTCGTTCACCTGAGAATTGTAAAGAATTGTTAATGCTGAATCATCGATGTCCTGCTTTTGCTCCGCCGCTGCGATCTGGATCAGCGCCATCACGCAATAATTAATGATCCCGATGAATTCGGAAGACACATCCTCATTCACTTTCTGCACGCCTTTGTCCTGGATCGTGCGGATGCGCTGAGCTTTGATGAAGATCTGATCGGTAATGGAAGGGAGTCGAAGGATGCGCCAGGATGTTCCGTAGTCCTTGTTTTTTTTTGTAAAAAGATCTTGGCAATACTGAATGATTTCCTGATATTCCGATTCTGTGGATTTCACTGTTTCAAATGAGTTAGAGACTTGCAGACGGTAGGAAGAGAATGCTTTGATATTCATTCCGTTGCCTGTTTTTGAAAAGAATTTATGTTGCAAGTTAGTAAAAAAACGCTCAATATCCGGGGCAGACTCCTCGACCTGTCGGAGCCTGTTGTCATGGGAATTCTCAATGTAACCCCTGATTCCTTTTTCTCCGGCAGCAGGGTCGGATCGGATGACGAGATCGTCGGGCGGGCAGGTCAAATGCTTCTTGAAGGAGCCGGGATGATCGATATCGGAGGCTACTCCACCCGCCCGGGCGCACGCGAGGTAGACCCGCAGGAAGAAAGCGACCGGATTGAGTCCGCTGTGACGCCACTTGCTAAGTATTTTCCCGAATTGGTCATTTCTGTTGATACCTTTCGGGCGGTTGTGGCCGAGCGGGGCATTCTGAGCGGTGCGCACATTGTCAATGATGTCGCCGGCGGAACGCTGGACAACGAAATGTTCGATACCGTCGCGCGGCTGCGCGTACCCTATATACTCATGCATATGAGAGGTACGCCTCAAACCATGAATCAATTGACTGACTATCATCAGCTTGTCCCAGATGTGTTGCGTGATCTGAAACGGAAGGCAGACCTGTTGCGGGCGAAGGGCGTTGCGGATCTGATCATCGATCCCGGGTTTGGTTTTGCGAAGAGCATTCCTCAGAACTTCGTTTTAATGCGTCATTTGAGCGAATTCGGGCTGCTGGGTTATCCGGTCCTTGCCGGGATTTCCAGGAAGACAACCATTTATAAAACGTTGAATATTTCAGCCGATGAAGCGTTGAATGGTACAACGGTGCTGAACACACTTGCGTTACAGCAAGGCGCTTCGATCCTGCGCGTACATGATGTCAGGCCTGCGGTGGAAGCCGTAAAACTCTGGATGGCCGCCGGTAACTATCCAAATTAAAATAGTAATTTAGTCGCTCAAAAATATCACCTTTCTTATGCGCGTGGGTTTTCTGAACATCAACTGGGCTGATATCCTGGATGTTTTTTTAGTGTCCATTCTTCTTTATCAGGTATATACCCTCGTTCGTGGAAGTATTGCTAGCCGGGTTTTTCTGGGATATTTGTTTGTTTACGTTTTCTATCTGGTTGTAAAGGGACTGGGGCTGGGTTTACTTACGGCAATCCTGCAATACTTCATGGGCGTTGGGGCTGTGGCTTTGATCGTCATCTTCCAGCAGGAAATCAGGCGTTTCCTTTTGATTATCGGGAAATCCACGATCTACACTAATAATGGTTTCCTTAAAAAGATTATAGGGAGTTCAATGCTGGACTTTAAGGTCAAGAACCTGAAAGAAGTGATCGATGCGAGCCGGACCATTGCAGCCAATTTTACAGGTGCATTGATCGTGTTGAACAAGCGGGACGACCTTGGCAAATATGTCGAAACCGGTGAAATGCTCGATGCGAGGGTCTCCAAGCCTTTGCTGGTTTCGTTGTTCAATCAGTATAGCGAGCTGCATGATGGTGCAGTGATCATTGTGGATGGCGTACTGAAAGCCGCCCGTTGTGTACTCCCCGTCGCCGACGGGGTGGATGTACCCTCCTCGCTGGGTTTCCGGCACCGGGCAGCCATGGGTATGAGCGAGGCGACGGACGCGATTGTTATCGTGATATCGGAACAAACCGGTAAAATATCACTGGCAGTTGAAGGTGAGCTGCATAGCAACATCCCTTACAACGAGCTCGAATCGCGGATAGAGGAGTACCTGGCTTCCGATGTGCAGCGTATGCCTAAGTAGGTTTATTTTAGTTTAAATATATTTTGAAAGGAAATTTGGCGTTTTGAGAAGCAATTTCTATTTTTGCAGACCGAAATGAGAAATAGAAAAATATTCATTACCAATGGCAAATCATAAATCAGCTTTAAAAAGAATTCGCGCTAACGAGACTAAGCGTTTGCGTAATCGTTACCAGCACAAAACCACACGTTCATACATCAAGAAATTGCGTGAAACGACTGACAAGGCAGTAGCTGTTGATGTTTACAAAACTGTATCCTCAATGTTGGATCGTTTGGCAAAGAAAAATATCATCCACAAGAAAAAAGCTTCCAACCAGAAATCTAAATTGGCGAAATTCGTCAACAGATTGGCTGTTGCAGCATAATTTTTTCTACGCGTGAAATTTAAACCCCGGTAAGCATTTGCCGGGGTTTTCTTTTTTGTTGTATATTGCCGATTATGTTAGGAACCTTGCAGGGTATAAATGACCTTGCAAGGTTCTTTTGATATGTGTCAAATTGTTAAACCACCTAAAACTTAAATTCTTTTCTATGAAAAAAGTTGCATTATTTGCTGGTTTGGCTGCGCTGGGAGGTGTTCCATCGATGGCCCAATCGCCCATTAGCTTCAATGCCCGCGGCTTGGTTGTAGTTTCTGATGCTGATATGGCAGCATCGGCATTGGTTGATGGAAAGCTATTAAGAGACAACACATCGAAAGATCAGTTGACAACAATCAAGTTCCCGGTTGAAAGGGGAAGTAAGGGATTGGGGAGCGCATTGGTATCCAATTCGGCGCTGGGTTATTCCAAAACACTGGCCGTTCCCGCAACAGGCGGACTGGCCTATGTGCTTGAAAACCGGATCCGGCCGGAAGATGGAGTGGGGGAGTACAAGGACCCTGCCAAGGATTTTCCGGCGGGAGAAAAGCTATTTGTTGTAGATATCACCAATTTGGCCGCGCCGAAAGCTAAATTCGGTTTTCCGGTGGGTAAAAAGCCTACATCCATTGACGTCAACAAAAATGAACTCATCCTGTCGACCAGCGAGGCCGGTAAGGAGTTGGTTTTCATTGAGGCGGGACCGGATGGCAAGCCGGCGAGGTTTCTGAACCTGCCCGCAGCAATCGATACAGCCAACAAGATCATAGACATTTCATGGCATCCTTCGGGCGACTTCATTGCATTCACATTGGACAACTCCAACGAGGTTGGATTATATAAGGTGATTCGCGAGGCAGGTAAGCTCAAAAATGTCGAAATGGTAGGCAAGCCTGTCAAAGTGGGTACGGAGCCTTCGTTTGGCAGGTTTTCCGCGGATGGCAAGCATTATTTCGTACTGGACACCAAGGGCACCGCCGGGAAAGCCGCTGGTGAAGGGGAAGTCCTGGTAGTCGACTTTTCAATGGACGGCGCTGTGGAACATAAGGTTTCGGGCCAGGTGCCTGTGGGAGCCAATGCAGGTTCTTTCGCCATCAGCCCTGACGGGTCGACGCTGGTGACCGTTAATGCAGGCAAAAGCGGTTCGCCATGGGCCGAAGCGGGTGCAGGGACGGGCGCTTCACTCTCGCTTTACAAGGTAGCGGCCACAGGCGCGTTGACAAAAGTAGCGGATTACCCGTTCGACGGAATCTATCCGCAGAGCGTAGCATTTGATAAGGACGGCGCTAATCTGGCTGTTTCTGTATTCGAATACCTGGAATATGGCAGCGGCAATGGCGGGGTGGAATTCTGGACTGTAACAAAAGGCGACGCTCCATCGCTGAAAAAGCAGGGCGCGCGCGTGAGCGTGGCCAAGGGCGCGCATACCTTGCGTGTGATTCCCTGAGTAAATATTTTGTGATTGGAATGGCAGGCCGGTGGATACCGGCCTGTTTTGTTTGGTTTTAGTTTACACAAGGATGTTAAATAAGACCGATTTTCTTAATTTTGCGGTCTCATTCATAAATAATCAATTTTCAGATGATTACGGTTCAGAACGTATCGCTGCGATACGGTAAAAGGGTATTGTTCGATGAAGTAAATATAAAATTTGTCCCAGGTAACTGTTACGGCGTAATAGGCGCCAATGGAGCCGGGAAATCTACTTTTTTAAAAATTCTTTCGGGTGAAATCGAGCCGCAGACGGGAAATGTAAGCATGAACCCGGGCGAACGGATGACATTCCTGAAACAGGATCAGTTTGAGTTCGACGCTTATTCGGTGATGGATACCGTGATTTTGGGACACGAACGCTTGTACAAGGTCATGAAGGAGCGTGAAGCGATTTACGAGAAAGAGGAGTTTACCGATGCAGACGGAGAGAAAGCGGCGGAACTGGAAGCGGAGTTTGCAGACCTGAATGGCTGGGAGGCTGAGACCGAAGCGGCTCAACTCCTCAGTGGGCTGGGACTTGCGGAAGATTTGCACCACACCATGATGAGCGACCTCAACTCGAACGATAAAGTACGGGTTCTGCTAGCCCAGGCACTGTTCGGTAATCCCGACGTACTGCTGCTCGATGAGCCAACCAACAACCTCGACGTCGAAACAGTACTTTGGCTGGAAAACTTCCTGGCAGATTTCAAAAATACAGTGATCGTTGTTTCTCACGACCGTCACTTCCTCGACGAGGTTTGTACGCACGTGGTGGATATCGATTTCAGCAAAGTGCAGATGTTCTCGGGCAACTATTCCTTCTGGTACCAGTCGAGCCAGCTTGCATTGAAGCAACGCCAGGAATCCAACAAAAAGTCGGAAGAGAAGCGCAAGGAATTGGAGGATTTTATCCGCCGTTTCAGTGCCAATGCTTCGAAATCAAAACAAGCAACTTCGCGGGCGAAACTGCTGGAAAAACTCACCATTGACGATATCAAACCTTCTTCGCGAAAGTATCCCTATATCGCATTCAAATCGGAACGCGAAGTGGGAGATCAGCTTTTGCGTGTGGAGGGACTTTCCAAAACCGCTGAAGACGGCACCAAGCTGTTCGATAATGTAAGTTTTACAGTCAATAAAGGCGATAAAATTGCATTTGTGAGTCGCAATGTGATGGCAATCAGTGCTTTTTTTGACATTATCAGTGAAGTTCAGAAAGCCGACAAAGGTGACTATACCTGGGGCGTCACGATCACAAAATCTTACTTTCCGAAAGATCCGGGACAATTTTTTGACGTGGACCTGAACCTGGTTGACTGGCTGCGTCAATATTCGGAGGAAAAGGATGAGAGCTTTATCCGTGGCTTCCTGGGACGGATGCTGTTCTCGGGCGAAGAGTCTCTGAAAAAAGCGAAAGTACTCTCCGGAGGCGAAAAGGTCCGTTGTATGCTCTCGCGCACGATGTTGTCGGGTGCGAATGCATTGGTATTGGATGATCCTACCAACCACCTTGATCTGGAATCCATTACTGCCCTGAACAACGGACTGATCGACTTTACAGGCTGTCTGCTGTTCTATTCGCACGATCACCAGTTCGTTCACACCGTGGCGAACCGGATTATCGAAATCGGTCCGAAAGGCGTGCTGGATAAATTAATGACTTACGACGAGTTCCTGACGGACGAAACAGTGAAACAACAGCGTCAGAAATTGTATTAATATTAAATAGATAAAGCAAATCGGCCCGGATTCATCTGAACCCGGGCCGATTTGCTTTATTGGAATGACGGGAGATTAGTCGTAGCTCAGGCCATACTGTTTCAGTACGTCTGCGGGCACGCCTTCCCATACGTTGGGCGTATTACCCACATAACCAAGGTCGTTAATGCCGATCTTGGACGTATAAAAACCCGTTGCGGTCAGGTTGCGCATCAAATTGAAAAAGGCTACGCCCTGACTGTAAATGGGTTTCGCTTTTTCAGGGTAGGCGATATCGTCAACGATCTGCAACTGCTGCGCCTTGGTACACAGCACAAACGACTTGCTGAACCGGTTTCCGGCCTCTCTTTCCAGCCATCTCAATCCACCTCGCAGCGGGGTTTGATGCTGTGGCATGTCTTTCGCGATAAATTCGATGAAATCGGGTACACCGGCCTGCGAAGCACTGCCCGACTTGTCGTCTGCCGGGATGATAATGTCCACCAGTACTTTCACGGTAGCCAATTCCGCAACCGTGAAGAATTTCTCCTTCATCAATTTCGCATCGTGGATGGCTTCTTCCTTTAACCGGCCCCCGGGGACTTTGATCGGTGTTTCGGGAGGCATTTGGGTTTCCAGCTCACGTTGCTCCGCCAGTGCTACCTGCGGGCTCAGCGCTGTGATGCCGAGTGAGCTGAGCGTCAATGCTTTTAATGAGTCTCTGCGTTTCATATGCTGCTGATTTGAACAGGGTTCAAATGTTAGATATTTTTCTGTTTAACCTGATTGATAATGTATTCCGAAGCCCTCATCGACAATGCGAGAATGGTCCAGGTAGGGTTCTTGTCGGCTTGCGACACGAAAGAGCCGCCATCAACCACGAATACGTTTTTGGCATCGTGCGCCTGCGAGTACTTGTTCAACGCCGACGTTTTCGGATCGTCGCCCATCCGGACAGTTCCCACTTCATGGATAATGCGGCCTGGCGCAGCAAGACCATAATTGGTGTCGGCACCTGGCTTGGTGCCATTAGGAATACCGCCCAGTGCGTGAATCATCTCCTCAAAGGTGTCATGCATGTGCTTGGCCTGCTTGATCTCGTAATCCGACCATTTGTAGTGGAAGCGCAATACAGGGATACCAAACTTATCAACGACATTCGGATCGATTTCACAGTAGTTGTTGTAATCCGGAACTGCCTCACCACGTCCTGCCATGCCGATATTGGCCCCGTAGAAACGGCGATAGTCTTCTTTCAGCGAAGAGCCGTAGCCGCCTGCCTGTTTGGTAACGCCATCTTTGGTAGGATATTTGCCATTCAGGTTCTCGATACCAAACCCAAATCCGTAGGCCGGCATGCCCATTCCGCCGCCGTACTCGATATGATAACCCCTCGGAAAATCGAGTTTTTTGTTGTCCAGCCACCAGGGCGTATAAACGTGCATCCCGCCGACACCGTCCTCGTTGTAGCGCTTGCGGTCCATCATATGTGGCATGAACGCGCCGCGTGAGGCACCGGTGGAGTCGTGCAGGTAATGTCCCACCACACCGCTTGAATTGGCAAGACCACTCTGATGGCGGGCGGATTTCGAGTTCAAAAGGAGCCGTGAAGACTCGGCCGCGCTGGCAGCCAGTACCACCACTTTTCCCTTGATGGTATGCTCAGTCAGTTTGTTACGGTCAATATAGGAGACACCAGTCGCCAGGCCCGTCGCAGGGTCGGTCAGCACCTCCCGGCACATCGCATGGTTGATCAGCGTTACATTGCCTGTTTTAAGCGCCGGGATACAAAGTACGGAAGAGGACGAGAAGTCGGCGTATGCCTGGCAGGCGCGTCCGCATTGGCTGCAATAGAAACAAACGCCGCGCTGATCATTGATGGGTTTCGTCAGGATAGACAGGCGGGAAGGGATTACGGGAATGTTGGCCTTCTTACCTGCCTGTTTGAGGAAAAGCTCATGTAAACGCGGCTTGGGAGGTGGAAGGAAAATTCCATCCGGCTCGTTGTCGAGGTTTTCAATGGTTCCAAATACCCCGATCAGCTTATCAACCTGGTCATAGTATGGTTTTACGTCATCGTAGCTGATCGGCCAGTCGTCTCCCAGGCCATCAATGCTCTTTCTCTTAAAATCTTTTGGGCCGAAACGGAGCGAAATCCGCCCCCAGTGGTTGGTACGGCCGCCCAGCATACGTGATCTGAACCAGTCGAATTGCGTTCCGTTTTTGCGTGTATAGGGTTCGCCATCAATTTCCCAACCGCCCCATGCCGCATCGAAGTCACCGAATGGACGGTGGTTACCCGCTCCGCGACGCGGTGATTCGTAAGGCCATTTCAGCTGGGTAATATATTTAGGATCAGCAGGGTCAAAATATCCACCTGCTTCCAGAAGAGCCACCTTGGCACCCGCTTTGGCAAGTTGATAAGCTGCCATTCCACCTCCCGCTCCCGAGCCTACGATGACGACATCGAAAACGGTAGGTTGTTCTTTGATTTGAAACATAGTAAAGGGTTGTTTAGATAGTACTATTTAACCAATAAATATAAACAGGTATTGGATAACAGGCCGCCAAGTTTTATGCATTCAGAGTTATTTAAAAACAATCTAAATGCGAATACTCGGATTTATTCCGCGCCGCCGTATTTTTGCATTTTTAAAAAACGGAACAATATTTTGGCAGTAACCGGCAGCGACCTGCATGTCGCAAAAGAATTTCTCATAAAAGGCGAACTGGTGGCCATTCCTACCGAGACCGTGTATGGACTGGCGGGCAATGCATTGAACGAAAAAGCGGTACTATCTATTTTCGAAGTCAAGAACAGACCCTCGTTCGATCCGCTGATTATTCATACGGATTCCATCGGCAAAGTGGCCATCTACGTGGCTGATTTTCCTGAAAAAGCACGAAAACTGGCCGAAAAATTCTGGCCGGGGCCGCTGACGCTTTTGCTGCCTAAAAAGGGAATTGTGCCGGACCTGGTTACTTCCGGCCTGGATACGGTGGCTGTGCGGATCCCCCGCCATCCGCTTTTGCTTGATTTACTGGCAAGTATTGATTTTCCATTGGCAGCGCCAAGTGCCAATCCATTTGGATACATCAGCCCCACTACGCCTGCGCACGTCGACCAGCAACTGGGCGCGAAAATTCCTTACATTCTGGATGGGGGCGAGTGCGAGGTGGGGATTGAGTCAACTATCGTCGGTTTTGAAAATGGTGAAACGATTATTTACCGGCTGGGCGGGCTGGACATCCGTGAAATAGAAGCGGTGGTCGGACCGGTGGCATTGATGCCGCATTCATCGTCAGATCCGAAGGCTCCCGGAATGCTTAAGAGCCATTATGCACCCCGAAAGCCACTGCATTTGGGAAGCAGGGAGGCGCTGCCAGCTGGTTCGGCGGAAACCGGTTACCTGCTGTTTGACCGCTATTTGGAAAATACCGACAAGCAATTTCAGCGGATACTAAGCCCGACGGGGAACATGAAGGAGGCTGCGCATAATCTGTTTGCCTATCTCCGGGAACTGGACGCATTGCCGGTGTCGGAGATCAGGGCCGAGCTGGTTCCGGCGAGCGGGCTGGGGTTGGCGATCAATGACCGGCTGCAACGCGCCTCAGTGTCGGCATAACAGCCTCTCATTTGAAAAATTGCTGGTGAAAGTTCATGAGAAACACTTCGTCGGTAGCCCGGGTGATGGCCGTGTAAAGCCATCTGACGAACTCTACATTGATTTGCTCCTCGGGCAGGTATCCCTGGTCGATGAACACGGCGCTCCATTGGCCTCCCTGCGCTTTGTGGCAGGTTAATGCATAGGAAAATTTAACCTGTAATGCATTGAGGTAGGGGTCTTTCCGTAATGCTTCTACACGCTCTTTTTTGGATTTGATATAAAAATAATCCTGCTGCACGCTCTCGTAAAGTTTCTTGTTGTCCTCCGATGACATCGATGGGGAAGGGGAATGCAGGGTGTCCAAAAAAATCTTGGCGTCGAATTCCGGCTGCTTTTCGTAATCTGTGAGCCGTAATGTAACATCAGCAAACCGGAAGCCGTGCATTTCCTGGGTTTTGCGGATTTTCAGCAGCTCCACAAAGTCACCGTTGGCAATAAAACCGGCGGGGGAGTCTTCGTCGAGGATATTGTAGTTGTTCCGAACGACCATGAGCCTGTCGCCAGCGTCGAGTTCATCTTCTGAAAAATGGATGACCCGTCGGATATATTCGTTGTACTGCACGGCCGACTTGTTGGATCTTGTCAGGATAATGGCGTTTTCCTGGCCGTACTTATCGTATGCGTAACGAATTCCTTCTTCCAGTTTTTCGCCTGTCATCCGGAAAACATCGCGGTAAGAACGGGTGGTGATGTGGATCTCGCTATTTTCCGCACCGAGCTGGTTCCTGAGCTGGGTTGCATTGAAAAGAATCCCCGACTGCTCATCCTGCCGCATTACCTCTCTCAGCTCTTCCTGAAAAACAGACATATAAAAAGTCCTTTCGAGATAATCCCGGTCCAATGCAGGGCTAAGCTCCTTGCCAACCGGGGGCAGCTGTGCGGTGTCGCCTACCAGCATCAGTTTATTTCCGGGATTCTCAAACACAAATTCGATCAGGTCGGCGAGCAGACTGCGGCTGCCGAAATCGGCCTCGTCGGTGATCATCGAAGCTTCGTCCACGATAAACAGGGTGTTATCATGGTAATTTTTCTGGCGCTGAAACGAGAGCGTACCTGAAAAGGCATCCGCGGTTTGCTTATATATTTTTTTATGGATCGTCAATGCGATTTTCTCGGAGTAGCCCGACATCACCTTGGCGGCCCGGCCGGTAGGGGCAAGCAGCACCGACTTGTAGCCAAAATTCCGGAGGACCTTGATCAGTGTGCTGATGATCGTGGTTTTACCGGTTCCAGCGTAGCCTTTGAGCAGAAAACAGTCGCGGTAACGTTCGAGACCTTTCTCTTCGATCAGGAAATCGTTGGTCTGTTCGAAGAAACGCAGCTGGCCGTCAGTGGGTTTAAAAGGGAATTTTTTGCGTAGTAACTGGGATGGCAAAATTTTGTCTGTATCCATGGGAACGAATCTAACGCAAGGAATCTGAATATCAAAAACCACTTTTTCCTACAAAAATATACTCAGAATTAATTGGATTTTAAAGCACCAAATCCATATATTAGACTCCCTTTATCTCAAATCCCAAACCTAAACATCTATGCTGGTACAACATGTAATGGGCAACAAGCCTGTCAATGCGATTTGGTCGGTTACGCAGGACAACACAGTGTTTGAGGCTCTGGAGCTCATGGCCGAGAAAAACATCGGTGCAGTTTTGGTGCTTGAAGATAATGATCTGATCGGTATTTTCTCCGAACGCGATTACGCGCGTAAAGTGATATTGTTGGGGCGAGGGTCGAAGGATACATTGATCCGCGATGTAATGACCAGCAAGGTAATCACGGTCGAAACCGATGACAAAATTGAGGAATGTATGCAAATCATGTCCGACAAGCATATCAGGCACCTCCCGGTGAACCGCGACGGTGCGCTCATCGGCATTATTTCCATTAATGATATTGTTTCCGCCATCATACACGAGCAAAAGGAGCATATCAATACCCTGGAAAGCTACATTTCAGGAAGTCCCTATTCCTGATTCAGCCCGCTCTTATTCAGTCTTGCAGGCTCATTAGCAGCAGGTGTGTGCATACCCCGCACCTGGACGGGTGAATTATGTCTTGCCAATTATGGCCCGATGTTTATCTTTGCCGGTCTAAAAAGCCTGTTTTGCGAACACTCAATGCTGAAATAGGAAGTTTGTACGGAGGCTCGGTACGTGTACGTGTGTGTGGTATCTGCACACAGGGGGACGATATCCTGCTCGTCAACCATGCGCTCTACGGTCCCGACGGTGTCTTCTGGTCGCCCCCAGGCGGTGGCATCCGCTTCGGGGAAAGTGCCGAGGAGGCATTGGCACGTGAATTCCTTGAGGAAACCGGTTTGACCGTGACAGTGGGCAGGCTCCTGTTCGTACACGAGCACATGGAAGCGCCCCTTCATGCAATCGAGCTGTTTTTCGACATTGCTTCATTCGAGGGGAAGGTGGAACCGGGCTTCGATCCTGAACTGACCCCGGGAGAACAGATCATCAGGCAGGTTCAGTTTATGAGCTGGGACAAAATTGCCGGGCTCGAAAACGATCAAAGTCATCGCATACTCAAAATGGCCGGGTCGCTGGCAGGCATTTTTAAACTGAACAATTATATTTCCGGGGTAAAAACCGGTACAAACTTTACATAATACGACCCCGACCACGTGGCAAACTCTGAAAACCAGGTTATTGAAGTTATTCCGACCTTATTGGTAGGGGACAACTCCTTCGATGCCGCCAGTATTCCGCTTTGTACCCTTTGCATCGAACTGGATGAGCGACGAATCCGCTTTTGCATTGTCCGGGATGAGAATATGGAATGCATTTGGCTCGAAGATTACTCCTTCGACAATCCGCTTACCCCGGCCGACATTTTCGAGAGACTGAAACGGATTTTTGCAGGACATTTATCCTGGTCGCCCAATAATTGGAAGAATGTCCGGGTGACGGTCAATTCGCATGCATTTACATTGGTACCGACTCTGCTGTTCAAGCCCGAGTCGGCATATGAATATTTGTCGTTTGCACTGGGAAATCCGGTATCCAAGCATGAAAAGGTGCTGTGGCACGACCTGCCGCTGGTGCATGCACAGAATGTGTTCAGCGTACAGGAGTTGTGGTATGACTGGGTTGTCAACCATTTCAGCGCTTCTGCGGTGAGTTTCTACCATCTCACCAGCGCGTTGGCGATCGGCTCACTGGTCAATCATCTGGAGCACCAGGAAATGCGGATGATGTCGATCTATTTTGAAAAGGACTATTTCACATTGGTGATCAGCGAAAGCCAGCAACTGGTGCTTTGCAACCGATTCAAATATGCGCAAACGCAGGAACTGGCTTACATTATTCTCTTCACGCTGAGCCAGCTCAATATGCTGCCCGAGGAGATGAAGGTTTTGTGTTACGGAGAGGTGACGCCTTCGTCCGAGGCTTATCAGGAGCTTTCGCGATTTTTTCCCAACTTACATATGGGAACCCGGCCCACTACGCTCAGGTACAGTACGCAATGTGCCGAAGTGCCGGGGCACCGCTATTTTGGTCTGTTCAATACCTATCTTATTTCTTCCTAGCACTCCCTTGTTTATGAAGCGTATCGCACTATTTCCGGGATCTTTCGATCCTTTCACAAAAGGGCACGAAGATATTGTCCTGCGCGGCCTGAGGCTGTTTGACGAGGTCGTGATCGGTATCGGTAACAATGCAACCAAGAAGCGGTATTTTCCGCTGGATGTGATGGAGGAGATGATCAGGAAGACATTTGCCTCTGAGCCTAATGTGAAAGTAATTACTTACGACGATCTGACCGCCCACGTCGCCCGTGAGCTGGGTGCCCGTTTTTTGCTCCGGGGCCTTCGTAATACGACCGATTTCGAATATGAAAACGGTATTTCTCAGGTTAACAGGTACTTATATGAAGAGATCGAAACGGTGTTTCTCATTACCTCCCCAAGCCTGGCGCCTATCAGTTCCAGTATCATCCGCGATCTGCACCGCTATGGGCAGGAAGTGGACAATTTCCTGCCGTATTCGCTGTCTGAGTTGAAGGTATTTGGCCAAAAGTGAGGCCGGTGAAATGCAGCCGATCAGGATTCTTTCAAATTGTGTATCCGGTTCAGGCTGTCGATGACGTAGCGGATCGAACTGAATGAATTGATAAGCAATGGTTTAACCTCGGAAGGTTCGTACCAGTCGAGTTTCTCGATTTGCTCTTCCGCCTGCGGGCTCATCTTCGAATCATCGAGGCAATCGAAAAGGTACCATTTCGTGCGCTTAAGAATGCGGCTGTTGTTGAGCGTGTAGGTATGCCAGGTAGTGCATATTTTGTCGCGGATAAGCGCCTTTACGCCGGTTTCTTCTTCAATTTCGCGGGTCGCCGCCGTTTTTGAATTCTCTCCCTTATCCAGTTTTCCTTTGGGAAGGTCCCAGGTCTTGCGGCGGAACATGAAAAGCCATTTGCCGTTCTTGACGACCACACCGCCCGCAGCCTTGATCACTTTATACTGCGCTTTGATTTTGTCCTCAACCTCCGCTTTCTCACGAGTTGCCATGGTAATCGAAAGCATCTCCTTCGGAAAGTCCTTTTCAAGCATTTGAATCACCTGAATAGCGCTGGTGGTGGTGGAATTGAGGAACAAAACGTGGCCTGTCAGCATCGTTCTTTGCAGCTTTTCCAGTCTGAGGTCTACGATATGCTCAAAACGCGAAGTTTCGGCAGCAGACAGCTGATTGGTTCGTACAATCCTGACAGGACGGTCGTCGAAAAAAATGATCATTTTTGAATGGGTACGTGAATCGATGCCAAAATTAAGTAAAGAGTTTAGTTTAGGCAGAGATTATTATTGATAAATTTGTATTTGTAACAAATAAACAGTTCTTGGAACTCCTTATAATTTTACTTCTGGTGCTGCTCAATGGCCTTTTTTCCATGTCAGAGATCGCACTTGTTTCATCCCGGAAATCCCGTCTGGAAGCAGCAGCAAAGAACGGTGATTCGAGCGCCAAAGCGGCATTAAACCTGGCCAATTCTCCAACCAAATTTCTCTCCACCGTCCAGATCGGCATTACGCTCATTGGTTTGCTGACGGGTATGTATAGCGGGGATAATATCACATCCGACTTCGAAAAGGTAGTAGCCTCTATTCCGGCGCTGACGCCTTACAGCCATTCGCTGGCGGTTGGCACGGTGCTGGTGCTGATCACCTATTTGTCCCTTGTTCTGGGGGAGCTGGTCCCGAAACGGATCGGAATGTCGAATCCCGAAGCAATTTCAAAGTTCATGGCCACCCCCATGAACCTGCTGTCGAAGCTGACGGCTCCTTTTATCGCATTGCTTGGATTTTCCAGCGATCTGATCATCCGGGTGCTGAATATCAAGCAGTCGGAAAATGCGGTTACGGAGGAGGAAATCAAGAGCCTGATCCAGGAGGGAACTTCCGGAGGGGTTTTTGAAGAAATAGAACAGGAGATCGTCCACAATGTATTTCAGTTGGGGGACCGTAAAGTGACCTCTCTGATGACCAACCGGCAGGAAATCGTTTGGCTGGATCTGGAAGATACCGTAGAGGAGAACAAAGCCAAGATATTCGATTCCCGGCATTCCATCTATCCGGTCTGCCGTGGGACGGTGGACGAGGTCATAGGGCTGGTGTATGTGAAGGATCTCATCGCGACAGACATCGAAGCTCAGATGGCCAATCTGAATGTCATAGCCCGCGACCCTGTTTACCTGCCTGAAAGCAACAGGGCGTACCAGGCATTGGAGAAATTCAAAGAACAGCGGGTATACTACGGGATCATTGTAGACGAATACGGCGGGACGCTGGGTGTTGTGACCATGCACGATATCATGGATGCGCTGGTAGGGGACATCTCAGAGGACATTGAGGAGGCGTCGGAGATCGTCCGGAGGGACGACGGCAGCTATCTGGTCGACGCTCAGTTGCCGTTCGATGATTTTGTTCAGTATTTCAACATCAACATCCAGGAAAATGATCGCAGGGAGCTTGTGGGCTTCAATACGCTGGGTGGCTTCGTACTGCATATCCTTGAAAATATTCCGCATACCGGTGAGAAATTCAGCTGGAAGCAGTTTGAATTCGAAGTGATCGATATGGATCGCAGCCGGATTGACAAGCTTTTAGTGACCAATCATAATAAACAAGAAGAATCCGAAGACTGATAATGCCGAACGATCTGGATATTACCAAAAGAATAGCAGAGCTGCTGCTCGAAGCAAAAGCCATTAAATTGAGCCCCGAAAAGCCCTTTCAATGGAGCTCGGGTTGGTTGTCACCCATCTACTGCGATAACCGCGTAGCATTGTCGTATCCCGACACCCGTACTTTTATCAAAAAGACACTCGCTGAGCTGATCCGGACGGAATATCCGCAGGCCCAGGCCGTGGTAGGCGTGGCGACGGGTGGTATCGCCCAGGGTGCATTGGTAGCAGACTTGCTCGAACTGCCATTTGCCTATGTGAGGCCGGAGCCGAAAAAACACGGGATGGGTAACCAGATCGAGGGCAGATTGGAACCGGGCCAGCCGGTAATCATTGTGGAAGACCTGATTTCCACCGGTGGGAGCTCGCTCAAAGTAGTGGACGTTCTCCGGGAAACCGGTATCGAAGTGGCTGGAATGGTAGCGATATTTACCTACGGTTTCGAGCTTGCAGCCAGCAACTTCGCGGCCAAAAATGTGAAACTGAGTACGATCAGCAACTACAATGCACTGATCGAAGTCGCATTGGAACACGAGTATATTACCGCCTCACAGGTAGAGAGCCTCGCAGCCTGGCGCACAGCACCGGAGTTGTGGGGAAAGTAGGGAGTAGGCTGTAAGCGATAGGCTATAAGCAATAGGCTTTATGCTGCGTGTTTGACTTTTAGCAGCCTAAGCTTATGGCCTAAAGCTTACAGCCTATGGCCTAATCACCCTCTATGATTATCCAGACTTTCGTAGAGTCCGCCGAAAGCCTCCTCCTTGATCCCGTCGGATTTCAGGAATTCGTGGGGGAAGCCGAGCTCTATTTTGCTTACTTCGTTCAGTTTTGCCAATGCGGTTTCGGGAAGGCGAAAATCCAGGCAGCCCAGGGAATCGGTAAGCTGCGTCTCCTTAGACGCGCCGATGATGGGGATCATAACCTGATCGCGGTGGCGTGTCCAGTTGATGGCGACCTGGGCAGGAGTTACCCCAAGTTCGGCTGCCACATCTACCACAGTTTGGGCAATAATGCTACTGTATTCATTTCTCCGGGTGCTGTGATCGGGGACACGACCTGTTTCGCCTCTCAGATATTTACCGGTTAATGCACCTCCTCCGATGGCGCCCCAGGGCGTCACGGCGAGATCGAGCGCCTTAGCCATGGGAAGCAGGTCGCGCTCGGGAGTGCGCTGCAAGAGCGAGTACTCAAACTGAATAGCTGCGAATGCGTTCCATCCGCGAAAGTCAGCGATGGTATTCGCTTGCGATACGATCCAGGCGGGCGTATCGGATATGCCGATGTAATGCACGAGACCGCGCGTGACCAGATCATCAAGCCCTTTCATGACCTCTTCGGTTGGCGTGGTATTGTCCCACATATGCACCCAAAGAAGGTCTATGTACTCAGTATTAAGGCGTTTCAGGCTGGATGTGACGGAGCGCATCATGTTTTTGCGGTGATTGCCGGCGAAGTTCAGATCGTCGTTGCGGTCTTTCAGGGTAAACTTGGTGGCTAGTACCCAGTGATCGCGGTCGCTTTCGATAAACTCGCCTACATATTTCTCCGAAGACCCTTCTGTGTAGCGGTTAGCTGTGTCGATGAAATTTCCACCTGCATTCGCGAAAGATTCGAATATTTTGAAGCTTTCATGCTTATCCGCGCCCCAGCCCCATTCTTTACCGAATGTCATGGTGCCCAGGCAAACCTCTGATACCCGTAAACCCGAGCGGCCTAATAATTGATAACGCATAGTGATTTTACTTATAATTTGGAATGAGATATAGCTCCGAATGCTTGCCGGACAGGTTAATTTTTGTCTTGCAAAGTTATATCCTTACCCGCCAAATGTCTTTATATTGTAACAAATTTTGGATCTTTTACACCACACTCAATGATCGACGTTGCCTATCCCTACTTTGATACCAATCTGAGCTGGCTTTCGAATAATTACAGGTTGTTGCTGGAAGCTAACGACGATACGGTACCGGTGAGGGAGCGGTTACGTTTTCTGGGAATCTACGCTTATCAGACCAAGGAATTCTACCGGGTGCGTATCCCGAACCTTCTGGCGATGTGTGAAGTGAGTAACGATATCCGCTCGAAATTGAATCTTTTCCCGGAATCTCTGCTCGAACATGTGTATGAAACGGTTGAGAATCAGCTCAGAGAGTTCAACGACATTCTTGCGAACAACATCTTGCCCGCATTGCAGGATCAGGGTGTCCATCTCTATTACAGGGAAGCATTTGTACCAGAGCATGTAGCATTTCTCCGCCGGTTCTTTGTCGATAAGCTGTTCAGGTACCTGCAACCCGTTTTTCTCGATAGCCGTCGCACGGTGAAAACGCCTGCTTTTGAATCCAAACAGTTGTACCTGATTGTCAGGATGCAGCACAGGCAGGATGCCGACGAGGACTGGTATGCGTCCGTGAATGTGCCTTCTGACCACTTTGGGAGGTTTGTCGAATTGCCGGAGTGGGAGGGGAAACGGCAAGTGGCATTTATCGAAGATGTGATACGGGAAAACCTCACGGTGTTGTTCCCGGGTTATCAGATCCTCGAAAGTTATGCACTGCGCGTGGAGCGGGAAACCGAACTGTCGGTAGAGGATGAATATCCGATGCCCGTTGCACAGCGGATCCTCAAACAGCTGGAAAAGCGGAATTTTGTGTTGCCTTCCCAATATTTTTATGAATCGGGAATGCCGCTCTACATCCGTGAATACCTGGTCAGCAAGTTGGCCATCCCGAGAAACGACTTCCATGAGCGGGGTGAATATCTTTTTATGCAGGATCTCGCGCGTTTTCCGGTGTTGTCGCGCCGCCTGGACTACCCCTATCAGCGCCCGGTTCAGAATCCGGAATTTGACGACACCAAATCCGTCTTCGAATCGATCCAGCAGGCGGATCAGATGCTGCATTTGCCTTATCAGTCTTACGAACCCATCGTACGGTTTTTCAACGAGGCTGCCGTAGACCCGCATGTTCGTGAAATACATGTCTCGTTGTACAAGATCAGTCCCAACTCGTTTATACTGAACTCGCTGATCAGCGCGTCGAGAAACGGGAAGCGCGTGACGACCTACGTAGAGCTCAATACAAAGCTGGACATTCAGGAGAACCTGCAATGGTCGAAAAAAATGCGGGATGCGGGTGTCAAGATACTCCTGAGCGCACCAGGCTTGAAAGTGCATGGAAAAATGGCGCTTGTAAAGCGTAAAGTGCAGAAAGGCTGGGAGCGGTATGCATTCCTGGGCACCGGCGGTTTTTACAGGCTCACCAGCCGGGAGATTGTCGACCATGCATTGCTGACCTGTCACAGGGAGTTGACTAATGAGCTGGAATTGCTTTTCGGCTACCTTTCTACCCAGGATGAGCCGAAAAAGTATAAGTATCTGCCATTCAATTACTTGCAGGTAACCCAGTTTAACCTCCAAAAGCGTCTGCTCGATTTGATCGACCGTGAAATTGCGAACTGTAATGCAGGACTTAAATCTTTCATCACAATTAAAATCAGTCAGTTACAGGACCACCTTCTGATCGATAAACTGTACCAGGCAGGCCAGGCCGGCGTGCCGGTGCATGTGATCGTGAGCGAGAGCTGCGGGCTGATTTCCGGGTTGCCGTCGCTCAGCGACAACATCGTTGTGAGCCGTCACGTGGACCGATACATTGAAAATACGCGGATATTCCACTTCGGAAACAGGGGAAACGACGAGATCTACCTGACTTCCTGCGACTGGACACACCGCAACTTTCACCGCAGGATCGACATTTGCTTTCCTGTTCTGGATGAAATCCTCAAAAACCAGATGCGGACGGTGCTCAGAAACTATGTGAGTGATAATCAAAAGTCTGTGAGGCTGGATCTTTATCAGAACAACCTCCGGATCACCGATGACTCGCGGGGCAAAGTGCGGGCGCAGGAGGCAAACTACCGTTTGGTCGAAAAAGTGGAGCGCAATGGTCCACTGCGTCGTTCAGAAATATAAGCTTTCCGGCGGCTTAAAAAAATTTTAAAGGCATTAAATTTTCGAATCCGCTGTCAGATTTAATGGACGGGCTTTGTCGAAAATGTAAAAGAATTTTCAACAGGTTTTTCCGCGGGGCGGACGGATTGGCCTTGAAGTGTAATGGGTATATCATTATATTTGAAGACATATCATTCTGAATCAATCCTAAAAGATATTTTGAAGCATGGGAATAGTAGAGCGAAGAGAGCGGCTTAGAATACAGGTACGCTCAGATATCGTGAAGACAGCCAAAGACATCGCCCGAGAGGATGGATGGACGGCTGTTTCGATTCGCAAAATTGCTGATGTGATTGAGTACAGTCCTCCTATTCTCTACGAATACTTTGAAAGCAAAGACAAGCTCCTTGAAGCCATCCGTCTGGAAGGTTTTGACTATTTGCAGGGAGAGTTTGTTAAAATAAAAGGTCATTTCAGCAATCCTCAGAAACAACTGGTGGAAGTTGCGCAGACCATATGGCACTTCGCAGTGGAGAACCCGGAAGTTTTTCAGGTGATGTTCAACCTTGAAGGGGCTTATTGTGATTCTAAAAAAGCCTATTCGCAGGCGATGAGCATTAAGGACAACCCGGTTTGGGAAATGATTGCCGGCCTTCGCCCGAAATCGGGAGAGGCTGTTACCAAAACCTACTACGAGTGGTGGTGCCTTACTTTTGGATTCATAGGCATAACCATGACAACCCAGCCCCGCTATGCATTCCCGCAGGCCGAGCCTGTGTATATGGAAGGAATCCGGAGATTCATCCGGAGTATTATGTAACCGACGGGGTTGAATGCTGGCGTATCTCTATTTTGCTTTGGTGATAAACCAGGGAATATGGAGGTACGCTTTTCGTTAGCCATGCATTTCCGCCGATGATCGAATCATGGCCGATGATGGTTTCTCCTCCCAGAATAGTAGCATTGGCGTACACTACCACATTGTCTTCGATCGTTGGGTGCCGTTTATGCGAGGCCAGTGATTTGGAAACATGTGTGGCTCCGAGCGTTACACCCTGATACAGTTTTACATTGTTGCCGATGTGAGTCGTTTCACCAATCACGACCCCGGTTCCGTGGTCTATAAAAAATGAATGGCCGATCGTGGCATTGGGGTGAATGTCTATCCCCGTCTGGCTATGCGCAAATTCGGTGAGCATACGTGGTAGCAAGGGAATACCGCTTTTCGCGAAAGAATGGGCAAAGCGGTAGGTTGCGATGGCCATGAAACCCGGATAAACCGATATCACCTCTTCGATACTCACCGATGCCGGATCATTATCGGTTATGGACTTCGCATCGGTAAGAAGCCGGTCATAGATGTCGGGTATTTTCGCAAACACTTCGTCCAGTATTTCCTCTTTGTCACGGTCCAGCTGTGGCAGGAGCGGTTGCAGCATACAATCCAGATCGTGCCTTAAATCAGCATATTTCATGGCGAGGTCCTTGGCCGGGCAGCTGGGGCAGTCCTTGCTGATCGGGAAAAGAAAATTGATCAGGTTCTGAATGAACTTACCTGCGTCCTGCCTGGAAGGCAACTTGTACCTGTAATTCTTGTTCTGGGCGTTTAGCCGCTCAAAAAAAAGCGCTTGGTGGTTGGCTGTCATCAAAAATAGAGGTTGAACTTGACCGTTTTATCCGGCTCTGGCATTCCTTTTGAATATCCAACAACGAAATGCCCCGAAAAATTTTACGACGGTGTTTCTTTTTAAAAATCGGCTCCCGGCGCAACGATTATCCTGATATTAATCGTATATTGAAATATCCTGTGAATTTAGGAAATAAGGTAAGATTCTTTAAAGCATATGTTAAGTTTTAAATTTCTGCGGTCGGCTGTCCTGTTTCTTTTTCTTTCGGCGTTGTTAAGTTCCTGTTTTTCCCGGTACATCATTTCAGCGAAGGAAGTCAGGCGTCATTATGCCGACAAAAAGGTCAAACCTACCGAGATTTTCATCAGAAACGACACATTGTCTCTTTGCCTGGCCAGTGTCGGAGCCGATACGCTGCCGATGTTGCTTCTCATACACGGCGCCCCCGGCTCATTGTGGGGATATATGAACCTGATGGATGACGAGGACCTGCAAAAGCATTTTCATATTGTCTCCGTCGACCGGGTTGGATATGGTAAATCGAGGCTAAAGAAAAGACGTTTCGTAACGTCCATCGCGACGCAGGCCAATGCATTGCTTCCTGTTTTTTCGTTGAATAAAAGCGGTGAAAAGGTGATCATCCTGGGCCGGTCGTACGGAGCGCCCATTGCTGCGAAACTTGCATCCATGGCACCCGAACAGGTGAAGGAGCTGATCATGGTCTCACCGGTAATCGATCCGGAAAAAGAGCGCTTCTACTGGTTTTCGAAGTGGGGCAGAATGGGAGTGGTCAAATTATTTTTGCCTGGCGCGTTCAATGCGGCCACAGCTGAAAAATACAGTCACGCCGAAGAGCTCAGGAAATTGCTTCCCGTATGGCAGCATCTCAGCGTCCCTACCACAGTCATACAAGGTGGTAACGATTGGATCGCAGATCCGGCCAACATCGAATTTGCCAAGACCCATATTAAAAGCAAGCGGGCACAGTATATATTCCTTTACAACGCGGGACATATGATTACATTCTCTCATGCTGCGATGATCAAGGAAATGCTTTTAAAGAGCCGTCTTTTTCAGGACAAAATCACTTCTGCGGACGTCGGGACGGGAGCCGGGCAGTTTCTGGAAAACTAGTTTCGCCATACAGGCAGGGCATCAAAGAAAGCGGCAGATCATGAGACCTGCCGCTTTTCCGTTAATAATTAACCTATGGTAATACGTGAAATCAGATTTCACCTAAAACAACTATATTACACAGGACGATATCTTGCAGTTTTACACTGACAAACAGTGGCATAATTTACCGCACCACCTTTTGGGTCACGGCATCGGTGGCGTTACTTGCCCGGATCAGGTACATGCCTTTGACAAGGCTGCGCATGTCAAATTCCTCCTGAATCAGTATTTCCGGTGCTTTGCTGGCGATCTCCCGAATGATGCGGCCATTCATATCGATGAGCTGTAAGCGGATGATCGCACGTTTTTTGCTATATGCTTTTACAGTCACGAAGTCTTCCGTCGGTACCGGATATGCTTCAATGGCCATCGAAACCTCCGAGGACTTCACATTAGGGGCGGATGTGATCACACCACCATTTTCAGCCGATTCGTAAGGAGGTACTTCCACCGTGTCGCCGGGCTTGTCAATGACGCTGATGAGCCCCTCGCGGTAGCTCTCTGATATTTTAACACCGTCCCGCCACTCGGTAACGACCATGGCAAAGAGATAGTTGCCCAGTAATTCCGGTGCTTTCCAAACCAGCTGTTTGGTAGTAGGATCCACTTTGAATGTCCCGGTAGCACTGATTTCGTTTGGAAAGAGATAAGCGTGATCGACCATTCTGACGCCACACGTACCTGGCGACGGCTTGCTCAAACGAACCACTTTAATGCTGATGCTGTCATTATCGGCGACGGTCGGTTTCAGATCCACTGTGTACACCTGGCGGACACCGGCGTAGAACACCAAATTGGGCAGAACAGGGGTGGAATTCGCTAGTTGGGTGTCTATAACCGTCCAGATGAATTGTGATGTCGATTGGGCGTCAGGGAGGTTCAGCAATCCGCCCGTGCGATTGTCGAGTGCGGCTGAGATTTGATAAATACCCGACGACGGATAGGTATAGCGTGCTTGATACTCTCCGACGGATATATTGCCACCGATATTGGTAACCGAAGTTTTGGGAAGATCCTTGGTTGCCCCGTCCCCCATACAGGCTTTCACACTGTTTAGCGAGTTGACTGCCGCTTCCCCCGACTGCATATCAAAATAAAGCCTCACTTTAATGTCGTACGTCTGACCTGAAATATGAGTCGCGATGATCTCTCCACCTCTCAGGTGCGATGCCTGCGCGAAGGCTGCGGATAGCAATACCAGCAAGAAGATTCCGTAAACTGATTTCATATAGAGGAAAAGATGCCGTAGGTTACATATTATAGAGTCAAAACGAGCGAGGGGTTTGATTTTGTATGGAATGTAACTAAAAACAAATGCAAAAATGAAGCTGAAAAAGCCGCTTTTTAAGCATTTGATTGTTTAGTCCTTGTAAATCAGTATTTCACTTTTTCCGTCACTCCTGATGTAGCCCCGGTACATGCCTTCGCTGTTGAAGGGCATGGCAATGTTACCTGCACGGTCCACGGCGATGATGCCACCCTCACCGCCTCTTTCCACCAGCTTTTTCATCACTACTGCATCGGCGGCATCTTTCAAATTCATGCCTTTGTATTCCATTAAGGCCGAAATGTCGTAGGCCACCACCGAGCGGATAAAGTATTCGCCATGGCCGGTTGCAGATACAGCGCAGGTTGCATTGTTGGCATAAGTACCTGCCCCGATGATCGGCGCGTCACCGATGCGTCCGTATTTTTTATTGGTCATTCCGCCGGTAGAAGTTCCCGCTGCCAGGTTGCCGAAGCGGTCGAGGGCCACGCAACCTACCGTCCCTAATTTTTTCCCTTCTGTGAAAATAAGGTCTTCCGCTCCTCTCAGACCTGTTTTTTGGCCTTTTTTAATCTCTTTTTCTTCTTTCGCATTGTGGTCGAGCTCGGTTTTTTCCTGCTCTTTCGCTTTTTGCAATGCTTTGAAACGCGGTTCAGTGTAGAAGTAAGATGGGGCGACGATTTCCAGTCCTTTTTCCTTAGCAAATTGTTCGGCGCCCTTGCCTGCCATCATCACATGAGGGGACTTTTCCATGACGGCGATCGCTGCCGAAATCGGATTCTTGATCGTCGTCACGCCGGCAACCGCTCCTGCTTTCAGCGTTTTGCCTTCCATGACGGCGGCATCCAATTCATTTTTACCTTCGTTGGTGAACACTGCGCCTTTACCGGCATTGAATAGCGGCGAGTCTTCCATGACATGAATCGCCGCTTCGACCGCCTCTACGCTCGTGCCGCCCCGTTTTAGCACCGCGTAGCCTTTTTCCAATGCCAGATTCAATCCCTCGCGGTAGGCTGCTTCCTTCTCGGGGCTCATGTTAGCGCGGGTAATAGTGCCCGCGCCGCCGTGTATGACGAGCGTAATTTTGTCGGAGAAATCCTGGGCGATTGCCGGAACGAACATCGATGCCGTAATCAGCGTAAAGAATAGCTGTTTCATAAGTGCGTAATTTGAGTGAACCATACCAAATCTAGCAAGTAAAAATTTACAAATCCAGGTTGCTGCTATCCGGGCGATTGGCTGGCGAAAGTTTAATGAAGCCCTTTTTAATGCAGTATAGCCACTTGGGAAGTTCCTTTTGGTTTGTTTAGACTAAAAAATTACTCAAAACCGAAAACAACACCCATGAAAAAAGTAGTGCTTTGCCTCGGGGCAATGCTGGGAAGCTTTTATGTTCCGGCGTACGCGCAGAAGCCCAATGACTGGAAGTATGTCCAGGGAAAGATCGTCAGTCCATGGGCGGACAAGGTTGTGGCGCAAAATGTTCATCCGGAGTATCCGCGCCCGCAATTGGTCCGGCAAAATTGGCTGAGTATTAATGGGCTTTGGGAATACTCCATTGTGCCTAAAAGTGCTTCTGAAACGAAACCAACGGCTTTCGATGGCCAGATCCTCGTTCCTTTCGCGGTGGAATCCGCATTGTCGGGCGTAGGTAAAACCGTCGGTAAGGACAGTGTGCTATGGTACCGGAGAGCCATTGACTTTGCTCCTAAACTCAAAGACCAGCGCGTACTGATCCATTTCGGAGCGGTAGATTGGCAGTGCGAAGTATTTGTCAATGGCAAGTCCGCAGGAAGTCACCAGGGCGGCTATGACCCCTTCACTTTCGATATCACGGATTTGCTGGCGAAAAAAAAGCAGCAGGAAATTACCGTGAAAGTATGGGATCCTAGCAGCGATGGTCCGCAGCCGCGCGGCAAGCAGATCAAAAATCCGCACGGGATCTGGTATACGCCCGTGACCGGTATCTGGCAGAGTGTGTGGCTGGAAACCGTTCCGACTAGCCATGTTACAGGCATAAAGCCCGTTGCGGATATCGATAAGCAATCTTTGGCCGTCCGAACAGATGTGGCCAATGCAGGCACGGCCGATAAGGTCCGGGTTACAGTGTGGGATGGCTCGGCTAAGGTGGCCGAACAGGAGGTTTCTCCGGATCAGGAAGCGATTTTGAATGTCGCTAATCCGAAGCTGTGGTCGCCGGAGACGCCATTTCTTTACGATCTGACGATCACTCTGACACGCAATGGTAAAGTCGTGGACGAGGTTAAAAGCTATACCGCAATGCGTAAAATTGCGATGCAGCCCGACGAAAACGGGGTCCAGCGCATGACTTTGAATAACAAATTTCTGTTTCAGTACGGCCCGCTCGACCAGGGATGGTGGCCGGACGGCCTGTACACCGCGCCGACGGACGAAGCCCTCAAATTTGATATTATCAAAACCAAGGAAATGGGTTTCAATATGATCAGGAAGCATGTCAAAGTGGAGCCTGCACGCTGGTATCGGTATTGCGATGAATTAGGCATGCTGGTGTGGCAGGATATGCCTAGCGGTGATATGGGAAACAACTGGGAGCAACGTCCCGGCATTACCGGAAACGAAACTGACAAGGACAGAACGCCGGAATCGGAGAATATTTACAAGACAGAATGGAAGGCCATCATCGATGCCAATCGTTTCTTCCCGTCGATCGTCGTGTGGGTGCCGTTCAATGAAGCCTGGGGCCAGTTTAAAACGGAGGAGATTACGAACTGGACGATGCAATATGATCCGTCCAGATTAGTCAATAGTGCGAGCGGCGGTAATTTTCATCCCGTTGGCCACATTATTGATATGCACAATTACCCCGCTCCGGTCATGCCGCGGCCGGATCTTTTCGGCGCTAAACAGATCATCGTGCTCGGTGAGTTCGGTGGCCTCGGATTGCCGGTAGACCAGCATACCTGGCAGCAGAAGGATAACTGGGGTTACCAGAGCTTTAAGAGCCAGCAGGAGCTCTACAATCGCTATGAGACTTTTATCAACCGTTTCGAACCGCTGATACGGAAGGGGTTGTCGGCGGCAGTTTACACGCAAACCACCGATGTAGAAGTAGAGATCAATGGTTTGATGACTTATGACCGCAAGGTGGTCAAGTTTCCGGAAGCGAAGCTGAAACAGATCCATTCGAAGCTCTACGATCCTTCTTTTGTGAAGCTGAAACCGTAGAGGATGTTTTTAATCAAAAACAGGGAAGAGACAAACGCCTCTTCCCTGTTTTTTCTGGCCTTGGGATATGACTTCCTGCGCCCTATTGTCCGCCCTTCATCTGTGCTTCCACCACAGCGATCGCGACCATGTTGACAATCTCCCGTACCGAGCTGCCCAATTGCAGTACGTGCACAGGCTTTTTGAGCCCCAGCAGGATCGGTCCGATGGTTTCGAGCTCCGCAGCCTCCTTCAACAGGTTGTAAGCAACGTTACTGGCTGAAAGATTAGGGAATATCAACGTATTGGCGCCACCGTCGACCAGATCACTAAACGGATGGTTTTCTTTTAACAAAGTCGTGTTGAATGCAAGGTGTGCCTGCATTTCGCCCTCGACGATCATGGATGGGTTGCGTTTTTTGAGGATGGCCGTGGCCTCCCGCATTTTGTTCGCATCCGCTCCCTGGGCGCTGCCGTAGTTGGCGTAAGTCACCAATGCAATGCGAGGCTGAATATTGAAGCGCTCTACCGCTTTGGCCGTCAGTTCTGTGATTTCCACTATTTCGTCCACAGTAGGGTCCAGATTGACCGTGGTATCTGAAAAGAACAGCGGGCCTTTGGGCGTGAGCAGGATGTACATCCCGGCCACCTTATCTACACCTTCCTGCTTTCCGATCACGTGCAATGCCGGGCGGATCGTATCAGGATAAGTCCGGGTTAAGCCTGAAATGAATGCGTCGGCTTCACCATTTTCGACCATCATCGAACCGAAGTAGCTTTTGAAATACATCGTCCGGCGTGCCTCGATAGGGGTAAGTCCTTTCCGTTTCCGTTTGTCGTACAGTTTGGCGGCATAGGTCTCGATCATAGGCTCACTTTCGTCGGCTCGCGGATCGACGATCGAAACATCGTTCAGGTCCAGTTTGCTTTCTTTGATCAGATGCAGGATCGTTTCCTTGCTTCCCAGCAGAATGGGGATCGCAATGCCTTCATCGCGCACCTGCTGCGCTGCGCGCAGCACCTGGATGTTTTCCGCATCCGCAAAAACGACCCTTTTCGGAGCCAGTTTAGCTTTGTTCAGGATTACCCGCGAGATCTGCTCATTGCGGCCCAGCCTGCTCGACAGCTCTTGTTCGTACGCGTCCCAGTCTGTAATGACCCTGCGGGCAACGCCGGTCGCAATGGCTGCCTTCGCCACAGCAGGTGCGACGGTGGTCAGCAGTCGCGGGTCGACGGGCTTGGGAATAATGTAGTTTTTGCCAAAAACGATGTTGGTTTCATTGTAAGCAAGGTTGACAATATCCGGCACAGGCTTTTTGGCAAGGTCGGCCAGCGCGTGCACAGCTGCCAGCTTCATTTCCTCGTTAATTTCGGTCGCACGTACATCGAGGGCGCCTCTGAATATGTACGGGAAGCCCAGCACGTTATTGACCTGGTTAGGATAGTCCGAGCGGCCCGTAGCCATGATCACGTCTTCGCGTGCCTCGACGGCATCAGGGTAGGGGATTTCAGGATTAGGATTGGCCATCGCGAGAACGATCGGATCTTTGGCCATGGATTTGACCATATCCTTAGACACGATGTCGGCAGTGGAGAGCCCCAGGAACAGATCGGCGCCCTTCATGGCTTCTTCCAGCGAACCAAACGATACATCTGTCGCAAACTGCTTTTTCATGTCGCTCAGGTCCGTGCGGCCATTGTGAATGTGGCCTTTGGTGTCGAACATGGCGATATTTTTCGGGGTTGCGCCCAAAGCTAGATACAGCTTGGTACAAGACACGGCGGAGGCACCCGCCCCGGACACCACAATGCGGATGTCCTCGATCTTTTTCTCGACGAGTATCAATGCGTTCAGCATCGCGGCCGCGCTGATAATAGCCGTGCCGTGCTGGTCGTCGTGCATGACGGGGATATTCAGCTCCTTTTTAAGCCGGGCTTCTATCTCAAAGCATTCGGGGGCTTTGATGTCTTCGAGATTGACACCACCGAAAGTCGGTTCCAGAATTTTGACGGTGCGGACAAACTCATCTACATCTTTCGTATTGAGTTCTATGTCAAATACGTCAATGTCGGCATATATCTTGAAGAGCAGCCCTTTTCCTTCCATAACGGGTTTGGATGCTTCCGGCCCGATATCTCCGAGGCCCAGTACGGCTGTCCCGTTGCTGATCACAGCCACCAGGTTGCCTTTGGCGGTGTACAAATAGGCGTTTTCTACATTTTCGGCGATTTCGAGGCAGGGCTCTGCCACACCTGGGGAATAAGCCAGCGAAAGATCTCTCTGGGTGCTGGTTTCTTTAGTTGGGATAACTTGTATTTTGCCGGGCCTACCCTTGGAATGGTAGTATAAGGCGTCCTCTTTTCTGATCTTCTTATTCATACCTAAATAGACGATGTTTCGTGCTAAGGTACAAACATTCGGTTCATGGCAATGAATTCGGAGCGGGTTTCCTGGAATTTCATTGGCACCGCTAACTAAGGCAGAAAAGACGGTTTATTGGAAGGTAGAAAGATCGTCGTCGCTGAATGAAGGGCTCTTTGCCAATTTTTTCCGCGCTTTAACCGTAGCCACCCGTTTCTTGAGAAAATAGGCAAAGACCATATACAAACCGAACATCGCAATATAAATGTACATCGATGCGGTGTTGGTAATATTGCCATGGAAAGTAAAGAACAGCCCTGTATTGACGATTGTTACCATCCAGAGGGTAAATGATGCCCAGAAATGGTTAAGCCCGTTGTCGATCAGGATGTGGTGCATATGGTTACGGTCGGCAATGAAGGGTGAGCCGCCTTTGAAAATACGTACGATGAATACCCGCAGCGTGTCGAAAATAGGAACGATCAGCAGCACCATCACAATGATCGGTGCATTGAAATAGGCATTGGGATCATGCAGATAACCGACGTTCAGCGAGAGGAACTCGACAGCGAAGATCGAGAGCAGGTAGCCGACGATCAGCGACCCGGTATCTCCCATGAAAATCTTGCTGGTCTTTGAAAAATTGAACCGAAGAAACCCTAAAAGCGAGCCCGACATTGCAAACGCAAGGCAGCCAAATGAGAAATGGTCGTTGAGTATGAACCAGATACCAAAGCCGAGCCCGGCAATGAGACTGATCCCCCCCGCCAGACCGTCGATGCCGTCGATGAGGTTAATGGCATTGATGATGGCGATGAAGATAAAGACGGTAAGCGGAATGCTGATGAAATCCGAAACGCCGTGAATACCGAATATGCCGTAAAAGTTATCAACCTTGAAATTGCCCATCGCCACCAGGATCAAGGACGCGAAGATCTGAATGATTAACTTTTTGGTGGGATCCACCGCCAGGATGTCGTCTTTGATACCCAGGAAGAAGAGTATGATTACCCCCGTCATGGCCAGGCTGATCAGGTTGGAATCCAGGATATTTTCCGAATGTGGCCAGAGAAAATAAGCGATCAGGGTGGCGGCAAAGATGGCAATACCTCCCAAAGTGGGGGTTTCTGTTTCATGAGAACTTCTGAAACCCGGCTTGGCGGTCAGGTGCAGCAGGTTTGAGAGGTTAATGATGATCGGAATCGAGATGATAGACAAAAAGCACGCAATCAGAAAGGAAAGAAGGCATTGATACACATCGTGGTGGATAATGTTGCTGACGTTCCCCTCAGTCAGTATTTGCAGTGGTAGTTGTAGTTCCATAGTGTCTGTCAAATTAGTGCAGTGCCGTCGAGTTGCGGGAAAATCCCTGATTCAAATATCGAAATATAAACCATTAATTGAAATGTGCAAACGGTTGAATATAAAATATTTACTGTATGGCTCCCTGGGTCGGATAGGGTTGGTGTATTCAAATAAATTGTACAATTTTTCTCAAAGGTTTTAACCATAGTGTGTAGAATCTCGGTTTTAAATTATTAACCTTCCACGCCAGGCGGTCATTCCGGTTCGCCGCTAGTCTGTTTTTTAAATTGCTGTTGCTGACTCCTCCTGCACGCATCTTGACGAGCACCTTCGGCAGGTAAGCAAGCCGGATTCCTTCACCGTGAACAAATCGCAGCATCAACTCATAGTCGGCGGCACTTCCCAGGTCCAGCCTGAATTTTCCGAATGCTTCATAAACCTCTCTCTTCACAAAGAAGGTAGGGTGCGGAGGCATCCAGCCGTCGAGAAAAGAGCCGAGCTTATATGCACCAGAGACCCACTTTCTCCTGACAATCGTTGCATCGTTTGCATCAATATATTCAAGATCACCGTAGGAAGCCTGAATGTCGCTGGATTCCAGTGCCCGGGAGACGTCGCTTACCACCGATGGATAAGCATAAAAATCATCTGCATTCAATATTCCTATGACATCTCCCGTTGCCAATTGTATGCCCTTGTTCATCGCATCGTAAATTCCGGCGTCGGGTTCGCTGATAAACCGGGCGATCCGGTCGCCATAGGATTTTACGATTTCCTGTGTGCCGTCTTTTGAATTACCATCGACGACAATGTATTCGATATCCGGATAGTCCTGTCCGAGAACAGAATCTATACAATGCCGGATCGTCGGAGCACCATTATAAACAACGGTCAGTATGCTAACTTTCAAGGGTTTATTGTTCTTGTTTTAACGTATTTTGCCGGATTTCCCTGGTAAATCCCGTAAGCCTCCAGATGAGATGTGGCGATCGAACCGACCGTGAGCACCGCGTGCGAGCCTACTTGCACACCGGGACAGACCGTCGCCTTGGCACCGATCCAGGAGCCGCTTCTCAGCGTTATCGGCTTCACGATCAGGTCAAATGTGCTTTTCCGGTAATTGTGATTGCCTGTCAATAACATGGCTCCCTGGGAAAGACAGGCATTTGATTCGATTGTCACCAAAGTGAGGTTGTCAATCCACACCTCTTCGCCTATCCAGACATGATCACCTATGTGCAGGAACCAGGGATACTTGACGTTCACCTTGGGTTTGATCACAACACCCCGCCCGATCTGCGCACCAAACATCCGCAGCAGTGCTACTTTGAATGTCGAAGGATACGGAATGTGTGTGTGGATGAACAGCCGGTTAAGCAGGTACCAGGTGATCAGCTTGGCGTAGCCGCCCGGCCGGTACCAGCTGTTGTCATATCCGGACAGATTGGTTTGGGTTCCTGAGGTCTTTTCCATATTCTGTCCTGAAATGTGTTACGATAGCGTCTTTGTCCCGGCCCGCCCGATGGTAAACCTCGAAGATCTTGGCATCCACCAGAAACCGGTACCAAAACCCTTGTAAAACGTGCCATATGAGCCCTTTTGTTCCATCCAGAAAGCCGCCTTTCAGAAAATAGCGATAGCTGAAATAGATAAATGGCCTGGTAAAGAGCGGCATGCCTGCGTACTTGACCTTCAAAAAACGGGTCCGCTGCTCCTGACTTCCCCAGAAACTCGGTTCGACCGTTTCTTTACTGTCAAAGTTATATTTTATGTTCAACAGGTCGATAACCTCCCTGATTGCGTAATTATTATGCTTTTGTGTCCACCACGTGAGATTGTTAAGATTATGGTCAACAATGTCGTGCTGGAGTTGAGCCGTCGTTCCGCTGCTGAGCTTGATATGCTCGTCCATCCACAGCTCTTCGCAGATCCCCAGTCCTCTGCGCCACACCCGAAGCAGCCAAATGGGGTAGTAGCCGCCGCGGCGGATCCACTTCTCCATAAAAATGACCCTTCTTTTGACATACAATCCTGAAACATTTTCGGGTACCTGTTGAATGGATGCATTCAATTCCGCGGCAAGTTCCGGCGTAATGTACTCGTCGGCGTCCATCCGCATCAGCCATTGGGTCTGGAAGGGATTATTCCGGATTCCGTGGTTAAACTGAAAGGCATAGGAAACCCAGGGATTCTGTATTACGGTAGCCCCCAACCGCTCAGCGATCGCAACCGTGTCATCGGTGGAGAATGAGTCCACGATGAAGATCTTGTCGGTAATCGGAAGCAGGCTTTGGATGCACCGGCCGATGTGCTTGGATTCGTTGTGTGTTAAAATGATGACAGATAAATCGATCATATCAGGGGAAATACAGAACCGGTTGCCGGTCAACGGTTACTTCTGGCGGTAAATGTAGTCACTTTTTTTGAACCTTCTTGTATTCTTCCAATAACTGGTTGGCAACCACACGTATATCAAAGTTTTCGGTAACCATGTTGTAGGCTCGATTTGCGATAGCCCTTGCATAGTCATCATCTTGTAATATTTTAAGAAGCCCTTCCGCAACGCCGTCGCTGGTGAGCGGGGTGAGGAAAGCCGCTTCGTAGCGTGCAATGTAATCACCAAAACCAACCCGGTCCGAGACAAGCGCCGGCACGCCCGAGGTCATGGCTTCGAGTACCGCAATCGAGAAACCTTCGGAGTAGGAGGGCAGCACAAAAAGATCCGCGTCGGCGAGTGCTTCCTTTTTGATGGTGTCGGTGAGCATACCGACCAGTTTGATCCGATCTGCCAGCTTGTGCTTTTGGATAAATGCTTCGGTTTCGGCCTGGTAGCCGTCGTCCGGTCCTGCGAGTATCAGCATTGCGCCGGGAAGTTGCTGGTGTACCTTGTGGAACGCTGGCAGCAGCAGGTCGAGACCTTTCTTGATGTTCAGCCTTGCCATAAAGAGTACCATCTGCTGATCGGGCCGGATGCCGTGTTTAGCCCGGAACAGCCCTTTTTCAGGTAAATGGGAACGGGTATATTCGTCTAGTTTCATGCCGTTCGGGACGATGACCATGTTTTTGGGCCGGTAACCAAGGTAGCGGATTACGTCTCCTTCCTCGTCCGTATTGTTGATCTGTATAAGATCGGCACGGCCTAGCAACCGTTTCTGGTAAAGCAAAGTGACCAGGTCTTTCTTCCACTTGCTGTGTGCTACGGCCCATTTGTCGAGCAACCCGTGAATGGTGATCACCATCACTGCCTTCGAAGGGATCAGGAATGGGGCAAGACTTCCAAAATGCCAGATTCCGTGCATATGGATAACGTCGTACTGATGGATGTGCTTTTTGAGGTACTGATACATTTCGACCGAGAACTCGCGGTAGAAATTACTGATCGGCGTCGTACGCGCACATTCGATCAGGCGTGCGCCCTGGGGAACGGGATACATTTTCTCGCCTGGCGTCATCGGGCTCAATATATCGACCTCATGGCCTTGTTTGAGCACTTCGGTTGTGTGGTCGTAGATAATGCGCGCCGGGCCGCCGATCGCCCATGTATATGCACAAATATTGAGGATTCGCATGCTTTGAGTCAATGTATAGTTGTGTTTTGCGCCTTTTTGTTTTGATCCAGGTCACGATAGGTTTGCACCATTTTCCGGGCCACCGGACCAGCCGCGAAAGGTGCGATCAGTCGCAAAGATTCCCGTCCCATCGCCGGAATACTATCCGGGTTACGAAGAAAGAACCTGATATGGGTTTCCAGTTGAGTCTGCTCTGCCGGGTCAAATACGAAGCCATTCACGCCGTTTTGCACCAAATCGGCTACGCAGCCGCACTTTTGCGAAACGATAACGGGCATTCCACAGACCATCGCCTCATTGACGACCAGTCCCCAGGGCTCCGATTTGCTGGGTAAAATCAGTACGTCACTCTGGGCCAGCCAGTCGGGCACCTGATACCATGGAAAGCCTCCGGGCATCCCGAAGCTGCCAGCAATGCCCAGGGTTTTGCTCAATGCCTCAAGTGCAGCGCGTTCCGGGCCTTCGCCCACCAGCAAAAGCTTCCATGACGCGCCGCTGTCTTCTTCTGCGGTCACTTTCGCAAAAGCCCGGAGCAGCATATCCAGGTTTTTTTCAGGCGCCAGCCTGCCCACGTATACGAATTGTTTGGAAAACGGGTCCCGTTTCAATGGCCCTATTGCCTGTTTTGCAGCATCATAGCGTGCTCTGACCAGGTTTTCATCGATCACGGCCGCATTGCGCACGGCGATGTGGCCAGGGGCTATTCCAAGACTTTCGAGGTATTGAGCAGAGGTTTTGCCAAAGCAGAAAAAAGCGTGCGCCCGGTTGACGATCATTCTTTTGACCCATTCCCTCCACGCAGAACGATTATGGTCAGCTGCCGAGGACTCCGAGGAGATCACCACTTTGACACCTTTCAGCCGGGCATAGCACATCAGCAACACCTGGGCCCAGTCGAAGTAACCGGTAATGTTGAGAACCGAGGGCTTGTACTGGTCGAATACCCTGAAAAGAGCCTTTCGTCTTTCGGTCAATCCTACCTGATCCAGGCTTCGCTCAAAGAGTACCTGGTAAGGGTAGCTGTACCGCGCGGCATCGTCGGGCTGCATGTCTTTCCGGCTCGCTTCGTACAATGCGATCTGCGCCACCAGCAATTGATCCTGCCCACCCGTTTCTTCAACGGCTTTGTAAATCTCACTGAACAGCTTCGACTTATAATGCGCCCATAATTGGTTGTGAACAATCAGTACGCGCATTAGTGATGGAGGTTTAGGTATTCCTGAAACAACGGATACAAATTGTTGGCCAGAAATGCCTGACCCTGGCTGTTGAAATGGACAACATCCATTTTGCGGTAATTATGCTTGGAAACACCGAATTTGAACTCGTCGATCAGCCTGATATCCTTTTCTCTGGCAAAGGCGATGATCTCCTGCCCCTGGTCGTTGAAATGGCCCAGATCTATTTCCGAAATCTCCGGATGCAGGTATATGAACATCGGAATGCCGTTGGCCCGCGCCATTTCATACAATTGCTCATAGCCTGGGTTGAAGGTTAGTCCGGGTTTGCGGATACCTGCTTCGTTCAGTTTTTCGGCCTTGATAGAGTCTTTAACAGCGGCAATGGCGGCGGGTGTAGCGGCCGTATCGGCTTTTGGTACTGCGGCGGTTTTTGTTTCCTTACTTTTAATGTCCGGCTCGGGTGACAGGAAAATAGTGTCCAGGTAGTAGAAGACAATCCAGCGGTAGCGGTCCCAAAGTTCATAGAGCGCTACTTTATACTGTTTGTTAGGCCAGCCGGGATCCACACCCACAGGGCTTTGCGGGGACATGATGTCGTGTGCATCGTGACTGCTGGTGACCAGGCAAATCAGTTTCGCCTTGAATAACCCGTATTTCTTCAGATATGCCGCAATATTGTCGGGCCCCCAGGAACCGGCGGAGATATTCAGGATACGCACACGTTGGTTGTATTCTTTTTCAAAGCGCTTTTCGAGCAGGGTCGAAGCAATGCTGTCCTGATCCGTAAGACTGCCTCCATTGACCACCGAGTCGCCGATCAGCAGGATCACGATGCTGTCGGTAGGCAGTACTTCTTCATTGCGCATCGAATAACTGTTGGTGCGCAACACCTGACCAAACCGTTTTACATCCTGGTTTGGTGCATATATGTATTCAAAATCAGGATCGGAAACATAAAGCGGTGAATTGCAAAAGCCATATTTTACTCTCAATACTATCTCAGCAATCCCCGCTAGAATGACGATGGCAATTAAAAATCTATAAATAAACTTTAACATCAAATGAGGTTCTTCTGCGTAGAATGTGCCTGCAAATTTAGGATTACTTTTGCCAATTGCGACTTTTTGGCCTTTCGTTAACTAAATATCCGGGGATTTGTGCACCAAACCGCAAATGGATTCCCTTCTATAACATCTCGATCAGCTCGATCCGGTTGCCGAAGGGGTCACGGAAAGAGAAACGATCGCGATCGGGGATCTTGCTTTCATTCTTGTAGGCAATGCCGTGCGTTTCCAGAACAGCCCTGGCAGCTTCCAGGTCATCCACTTCAAATGCAGGATGCCTTTGGGAAAGGTCGTGCACTTCCTCGGCGCGGATATGCAGCTGGATGTCGGCCGCCTGGAACCAGATAGCGCCATTCGGAAGCGGGTATCCCAGATCGGTCAGCTCTTCCAGACCAAGCACGCCACCATAAAAATCCCTGGCTTCCTGCTCTTTACCAGGCGGAATGCAAAGCATAATATGGTCGAGTCGTTTGAATGCGATCTTCATCGTCAGGAGTGATTTATTTAAAAATGGTTTATCTATTTAGCCAATGGCCCTTTACTGACCTCTTCGCCCGCTTTCCAAACAGATTCGATCCTCCTTGTGTTCCGGATGTCGGTCAAAGGATTGGCTCCAAGGACGAGCAGGTCGGCATTTTTACCCTTTTCGAGCGTGCCGGTGTTTTGCTCCGTGCGTAATGCGCGTGCTGCATTGCGTGTGCTCACGGTGACCGCCTGCATAGGTGTGAGGCCTGCTTTTACCATCAGCTCCATTTCGAGATGTTCGGTAAATCCCTGGGTTCGAACCGGGAACGCGCCGGAGTCGGTGCCGAGCGCAACGGTAATGCCGGCATCATGAATTTTTTTAAGATTGGTCATCGCGGTTTTGAAGGCAGCCATATTGCGGGCATAATCCGGCGAGTTCCGAATGCGGTCGGCATATGCTTTGTCCGTAATCATTTCCAGCACCCCGGGTTCAAGGGATGCTTTGAAAAAGGCATCTCCGACCCAATCCGGATTTCCGGCATATGCGAACTGGTATTCGTCTAACGACAATGTTGGGATGTAAACCACATTTTTTTGCTTCATTTTGTCGAGCAGATCCTGGTCCACCTCCTTGTCGCGGATACTATGCGCAATGATGTCGATTCCGGCTTCCGTCAGCTTCCGGGCATCTTCTACATAAAAAAGATGTGCTGCAACGCGGATTCGATGCTTGTGGGCCTCCCGGATGATGGCCTGGTAGATCTCGGGCTTCATTTTGCCGGCATTACCACCATGATCGTCCACCCAGATCTTGACGACGGTCGGTTTCACGGCAGCCAGTTTCTGCATCATTGCGGGAACATCGTCCGGGGTATCCGGCCGCAGCAACAAGTTCATCCACGAGCCCGGATTAGGATCCGGTGTATTGAAACCATAACCGGCGGAATAGAGCCGCGCCCCGGGCAGCAGTCCGGCCTGTGTGGAATCGATGAAGCCATTGAAAATCAGCGGCCGGTCGGTTCCCATGGCGAGTACGGCGGCAACGCCATAATCCTGGTATTTTCTGAGGTGACGAAGGAGGTTTTCACGGGTATAGTTGTCGGCGGAAGAGGTCGTGCCTTTAAGTGTACCCACGTGAGCATGCGCGCAGATGAGCGATGGCATGACGGTCTTGCCTGTCAGGTCGATTTCGCGGGCGCCATTCGCTTTCAGCCCTTTCCCGACGCCGGAAATACGTCCGCCTGAGATGAGAATGTCGGTTTTTTCGAGTGGAGCGGCACCGGTTCCGGTTATGACAGTGGCGTTTTTCAATAGCAGGGTGCCCTTCGGTTGCGCATGGACCGCCCCGCTCCACAGCGAAGCGGCCAGAAGGATCGGCAGGAAAGGATTTTTCATGGGAATCAGGATTTAGGATTCTGTAGGAAATAAAAGTCTGACCATCGCTAAGCAACGCTGCCTGGTATGCATTTTGCCTAATGCGCTCGAACCGTGCCGCAGCGGCGCGTAAAGTAAAACATCAATCATGTAAAATGTGTTAATATGGCTAAATATTCAAAAAAAGCGAGTGAAAAGGTCGGAGAAGCCTTGCATGAGCAAAAGGAAGGGAAATTAAAGTCGGGTTCAGGCGATAAAGTGACTTCCAAAAAGCAGGCGATCGCCATAGGGCTTTCCGAAGCCAGAAAGGAAGGTGCCAAAGTGCCTAAAAAGAAGGCCTGAAGACCAGGCGGCTAGCGAACCTTTTCCCGGCCTGTCCGGCAGGGAAAAGGTTCGCTAGCCGCCAACAGGGGTCATATTATTTATATAGTATTAATTTGTAATGAAATGTAAAACTATTACAATAGTCCTTCCCGGTAATGTTGAAATCAATAACTAAATATTATATTGTACGGATTAAAAGGCATCAACTGCTGACGTTCTAAATTTGGAAGGCTGTCAATCATGAATGATCTAAGGAAGGAGCTGTTGAAGCTGCTGCAAGGGGATGAGCGTATTTTTGACTTTATCCAGGACTCAGCAACTGACGGATTACTGATCTGGGGGCATTCAAATCCTGAAAAGCGCTGGGCGGACAAGAAGCTGACGCAAACACTCGCGGCAGTAGTAAACCCGGGCGAGGTAGTCGATCCCGTCGACTCGCTTTTTGAAAACCAGGCATTCGCCTTTCACCTCGAAAAGGCCAGGGCATATTTTCCGGGGCAGCCCGGCGAGTGCAATGGGATCGTCAGAATACCCCGCGGTGATCTGCGGGCACTTCGTTTGGGCATTACCTCTATTTGTATTGACTCCGAAGCATATGGGCAGCTTATTTTATCGGGCTTCCAACGTGACGGGCTTATAGCCGAGTCACCTGGCCTGGTGACCGGCACCCGGATCTACGAATCCGTCCTGAACAGCAACTCGATCTACGTCACGGGAATTGATCTGCATGGCAACTACATGTATGTCAACGACCACTTCTGCGAATTTTACGGATTGGACCGGAGCGAAATCATTGGGTTATCGTCGCTGAGCGGGATTGTACCGGAGGATATTGAGAAGTGTCTCCGGACTGGCGAGCAATGCTTCACGCATCCGGGCACGCCTCACCCGGTCATACTAAGAAAATATTCCAAACTCGACGGGGTGAAGACAACCTTGTGGGAATTCACCGGTATCGCGGACGAAAACGGGGTTTTAACCGAGATTTTTTGCATTGGTCACGACATTACCCAGCACCTCAAAGTGGAAGAGGACCTGTCCGTACTGGTCTCAAACATGCAGGACGTTCTGTTCACAATATCTCCGGGGGGCGTGTTTACGTACGTCTCGCCGAGCTGGACGGCGATGTATGGGTACAGTATCGAGGAGACGGTAGGACGCCCATTTACGGAATTTATACATCCGGAAGATATAGAGGCATGTTTTGCGGCGTTGAGAGAAACTGCTGAAACGGGAGTACCTGTGCCGGGCGGTGTCGAGCACCGGATCCTGCATCGCGACGGTTCGTGGTCGTGGAACAATACGAGTGCAAATGTCGATCCCGTAAGCAAGGAAATCATTCTGACGAGCCACGATATTACAGAGCTCCGGAATTCGCGCGAGCGGCTGAAGGAGCTGGCGATCGTTGCTTCCAATACCAATGACTATATCGTTATCACTAATAGCAAAGGGTTAATTACCTGGGTAAATAAGGCCTACGAAAGGCGTACGGGATACGACAGGCGGGAAGTGAAAGGGATGAACCCGACCCTCTTGCTCCGCGGACCAGAGACCGACCCCGATACGATAGACAGAATATATCAGGATTGCAAGGAAAAGAAGGTGGTGCACGAAGAAGTGCTTTGTTATACCAAAACGGGAGAGAAGTACTGGGTCGACCTCAGGATCACCCCCGTATTCGACGATTATGGAAATTGTACGAATTTCATTGCCATAGAGCGGGACATTACAGCGCGGAAGGAGTCCGAGGCGGAGCTGAGGCGGATCAAGGACATTCAGGAGCAGACCAACCGCATCGCGCGGGTGGGCGGATGGGAATTGCATGCGTTTACGGGCGAATTGTACTGGTCGCCGACCACCAAGGAGATCCATCAGGTACCACCCGGCTATGTTCCCCAAACCGAAAGTGCGATCGAGTTTTATAAGGAGGGCGCGAACAGGGATACGATCCGGGAGGCCGTATCACAATGCCTGGCCAACGGTACACCCTTCGATATCGAACTGCAACTCGTTACAGGGAAAGGTAATGACTTGTGGGTGAGGACCATCGGTAAGGCCGAAATGGCCGACGGAGTCTGTACAAGGATTTACGGGGCCTTTCAGGATATTACTTTCAGAAAGCAGTCGGAAGTGGATATCATGAACTCCGAAGCAAAATTCCGCAGCCTGTACGACTCGACGAGCGATGCGGTCATACTTTTCGATCGCGACGGCTACCTCGATTGCAATGGGGCAGCATTGAGAATGTTTGGACTCGAATCGACGGAAGCGCTGATCAATATGCCATTCGGAGACCTGTCCGGATTGAACGAGGCGAAAACGGAAACAATGCAAGGGGAGGGAAACAGGCACATTGACGAGGTCTATCTGAAGGGAACACATAGTTTTGAATGGAAATACAGGAGATTTGGTGAGCAGAAGGAAACCTTTATAGCCGAAGTACTGCTGAACCTGATCAGAATCAATGACCAGGAAATTATCCAGTCGGTTATCCGCGACATTACCATCCGCAAGCGTGCGGAGCTGGAACTACTGGAAGCGCGGGAGCAAGCGGAAGCAGCCAGCAAACTGAAATCGGAATTTCTGGCGAATATGAGTCACGAAATCCGCACGCCGCTGAACGGGGTCGTCGGTTTCACGGACCTGTTGATGAAGACCCAGCTCGACGAAACCCAGCAACAGTATATGTCGATGGTATTCCAGTCGGCCAATTCTTTGATGGACATCATCAACGACATACTGGATTTTTCCAAAATAGAGGCAGGTAAGCTTGAATTGACACCGGAGAAGACAGATCTGCTGAAAATATGCGGGCAGGTTGCAGACATGGTGACCTATCAGGCCCAGCAGAAACACCTGGAAATGCTGCTGAACATTCCGGCTGACATTCCGCAATTCGTGTGGTGCGATTCGGTCCGGCTGCGTCAGATCCTGGTCAACTTGCTCAGCAATGCGGTCAAGTTCACGATTCAGGGTGAGATCGAGCTGAAAATCGAGCTGCTGAACAAGTTGAGCGACCTGGATTATACTTTCAGGTTTTCGGTACGTGATACCGGGATCGGCATTGAGCCTCACAACCAGCGCCGGGTCTTTGAGGCTTTCTCGCAGGAAGATTCCTCCACCACGAAGCGTTTCGGAGGCACCGGGCTGGGACTCACGATTTCGAACAGTCTGCTGGGCCTGATGGACAGCCGGCTGCAATTGAACAGCACGCTTGAAAGGGGCAGTACATTCTTTTTCGATGTCACTTTCCGGGCCATCGAAGGTGAAGACCGGTTCGACTGGGATAATGTCGAGCAAATCGAGCAGGTACTTATCGTGGACGACAATGTCAATAATGGCCACATTCTCAGGGATATGCTGGGTAATAAGCGCATTGGGTCGCATTTCGTCCGGAGTGGGGAGGAGGCTTATGATTTGCTCGCATCCGGCCGACAGTATGATGTGATTTTAATGGACTGCAAGATGCTGGGTTGGGACGGGATCGAAACGATCCGCAGGATCCGGAAGCTTGAAAGCGGTCGCGAAAACCAGCCGGTGATTCTGCTCAATGATTCTTTTGACGAAGACGCGCTTAAGGTTTTCGTCAACGAGTTGGATATCAGGCATTTTTTGGTCAAACCAGTAAAGATTCAGCAGCTTTTTTACGCCCTGTCCCACCTTGGGCTGAAAAAGAAGATACCCGCAAGCCGGGAAGAAGCATACCAACAGGTTGACAGCAATGGCTATGACAACCGTCCGGCAACGATCCTGATCGCAGAGGATCACAAGATCAATATGCTGCTGGTGAAATCGATGCTGGGCAAGATTCTGCCTCAAAGCGACCTGGTCGAGGCTGCAAATGGGAAAGAGGCTGTATCGGAATTCTTCCGGGTACGCCCCGATCTTGTTTTTATGGACATTCAAATGCCCGAAATGAATGGATATGAGGCGACAAGGGAAATCCGCCTGACAGAAAGTGATACCCACGTTCCGGTGATCGCTCTGACGGCCGGTACCGTGGTGGGCGAGCGTGAGAAGTGTATTGAGGCGGGAATGGACGATTATCTGACAAAACCGGTTTTGAAAGATACATTAGAGACCGCGATTCGAAAATGGTTATTTAAATTGTAGTGGTAGGAAGGATGCAAAGAGATCAGCTGCCATTATCCCTTCTCAGGTGGTTTCTGCCGATACTGCTGATCGCAGCTTGGGCGGAAACTAAGGCAAGGCCTGCGCAGCTTCCACATGACCTGAACGCCCTGTACGCCAGAGCGGAGGAGTTTGCAGGATCCTCCCCCGATTCCCTGTTGGCTGTTGCTGTGCTGGTCAAACAGGAAGGAGTGCGCTTAAACAACGCTGCCGCTCTGGTGAAAGCCGAGAAGTTCCGGGCCCAGGCATTGTGGCGGTTGGGCAGACATGAGGATTCCATGCAAGCGGCGGTGCATGCCCTGGAATTGGGAGAGCGATCGAAGATTTATGCCGAACTGCCTGATATTTATGCGGTGATCGGGAATTTACATAAGGAGAAAGCCAACTATGATATGGCTTTGGCAGCTGCGGACAAGGGGTTGCAGATGGCAAAGCAGATACGCGACACCG
Source organism: uncultured Dyadobacter sp. (assembly GCF_946482605.1). The sequence continues at coordinate 167,698 of NZ_CAMLSE010000007.1, read as the reverse complement.
TATCTATCATCTATCTAAACCGCGTGAAGGCAATGTTTACCCAGGGATTGGGATCTGTAAAAGGTGATACCGCATTGATACACAAATCCTTGAATATGCATCTGGATGCTTTGAGGCTGGCTGAAAGCTCACCCCGGTTTGAGAAATACCGCATTGGGTATTACAACAACATCGCCCAGGTGTATGTCAAACGCAGGGAACTGGACAAAGCATTGCATTACGTTACGAAAGGAATCTATCTGGCCAAAAAGCACCGGCAGTCGCTTTCTCTCACGTACTCGTATACCTGGTTGTCACAGATTTACCTGCACCAGCGCGACTATGCGCAAAGCACGGCTTATCTGGAAGAGGCTTTGAAAATAGCCAGGAGCTTACGAAACCCTTTCCGTGAAATGGAGCTGTCGGATTACCTGTCGGAGAGCCTGGAATCGTCGGGTGACTACCGGCGTGCTCTGGAAGCGTCCCGGCGGTATAGCCACATCCGTGATTCATTGCGGGTGCTGGAGAATGTGAGACAGGTAAGCGAATTGCAGGTCCGCTACGAAGCTGAAAAGAAGGACCAGCGGATCAGCGCGCTGGCAGCTGTGAATGAGATCCGGGCGCGGGAAATGTGGGTGGCCGTTGGCGGATTGATCGTATTTCTGGGCTTGTCTCTGTTCATGATCTTTCAGTACCGCACGATTGCCCGGACGAACCGTACGCTGGAAGAAAGCAATGTACAGATCAGGGAGCAATCGGATCAGATGCAGGTGCTGATGAAGGAATTGCATCACCGGGTCAAGAACAACCTCCAGACGGTTTCGAACCTGCTGAGCCTGCAATCCAACAGGCTGGCAGACGAAGACGCCAGGGAAAGTATCCGGACCGGTCAGCAGCGGATCGAAGCGATGTCGCTCATTCACAAAAGCTTGTACAGCCACGACCGCGTCAATATGGTCGATATGAAAGAATATATGACGCAATTGACGGAGAGCGTGATGCAAAGTTTCGGATGGGACCGCGACGGGCTGCAACTGGTGGTGGATGTAACGGTCACAGAACTGGATATCGACATGGCGATGCCGCTCGGATTGATCGTCAATGAATGGATCACCAACTCTTTTAAGCATGCCTATCAGGATGTTTCGTCGCCGGAATTGAGCGTGAAAATAAGCAGGTCGGATGCATTATACCTGGAAATTCACGATAATGGGCCGGGTTTCCGCATTGCGCAATGGGAAAAGCCGGGGAATTCGTTTGGTTTAAAGTTGGTGAAAGTGTTGGCCAAACAGCTGGATGCCCGGGTAACTGTTACGACACAGCCCGGGACCACATTGACACTCAAAATTCCCGTCAGGCAACCGTCGGCTACGGCCTAAGGCGTTGAACAGGTCTTGAAATGGATAAAAAGCGGATATTGATCGTTGAAGATGAAGGCATTCAGGCCATGGGACTGGAAGAAACCCTGGAACGGGCAGGGTATGAGGTGATAGGCATCGCCGACAACGGGCTGGAAGCATTGGAAAAAGTCCGGAACGAAGCCCCGGACCTTGTACTGCTCGATATCCATATCAAAGGGGACATGGACGGCATAGCAACGGCATGGAAAATCCGCGAATTCAGTCCCGCGCCCATCATTTACCTCACCGCCTACGTGGATCCCGAAACCATCAGGAGGGCGGAAGAGACCGGGCCAGCCGCCTACATCACGAAACCTTACCGGCAGCCGCATCTGCTGAAATGCGTCGAAGAAGCTGCCGGCCGGTCTCGTAAATAACTATCCATTGACGACCTGCCCGCCATTCGGGTGCAGCACCTGCCCGCTCATGTAGGAAGCATCTTCACTGGCCAGGAACACATAGCATGTAGCCACCTCGCAAGGCTGCCCCGGTCTTTTGAAAGGAGTGTCCTTTCCGAACTTTTCCACCCGTTCCGAATCGAATGTCGATGGGATCAATGGCGTCCAGATGGGTCCGGGCGCGACTGCATTAACCCTGATACCCTTACCGGCCAGATTATCCGCCAGCGAGCGGGTATATGCTACGATAGCCCCTTTGGTAGCGGAGTAATCCAGCAGGGAAGGACTCCCGTGGTAGGCCGTAATGGATGTCGTGTTGATGATCGAATCGTGTTCCGCAAGGTGTGGCAAAGCAGCTTGCGTGAAATAAAAGAATGAGAAAATGTTGGTCGAGAAAGTGTCGCTGAGCTGCTCCGCCGAAATTTCGGTGATACTGTCTTTCGGATGTTGTTCCGCGGCATTGTTGACCAGAATGTTCAGTTTACCGAACTCATCGATCGTCCTGCTCACGGCTTCCCTGCAAAATGCCTCGCTGCGGATATCTCCCCGGAGCAGCAGGCACGATTTCCCCTCGGCTTCCACCAAGGTCTTCGTTTCCCGGGCATCCTCGGTTTCATCCAGATACACGATGGCGACATTGGCACCTTCCCGGGCAAAATGCACGGCCACAGAGCGGCCTATCCCGCTGTCGCCGCCAGTAATCAATGCGGTTTTACCCTGAAGTTTGCCGCTACCCCGGTAATTCTCACGAATGACCACCGGTGCGGGATCCATCTGTTGTTCTATTCCCGGCTGCACGTCTTGCGTTTGTCCGCGGGTGTCTATTTCAAAGTTCATATTGATCTGCATTTAAAGCGTTGATGCGGCCACCTGGCAAAAACCGTATGCCAGGGAGGGATCTGCTTTTTTCGACTACACAAAACCCCAAAACATAATCCTCATTCGGGATATGTGTAAGGTTTTTCACAACAAATGCATCCGGACAGCCATGTTTTCAGGCACGGCACGAAATTAAAAGCACAAACGGCTCGGATCCGGTATTCGGATCACCGACAGCTGAAAGCCAAAAACATGGAACAGAAAAAAGTAGTCATCATAGGAGGAGGTTTCGGGGGGATCAACCTGGCGCAGGAGCTTTCCCGAAATCCCGATTTCCACATTACGCTCGTCGACAAAAACAACTATAACTTTTTCCCGCCATTGCTTTACCAGGTCGCTACCGGCTTTCTGGAAGCATCCAATATCAGTTATCCATTCCGGAAATTTTTCCAGGACAAAAAGAACATGCGGTTCAGCCTCGGCGCATTTCAGGAAGTTTTTCCTAATGAAAAGAAGATTTTGACGGAGGCGGGCGAGCTTTCCTACGATTACCTGGTGTTCGCGACCGGGACAGAAAGCAACTATTTTGGAATGGAGAACGTGCGCAAACATGCCGTGCCGATGAAAACCGTTCAGGATGCCCTCGCATTGCGCAACCACATTCTCCTTCAGAAGGAAAAAGCCACCAAGTCGTTCAACCCGGCCGAACGCCGTAAGATCCTGTCCATCGTCGTTGCGGGCGCGGGGCCGACGGGCGTAGAGGTGTCGGGAATGCTGGCCGAAATGCACAGAGGTATTTTTAAAAAGGACTATCCGGAATTGAAGCGGGAAGAAATACAGATCTACCTGGTCGACGCGCTGCCTGTGGTACTGAACCCGATGAGCAAGGAATCGCAGCAAGAAACGCTCGACGAGCTGCGCGGGCTGGGCATAGAAGTGCTGCTGGACCATGCCGTGAAAGATTATCAGAATGGCGTGGTGACATTCGCGAACGGCAAGACCATTGAAACCGAGACGCTGATCTGGACTTCGGGCGTGACAGCGACTACATTACCGGGTTTGCCGGCGGAAGTGCTGGGCAAGGGCAAGCGGGTGCTGGTGGATGCTTTCAACAGGGTGAAAGGCTTTGATCATATTTTCGCGATCGGAGATATCTGTTTGATGGATTCGGACGAGCATTATCCCAACGGACATCCGCAGTTGGCGCAGGTGGCCATCCAGCAGGGGCGCAACCTGGCCAAAAACCTCCCGCTACATGCGGAAAGCCGAAATCTGAACCCGTTTCATTACAAAGACAAAGGAACGATGGCCATTATCGGGGTGAATAAAGCTGTCGCCGACCTGCCGGGTTTGCATTTCAAAGGCTTTATCGCTTATTTCCTGTGGCTGGTCGTTCACCTTTTTTCATTGATACGGTATCGGAATCAGGTCAAGACCTTTTACAACTGGATGGTCGCCTTTTTTACCCGGGATCAGTCATTGCGTTTCATTATGGAATCCAGGCCCGAAAAGTGATCGTTGGTGACCATTAAATGATCTAACACTGTAAAATTATTCATAAATACCTATGATTGAAACGATTGTGGATCAAGGTAAGTATCCATTCGAATGGCTTGACGTGACAGATCCGGACCAGGACGAGCTCAGGACCATTACGGAGAAATATGCATTGCACGAGTCGTCCATTAAGGATTGGCTGCAACCGGACCACCTTCCCAAGTACGAAAATGTAGGCAGCTATACTTTCATTATTTTCAGAATGCACAGCGACGAGGTAGGATCCGAAGCGGATACCGTTCCCGAACTGACCGACAAGGTCGCCATTTTTACGACGAAGGACCGGGTGATCACCATGCACCGCAAGAAATGGGATGCGCCGGCTCATATCCGTGAAAACCAGATCGACCAACATTCCTGTGAAAACACCCATCACCTGGTGAATGAGATCATTAAAAACTGCATTGCCACCTACGAGAAACCTTCGGTGAAGCTCACCAGGGACATCGAATACTACGAGGAGAATATGTTTCTCAAAAACAGGAAGGCGTCGCTGCTGAAGGGACTTTACTACCTCCGCAGGAAAGTGGAAGTTACCCGGCGCATTCTGCTGCTGTCGCACGATATCATCGATAAAATGGACGCACCCGAGCATTCAAACACCTACACGCGCGACACCCGGGATCTTTATGTGAAGCTCCACAACATCTATGATACGCTGTTCGAAAATATGAACCACCTGGTGATGGTCTATTTTTCACTTTCCTCGCAGCGCACCAACGAAATCGTGCGCGTGCTCACGGTGTTTTCCGTTTTCTTTATGCCACTCACATTCATAGTCGGCATTTACGGTATGAACTTCGACTTCATGCCGGAGTTGCGGTTGAAATGGGGTTATCCCGGGGTGATCATCCTGATGGGCCTGATCACTTTCGGGATTTATGTTTGGTTTAAACGCCGCGGATGGCTTTGAGGGGTGGGATGATTCAGTATAACCTCTATTTTTGCCTTCCCGTAATCTCAGATTTATGAATAGCATTTGTACCCGTCAAACCTTCCCCTTTGTTTTTGTACTGATTTTCCTCTTCCCGTTTTTTCCCTGTAAAGGCATCGCGGCGATTCCCAAAGCACCTGCGACTCTGGATGCCGTCGCTGTTTCACCCACCCAGATCACATTAACCTGGGCGGATGCCTCTACCGATGAAACCGGTTTCGAACTGGAACAATCCACCGACGGTACCAAATTTACGAAGCTTGCTGACCTGCCGGCTAATGCGGTTACGTATCCCAATACACTATTAACACCTGCCACCAAGTACTGGTACCGCATCCGTTCCAGGAATGCGTCAGGGGTTTCCGCTTATTCCAACATTGCCACCACCACGACGCTGCCGCTCCCGACCATTCCGAAAGCGCCCTCGGCATTGGCGGCGGTACCGGTTTCGGTCGCGCAGATCAACCTTACATGGACAGATAATGCAACCGACGAAACAGGCTTCGAGCTCGAAGTATCTGTCGATGCCGTGACATTTACCAAAATAGCCGACCTGGGCGTCAATATCGCAAGCTACCAGCACACCGGTTTGAGCCCGGCGACGCGATACTGGTACCGCGTGCTGGCCAAAAATGCGGCTGGTAAATCGGTTTATTCGAATATAGCCAATGCCACTACGCTCCAAGCCGTTCCCATTGCCCCGGGAAATCTGACGGCGACACCCGTTTCAACCGCGCAGATCGATCTGAAATGGGCGGATAATGCCGGCAATGAAACCGGTTTTCAGGTAGAACGGTCGTTGAATGGCACCGCATTTACCAAAATAGCCGACCTTGCTGCTAATGTAACTTCCTATCAGAATACAGGTCTTACCGCGGCCACGCAGTATTACTACCGGGTGAGAGCGGTAAATGCAGCCGGTGCCTCGGCATATAGTAATGTAGGTGCAGCCAAAACCCTGAATATTCCGGTGCCGGATGCTCCGGTGAACTTCACAGCTGTGCCCCTCGCGCTGGACCTGATCCAGCTCAGGTGGGCGGCTGTCACGGGCAACGCAACCGAGGTCATCATCGAGCGGGCAAAAAACAGTGACGAGCAGTTTAAAGAGATCCGAAGACAGCCTGCGTCGGTGTTGCAATATGAGGACAGGGAGCAACTGGAACCTGCCGACTATTATTACCGGATCAAAGCCGTAAATGCAGGCGGCGCATCAGCTTACAGTCTGATCGCGATCGTCCCGGCTTCCTCTGTGATCACGGCGGTAGAATCTCTACAGCATCAGCATCAGGTTTATATGGCCGGAAGCGTGCTTGTGATAGAACTGGCCAGGCCCGCCGATGCGCGTTTCCGGCTATATGACCTGAATGGTATCGTTCGCAAAGAGCAATCGGTCGGGCAGTATTTGCGCACCGAAGTGGGTTCGCTGCCTGCGGGTGTGTACATTGTGGCGATCGATACCGGTAAGGAAGTAATATCCAGGCGGATACTGCTTTACTAAGTAAATCCTAAACCTCAATTTCCTGATCCTATGAAAACCTTTCCCAGCCTGCTGCTGCTGGCGCTCGCGTGGTGCCTGACATGGCCTGGTGCCGCTTCGGCACAAAAGAAGAAAAAGTATATCGTCAACGGCTATGTGGGTGGTTTCCGCGGCCTGGCCAATGTGGAAGAGATCGATGCTGAAAAACTTACGCACATCAATTACGCGTTTGTGAACGTGCAGGACAGCATGGCCGTGCTCACCAACCTGGCCACCGATTCCACCAATTTCAGAAAGCTCAACTTACTTAAAAAGAAGAACCCGGATCTTAAGATCGTGATCTCGATCGGAGGCTGGGCATGGAGTGAAAACTTCTCCGATGCCGTGCTGACCGAATCGTCCCGCCTGAAATTCGCGAAGTCCAGTGTTGACATTGTTCGTCAGTATGATCTCGACGGTGTGGATATCGACTGGGAATACCCCGGTATGCGTGGCGAGGAAGGCAACATTTTCCGTCCGGAAGACAAGCAGAATTTTACACTGATGTTCAAGGCGATACGCGATGAGCTGAATATCCTCGAAAGAGAGAAAGGAAAGAAATACCTTCTTACCACGGCGGTCGGTGGTTCAAAATCTTTCATAGAACACACGGAAATGGGCCTTGCGCAGGCTTACCTGGACTACATTCTGATCATGACCTACGATTACGGCGGCCGGAACGGCACGGTAGGGCACCACACCAACCTGCATGATTACGATCCGTCCGGGGAAGGGTCTTCCGCGGACCGTTCAGTGAAAAATTTCATCGCCGCAGGCGTGCCAGCCAGCAAGATCGGCCTGGGCGCCGCATTCTATGGAAAAGGTTTTGAAGCGGAAACGGCTAAAAACAATGGTCTTGGCGAAAAGCGCATGAAGACAGCCCAGGGAGGTGGTTATACCAAACTGAAAGACACCATGATCAATCAGAACGGCTATAAAAAGTACTACGACAAGAAGGCGAAAGCGCCTTACCTGTTCAACGATTCCACCAAAGTGCTCATTACTTACGACGACGAAAAGTCGATCAAGGCCAAGTGCAAGTATGTGAAAAAGAATAAGCTGGCCGGTATTTTCTTCTGGGAGTATTTCAACGACCCCAAGGAATACCTGATCAACGAGATCCACAAAAACATCGATTAACGCGAAACCAGCGCCATCAGATCGTCCCTGGTCAGTGACTTCAACACATCGGTATCCGTTTTGACGAGGTCATTGGCCAGGTCCTTTTTGGACTCCTGCAATTCCATTACCTTTTCCTCAATCGTTCCCGGGCATATCAGCCGCACTGCGATCACATTTTTCTGCTGACCAATGCGGTAGCTCCGGTCGATGGCCTGGTTCTCCACGGCCGGGTTCCACCACGGATCGATCAGGTACACATAATCCGCTTCGGTCAGGTTAAGACCGGTGCCGCCGGCTTTGAGGCTGATCAGGAATACCCGTACGTTTTCATTATTCTGGAAATTATCTACGCGGCTGCCGCGGTCGGGTGTTTGCCCGCTGAGGTATTCGTAGCCAATCCCTCTTTCTTCGAGCTCAGGTTTGATGAGATCCAGCATCGAGGTGAATTGCGAAAACACGAGTATTTTATGCCAGGGCGCATTGGTTTCGATCTGCTCCATCAGGACCTCGATCTTGGACGATGCATTGCCATAATACAGCTCGTCGCGAAGCAATGCGGGCGAATTGCAGATCTGGCGCAATTTGGTAAGGCCCTGAAGTACGTGCAACCGGCTTCGCTCGATATCGCCCTGGTTGCGGGTATTCAGATAGGTGTAAAATTCCAGTTCGTAGGCATTGTAAACTTTGCGCTGCTCTTCGCCCATTTCGCAGTAGATCACCATTTCGGTTTTTTCGGGCAGCTCCGAAGCCACCTGCTGTTTGGTTCGTCTTAAAATGAACGGATTAATGCGCTTTTGCAGTTCAGCTGCCCTTTCGCTATCCTTAAAACGGTCGATGGGTATCGAGAAATGGTTGCGGAACTGGGTTTTGTTGCCCAGCAATCCGGGGCAGGCGAAGGAAAGCTGGCCGTACAGATCGAAAGTGTTGTTTTCTACCGGCGTGCCCGTCAGCACGAGCTTATTGCGCGATTGAAGCAGGCGAGCCGCTTTATACCGTTGTGATTCAGGGTTTTTGATCGCTTGTGATTCGTCGAGTATAATGTAATTAAAATGGTATTTTTTCAAAAAATTCACATCCGTGAGCAGGGTGCCATAGGAGGTCAGGACGATCTCGTACCGGTCGAAGTCGGCGATGTCTTTCGCCCTCCCGGACCCGTAGATCGTGAGTACCTTCAGGCTGGGGGCAAATTTGGCGATTTCGGCCTCCCAGTTGAAAATCAGCGTCGTGGGTGCGATGATGAGGTTGGTGTTTCTGACCTGTTTCTTTTTTTGTAATAATATGAATGCGATGACCTGAAGTGTTTTTCCCAGCCCCATATCATCGGCCAGGCATCCGCCGAAACTGTAATCGTCGAGGAAGTTCAGCCAGTTGAGCCCTTCTTTTTGATAATGTCTTAATTTGGCTTTCAGTGCTTTGGGCACCGGGACCGTCGTAATGGATTCGAAATTGCTGAAATGCGACTGGTAAAATGCAATCTGCTCCTGTACCTCCCGGTCCAGCATTTCGGCCTCGTACAATTCCGCGACAGATGCAAAACGGATCTTGGGTGTGTGGATCTCTTCACCCGCAATGTCACCGGCTTCGAAGAAACGTGCGAATTTTTCCACCCATTGGTCGGGCAGGATGCCCAATGTCCCGTCGCCAAGTTCCACATATTTGCTTCGATTCTTGGCCGCTTTGTGCAAATGTTTGAGTGTGACTTTCTGTTTGCCGAATTGCACATTGGCCGTTGTATTAAACCAATTGATGCCGCTCACCAGGTGGACGGATATCTTTGCTTTGTTCGGGTTAAAGCGGTTTTGTGATAATTTGTTGAAACCGAGAATGGTAATGCCCTGATTTTGCCACTCTTCGAATGCATCCGGGAACCAATCTTCGCTCAGGAACCTAGTACGATGCAGGTAGAAATAGTCTTTCTTTATCGCGGCGGCCATTGTTTCAAGCTGATACTCGAAATCGGGGTGCTGACGCATGAGGGCACTTCCAAAGCGGAGCTCGGACTCTTCGTCGCGCTTGACCATAAATGGGTTACCGTGGCTGTCTACCGCATAAATATCGTTCTTAGAGAACAATGGCACCTCCACTTTACCATACTTCAGCACAGGCGTCATGATCACATAATTCCCGAAATCTTCCAGGTAGATAATCTTTTCGATGTCCAGGTCAAAACCCTGCTCTTCACGCTGCGCGGGCGTGGCCGGTTTGACGAACGTGTAATTGATCCGGATCTGACTGCCGAGTTTGGCAAGCAGGTTAACCCGGAATTCCTCGAATTTGGACTCGTGGATGTAAATGCGCTGGTTATGCTGCCTGAAAAATTGAAGCGTCCGGAGAATGTCCTGACTTTCGATCAAATGCAGGGAGTCCTTGTATAGCACGAAGTAGTCGTAGCGGAACTCGACCTTTTCGAGGTCCAGGTGCACGTTGTCGAGGATAAGCTCGCCTGTTATCTGTAAAAACGGATCTTTCTTGTGGATTGTCAGTTGCAGGTCCGCTGGCGTCACCGAGAGTTTGACGGGCAGGAGCGATGCTGCATTAAAATTTTCCGAAACGGTAGGTTTATGGTAGTAAAAATCAATGTTTGCTGGGTTCCGGACGATCGATTGCAGCGCCGGAATGTCGGTGTCCACATTCTTTTTCCTGAAACTGTTGGGAAAAGTGGCAATGGCGGTATAGAACTTGATCGTCTGCGAATCCTGTGTCTGCCAGATCTGTTCAAGCGGGTTCAGCGGTTTGAACGGATTTTTCAGCTTTCCTTCACGGGTCACGGGAGCTTCGTACATTTCCATATAAAAATGGTCATAGTACTTGTTGAGCCCGATGGCGATGATCGTCCTGGCATTCAAAGCCTGCGGTTCCGGCCCCAGCGGGATCATGGCGGGTTTGGTCACCAGCTGCTCCTGCATGGCCTCTACCGACAATGCATTGACAGGGATCAGTTCCTTCATTTTGGGTCGGATATGCAGCTCGCGGCCGGTAAATTCGAGCTGGAAGTACTGGTCGGGATCTGGTTCGTCCTGCATTCCGTAGTCGGCTGCCACCTCCCGGATCTTATCAAACCGGACTTTTCGGTCGAAGAATGCGCGGAGGTCTTTCCGGTTCATCAGGTTGTACAGGACCTGGCTCTGGTGTTCACACAATTTCCTTTTGGGGCGGGTGCATTCGCAGTACAGGTTCACGGCCCGGTCCGTTTGCCTTACCACCACCTTGAAAGATTCCGAAGGGGTGCCCGGTACCCGGAAAGATCCGTAATCGAGGTCAATTTCCTCTGGTTGGATATCGAAAAACCCCCTTCTTTCTGTGGACGGGAGCTCGGAACTATTGTTGAGAATGTGCGTGACGGATAGTTCGGAGATGCTGAAATCCAGGAAAATAAAGTTGTGCGTGCTCGGTGTCGAGGGCTTGGCCGGATCATTCTTGTTCATAAGGCAAATTAATCAACTATTGGCGAAACCTCCCGAAGCGCGGCCGGTGCGATCGCAATAAATAGACAAAAATGGCGAAATTGCCGCCGGAAGGCCGTTCGCGACCTGCCTGTTAATTTCCTAACCATTTCAAATTTACCATGGACATCGGACCGCTCGCCGGTTACCTGAAGCAGGTTTTGGCATTATTATTTTGCAAAAACGCCGTAATGAAAAATCTGACCTGCTACCGTTTCTTACAGCTTACCGCTTTACTGATTTTTATTTCCACACCGGCATTGATGGCGCAGGAAGCCAGGACCGATACATTGAAAGTTTTACCGGCCGATTCGGCCGTCGCGGCAAAACCTGATACCACACTCCCAAAGCCATCCGTGCTGATCGATACGGTTCGCTACCGCTTTATCGGCGATGGTAACTTCACGCGGGGGAATGTGAACCGAAGTCTGATGGTACTTCGCGCCGAACTAATTTTCAGCGGTCCGGTGATCAACGTCGCTACAAACCCCCGGTTTACCTATGGCAAGCAAAATGGTGTTCTGGCGGAGCGCGATAGTTACGTCGATCTTTTTGTGGATGTTTTTAAAAAGCGGAAAACCTATGTTTTCGGCCTGGCGGCATTGGAAACCAGCAACCTGCGGCGTATCGAACTACGGCAGATGGCAGGGGCGGGGATCGGTTACAGGGTGGCGCGGAACAAGAAGAACGACCTGAGCCTCACCAATGCGATCCTTTACGAATCGACGAATTTTGTGGAGATCAAGACCGTCACCACCATTCGTAATTCCTTTCGAATTAAGGGCAAGCATTCGTTTTTGCAGGATAAATTCAGGTTCAATCACCTCACCTTCATCCAGCCAGCATTGAACGACTTTTCGAATGTCCGCTGGAATACCATCATGTCGCTGGAATTGCCGCTGAACAAATGGGTGACGCTCCGCACCAGTTTTGAAAACTCCTACGAAAGCGTGGTCGAGTCGACGCGCAAGCGCAACGATTCCCGCATTACTTTTGGGATTTCGGTGGGAAATAAATAGAAAATTCCGCGGTTCGGATTGTCAGGGAAAGCAGCACGGAATGTTGTCAATATTGTCGGCACATTATATCTGCCAAAAACGTGCTTTACTAAGTATTCACTACATTCCAATCGAGCAATGAAAGATCCACAGGACAATCGCCGCGACTTTCTACGTAATTCCATTTATACAGCGGCCGGCCTGGCCATGTTCCCGCAACTTACCCCTAATGCCTACGGCTCTGTGAAAACCGTCGTAGCAGAACAAGCGTTTGTGCCGGTAATGCCGCCGCGGATCAAGTTTGCGGTAATCGGTATGAACCACAGCCACATTTATGGGCAGGTAGAGGCGGTGACCCGGGGTGGAGGAGAGTTGGTGTCGTTCTATGCCAAGGAGGCGGATCTGTCTGCTGCATTTGCCAAACGCTATCCACAGGCCAAGCAAGCCAAAACGGAAGCAGAAATCCTAGAAGATAAATCCATTCAGCTCGTGCTAAGCTCGGGCATACCCGACGAGCGTGGCCCGTTGGGCGTTCGCGTCATGAAGGCAGGGAAGGATTATATGGTGGATAAACCAGGCCTCACGACACTCGAACAGCTTGCGGAAGTGCGGAAAGTGCAGAAAGAGACCAAACGGATCTACTCCATCATGTACAGCGAGCGCCTTGAAAACCGGGCGACGATCAAAGCAGGAGAGATGATCAAGGAAGGCGCGATCGGAAAGGTGGTTCAGACCATCGGCCTTGGTCCGCACCGGATGAATGCGCCGACCCGTCCGGAGTGGTTTTTTGACAAGAAGCGTTTCGGAGGCATTATCTGTGACATCGCCTCGCATCAGTTCGACCAATACCTTTTCTTTACCAATTCCACCAAAGCACAAGTTGTCGCTTCTCAGGCCGGCAATGTGAACCATCCGCAGTATCCCAAATTTGAGGATTTCGGAGATGCAATGCTTCGCGGTAACGGAGGCTCGGGCTACATTCGTGTCGACTGGTTTACGCCGGATGGCCTGAAAACCTGGGGCGACGGTCGGCTGACTGTGTTGGGTACGGAAGGATTTATTGAAATACGTAAAAATATCGATATCGGCGGACGGGAAGGCGGCAACCACCTTTTTGTCGTGAACAACAAGGAGACGGTTTACGTGGATTGCAGCAAGGTAGACTTGCCCTATGGCCGTCAGCTGGTCGACGACGTGCTTAACCGCACCGAAACAGCTATGTCGCAGGAGCATTGCTTCCTGGCTACCGAACTGTGCCTGAAAGCGCAGAAGAATGCGCAGAACGTCTCCATGGTAAGCTGATATCGTTTCATCGTTCCTGATCACCAAACACTTCGCAACATGATACGCAGATTGATTTTCATTTTCGGGGTATTCGCTGTCCATTCGGCCGCAGCCCAGGGGCAGGTCAGTAACGCCGACCGTGATATTGTTTTCAAATCGGTGAATGTAGTTCCGATGGACAGGGAAACTGTGCTGCGGGATCAGACCGTGGTGGTCAGGAACGGAAAGATTATTGCCGTGGGGGCTAACCCGAAAATAGGTAAGGACGCGCTCGTGGTGGATGCCAAAGGGAAGTATCTCACACCCGGTTGGTCGGAAATGCACGCGCACGTACCGGCGATCGAAGATTTGGGACCCATGAAGGATGTGCTGATGCTGTATCTGGCCAATGGCATTACCACCATCCGCGGGATGCTGGGGAATGCCAAACATCTGGAACTCCGCGAAAAAGTCAGGAGCGGGGAAGTGCTTGGACCGCATTTCTATACAACCGGGCCCGCATTCAGTGGCCAGACGATCAAGACAGCCGCGCGTGGTATTGAAATGGTCAAAGAGGAAAAGGCGGCTGGTTATGATTATCTCAAACTCCTGCCGGGTCTTACCAAAGAAACTTTCCCGGGCATTGCGCGGACTTCCAGGGAACTGGGCATCGGCATGGTCGGTCACGTTTCTTTTGCAGTAGGCGTATGGGCGGCCATCGACGCCGGTTACTCGTCAATCGACCATCTCGATGGGTTTGTGGAAGCGATCACACCCGGCACCGACACGCTTGCGGAACAGGAAACCGGCCTTTTTGGTACCTGGATCGCCTACGCTGCCGACACCAGCCGCATTCCAAAACTAATCAAAGGCCTGAAAGAGAAAAACATCCGCGTGGTACCGACGCAAGCCATTGCCGAGCGTTGGCTTTCTCCGTTGCCGGTCTCTGCCTACGAAAACGACCCGGATTTGAAATACATGACGGCGGATGAAAAGAAGAACTGGCTCAATGCCAAGACGAGCTATGTCAACAATCCCAAATTTACAAAGGCCCATGCCGAAGCATTTGTGGACATCCGGCGCAAACTCATCCTGGCTTGCCAGAAAGGAGGCGTTCAACTGCTGCTGGGCTGTGATGCCCCGCAGGTCCTGAATGTGCCGGGCTTTGCCACACATCACGAAATGAAATACCTCGTGGATGCCGGACTGACACCCTACGAGGCATTGAAAACGGGAACGGTGAATGTGGCGAGCTACCTTAAAAAGAGCGATTCAGGTACAATCAAAACGGGCAATGTTTCCGATCTGGTGCTGCTTTCGTCCAATCCGCTGGAAGATATCAATCATACCAAACGGATTGAAGGTGTGATGATCGGCACCAAATGGCTTCCGAAATCTTTTCTGGACGCCGAGCTGAAAAGGCTCGAAAAACAGTAATTATTCTTCATAAATCATCTTGCGGGTCATGCCGCCGTCGATGATCAGATTGGCGCCCGTGATAAAATCATTGTCGGGGTTGGTCAGGTACAGGCAGGCGCGTGCGATATCATCGGGTTTGCCTACGCGCCCGGCCGGGTGCTGCGCATGGTCAGAGGCTCTTAATTGACTGTAATCGCCGGTTTCGATCCATCCGGGGCTGATCGCGTTAACGGTGATATGGTCGGGGCCGAGTGAGATTGCTAATGCGTGCGTCAATGCGAGAATGCCTCCTTTGGAAGCTGCATAAGCCTCGGTGTTGGGTTCGGACATGAGCGCACGGGTAGAGGCGATGTTGATGATCGCACCTCTGCCGTTTTGCTTCATCACTTTGGCTGCTTCACGGGCACACAGGAACGTGCCCCGCAGGTTGGTATTGAGCACGTAATCCCATTCATCGACGGGAAGTTCGTAGGGCGACATTGTTTTTCCCAAACCCGCATTGTTGATGAGGATATCGATGCTGCCCAGCAGCTCTTTTTCTTCCTCCATGCCGACCACGATTTCATCGGGATTGGAAAGGTCTATTATCCTTGTGTAGACTTTGAAACCTTCCTGTTCAAGCGTTGCCCGGACATTTTGCAATCCTTGTAAATCTCGGTCCCATAGTGCGAGTCTGGCGCCCTGGCGTGCATAATGCGCAGCCACAACGCTACCGATGCCGTTGGCGGCACCGGTTACGATGACAGTTTTGTTGTGATAGCTCAGCATATTTCCAAGTGATCAGGATAACGCTTTGAAATCTTCATCGGACAATGTAATGCTGCCAGCCTGCATGTTCTCTTCCAGGTGCTTCAGTGAGCTCGTACCTGGAATGAGCAGGATATTGGAAGCGCGTTTCAGCAGCCAGGCCAATGCGATCTGCGCGGTGGTGGCATTGTGTTTTGCAGCGATGCCGGAAATTTTGCTTTGAAGCTTTTCAGGGCCCGATGCGAGCGGATACCAGGGAATGAACGCCATCCCCTGCGCGGCTGTAAAGTCCAGAACGTCTTCCCATTGCCTGTTACCCAGGTTATAAAGGTTTTGTACCGACACCACAGGCAATGTTTGCTGCGCGCGCCTGATCTGTTCCACGTTCACTTCCGACAACCCCACATGCCTGATTTTTCCGGCTTTTACCGCGTCGGCGACAGGCCCGAGCGTTTCTTCCACAGGGAACCTTGGGTCGATGCGGTGCAGTTGCCACAGGTCGATCACATCTGTTCTCAGCCGTTTCAGGCTGCCGTCTATGGCCTCCCTGATGTGATCCGGATTCCCATTCATGCGCCATTGATTTGGCCCGGTGCGGTCGAAACCGCCTTTGGTGGCTATCAACAGGTTTTGAGGGTAGGGATGCAAGGCGTCGGCGATGAGTACTTCGTTGGTATGCGGGCCATATGAATCGGCGGTGTCGATGAAATTCACACCCGAGGTCACGGCTTCCCGCAGGACCTTTATGGCATTCGGGCGGTCCGGAGCGTCACCCCACACACCTTTGCCGGTAAGCTGCATGCCGCCATATCCCAGCCTGTTGATCTCGATATCCCCGCCAACCCTGAAAGTGGCGGTCGTTTGGTTTGTATCCATTATATATATGTTGTTAAAGGCTATGACAGCACAACTGCGGAATCCCGGTTTTCATTCACGAAAAAAGCCATTCAGCTACTCACTTTTCGCGTAGCAAATGTCAGGCCATCCAGTCGCGGAGCATTTTTGCCCTTTTCACAGGTTTTGGCATGGTTTTAGAATCAAACCACATGAAACCAAACTTCATCAATAAATGGAAACCACCGTATTTGAAGCAAGAGCCAGGGAACTGGTCGCTGATATCAAGGAGATTGTCAAAGTAAAGGGGATCGACCTGGAAAATGCTTTGGAAGAGGCAGGTGTTTCCCGCATGTCATCCGATAAAATCCTGAACCGGGGCGAAATGCCGACACTCTCCCAATTTCTGGCATTGTGCCAGATCTCGGGTATCACATTTCACCTGCCCTATGTAGAAACGACCAACAGTCCGATGTAACGGCTACCCGACTTCGAAGTTAAAGTCGCCGTTCATGACCAGACGTGCGTCGATGGGGTCGGGGCTGCCGGGGATCTGCAAACCTTTTATTTTGGCTGTCTTGCCTTTACTGAGAAGCTCAAAAATGTGTTTATCCGTGAGCTTTTTACCTAAAAACTCGAAGGGGATCTTAAAGCCGCAAGCCTGGAAATTGCTGCATCCGTAAGCGGTTTTGCCTTTCTTTAAAAGCTGTTCCTTGCATTTGGGACAATGAAGGCTCTCGATGGAGATCTCTTCCTTTGGCTCGCGCGGTTTGCGCTCTTTTCGGGTCTTTTCTTCCGGTTCCGGCGGTGGGGCGTCTTCTATGATGGTAATCGACCGCATACGCTCGTTTTTGACCTCGTGCGTGAGCTTAACCACCATTTCGATCAGCTCCTGCTTGAAAGTGTCCATCGCATATTCGCCTTTTTCTATCAGCCGGAGCTTACGTTCCCAATGGCCGGTCAGTTCGGCACTTTTCAAAAGCTCGTTCTGAATGGTGTCGATCAGGTCCATCCCGGTCTGAGTGGCTACAACATTCTTTTTCTTTTTTTCAATATACCTGCGTTTGAACAGGGTTTCGATGATGTTTGCACGGGTCGATGGCCGGCCGATGCCATTGTCCTTCATTAATTCCCTCACTTCTTCGTCCTCGACCTGCTTTCCGGCTGTTTCCATCGCCCTCAGCAGGGTTGCCTCGGTATAGGCTTTGGGTGGGGTGGTCTTTCCCTGGTGCACGCGGGGTTCGTGAGGGCCTCTTTCGCCTACCTCGAATATGGGCATCACTTTTTCCTCCTCGGTCTCTTTTTTCGATGCGGTATCATTGACGTAGAGCTCCCGCCAGCCGAGTTCAAGAATTTGTTTCCCGGTCGCTTTGAATTCCACCTGTCCGACCATCCCCAGCACTGTGGTGTTGGATACCCTACATTCGGGATAAAAAACAGCAATGAAACGACGGGCTATGAGATCGTAAATGCGCTTTTCCTCCTGGCTTACGTGCACCGGCAACACGCCTGTGGGGATAATGGCGTGGTGATCGGTTACTTTTTTGTCGTCAAATACATTTTTGGATTTCGGTATGGGCAAATTGGAGAGCAGCGGGGCTGTGTACTGGCTGTAATAGGTCAGTTCGCGCAGAATGCCTTCTACTTTGGGATGCAGGTCTTCTGAAAGGTAGGTGGTGTCGACCCGGGGATAAGTGACAAATTTCTTTTCATAGAGGTTTTGAATGTGCTTCAATGTATCCTCTGCCGAGTATCCGTATTTTTTATTAGCCTCCACCTGCAAGGAAGTCAGGTCGAAAAGTCGTGGGTTGCCCTCCTTTCCCTCTTTTTTTTCAAAAGCAGTAATTTCAAAATCATGCTGTTGTAAGTACGCGAGGCCCTTGTTGGCCTTTTCTACGTTTTTAATGCGTTCGATCGTAGCCGTAAATTCCGTTTCGCGGTAAATGGTTTTCAATTCCCAATATTCTTCCGAAACAAACGCATCGATTTCCTTTTGCCGCTGTACGATAAGTGCCAATGTGGGTGTTTGCACGCGTCCGATCGAAAGGACGATTTTCCCCTGTCCGAATTTCTTGGTAAAAAGACGGGTAGCATTCATGCCCAGCAGCCAGTCTCCGATCGCCCGAGCGCTTCCGGCGGCATACAGGTTGTTGTACTGGGCGCTGTCACGAAGTTTGGCGAAGCCGTCGCGGATAGCTTGTTCCGTCAGCGACGATATCCATAGTCGCTTCACCGGTACGCTGCATTTAGCTTTTAGCAGCACCCACCGCTGGATGAGCTCCCCCTCCTGGCCGGCATCCCCGCAATTGATCACTTCTTCACAATCCTTCACAAGCGACTCGATAATGCCGAACTGTTTGAGGGCACCGGCATTGTCAATGAGCTTGATCCCGAAACTGGATGGGATCATAGGCAGCTCTTCCAGTCGCCAGGACTTCCATCGCTCAGTGTAGTCGTGCGGTTCTTTCAGCGTACAGAAATGGCCGAAGGTCCACGTCACCTGGTATCCATTGCCTTCATAATAACCGTCTTTGCGCTGGCTGGCTCCGATTACATGGGCAATGTCTTTGGCTACACTGGGTTTTTCGGCAATACAAACTTTCATATCGATGCTTTAAAGCGTCAGCAGGCTCCGGGTGTGTCGGGTTCCGCCGGTTTTTAAAAGGGGACAAAGGTGGCGATTTTTATCGAGAATTTCCCGGCAAAACGGGAGCCTTGCGGAAGGTAAAAAGCGAGGCAGAGCCTGGCCAGAACGGAAAAACAAGCCGGTTAATCATTTAAGCGAAAAAAAATTAAAAATTTTTTTGAGAAAATTTCGCACAAACGCACTTCGCACCCGAAATTCTTTCGTGATTTTGGCTATTGATATAATACACTCCGAATAAAATTTGGATTAGGTGGTAGAATGCCACAGAAAAAGGAAGTCTTCAAGGTTAGTTAACAATAAGGTAACGATGTGAAAATCAGAGGCAAAATCTTTTGCCGGGCTGTCGGGGCCAAAACGATTGTTTTTTAAATTCATATCTTTAAATAATCCTATAATATTTTCATGATTGATACGGCTAAAAGCCGCTTTTACAGGTAAAGTGGCACCTGTTGTACATGGTGAATATGTTCGTTGAACGTTTGTTTTCAGAATATTGTAGTATATTTGTACTGGAAATACATTCAAGAACACAAAGAGAAACAGTAAACACTATTAACAATGAAAAATACAAAAAACATGTTAGTTGCAGCCTTGGTGGCCCTGACTAGCGCAGCTTATGCCAACGATAATTCTACATATACAGTTGAAGAAAAAGTTAAAGTTGCAGTGGTAAGCAACACGTTGCCTGCATCGGCTCCCGCACTGGATAGCCCTGCACCACAAAAAGAAAAAAATACGACTGACACCAACACCCACAATGCAGCTCAAAAGGCAGCTATCGTAGGTCTTCAATTTAAGAGTGTAACTACGAAGTAAGTAATTGAATCCCAGCGGTTCAGTTAAGATTGATTGATGGTTTTAAAAAGGGGAGAGGTTTCTCCCCTTTTTTTGTGGATATTCGTAATATCGGATAGGATTACAAAACGGGAAATCCGATATTTGTAGCGTGTTAGAAATCGACCTCACCGACTTACAGGAAATGCAGCCCGTTTTCGACAGGCTGTACGAAAAACGCGACCGCATTAAAAGCAGCCGGCCGATACCGGCGTCTGCGCTAGCCAAAATACGGGAGGGGCTTGCATTGGAATGGACCTACAACAGCAACAGCATTGAGGGGAACACGCTGAGCCTGCGTGAGACGCAACTGGTATTGCAGGAAGGGATAACCATTAAAGGGAAGTCGCTCAGGGAGCATTTTGAAGCGCATAACCACGAGAAAGCTATTCAGCTTCTTTACACGCTCGTAAGGCCTGGGTATGTGCTGGAAAGCATCGATATCCTGAAGCTGCATGGGCTGGTGCTGCGGAGCATAGAGGATGACTTTGCGGGCAGGATCCGGGATGCCGGTGTGCGGATCGTGGGCGCGAATTTTACACCACCCAATGCGAGAAAGGTCCCTGATCTGTTGGATCAACTCGTCGATTTTGTTAACTCCAATCCGCTCGGGCTGAACGATATCCTGCTTTCGACCGTATTTCATCACCAGCTGGTATGGATACACCCTTTTTTCGACGGTAACGGGCGTACGGTTCGTTTGGCTATGAACCTGCTGCTGATGCGAGCGGGTTTTCCGCCTGCGATCATTCTTAAAAACGACCGGAAAAAGTACTATGAGGCTTTGAGCCAGGCTAATAAAGGTTCTTACCAGAAGCTTTGTCTCCTGATGACGCAGGCGCTGGAGCGCAGTCTGAATATTTACTTAAATGCGTTGCCGGGATATGATTATGAGTATGAACCGATTGTCCGCGTCGTGGAGGAACCCGAAGTGCCTTACGGGCAGGAGTACGTGAGCCTGCTGGCGCGGCAGGGTAAGATCGATGCCTATAAAGAGGGCAATGTATGGTATACCACGCGTGAGGCGGTCCGGGAATATGTACAGGGAAGGAAGCGTAAACGCTCCTGACCGGCGGTTTGCCCGGCTCCGCGCGCTATCTGAAAAAGCTTCCTACTGATATCATGACCAGCAGCGATTCCTCTCTGGAAGAGCCTGCGCTGATGTTGAACGCGAACTGCTCACGGAAAGGGGTAATGTAGAAACCGCCGCCGTAGCCCTGGTGCCAGTAATTTGCATTGTCTTTATCCTCTTTGGCCCATACCCGACCCAAGTCGTAAAATGCTCTGACACCCATTTTAAGTGGAATGAAAGTGTTCTGCGTTTCAGTGAGCTGCCATCTCAGTTCAGTGTTCAGGAAGCCTTTGGATTCGCCCGTAAAGCGGTTTCGTTTAAATCCGCGCAGGTCGTTGAGCTGGCCGAGGGAGAAGAGCTTGTAGAAAGGCAATTGACCTTTGGCAATGCCTCCCCCTAACCGCAACCCCAGGGTGAGCGGGTTTTTCTGATGCGTTGAAAAGTATTGTTCCAGTTCCAGTTCGGAGATCGACGCGAGATCGTTTTTGGATTGGGAGACGTGGCCCGCCTGCTGTGTAAGCTGGACACGGAAACCCCGCTCCGGCAGCGCTATCCGGTCTCTGAAATCGAGGTTCAGAATTCCTTTCGCGAAAACGAGATGCAATTGCCCGACGCCGAATATATCGGGATGATCGGCGAGGTAGCTGTTGTTTCGCTTGATACCCTCGTCCAGTTCATAATTGGCGCTGATTTCAATTTTACTCTGATTCCAGAACTGTTTGAGCAGACCTGCCGAAACCGCAAAGGAGTTGTATTGTGTCCTGTAATAGTTGGAGGGAAGGTCGTTGTTTTTGGGCGTATCGTTCCCGACACCGAAGAAGAAGTTGTAGTTCAGCGGCCTCGATACGGAGACCTGCGAAATGCCATCCCATTTGCCGATCAACTGCCGGAACTGGTTGCTGTAACTGAAATCATAATTGCCTTTCACACTTACCGATGCGCTTAGCGAGTGCCTGGCGCTGAAATCGGGTTTGCCGAAATGCTGACGCGTAAAAGTAACGCCCCCGTGCACGGCAAAACCTACAAACGGATTGTAGGTGAGCAATGCGATGGGCAGATAGGTGTTGTACTTGAATGCATTGCGATCATAATCGTAGTAGCGTGCATCGACGCGTTTCATCTGTCTGGCTTCCACACCCAGCTCATTATGTGATTTGTCGCCTTTTTCATATACAAGGGTTTGCCTGCCTCCGCTTCGGACGTTGGATTTGTCGGAGAAGTAGTCGTTGCCATCGCCGCTGATGACCCGTACCAGGATGGATTTTTTAGATTCACCTTCCAGGTCAAACACGTCGTCGCCTGAAAGACCGTAGAGCCGGATTTCCTTTGTTTCCGACGGATCGAAAAGCCTTTCGTAGTAAATTTTAGTCGTATCCGGCTGCCGGCTTTCCTTTTTTACATCGTACATCCCGACTTTGACTTTTCCATCAGACAGGCGGTTTACTCTAAAATATTCAGCTTTATTGGAGCCTACCACATCCACTTCCTTTGCCAGCAGAAGGTAGTATGCGGCGGCGTATTGTTGCAAATCCTTCATGCGTATTTTAAGCTTCCGTTCAATTTCGCGACCATCCTTCACATAGATCTCGGAAGGCATATTGTGCACTGCGGCAGTAATGTCCTGATCGGTAATGGCCGCCTGGATTTCTTTCGCAGCCTGTATCCAGTCGGTTTTGGTGAGTTCACTGCCTGCAAACCTATCGAGGTGTCGGGCCTGCCACATCAGGCTGCGGAGGCCTTTAATGCGGTCGCCAAAGTTTTCGCCATTGGGCATTCCCCATTCGCGGTCGGCGAGCCAGGGGATAATGCCGTCCCAGCGGGAGAATGCATGGTCACGGTCGCGTGGGATGGGGCGGTAAGTTTCACCGGATTTGGTTTTGTAACCTGCCCATTTCCAGTTGTCTTCATGCTTGCTCCAATCTCCGATCCAGAGATCGAAGATCCGTGCGCGGGCAAATTCGTGCTGATCGACCCGGTTGTCATGGTCGTGATAGAGTTTGTTAAAGAGTTTGAAGCTTTTTTCAATGTCCCTGGCACCTCCGAAGATGCCTGACTTGTCAATTTTGTCGGTTGGGCGCTCTTCCAGCATTCCAAATAGGTTCCCGTAGTTTTCCCTGAACGCACCAAGTTTACTGTCTTTCGGGAGCACATACAATGTCGGGGAGGCGTGCAGAATGTTGATTTTATCGAGCAAGGGGGCTACGGCCATGGCCCCGTATGGTTGCTGGGTGGAGGTTTGGTCTTTGAGGACCTGCGAAACCACCGTTCCACGCAGCTCGTAGGCGAGCGCACGGAAAGGATCCTTGTCTACCGAGCGGAAAACGTATTCTTTTCCATTCCCGGCAACCAGTTTTAAGGAGGTGGTTTGCCGGCCGCCGCCTTTTCCGGCAATGATGAGTCCGCCGAATGTCGTGTCCATGTTGAGGTAGGGGACTTTTACGGGCACTGTCCAGGAATCACGGTAATGTTTACCCAACCATTTTTCCTTGAAACGTTTGCTGGCGTACTCACTTCCTGCTGCAACGCTAGCGGTGCCGGAATGGTCGCTTTCCATTTTATCCGAAGGCCTGATCACGGGATTGCAAGGCTGAAATAGTGTGTTTTTAATGCCGTCGGAATCGGCCTCGCAGGCCGATGCAAATAGATTGCCCCTTTCTTTCTTCACGATCTGCCGATCGTTCAGTTCCCAATGCTGGTAAGTCACCGCGCCATTTTCCCGGTAGGTAAGCTCGATAAGGCCACGGCCGGAAGAGGCAAGCGAAGCTCTTTTGGAGCGCGCAAGATAGCTTCCGCCTGCGATGCCGCCGCTGTTGATATAAAAGTTATTGTCTTTTCGGATAACCGACTGGCTCCTTTCGTGGCCTGTTGCGAGGATTACGGAAGAATAATCCCTTAAAATGCCGCTCAGTTTGTATCGGAGCACACCGAAGCGCGCATTGGAAATGTCTTTCGGGGTGCCGATGTTTTGTCTGAACGCGACCCTTGCGCTGCCGACCAGTGGCGGTGCCAGGTAAGAACCTGCGGAAAAGCGACCGCCATAATTGCCGGAAGATTCGATCGGGAAATGGGAGAGCAGCAGCACATTTTTATTATTGGTGTCGTCCAGGATACCTTCCAGCTCTTCGACGAAGTTGTCGGTATCGGCAATGGAACAGGCATCGGATGAAGGAGTGGGCTTTTCAAAAGGATGATTCCACCACTGGGAATTAATAACGACCACTTCCAGCAGCGGGAATGATACCGTCCAGGGGCCTGGGCAGCCATGGCCGAAGAAGAGCTGGAAGCGCTGATGCTTTTCTTTTTCCAATGCTTTTTCAAGGGCCAGAATCCTTTCCCATCCCTTTTTGCCCGAGTCCAGCCAATCCCGGTCGCCCTGATTGATGAGGATGTGAAGCTGCGGGGCACGGTCGAGCAGCGCGATTGCATTTTTCTTCCATTCAACAGCCTGGTCGGCGGTCCATAGTTCGGGGAAAACATCGCCGTTCATCACCCAAAGTACCGGGCCCGGCTGCTGGGCGAGGTAGTTTTCGATGACCGGGAAAATGTCGGACGGGTTTTTCAAGTCAGCGGTGTTGCCGGTTAATACGACTTTAAAATCGGCCCCAAGCAGGGGGCAAATTGAGAAAAACATCAGGACGACGGCCATCGTCAGGGGGCCTGTCCGGATTTTGCAGCGATGAATAGCGCGGTGTAGCAGTGTTATCAAAGTTTCGGAACGTTGGGTAGAGAATATGTTTACAATTTAGCACGAAATCGCACAGATTAAAACGGATATATTGTTGGAAACGTTGGCAGATTACGCTCCGACGCTGTTTTTTCATACCTTACAGGGAAAAAACGTTTGAAATGCCGCTATCAAAATTGCCGATGAAGCTCTTGCTCATCGAAGACGAGCCTAGTGTGATATCTGTGATCCAGCGAAGCCTTTCTGCTAATGGCCACGAAATCACCGTGGCTATGGACGGGCAATCGGGGTTGCAAATGGCATTGCAACACCAATTCGACGTGATCATACTGGATCTAATGATCCCCATTATCAATGGAATGGAGGTTTGCCGGAGGGCACGTCATGCGCAGGTCACCACGCCGATCCTGATGCTGACAGCGCTTGGAACCACTGAAAATATCGTTTCCGGACTGGACGCCGGTGCGGACGACTATATGACGAAGCCATTCAAACTGGCGGAGCTCGAAGCTAGGCTACGGAACCTTGTCCGCAGAAGTAAAGAGCCTGAAAAGGAGAAAAACGAAAAGGTTCTCTCACTTGGAGACCTCGTGCTCGACAAGGTAACGAAGACCGTTAAACGCGGCACGCAGACCATCGAACTGACCGCCACCGAATTCCGCCTGCTGGAATACCTGCTTTCGAACACCAATCGGGTGCTCAATCGTATGGAAATACTTGAAAATGTGTGGGATATCAATTTTAACCTCGGCACTAACGTCGTGGATGTTTATATCAATTATCTGCGCAAGAAAATCGACAAGAACCATGATGTCAAGCTCATCCATACCGTGTTCGGGATGGGTTATGTGATCCGCCAGTCGTATGAAGATACAAAATAAGATTGCACTTATTTTTACAGGCCTTTCGGCAAGCATTATTCTCGCATTGAGCATGTTTGTCTATTTTTTTGCTTCTGAAAGTATTTCCGGGAGTTTTTTTCACCGGCTGGAAGTGCGCTCCGACATTGTGGGGCATGCCGCATTGCAGGAGAACAAGTCGCTCACGTCCATTTACTACGACATCAAGGAGCGGCATCTTGGGAGCCTGCCGTATGAGAAGCACCGCATTTTGCCCGATCCGCTGGATGACGCTGGGAAAAAGCGGCTGGCATTACCGTCGTCATTCTATGAGGCCGCCGAAGGGACGATTCCAGCCCGGTTTTTCAGCCACGACACCTCCTACGTGGTCATGCGCGTTGCGCGCGAGGGCAAAAAGATCATGGTCGTTTCGTCGGCATTGGACCTTTACGGAATGGAGGAGATGGCGAACCTCAAAAACCTGCTGCTGATCGGTTTTTTCATCGCCATGTTGTTTGTATTTTCCTTTGGAAAGCTGTTTTCAGACGTGATCTTCAGGCCCATTCGCCGCATTATCCGCAATGTGAGGGGTATCAACGCACATAACCTGCACCAGCGGCTGGTGGTAGAAGAAACCAAAGACGATGTGGAGGATCTTTCAAGGACTTTCAACGATATGCTCGATCGACTGGAAGTGACTTTTGAAATGCAGAACAACTTTGTAAGTAACGCTTCCCATGAATTCAAAACGCCTTTGACGATCGTCAGCGGGGAGGCGGAGCTGGGCATGTCGACGCCGGGATTGCCGGAGGCTGCCAAAGAATCATTTCTTAATATTTACAAAGAAGTAGAAAAGCTCGAACACCTGACGGGCAGCATGCTGAGCCTTGCCCAGACCGGCTTCGACGGTAAGAAAGAGCAATGGACGGAGGTGCGGATCGACGAACTGATCCTTTCTGTGAAGGAGGCAGCAGACCGCATTATCCCAGATAACAAGGTGAGTATCAATTTCGACGACCTGCCGGAAGATGAACGCAAACTTGCCGTGAACGGGAATCTTGCACTTCTGAAAGCAGCATTTACAAACATTGTCCTGAACAGTTGCAAGTATTCCGACAACAAGCCGGTCCGTATTGAAATTCACGCCGACCAGATGTATGTCATTGTGGAAATCGTGGACGAAGGCATAGGTATCCCCGACAGGGAGATCGGGCAGATCTTTGTGCCTTTTTTCCGTGCTTCCAATACTGCCAGGTATAAGGGTTATGGAATCGGTTTGCCCCTGGCGCACAATATCATACGCATGCACCAGGGCAAGGCGGAGGTGCACAGCCGCGTAGGGGAGGGAACACGCTTCATCACCTACCTTCCGTTCAGGTATTTTTAGCTTCTCTTATCTCATTTTAACATTCTCATCCCGTTCTAATAACTCTCTCACCGTATTATAACCGGGCTTTTAATCAGCCCTAATGTCTGCACGGTAACATTGCATTGTCAATTGAAAATCAACGCTTTGTTAAACAAACCGACAGCATTAATATGAGAACGGTAGTGATCCCAACAGACTTTACGAATGAAGGCATTCAGATTGCCGAGGCCATTGTAAGAGACATTCAGGACGACGTGCGGGTGGTTTTCACCCATCTTTTCCACGTGGCCGACGACATCCAGGATTTACTTTTCGCCACCTACCGCGAGAAGGAGTATGAGCTCGTGCCGGAAGATTTCTGGGAGGATTGTAAGATCCTGAAAGACACTTTTTCGGATAAGCTCAGCAGCATTAAAGTCGATTTCTTCTATGGAAGCAAACTCGCGCTTTTGAAGAACTTCCTGGAATACTACGAAACCGACCTGGTAGCTTATTCGGAACAGTATGGTATTCCCAAACTGACCAAAAACAGCCTGGATGCATTGCCGGTGCTCAAAAAGACCGGCTACCCTATGATCAACACCGACATGGTGCAGGTATCGGCGCTGGCTGGCCTGGACAACTACCGGTAGACGCTTATATCAAATGAGATTGTGAAAAAGGTAAAGATTCGTGAATTATGCTTCTCAAAAAGAACATCCCCATCCGATATATTTTCGGAAAGATCAAATATGAAATTCTGTTCGTGACCATCTACGGTGTCACCATTGAAATCATCTATCAGAACTTTCATATCACCAATATATCCATCCCCATGACGGTTCCAACCGTATTGGGTACGATCATATCCTTGTTACTCGCATTCCGCTCCAACCAGGCCTACGATCGTTGGTGGGAGGCACGAATCATCTGGGGCGCTATCGTAAACGATTCGCGGACGCTTGCCCGGCAGATACTTTCGCTGATGGAGGACCCCCTGGATCCGGAGCGTATCGACGGTTTCAAGAAGCGGATGATCAACAGACAGATCGCCTGGTGTTACGGGCTCGGTAAAGGGCTGAGAAAAGACGATCCGATGCCGCTGATCAGCAAGTTTGTGTCCGACGAAGAGGTGGAATACCTGAAAGACTATGACAACAAGCATGTCGGGCTTATTCAGCTTCACGCCCGTGACCTCAATAATGCATTGAAGCAAGGTTGGGTAAACCCCTATCAGCAGGTGGAGCTGGATCAGACCTTGACGCGCCTGTGCGATCATATGGGTAAGTCGGAGCGGATCAAGAATACCGTTTTTCCATCTACTTACAGCCTGTACATTCATCTGGCGCTGCACTTTTTCATTCTGTTGCTGCCATTCGGACTGGTGCAATTGTTCGGCTTCCTGATGGTGCCCGTACTGATTGTGATCACAGCCTGCTTCTTCCTGATCGAAAAAATGGCGATTCATTTGCAGGATCCTTTCGAGAATAAACCGACTGATACGCCGGTACTCTCGATTTCACGTAACATCGAGCGTGATTTGAAGCAGATGATGAAAGATACACAGGTACCTATGGCTTACCAGCCCGACCGCTTCTACATCTTGTAATGCTGGTGCGAAGCGGGTAGCTTCGCACCTTATTTTTTGCTAAGTCCCTGCCGGATATCCACTAGGATGTTAAGATCATCCCTCACCCAGTTACCGCTCTGGTACTTCTTGTGTTTTCCCTTTAAAAGGTAGTCCTCAAAAATGGCGTACGCCTTGTGGGCTTCTTCGACGGAATAGAATGAGCCCAGCCAGCTTGCCGGAATCTTGTCTTTGGCGACCACGCCGATCCCCACATTGTAAAGCCGTACGATGCCCTCGGAAAATTCCCATGAAATGTAATCCTGCTCGCGGATCTGCGCGCTTTTGAGGATGTATGACGTATGTGCGAGATAGTTCAACAGCCTGTTCCTGATCTGCTGATCGGTTTCGGGGCTGGTTGGTTTGATCCGCCACTGGTTGTTGCCGCCAAAATAGGGATCATCCTGGTATCTGGATAGTTTGCTTCCGTATTCGATAAAAGAGAGGTTCTTACCGGGCGAAAATTCGAAGTTCATCAGCTTTAGACCGTTGGCTGCATAGTCGAATGCAATGGATATTTCTTCGGTTTTGCGGTTGGCGGTGAGGAACACGGAGTGGTTGGCGGAATCATATGCCCATTTGCCTGCGGCATATTCTCCATTGGTTCTTACACGTGTGAAAGTACTGTCGGGAAAGAACGACATCAGCATTTTATTGTCCTTGCTCGTCTCGTGCTGGGCCGGGCGTCCATTATTATCCACTACCGACGGGTCTACCGCGTGGGTTCCATACAGTCGCCAGGTACCAAACAGGCTTCCCGGGCGGGAGCTGTTCAGGTCGTCGAGGGTCGGATTGAACACGCGTATCGGTTTTCGGGAGCCTGTCCGGTAGATGATTCCACGATGTTGCAGCATGGTGATCACAATGAAGAGGATGAACAGTTTGAACGAGGTCATGGCTGGGATGTTGATGCGGAAGTAGTACCCTAAAGTTATGTAATTATCCTTAAATACAAGCGCTCCCGGGCAGTTTTCGAGGCAGGTATAGAGTAATTATGCGGTGATTTTTACTTACTTCCTTATAGACGGATGGTCATAATGCATCCGTAATTAATCCTAAAACCCAGGAAATCTGCTCATGAACTTGCTCAGGTCTTTACCGCTGTTTTTCGTTTTTGTACTGTTAAATTTTGGTTATGATTTCCGCTCCCCGGATCCGGAGCATGTTGCGGTCGCGCCCGAAGCTGTTGCGTTGCGTGCCGTGCAGAACGAAAAAGACGAAACCATCAGCATTTTCCGTGGAAACGAAACCAAACCTGTTCTCACACAAAATGCGAAGGCCGATTTCCGTCCTTACCTGCACCCAATCGTCGCACCCGACGGCAAGGGCGTGCTTACCGAGTATAGTCCCGGCCACCACAAGCACCAAACGGGCATTTACTGGGGTTACACCCGCGTGAATGGCCGCGACTATTTCCACCACCCGAGTGATGGTTATTGGAAGAGGGTTTCGGCGAAAGTTATCGAAGGAAAGGGCACGGAAGTCAAATGGCAGACGGTTTACAACTTGCTCGATTCGACCGGTGCCGCCGTGCTGACCGAAACGCAAAACTGGTCGATGCGGATAAAGGACGGCAAATACCTGCTCGACCTGGAATGGAACGGTGAGGCGCAAACCGATGTCACGATAGGGAAATATGACTACGGCGGTCTTTTTGTGCGCATGCCCTGGAAAGAAGGGATTAAAGGAGAAGTAATCAATGCGGCCCGCCAGAAAAACGAAAAGGCGGAAGGACAGGCTGCAATGTGGGTGGATATCGGCATGCAGGTACCGGGCCGTACCGACCTGGCGCACATTGCCATTCTGGATCATCCGGGAAATAAAGGGTATCCCCAAACCTGGCGTGTGGACGGTCAGCTGGGCGCTGGCCCCGCGCGTGCCCGCAAAGGTGATTGGCATATCAAAAAAGGAGAAACCGAGATTATTAAGCACGAACTGGTCATTTACACAGGTGAACTGAATGATATTCAGCTCAATAAAACTTTTGGAGAATTCATTGGCAATACCGGGCAGTATAACACCACAGCACTTTGGGCACTAGCGCAGAAAGAGGGTCGGGAAGCCAAGTTCCTCAGTGCGCAGGAGGCGGTGGCGGCCATGACGGTCAAGGAGGGTTACCAGGTTAATGCATTTGCCTCCGAACCGATGATGACGCAGCCGATGGCGTTTTGCTGGGATGATCGCGGCAGGATGTGGATCGCAGAAAATAAGGACTACGAATCGCGCGGAAAAGGATTTTCGAATGCAGGTACCAGCCGGATCCTGATCCTGGAAGACACCGATCACGACGGGGTTGCCGACAGCAGGAAGGTTTTCATGGAGGGCCTCGCATTCCCGGCAGCGTTGGCGGTTGGTTTTGGGGGGGTGTTTGTGGGTGCGCCGCCGAACCTCCTTTTTGTGCCTGATAAAAATGGCGACGACAAAGCCGATATGGACGATATCGAGGTTCGCCTCACCGGCTGGGGCATCCGCGACCGGCACGAAACCCTCAACAGTTTTCATTGGGGTCCGGATGGCTGGCTGTACGGTTTGCAGGGCTTCGCAACTCCTTCCAAAGTGGGGAGGCCCGTAGGAAAAGGTAAGCTATACAAACATCAGGACCCATTCCCGGAGCATATCGAAGTCGAGGATGGCGTCGATATCAATGGCGGTGTGTGGCGGTACCATCCGACCAAAAAGAAATTTGAAGTGGTGGCGCATGGTTTCAGCAATCCCTGGGGAATCGATTATGACGCAAAAGGGCAGCTTTTTATTACCGCCTGTGTAATCCCGCATTTGTGGCATGTCGTGCCGGGAGGCATTTACCACCGCCAGGGCGGGCAGCATTTCAATCCGTATGTGTATAATGATATTAAAACCATCGCGGACCACAGCCACCGCTCGGCGCACGGAGGCGCACGCATCTACCTTTCGGACGCATTCCCGGCCTCCGAGCGCGGGAAGATTTTTATGGCCAATATTCACGAGCACGGCATTCTTTCGGATGCGTTGATTCCCAAAGGCTCCGGCTTCACCGGCAAGCATAGCGACGATTTCCTGATGGCCAACAACGCCCAATGGGTCGGTTTCAGCATGGAAATCGGGCCCGAGGGAGGTATGTACATCCTCGACTGGCACGATGCCGACATTTGCGGTTCCGATGTGCTCAACTCCGAGACCGGCCGGATTTTCAGGGTAATGCCCAAAAACTCCCTGGCCGAAAACTGGAAAGGCCGCTACGATGACCTGAACAAACTATCCGACGTCGAATTGGTTGCATTACAAACCAGCAAAAGCGAATGGCACGCCCGTCGGGCACGGGTAATCCTGCAAGGCCGGGCCGTAGACGGTAAGATCTCGGCGGAAGCGGTTGGAAAATTAAATGCATTATATCAATCCAAAGACAATGCCGACAACCGCCTCCGCGCCATGTGGGCATTGAAAGTGACGGGTAACCTGGACGCCGCTACATTGAAACAAGCCCTGTCGGACGCGGACGCACACGTACGTGCCTGGGCGATCCAGTTTTTGTGTGAAGACGCGCAACCTTCGACGGAGATTGTCAGTCAGTTCGCGCAAATGGCGGTGAATGACGCGTCGCCTGTCGTGCGGCTTTATCTGGCGTCGGCCTTGGCACGCGTCGATGCGAATGCGAAATGGAGCATTATCAAGGGACTGCTCGGTCACTCGGAAGATGCGCAGGATCATAACCTTCCAAAGATGATCTGGTTTGGATTGGAGCCATTGGTAAAAGATAGTCCAGCCAAAGCACTGGAACTGGCCGCAACCAGCCAAATCCCGATGGTAACCCAATTCATCGCCCGCCGGCTCGTGGATGCGGATCAGATTAACACATTGGTTGCAGCATTAGGCAAATCCACTGCCAATCGTATCGACCTGCTCACCGGAATGCGCGACGGCCTCGAAGGACGCACCGACATTAAAACCCCGGAAAACTGGAATGCAGTTTATGCCAAACTCAAAGTAGCTGACAAGCCGACCACCCAGCTAGCCGCCGACTTGGGCCGCCATTTTGGCGACACCGAATCCGCGAAAACCGCATTAGCCACCTTGAAGAACAAATCCGCCGCATTGGAAGAGCGTAAAAAAGCATTGCGATCCCTCGCCGCCCGCCAGCGCCCGGAACTTCAGAACGAACTCGCAGCATTGCTGAATGACAATGCACTTCGCCTCGAAACGATCCGTGCTGTGGCCGGCTATGACAGCGAGCCTTTGGCGAAGCAATTGATCGAAGCCTATCCGAAATTCAATGCACAGGAAAAATCCGAAGCGGTGCAAACACTCGCCTCCCGCCCAAAATCGGGCTGGCTGCTTACACAGGCCATTTCCAAGAATGTGATCCCGAAGAAGCATGTACCCACCTACGTCGCCCGCCAGCTCCGGCGCGTGGTCGGTAGTGGTTTCGTGGAAGTTTGGGGACCGATAGACCACGTCGCTTTCGACGAAAAAGCGTATAAAAAATACCGGACCCTGCTCAGCGACAAGGCTGTATCCGATGCCAGTAAAGTCCACGGGAGAATGGTTTTCCAGAATACCTGCGCCCCTTGTCACAAACTCTATGGTGAAGGTGGCATTATAGGCCCCGAGCTCACCGGCTCCAACCGCGCCAACCTCGACTACCTGCTCGGTAACATCCTCGACCCGAGCGGCGAAATCCAGGACGATTATAAAATGGTCGTCATCACCACCCGCGACGGACGGACGTATGTAGGTAACGTCGCGAAGGAAACGGATCGGCAACTGACCCTGCGCATTGTCGGGCAGGATGCCGTGGCGATTAACAAATCCGACATTCAGACGCGGGAAGTGACGCCGTCATCGATGATGCCGACGGGGCTGCTGGATAATCTTTCGGAGAAAGAGGTTACGGAACTGATTGCGTATTTAAGGACGACGGCGCAAGTGCCGTTGGGGAAGAAATGATGGTAGGGTGAAAGTTCCGGCCTTCGTTCGTACACTCCGGAGGCCTTTCCACATTATTCAAGCAAGGGAAGCGGAAGATAAATGACCAAATGCGGCAACACATTATTTGCTTTGATTAAAAGGCGATCTTCTGTGACCGCAGTTTGGGCATACTGCACAATTTCCTTTTCCAGATCATCTTCCGCACGCCGTCCGAGGGAATGATCAACATACCGGAGGGCGATTTCCAGCGGTGAATCTGAATTAGCGGAGGGCCAAGTTTTCTGTATTTCAACTGGCAGATACTCAATAATTTGAGGAGGTGCTTTCTTGGCTTTAATAATTGTCCTGTTTTGAAGAATAGCTTTTATGGCATACTGAATGATCTCATTTGCAAAACGTTCCGCAAACTCGTTTCCTCGCAACTTCCATATATATTTTTCTGCAATCTCTTTGGCTGTGGTCATTTTTAGCGGGGCAATTTTCAAAGGTTCACTCTAATGAACCCCTTCAAGTGCCTTTCAACAGATGAGGTGGTATTCGGGAAGCGCCCGACAAATAACCTCAATGCACTTGAAAGAATTGTTCGTCTGATTTACGCGATGAACTTTCGATAACATTATTGCGTAAACTAGTGTCACGTCGTAATGTACAAAAAGAAGATAGCGCCTACCAAATCCGATTTTCAAACGGCTGAAATTCGCAAATTAAGAATCCTCATCATCCTCAACCCCCTCAAAATAGTTCAAAACCGTCATCAAAGGCAAAGTAGTTTTATCCGCCGCGTTCGACATCTGGATTACTGCCCGGTCAGTGGAGTTCGGGTCAAAACCTGAAAAATACCCTTCAATCACTTCACCAGGCCGCATCTGGTAGGAAATGGCCTTGTTGATGTACTTCGAAGCGCGTTTTTGCAAGCCGGTGAGTTCTGGGACGGACATGGTTGGTTTGGGGTTATGGACCAAAGAATGCAGGCATTCCTGTTTGCAAAGGTATCAATGGTCGGAAAAGTTTCGCGAAAAAGCAGAATTTTCAAAGACCGGACACCATCACATGCCGCCGGGAACCTGCTTTTTGCCGGTAACCAAAGCCCATTTTTTCGAATAACGGCTTGAAACCCATAAACCGGTAGCTCGGCGAATCGGGGTTGACAGGGTAGGCTTCGACGTGTTTGGCGCCTTGCTTCTTGGCATAATGCGTAGCCTCGGTGATCATCTGTTCCGTGAGGCGGTTTTTGCGGTGGTCCCGACGGACAAAGAAGCAGGTGATTGACCATACGCCTTCGAGGCTGTCGTCGCCACCGAGGTCGCGGAAGCTTTCGCGAGGGCCTACGGAGCACCAGGCAATGGGTTCGCCTTCGTGGTAACCGATGAGGCCAATGGGAATTTTGCCGTCGACTTGGCTCTTTAATGCTTTTTTCTTCGCCTTATTGCTGCTTCGGTCGTCCTTATCCAGCTCGCGCCAGGCCATGCACCAGCAATAGCTCGGACCGCCTCTGCCCTCAAAAAGCTTTTCGAGGTCGGGCCAGGTTTTGCGATCGACGGGTTTGAAATGATACTTGGATTTGTTCATAGCGTTTCGTTCGTGAGTACTCACAGGTGAACGCGCCTGACGTAATTGTTACCACGGGTGGTTGGCGCGTTCGTTACGCGCAGCCATCTCCACCGATTGCGCAATGCGTTTGTCGCGTGTTTCCGGTCTTTTGGCATTCAAAATCCATTCCAGGATCAGTCGTTTCGACGAAGGCGCGAACTTTTCGAAATTCTCAAATGCCGCCGGGTTGGCGTCGAATGCATTTTGCAGATCTTCGGGGATGACCGCGTTACCAGCCGTTTCGAGAGCGTCCCAGGCACCAGTTTCCCTGGCAAGGTCGATCATCGCTTGTCCTTCCGCACGCATGAGGCCGGCGGAGATCATCCGCGCGGCACGTTCCTTGTTGACGGTGCTCCATTTGCTTTTCGGATTCCGCCTCGTAAAGGTGAGGTAAAAGCTCCCGTCGTCGCGCTTGATCGCCTTGCTGTCGATCCAACCATAGCATAACGCGTGCTCAATGGACTCTTTGTAGCCGATGCTGGCCGTGGGGCTGTCTTTGTGGTAGATGATCAGGAAAACGGCGTCTTTCTTGCTGCCGTTTTTGGCCAGCCACGCGCGCCATTCGTTGCTGGACGGTGCCGGGATGGCTTCGATGCCGTTTTTAGTTTCCATTGACGACCGATAAATAATGCTTGTTGAACATGATTCCCAGAATGTTGCCAAATGGATCGGCGACCGAGGCCGTCACAAAACCTTCGCCGCGGGTGATTACCGGCTGATAACTCGTAGCGCCCAGTTCGAGCAATCTTTGGTACGCTCCTTCTACATCATCGACGTGCCAGTAAATGATCGCTCCCGCAGGTACGCCTGCCGCACCGGGAGGTGCCCATTTGGCATCAATAATTCCCATTTCATGCTCATAGTCACCCACGCGGAACTCGATGTAACCCGGCTTCTCGAAGTAAGGGGCCATTTCGAATACTCCTGAATACCACTTTTTGGCAGCATCCAAATCGGCTGCGTAAAAGTTAACAGTTGCGAATCCTCTGAGTGATGTTGTTCCGGCCATGTTTGTTAAAGGTTTTTGGTTTGATGCTGATACAAAGCTAACTGGCACCTGTGACAGCCCTGTGTCAGCAGGTTTTCAGGAAGTTAGAAAAAAGTAGGCCATTCGCTCAACCGTTTGAAAATCGGATTTCTAAAGATTGCTGCAAAAATGTAAATTTGATTTATCACGAAAAGGTAACGAGCTATGACACCGTTTGAAATAATGGAGGGGTTTGAGGCCCTTAGCAAGGATGAAAAGCTGATCGTTGCACGAAAAATACAGATGCAAATGGCTGACGAGCTTTTCGATGAACTTGATGCCTTATTGCCAGACGTTCCGATAACCGAAGATGAAATTCAGCAGGAAATCGATGCGTATCGTAATGAGAGACGAAAGCAAGTTTAATGTAGTACTGGATGTCAATTGGTATGTATCGGCTTGCATTAGCCGTCAGTCGAGACGTACATTATTTCAGTCTATCCTAAAAAATCCGCTTTTAAAAGTATACTATTCAAACGAGTTGCTGCGAGAGTTTGAAAGGGTAATTTCTCAACCGAGATTCCGAAAATATATCCCGCATGCCCATGTGCGACGACTTGCCGAATTCGGACGATCGCATGCACATCAGGTGGATTGCCCCACTTTTCCGGACATTGTAAGAGACCCCAACGACAATTATCTCCTAGGTATTTGCGATAGCTGCGCCGCAGACTTCCTGGTAACGGGAGACAAGGATCTTCTGGACCTGAAACGGTACAAGACTACACTCATATTGCCTATGAGCCAGTTTGCAGGCATCATCTGTATGCCTTGAATTGCAAATTTTTTGAGTTTTCTCTTCTTGCCAGTATTGTTCTCTTGAAAAGTTAAAATCACCGAACAAAATTCTCCAATAAAAAATTTTCTCAAAATTTTTTACAATTCCGTCTAGGGTTTTTACGGGGTTAGTTGCCTATCTATGTGCAATGATATTCCTAAACCTATGTACAAACGCTTTACCGACGAACAGCTGGTAGAATTCCTGCAACAGGGGGACGCACGTGCCTTCGAGGAAATTTATTCCAGATACTGGTACCGGCTGTTCGGTATCGCGTTTCAGGAAACCGGCACGCGGGAGGAGGCCGAAGAGCTGGTGCAGGATGTTTTCGAAAACCTCTGGCACAAACGCGAAGACTCTTTTATCCGCCATCTGAAAGCCTACCTGGTGGTTTCGATGAAACACCGCATTACCAACTACATCAAATCCTGCATTACCCAGCGAAAATATCAGGAATATCTGATCCTGAATGAAATACGCCAATCCTACGGCACGGAAGAGATCGTTCGCTTCGAAGATCTTTCACGGGCGGTCGACGAGGTGATGAAAAAGCTGCCCGAGAAAACATGCGAAGTGTTCCGGCTCAGCCGGTTCGAAAACCAATCGGTAAAGGATATCGCCGAACGCCTGAGCTTGTCCGAGAAGGGTGTCGAGTACCACATTACCCAATCCCTCAAAGTCCTGAAAGATCAACTCAGGGTTTATAATTCAGATCATTAGCCTGGAAACCACATCAACAATGAATCAACACGAGTTTGACATATTATTACAAAAATACCTGGCCGGCAATTGCAGCCCCGAAGAAGAGCGGCAGGTGCTTGAATGGTCGGAACGAGTACATGCGCATGCACAGGCACCGCTCGCGGGCGGGGAGCAAACGGCAACCGGGCGAAAAATCTGGAACAGGATCCGGCAGAACGCATTGCCGTCGCCGGGCTGGAACCGGCCTTTTCTGCGGATCGGAATGGCTATTGCCGCGGCAGTGCTTCTCACGATGGGACTGTACCTGTTCAGGCCCGGGATGTTTAGCGCGTCAGATACCCGCTTGATAGGCCAAGCCAACCCCATGCAACGGGTTAAGACCCATTTAAAAGATCATCTGGTCCTGAAAAATACAACGGGTGCGGAGCAGTCGCTGACGCTGGAAGACGGCTCTGTGATTACACTCGGGAAAGAAAGTACGCTTCGCTATCCCCGACATTTCGATCCGAAAAACCGGCAGGTCGAATTGGAAGGCGAGGCCATATTCAATATCAAACGCGATACCTCGCGACCCTTCTTCGTCTACTCGGGCTCGCTGGTGACGCAAGTGTTGGGTACGAGCTTTAAAGTCACATCGTTCGGCAACGAGCGAACGATCGAAGTACAGGTCCTGAGCGGCAAGGTTTCGGTGTATGAAAATCAGGAAAAATCAGCGGAAAAGCGGAATGGCGTGATTTTACGACCCAATCAGAAAATTACATTTGACAAGGAAGCCAAAAAGCTTGTCCCCGAGCTGGTGGAAGCACCGGTTCTGGTGGAACCGTCGGTCCAGCAACGCGAATTTGCATTCGAGGAATCCGCGTTGCAAACGGTATTGACAGCACTTCAAAAGGCCTACGACGTCGAGATCGTCGTCGAAAACCCCGCATTGAACAATTGCATTTTCACAGGCGACATCACCGGCCTGCCGCTGCATACCCAGCTCCGTTTCATTTGTAAATCGGTGAATGCGAGCTATGAACTGCGCGGGACGACGTTTTTTGTCAACGGTGACGGGTGCCCGAAATGATTGCGATTCATGCAGCATCATCTGACCACACCAGACCCTATCGACTTTTCCCAACCTTCAAGACCCTTGCCTATGCCTAAACGCTGACCTACAAAAAAAGCCAATAATGTTGCGAGCATTACTGGCCTTGACAACATCCGACCGAAACGCCAATTCCGGACCGGATATCGATTGTTCCTGAGTCTCTTACAAATCAAAAACATTTTAAAATTATGCAAAAAACCATATCCGTCAAACGGTTATTGATTCGTGCTATGCAAATAACTGTCGTTCAGCTGGTGTGCTCGGTGCTTTTCTGCGGGCTTTCCTTTGCGGCCGAAACCCGGGCGCAGGAAATCCTCCGGCGGGAGGTGTCGCTGAGTATGCAGTCGGAACAGGTCAAAAACGTCCTCGCCCGCATCGAAAAGCAAACCAGCATCAAATTCATTTACAGCGGCAACAGCATCAATGCACACCAGAAAGTGTCCGTGAATGCGGTCAACAGCCGGCTTTCGAAGGTGCTCGACGACTTGCTGAGTCCGCTGAGTGTGGGCTACGAGGTCGTGGATTCGCATATCCTGCTGCACCGGAAAGCGCCGGAACCGGTTCAGGCACCGGATATCAAATCGGTGATCCGCAAGCTGACCGGCTCGGTAGCCGACGAAAAGGGTGAACCGCTGCCGGGAGTAAGCATTCTGGTAAAGGGCACGCAGACCGGCACGACTACCAATGCGGACGGGAAATTTACACTGGACGTCCCCAACGACAATGCAGTGCTCATTTTCAGCTTCGTTGGCTATGTCGCGCAGGAGATGCCAGTTGGGTCGCGGGCTGAAATTGTAATAAAAATGACACCGGAAGCCAAATCACTGAACGAGGTGGTTGTCACTGCATTGGGGATTGCCAAAGACAAAAAAGCATTGACCTACGCGGTAACGGAGGTGAAAGGCAGCGAGTTCACACAGGCGCGCGAAGCCAATCTGGGTAATGCGCTGTCCGGCAAAATCGCCGGGGTGAATGCGACGAGCACAGCCAATGGCGCGGCGGGTTCCAGCCGGGTGATCATTCGAGGCAACGGTTCGCTCAGCGGTGACAACCAGCCTTTGTACGTTGTCAACGGCATTCCCATTAACAATGCGAACCAGGGATCTCCGGGCACCTGGGGCGGGACGGATAATGGCGACGGCTTGCTGAGTATCAACCCGGATGACATCGAAAGTATTTCGGTGCTCAAAGGGGGGACCGCAGCGGCACTTTACGGTTCCCGGGCCTCGAATGGCGTGATCCTGATCACTACGAAATCGGGCAAAGGCCAGAAGGGGCTGGGTGTGGAGTTTAACTCGAATTTCACTTTCGAACGCCCGCTTACCTTTTCCGACTGGCAATACGAGTACGGCTCAGGTTCGCGCGGCATGGCGCCTACCTCACAGGCGGAAGCGATTTCTTACGGTCGTACCTCCTGGGGCTCGAAGCTCGATGGTTCGATGGTCATGCAGCCCGACGGTAATGCAAGGCCTTATGTGGCGCAGAAAAATAACATCAGGAACTTCTATGACACCGGAAGTACATTCAGTAACACATTGGCAATCAATGGAGGTAATGAGACGAGTAGTTTTCGATTCTCTGCTTCCAATATGGATAACAAAGGTGTGGTGCCGAACTCTTCCGTCAACCGGAAGACGTTCAATCTGAGCGCTACTTCGACATTAGCGAAGAAAATCGTTTTCGAAGGTAATGTTCAGTACAATATCGAGAATGTCAAGAACCGGACGTTTGTGGCAGATTTTACCAAGAATCCGAATGCCGCCGTGCAGGTTGCTGCAACGAACCTCGACATCCGCACATTGTCGCCGGGCTACGATGACCGCGGGTATGAGCAGCTCTGGAATGACTATGTTTTCGTGGTAAATCCCTATTTTGCCATCAACAAAGTGCGGAACGAGGACAATAAAAAGCGCGTGATCGGCTCGTTCAGTACGCGTTACAACGTGACGGATTACGTGTACGTACGCGGACGGCTGGGTATCGACCAGTTTTCGATCAACGGGATCGATATCACGCCTACCGGAATGGCTTATAACACCCAGGGCGAGATGGCGACCCGGCGGCTGACTACCTATGAAACCAACGCCGAGGCTATTGTTGGGTTCAACAAGGAATTCGGGCAGTTTTCTGTGAGCGCGATCGCGGGTGGAAATAAGATGTACAACAATACCAATGGTGTCAATGCAAGCAGCGGCAGGTTGAATGTGCCTTTTAACTACTTCATTACCAATGGCAGCAGCCAGGTATATACCGAAACTGCGCGCGAATTCGGGATCAATTCCCTCTTCGGATCGGCGGATATCGGGTTCAATAACCTGCTGTACCTGACGCTGACGGGCCGCCAGGATTGGTTTTCAACGCTTTCAAAGGACAACAACACCTTGTTTTATCCGTCCGTGGGTTTGAGCTACGTGTTTTCCGATGGTTTTAAATCCAAACCGTCCTGGCTGGACTACGGAAAGGTTCGCACTTCCTGGGCGAAAGTGGGTGGCGGAGCGCCTGATCCTTACGGGCTGACGCTGGCCTACGCAGCGCCTTCGCAGTCACATCTTGGGCAACCGTTGATGAATATCAATGGCGGTACGATTCCGAACGCACAATTGAAACCCTACACTTCGACTACAACGGAATTTGGTATCGAAACCAAGCTGTTCGGCAATAAACTGGGGGCCGACATTACGCTCTATGACCGTACAACGACGGACGACATCGTACGTGCCACGGTGCCATTTTCAACAAGCTATACCAACGTGTCTCTCAATGTGGGCAAGGTGCAGAATCGAGGGATCGAGTTGTTGCTGACGGGCTCGCCGGTGAAATCGGCCAATGGTTTTGGCTGGGATGTGAGCTTCAACATGGCTTATAATAAAAACACGGTCGTTAAAATCGCCGACGGGCTGACGAGTCTTGCGCTGCCTGGTGCGATCGCACGTACGCAGAATGGTTTTGTGTACCATTTCGAAGGTCAGCCGTTTGGAATGGTTTCCGGCTACCGGGCCAAAACAGATGCAGATGGAAATGTCGTTTACAACCGCGACAGTGGCTTGCCGTTACAAAGCGCATTCACGGCATTGGGTCGTGGAGTTCCTCCATTGACTTTGGGATTCACCAACACATTCCGTTACAAAACGTTTTCGCTGGGCTTTTTACTCGACGGCAAGTTCGGGTCCAAAATGTATGTTTCTACCAATGCCTACGCGACCAATTATGGATTGCACAAGCAGACCGTCGAAAATAATGTCCGCGAAACGGGCGTGACCGTGACGGGAGTGGACCAGGAAGGCGGCGCATTTACCAAGACCATCCCTGCACAGAATTACTATCAGGGCATTGCATTCTCGCTTACGGACCGGTTTGTGTCGGATGCCGGTTTTATCAAACTCCGCCAGCTGACGTTTGGCTACGCATTACCACAGAACATCATTGCGAAAACGCCGTTTCAGTCGGCCAGCCTGTCGTTCGTAGCCCGCAATCTGCTCCTGATTTACAGCCAGGTAAAAAATGTGGATCCGGAATCGAATTACAGCAACGGGAATGCGCAGGGCTTGGAGAACTTCGGTGTGCCGCCAACCCGCAGCTTTGGTTTTAATCTGATGGTAAGATTTTGACAGACAGGTATTTTGAATAATAAACCACCAATTTGACCTTGACTTATGAATTATAAAAATATCAGTCTGAAAATATTCACCGCCCAGGCCCTGCTTGTGGGCGCATTGAGCCTGACCGCCTGCGACAATGGTTTTGAGGAAATGAATACCAATCCGAACGCCTACACACAGCCGGTGATCGGTAGTCTGTTCTCGACAAGCATTATCAAGACGGCCGGCGACGGGGATAATAACACATTGTATGCCAATGATAAACTTTCGGGATGCTTTGTGCAGTATTTCGCCTCCCTGAACGCCTGGCAATGGACCGGAGACAAGTATCTCTATAAGCAGGACTACAACAAAGGCCTTTTTGAAACGGCATATAGCAGCGAGCTCAAAGAAACCGCCCAAATTATTTCACTCCTGAAAGACAAGGCCGACATGACCAACCAGTACCACATTGCGCGGATCTGGCGGGTGTTCATCCTGCACCGTGTGACGGATATGTATGGCGATATTCCTTATTCGCAGGCTGGTCTGGGCTACATTGAGTCGGTTTACAAGCCAGGTTACGATGCGCAGAATCAGATCTATGCGTCCATGCTGGGCGAGTTGGAAGCCAGCGCCCAGGCTTTGGACGCGGCAAAACCGTCGTTTGGCGCAGCCGATTTTATTTACGGCGGGGATCCTGAACAATGGAAGAAATTTGCCTACTCGCTCATGCTGCGGCTTGGTATGCGCCTGACCAAAGTAGACGTCGCGATGGCCGAAACCTGGGTGAAAAAGGCGATTGCCGGAGGCGTCATGCAAAGCAATGCGGATATTGCCAAGCTGAACCATACCGGTGGTTCGGCCAACAACTGGAATGTGAACAGCTACCTTCTGCAGGGTGGGGAGGGAGTACCGCCGTCGGCGCAGGGTAAGGGTTATTCCAAATTAAATAAAACCTTTATCGATTACCTGAAAACGACCAAAGACCCGCGTCTGCCATTCTATTCGACCTTGTGGCAGGGTAATGCAGATGCAGGTAAATTGCCACAAGCCAGCGCGCCGGAGGTTCAGAAGGGGCTGCCCGGCGGGTATGATTACACCACCATCAAAGACCTGATCCCCGCCTGGACCGATAATATGCAGGCCGAATATTCGGAGATCAATATCAACACAATCGCTAGCCTGTCGGCACCGACCATTTTCCAAAGCTATTCGGAAGTGTCGCTGCTGATAGCCGAGGCTGCATTGCGGAAAT
The DNA here is from genome assembly GCF_946482605.1 of uncultured Dyadobacter sp. Next base: position 124,286 of record NZ_CAMLSE010000007.1, on the reverse strand, counting down.
GGACGTCGGGTGATGTGAAAACATATTACGACAATGCGGTGAAGGCTTCGATGGAGTCGCAAGGCCTTTATCCGGGTGGCGTCACGATCACGCCCGCCCAGATCCAGGCCTATCTGACCACCAATCCATACAATGCGACCACGCTGGAAGCTGGTATGAAGCAGATTCACACGCAATTTTGGGCTTCGCAGTTTATGAACAATATCGAGGTATATGCCAATTGGCGCCGTACTGGTTTCCCCCAATTGACACCGACCAATTATGCGGGCAATGAAACGGGCGGCACCATTCCAAGAAGGCTGCGCTATCCGGAATCGGAGGCGAGTTTGAACCGCGAGGCATATAGCGCGGCAGTAGGCAAGCAGGGGCCGGATTTGTTTACCACTAGAATCTGGTGGGATAAATAGTGTTAGGGGAAGAAGGAGGGAAAGTACGGTATTCTTGATACTGGGGCAAATCTCTTAATTAGTACGGACTTATTTACAGGCCTCTGGCCGGTCATTACCGTGAGATAATATCTCGGTGTGACCGGCTAGGGCTGCTAATGCTCAGTCACGAAGGTAGACCTCCGTGCCATTTTGCTCATATGCTGTTTGTTAGTTTTGCCAATTAATAATCGGTTGGAAACAATGATGCCGTAGGATAAACGAATTTGGCAACTAAAGATAGGATGGGAATATTGGCGAACTTTCGATTATCGGAGGATGCATTCATTATTACGAACGACAAAAATCTGTTCAGCATACGATGGACAAAAAGGATATTAAACTTTTGGAGAAGTTATTTAATGATTCAAACTTCAAAGGCGTTGCTGACGTTTTGACTCATTTCCATAAGAGGAACAGCGCTTTAAAGGAAATCCTAGCGAGGCAAGTTGTGCCGGATCACCTCCATGGGCTTAGTTCAAGCGAGGCTTTTTTTAGGATTTTAATACCATCTGATATCTTTCCGATATTGAATCTGGGAATTTATCACTCATTTGTGTCTGAAGATATGTCTTTACTGAACGATGCATTGTATTCCTACAACAGAATAGCGTATAACAGATTACGGCTGATTTCTTCGGGAACGGATCATTGCAAATATTTACCAAGTGTGATCGAATGCTTTGCGGGGAATGATATTTCCTTGGTGAAGAGCATGTTTCCCGAGAGCCATGGACTCACCCAAAATGGTTATCGTTTCAGCGTGGTGGCTAGCAATCTCGTTATAGCGATGCTTTATAATCGGAAGGACTGGCTGCAACAAAGTACATCGGATGCACAAAAATATGTAAAGCAAAAGGTCAGCAACTTCGATCGTGCGGTGGTTGACTACTTGATTTGCTTAGGAAATGGCAATGGACAGGATGCCGGAGAATACCTTTCTGAGGTCTGCCATCTATACAAACGCGCAAAATGGGTGCATGATTTTAGGAGCCCGTTTCTGATGGTTTGTGGGATATTTCTACACGGGTTGTATAATCTGGCATTTCATATCGACTCTCGAACAGTAACTGAGGGACTCCGTGAGCCGATTCACACCGCATTTTGGGATTCCTTTACCAAGTTTCAGAAAGAAAGGTCTTTTAGCAGAGGAGAGGAGTTTTTGATTTTCGAAGATCAGCTTAAAGCGCTAAACTGTATCTACGAATAGATCCGTGGTGAAGTATTATGGAGATGTTGCATCGATCTGATGGGATTGCTGGTTATCTATCTTGTGTTCCGTTGTCGGGCAAATCAGGAGGCCCCGCCGGGGCCTTTTTGTTTTGCATGGCGATTGTTTCTATAAACAGGAGATGCCTCCGGCATCGAAATCAAAGAGACCGCAGCGCGGTTCCCTGTTTATAGCAAAAATCAAATCAGGTAACGAACACCGACCCCGGCGGGGTCTCCTGCTTCTGGCAAATGCGCATAGTCCGGATGATCTCAACCGCAGCGTGGTCTCCTTTTGTGCATGCATTCAACGCCGTTCCGGAAGTTTTCTCCATTTTTTCATTCTAGCCTCTCTTGCACTCTCTATTGCATCTCCCTTCCTCCCTTTTTAATGAGTAAATTTCAATAGTACAAAACCAGTAATTTATTGGAATGCGCCTGCTTTTGGTTTAAATTCATAACTCAACCAAAAACCAGAGCTATGCGCGCATTTCAACAACTGCTGTTTGTTATTATATTGTGTGTCAATGCGTTAGGTTCCGTTGCGGCCGATCAGCCGGAAACACTGAAAATCGGTGCTTCAGCTCCTGATTTCAATTTGCTGGGTGTCGACGGGAAACGCTATTCGTTGAAAAGTTTTGCCAGTGCCGACATTCTTGCCATTGTTTTCACCTGCAACCATTGCCCCACCGCGCAGGCGTACGAGGAGCGTATCAAAAAGCTCACGGCGGATTACAAGGCCAAAAAAGTGGCAGTCATCGCAATTTCCTCCAATGACCCGAAAGCGATCCTGCTCGATGAGCTCGGTTATACGGATATGAGCGATACTTATGATGAAATGAAGCTCCGGGCAAAGGATATGGCGTACAACTTTCCCTATCTCTACGATGGCGACGACCAGAAGATCGCATTGGCCTATGGCCCGGTGGCTACGCCGCACATTTTTATTTTCGACAAAGCGAGAAAACTGCAATACAACGGCCGGATCGACGACGTCGAAAAGCCAAGCGGCACACCCAAAAACATAGATGCCCGCAATGCGATCGAGGCGATGCTGGCGGGAAAGGCGGTGCCGGTACCTGCCACCAAAACGTTCGGCTGTTCGATGAAATGGGCGGCGAAGGAGGATAATGTAAAGAAAGAGCAGACCGCCTGGGCCAAAGAGCCGGTGACCCTGGAAACGATTGACGAGGCCGGACTGAAAGAGCTGATCCAGAATAAAACGGACAAGCTGCGGCTCATTAACGTGTGGGCGACGTGGTGCGGCCCCTGCGTGACCGAATTTCCCGATTTCATGGTCATGCACCACATGTACCGCCGCCGCGATTTTGAATTTATCTCCATCAGCGCCGATAATCCCGACAAAAAGGACAAAGCGCTCAAATTTCTGCAAGGCAAGTTTGCTTCCAACAAAAACTACATTTTCAATATGGAAGACAAATACAAACTCATCGAAGCGGTAGATCCGAAGTGGCAGGGCGCTTTACCGTATACCATACTTGTGGAGCCGGGCGGCAAGATCGTCTATTCGCAACAAGGTCCGATCGACCCTGCGAAAATGAAGAAGCTGATCGTCGAAAACAAGTATGTCGGACGGTACTACTAACCCATATTCAAACAACCAACCTGACTTTATGGAAGACCAAGACTTTTCAAGACGCCGCTTCCTGGGCGCCTCGGCCCTGGCGGCTGCTGGCTTCGTAATGGCGCGCGTGCCCGTTTTTGGCGCACCGGCTTATATCAAAAACTTTGGCAAGCCCAATTCGCTGTTCAATGGCGTACAGGTAGGAGCGATTACCTATTCGTGGAGGAGCCTGCCGGGCAGTGCTGAGGATATTTTGAAATATTGTATTGAAACAAATATCAGCGCGATCGAGCTCATGGGTCCTACTGGTGAGTCGTTTGCAGGCGCACCCGAGGCGCCGCCGCGCCCTAGCATGGCTCCTGGCCCGGACGGCAAGCGCCCGGAAATGACCGATGAGCAAAAGGCCATTCAGAAAGAGTATGCGGTCAAAATGGCCGAATGGCGTGCGAAAGTGTCCATGGATAAGTTTGTACAGCTCCGTAAAATGTATAACAATGCCGGGGTGAGCATTTACGGTTTCAAACCCAATGCATTGAATGTCAACAGTACGGATGCCGAAGTAGACTATGCATTTCGTGCAGCCAAAGCGTTGGGTGCCAATCAGGCGAACGTGGAGCTGCCCAATGATCCAGCGCAGACAAAACGCCTGGGCGATATCGCTGCTAAAAGCAAAGTGTATTGCGGCTACCATGGCCATACCCAGCAAACGCCTACCTGGTGGGATACCGCTTTGGGCCAGTCGAAATACAATGCGATGAACTTCGACATGGGCCACTACGTCGCAGCCGGATTTGATCCGTTCCCGCTACTCGAAGCGAAACACGACCATATCGTGAGCATGCACGTAAAAGACCGGAAAAATAAGGAACATGGTGGTGCGAATGTGCCCTGGGGGCAGGGCGACACGCCGATCGTAGCAGTGCTCGAACTGATGCGCGCAAAGAAATACAAATTCCCGGCCACGATCGAGCTGGAATACGAGATCCCGGCGGGCTCGGATGCGTTGAAGGAAACTGCTAAATGCGTCGAATTCGCACGGAAGGCGTTGGGTGCGTAGAAGATAGCAAGGTAATTTTAGCCGGGCCGTGGGTTGCAGTTCAATGCACTTCACGGCCCGTTTGCCATTGTTGGTGTTGTCGCCAACAATCCATCCTGGCTGTTCTAGCCGATGTTGGTGTTGTCACCAACAGCCTTTGGCGCGGCTAGTCATTGTTGATGATGTTACCAACACCCTTTGGCGCGGCTAGTCATCGTTGATGATGTTACCAACACCCTTTGACGCGGCTAGCCATTGTTGATGATGTTACCAACACCCTTTGACGCGGCTAGCCATTTTTGAAGTTGTTACCAACAGCCTTTGGCGCAGCTAGTCATTGTTGATGTTATCACCAACACCTGTGACGTGCTAGCCGTTGTTGGTGTTATCACCAACAGCCCGTGCCGTCGTGACTTTCAATTTGGACCTCTGCCATACCGAAGCGACTTCGACAAAAATTTCTCAATTTAATCAGTTACCAAATTAACAAAACAGCGTCTCAATAGAAATCGAAATCTGTGAGACAAGATGGAAACACACTACATTCAGTTTTTTACGGCAACAATCCTTGGATGGAGGCCCTTGTTACAAGAAGACCGTTATAAGGATATCGTTCTGCAAAGTATGAGATTCCTTGTTGACGACAATCGAGCCAGGATTCACGGGTTCGTGATCATGCCGAACCACCTGCATTTAATTTGGAGAATCAACCGCGAGAGAGCCCGTGCTGATGTCCAGCGAGACTTTCTGAAGTACACTGCACAGCAGGTTAAGTTTGACCTTCTTGCAGGCAAACCGGCGAAACTTAATGAATTTGAGGTGAATGCGAAGGATCGCCGTTATCAATTCTGGAAACGAAATGCGCTTAGTATTGACCTATTTTCCGAAAAGGTCCTACTTCAGAAACTTGACTATATCCATCGAAACCCTATCCAGAAAGGGTGGAAGCTTGCGGAAGATGAATCCGGATACAAATACAGTTCGTGGAAATTCTATAACGGGCAGGGAGAGGATTTTGGGTTCTTATCTCATTATGCCGATTAGCATGGCATCGTGCGGTTGTTGGTGATAACACCAACAATGGCGTATCTGCGAGACAAAATGGAAACACACTACATTCAGTTTTTTACGGCAACAATCCTTGGATGGAAGCCCTTGTGACAAGAGGACCGTTATAAGGATATTGTTCTTCAAAGCATGAGATTCCTTGTTGACGACAATCGAGCCAGGATTCACGGGTTCGTAATCATGCCGAACCACGTGCATTTAATTTGGAGAATCAACCGCGAGAGAGCCCGGGCTGATGTCCAGCGAGACTTTCTGAAGTACACTGCACAGCAGATTAAGTTTGACCTTCTTGCAGGCAAACCGGCGAAACTTAATGAATTTGAGGTGAATGCGAAGGATCGCCGTTATCAATTCTGGAAACGAAATGCGCTTAGTATTGACCTATTTTCCGAAAAGGTCCTACTTCAGAAACTTGACTATATCCATCGAAACCCTATCCAGAAAGGGTGGAAGCTTGCGGAAGATGAATCCGGATACAAATATAGTTCGTGGAGATTCTATAACGGGCAGGGAGAGGATTTTGGGTTCTTATCTCATTATGCGGATTAGCAGGGCGTCGTGCGGTTGTTGGTGATAACACCAACAATGGCGTCAACCATGGCGTTGAGCACGCCATGGCGATGTTTTTTTTAAATGATTGAATAATTTTTAGCTAAATATTTTTTCGTACGAAATTTTTCCTACCTTTGAGAGGTTGACCCAAAAACTTAAAAATGGAACCTACGAAATCGGAATTAGAGATACTGCAAGTGCTATGGGAGCACGGACCGTCGACGGTCCGTTTTGTGAACGACACGCTCAATGAAGAAAAGCGGGCGGTCCAGTATTCATCGACGCTGAAGCTGATGCAGATCATGGCGGAAAAAGGGATCGTGGTGCGGGATGAAACCAGTATGAAGCACGTATACAGCCCTGCGGAAGCGGAGGATAAAACCAAATCGGCATTGCTGGAACGTTTTGTGGACTCGATGTACAAAGGATCGGCATCGAGCCTGGTCATGCAGCTTTTTGGCAACAAAAATACATCTGCGGAAGAGCTCGGAGAGATCAGGGATTTCCTGAAAAAACTGGATCAGTAATTTCTAAACCATTTCAATCCGTTAGCCATGAATTGGAATATCATACATCAGCCTGCTTTTCAAAAATTGGTACAGGCATTATGCCTTACATTGGTGCATTCGCTGTGGCAGGGCCTTTTAGCTGCCATCATAGCTGGTGCCGTACTGCTGTCGACCAGGAAAAGCAAACCTGCGTTGCGTTACAAGCTGCTTGCATTAGTGATGTCGTTATTTGTCATCGGAAGTGTGTCCACGTTTGGGTTGATATTAAATGGTGCAGGGGCAGGTCCCCAAAACACATATCCGATGCCCTGGGGCGAGCAAAGTGTGTTTTCAGACGAAGCGGATGTCGTAACGATTGCCATGGCGGAGATTACAACAGGAAGCCACTGGATCAGGCACGCAGTCGATTTCTTTTCCCTGCACGCGCAGCTGATCGTGACGATATGGTTTATCGTTTTTGCATTAAAATCTTTGCAGGCAGCCAGCGGCTTGTATTATTTAAAGAAGGTCACCCGATCGGTGTCGGTGCCCGAAATGCGATGGATCGTCCGTTTCTGCGAGTTGGCCGGACGGATGAGGGTTCGGCAGGAAGTTGAGCTCTTGGAATCCATCCAGGTGGCGGTGCCAATGGTAATCGGTTTTCTGAAACCGGTGGTGCTGGTACCAATGGGCATGCTGGCAAATCTGCCCGCCGGGCAAGTGGAAGCTATCCTGCTGCACGAACTGGCGCATATCCGCCGGCGTGATTACCTGGTCAACCTGGTCCAGATCTTCTGCGAAAACATTTTCTTTTTCAATCCGGCTATTCTCTGGATTTCCGGGTTGATCCGCGAAGAGCGCGAGCATTGCTGCGACGATCTCGCGATCGGCGTGACGCAGAATAAAACCTCGTTCATCCACGCACTGGTTTCATTTCAGGAATACAACCAATCCGGATCGGTTTTTGAAATGGCCTTCTCCAAAAAGCGGAACCATCTGCTGGACAGGATCAAACGCATTGTCAATAACAATAATAAACCTTTAGAAGCCATGGAAAAATTATTTGTAACAGTAAGCCTTGCCGCTGCCATTGTGTTGTCGGCCGCCACCACACCCGAAAAGCCCGCAGTAACCGCGAAGGTTCCGGATCAGCAGCGCCGCGCCCCATTGGCGGAAGTAACTCAGCAACCCCAGATCGTCCATGCCAAACCGGATACGCTTCCGAGGAAGAAGGGAGTTGTTGAAAAAACACAAATTCATTCTGCCAATGTGAGAACGGCACGCGAGGGAATCAGCACCTATCATGTGACCCGTAACAACCGGGAATACGAGATTGTGCAGCGAAACGGAAAGACAGTTTCGCTGTGGGTGGATAACCGGGAGATACCCGAAAGTGAGTATGGCAAGTATCAGCCCGAGATCGATAAGCTGATGGAGGAGATCAGGATCCAGCATGAGCGTGCTGAAAAAGATCGTGAAAAAGCTGAAGAAATGCGCAAGGAGGCAGATATACAGCGTCGCCATGCCGACAAACAGCGTGAAGAGGCCGATCAGCAGCGGCAGGTCGCGGAAAAGCAAAGAGAGGAAGCAAACCATCAGCGTGTGTTGGCCCAAAAGCAACGGGACGATGCCGATCAGACAAGGGTGCTGGCAGAGAAACAACGCGAAGCTGCGGACGATATGCGGAAACAGGCAGACCAGATGCGTCTGGTGGCAGAGAAACAAAGACTTCTTGCCGGAGAACAACGGGAACTGGCCGAGGTACAGCGCAAAAAGGCCGAGGAAATGCGGAAAGTGGCCGAAAAGGACCGGGAAGTTTATATGAAATTGCAAGAAGGGCTGATCGGCGAGCTTACCGACGCGGGACTGGTGAAAGACACTGAAAGCCTGTCGTACAAGCTAGGCCAGGACGAACTGATTGTCAACGGTGTGAAACAACCCTCCGATTTTCATCAGAAACTTAAAGCCAAATACCTGAAAGACCTGGGAGGCAAGAAGCCGGAAATGTTCTACAATTTCAAGGGCAGAACCGGCTATTCCATCTCAGGGATGAGCTATGACCGATAATTTAGCAGTAAAACCGGCGCCCTGATGTGTTTTAGCGGGAAGTTACCACGATAACTTCGAAAGAAACATGCATCGCAGGACGTTCATCAAGAATACAGGATTAATGGTCGCAGCCGGGAGCACACTTGCCCCCGGCTTTGCCATTTCCGGCCAGGTCGCGCAGAACAAGCTGCCCAAATGGAAAGGTTTTAACCTGCTCGATTTCTTCTCTCCCGACCCGGCCAGCAGCCGGAAGGCCACCACCGAGGAGCAGTTTAAATGGATGAGCGACTGGGGTTTCGATTTCGTGCGCATTCCGATGGCTTACCCCGCTTATGTGAAATTTGACCGCAGCCGGAATATCACGCCGGAAGAAATATATCAGATCGATGAGCAGGCCGTCGATCGGATCGACAAACTGGTCACGGACGCGCATAAGTACAACCTGCACGTGAGCCTGAACCTGCACCGCGCGCCGGGCTACTGCGTGAATGCAGGTTTCCATGAACCCTACAACCTCTGGACCGACGAAAAGGCACTGGACGCTTTCTGCTTTCATTGGAACATGTGGGCGAAGCGCTACCAGCAGGTATCATCCAAAAAGATCAGTTTCGATCTGCTGAATGAGCCCAGTATGCGGGCCGATATGAACGATCAGCATTCTAAACGGTCGAGTGTGCCGGGTGAAACTTACCGCAAAGTGGCTATCGCCGCCTCGGCAGCGATCAGCAAAGCCAACCCCGGGCACCTGATCATCGCCGATGGTAACGACGTTGGCACATCGGTGATCCCTGAGCTGACGGATCTCGACATTGCTCAGAGCTGCCGGGGCTATCATCCGGGCATTATCTCGCATTACAAAGCCCCCTGGGCGATGAAGGATCCCGATCATGCACCCGAGCTCCGGTGGCCGGGGCAGGTGGGGGACCAATACCTTAGCCGTGCCATGCTCGAAAAGTTCTATAAACCCTGGATCGAGCTAGTTAATAAAGGCGTGGGGGTGCATTGCGGAGAATGCGGTTGCTGGAACAAAACCCCGCACGACGTGTTTCTGGCCTGGTTCAACGACGTTCTTGACATTCTCTCCTCCAACGGCATCGGTTTCTCCCTCTGGGAATTCTCCGGAGATTTCGGCGTACTCAATTCGCGTCGTGAAGACGTCGCTTATGAGGACTGGCATGGCCAGAAACTGGACAGAAAGCTGCTGACATTGCTGATGAAGTATTGATTATTTATTTAGCTCGGTCAGTAATCCGCTCAAATTGAGGCTTTTTGTATACATTTCAATGGAGCCGTCGGGCAGATGCTCCCATTGCTCCTGCGGACGGTCCCAGTAGAGCTCGACACCATTGCCGTCGGGGTCGTTGAGGTAAAGCGCTTCCGACACACCGTGATCGCTGGCGCCCGTTAACGGGTACTCCGCTTTGAGGAGCCTGTTTAAAATCGTGGCCAGGTCCTTACGGGTAGGATAGAGGATTGCGGTATGAAACAGCCCTACACCGTGTGCTGACGCCGGCGGCGCATCTTTGCTATACCAGGTGTTCAGGCCAATGTGGTGGTGATAGCCGCCTGCAGAAATGAAAACGGCCTGTCCACCATAGCGGGTCGTAATTTCGAAGCCGAGCACTCCGCAATAAAAGTCAAGGGCACGATCGAGGTCGGCGACTTTCAAATGCACGTGGCCGATGCGCGTCTGGGCGGGTACGATGTAGTTGTCTGGTTCCATGAATGGGTTGTACTGTGATGGTGATCGGATCATGAATTTACATGTATTTGCGGTAAATAATTCCGGAAAGCGGCTTTACAGTTAAATCAGTTAACCATTCAGAAATATATTAATGAACCGCCGGGAAGCAATATCCTCGATAGCAGCTGTCAGTACAGTGGGCATCGTACCTACCGAAGCCGCCAAAGCAAAACAACAGCCCTTTATTTACTCCCTGAACATGAGCACGCTGCGGGGCCAGAAGCTTGGCTTCCGGAAAGAGCTGGAAGTGGCAGCCCAGGCGGGATATGGTTCGGTCGAAATCTGGATCAGTACTTTGCAGGATTACCTCAAAGGAGGCGGCACTTTGCAGGAAGCGAAGCGCATTATCGGGGACCTGGGTTTGAAAGTGGAAGATGCGATCGGGTTCGCTACCTGGATCGTGGATGATGAGGCTGCACGCGCCAAAGCATTGGATCAGTTGAAAATGGAAATGGAGCAACTGGCCGGGATCGGCTGCCCGCGCGTGGCCGCACCACCTATGGGTGCTACCACGGGCCCATCGCTGGACCTGGCGAAAGCCGCCGAGCGTTACCGGGCCATTCTCGAACTGGGTGACAAAACCGGTGTGGTGCCGCATCTGGAACTGTGGGGTTTTTCGAAGAACCTCAGCCGGGTAGGAGAGATTTTGTACGTAGCTGCCGAGTCGGGGCATCCTTCTGCACGGGTGTTGATGGACGTCTACCATTTGCATAAGGGTGGTTCGGGAATGGATGCGATCAAGGCGGTGGGCAAGCCACTGATTGAAATATTCCACGTGAACGACTATCCCGCCACGCCCCCGCGCGAAACCATCACCGACGCCGATCGTGTGTATGCGGGCGACGGCATTGCACCGTTGAAAGATGTTTTGAAAAACCTGAAAAACCCCGAAAGGCCCGTTATTCTGTCTTTTGAGGTCTTTAATAAAGATTATTGGGCTCAGGATGCCGCATTGGTAGCCAAAACCAGCCTCGCTAAAATGAAAAAGATAGCAGAAGGAATTGCCTGACATTTAAGGCCGGCGGTATGTATCGCCGGCCTTTTTTATAGTTTACCAAGAAAGGCCAGAATGCTGAGTACCAACCCGGCAATAGTGGCGATGGCAGAAATAATTATCGCGAAGATCATTCCAAATCCTTTTGCCCCCGTTTTCTTCATGATAACCAGTGCATCTCCCTTCCGGATCTCGGGCAGCTGATCCAATGTAAGCTGAAAAGTACCTGGATTGGGAATGCTGAATGCTGCTACGGGGACAATGCGGCTGCCCGACATATCTTTTCTCGATCCGAGGTGATTGACCGCATTGGCAACGCTGAATGTGCTGCCATCCATCGTGGAAACCAGCTTAAACAGGATATTTGCAGGGATCATACCCAGAATGGCAGGCCGACGGTAGGCGATTTCATACGAGCCCGGCTCGGGGAGCTTAAACTCCGGCAGCGGCCGGTCCAGGGGCAGAATGACCTTCTTGCCTCCATAAATTGTGATAATTCTGCCGATGCTGCGGGCAAGGAGCCAGAGCCCGGTGACAAACAGGAGCGGAAAAAGTAGTCGGGACATCGGCAGATCGCTTACAGTGCAGTGCAAGTAAGTAATTATACAGGCTGCTTTTGTCCAAGCTGGTGATAATCAAAGTATTTTTTGAGTAAAAGGTTGATAAACCTCTTTAAATAAATCTCATTCAGAAATACATTGGACCAGTCGTCGTAGCGGCGTGACTGTATACCCAGGTAAAAAAAATACAAGCAAATACCCAGCATCGGGATCAGCCGTTTCTCCTCGCCGGACAGCGGGCTAACCGATTCATATCCCTTCATAAACTCGGCAGTTTTGTGCAGGCATACGGCTTCTTCTTTCTCGGTGCTGTGTATCTGAAGCACATAGTAGGCCAGATCCATGCACAGCCAGCCGTTTCCGCAGAAATCGAAATCGAAGAATGTAACGTCGCCTTCCGGTGTAACATTCATATTGTCGAACCAGAGATCGAGATGGACAGCACCTTTTCTGAGCTGATTCTGATCTGCATTCATCAGTTCTGCCAGCAGATATTCCTGAACGGTTTCCATATAGCGCATTTCTTCCGTATCCTTTGGTAAAAACCTGCCTAGCTGGACCAGCGACTCCACCAGCAATTCTTTTCCGGTGTAGGTGACACGCTGCAACGGAAAGTTCTCCGTCAGCAGATGCATCCGGGCCATCAGCTGGCCAATGCGGAAATGGGTTTCAGCGTCCAGATTCAGTACTTTTTCACCTTCGGCAAAGGAAAATAGCACTGCGAACCGTTCTCCTTCCGGTGCGGCGAGAGAGTGGATGAAGGTATTTTGCAAATCCGCTATCGGGAATGATACTGAAATGCCCTGGTTACTAAGGTGTTGTAAAAGCCGCAGCTCTTCCGAAATTTCCGTCGTCGTACGCCAATGGAGACTGTACACCCGGAAAATGTATTTTTTATCCGGCGTATCGACCAGGTAAGTGTCGCTGATACCGGTTTTAAGGATCCGGCATCCCACAGGTAAACCCGGGAAATAATGCTCCTGAACAAATAACCCAAGATGAAACGGCGACAGATTAGAGTTTGTGACAGGGAAGTGGCTCATGACGAAAGGATAATGGGGCGGCAAAATTATGGATATATTTGTCGCGAACGTAACGCAGTTTAAACTAAAATTTATGGCAGAGATTAAATTCCAGCTGGATAACCGCCGCAGAGGCGCTTTTTACGTAGAGGAAGAAGGCAAACAAGTGGGTGAAATGCTGGTGGGACTGAGCGAAACCACATTAACCGTTTACCATACCGAGGTGGACCCGGCCATGGAAGGACGCGGACTCGCCCGGCTGATGCTCGATGCCATGGTCGCATACGCACGGAAGGAGGGCCTTCAGGTAATGCCATTGTGCGAGTATGTGCACGGGCAGTTCCGTCGTCATCCCGATGATTACGCAGATATCTGGAAAAAATAGTACTGCCGCATCACAGTGGCTGCGGCAGGTAAACGATGAAGGTTGCTCCTTTTCCCGGCTGACTTTTTGCGGTAATGTAGCCGTGATGGTTCTGCACTACCTTTTTACATAATGCAAGGCCGATGCCCGAGCCTGAAAATTCGCTACGCCCATGCAGCCGCTGGAACATCTGGAAAATACGGTCGAGGTACATCTCATCGAAGCCGATGCCATTGTCGCTGACTTCCAGCCGGATGTAAGGATGCTCGGCGAGCAGTTTGGGAAGCGTCTTCTTTTCGGTTTCCTCCACCGGGCGATAGGATAGTGTGATCACCGAATGCTGATCAGGCAGCCTGTATTTCACGGCATTGCTGACCAGGTTCTGCATCAATTGCCTGAGCTGCGGTGCGCTGCCCCATACCGTGGGCAATCCTTCGACAACTATACGTGTCCGCTGTTCCTGGATTGATATTTCCAGATCCGCCAGGACTGATGTGACGATATCCGACAAGCTTACTTCACCGAATTCGCCGTCGTGCGTGGTGAGGCGGGAGTAGGCCAGCAGGTCGTCGATCATAGCCGACATTCTTTTCGAAGCGTCCTGAATGCGGTTGAGCATGTGTTTGCCGTTCTCATCCAGTTGCCCTGCGTAAACGGATTGCAGCCGGGAGCCGAACGACTGGATCTTGCGGAGGGGCTCCTGCATGTCATGACTCGCCGCGTATGCGAATTGCTGCAAATTGCTGTTGGAATTCACCAATTCAAGGTTGGCCTGATGGAGCTCGTCGGTCCGTTTCTGAACGCGCCTTTCCAGTTCACTGGCAAGCTGCCGGTAGCGCTCCTCGCTTTTTTCCAGTTCCAAACGGGACTTGACCTGTTCGGTTACGTTTACAGCCATATCGAGGATGGCGTAAACCTCTCCGCTGGAATTTTTGAGCGGCTTGTAGGTGTAGTCGTAATAAAAAGTCTGCAATTCGCCGTCGATCCTGATGTCCCATCGCGCATTCTGTTCCGAATGCGGCTCGCCGGTGCGATAGATCGTGTCGAGTATTTCGAGGAATGGCTGGCCCACCAGTTCGGGTAGCGCTTCGCGCAGCGGTTTCCCGATCACCGTATTGCCCTTGCCCCACAGTTTGAGCATGGCCTCATTGGGGATATCGATAATCATCTCCTTCCCCACGAACAATGCCGTGGCAACCGGGGCTTGTTCAATGAGTGTCCGCAAATGCTCCTCGTTTACTTTGAGTCGTTGCTCTGACTCGATGCGATCGGTGATGTCCATGACGATCCCTGAAAGCGATACCGCTTTACCCATACTGTCGTACAGGTAACGGCCCAGGACGCGGACCCAATGGACGGAACTATCGTGCCAGATGAATCGGGCTTCATACCGCAGTTCGCCATTGGTGGCGGCCCGCTCGTAAGCCAGGGTGCGGATGGCCACGTCTTCGGGGTGCAGACCAGCCACGAAGGCATCGCGGCCTATGCTGCTCTTTTCGCTTCCCGTCATGATCCTGGCCATCGTCGGTGAATAGATGATCTCGTTCGTGGCCAAAGTCACTAAAAATGACCCGGCACCGGACCCCTCGATCGTCATGGCGGCCTGTTGATCGGCCCATATTACTTTTTCCTGATTGCTGATTTCCGAAGTAACCTCCCTGGAAATGCCGGAAAAGCGGTAGGGAGTGCCGGACTGATCGAAGTAAGCTTGTCCCGTGCAGTGCAGCCAGCGCAATGGCTGATCGCCTTTCCCGACAACGCGGTACCGCACATCGTAGACACTCCGGAGCGTTGGATCGAGCGCTTTTTCGATGGCTTCGGCAACACGCGGCCTGTCCTCGGGGTAGATTAACTGCGCCAGGCTGTCGTACTGCATGTCCGCGGGATCGGGATAGCCGAACAGCTCCATGCACCGGTCGTTGAACCTGACCGTTTTATCGGTCGGATTCAGATTCCAGGTGCCCAACTGAGCGGCTTGCATTGCGAATTTTAGATTTTCTTCACTTTCCTTCCTGGCCAGGTCCGATCGCAGCTGTTCGGTGATGTCCATCATGGAACCGACCATTCTGACGGGTTTTCCTTCGCTCTGAATCGTGTATCCCCGATCATGCACGTGCGCATAGGAGCCGTCCGCGCGCCTGAAACGGTAGAAATCGGACCAGTTACTCTGGCCTCTGTCAATAATGGCGTAGATCTTTTTGACAACCTGTTCCTGGTCGTCGGGATGAATGCGGTCGAACCAGGAATTTGGACCATTTTCAATTTCGTCCGGTTTATAGCCAAAAATCTGCTCCATGCCCTCATTCCACCAGATAGTTCCCTGGGTAAGGTCCCAATCCCAGATCACATCGTGGGTAGCTTTTGCTACAAGTTCGAATCGCTCGATCGCGACAAGCAGGTCATCTTTGTGTCCGCTTATAGTATCAATCATTTCCAATTTATCTTCCTGAAGGTTTGCGTTTCCGCGCATGGGCCGGCCATTGCAATCGTAAAAATAGAGATATTAGTCTGAATGTAAGGGCCGGTGACTTGTTGTTTGCGCGTCGTTGATAACTGTGTACAAAGTTCGATTACCAATGCGGCTTAGCTCCGCGGTAAAAAGTAAAATCCGGGAGCCAGCCGCTTTTTCATCATAAAAAAAGTATACTAAGCAATTCAAACGGACTATGCCATGCTGAGACTATCTTTTTGTTGTTCGATCGTCGCCCTATCGTTATCCACGGCATTTATGATAAATCGTCCGGCAAAGCCTGTTTCGCTGTTTGACGGCAGATCGTTCAAAGGTTGGGAAGGGGATACCTTGAAGACGTGGAAGATCGAAAACGGCGCCATTGCCGGTGGCTCGCTGGATGAACAGGTGCCCCATAACGAATTCCTTTGCACCCGGAAAACGTATTCGAATTTCATTTTGAAGGTGAAATTTAAGCTGACGGGCCACGAGGGCTTTATCAATACGGGCGTCCAATTTCACAGCGTACGCGCAAAGGAACCGGCCTATGAAATGATCGGTTACCAGGCCGATCTCGGCGATAAATTCTGGGCGAGCCTCTACGACGAATCAAGGAGGAACAAAACCCTTGTCGCCCCGGACTCAGCATTGGTTGAAAAGATCCTTAAACGCAATGAGTGGAATGACTATGAGGTGCGGAGTCAGAGCGGTCATATTCAGATCTTCCTGAACGGTACTAAAACGGTTGATTACACCGAGCAGGACAAGTCAGTACCACAGAAAGGGCTGATAGGTTTGCAGATCCACGGTGGCGGCAAAGCCAAAGTCTTTTACAAAGATATTTTGATTCAGGAGCTTTGAGCATGACCGGGCCGGCAATCCCTTTGCCGGCCCGGTCGCATCAGCGCCAGATATTCAGCAGCCTGCGGGCCACGACGATCTCGGCGGTATGGTAAGAATTGTGATCGGCGATGAGCATCGCCTCACGAACAATGTTTTGACCGCTACCCCAGGGCAGCGGACTGAAAAGATCTCTTTCTTCATCTTGCAGCAAATCAAAAAATCGTTGCTGTTTCTCGTTGATTTCATGTACCGTTTGAGCCCACTGCTCGTCGGTAACCGCATCGGTAGGCTGCGGCCAGTAGTCATCGGGCCAGAACAGCGTATTGTAATTTTTGGAAACCGAAAAATCTACGATATCCTGCTGCGCGATCCGGATGTGTTCCAGTAGCTGCCAGATACTGTAAGGCAGGCTGTCGGGGATTACTGTACGCAAATGCGGCGGGATGCCCGCAATGGCTTCTTCCAGAGTGACGTGTGCGTTTCCTCCCTTGATGAGGGACGTCAGTTCATTGATCAGTTTTTTTCGCTGGTCGGGTTGCATGGAACGTTAGTTAATTAGTAGAGTGAGGAATAAGGTGGCAAAATGTACATATTTTCCGATCACCTAAGCAAGCAAATCTTAATTGTTTAAATTAGGGGACTCTTGATCTTAAACCTTTTGAAATCATCAAATGAATCCTAATCGCCGGAATTTTCTCAGAAATGTAACAGCAGCATCTGCACTCCTAGCCACAGAAAGCATCGCCAAACCCTTTCATATCATCAGGGACCTGAAAAAAATCAGTCCAAATGACAAGATCCGTTTCGCTACCATTGGCATGGGGATTCAGGGACATAGTGATACCAAGGCCGCCTTGCGCAGCTCGAAGGATGTGGAATTCGTGGCGGCCGCCGACCTGTACGACGGCCGGCTCGCACGTGTGAAGGAGCTGTATGGAAAGGACATTTTTACTACCCGCGACCACCGTCAGATATTGGAAAGAAAGGATATTGACGCTGTCCTGGTCGTGACTCCCGACCACTGGCACGACCACATCACTAAGGCGGCATTGCAGGCGGGAAAGCACGTGTATTGCGAGAAGCCGATGGTGCACCATATCAATGAAGGGCTTTCGGTGATCGATGCCTGGAAAAAGTCGGGAAAAACAATGCAGATCGGCAGCCAGCGGATCAGTTCGGCGTCATTTAAGGAAGCGAAGCGATTGTTTCAGGCAGGAGAGATCGGGGAGATCAACTATGTCGAATCCAACAACGACCGGTTCAACTCGATCGGGGCATGGAACTATTCGATTCCCACGGATGCCTCCACGAGCACAGTCGACTGGGACACTTTCCTGGGCGATGCGCCGAAAAAAGCTTTTGACGCCAAGCGGTTCTTCAGGTGGAGAAATTACCAGGATTACGGTACCGGGGTTGGCGGTGACCTTTTTGTGCACCTCATCACCGGTGTGCATTTTGTGACCAATTCGCTGGGGCCGGAAAGGGTGATGTCATCCGGCGAGCTCAGCTACTGGAAAGACGGGCGCGATGTCCCCGATGTGCTGGTTTCGATACTGGACTATCCCAAGACCGACATTCATGCCAATTTCCAGATGGTGCTCCGGGTGAACTTCGCCAATGCCGGCGCCATAGCGAACAACACCCGCATTATCGGTACGGAGGGGCAGATCGAGTTTACAGAGAATAACCTGGTCCTTACCAAGAAAAAGCTGCCGAAGGCGCCGGGTTTTGGTGGCTATGACAGCTACAATACATTCTCCGAAAGCGAGCAAAAGGAGTTCAAGAAGCAGTATGACGCGCAATATCCCGAGGACACCCGTAAAGCCGACCCGGTGAAAGAGATCAAGTTTGAAGCGCCCAAAGATGATGACGCGCATGCGAACCATTTCAGGGATTTCTTCGAGAATGTAAGGAAAGGCAGCCTGGGTACGGTGGAAGACCCCGTTTTCGGCTTCCGGGCCGCGGCCCCGGTGCTGGCCTGCAACGAAAGCTATTTCAGCAGAAAAATCATTCACTGGGACCCGGTTGCGATGAAAGTGAAGAAGAAGTAAAGCGATCGATCCCGGCATGGAACTTTTCGTGTTCGCTCGTCGGGATCGATTCCGGTAATTAGGGGAGGTTGGAAAAGTATTTCAAGTAACCGTGCTTCTTATTAGGTAACAACCGCCGGCACATCCGGCGGTGCTGATCACCTAAAATTCAACTGTCCCTGGTATGAAGATCTTCTCCACGATCGTGCTGGCACTGCTGTCGGCCTTTTCTGCCTTTGCCCAAAGCGGCAAGGTTCTCGACAATCTTTCAGTTCCCTCCAAGCTACTTAAATCCGAAAGGAAATTTGCAATCTACTTGCCACCCGACTATGCAACCTCAGAGCGGAGCTATCCGGTCATGTACCTTTTACATGGTGCCGGTGACGACCATACCGGATGGGTGCAGTTCGGAGAGGTGCTGCGCATCGCCGACGAGGCCATCCGAAACGGGACCGCTACGCCGATGATCATCGTGATGCCCGACGCGAACACCGGGCGGAGGGGATATTTTAACGACGTGAAGGGCGACTGGCCGTATGAGGACTTCTTTTTTACGGAGCTGATGCCTTATGTCGAAAAGAAATTCAGGATCAAAGCCGAGAAACGGTTCCGCGCCATTGCAGGGCTTTCCATGGGCGGAGGCGGCAGTTTTATGTATGCCTTGCATCACCCGGAGTTGTTTTCATCAGCGTGCCCGCTGAGCGCTTCCACAGGACCGATCACGCTTGAAGATGCCAAAAAGAACCTGATCAGAAATAACCCGGATATCGCGGACTCGACAGTAAGCACTTACTACAACCGCCACAGTGCGCTTGCATTGATCAACAACTTACCGGACGCACAGAAGAAGGCGGTGCGTTGGTATATCGACTGCGGTGATGACGATTTTCTGTACGAAGGCAACAGCCTTGTGCACATTGCGTTGCGGAAAAAGGAAGTACCGCACGAGTTCCGTGTACGTGAAGGCGGGCACACCTGGACCTACTGGCGGCAGTCGCTGCCTAATGTACTCGAATTTGTATCTCAGGCATTTCATCAGTACTAGTTGCCATGGTTCAGGACGTTTTGCCCGGTATCAAACAATTTGACCTGACCGGAAAGGTTGCCATCATCACAGGCGGCTCCAAAGGGCTGGGCCTCGCCATGGCGGCGGGACTCGCTTCTGCCGGTGCCGACATACTATTGGTGAACAGAAGTGCATTGGACGGAGAGCGTAGCGCCACCGAACTGAGCATTTCCTTCGGAACCAGGGTAATGTCGTATGCAGCCGACATTACCGTGCAGCAGCAAACCGAGGCAATGGTTGCATTCGCCCTGGAGAGTTTTGGCAAGGTGGATATCCTCATCAATAGCGCCGGCATTAATATCCGTGGGCCCATCGATGAGATCTCCACATCGGATTTCAAGCATGTGCTGGACGTGAATGTGACCGGGACCTGGCTGGCCTGCCGGGCTGTCACGCCGCTGATGAAAGCGCAGCGCAGCGGACGTATTATCAACCTCGCCAGCACGCTTGGTCTGGTAGGTTTGGCCAACCGGACACCCTATACGGCCAGCAAAGGTGCCATCGTGCAGATGACCCGGGCGCTCGCACTTGAATTGGCCCCGTTCAATATCATGGTCAACGCAATCTGCCCGGGCCCGTTCCTCACCGAAATGAATATTCCGATCGCCGAGAGCGAAGACGCACGTAACATTATTCTGGGTGCCACCGCCCTGCAAAGGTGGGGGCATCTGCGCGAGATACAGGGAGCGGCCATATTTCTGGCGAGCGATGCGGCCAGCTACATGGTCGGGTCTATCCTTACAGTAGACGGCGGCTGGACTGCACGCTGATGTGCTGAGCCATAGTTAAAATATAACTTTTACAATATACGTACTCGCCAATCCTCACTATCTGAGGTCTTTTGGGAGAATATTGCAAATATTAAGTCAGTTTCTGCAAAATTGATATAATTATCATTCTGGTTTACGAAAATGCCCTTTCCAATGCAGGAAAGGGCATTTTTTTTGAGCTTACTTCGCTAGTCGCACGTATAACACCCGGTTACTAGTATACGTTAAGTTACTATTGGTTATTTTCTAAGAAAACATAGTCAGAAAGCGTGATTCCTTGTTTATGTAAATAATTTCATATCTTTTTGTACATCCCGTTAATACTGCTTGTCTCCTCGGTATTGCCGGATAACAAAATATAACAATTTGAAGTTGAGCCTCCCCTCGAAGTATCATATTAACGCAGTCCGGTGACGTACTGTATTTTTGAAATAGGACATTTGAGATCTTTTATTAAATAAATTGTGTATGGTAGACACTTCTCTGACTTGTTGAAGAACAAGGGTTTATGCATGGAATCCAGTTGTAATATCTTTTCATTTTTTTATAATTTTTTTAACTATCTACTATCTATCTATACTTAATCTATGAGGATTTCTGAACGGGAAAAGTACCGGAGCCTAACACGGTATTTTTGCTCCCTTCTATTGACCCTTTTGGTCGTGACCGCTGCATTCGCTCAGGATGTAACGGTGAAGGGAAAAGTGAATGATGAGCAGGGGCAGGGTCTGCCCGGGGTGAGTATCCTTGTAAAAGGAACGTCGGCGGGTACTGTAACGGACATTGAAGGGAACTACACAGTGAATGCGCCGGGGACGGCTACGCTTGTATTCTCTTTCATCGGCTACATTACGCAGGAGATTCCGCTGGGTAACAAAACCAGCCTGGATGTGAAAATGCTGAGTGATACCAAAGCGCTGGAAGAGGTGGTCGTCGTGGGTTATGGTACTGCGAAAAAGGCGACTCTGACCGGTTCTGTTACCGCAGTAAAAGGAGCAGAATTGCAGAAAGCGCCAGCTGCCAACCTTTCTAATACATTGGGCGGCCGTTTGCCGGGTGTATCTGCCGTGCAAGCGAGCGGGGAACCGGGTTACGACGGTTCCGCGATCCGTATCCGTGGTACCAACTCCCTCGGTAACAGCAACGCGCTGATCGTAGTGGATGGAGTACCCAACCGGAGCGGTGGTCTGGACCGGATCAACCCTGCCGACATCGAGAGCATTTCGGTATTGAAAGATGCGGCGGCGGCGATCTACGGATCACGTGCGGGTAACGGGGTTATTCTCATTACCACCAAGCGTGGAAAATCCGGTAAACCGCAACTTTCGTATAACCTGAACCTCGGTATCGGGCAGCCTACGCGTACGCCGAAAATGTCGGACGCGGCGGAGTATGCAACCATCCGTAACGAATTGCAGATTTACGATAACTTGCCTGTCAATCAATGGCAGGGAGCACTGCAAGGGTTCAACTCTAATGGTGCTTATACCCGTACCGACAATGGCAATGTGCTTAGCGCGGTTTTCACGCCAACCGACCTTCAAAAGTTCCGGGATGGTTCCGACCCGCTGATTCACCCGAATACCGACTGGTATGGCTCGGTAATCCGCAACTGGTCGCCGCAGCAGCGTCACAACCTCCAACTGACAGGTGGTAGCGACAACATCAAATACCTGGCTTCACTGGGTTACATTAATCAGGATGGTAACTACGTGAATTCCGCTACCGGATACAAGCAGTACGACATGCGTATCAACCTGGACACGAAGATCAACAAGTATGTGAGCGCCAATCTCGGTGTGACCATGCGTGAGGAATTCCGTCGCTTCCCGAATGGCGGTGGTGCCGGTGATATTTTCCGTATGCTGATGCGTGGTAAGCCTACCGAAATCGCGATCTGGCCGGATGGCCGTCCCGGTCCGGATATCGAGAATGGGCAAAACCCGGCGGTTATTACCACCAACACAACCGGTTATAACAACGACAAGCGTGACTACATCCAGACCAACGGCGCATTGGATATCCTTATTCCTGGCGTGGAAGGTCTGAAAGTGACCGCGATGGCGGCGATCGATAAGCAGCTTCGTCGTCAGAAGTCGTTCCAGAAGCCCTGGACGCTTTACTATTGGGACAAAAAGACTTACGAAGCGGACGGCGTAACACCATTGCTGACCGGTACCGTGCGTTCGACTTTCAACGATCCGCGTTTGACCGAAACAGCTTCTCAGGAATTGTCGATCCAGCTTACCGGACAGGCTTCTTACGAAAAGACCTTCGGTTCTCACAACTTCAATATCATGGCTGGTGTTCAGCGCGAAACCGTAGATGCTGATGGGTTCTTCGCGTACCGCCGTTACTTTATTTCTCCGGTGGTTGACCAGCTTTTTGCAGGGGGAACTCCTGAGCAGAACATCGGTAATTCGGGTTCTGTAACTGTCAATGGTCAGACGATCAACAATACGGATTTGTACAAAAGGGCACGTTTGAGCTACTTCGGTCGTGTGGGCTACAACTTCAAGGAGAAATACCTTGCCGAGTTCCTGTGGCGTGCAGATGGATCCTATGTGTTCCCGAAAGATGGCCGCTTTGGTTTCTTCCCGGGGGTATCGGCGGGATGGCGTGTGTCGGAAGAGGATTTCTGGAAAAACAATATCCGCTTCGTGAACAATGTGAAGGTGCGTGCTTCATGGGGACAAATGGGTGCTGAGCCTTACCTGCTCGGAACCGAGACGCTGGCCGAATATCAATACCTGAACACCATGGGCTTCGGTACCTACATTATCAACGACCAGGTGGCTAAAACTTTGCTGGAAACCCGCGTTGCCAACAACACGTTTACCTGGGAGGTAGCTAATAATACCAACTTCGGTATCGAAGGTACGTTGTGGAAAGACCGCATTGCTTTTGAATTCGACTACTTTATCAATAACCGTTCGAAGATCCTGATCCCGAAAGCCGGTTCGACTCCATCAACCGCTGGTATCGACGGCAAGCTTCCTCCCCAAAACCTGGGTAAGCTGCAAAACAAAGGATGGGAATTTAAGTTGAGCTACGATGGCAGCGTCGACAACTTTACTTACTCCGTGGGTGTGAATGGAGGTTATGCTAAAAACACCATCAAATACTGGGATGAAACCCCTGGTGCACCTTCGTACCAACGTACGACCGGAAAGCCTTATAATGCATTCCTGGCTTACCAGTACGACGGCGTTTTCAGGGATCAGGCTGAAATTGACGCAAACACTGTGAATTACAGCGGTATCACCGGTACGCTTCGCCCTGGTGACATGAAGTTCAAGGATATCAACAACGACGGTAAAATTACCGCGGATGACAAAGTCCGGTCCGAAAAGACCAACCGTCCGCAGTTTACCGGTGGTGCGACGATCAACCTGGGTTATAAAGCATTCGACTTGTCTCTCCTTTTCCAGGGAGCCTTGGGAGGTCTGCAATATATCGGACAAACCGAATCGGGCGATATTGGTAACTACCTGAAATATGCTTACGACCACCGCTGGACGATCGACAACCCAAGCTCGACAGAACCACGCCTGGCTAACCGTAACAACACTTATTATACCAACTTCGACAACGCAGGTGCTAACACTTACTACCTGAAAAGCAACAATTATCTGCGTTTGAAAAACATCGAATTAGGCTATAACCTGCCGTCTGAGATCGGTTCGAAGATTGGTGTTGGCAACCTGCGTATTTATGTCAATGGATTGAACCTGTTCACACTGGATAAAATCAAAATCTGGGATCCTGAAGCGACTTCAACCAACGGACAATACTATCCGCAGTCGAGAGTTCTTAATGCAGGTGTACGTGTAACTTTCTAAGATTAAAAAAATGAAACTGAGTTATAAAAATTGGATTTTTCTGGCGGCATTGGCTACAACCGGGCTCGTGTCGTGCGACACTGACTTTCTGGATGTAACTCCTCCTACTGAAATCCCGACCGAGGAAGTATGGAAGGAAGGGGCATTGGCCGAGGGTTTTGTGACCGGTATCTATCAGGGTCTTCAGCAGGGTGGATTCAGCGAGCAAATGCTGGCATCCCTGACCGACGAAGCGGTGTTTACCCACACAGGCCGTAACATCAATACCGTCAATGAAGGTAGTTTGAGCCCTTCCAACCTGGGCTGGGTCGACGACACTTATGGATGGGGACCTATGTATACGCGTATCCGCGCTACGAACCTGGCACTTCAGAACCTACCTATCTCGACTTTCGCGGATCAGACCCTGAAAGATCGCCTGAAAGGAGAAGCGCACTTCCTGCGGGCTTACTATTACCAGCAGTTGGTTCGCTACTACGGTTCCGCGCCGATCATTACAAAGGTCTACGCATTGAACGAAGACTATTCCGTAACCCGGAATACTTTTGAGGAATGTGTGAATTTCATCGTAGCGGATTGCGACAGCGCTGCTGCCCTGCTCAAAGGAAAAGCGGAGCAAAAGGGCCGTGCAACCGAAGTAGCTGCATTGGCGCTTAAATCACGGATGTTGCTGTACGCTGCAAGCGACCTGCACGACATCCCGACTGCAAAAGCAAAATCTGCACTGATCGCCGCATATCCTAATCCTGAATTCCTGGGTTACGCATCCGGCGACCGCAAGGCGCGTTGGCAGGCTGCTCAGGCCGCTGCAAAAGCGGCTTTGGATGCGAAAGCTGGTTACAAGCTGAACCTGACTGCCCCTGTTACGGCAGAGCAGGGTAAGATCAACTACATTTCCATTGCAATGGCTGGTTACAGTGCCGACAAATCCCTGGATGCAGGCGGTGGCGACGACATTATTTTCGGTCGCTATTTTACAGCCAGCCAGACTTCGGATGGTGCCCGTCAAACCGGTTTGAACAATGGCCCGAACGGTTACCACAACTGGGCGGGTAATACGCCGATCGGTTTGCTGGTAGACGATTATCAAATGATGGATGGTACGCCATTCTCGTGGACTAATCCTACCCATAAGGCGAGCCCTTACGTGAATCGTGACCCCCGTTTTTACGCAACCGTCATGTACGATGGTGCTACCTGGAAACCGCGCCCTTCCGATGCGAAAGACCCGGCGAACCAGATTCAGACCGGTGCGTACGATCTGCTTGACGACAAAGGTGCATTGGTTAACCGTAAAGGATTGGATACCCGCAGCAGCTCTATCGAAGACTGGAACGGAAGTCGCACCGGCTACTACATGCGTAAGTTCATCGATCCGAACCCTGCATTGTATGACAACACCGACCGTCAGAACATTCCCTGGCCGTTCATTCGTGTGACCGAGGTAGCGTTCAACTACATTGAGGCAAGCATTGAACTGGGCCAGGACGCGATAGCGCTGGAATGGCTGAACCGGATCCGTTTCCGTGCAGGTATGCCCGCATTGAAAGTGTCGGGAGCTGCCTTGAAAGAGGCTTACCGCCTCGAAAAACGCATCGAAATGGCGTACGAAGAGCAGCGTTACCACGATGCCCGCCGGTGGATGATCGCACCGACTACGCTGGGCCGCTCGTTGCAGTTTATCACCGTAATCGGCAAGTTCAAAGCAGGCAAGTCGATGAGGGAGCCATATCACTACGATCCGACTGTTTACGACTACACCTACACGCCGACCGAGGATAAGTCTCACGAGAACCGTACGTGGGTCGACAAAATGTACTTCCGTCCTTTCAGCCGCGATGAAATGAACCGGAATGCAAAACTGATTCAGAACCCGGGATACGACAAGTAACAGACCGAGGTTTTTATAATGCGAATGCCCGTGCTATGATAGTACGGGCATTTGTATTTTGTGGGTTTTTGAAGACTAATTCCCACAAAACGTGGATTTTGG
Organism: uncultured Dyadobacter sp.; assembly: GCF_946482605.1. Next base: position 98,197 of record NZ_CAMLSE010000007.1, on the reverse strand, counting down.
TAACCACTTCACAATTACTATTGTTTTTGTAATTATCTCAAAATCAAATGATTAAATATTTTGGCATAATCCTGTTGAGGTATTTGGCAATAGTGCAAATGCACGACATTATAACATTACATTAATAGTTGTCTAAAAAACAAGGATTATGAAAAAGCTAATAGTATCGGCATTGGCCCTGACGCTCATTTCGTTTGCTTCTGTTCAAGCACAGACGGCAAATCAGACGACTGCAACCCATGCAGAACATCAGCAGGCAGCCGACAAAGCCGGTAAGGCAGATAAAGAGGACAAGGTAGCCGTGAAACCGGAAGATTTGCCGGAGGCCATTAAAAAGACCATTAAAGGTGAGGAATTCAGTGGGTGGACGGTGAAGAAAGCGTTTTTGGTAACCGAATCTGACAAAACCCAATATTACGAGTTGCAAGTCGCGAACGGCAAAGAAAATGCCCGCGTGAAACTCGATAAAGACGGAAGAAATGTAGGATAACCATAGTATTCCTTCATTATTCAGTGATTAAAGCCGGAGCGATCCGGCTTTTTTTGTTTTCCAGTCGCTAACTTTGACTCCGCTTTTGATCAATCCTGAACCGCTTACTGAATGAAGTTTACTTTACCCTACTTTTACTGCATTGCGGTAACCTCACTACTATTAGCCAATTGCGCAGGACGAAAACAGTCTGCCCCGACCGGGAATCAGCCGGTAGCCTCCTCAGATCCTGTTGGCAAAGAACTATTTACAACGCATTGCGTTTCCTGCCATGCGATGGAACAAGAGGAAATCGGACCGCGGCTGGGGGGAGTGACCAGCCTGCTGACGGAAAAGGAACTGATGGCGTTCATAAAAAATCCCAACCACGCGATCGAATCGGGGAATGTACGGGCTGTAAGTCTTGCCAAACGTTACAAGATGGTAATGCCGCCTTTCGATTTTCTGAAAGACGAGGAAATTCGTTCTATCCTGAGCTACATTGCGTCGGAGACCAAAATACATCAGATCGCGCCGTTAGAAGTAAAAATCGATACAGATGTACCCTTGGCACGATTGGGCCGGCCAGTGATCAAAACCGGAATGAGGATCGAGCTGGAAGACTTTGTTACCATTCCACCATCCAGTGACAAAATGCCTCGCACGCGCATCGCAAACATGCGCCCGGGCCCATCGCAGGATGGCACTGTATATGTAAGCGATCAGCGCGGATTAATTTATCGGATCAACGGCAAGACGATCGGGACATTCCTCGATCTCCGAACGGTTGATAGTTTCGTGAGCGAGCCCGGGCTCGGTACCGGTCTCGGCAGCTTCGCATTTCACCCCGAATACCTGCAAAACGGGCTCATTTATATTACCCACACCGAATCTTTTCAGGGAAAGAGGGCCGATTACAGCTACAACGACTCCGTTAAGGTCGCGCTGCAATGGGTAGTTTCCGAATGGAAGATGGATGATGTCACAAGCAGGGTTTTCAAGGGAAAAAGAAGGGAGCTGCTCAGGATTAATGTGCCCAACGTCGTGCACGGCACTCAGGATATAGGCTTTAACCCGGACGCCCGCAAGGGTGACGCCGACTACGGGCTACTGTACATCGGTACCGGTGACGGAGGCTCCACGATCAGCAGGCACCCGGAGCTTTGTCACAAACTCACTTCGCTGCTCGGCACCATTATCCGAATCGACCCGGCGGGCAGAACCAGCAGGAATGGACAGTATGGTATACCGGCCGATAATCCATTCGTAGATCAGAAAGATCCGGCTGTTTATCAGGAAATTTATGCATATGGCTTCCGCAATCCGCACCGGCTGTCGTGGTTTGGCGGCAGGCTTTTCAGCGCCGAGGTTGGAGAATCCAATTTCGAAGAAGTGAATGTGATCGTCAAAGGGGGCGATTACGGGTGGAATGTACGCGAAGGTAATTACGGAATCTCTTCAAAAGACCTGAAAAACGTATATCCGGTGCCCGAAACTGAGGCTGGGAAGTTTCAAACACCTTTTTTGCAATATGACCATATAGATGGGAACGCCATCAGCGGCGGGTACGTCTACACAGGCCCGATAACGGCTTTGAAGAACAAATACATTTTTGGTGATATTGTCAATGGCCGCATCTTTTTCGCCAATATCGATTCCGCCCTGAGCGATCAGTCTGTTTATGAATTAGCGATCTCCCGGGATGGGAAAGACACTGATCTGGTGGAAATGTCGGGCTCGAAACGGGTCGATCTGCGCATTGAATACGACCGCTTCACGGGTGAGCTTTACATCATGACCAAAAGCGACGGCAAGATCCGGCGCGTGACCAAAGCATTTACGATTAATCAGCCTTAGTGGCGCTTAATAGTTCGTACTGGCCGCTAAATAATAGAATTGTCCTGATTTTCAATGGCTGGTGTTTCTTTGCAGCCCTCAGTAAAACAAAAAATCAGGACAATCATTATGGCCAACGTCAAAACTGTGCTCGACCAATGGTCGGTCAAAGATCTGGAAGACAATTCCTCCATTCAGGTAATCGTAGAAAGCTGCACCGAGTTGGGCAATGATGCCAAGCCCGGGATTCAAACCCTATGTATGGGTCAGTTCGTGACTTATGAACCCAATATCGTGGAGCGCTGGGCCTATCAGGCCGGCAAGCAAAATGTTTCGGAATACCTGCTCGAAGACAAATCCTGGACTTTTCATGAGGACCAGTATGTAAAGTACTACCTGGTACTCGGCAGTCCGCTCAAAGCGCGCATTGTTGTAAAGACGCGCAGCTCGAAGCCGGTCATCAAGGACTTCGATCTTCCTTTCGAGGTTTGACAGCGCAGCATCGATATAATCCAACCGACACACACATCCGATCATGATCAAGTATGGCTACTATGGGCTGCTTGCAGCCTTCTCCATTCTTCTGGTGGTTTCCATCATCTACTACCTTGTGAAGCCTGCACCTACCGGAGACAGTTCGGTGGGGTGGGCAACCGGGCTTTTCTATCTCGCCGGCCTCGCCGGTTTTGTTCTGCTCGCATTGCTGTTCTGGCGGCACAAAACGATCGGCCTGGTCATTCTGGCTATCCCTTTGCTGTTGTCCGTCTTACCGGCCATCAGCGGAAAGCTGACGGACCTCTATGCCTGGCTTCCTTCGACGAACAGACAGCCGCTTACGCTCCATATTGTCAATAACACCAGGGCATTGGTCAATGTAAAACTGGAATGCTGGTTTGGAGGTACAGACGATGTCGAGCATACATTGTATAAAACGCTGGAATTTACGTCCAAACCGCTGGGAGCTAGCCAACATTTACTATCGGAATACGATTCGGGCCTTCTTTCAACAAAGTCCGGATTTGTCCGTGTCGTACTTTTTGAATGCGTCGAGCAAAGTGGGAACGGTTATTCCATGGTGAGAGAGATTCAGCCCTGTATGCAAAATGAAAAGGTAGCCATCACAGCTTTTCAAACTAACAATTACATTATTTCGATCGACTCCGAGAAGAACTCACAGCAATTCAAGGATGAAGTAAGACGGTTAAAGCAGGATAGTCTTTATACAAACGGCGTATTTTAAATCACACTCATGAAACTAACCTTATCGAAGACCATACCGTCGCCACTCGGCAAGCATTTGCAGGTGATGTATGCGGTGGAAAGCAAGGGAATCTTCCTGTTGGGGGACCGCTGGAAAATAGTAGGACTGCATGCAAACGGTTTTACGGACCTGCTCTGGCAGACTGCCGATGAGGAAATCGCCCACCAGTGGCGAGGTTCTTTCGATGAGCGGATTCCGGATGATCTTTCTAATGAAATCAGCGAAGGCGGATTCAGGCTGCTTACCAAGGCAGAACACGAGCAAGTTAGCCAATCCGACCTGTACAAATCCAGCCACAGCGACCAGCCAACCCACTACCGCGGACACGACGATACATTATTGGCTTTTGCGGGAAAAAATATCACCCTGCTGAACTGTAATGCGGGAGCGGTCAGCGAACTGGCGAAGACACGAACTAAAGGTAAAGACCCCATAAGCAAGACACTGCATCCTCACAGAAACCTGATCGTTTACGGCACGAATCACGGAGAGCTATATGGCCAACCGTTTGAGCAGGATCGTTTTGGAAAACCAATCAGAATTGATCAGCTGCCAAATACCTGTTATCAGATCACTTTTTCAATTGACGGGCAGAAAATGTTCGTAGCAGGCCTGGGCTATGTTAAAATATATGAATGCCATGGTGACACGTTTGTCGTGAATGCGTCCATTACCACCGCAGTCAGGTCGTTCGCGATTGTCGATGATTACCTGATACTCAACAAAGGAATGCACGGGATCGACGTTATCCGGGTCCGAGACAAACCGGAGCGGGTTACATCCATGGATTTTCATTTTATGATTGACAGGATGCTGCACCTCGTGTCACAACGGACGATTTTATTGCTGTCAGGTTCTACCGACGAATGGGCGCTCCTGCGTTGGGAAGCTTAGAACTTAAAGATAAATCTTCACCATCTCCCGCCAGTACCTGGGCCTGTGCGCCTCTTCTTCCCAAACATAAAGCTGGTGGGGGACGCTAATCCGGTGCAACGAGTCACTCAGGTGCCGGTTGTTGTCCAGAAACGCATCATCTCTCCCGATCACCAGCGTAATATCCAGTTTCCGCAAGTTTTTTAGAAGGCAGGGGTCCGAGATTTTCGGGACGAAGTGGTTGGGCATGTTGTAGTAAATATTATCATCAAAATAGCCGTCGAACAGGTCCGCAAAATAGGGGAGCGCCTGCGTGAGATCATATCTCGCACTCATCCCTACAACCTTGGTGAACAGGTGAGGGTGTTTCAGTGCAAGATTAACAGCATGATACCCGCCCAGGCTGCATCCGGCCGCAATCAGCCCCTTCCGTTTGTTCTGAATCCTGATGAACTTCACTACCTCATCAAGAATGTACCGTTCATATTGTATGTGCCGCTTAATTCTTTGAGGTGGTGCCGCATCCGAATAAAAGCTTTCGCTGTCGATGCTGTCCACGCAGTACACCTGGATTTCCCCGGCTTCGATTTTAGGCTTCATGGCGTCGATCACACGCCAGTTTTCGAAGTCATAGAAATGCGCTGAACGGGTAGGAAAGAATATGATCGGCGTTCCGGTATGACCGAACACCAGCAATTCCATATGCCTTTTCAAAGCCGGACTAAACCATTTGTGATATGCCCTTTCCATGACCAGCGACGTTTATGGTGTTTTCAGAAGTGCCGTAGAAGCAAGCTCAGCTTCGATATTTTCCGAGATAATTTTCCTCCATAAAGCGTACCCGTTCGCATTGATATGCAGCCCGTCGGCTTCAAACAACGACTTACGCGGGTAACCCTGGTAATTAACCATTTGGGGAAAGATGTCGATATAGTATTGGCCAGGATCGTTTTCGGTCTCCGCACGGATCAGCTCATTGGTCATTTTAATGGCTTCGATGATTTCCCAACGCTGCAAACTGGGTTTAATGGACACAAAAAAGCAAGGGATATTGCCAAAACGGCCACGGATCAATGTAATCAGCTGTCGGTAGAACAACAACACCTCGGTAGGGTGCCGCCCGTCCCCCAGGTCATTATCCCCCGCATAGATAAGGATTCTGCGGGCCGTGGTAACGGGAACGACGATACGTTCGAAAAACCACACGCAAGCCGCCAGCGTGGAGCCGCCAAAGCCGAGATTTACCGGCTTCAATGCCTCAAAGTCCTGATAGAGCGTTTGCCACAATGTGAAACTCGAACTCCCGTAAAAAATCGTTTCAGGATCGTATGGTAGGGAAAGCAGTTCTTTCTCTACCCTTGCGACCTCGTCTTCATACCAGACCATAGGATTCTAAGAATGCATGTTATATATCCAAAAATAAAAAAGGCACATTACCCCTGCATTAAATTACGATGAGTTCATTGAAAAGAATCAGACCTGTTGCCGGAAACTTGGAGAAATAAATTTTTTACACATCGGTTACAACCATTTGTTAAAACCGCGTTTCTTCTCGATGTAATTAAAACGCTATTACCATGAAAAGAACGATTTTACTTGCGTTGATCTGTGCGGCAACGGTGGCCTGTGATAAAAAGGAAGCTTCCGAGCCGCAGCCTGAATTGCATTCGATCAGCGTCCCATACCGACAAACCACCTCGGTGCCGACCTCCGGAAAAGATCTGAAAGTGGTGCTCAAAGAAATTACCGACAGCCGCTGCCCGATCAATGCGGATTGCATCACCATCGGAAGTGCCCAATTGGTGCTGACAGTCGCAGATGCTTCCAATCAGGTCGATGTTACCCTGGAATTCAAGGGAGATTCCAAAGCCAATGAAAAGTCATTCGTATTAAGCGGGTCAGAGTATGTGTTGAAGGTGAGCGAAGTGCTTCCTTATCCCGAACTGTCAAAGACTCCTCAATTGGAGGATTACAAAATAGGGGTGTCCATTGAAAAAAAGTAATAGATTCAGATTTGGTGTGAAGTGCAGCAAAGGGAGTCAGGATTGTCCTGGCTCCCTTTCTCATTTTTATGGCCGGCGAAGTTGTCAACGCTTTTTGTTTGTAACTTGAAGGCTTTAAATACCCATGTAAACGCAATGAAGCACATTTTTTCAAGACGGGAGGCATTGGCCGGTATGGTGGGCGTCGGAGCTGCACTTTCGGTCGACCCGTTCTCCTCTTTCGCAAAAAGCAATGTAAAGATGATACTCGAAAGAAAGATACCGTCTTCGGGCGAGCTGCTGCCTGCCGTGGGCCTGGGCTCCTGGCAACAGTTCGATGTAGGGACCAGTGCAACGGAACGGAGCCCGTTGAAGGATGTTTTGCAAAAGATGAGTGAGTTGGGGGGCAAGCTGATCGACGCCTCGCCGATGTATGGCCGTGCCGAACAGGTGATCGGTGATCTGACAGCTGAACTAAAATCCAATGACCGGTTTTTCTTCGCCACCAAAGTCTGGACGACCGGCAAGCAGGAGGGGATCGATCAGATGAATGCTTCGTTACAAAAAATGAAGCGCAAGAAGATCGACCTCATGCAGGTGCACAATTTGCAGGATTGGGAAACGCATTTGGCCACTCTGAAAGATTGGAAAGCTGCCGGGAAAGTTAGATACATCGGGATCACGCATTATACCGACGCCGCGCATGCACGCCTGGAACAGATCCTGAAATCGGAGCGTGTCGATTTCGTGCAGTTCAATTATTCGATCCGTTCCCGCAATGCGGAGAAAAGTTTATTAAAAACCGCCAGGGACAGAGGCGTTGCCGTGATCATCAATGAGCCATTCGAACAAGGCGCGTTGTTCCGCGCCGTCAAAGGCAAAGAACTGCCGGCCTGGGCCGCTGATTATGGTATCAAAAGCTGGGCGCAATTTTTCCTGAAATACATCCTTTCCAACGATGCGGTAACCTGTGTCATTCCAGGCACCTCCGATGTAAAGCACCTGGTCGACAACCTGGGTGCGGGCGAAGGGCGCCTGCCGGACGATGCCGGCAGGAAAAAGATGCTGGAATGGATGGCTTCCGTGTAACTATTCCAATGCGAAAGCGACATACTGGTTCCCTTTTTTAGTGCCCAGCTTGGTACCGCCGCAGGCGATCACTACATATTGCTTTCCATTGACTTCATAAGTAGCGGGCGTAGCAAAACCTGCCGCCGGTAACTGTGTTTCCCACAGCAATTTGCCGGTTTTTTTATCAAATGCCCTGAACTTGCCGTCTTTGGTAGCTGCAATGAAGAGTAACCCGCTGGCCGTCACGACCGGGCCGCCATAATTCTCGGTGCCGGTCGTCGGAACACCTTTTGCTTTGAGCGATTCCACCTCTCCGAAAGGAATTTTCCAAAGGTACTGGCCGGTGTTGAGATCGATTGCATTGAGTGTACCCCAGGGCGGCGAAATGGCAGGTAATCCGTTGGCGTCAAGGAATTTATTGTATCCGGTGCTCTGATACGGCAAATACACCTTTTTTGAGGCAGGGGTCGCGGAAACCGCTTCCACTTTTTCATCTCCGAAAAGAAATGCGATCAGCGATTGTTTCTCGTCGGCAGTCAGCATGGTGAAGCCGGGCATCATCCCCTTTCCGGAAGTCAGGAGCTGGCTCACAAAGGGCCTGTCGCGACGCGTACCAATGTCAACCAGTGACGGATAGCCACTTTTGGCATTACCTTTCCGCTGTGGGCCGTGGCAGGTGACGCAGTAGGTAGTATAAACTTTTTCACCGGGGCTGAGATTGGAAAGTTCACTTTCTTTCGGCGTATTCCGCATGGTGAGGATCCAGGCCATTTCGTTGCTGTTGACATACAAAATGCCTTCGGTAGGATCTGCGGCGGCACCGCCCCATTCCGCGCCTCCGTCGAAGCCGGGGAGAATGACAGTACCTTCCTTGCTCGGAGCGGCAAAATGCGCCTTTTTATAGCCTTTGAATTTGATCATCAGCGAATCCCGGTCAGGCGCATGGATACTGATGTCGTTCTCTGTCAGCATGTAGGCCTGCCGCGCGTAAGGTGCAGGTTTGGAGGGGACCGGCTGCGTGGGCCAGGGATATTCGCCGGGCAATGCGGTTTTGGGAGCCGGCACTTCTTTAATGGGGAAGAGCGGCTTGCCGGTCACACGGTCGAAGATGAATACATATCCCTGCTTGCTCACCTGAGCAACAGCATCGATTTTGCGCGGGCGGCCGTCCGCCCCTTTTTGGGTGACGGTGATCAGGTTGGGCGGAGCGGGCAGGTCGCGGTCCCACATGTCATGGTGCATGGTCTGGTAATGCCACAGGCGTTTGCCAGTCCGTGCATCCAGCGCCAGCAAACAGTTTGAAAACAGGTTGGCACCCTTCCGCTTGCCCCCGTAAAAGTCGTATCCCGCAGAACCGGTTGGTACATATAGTATGCCGCGTTTACGGTCAATGGCCGTTCCCGCCCAGTTGTTGGCGGCCCCGGTAAAGGTATTCTTGTACGCATCCGGCGGGAAAGTTTCATAACCGAATTCGCCCGGATAGGGGATAGTGTGAAAAGTCCAGACCAGTTTACCCGTCCGGACATTGAAGGCCCTGAGGTCGCCGGGAGCGGCATCCGAGTCTTCCGACAATCGTAACGGCATGATGATCAGGTCTTCGAAAATGGTGCCCGGCGTGTTGGAAACCATATATTTGTTTTTGGCCACATCCGGAAGGCCGGTGTGCAGGTCAATGCGCCCCTTGTCGCCAAACTGCTCGATAGGTTCTCCCGTACGCGCATCCAGCGCATACAGGTAAGCCCCCATGGCATGAAGAATTCTTTTGTCATCCCCGTCGCTCCAATACGTCAGACCGCGGCTGGTGTTGGAGCCGTTTTTGGATTTATCTCCAAAAATCCATCGCTGCTTCCCGGTGGCAGCGTCCAAAGCAAAGGCTTGAACACTGGCTGTAACACCATACAATACCCCATCGACGACAATGGGGTTTACCTGCGTCTGGCCCGAGTCCGGCATGGAATAGGTCCAGGCGACTTTCAGGTTTTTTACGTTATCCCTGTTGATCTGCGTAAGGGGCGAATAGTGGTTGCGGTCGGGGCCGCCCAGGTACTCTGGCCATTCCCGGCTGTCGGTGTTTTGATTTGAAAGAGTCTGCGCGCCGGCAAGAAACAGTGCCAGGCCGCCAATGCACCACGATAAAGGCTTCAACATATTTTGGACTTAAATAAAGGTAGTCTGTAAGGTTTATTCAAAGCGGCCATTGACTGTAATCCCGGGCCAGGTGTCCGTCCTGAAAGCGCTTGCAGGAAAGCCATCCGCATTGTACAGATTAGCCTCTTCGGGCGCATCCGACCACGCGTAACGCACGGAGGCCGGCTTACTTACCTTAGGATGCGAAATCACGACTTTGTTACCCTGAATCTCCGCTTTGGCATAATAGAATACCTTATCGTCCCCGGCAATTTCGAAACCTTTCAGATAGCCGTAGCGATCCTTCACCATCAGTCCGTTTTCGGCGTTTTTGAAGGAAATAATCGCCTTACCATTGTTAACCTCGATCTGATCGAACAGCGGTGAGGCATAGGGAATGGATTGTCCGTAATCGTTTTTCAATGCATTGGTCGCCAGCCGGTGGGCTACATCCTGTTTGTTGGTCGGGTGGATATCATTGGGATTGCCTACGTCGGTTGAAACGGCCATGCCTGTTTTCGGCAAGCTGAGCGTCATGTTCTGCGCTTCACGTAATTCCGCCCAGTTGCTGCCCTTGTTGCTGTCGTTGTCCTTTCCAAAACTGGAAAGCTGTACCCAGTAAAATGAGAAGTCGTCGTTCCAGCGCTTGCGCCAGTCATTGATCATCAGCGGGAACGATTGCCGGTACTGGTAAGCCCGGCCTGCATTGCTTTCGCCCTGGTACCACAGCATTCCCCGGACTGCGAACGGGATCACCGGCTCGATCATCGCATTGTAAATGGTGGTGCCGACATTATTCATCAAATGGGCATACGCATGTTTTTCGGCAAAGGCCGGCATCAGGTACCAGTCTTTGGCAATGCTGATCTTACGTGCACCCTCTTCAATAAACAGGTCGGCGGCAGAGCCCATCATGCCCGGACCGAACCAGGAGGCGCCCACCATATTGCCGGATTTGAAAACGAGGATGTTTTTACCTTCTTTCCAGGTTCCGGCCGGGACCGTTACTTTTCTGGGACCTTTGACGATACCGTCATGAACCAGTTTGCCATTGATATACACCTCTACCGGTCCGTCGTTTTCAGCCAGCGACAGGGTCGTTTGTTTGGCCGCGACGTCGCCGGCCAGGGTTACTTCCTTGGCCATATAACCCTTCCCGCGGAAGCCCATCAGGCCTTTCCAATCCCATTGGCCAACCGGGTCAGCTGTTTTTTGCCAGGTCGAAAAATCGACATCGGCGCCCAGGTACTTTTTCTCGTCTTCCCAGCCAGGTTCATAGGACGCATCCTTGAATAGCTGTTTCTTAAGTTTTTTATCCATGATCACATCGGCCTGCTCCCACGTTTTGGGCAGGTTCTGCGCATAGGACCGGAGCTCGTCGTTGGTTAGCATGGCCTCCTTGCTGATCCAGCCCTCTACCTGGGAGCCGCCCCAGGAAGAATGCAGGAGTCCGATGGGGATATTTAGTTTTTGGTACAATTCGCGGGCGAAAAAGAAACCTACTGCCGTAAAGCCGCCTACTGTTTCCGACGAGGCAATCTTCCATTCGCCGTTTTTGAGATCCGCTTCGGGCGAGAGCGTCACCTCGTGGTCCACCCTGAAATGCCTGATCTGCGGAAAATCGGCATTCTTGCGCTCGGCGTCATAGTTTTTCGCCGCCGAAACAGGCCATTCCATGTTAGATTGTCCGGAGCAAAGCCACACTTCGCCGATCAGAACATCGTTGACGATCGCATTGCCCGACTTGGCCGTCACTTGCAAGGTATGAGGGCCGCCCGCTTCGAGCGGCTTGAATGCCAGCTTCCATTTGCCGGCTGCATCGGCTTTGCCTTCAACGGCCTGCCCCGCCATTGCGATTTTTACTTTTTCGCCCGGCTTTGCCCAGCCCCAGACCGGAATGGGTTTTTGTCGTTGTAAAACGACATGATCGGAAAAGAGGCGGGCCAGCTTGACTTGTGCAAAAGCCGTTGTATTGAGAGTGAGCAGAAGGAGGAGAAAAATCCGGTTCATCATGTTTTTTCTAGAGATAATGTTTATTAAATGCGTCCTAAGGGCATATTCTACTTAAAATACTAACTTTGCAGCGCCTCGATTGTTCCAATCTACTGTAAGAATCTCTAAATCAACCATTCATTTATCAAATGATCTCAGTTATCATTTGCTCGGCTAACCCGGCAGAACTGCTGGCGGTCAAAGCAAACATTGCCAGAACCATCGGGGTTGTTCACGAAATTATTGCCTTTGACAATCGGGATGGCCGTAAGGGAATTTGTGAGCTCTACAATCAGGGAGCACAACGTGCACAATACGACATACTTTGCCTGATGCATGAGGATATCGAAATGCAGACGATCGGCTGGGGGCAGACGGTGGTGAAGATATTTGGAAAAAACCCGGTGTTGGCGTTACTCGGAATCGCGGGGGGAGGGTATAAATCCTTGACGCCGTCCAGCTGGTATAATTATCATTTGCAGGAGAACGGCGGTTTTTACTGTAATCTGATACAGGGTTACAAGCACACCGGGCGGGGAGACATGGCGGATTATCGAAATCCGCGTAATGAACAGCTTTCACGGGTAGCCTGTGTGGACGGCTGTTGGCTTTGTGCACGGAGGAATGCTGCCTTAAAGTATCCTTTTGATGAAAAACTGCTGAAAGGATTTCATGGATATGACCTCGATTTTTCGATTGCAATTAATCAGGAATTTGAAGTTGCCGTCACATTTGAAATCCTGTTAAAACATTTTTCGGAGGGTAATTTCAACAGAAAGTGGCTGGATGCGATTTGTAAGGTTCATGAAAAATGGAGTGGGGTATTGCCGCTTAATATCGATAACATTCCCGAAGAACACCTGAAAAGGATCGAGCGGCATGCTTATGAAGTTTTTCTTCAGGATCAGGTAGACAATGCACAGTATTCAAAATGGTATTTGATCAGACTCATATGGAGCACAAGACGCTCACGGGTGGCTACAATTTCATTTCCTTATAAGCTCATTGTTGGGTTATTTAAAATGAAGAGGACTGGGAAGATGGGTGCGGTTCGGAATTGACGGGATGGCGACCATAGTATCTTTGTCCATAGTACTGGGCCGCCAGGACGAGGGACAAGTTGCCTGCTTTCAGCACTGTTAACGCGGTACCGGGACTTTGATTAAGTCAATTGAATTTCTTCATGCAATTTAAATTAAGAGACACATTGGAGGAGCTCCCGCAACAAACGATTCGGTTGACCTAGTTGAGCCCATTCGTTCGCTGCGGAAGCCTGCAAAATAACAACCGGTAGCCGATATTGATTTTAGATATTAAACTATCTTTTGATCAATTACCACAAAACAGGATATGGGCAACAAAGGCCGGTACCGGTTGTGTAAGCGTAGTCATAACCATTGGTTGAGATTAATTTGCTTGTCATGTAACCAGAAACAGTAACATTCCAAGTTCCAAAATTGGTGTAGTCCGTGGTATAAAGTTCTGAAAGAACCCTTTCCTCAGGATTCGTTGTTGTCTGCGAGTTGCTGAAATTTTCATTGCCAAACTGAGCAAAAACCGTAGCCCCTTTATTAAATGTTCCGCTTAGATAAACAGAGTAACTAAGTGTTCTAGGCTCTCCGGCATTTCCATTACCCGAGTTTAACATTTTAAAACGCAAAATTAATCGATGTTGGGTTTGAGATCCAACTGTTGCACCCCGGTGTCCAAACAGTTCATGGATGTATCTTCGTGTTTGATTAGCCCCCGCGTCTGGCGATTGGATGACAAATGAAGATTGATAGAAATTTGACCCATTGCCAGGAAGTGATATCTGCGTTCTTCCATTTGACGGCCCAGAATTCAGATGTGTTACACCGTAAACGTCCCGTCTAACAAGGTCCAAATCGATATCCTTTTCATTAATGACAGATAACAGCTTTCTATCCTTAATAGGAACTTCGTATTGATACTCTTGGTCGAAACGGACGAGGTGTCCGCTAATTACAAACATTCCCTTATTATTCACTACATGCAAGTAATCGTTAGTCAGCTTGTCGAACAGATACTTTTTTGTGAAAGACTCACTATTTAATTGCCCAATCGCAAGTTTCTCAGCGTACTTCTCATGAATTTGTATTTTGAAATTCTGATCTTCATTGATTTTGCTTTGATATTCAGAAAGCGTCTTAAAGTTCTCAAAATTCATTTCTGTGCCGTCGAATGTAACTTTGCCAGATTCTGTTTGTAGCACGAGCTCAGAATTGCCTTTTTCGGAACTTTCGATAAGGGAGCTACCCTTTTCACAGGACACAAGAAGGATTGGGAGTGTCAATGCCACTGAACAAAGGAATTGTCTTAGTCTTTTCATAAGAATTTGTTTGATAATGAAATATAGAAGTACTTGTGCAATATATCAATTTGTAACCGAAAAGTACTTTAAGGAATTAATATTTTTTGCTAGTACTTGGTTTTAATTAAAGATACCGTTGGTCCGCACTCAATCAGTTTGTTACAAGCTAGATAGTTTTTGATAGTTATGGGAATATTTACATGGAACTAAAACAACAAATCCGGCCAGTAGCCGGATTTGTTGTTTTAGTTATTAGAAATGAAGTAAGGTTTTACCTCATCTTTCGCAGCTCCCTGTTAAATTTCCTTACTCTATTTAAATATGAAAAGTAACTTCTACCTCCCCATTTGTACTCATAATAAAACCGCTCTCTGCTCGTGAGTTTCAACTGCTCAGTGGGGCTTTTGGTTTTTAGCGTACGACTCTCGAGGTGGTCCACGATGGACGATGTAACAAGCGCGTGTTTAATGTGGTACTTTTGAAGTGTATTTCCATAGTCATTATCCGCGAACCAGAACTTGAAAGCAGGATCGAGTTTTCCGGTTCTTTTTAAAATATCTCTCTTGAAGAAGATACACCATCCCACAAGCTCCTTCCTCACTTCATAGCCGTAATGCAGTCCGCTATTCAATGAGATACCCTGCTCAGGATGATGGATGCTGCATGCAGGGCAGGCACTCGATAGTTCAGGTTCCTGTTCTAATGCTTTCAGGATCTCGCTCGCCCAGCCATGATGGAACAGGAGATCGTTGTTGCAAATACACACATAGGAGCTTTTTGTCATCCCGATTCCGATATTCATATATCGGTGATAACCAAAGCGCTGCCACGGGTATACAGTTCTCGTGCCGGGATACTGGTAGGATTTCAGTTCCTTGTTGGATTCGAGAACCACAATGTTGAACCTGATCTTGTCGGGGTCTTCGGACCGCAGGAGCGTGTCGATTCCATCAAGCGTCACTCTTTTCAGCTCCTCTGTGCGAGCGTAGCTCAGGATGATGATGTCTATTTCAATGGGCGACATAGTTATCTGCCTTTTTTAAATAGTGTTTTCCTCTTGTAATTCAGTGCTTTAAAATAGTATGAAACAAATGTTTTCCAGCCCACCAGGCCCGACAATATCCTTAGTTGGGTCGGACTTGCCAGGTTGGCATGGTACATCATGTATTTATAAAGCTTTTGGGTACTGGCCGCATTTCTCTCAAGCAATTGATGCTTCTCCTCTTCACTTAGCGTTTGTGATTCGGTTACTTCCTGAATGATCCTTTTCCTGAATTGCAGTTCACCGGCCTGCATGATCTGGATGTTCTTGCTGGTATTGCGCTGGTGTATCCTGATGAGCGTTACTGCACTTTCATCCGCAACAAAGGTATAGCGAGCCCCACGGATCGCGCAAAGGAACCAGAACTCCCAGTCCTCGGTGTAATTGCTGAACTCAGGAAACCCATTCACCTTTTCAACGATCGATCTCCGTAGTACAGGACTGCTCACAACAGCTATGTTGGAATAAATCAGAGTGTTAACTACCTCATAACCCCTTGCATCAATTTTGGGCAGCCAGTTGTTATGGTTCATCTCATAGTCTGGGTAAAAAGTATCCGGTTTATGCGCTTCGAAATACAAATGGTCGGTGTAGGCAATATCCACATCGGGGTTTCGATCCAGAAAGTCAACTTGTACTGCAAGCTTGTCTGCGCTTAGTAGGTCGTCTGCGTCCAGAAACTGGATGTATTTCCCTCTTGAATGCTGGAAGCCCAGATTCCGGGCTACCGATACGCCGCTATTTTGCTGGTAAACATATTTTATCCGGCCATCTTTTCCAGCATAGGGCTGAACAGTTTCGCGGGTATTATCGGACGATCCGTCATCCACAATAATGGCTTCCCAGTCCTGGAACCGTTGCGCAAGTAGGTTTTCAAGCGTTTCCGCAATAACGAAACCGTAATTATAGGATGGGATGATAATACTGACTATCACATTCATAGCAATTTTTTGACTTTGCCGCCCCAAATCTTCCTAATGATATAGAATAGCTTGCTGACAGGTGTTTTTTTCAAAAGGGTCAGAAGGATATCCCGGTTATGCCAGATCATTGCACCGTATCCAAAGCCGACAAACGATCGATTCCGGCGTTTGCTCAATGCTGTCAGGCGGGTTATCAGGGTTTTCGAATTTCCGGTTGCTTTTTGGGCGCAAATGGCAAGCCATTGACTTTCCTTTTCCATCAGAGCAACTTTTTGCCTTTTACTTTTTTGTACTTTCTCCCTGGCGAGGATATCGGTGGAGTTGCGGTTATGCTGCCGGTATTGAACCAGCGGTTGATGGAGGTAGTCTACTGAGCCCCGATCAGTCGCAATGAATGCGAGCCACTGATCGTAATAACACCCGTCAGGGAATGGTAATGCACTCAGCAAGACGTCTTTCTTCATCAATATGCAGTGACCCGAAACGCAATTCAGGTACAGAAACGCGGCGGCATCCCGGCCCCTGTAAAGATTGAATTTGTCGGACATGCGAAAGCCTATGGGATTTCCTTTCTGATCAATAAACTCCGAGTCATGGTAAATCATCTGATTGTCTCCGATGGCGTCCATTTGCAGTTCCAGCTTTCGGGGATGCCAAATGTCGTCCTGGTCGCAAATCGCAATGAATTCGGCTTGACAGAGTTGGAGGGCTTTTTCGAAATTCCGGTTGTAGCCAAGATTCAACTCGTTCCTGAATAATCTGAAACGGCTATCTCCCGCGGCATAACCTTGAAGTATATCCCAGGAACCGTCCGAAGATCCGTCGTCGACTACCACTATTTCCCAATCCACACAACTCTGATTTACAATGGAATCCAGTTGGTGGCGTAGGAACTGTTCACCGTTGTAGGTGCACAACGCAATGGATATTCTTACTTGGCTAACCATCAAGCTTCTGAAAATGTCTGCATGTCGATCAGCCGCTTGTACAAGCCGTTACCGGCGATCAGCTCCTGGTGGTTACCCTGCTCCACAACCTTTCCTTCTTCCAGTACCAGGATCGTGTCCGCACTTTGGATCGTACTCAGGCGGTGTGCGATCACCAGTGAGGTCCGGTTTTTCATCAGGTTGTTCAGCGCCTCTTGTACCAGCTTCTCCGATTCGGTATCCAGGGCGGAAGTGGCCTCGTCGAGGAGCATGATCGGCGGGTTTTTCAGGACCGCACGGGCAATGCATATGCGTTGTTTCTGTCCACCCGAAAGTTTCATGCCGCGGTCACCAATGTTGCTTTCATAACCGTGCTCAGTGTCGATGATGAACTCGTGTGCATTAGCGACTCTCGCTGCCGCCTCCACCTGCTCCATCGTAGCACCCGGGCTTCCGAATGCGATGTTGGCGAAGATGCTGTCGTTGAAAAGCATCGATTCCTGGTTCACTAGTCCGAACAGCGACCAGAGCGATTCCTGTTTAACATGCTTCACATCGATATGATCGATGAGGACGCGGCCTTCTTCTGCGTCGATAAATCTTGGAAGTAGGTCCATGAATGTCGACTTGCCGCCTCCTGAGGGGCCAACCAATGCGACAGTCTTTCCTTTCGGAATCGTGACGTTGATGTTTTTGAGTACAGGCCGGGCCGGGTAGGAGAACGATACGTTTTCAAGTCGGATCGATTCCTTGAATTCTTTGAGGTCGATTGCATCCGGGGCATCCTGGATTTCCGGTTTCTCGTCAATCAGTTCGAGCACACGCTCACCGGCTGCGATACCGGCATGAATGGTACTGAATGAATCGGTTAGTGCCTTAGCCGGACGCATTACCTGTGAGAAAATGGCGATATAACCCACGAATTTGGAAACTGTGAGCTCCGACTGGTTGTCCAGGATAAGGGATCCGCCGTATAAAACAATGATCGCGACCATCGTGACACCCAGGAATTCCGAAACCGGAGAACTCAGTTGCTGCCGTCTGGCCATTTTGCGGCCCAGGTCCGAGTAACGTATGTTCTCCTGGTGAAATTTGTTTTTAATGTCTTCCGTAGCATTGAAAGCCTTGATGATCTTGACGCCAGTCAGCGCTTCGTCGAGGTAGCTGATCATCAGGCCGAAATAATGCTGGGCCAGCGCTGCCTGCTCTTTCAGTCTTTTGACGATTTTCGAAATCAGAAAAGCAGAAACGGGAATGACGAGGATAGCAAAGAGCGTCAGCTTAACCGATGTTGCAAACAGCATGAACACATAAGCGATCAATTGAAGCGGCTCTTTGAACACCACCTGCAATGTACCGGTAACCGAAAACTGAACGACCTGTACATCGGAAGCGATTTTTGCTATAATATCCCCTTTTCTCTGATTGTTAAAATAACCGACATGCAGACTCATCACGCTGTCAAAAACACTTTTACGAAGTTTTAAAAGCGTATGGATCCGGAGGTTTTCCATGATCCGTTGCGAGAAATATTTAAAGACATTGGAGAGCAATACAGAAGCCACGATCACACCGCACACAATTTGTAAAGCTCCGTGAGGTCCGTAGGTTAAATTAGCCTGCTGCGCATAATAGTTGAGCTGATTGGGTATATCAAACGCACTCTCCGGTTTTTCGATCAAAACGCCTCCTTCGCGGTTGTTGAACAACGTGCTAAGCAGCGGGACCAGAAGAGCCAGGTTCAGGGTATTGAAAATTACTCCCAGGACAGTGCAAATAATATAGGGAAAGGCAAATCTGGCAATCGGTTGAGCAAAAGATAGTAATCTGAAGTATGTTTTCATTCTTAAAAAGTGGCACGCTAATATGCCCGAAGGTAAAGTAGCCGGAAATTGGATTATTCCGGATCGACGCGCAAATTAATGCTTATCTGTCGAAACTGCTGCCCGCGAAGCCAATTAATTCCCGTCGTAGCATCTAAGCTACGACGCCCCGGTCAATGGATTGGTTGGAAGCAAACCGGCAGAAATATAAAAAAAACGGATACCGGGTCCGGAACTCCAGCTATCGCCTGTGTAGAACAGGATATTTCAAACAAACATTGCAAAGCATCTTAAAAACCTCAGCGTATCTTCATCCGGTAGGGTTAGACAGGCAAATTGAAACCCGTATCCCAACTTTTTAGGGCGACTCGTTGTTGAGCTTAAAGACCGGAATGCGTTTGAATGCCACTACCCGGAAACTACCTGTATAATGAGTCAACCCATGATCGCTAACTCCGATTTGTCGCCCGCTGAGACGGGCGAGTCAGTACCAACTACTACCTATAAAGCAGCCCGGTCGGTGGCGGGACTAGTGGCCAGCCATTTTGAACGTCATCACGTTGCAGTAACCAAATACTACGAACAGGAACTGGCGCCGAAGCCGGACCCGAAAGTCATTGAAACAATTATCGACATTACTTTTTGGGCAAGCTTGCGCCGGGAGGAAGGACGGTCGCCCAAAGTATCGATCGCGTACCTGCCTCCCGAGGCGGCGGAACATCCGCTGGTATTTGCCGAAACGCTGGCGCTCAGTGCCAACACGCTGGTCAAACTGGCTCCTGCCGTGGAACGCTCGGGTATCCACCTGGGCGTGTGGATGGAAAATGGCGAGCTGCGGATATGGGGAACGACCCGCGTAATACCCGGGCTTTGTTTTGTGCTGGAAGTGATCGAACCGGGCATGCTGGTGATCAAACACCGCAGGGTGGAGGGCTTTGGCAAGTTTGTCAATGTAGCGGTATTGAAGGGTGACCAGGTCAAGATTGTCAATGAAGAAAGTCGTAAAATGCGGGATTGCCCGTCGGTCATCAATTCGCTGATGGGTTTCACTTCTTCAAGGCTATGGAGCGACTATCCGAACCTGCTTGTGCAACTGTCGGCATCCATGCGGAATCATGAGCGGGGAGGTATTCTGTTGGTGGTGCCCAAGGGCAAGGACCGCTGGCGTGACTCGATCATCCACCCGATCACCTACGATGTCCAGCCTGCATTTTCAGAACTGGCAGAGCTGCACCGGAAATATGTAGAAGATCCCAATCCGATTACCTGGCAAAATCAGTTCAGCTCGGCGGTGCACAATATGGCCGGCCTTACCGCTGTGGACGGCGCCACGATCATCAACGATAGCTATGAACTCCTGGCATTCGGGGCGAAGATAGGCCGTGCGCCTGGCGGTAAGCCGGTGGAAGAAATGTTCATCACAGAACCGGTTATCGGCAATGTAGGGATGGTGGTACATCCGGTGCAGAACGGAGGCACGCGGCATTTGTCCGCTGCGCAATTCGTATATGACCAGCGGGATGCGATCGCCCTGGTGGCGTCCCAGGATGGCAGGTTTACGATATTTTCCTGGTCGGGTTGCGAGAACATGGTGCAGGCACACCGCGTCGATGCGCTCTTGCTATGACCCGAACGGGAACAGTTCCAGCTGCTCGGGATCTCTGTATTTCCGGGATTTAATCTCCGGTTCATGAAAATTGGACAATGAAATACCGAGCAGTCTGACCGGTTTTTCCTGCATATCGAGCTTTTCAAGCAACTGTCTGGCCGTCTCGGTGATGGTATCCAGGTCGCCTACCGGCGTGGGGAAGGAATGGTTACGGGTGATTTGGGTAAAATCACTGTACTTGACCTTCAATGTGATCGTTCTGCCTTTCAGCTGGTTTTTTTCAAGCCGGTTGGCTACCGTGACCCCAATCCGGTCCAGCTCCTTGTACATTTCGTCCAGGGTAGTAAGATCATAGGTAAATGTATCCTCTGCACCCAGCGACTTGGTTTCCCGGTGTATCTGCACAGCCCGGTCATCGAAGCCCCTGACGATTTTGTAAAAGAAATGACCTGCTTTACCAAACCGGCTTACGAGCTCATCCTCCGACAGTTTTTTAAGGTCCGATCCGGTAAAAAGCTGCATACTCTTCATTTTGTCGGCCGTGACTTTGCCTACGCCGTGAAATTTTTCCACCGGTAACTCGTCCATGAAGCGCTCCACCCGCGAGGGGCCAATGAATGTCAGGCCATCGGGCTTGTTCAGGTCGGAGGCGATTTTGGCTACGAATTTGTTGATCGAAACCCCGGCTGAGGCTGTCAGGTTCAGTTCCTTTTTAATAGAATCCTTGATCTGCCGGGCTATTTCCATCGCCGAACCAATGCCCAATTTGTCTTCTGTAACATCCAGGTAGGCCTCATCGAGTGAAAGCGGCTCGATCAGGTCGGTGTAGCGGGAGAATATTTCCCGGATACTGCGGGAAACGGCTTTGTACACTTCAAACCGCGGATGAACGAATATGATCTGGGGGCATAGCTGAATGGCCTGCCGGGACGGCATCGCCGACCGTACGCCAAACTTACGGGCTTCGTAGCTTGCCGTGGCAACAACGCCCCGCCCGGTTGGTGAACCGCCTACCGCCAGCGGTTTTCCCCGGTATTCGGGAAAGTCACGCTGCTCCACCGATGCGTAGAATGCATCCATGTCGATATGGATGATCTTGCGAATAGTGTCGGTATTTTGCGCTTCTTGCATGAAAAAAGGGTATCGTGTTCAGTATTCGCGGTTTCTGTCAATTAAAAACAAATTAAATAATATTCAATTCGCATCAGACGGCACTTTTTTTTCGTAGTAGGAGAATAAACCGGCTTCCCGTCTGTCATTAGCAAAAAAACACCTTACTCAGTTCCCCAGAATCTTCCCGATGCGATACACTATACTTCTGTCCAAAATATTCCTTTTTCTCCTTTTTACTGTTCTCGTAGCTCCCGTCGATGCACAGGATCGTTGCGGTACCATGGAGCTGCTTCAAAAAAGGTTTACCGATCAGCCAGCCCTTAAAATCATGTTTGATCAACGCGAACTCCGGTTGCAGCAGGTCATACGGGAGCGGGCGTTGTCCGGAAAAACGCTCAAAACCAATGCGGAGGTGACGATTCCGGTCGTTTTTCACCTCGTACTCAGCCGCCAATCAATGGTGACCGACGCGCAGGTCATGGCGCAGCTCGACACGATCAATAAGGACTATGCTGGCAGGAATGCGGGCGCAGAAAAGATCCCTTCCCATTTCAAATCACTGTTTGGTCAGTCAGGCATCCAGTTCTGCCTAGCCCAGCGCACGCCTCAGGACGCTCCTTCTACGGGTATCGTCCGCTATTCCACGACACGGACTTCCTTTGACTATACCACCAATGAGGTCAAACATGCGGAGTCGGGTGGGGCGGATGCCTGGGATACCGATAAATACCTGAATATCTGGATCTGCGATCTTTCGGGAGGCACCCTCGGCTACGCTACCTTCCCGGACGACGGTATCAAGGACGAGCAGGGCGTTGCCGTCGATTACGCCTCACTGCCAGGCGGCAGTGCTTCGGGTTTCAACCAGGGAAAAACCCTGACACATGAAATCGGGCATTATTTTAACCTTTTTCACATTTGGGGTGACGATAATGGCGCTTGCAGCGGCAGCGATCTGGTGGATGACACGCCCAATCAGAGCGACCGCACCACGACCTGCCAGACCGGAATCGTCACAGACAGGTGCACACAGTCTGCTCCGGGGATTATGTACCAGAATTATATGGACTACACGCCGGATGCCTGCTTGTACATGTTTACCAAATTGCAGGTTGCCCGCATGGAGGCTGCCTACACGACTTATCGCTCATTGTTAAGCCTATCCAATGGCTGCACGCCTGTGGATGTGAAGGCGAAGGATGCTTCGCTGAAAACGATCCGTCAGCCTGCCCAGCGGATCTGCGTCGGGTCGCTTACACCGCAGGTTACCCTGGTCAACAAGGGAAGCCAGACGCTCACTTCCGTAACGATCCATACCGTGATCGACAACGGCACGGTGCAAAATTATAACTGGACGGGCTCTCTGACGACTTTCGCCGAGACGACGGTCACGCTACCCGCGCTGACGACGGCAGAGGGTAACCATGTTTTAAGCATTTATACATCCAACCCCAATGGAGCCGCTGACGAAGATACATCCAACGATGCACTGAGCCTTGACTTCATTTATTATGAACCGTTCAGCGCACCCGTGAAAGAAGGCTTCGAAGGTTTGTTCCCGCCGCAGGGATGGGACATCGTCAACGAGGATGGCGGATCGACGTGGGAGAAAACTTCCAGTGCGGCGAAAACCGGCAGTTCGTCAGTGAAGATCGGTAATTTCGATAACCAGGTCGTTGGGCAGCGGGATTATCTGCGCTCACCAACGGTCAATATAGCCGGTGTGGATTCAGCATTTGTTTCGTTCCAGGTCGCTGCCGCCACTTACACCAATGCGTCGTCGATAGGAAACGTTTGGGATACGTTGCAGGTGCTCATCAGTACCGACTGCGGACAGACTTATACCACGGTCTACAAAAAATGGGGTTCTTCGCTCATTACCCGAAGCACTGCCACCAGAACGGCATTCACACCGGGCATCAACGAATGGAGAAGCGAGGAGATCAACATCGGCAGCTTCATCGGGCAGGGAGAAATATTGGTAGCATTCCTGAATACCAATGGTAATGAGAATGATATTTACCTCGACGACATCAATATCCGGACGGTCACCGTCAATCCGAACCTGAAAGAAGCAGGGTTCCTGGTGACGCCCAATCCGACGAACGGCCTTGTTTCAGTCCAGTTTTATCCGCATCCGGAAAAGCTGAAATCTGTATCGATCTACAATGTTTCAGGACAAAAAATCATGGAGACCGTCATCACCGGAGAGGTCAGTTCCAATGTCTACAATTTCGATCTGACCAGGTATGCGGCCGGTTTGTATGTCGTGAAGGCGGAATTTGAGGATCGTGTACTGACGAAGAAGATTGTGAAGAACTAGCCAGTGGCCGACAAAGCGAAGATCCCCGCCTGATTGCAGACGGGGATCTTCGCTTTAGTATATCCTTTTGACGATCACTTTGCTGTTGGTTTGGGAAACCGCAAATTCCTTGGCATTCTCGTTGGCCGGGGCGATGAAGAGCTGCCTCTTTTTCTTCCCGTCGGTATTCACCCAGTTGGCGGAATAAATTTCGGGTAGCTGTCCTGCGTAGATCGGATGATGGTCTGAATGCATAAAAACCTCTTCCTGTTCGTAAGCCGACTCCAGATCGCTTCCCTCTATCACGTCGCAGATGATCTTCAACCCGCCTGAATCATCGTCGACCAAACCCTTGATCCGGGCCTTCCCGTAAAAAGGGTCTTCCTCAAAATCCCATCGGATGTAGTATTCTATTACATTTCCGATCTGGGATTCAATGTAGTCGGCTGTTAGCAGTTGTTCCTGGCGCATGGTCGAAGTTGGTTTTTTACACTCCTTTAAACTAAGCAAAATTCAATCCCGTAACGTGCGGGCATTTTGACAAATGTAATCGTAACCGGGATGTTTCCAAAAATAATAGGTTGTGTTTCTTGGATAATTGAAAAATTAGATCGAAGAGTTCCGGGAGGCGATCGCGACACCCCGAAGGATCAGGCATATACTTGTATGAGTTAGTTATGGAAGATGCAAAAAGAAGCGCCGCGCTGTCCGCGGGCAGGTACGCGGGGAGTGCCTGTTTTATAACTTCCGGGAACATAGCGGTATGGTTTTTGTCTATTCTGCCTAAGTAAAATTTTCCGGGACCTTATCCCGTCACCTAGCCAGAAAGAACATGAGAAAAACTCAACGAGCATGCGAGCCCCCGACCAGTCCGGGTACGCTCATTTTTCTGAGGATCGGTTTTGTGCTGTTACTGTTGATATTAAGTCACATTCACCCCGTCACCGCCCAGCAGACAGCGCCCGATTCGACGCGAAAGCCGAAACCCGATACGCTCAACACTCCGGTCCCCAGGCCCTCGTCGCCCCGACCAGCCTCCGATACCCTCCCCAAGACACCTACAACTTCCGATTCTGCTAATAAATCCTCCTACTCACCCCTGGTGAAACCCACGCAGAATTTCGATCCCCTGCAAAAGCAGCCTCCTCAAAAAGATTCGTTAAGTAAAGATTCCCTCGGCAAAGCTACCACAGCTCCGACTATCAAACCTGATAGCGCCCGGCCCACTCAGCAGGGAAATACAGCGCAGGCCCAGCCCGTCGCCCAGCCTGATTCCGCATCGGTAACCCGCACCGTCCAAGGCACGGCCGACGCCGGACCGAATGCGAGGGTCATTAAAGGAATTGTGAAAGATGAAAAGGGCGTAGGAATGCCCGGTGTGGCTGTTTTGGTGAAGGGGACTGAAATACAGGCCATCACCGAACCCGACGGTTCTTTTGAAATGAAGGTGCCCGAAAAGGGTGGCACGCTGGTGTACAGCTTCGTAGGCTTTACGACGCGCGAAGTGCCTGTTACGCAGCAAACCCAATATGACGTGCAGCTCATTCCCGAAGCCAAGGCACTCAAAGAAGTGGTGGTAGTAGGATATGGTGCACAGAGCAAGCGTGATCTGGCCAGCTCGACGTCCCGGGTGGCTTCCCAGGAGTACAAGTCCGCTGTGATCAACACCATTGACCAGGCCATTCAGGGCCGTGCGACCGGTGTGCAGGTGGTGGAAAACTCCGGCGAGCCGGGTGCCGCTGCGGTAGTGCGGATCCGTGGTAATAACTCGCTGAGCGGCAACAATGAACCTTTGTATGTGATCGACGGATTTCCGATGCCGCCCTATCGCGAGGCGGGTGCCAATTTCTATGGCGCATCCAGCCAGAACGGCCTGTATGGCGTCAATCCGAATGACATTGAGAGCATGGAAATCCTCAAAGATGCGTCAGCAACAGCCATTTACGGTTCGCGTGGTGCAAACGGGGTGATACTGATCACCACGAAGTCGGGCAGGAGAGGGGAAAGCCGCGTGGAGCTGATCAACAAAACATCCTTCGGAAGTATTTCCAATCCGATCCGTATGATGAACTCCCGGCAGTATGCCGAGGTGATCAACGAGAGCTTCCGCGTATCCGACCGCAACCCGCCGTTTGAGAACCTGGACAGTGCCATGACGAACACCGACTGGGTGAAAGCCGTCACACAACCCAGTTTTCGTCAGGATATTACTTTGAGCCTTTCCGGCGGTAGCCCGAAATCATCGTATTACATTTCCGGTAACTACTTGAAAGACAACGGCACGATTATCAATTCGGACAACAACCGGGCGAGCCTTCGGGTGAATGTCAACAATGAGATCAACAATTGGTATACCGTCAAGGGACAACTTTCATTTACCAGGCAGAAAACCAACCGGGCCGTTACCGCCTCACGCGCATGGCCCAGCTCCGGCGGGCTGATGGACGGGTTGCGGGCCGCGCCTACGCTCGAACTCGACTACCTGGGCAACAATAGTTTGGGTATACCTAACTACCAGGGCTACTATTTCTCAAATCCATACAATGAGCTGAGCGCGAAAACCGACATTACCCAAAGCGATTATTCGATCCTGAACATCGAGAACTACTTCAAGATCGCCAGTGGGTTGCAACTGGTGGTAAGTCTGGCCGGAAACCAGAACCTCACACGTCGGAAAGTGTTCCTGCCGCCATCTACTGCCGAAGGGAATCAGGTCAAGGGAAAAGGGAGCAACACTTCGGCCAACACGTACAGCTATAACTTCAATGCGTACCTCCAATACGAGAAGACATTCAGAAAGAACCATTACCTGAACACTACCCTGGGTGTGGAATATAACGACCAGACTGTTGAATTCCTCACCACCAGCTCCTCGGGCTTTGCCGTACCTTTTTTCGGGGTTGATAACATTGGTACCGCACAGTCGCAGGTGATCGGATCCTTCAAGGAGAAGCGCATTCTGCAATCGGGCTTCGTGCGGGCCAACTACTCCTTCAAAGGAAGGTATGTGCTGAATGCGTCGATCCGTGCCGATGGTGCCTCAGCATTTGCCGAGAACAAAAAGTACGGTATTTTTCCGGCCGTGGCGGTTGCCTGGAACCTGGACCAGGAGGAGTTTATGAAAGGGGTAACCTTTATTTCAAACACCAAATTCCGCGCATCTTATGGCGAAACGGGTAGCCAGGCCATTTCACCCTACTCGTCGCTGTCGCTTTACAGTGCTGGTTTTTACGAAATGGGGCCGGGAGGGGATGCCTCGGTGATCAACACGGGGATCTTTCCCAACACAATTGCCAACCCCAACTTATCCTGGGAACGCACGAGGCAGTTCAATGCCGGGATCGATTTCAATACGGCCAAAGACCGGATCGTGCTGAGTTTCGATTACTATAACAAAGTGACTTCCGATCTGCTCCAACCGCGGAAAGTCCCCACGCAATCGGGTGTAAGCACCATTATCGATAATTACGGAACGATGCGTAACCGAGGGGTGGAGCTCAGCATTCAGGGTAATATCATCCAGAAAAAGAATGTGACTTTCTCGACGCGGTTGAATATTTCAAGAAACATCAACACGCTGATCGACCTCGGCGAGCGGACCCAGCCGGATTATGTGAATATCAACGGAAACCTGCTCGGCGGCGTTTCGGGTATTCTGGAGCCCGGGCAGCAGGTAGGGCGGTTCTTCGGTTACCGGGTTGCGGGATTGAGCCAGCAGGGCGATTTCGATGCAGATGGTAATCCAAAGTTCGCAACCTTCGAGGGGCCACGTCCGCCGGGCTTCAAAGGTACACCCCTTTACGGCGCCTGGATCTATGCCGATACCAACGGCGACGGCATCATCACAGCCGACGATCGGGTCGTGCTGGGTAAGTCGACGCCCGATTTTACATTCGGATGGAGCAACGATCTCACCTGGAAAAACTTTTCTGTCAATGCATTGTTTACGGGTTCTGATGGAAACGATGTCCTGAACCTGACGCGGTTTTATGTCAGCAATGGGGTAGTGGATTTTGGTGGGGTGGGGTTCAACCAGTCGGAAGAATGGTATCGCAACCGTTATACCGATGCGAAGCCGCACAACAACCCCAAGTACCCGGGTGTGCAGCGCGGGATTGCCTCGGGCGACATCAATTCCACCATGCTGGAAGACGGCAGCTTTGCTCGTTTGAAAATGCTGACGCTGTCTTACACCTTCCCGAGGCTCGGCCCTGTCCAGAATCCGCGGCTGTTTGTAACGGGTACCAACCTGTGGACCTGGACCAAATATTCCGGCTTTGATCCCGAAGTGAGCTCTTACGGACAGTCGCTGCTGCAACAGGGCATCGACTACGGTGCCTACCCGGCGCAGCGCTCGTATACCATCGGGTTTTCCTGCAATTTCTAGTGTTGACCAAAGCATTCGACGAACATGAAGATACATATCAAGATAACCGTAGTGCTGCTGGCTGTGCTGGGCATTACTTCCTGCAAAGATAATCTCGAAGAGGCACCGTATTCTGCATTGAGCAAAGAGGAGGCATTTAAGGATGAAGATGGCCTGAACCAGGCCACCGTAGGCGTGTACCAGGCCTGGACCGCTCCCGAGTACGGGGACATTTACAATCGGTTCATCCTGGCCGAATCGGGCCACCGCTACGCTACCGCCGGGATTCTCGGATCTGGCGCCGACCCTTACTACCGCTTTGGACATACACCCACCTCGGGCGCTTTCGAATCGGTCTGGTCACGGTTTTATAAGATCATCTACCGCGCCAATACGGTGATTGCCAATGCTAAAATGGCGGTTCCCGGCGAAGAGGAGGAAGCGGATCCCTACATTGCGGAGGCTCGTGTGCTGCGGGCATATGCCTATTTCAACCTAGTAAGACTGTTCGGAGGTGTTCCGCTGATATTGAACGAGATCAAATCGTTCGAAGACCGCGACCTGATCTTCGCTCCCCGCGCCACCGACCTGGAAGTGTACGACGCTATTCTGGCCGACCTGGCTTTTGCCGAAACGATCCTGCCTGATTCCCGGGGAGGTGGGGAGCTCGGCCGCGTCTCGGCTGGTACCGTGAAAGCATTGATGGGTAAAGTATACCTGACCATGGCCGGCAAGCCGCTGAATAAAACAGAAAACTATCAGAAAGCCGTCGAAAAGCTGACAGAACTCGCGGGGCCTGTCAACGAGGAAAAGTATGATATGGAGCTGCTACCCAACTTCGCCGATGTTTTTGCATTGGCCAATGAACGCAACCGGGAGATCGTGCTGTCCTTCGGGTATTTTATTAATTCATCCAATCAGAATGGTAATATTTTGCCGTTCAACCTGTTCCCGTCCGGCCTCGTGAACGGGGATGAGCAGACTAATTACGGATTGACCTATGCCTTTTATAACCTGTTCGACAAGACCGATACCCGGCGGGATTTTACGCTGGTGTCCCGGTACGTGTTCACAGGCGGGTCAAGGGCAGGTGCGCAGGAGGGCGACAGCATTATTTACAATCCGACCATTGCAAATTATATCAACAAGCGTACGAATGAGTCGTTTGGTCATGATGATTTCAAATATGGGATCGCATTCGGAAAGATGGCCCGCCAGGCGCGCCCTGCCGGCGCGCCCGTGCAAGGTTACAGCGCGGACCTTATCGAAATGCGGTTTTCGGACGTGCTCCTGATGTTGGCCGAGGCATTGGTAGAAACGGGTAAGACAGCGGACGCATTGCCGCTACTCAACCGTGTGCGTGCGCGGGCGAAAGCGCTGCCGTCGAAAGCAGCCACCGTGCCTGCGTTGCGTGCCGCGATCAGGGCTGAACGCAGGCTCGAACTGAGCGGAGAGTTCAATACGGTGTTCGATATCCGGCGGTGGGGCACATTGAAGGAGGAGATCGATGCCATGACCGACAGTCAGATCGTCGATAATGTGCTGATCCCCTACACAGCCCGGCTGGAATTGTACCCGATCCCGCAATCGCAGATCGACGCAAATCCGAATTTGCGGCAGAACGACGGCTGGTAGCGGGAAATCCGGAGTTTCGGGCGTAATTTTAAAGCTCTAAAACGACGTTATGAAAACTCTTGTCAGTTCGGTGTTGCTTGCCTGCCTTGGCCTGACGGCATCCTGCCGGAAACACTTTACGGTAAACAAAAGCGAATACAAACAATACGGCATCGACCAGCAGGTCGGTGCCGATTCTGTTATATTACGGTACTACGAGCCCTACAAGCAGCAAATGCAGGCGGAAATGAACCGGGTGATCGGCCAAACGGACCAGGCATTGACCAAACCCAGCGACCCGGAAACGCTGATGGGCAATTTCTTCGCCGATGCTATGTTGAAGGAAGGTCTGAAAAAGGATCCGGCCATCCAGTTTACGCTTGCTACCAAAGGCGGTCTCCGTACGACTTTTCCAAAAGGAAATATTACGGTTTCACATGTTTTTGAGCTCATGCCTTTCGAAAATGAAATGGTAGTACTCAAATTGTCCGGACCCAACGTGCAGAAGGTCATTAATTTTATTGCCAAAAAGAATGGAGAACCGGTAGCCGGTATCCGGATGAAGATCCGGAACAATGCAGCCCATGATGTCACGATTGGCGGGCAGCCGTTTGACATTAATAAAACTTACAACCTGCTGACGTACGATTACCTGGCCGACGGCGGTGACGACCTGGAATGCCTGCGGAACCCGCTCGAACGCCGGGAGATCAATCAGAAAGTGCGTGAAGCATTGTTGGAAAATATCAGTGACCTGACACGTCAGGGTAAGAAAATAACCGCTCAACTCGATGGAAGAATTGTTTCAGACAAATAGCAGAAGGGATTTCCTGAAAACCGGCGCCAAAGCCGCCGCACTCATGGGACTGGGCGCATTGCCGCTGTCGGCGATGGCGAAAGATGCGACGGTTCAGCTCACGATCCTGCATACCAATGACGTCCACAGCCGCATCGATCCTTTCCCGATGGACGGTTCCCGGAACCAGGGCCTAGGAGGTGTGGCCCGTCGCGCGGCGTTGGTCAAAAAGATCCGGGCGGAGCAGCCTAATGTGTTGCTGCTCGATGCCGGCGACATTTTCCAGGGTACGCCCTACTTCAATCTGTACGGCGGCGAGCTCGAATTTGCGATCATGAGCCAGATGGGTTACGATGCTGCTACCATGGGCAATCACGATTTTGACAACAGCATTGCCGGCTTTGTCAAACAGCTGCCGCACGCCAGGTTCCCATTCCTGGTCAGCAACTACCAGTTTGACAACACCGAGCTGAAAGGGAAGACGCAACCCTACAAGATTTTCAAAAAGCAGGGGATTAGGATCGGCGTTTTTGGGATCTGCATCGAGCTGGAAGGGTTGGTCAACAAAAAGAATTACCTCGAAACCGTTTATCTTGACCCGATCGCAAAGGCCAACGAAATGGCATCCCTGCTGAAAAACGACCACCGTTGTGACATGGTGATCTGTCTTTCTCATTTGGGGTACAAATACAAGGAAAACAAGGTCTCGGATCAGGTCCTCGCCAAATCCACCCGTAACATCGATCTCATCATCGGCGGGCATACCCATACATTCCTGAAAGAGCCCGAAAATATTCTGAACCTGGATGGTAAGGTGACGACCATCAACCAGGTGGGTTTTGCAGGCATTAACCTCGGACGTCTCGACTATTTTTTCAACCGGGACAACGGCGCCAGGCAAATGGTTTCCGCGGTGCTGCCGGTGCATGAATCGATTTTGGGATAAAGATTTCCAGTAATAGATTCTATTCCATATGCAGGAATTGCTGGCGGACTTTTTCCTCTTCCAGGTCCAGCTGTGCGAGATGCTGCCGGATTACTTCCTCCTCGTAGGTTTCTTTTTTATTGAACAGGTGGAGAATGTGCCGCTTATGTTCCAGTAGCTCCTTGGTAATGGCCTGATAGCGGGCCACGAATGGAAGCCCAGAATCCATGGCCTCCGAATCGCGGGCATGGTCCAGAAACCCGATATCGCTTTCCAGCTTGAATTTCAGGCTTTGCAATAATTCATTTTCAGGTATTTCGGCGGCATATTTGCTGTTGAGCAGGTCGAGCGAAGCCTTGGCCAGCTTCCGTCGTATCACCACGTCCTGCTCGTGTGAGGACACCGAGTAATCTTTTTCCTCGACGTTCATCCAGCGGACGATCAGCGGCAGGGTAAGTCCCTGGAACACCAGCGTGACCAGTATCACTACAAAGGTGATAAACAGGATCATATTCCGTTGCGGAAATGGCTGGCCGCTGTTCAGCAGCAGCGGAATGGACAATGCCGATGCCAGCGAAACCACCCCGCGCATGCCCGCCCAGCCAAAGATAAACGGCATGCGCAACCCGGGACTGGGGTCGGCCGTGGTAATGAAACGGCTGATTATGACCGTGAAAAAGGAGGAGCCGATGGTACTCGCAATGCGCGTAATGATCACGACGAGCGACACAATCAACCCGTATTTGATAGCGTCAAAAATCGAAGTGTCACCCAGGCCCTGCACGATCACCGGCAGTTCGAGCCCGATGAGCATAAACACCAGGCCATTCAGTACAAATCCGACCGTCGACCACACATTGATCCCCTGTATGCGGCTCAAATGGGTAAGAATGCTATGCTGATTCCCGGAAAGGAAGAGCCCACCCGTGACGACGGCAATGACACCCGAAAAGTGAAATTCTTCCGCGGCGATGTACATGGCGTAGGGTGCTACGAAGGTCAGGATGGTGTCGATACTGGGTGTAGTAGGCATCCAGCGGTGAATGGCGTAGAAAATCAGCGCGACAGCCATTCCGACAGCGAACCCCATGATGATGACGATGAAAAAGCTGGAAACGGCCTCGGTAAGCACAAATTTGCCGGACGCGACGGCTACCAATGCGAATCGGAAGACGATCAGCGACGATGCGTCGTTCAGCAGGCTTTCGCCTTCGGCAATGGTGATCAGGCGTTTGGGGACTTTTATATTCTGAAGTATGGAGGTCGTTGCCACCGCATCCGGCGGTGAGATGATGCCGCCGAGCAGGAAGCCCAGCGCCAGCGTAAACCCGGGAATGATGGCCTGCGTCACGTAGGCGATCACACAGGAGGTGAAAATTACAATGATGAATGCGAACGAGCCGATTACGCGCCTCCATTTCCAGAAGTCTTTCCAGGATGTCTGCCAGGCTGCTTCATAAAGCAATGGCGGCAGGAAGATGAGGAAGATCAGCTCGGGATCTATTTCCACCGCAGGCAGGCCGGGGATCAGGCTCAGGGCCAGTCCCCCGAGTACCAGCACAATGGGGTAGGCAATTTTGATTCGCCTCGCGAGCATGACCAGGAACATGATGATCATCACCAGCGAGAGGTACAGTATGATAGATTCGTGCATAGAGGTTTATTCGGTACCGGTTGTTAGCGTAGGTACAATTTAATACCATTTGTGGATTTCAATACAATCTGGGGATGCATTCCAACGGTAAAGGCCGGGTCGCGTTCGAACGTAAACCGCTTGATCAATGAGGCCAGGAGCAACTGCATTTCCATCAATGCAAACTGTTGGCCGATGCAAATCCTTGGCCCCGCGCCAAAGGGCAGGTAGTTGAATTTGGCCCGGTTCTTCACGGCTTCGGCATTGAAATGGTCGGGATTGAATGTGGCAGGATCGTTCCAGAGGTTGGGATTACGGTGCAGTTCAAAAATAGACATGAATACCGAGCTGCCTTTCGGAACGGAGTAGCCTTCGATTTCCTGGTCGGCGGTGCTTTCCCGGGTCATGGTCCACGCGGGCGGGTACAGGCGGAGGCCTTCTTCCACCACCTGGCGTGTAAAAGGCATATGCATCAGCTGCTCGAAGCCGGGGACGGTTTGGAATATTTCACATTCTTCCCTGATCCGTTTCACGATTTCCGGCTGGGCCGAAAGCTCCCATAACAGCCAGCTCAGTCCTGTGGCTGAGGTTTCGTGGCCGGCCGCGAACATCGTAATGGCTTCGTCGCGGATCTGTTCGTCGTTCATTTGCTCGCCGGTTTCCTCGTCTTTGCTATCGAGCAGCAGTTGGAGAAGGTCGTTGGGCGTCTCGCCGGATAACCTCCGTTTGCTGATAAAGTCAAAAACGAGTCTGTTGAAATAGGCCAGGTCGGATTTGAAACGCCGGTCTTCGCCATTGATGGCCATAAGCGGCAGGCGGTAAGGCTTGCGCACGCGCGTCACCAGATAGGTTTGCGTGCGGCTTACCTGTCTGTAAATCTGCTCCTTATCTTCGCTGTTCATGTTTCCGAAGAGCGTTTTCAATGCGATATCTGAGGTAATGGCCATCATTTTGGCATCGATGTCGACCGCACCTTGATTGCGCAGTGGTTCGAGCTCGTCGAGGAATGCCGCCGTGAGCTCGCCCATTGTCAAAAACAAGTCGTTCAATCGTTCCCTGTGGAACGCGGGTTGTACCAGCCTTCTTTGGCGCAGCCAGAAATCCCCGTCGCTGATCACCAGTCCGTTGCCCAGTACGGGCCGGAGCATTTTGACCGAATTACCTTTTTTGAACTGCTTATGGTGCTGTTGCAGCACATGCCTGAAAAAGGCAGGATCACGCGTGACGATGAATTCTTTGAAAAGGCGGATTTTGTAGGTATCTCCGCACGCATCGAAGCCCTGCCGCAGAAAATGCAGCGGATCGCTGGCAAAGCGAATAGGGGCGAGCAGGCGGATCGGGCCGATTTTGAACTCGGGAATGGGACGCATACGGTTTTGCTGATGGGAATCCATGCAAATAAACCAATCCGGCGTAATAAATGAGAATGAGATCGCAACAAAAAAAGCTGCGCAACGGGGTGTCGCGCAGCTTTTCAGATAATATCGCTCTGATATCTACTTTTTCCCGGCAAACGACCGCAGCATCCAGGTGTTTTTTTCCTTGAACTGCATGAAACGGTTCACCATGTCGTTGGTACCATCGTCACCGGCCTGATCGGTGGCTTCGAGCAATTCCCTTTCCAGGCTGATCAGCTTACTGAAATCGTCGAGCACGGCATCCACCATGTCCAGGTCTTTCATGCCAATGGTGTTGATCTCCTTGATCGAGGATTCGTTGATGTAATCTGCAAAGCGGCTGTGCGGGGGCTTGCCCAGCGTGAGCACGCGCTCGGCGATCTCGTCGATCGTCAGTTGCGCATTGGTATACAGCTCCTCGAATTTGACGTGCAGCGTGAAAAAATTCTGCCCCTTGATATTCCAGTGGCAGCCTCTCAGTTTTTGGTAATGAATGTGGTAGTTGGCCAGGTAGTCGTTTAGTAAATCGACGACCGGTTTGACGTCGGTTTCACTCAGGCTTATTGTTTTGGCATCCATGATTTTGAAGATTGGGTTGACATTGTTTCATGAAATTCTGTCATCAAAACTATACCAGAAAATCAGAAACGGCCATTTGTTGCGTTAATTCTTCCTGACGACCGTAAACGGGCGTTCAAATGCAGGCTTCTGTTGTCGGAATACGGTTTTCCGTACCGGCAGGCATGATACTTGAAGCATTAATTTTATACCCATTAATCCCAATAAGTTATGTTCCTCAACAATTTGAAAACAATGAAAATCAACGCGCTGCTGTGTCTGGGTCTGGCGGTAGCGGTTCCCACTTTTGCCCAGAATAAGGAAGAAGATAAAGTAAAGGCCGCCGCTGCGGTCCTCGACGCTTTCAACGGAATGCAGCAGCAAATCCCTGCGCAACTGCTCGAAGCATCGAAAGGCATTATAATCGTTCCGAGGATGATCAATGCCGGACTGGTAGTAGGAGGGAAGCACGGTAAGGGCCTGGCGATGATCAAGCACGAAGACGGCAAATGGAGCGACCCGGTGTTTGTGACCATCACGGGCGGTAGTGTAGGTGCGCAGATAGGCGTGCAGGCGGTAGACCTGGTTTTGGTTTTTAAAAGCGAGAAGTCGTTGCTGAATATCGAAAAGGGCGACTATACACTAGGCTCGGATTTATCGGTAGCGGCGGGGCCGGTGAGTAAAAATGCTTCTGCCACGACGGATTATAAGCTGGAAGCGGAGGTTTATTCCTATTCGCGGGCCAAAGGCCTCTTTGCCGGGGTTACCGTGAATGGCGCGATGCTGGCAGTGGACACCCGCGCGAATACGGGCATGTATGGTAGTAAGGCCGGTGTGAAAACCATTTTTAATGACTCAAACATCTCATCCAGGGCGGTCGACGAGCTACGCGAGAAGCTGGATGATTTTAACTGAAAAACGGTATGCCATCTTCGGTCGTTTCCAAAATGATTTACAACGAGGAGACGCAGACATTACGGATCGTATATGTTTCGGGGATGGTGTATGATTACAAAAAAGTCCCTCCGGAGGTGTACCAAGCCATGACGGCCTCACGTTCCAAGGGGACTTTTTTAAATAGATACGTCAAAGGCAATTTTGAATTCGAAAAAGTGGACGACTGAATTGCTCAGGCCGGTTCGCAGTTTTTTTCGCTGCAAAATTTCACTTCGCCCGAAACCACGTTCCGGCATTTGATCTTCCCGGTGATCTTGGTAACCGCCCCCTTCTGAATCGATTCATGGTTGAGGATCACCCATACATCGGGTTTCCCTTTCATTCTCACTTTCGCCCCGTTAGGGAATTTCTGTTCGTGCGCCATTCGTGTTAGTTGTAAGGGGGCAAAGATAGGTGAATCAATTTTGAATGTGTGAATGATTGAATGACTGAATGAGCCGTATTGGAATGGGGAATGAGCCGCAGTGGAACTGGGACCGGGTCGCCGGAGCGTTGCGTCGAAGGAGCTGCAATGATTGGTTTAAAGACCGGCTTCGGAGAAGCCTCCTGTTTGTAGAAAAGACATCGTATACCCCTCACGCGGCTCCTTCGGAGCCTTCTGATATTCCGGATGTTTGGTAGCGTTCACGCATGTAGGAGGCTCCGATGGAGCCCTGACAATTTCATCTATCTGATATGCTATAAGCAGGAAGCTTCTCCGAAGCTCCGATTCCTGCACCCTCCTGCAACTATCCACAGTCTATTTGGCCTTAGCGGCACGCCTGCACACTTTATAGATAATGGTAACTGCTGCGCTAAACCACCCCATTTCAGTCATTCAATCATTCAAAATAACCATTCACAGTTCTACCGCGGCTCACTCAAAATTCATTTAATTATTCGGTCATTCAGTCATTCAATCATTCAAAATTAACCACTCACAGTTCCACTGCGGCTCATCCACTCATTCACTCATTCAAAATTCACTCATTTAATTATTGGCTCATTCAAAATTGAAACTTCCGCATCTGCCCCACTGCATAATCTACTGCGCGGGCTGTGAGTGCCATGTAGGTGAGCGAGGGGTTTTGGGTGGCGGTGGAGGTCATGGACGCGCCATCGGTGACGAATACGTTAGGGACCTGGTGCATCTGGTTCCATTTGTTGAGGATCGAGGTTTTGGGGTCTTTACCCATTCTCGCTCCGCCCATTTCGTGGTTTTCGCTGCCGGGATTGCGTTGGGTATCACCTGTTTTGATGTTCTTAAAACCAGCTTTTTCCAACATTTCGCTCAGCTCATTGTAAAAGTCCTTGACCATTTTCATGTCGTTGTCATCGAACGCGACATTCATCCGCAGCTGCGGAATGCCCCAGGCATCTTTCAGGTTTTCGTCGAGGCTGACGAAGTTGGTTTCCTTCGTCAATGTCTCGCCCATCATCTGCGCACCCAGCGACCAGCCACTGTCGTCCGGCGCGAAAAGGCTTTCTTTCAACGACTCGCCCAGACCTGTATTCGGATTCCCGGCTTTGGAAGCTGAAAATGAGGTAGCATACCCGCGCAGAAAGTCGGTTTCCTGCTTGAAAACATTGCGGAAACGCGGGATATAGGCTCCATTAGGCCTGCGACCATCCGTCGTGCGATCATGGAAGCCGTCAAAATCCGCCGAGACGCGGCCCCGGTAGTTGTGGAAACCAATGAATTTGCCCAGCACACCGCTATCATTCCCCAGTCCGTTCGGGAAACGGTCCGACCGGGAATTGAGCAGGATCAGGTTGGAGTTGATCGCCGATGCATTGATGAAAATTACTTTGGCATAATACTCGGTCATTTCCTTTGTGAGCGCATCCACTACGCGCACACCTGTCGCCCGTTTCTTTTGTCCGTCGTAGATTACCGAATGCACTACCGAATGCGGTCTCAGGGTAAGGTTACCGGTTTTTTCTGCCCATGGCAATGTCGCCGCATTGCTGCTGAAATACCCTCCGAAAGGGCAACCCCGCTGGCACATGTTGCGGTGCTGGCATTTGGCGCGGCCCTGCTGGGTGTGAATGGGCTGAGGATCCGTGATATGTGCGGCCCGACCGATGATGACCGGCCGCGTTCCTTTGTAATTTTTGGCAGTCTGGTCGCTGAAATGTTTTTCAACGCAGCTCATTTCATGAGGTGGGAGGAACTCTCCGTCCGGAAGTTGCGGCAGACCATCCTTGTTACCGGAAATCCCTGCAAATTTCTCCACATAGCTGTACCAGGGTGCAATGTCCTTGTAACGTATAGGCCAGTCGGTGGCGAAGCCGTCACGGGCCGGACCTTCGAAGTCGTAATCCGACCAGCGTTGCGTCTGCCGTGCCCAAAGCAGAGAGCGGCCGCCTACCTGGTAGCCGCGCATCCAGCTGAACGGTTTGTCCTGCACATAGGGATGCTCGTAATCCTTGACGACAAAATGCATGGCATCTTCGCGGAAGATATAATGCTTGCTGGCCATCGGGCTGGCTTCCCGCACTGCCAGCGGCGGCAACCCGCGGTGTTCGAACTCCCAGGGCATCATGTTGGTCGTAGGGTAATCGACAATGTGCCTGACGTCGCGGCCGCGTTCGAGCACCAGCGTTTTGAGGCCTTTTTCGGTCAGTTCCTTAGCCGCCCAGCCCCCGCTGATCCCGGTTCCTACGACAATTGCGTCAAATGTCTGTGCTTTTACTGCGTCGATATTGAAATAGCTCATGGTGAGTGAGGTGAATTTAAATGAGTGAATGAGTGAATGAGTGAATGGGTGAATGGGTGAATGAGCGGCAGTGGAACTGTGAATGAGTGAATGAATTTTGAATGATCCGCGGTGGAATTTAGAATGCGGTGATTGGTTGAGAGAGATTAAGGATAACAATTTCGAATACTCTACTAACTCATTGAATCACTCAAAAATCCCTCATTCGAAATTATTCACTTATTCAAAATTCAGTCATTCAAAATTATTCACTCATTCACTCATTCAAAATTCATTTAAAAAGCCCCGGCAGCAACTTATCGTGCAGCAGCAACCGCCAGGTTCCCCAGTCGTGTGCGCCTTTTCCACCAATGAAGTAGTCATGTTTGATGCCGGCTTTTTCCAGGGCTGCATGCGTGGCGGCTGATCTTTTACCTACAAAATCCAGTTCGCCGCTCCCCAGCCCGACCAGCAGGTAATCCACTTTATCCTTGATTTTTGGATCATTGAAAAATGCCGGGTTCAGTTTTTCCGGTTCCAGGTCCCCCGCGCTCAGAATGCCGAACGAACTGAACAAATCTATTGCGTTGAAACCGACCGCCTCGGTATGCCGCCCGCCCATGGAAAGCCCGGATATCGCACGGCCTTTGCGGTTTTTGATCGTACTGTAATGCGTATCCACGAATGGCACAATCTGCTTTCTGACTTCTTCTTCAAACAGTTTGTACGTTTTATCGAGATGATTGGGGTCGTTGCGGTGAATGACCTGGTTGTTGGGCATAGCGATGATCATCGGCACGATTTTGCCTTCGGCCAGCAGGTTATCGGCGATGAAATTGGCCCGGCCATCGAGTACCCAGCCGGAAGCGAGTTCACCGCTCCCTCCGAGCAGATAAAGTACAGGGTATTTCTTTTTGGGATCATAACCAGGCGGTGTATACACAAACATCTCCCGTTCGCCGTCCAGTACATCAGAATGATAAATATGCCGCGTAATGGCCCCATGCGGAACCGGACGCGCGTCGTAATAGGCCGGCCCGCTCCCGTGAACGACCAGGTTGCTGTATCCGGGCTGATTGGAGGTGCCGGTCAGGGTGTTGTTCGGATCGGTGATGGCGACGCCGTCGAGCAGGAAGCGGTACACGTAAATATTGGGCTCTACCGGTCCGATGGTCAGTGTCCAGATGCCGTCGCTGCCTTTGACAAAGGGAATATTCTCCTTCTTCTGCAATGCCAGCAGGATCGGTCCGCCGGTGAGCTCCACCTTTTGCGCATCGGGCGCTTTCACCCGGAAGGTAACCGTATGATCGTCTTTCACTTCCGGGGAAATGACATTTCCGCCATAGGGTACCAGCTGCTGTGTGTTTTTTTGCGGAGCCCAGTCCAGGTTGACGTTAGCCTGCTGGGCCTGGGAAGCGAATGGGGCCGCCGCCAGAGCATGTATGAGGAGATATTTTCGTAATGATTTCATCTGCATTTTCTTTTCAAACACAAAGACGAGGAAACCGGCCGGATACTCTACAAAACTTGCGGCGCGATTCGCCCTGACATTCGGGTTTTAGCCCGGTGCGCCGCACTGGAACGTTTGTCGGCCCGGCAGGTCATTCCACTTGGCTCGATCCTCTTATCACCATCGTGCTTTCCAGGACTACCCGCTCGAATGCGAACCGGGTGCTGTTGAGCTCCTTGAAAACAAGCTCCATGGCCTTCACGCCCATCTCAAACGCAGGTTGCGACACCGAGCTGAGCGGAGGGTCCAGCAGCTCGTTGGTAGGTTCATTATAAAAACCGATAATGGCCAGCTCCTGCGGGATCCGGATGCCGCGCTGCTTGGCTAGCACAAGCGCCCATTGCGCGATCTGATCACTGTAAGCCAGGATGGCGTCGTGCTGCGTGCCGGAATCGAACAATGCATTGATGGCCGCGATCATAGAGTCTTTCTCCTGCTCGGCGACCTTTATAATGCGTTCGTCAATGGGGATACCGTGATCCGACAGCGCCTGCGTATAACCTTCCAGCCGTTTCTGACTGATCTGCAACCGTTCGGGCCCGCGAAAGAATGCAATGCGTCGCCGGCCCTGCTCAATCAGCAATGCCGTCGCATCATAGGCAGCCTGGTGGTTGTCGATCAGCACTTTGGAGCAGACGATTTCCTCGCAATCGCGGTTGAAGAGCACCAGCGGCACATTCTTGCGCTGAATTTTTAAGAGATGGTCGTAGTTGGTAGTATTGGCCGACATCGACAGTACAACGCCGGAGGTTCGCGAGCTGAGCAGGCTCTGGATCTGCCGCACCTCCTTTTCATAGCTGTCGTCGGTCTGGCAGATCAGCAGCTGGTACCCATGCTTTTCGGCCACCTCGGCCATGCCCGGAATGGCTTGGAGGTACAATGCGTAGCTGATTTTAGGCACCACCACGCCGATCGTCTTGCTGCGGCGGTTGAGCAGCTGGAATGCCAGCTGGTTGGGTTCGTAGTCGAGCTCCTCGGCGAGCTCGTATACAGCTTTCCGGGTCGATTCACGGATGTCGGGGTGGTTTTTCAATGCCCTCGAAACCGTAGAAATGGAAATGCCCAGTTTGGTAGCGATGGTTTTCAGGGTGATGTCTTCCATGGTTATGTTGAGTCTTGAAAAAATCTAAAAGCCTTTCTTCCTTAAAAGAGCAGAAGAAATGCTTCTGAACCAAAACATTACAGACGCGAATGCCACGGAATTTTACTGCAAAGGTTTGCGGAAAGGTTTGCGGAAATTTTTTAAGCGTTTTGTTTGCAGCGACTTAAAGAAATATTCTTCTTACTCACAGATAGTGTTTTTGTGACACAATTAGAAAATTGTGAATCATGGTAAAATGCAACTATTCCTAACCCTAACCCATTTTTCTTGTCGTTTCATTTCCTAACCCGGGCCGAAGCAGCCGCAGAAAGCCCAATCTGTTTAACAAGCTATGATGAAAAACTACAAACTCACAGGCCGGCTCAGGCTTTGCCTGTTGCTCAGCTGCCTGCTGTGGCATTCGCTCTGTCTCTCCGCCTTCGCTGCACCGGTCCGGGGGCGTGTTACTTCCGAAAAGAACGAACCGCTGATCGGCGTGAACGTGATCGTCAAAGGCACTTCCACCGGCACGAGCACTGACGCCGAAGGGCGCTTTTCGCTGTCTGCGCCTGACGGAGGCGGCACGCTCATCTTTTCGTTTATCGGGTATGTTTCGAAAGAAGTCGAAATCGGCAACCAGAGCGAAATCAATGTACAGCTCGCTGCCGACACCAAGATCCTGAACGAAGTCGTCGTGGTCGGGTACGGTACCCAGCGCAAAAGTGATGTGACAGGTTCGCTCACTTCCATTACCACCGACCAGTTCAGGGAACAGCCCGTAAACCGCCTCGATCAGATCTTGCAGGGCCGGGCGTCGGGCGTGCAGGTGACGAGTGCATCCGGCTCGCCGGGCGGGGACGTGCGGATCCGGATCAGAGGCGCGAATTCGATCAATAGCGACAACAGCCCGCTGTATGTCGTCGACGGCTTTGTGGGTGCGGATTTCAATAACATCAATCCAGAGGATATCGCCTCCCTGGAAGTGCTGAAAGACGCGTCGGCCACGGCTATCTATGGCAGCAGGGGCTCTAATGGGGTCATTATCATCACCACCAAAACCGGGAAGAAGGGAGGCATGCAGGTCAATGTCGGT
The DNA here is from genome assembly GCF_946482605.1 of uncultured Dyadobacter sp. Next base: position 55,908 of record NZ_CAMLSE010000007.1, on the reverse strand, counting down.
GCCCGGTTCTCTACCGCGGAGGTGTTGAAGAAAATGGATATACTCAATGCGTCCGATTATGCTGAAACGGTGAACGCACGTGCGGCCGCCACCAATTCGAACCCGGTTTTCTCCCAGGCTCAGATCGACCAGTTCCGTCAGAATGGCGGCACTGACTGGCAGGATCAGATCCTGCGCCGGGCAGGAGGCCAGGAGTACCAACTGGGGATTTCGGGTGGAAATGAGAAGACAACCTACCTCATTTCGGCCAATTACCTCAAACAGAACGGGATTATCAATAATTCGGATTACCGCCGCTATACGGTGCGTTCCAACATCGCATCCCAGGTTTCGGACAAATTCTCGGTGCGGCTGAACTTCACCGGAACCCGCCGCGAAAACCACAATACCAGCGGCACCGGCTCACGGGGCAGCGCGCTGGGCCAGGCACTTGCCTGGGCACCGACTACGCCCGTGTATGATGCCAACGGCAATTACACTTACCGCGACCCGACGGGTTCTATTTTCGAAAACCCGCTTGCATTGACCACCGATCAGGACAACCGGACCAACCGCAATATCGTGAACCTGATCGGCGGTTTGAGGTATGAATTCATCCCCGGCCTGTCCCTCGATGTGCAGTACGGCGTCAATTACATCAACCAGCAGGACAAAACCTACGCAGGGCCCTTGCTGACGAGTTACCTGCCCCGTGCCGGCCGGAGCTCTGGCGAACAGGTGACGCTGCAAAGTACCAATTCGCTGAACTACAAACGGACCTTCGGCAAGCACAGCATCGACGTGATCGGCGTTTTCGAAACCCAGAAGCAGATCGGTGAGTCGTTTTATGCCAATGCAACCAACCTGACCTATCCGGCTCAGTCGTACAACAATCTCGCACTCGCTGCCTCCAACCTCATCGGCTCGGGTTATTCCAAATGGAGCCTGATGTCGTATCTCGGGCGGATCAATTATGGTTTCGCCGATCGCTATCTGCTTTCCGCAACCATCCGCCGCGACGGCTCTTCCAAATTCCAGGGAGACAACAAATGGAGTGTTTTTCCCTCGCTGGCACTGGGGTGGAAGCTCTCGGAAGAAGCATTCATGAAAAGCCAGAACGTGTTCAGCAGTCTGAAACTGCGCGGAAGCTGGGGATTGACCGGTAACCAGGCCATTAACCCGTACGGAACGCTTTCCAGCTACATTACCAACGTCGATGACGCGGCAGTGGCGTTCACTTCCGGCTACTTTACCAATGGCATTACCAACGGGATCGTGCTGGGTAATCCCGGCAACCCGAACCTCAAATGGGAGACGACCGCACAGGTCAACGGCGGCGTCGATGCCGAGATCTTGCGCGGAAGGGTTTCGTTGTCCGTCGATTATTTCGTTAAGAATACCCGTGATCTGCTGCTCAGCCAGCCGCTTCCGGCTTACATCGGTGGTAACAACATCCTGAAAAACATCGGCGAGGTGCAGAATAAGGGCTGGGAATTTTCTGTCGATGCAGACGTGGTCGAAGGCAAAGGTTTCCGCTGGAATACGAATGTCAACCTGTCGCTGAACAAGAACAAGGTGGTCAGACTGGCGTCCGCAAGCGATACGATCTTCGCTGCGACCGAATTTGTCCTGATCCCCGGTCAGCAAATGGCGGCATTCTGGGGACTGGATTACCTCGGTACCTGGAAGCCCGGCCAGGCCGACGAGGCGGCGGTGTACAAACAAAAACCCGGCGACGCGCATTACCGCGACCTGAATGGTGATAAAGTCGTGGATTCGAAAGATTACCAGGTCATCGGAAACGGAATGCCTAAAACGACGATAGGCTGGAACAACACCTTCGCTTACAGGGGTTTTACGTTGAACGTCTTCTTCCAGGGAGTATTTGGGTTTGATAAACTAAATTATAGCTATGCCAATGGTGTGGTGGGCAGCACCGATGTGCGCCAGCCTACTTTCGCAGCCATCAAAGACCGCTACATTCCGGGCGTGAACGAAACCTCGGATATTCCCGCATTCAGCGGCGCGAAGGAGAACTTCTATGTGCAATCGACCCGGTTCCTGGAAAAAGGGGATTTTCTGAGAATGAAAAACATCAGCCTGGGCTATGATATTCCGAAATCATTCCTGAAAAACATCGCTTCCGTGCGGGTATTTGTGAGCGGGACCAACCTGCTGACCTTCACCAAATACAAAGGCATTGACCCCGAGTCAACTTCCAACGGCGTCGGGGACATCGTCCAGAATGTCGACCACGCTTCATACCCGAATGCGAAGACCTGGACCGCAGGCATTAATCTGACATTCTAAAAATCTGATATTCATATAGATCATGAAAAAAATAGCCATTATCTGTCTGTTCATTATTGCCGCCGGCTGCAAGGATTTTCTGGAAGAAGATCCCAAAGGTCAGGTGGTGGGTACCAACGCCATAGCCGACATCGCCGGTCTGGAATCCGCATTGACCGGTTCCTACAAAGGGCTGCTGCGGACCTGGGGCCGTGGTTTCCTGACCTCCGCTATTCAGGGCTTTGGAATGGGTGCCGACGATATTTCGACCATTTCAGGCGGTAACAAAGCCGATTTCCGGGAGATAGACCAGTTCAATGTGACCTCGGCCAATCCAAGGCTGTCACAGATATGGAGCGGTTGCTACAAGACGATCCAGGGAGCCAACAATGTCATCAATAATTACAAGAACGTCCCTGGCGACCCTGCGAGGATCAATTCCATTGTGGGGGAGGCTTACTTCCTGCGTGCGTTGGGGTACTACTGGCTGGTGCGCGGGTACGGCAACATTCCGCTGATCACCACCGCCGATTTCTCCGAGGAGCTACTGACGGTCGGCAAAAGTGCCCCGGCGGAAGTTTATGCGCTGATCGAAGCGGACCTGAAAAAATCGGAAGAACTTTTACCAGATAAAAAACGCGAACCGGGCCGTCCCGGCAAAGGCTCGGCCAAAGCCATGCTCGCCGACGTGTACCTGACCGGAGGCGGCTGGCCCGTCAAGGATGCGTCGAAATATGCGCTGGCGGCGGCGAAGGCGAAGGAAGTGATTGATAATAAGGATGTGTATGCATTCGATCTGGTGCCGGAATTGTCGACATTATGGTCGGGAACTGCCACTGCCGCGGGTACCAAAGAAGAGGTATTCGCATTCCAGACTTCCGAGAATTTTGGAGGCTCTACCAACTCATTCTACGGATTACCGGCCGTGCCGGGCGATGAAAACGGTTGGGATGATTATCTGGCGGAGATTTCTTTCTTTAATAGGTTTCCGGCAGGCAAACGCAAAGATATTACTTTCCACACCACCTTTACCAAGCCCGACGGTACCAAGATTCCCTGGCAGAAAAGTATGTCGAAACACCCTTATTACGCCAAATTCCGGTTGGCCGACAACACGAAGTTCACCTCGTCGATGCCGGTGCATATGATCCGGTATGCGCACGTGCTGCTCGTGTACGCGGAGGCGCAGGCGCGTACGGATGCTGCGCCCAATGCACTGGCATACGCATCTTTGAATGCGGTGCGTAAGCGTGCAGGTCTGGCCGATCTGAGCGGCTTGTCAAAAACGGCTTTCATCGATGCTGTGGTCGACGAGCGGGCCTGGGAGTTTGCCGGTGAATGGACGCGGTGGTTCGATCTTTTAAGGCTGGAAAAAGTTGCCGAAGCCAATGCGGCCAAAGCGCCGGACGACCTCAAACCGATCGGTGATCTTTCGAAGATCAGTTTCTGGTACCCGGCCCCGATCGGCGACGCCAATATCAATCCGAATTTGTAGTTCCGACTGTTTTTTATCTATGATCAGCACTTTCAAAAAATCGACGTTTCAGCTTCTTTTACTAATTTTTTCAACGCATTATGCCTTGGCTGGAACGGGCAATGTCCATGCTGATCAACCCAAAAGCTGGGAATATGCCAGTGGTGACCTCCTCCTGAAATGGGACCTGGACAAAGACCGGGCGGTCCTTTCGCACCGGGTGAAAAAGTCGGTGATGTGGCAGGGAAGCCTGCTGCCCTCTTTCTGGTATAAAAACGAAAAAAAGGAAACACGTCTTGTAAAAGCGGTCGCCGATGCGGTAGTTACCGAAGGCGACCGCTCTACCATCTCGCTGCGTTGGCCCGGGCTGGGTACCGGCCGGCTGCTGATCGAAAAGAAACCCACCGGCTGGCATTTCAGTGAGCTGACGGCACTTTGGGATGCTTTTACGCCCCAGATCATCGAGATGTACCTGGGCGCGTCCGGTCCTGCGAACGCGGCAGCGAACGGTGGTGTGCGCCCTACCTGGGACCGGCCGTTCATGCCGGACTGGCAGGCGTTTGGGTACTGCGTGCCCGGTGCGAAGGCGGGCACGGTGCAAAGCTATTTCCGGAGCTGGGATTTGGGGCATACTACCATTGCGCTGGGCAATTTCGGGCCGTCGATGGGAACGCCTTACGGGGCGGCATTCCCCAGACCGGTCCTGTTTGCCGGAATGGGCTCCGACGACGGCTGGCTGACGATCGGTGCCGGAGCTGTGCCCGATGCGGCATTATCGCTCAAAATCCAGTCGACCCTGGGTTGCATGCAGTTGCTGTACCGGGAAGACCTCTGGGGCACTCCGCGGGGCAAAAACCGCAGTTGGAAAGACCTGGTCAGGTTTTCGATCGATTCGACGGCACGTGGCAGTTTTGCAAAATATTACGCATCTTTTCCCGAGGTCAAAAAATCGATAGGTCCGGAAGCACTTCGGAAGCAGACTGCCTCTATCTGGAATACCTGGGGCATGTGGCGGAACAAAAAGTATCCGATCCGTCCCATTGCCGATTTCATGGAACAGATGCATAACGAGGTGATGGTACTCGACGATCCCTGGGAATCATCGCAGGGATCCGGCGTACCCGACCTAAAAAAATTCCCTGATTTCTACAAAGACCTGGCCTATATCAGGGGTAAGGGGGTGGACGTGGGCGTATGGGAAACCATCGGGTGGATCAAAGACACCGCCGCTGTCGGACTTACAAAAAGGGACCTCATCCTGGACGTGTACGGCAAGCCCTGCATGGCCAATTGGAACTTCGATCCCCAAGGCGATGCCTATTTCTGCATGGATTTCAGTTCTGAAAAAACGAGGCAGTTCCTCTGGGACCGCACCGTGCGCATTATGAAGGAGATCAAGCCAAAGCTCATTAAGCTGGATTTCGGCTATGGCTTGCCGAGCCCGAATATGGGCGCACCGCGGGACCCTGCATTGCGGGGTGAAAAGCACACTTTCGCATTGATGCAGCAGATCGCCAAGGCCGCAAAAAGTGTCGATCCCGATGTCGTGATCATGGGTTACGGCATCAGTCCGCTCTGGGTGCCCATCACCGATCTCGTTTCGCTCGACGACCAGGGTGACCTCTGGTATGATCTGCACCGGGGGCACCAGGAGTGGAGCGTTTGGGCTTCCTTGCTATCGGGCTACGGAATGGCTATCAGCGGGTCCTCCTGCTACGAATGGAGTTTGGATGATGGTATTCTCCTCAATTCGGTGATTTTGGGCTCGCCGGGCGCAGTGCTGCCCAGTGAGGTAGGTGATGGCCAAAAAGTACCTGCCGAATGGATGAACCGGCGCCTCGCCGTAAACCTCTGGCATCGGCGGAGCGCACAATGGGAGCCCCGGTGGTACAACAGCCGCACCGGCAGCATGCAGGGGCCGCCACAGCTCCGGAACTGGGGCAGGGTAGAGGAAGGGGAGCTCACCGCCCTCGTGCTGCGGGAGCCTGAAAGGGATTCTTCCCAAACCGAGAATATCGGCTGGACCGGCCGCTGGGCATTGCTCTCTCAGGACGGACAAGGCATTCTGAATACACCTGCATTGGCCATCATTCCATTCTCCGCAGGCCGCATTACCATTCCGTTGAAAGCCAAACCGCAACAGATCGTACGCCGCAATGTCGCAGGGGAAACGCCTTTCCCGGATTGGGAATGGACCGACGGCAAGCTCGTTATTCAACTCAGCGAAGATACATTTAAAGATACCGCAGGCTTTTTAGTCAAGACATTGCCATGATACCCCGCATCAGCACACGCTTGTACCTGACATTAATGCTGCTTGCCGCATGGCAGGTGGCCGCGCAGCCCTTCGACCGGAACCTGATGGCCCGTTTCAGCAGGGAAGACATCGCCCGCGTCCTGATTCCTCAGTCGCAATGGAGACCTTACCCCAAAACGGTGGAAGAGTGGCGCACCGCTGTGCCTGCTCAGTCCATACAAATGCTGATTGCCGACGGAGAAAAGCATCTGAATGCACCGTTTGCGGCCCTGTCGGCCTCACTCGTCCTGCAATACCAGCGAAGCGGCAACCGCATAGGCTACGAAGACATTTCGTTTGCCAAACGCGAACAGCTTTTTGCATTGATCCTGGCCGAATCGCTGGAACAGAAAGGACGGTTTCTGCCCGACATTATCAATGGCATCTGGTCGACCTGTGAAGAGTCCTACTGGGGCATTCCCGCGCATTTGTATATGCAAAAAGCAGGAATAGGCCTACCCGATGTGCAGGATCCGTCCGTCGATATTTTTGCGGTCGAAGCCTCGACGGTACTGGGGCTGGCCGATTACTTTTTGGGCAGCCGGCTGGATAGTATCTCGCCGTTGCTGCGCAAACGCATCTACTACGAGATCGACCGGCGCATTTTGACACCAATGGAGCAAGCCAGTTCGGAATACTGGTACATGCAAAAGGGGACCAAAGCCACACCGGTCAACAACTGGAATCCCTGGGTGGTGAGCTGCTGGATGGCCTCGCTGCTATTGGTGGAAAAGGACGAGGGGCGGCGGGTGCGGGAACTGGAGCACGCCATGCAGACGCTTGACAATTACCTCAACTGGCTCGGCGAGGACGGTGCTATCGATGAAGGGCCAAGCTACTGGTCGGGTGCGATCGGACGACTTTTCGATGCCCTGAATGTGCTGGAAAGCGCCTCCGGGGGCAAGCTGGTGATTTACGATCAGCCACTGGTACAAATGGCCGAATCCTACATTTACAAAGTACACATCGCCGGTAACTATTTCATCAACACCGCCGACGCGTCGCCGACGATCAATCAGGACGGCTTGCTGCTCTATCGCATCGGCAGATCGGTGCAAGACTCTGCAATGGAGCAGTTTGGCAGCTGGGCTTACCACCAGCTGAATAAGGGCGAGCAGAATCCGGTACCCAAAGATTTTTCCAAAACAAGACGAATCTCAAATCTGCTCGCGATCCGCGACTGTGCATCCCGGCAGGGCGCACCGCCGATGCTCAGCGATGTGTGGCTGCCCGGTATCCAGCTCATGGCCGCCCGCACGCCGCAAGGACTTTTCACCGCATCGCACGGCGGTCATAATGCCGAAAGCCACAACCACAACGATGTAGGCGACTTTGTGCTCTACGCCGGGGGAGAACCGGTGGTAATCGATGTGGGGTTTGGGACTTACACAGCCAAGACATTTTCGAGGGAACGCTACACGCTTTGGTATAACAATTCGGCCTATCACAATCTGCCGGTTATTAATGGCTTCACACAGGAAGCCGGTGCGCAATATGAAGCCCGGAATGTGACTTATCACAAACCCGCCACCAGCGCCAGTCTTACCATGGACATCGCGGCTGCCTACCCTGCGGAAGCGGGCGTGCTGAAATGGAACCGCACGGTGTTACTGGACAAAGTCAAAAGCCAGATGACTATCCAGGATCGCTACGAACTGGAACACATGACCAGGCCATTGACCCAAACCTTCATGACGGTTTGCAACACCCGTACCGATGAGCCCGGTAAGGTGATTTTTGAAGTGCCGGGGCAAAAGCCTGTCGTTATGCAGTACGATCCGGCGTTCTGGCAGGTCAGTAAGGAGCAAATGCCCACCGACGCGCCCGACGAGAAGCGACTGGCCGAAAACTGGGGCCACAGACCGGTGTGGCGCATTCTGCTGACATCCCGAAGCCGCAAGAAATCGGGAACCATCCAGTACCTATTCAAACAGTAGCATCACTCCATTGCACCATGAACCTGACTAAACCTTACACTACCCTTTTTAACTCATGCCACATTCGCGCATTCGTGGCATTGAAATCCTGCATAGCCTGGCTCGCATTCATCCTCTGTATCGCACCGGCAGCTCAGGGCCAGAACACAACTCCCTACCAGGACCTGACCCACGAAAGCAAGGTATTCAACCACAAAAAATATTACCGGCTCTACCTGCCAGCGGGTTATGAAAATTCAGGTAAACGCTACCCGGCCATTTATTTTTTTCACGGCTGGGGCGGGAGGCATTTCAAGGACGAAAGTGCAAAGCTCGAATACGCCATGCTCCAACAGCTCGTCGACCGCTACCAGGTGATCATGGTCATGTGGGACGGTAACATCGCAGAAAACGAGCCGCGCCCGTATAACGTGGGAAACCACGAAGATGTGAAGTTTCAGATACAGATGAAAGATTACTTCCCGGAACTGGTGGGCTATATCGATCAGACGTACCGGACGCTGGCCGATCGCGACAACAGGGGCATTATCGGGTTTAGTATGGGCGGGTTTATGTCGCTGTTTTTGTCGGGCAAATATCCGGATATGGTTTGCGCGGGCGTGAGCATGATGGGCAGCCCTGAATTTTTTGTAGGTAATCCTCAAAGTCACACCCTGTATCCCGTCCGCTATACTTTTGAAAATTTACAGGATGTCAAAATGCGCATTCACACCAGTCCGACCGACATTCTTTATTTCCTCAACCAGGAAGTGAAGGCCGGCGCGGCATGGGAAGGGCAGGACGTTGCGTTTGAAGAGTTCCCCGGTGGCCATATGGTCGACGAGGCGGGTAAAACCGAGCGTTTTGAGACGGCCATGCAGTTTGTTTCGAAGGAATTTGGGAAAAAGCACCCGGTACCGAAGCAATGGTCGCATTACGACCTGTACGGCCATTTCGGACTGTGGGGGTATGAGGTGAAGAGTGCCAAAACACAGCCGGGGTTTATCTACCTGAAAGACGTCACTGAAAAGGGTTTTGGTATTTATACTAAAAAATGGCTCCCGCACGGGCCGATAGCGGAAACGGGTGCGATCCACGTGACCACCGCGCCGGTTTATAAGGCTCACACGATTTATCAGTCTGCGGTTTATTCAGCGAAAACCGGCAAAGTCACGGTTGGGAACGTCAAAGCAGACGAAAAAGGCCGCATTACATTACAATTCGACGCCGGTGGCAATGAGGCTGGTATTGTTGCGGCGGGCGATAAACCGGCCTGGACGTATCTCGACTATCAGGTCACTGGAAAGCGGAGTTTTAAAAATGGGCGCAACAAACTGTCCGTCCGGCTCTTCAACCGGGGAGGCGACGGGGGCGGAAACCTCCGTGTTGTGATCACTGCCCCGAATCAAGATATCGAGCTCATCGATTCGGTGAGAACGACAGAAGCGAATGCCAAAGAGAGAATCAGCAATGTCCCTGCATTTGACATAATCTGTCTTAAAAAGCCTCCCATGCACGCGGAACCTGTGGATGTCAAGCTGAAAATCACGGTGTACGATGGTGGCCATGCGGCCAGCTCACTCATCTCTATCCCGGTGGATTTTGATGTACCTTATTTTACCAATATCAAAATCGACGATGGCAAAATGGTCCGGAATGCCGCATTGGGGAAGGGTAATGCCGACGGGAAAGTCAATGCAGGCGAGGATGTTCTGTTGTATGAGGGTGACCATCGCCTGCGCATTTACGCCGAAGATCCGGGGATCAATAACAGCAAAGAGCAGTTCACCGACGAAATGTTACCTGCACGCTGGCCCGACGGTTTTACCCAACAATCCATCATTCACATTGCACCGGGTGCGAAAGAAATTGAATGCCTCGCCAGTTACGAAACCAAGACGTTCAACCCCATCGAGCGCAAAGTAACCTGGGGCCGTGTCCGGCTCAAAGTTGAATAGCGGGACATCATGGTCAGGCCATAATGTCCTTTACGAGTTTGCCATGGACGTCTGTCAGCCGGAAGCGGCGACCCTGGAATTTGTAGGTCAGCCGTTCGTGGTCTACGCCCATCAAATGCATGAGCGTGGCGTGGAAGTCATGCACATGGACCGGGTCCTTGATGATATTGTAGCTGAAATCATCCGTTTCGCCGTAGCTGAAACCGGATTTGATGCCGGCTCCCGCCATCCACATCGTAAAACACCTCGGATGGTGGTCGCGGCCATAGTCGGTGGCGGTGAGTTTGCCCTGCGAATAAACGGTACGCCCGAATTCTCCGCCCCAGATCACCAGCGTATCGTCCAGCAATCCCCTTCGTTTCAGGTCCATAATCAAAGCGCCAGTGGCCTGATCGGTGCTTTTGCATTGCTGGGCGATGGCTTTCGGCAGGCCGCCGTGCTGGTCCCAACCCTGATGATAGAGCTGCACAAACTTCACATCCTTTTCAAGTAGTTTGCGGGCCAGCAGGCAATTCGCCGCGTAAGTACCCGGGTCGCGGCTGTCGGGGCCATAGAGTTCGAACACATCGTCGGGCTCACCGGACGTATCCATTACTTCCGGCACGGAGGTCTGCATCCGGAATGCCATTTCGTACTGGGCAATGCGGTTGTTGATCTCCGGGTCGCCGTACGCATCGTTCTGCAACTGATTCAGTTTGGATAAATAGTCGAGCATCTCCTTGCGGTCGTGGCCGTCATACCCTTCCGGGTTGTTCAGAAAGAGCACCGGATCCTTACCCGACCGGAACTGCACGCCCTGATGGCGTGATTCCAGGAACCCATTGCCCCACAAGCGTGCGTAGAGCGGTTGGTCTTTCGGCGCGTTTTTGGAAACCAGTACGATAAATGTTGGCAGGTTGTTATTGTCTGTCCCCAGTCCGTAACTCACCCACGAGCCGATCGACGGCCTGCCGGGTAATTGGTTGCCAGTTTGGAAAAAAGTAATAGCCGGGTCATGGTTAATGGCCTCCGAGTAGATCGATTTGACAATGCAAAGGTCGTCGACGACTTTGGTCGTATAGGGTAGCAGCTCGCTTACCCAGGTTTTGGTCTTCCCGTGTTGACTGAAATTGTAGATGGATGGTGCCATCGGCAATGCACTCTGGCTCGCACTCATCCCTGTGAGGCGTTGCCCCTGCCGTACCGAATCGGGCAGGTTCTGGCCGGCCATATTCACCAGCTTGGGTTTGTAATCGAATGTTTCGAACTGCGACGGTCCGCCCGCCATAAACAGGTACACCACCCGCTTGGCTTTGGGGGCAATGTGCGGTAGTGCTTTCAGGATATCGGCTTCGAGGTCGCCTGAGGTTACCGCGGCCTGGCGGGAAGCGGCGCCGTGGAGACGGTCGATCCCGAAGAGCGAACCGACGGCCAATGCGCCGATCCCCAGAGATGTTTGTGTCAAAAACCGCCGCCGGTCGAGCTTGCGGTGCAGCTCGTTGAACTCGGGCGTGTGGAGTCTGAACTCGTCGTCGTCGTGATGGTGCATCTATCGTTTGGTTAAGCTTGCGTCGGAATTGAGAATGGTGCTGGCGATCACGCTGTTTGCGGCCAGTAATGCGGGGTCGAGTGTTTTATCGGCTTTGTATTGTCCGGTTTGCAGCCAGCCAGCGGTCTTTTTTGGGTCTTTTCTAAATTTTTCAACCTCCGTCCGCTGCATGGTGAGCAGGAGCTCGACTTCCTTGATGGGCGGTTTTCGGCCTGTCAGCTTACGGTAGGCCGTGGTAATGGCGGCACGGTTGTCGGCGTTGCGGCACATGGATTCACCCATTACTTTCATGGCTTCGACAAAAGTCGGATCGTTGAGGGTGACCAATGCCTGCAATGGCGTGTTGGTTTTTTGCCTCCTTACCACGCAGAAACTACGCGACGTCGCGTCGAACGTCGAAAGCGTCGGGTTGGGTACTGAGCGCTTGACGATCACATAAAGGCTTCTCCGGTATACCGCGTCACCCGAATCGGGCGTATAAGTTGTGTTGTTGATCGACCATAACCCGTCCGGTTGATAAGGTTTCACACTCTCGCCGCCGATTCTGGTGTTGAGCAGTCCGCTAGCCATCAATGCATTGTCACGGATCATTTCGGCCGACATCCGGTTGGCAGGGCCATGGGCATAGAGTCGGTTTTCGGGATCGCGCTCCCGTATTTCGCGGGTTGTGCGTGAGTCCTGCCGGTAAGTAGCCGACATCACGATCAGTTTGTTCAGCTGCTTCACGTCCCAGCCCGATTCCTGGAATGTGACTGCCAGCCAGTCGAGCAACGCGGGATGACTAGGCAGCTCACCCTGATTGCCAAAATCCTCGGTGGTTTTGACCAACCCGGTGCCAAAGAAATTCTGCCAGTACCGGTTCACCGCCACGCGCGCGGTAAGCGGGTGGTCGGGATGGGTCAGCCATTGTGCCAGGCCGTACCGGTTTTTGGGGAGGTTTTTGGGAAATGCGAGGATAGACGTTGGCGTGGAGGGGTACACCTTTTCTCCCGGCGCGTCGTAGTTGCCGCGAAGCAGCAGGTGGGCCTGTTTGGGTTTGGGCATTTCCTGCATCACCATCAGCTCGCGGATATGCGCTGTCGAATCGGCGAGCTGGGTGCGGGCGATCTGCAAGCCATGGCGCGCTTTCGTCACAGCCGGGTCGATCGCGGATAGATAGTAGCTTTTCAGAATGCTTTTTTCTGCGGTTGTGAGCTGCGACGTATTTTTGGAGGCGATTTGCGACCACAGGGCATTTCGTGCCAGGATCGCGGTTTCAAAGGGCGTGAGCTCCCGGTTGTAGACCACAATATCATCCACCAACGCATTTTTCAATCCAAAACCACGCCACCAGGCGCCGATCTGAAGGCCCGGCTGCACCGCTGATCTGAAAAGTATGTCTTTTGTAAGCTGGTCCATGGTCGTTTCCATTTCCGCCTCTTTTCCATTCATATACAATTTCAAACCTGCGGCCTTCGATGAGCCGTCATAAGTGATGGTCAGCTGCACCCATTGATTCTTGGGGACAGGTAGTTTGCTGATACGGGTAATGGCGTCGGAAGGTGCGGTGTGGGCCATGTTCAGTTCCAGGCGGTCGTTTTTCAGGTACAAATGATAGCCGCGAAAGTTGTAGAGCCGCTCTGCCTGGCTTTTATGCAGGATCACGCCTTCTTTCAGTTCCTTCGGGATATTTACCCTGATTCCGACGCTGAATGGCTCGGATTTGCGGAAAACACCATTCTGACCCAGGTCGAGGAAAACGTCGCCGTCCAGTTGCAGCGCCTTGCCATTGGATTGTGCAGCAAAAACAGGATTTCCACCCGGCTGGCCCGATTCTCTTTTCATTACACCTGTTTCTTTCCCGTTCGCGGCGTTGCGTAAGGTGCCGTTGTCAAACGTATACCTGGCCTGCAACCCGGCTTTGGACAGTTCTTCGAGGGGAAGATGCCGGTAACTGTTGGTTTGCAGCCATTTTTGAAAGGCCGTTTCCGCTTCCCGTTGACGGGCGGCCAGCTGCTGCTCTTCCGTTTTGATTTTGGATTGAATAAAAAGCAGTGTTTTTTCCTGTGCCGGTGTGGGCAGGAGCATGGTCGGTGTGGGCAATGCGTCGTCCCACGAAATCTGGCCGGCCTCTCTTACATTATTGAAAAAACTGAACAGTTCGTAGTAATTTTTCTGGGAAACAGGATCGTACTTATGGTCGTGGCACTTGGCGCAACCGACCGAAAGGCCCATGAATGCATCGCCAAATGTGTTGGTGCGGTCCACGACATACTCGGTCTGAAATTCTTCCTCGATCACGCCCCCCTCCATATTCTGCTGGTGGTTGCGGTTGAAAGCTGTGGCAATGCGCATTTCCTTGCTGGGATGCGGCATCAGGTCGCCGGCAAGTTGCCAATGCACAAACTGGTCGTACCGCATGTTTTTATTGAATGCCTGGATCACCCAGTCGCGGTAAGGCGACATGTCCCGGAGCCGGTCTACGGTGTAGCCGTGCGAATCCGCGAAACGCGCGAGGTCCAGCCAATCGACTGCCATTTTTTCGCCATAATGCGGCGAGGCCAGCAGCCGGTCGACCTGCTTTTCGTATGCATTGGCGGCATTGTCTTTCAGGAAGTTATCGGTTTCGGAGAGGGTAGGAGGCAGCCCGGTAAGATCGAGGGACACGCGGCGAAGCAGCATCTCCTTGTCGGCCTGTGCGGATGGGCGCAGATTTTCTTCTTCGAGTTTTTTAAATACAAAATGATCGATGGGGTTAATGGCCATCTGATCGTGTCCGGTGTCCGGCACTTCCGGTTTTTCCGGTTTCACGAATGCCCAGTGCGGTTTATATTCTGCACCGTCATGGATCCATTTGATCAGAATGGCTTTTTCCCGGGCGGTGAGCGACAGGTGCGATTCCGGGGTGGGCATTACATACTCGGGGTCGGCTGAAACGATTCGGTGAAAAAACTCGCTGTCCGCAAGGTCACCCGGATCGATGGCGTTGCGGCCTGAATTTTTTGAAACTTTCTGAAACGCCGATTCAGCGAGATCCAGCCGGAGGCCGCCTTTTTGCTTGGCTTTATCAGGGCCATGACAGGCAAAGCATTTGTCGGAAAGCACCGGTTTGACATGCTGGTTGTAATCCAGCTCGTCGGGCAGCTCTTTCATCGCAACCTCCACATCATCGGGCAGTTCGGGAGAACAGGAGATACAATACCCGGCGATCAACACCCACAGAAAGAAAACTTTAACATGTTTCATACAACCTGTAAAGTTCACCCTGGTGAAAATATAATTTACCAAGTATTAAAAATACTATAAAAAGCCCGGAAGTGGCTCTGTCGAAGGAAGTTTTGAGAGAAACGAGAGGTCTGCGGCAGCGACAATGTAATTACTGCTGCGTGATAAAAGCTTCATTGGCCTGAAGGGACATCCGGATGTCCTCGACCTGGTGGTGGTTGAGCCAGCGAAGGAAATCGAGCGCATGCTCAGGCTGGAAGTGGATAATAGCTCCAGTCGTGAGCATAAGCGTAAATGTGCTGTAAGTCTGTAAAAACTTATGGATCTCAGAGGACTGATACTCAAATCCGGCGAAGTAAGGTTTGTTTAAAGACATATCAACGTAAATTAACTTGAGGTGCCTAAATTTAGTATATCGGTCATCGGGCGAAGAATATATTGAGCGATGTTTTGGAATTACTTATTTAACGGTTTTAAAACTTATTGTAAGGTGTTATTGCTTTGTAATCCCTGCAATTTGCGTAACCATCCAAGGCGGCGGGGCCGCTTGCCTGTGTGCTGTAAAATTATCGGGTCGGCACTGGCCCGATACTTGCCATTATTTCTATATTTGAGTTTGGCGACACCGGTAGAGCGGTTCGCACTACATTTATTCTATTAACCTAAATACATCAACAACATGCGCTGGCAGGATTTACGCAGAAGCAGCAACGTCGAAGACCGTCGCGGAATGTCGGGCGGTGGCAAAGTGGCGCTGGGAGGCATCGGGGTGATCATCGTTCTCGCGATAGGACTGCTCACCGGACAAGACCCGCAAGAGATACTGTCCAATATTCAGGGCGCGCAGACCGAACAGGCTGAAAACAGGCCGGCCGGACCGCGTCCCGATGATAAGACCGCCGATTTCGTTTCGAAAGTTTTGGGAAGTACCGAGGATGTCTGGTCGCAGATCTATTCGCAAAACGACGCACAGTACGAAAAGCCTGTACTTCAAATGTTTGAAAACACCACGCAAAGTGCATGTGGTGGCGCATCGGCGGCAATGGGGCCTTTTTACTGCCCGGCCGACCACAAAGTGTACATCGATCTGTCGTTCTGTGACGAGCTTCGTGACCGTTTCAATGCGCCCGGCGAGTTTGCGGTGGCGTATGTGGTGGCGCATGAAGTGGGACATCATGTCCAAAATCTGATGGGTATTTCCCGGCAGGTACAGGAGCAGCGGGGCAGACTGAGCGAAGCGGAATATAACAAGCTGTCGGTGAAGCTGGAATTGCAGGCCGACTTCCTGGCCGGCGTGTGGGCCAATCACGCTAATCAGATGAGCAAGATCCTGGAACCTGGTGACCTGGAAGCTGCATTGACGGCCGCTAATGCGATCGGAGATGATAAATTGCAGAAAGAATCGCAGGGCTACGTAGTACCCGATGCATTTACGCACGGCAGTTCCCAGCAAAGAATGTACTGGTTCAAGAAGGGTTTCGAGACCGGCGACCTGAACCAGGGAAGGTACGAGGATATCCGCTGAGCGCGATTAGTCGCTGTTCTCGTCCTTAATGCCTTTTAACAGGGCATAAATGGCCATGGCATGGCCCTGGCCTAAGTCAAAGTCGGTTTTCAGCCATTGAACGACGTCGCCGGCTTTGGTAGCGGCCGTCAGGGTGCCGTTTTGCGTAAACCCTTTCTCCTCTGCAATTTTCCGGAAATCATCCGGGTCTTTTCCTGTTTTGGTTTTGATGGTTTTGAGGTATCCCTGAAATGACATGGCGGTAATGGGTTTGGTATGAGTTTTAAACCCCAAAATAGAGGGGATATTCTTCCATTCAAAATCCGTCGGCACATTTGCTGCTTTCCGGACCCGGGAAACTGCCTTTCCTTTTGCTTTTTTGTCTCGAATACCCGGTCAATTTTTACCGATTCGTCGAGTCAGTGACCGAAACCGTCGATTATGTGACCTAATCACAAGTAAACGGCAGTATACGTATTGGTTTTTCGCCTTTAATGAATATTTAATCTTTAAATTTTCCAAAAATGGCGCAATCGATACGAAGTTGCTTATCGGTCCTGTTGGCCGTTCTTTTCTGTGCTTACGAGGCTGTCGGTCAGGACCGCCGTGTGAAGGGAAAAGTAGTGGACGAGTCCAATGCAGGCCTCCCGGGCGTGAGCGTGCTGGTGAAGGGTACCAACAACGGTACCAACACCGACGCTGAGGGGAATTTTACCTTGTCTGTTTCCGCCGGGAGTCATACGCTCACGGCTTCGTCGATCGGGCATGTGACGCAGGATGTACCCGTGTCGGCGGGGATGACGGAAGTGAACATCAAACTCAAAGCTGATGTGAAAAGCCTGGGCGAGGTGGTTGTGACGGCCCTGGGGGTACAGCGGAGCACGCGTAATGTTGGCTATGCCGTTCAGCAGATCGATGGGGGCGGTATTCAGGAAGCACGCGAGGTAAACTACATCAATTCACTCCAGGGCAAACTGGCCGGTGTGCAGATCGGCGGGAACAGCGGCTCGATGGGCGGCTCGTCGCGGGTAACGATCCGAGGTCTGAAATCGATATCAGGCAACAACAATGCGTTGTTTATCGTCGATGGCGTGCCCATGGCCAATATGAACCTGAACTCCTACGGTGTGACGGGTGGACAAGGTACCGGCGGCGGCGGTTACGACTACGGCAACCCGGCGCAGCTCCTGAACCCCAACGACGTGGAGAACATATCGGTGCTCAAAGGTGCCGCAGCGACTGCATTGTACGGCAGCAGAGGGCAGAACGGTGTGATCTACATTACCACCAAATCGGGTAAAGGTTCGGGTAAGCTTTCGTTGAACTACGACCTGAACATCCAGGCCGATCAGGTGTCGCTGTTACCCAAATTTCAGAACCTGTATGGGGGAGGGGGCAGTTCCAATTTTACCAAACTGTACGTCAATCAAAATCCCACAGGATTTCTGCCGGGCGGGGGCACCTACGACGATAACGACGGCAAGGGCAAGTACGATCTCATTCCGGACTACGGGACCGACGAGTCCTGGGGGCCTAAGATGGAGGGGCAACTGGTGCGGCATTATTGGTCATGGGATCAGGACCGCAACAACCCGAATTTCGGTAAGACCGCGCCATGGAGCCCGCATCCCGATAATGCGAAGGATTTTTTCAAAACCGGCGTGACTTTCTCGAACAACCTTTCCGTTGCCAGCAGCGGTGACAACGGCTCGATCCGGTTTTCGGTGGGCCAAACCAAGCAGAATTTTATCTATCCGGGCAGCAACCTCGACCGCTTTTTCATCAGTCTGAACACGGTTTATAAATTCAACGACAAGTTCACATTCAGCGGCGGGATCAATTACATCAACGACCATTCCAAAGGCAGGCCGGGTACGGGCTTCTTCGGGAACAACCCCATGCTATTTTATGTGATGTTCGGGCAGCGGCAGATCGACGACGCTTATTTGAAAGAATATAAGTATGCCGACGGTACAGAGCAGTCGTGGAACCGTACCGCATGGAATATCCAGAAGCCGGCATTTACCCAGAATCCCTACTGGAACCAATATGAAAACTACAATACCGATCGCAACAACCGCTATTTCGGTAATGCAGGACTTACTTACAAGATCACGGACTGGCTCTCAGCAGATGTACGCGTGTTTTCGGATTACCTGAACCACCTCGATGAAGTGCGCAGCGCCAAAGGGTTTTTTGTAGGATCCTATGCGAAGCGGGCGGTGATCAATAATGAGAACAATTACCAGGGAACACTGAACATCAACAAGGCATTCGGCGATTCGAAGCTGACACTCGAGGCCGTGGCGGGAGGCAATATCCTGAGCATTAAGTCGAGCATCGATGCGGGTACCACCAATGGCGGTTTACAGAACCCGATGGTATATGTGCTGCAAAATTCGGTGACGCCGGCAACGGTCTCGAATGCTTATGGAAACAAGCAGATCAATTCCCTTTTCGGATCGGTTACGCTGGGATACAATAAGCTACTTTACCTGACGGCGACAGGTAGAAACGACTGGGCATCGACCCTGAAACAGACCGGCAACTACTCGTATTTCTACCCTTCTGTGGCCGGTTCTTTCATTTTCTCGGACCTGATTGCGAAAACCAACTGGCTGACGCTTGGCAAGGCACGCCTTTCCTATGCGCGGGTGGGGAACGATGCGGACCCTTATTCGGTGTCGCGTTACTATGACTACGTGGCGCCATTTGATACCTACCCATTGCAGAGCACTGCCGACAAGCTTTTTAATGGCCGTTTGAAACCAGAATTGTCTTCGGAGACCGAAGGCGGGGTTGATTTCAAGTTTTTCAACGACCGGTTGGGTGCAAACTTTACCTATTATAACCGGAAGACGAAAAACCAGATCTGGAATGTACAGATCCCGTCGGAAAGCGGTTTTACGACCAAGGTAGTGAATGGTGGAACGGTACAGAACAAGGGTATCGAGCTCACACTTTCAGCGACTCCGGTCATGACGACCAATTTCAGCTGGAGAGTCGGTCTTAATTTTTCCAAAAACAAAAATAAGGTCCTCGACCTGAACACGACGGGCGACAATATCAACGGTATCGAGCGGTTTATCATCGGTACCGAGCGTCGGACCAACAAGGTATCAATGGTCGCCCAGAAGGGTATGTCGCTGGGCACGATGCTGGGCACCGATTATGTGTATGATGCCAAAGGCAATAAAACCGTGGCCGAGAACGGTACTTATAATGTAACCCCCACGCCGGTGATCATCGGTGACGCCAACCCCGATTTCATCGGAGGCTTGTCGAATATGCTGAGCTACAAGAATTTCTACCTGTCGGCGCTGGTGGATTTCCAGAAAGGTGGTGATTTCTTTTCTTACACCAATTTGTATGGAAACAAATCGGGTATGCTGAAAGAGACCGCAGAGAACGGGATCCGCGAAAACGGCGTGATCAATACCGGTGTGAAGGCCGATGGGTCACCTAATGATATTGCAGTTCCCGCGCGGACCCATTTCAATGCGGATGGCGGGAACCGGATCAGCAAGGCTAACCTGTACGACGGCAGCTTCATTTACCTTCGCGAAGTGCGTTTGGGCTGGTACCTGCCGGAGAGCTGGGCGCAGAAAATCCGCATGCAGGCATTGCGGGTAACCCTTACCGGCCGGAATCTCTGGCTTATCAAAAGCAATGCACCCAATGTGGATCCCGCCAATATCACCAACTCCATCAGCAACCAGATCGGCTTCGAAGGAGGTGCATTGCCGGCGGTTCGCAGCTACGGTGTCAACCTGAATGTCACTTTCTGATCCGGTTTTAAAATCGATACCTATGAAAAACAAAATATGGCTTCTGTTGACCATCCTGACTATGCTGACAGGGTGCGATAATTTCGAATCGCTGAACACCGACCCGGCCAGGTCGAGCGAAACCCAACCTGAATTCCTGTTGTCGAACGCCGAAAAGCGCGCCAGTGATCTGATGTATGATACCTATTTCAACGGGCGCATCGGCATGGAGCTGTCGCAGTACTGGATGGGTACCGACAAGACTTCCGATGGTCGCTTCCTGTTCACCAACGACGGTCTCTGGGCCGGATTGTATGCGGGACCGCTGATGGACCTCAGGGAAATCAGCAACTATTATGACCGCCATCCCGCCGAAAAAAGCCCCCATACCCTGGCCGTGGCCGAAATTCTGAAAGCGTGGATCTTTCATGTGCTCACGGATGTGTATGTAGACATTCCGTACACACAGGCATTGCAGGGCGAAAGTATTCCCCAGCCGGTCTTTGATCAGGGTAAGGATGTGTATGCTGCATTGCTGAGTTCTCTGAAAACGCAGATCGAAGTACTGTCGGGCACTTCTTCGGGTGTGATCCGGGGAGACATTATCGCCAAAGGCGACGTGCAGCAGTGGATCCGGATCGCCAACGCGCTGCGTATGCGTATCGCGATGCGCATGGTGGACGCGCAGCCGGCCGAGGCGAAAGCGGTGATCGAGGATGCTGTGAAAAACACCTTGACCAGTAATGCTCAGGATGTGTTTTTTCCTTATAATGTAGCTACGACCACCAACCGATTCCCCTACAATGACGTGGAGCGGCCATTGGTGGAGTTTGCGGTCACTTCCACGCTGGTGGACTATCTTCAATCGGTCAAAGATCCGCGGCTGCCGGTTTTCGCACGTCCGGACGACACCAACGGCAAGTATGTGGGCAAGGTATACGGGACCGAAGCCAATGTCCCCACAATGATCGGGTTGTCGAAACCGGGCGTGATCGCTTACAGCGGCTCGGCAAAGGGATATGTGATCACCTATGCCGAAATCGCTTTTATCAAAGCCGAAGCAGCCGCGAGGGGTATGAATGCCGGCAGCGCCACAGCAGAGGCATTGTATAACGGCGCCGTTGCGGCCTCGATGACGCAATGGGGCATTACCGATGCCAAAGCGGTGGAAACCTATCTGAAAACGGTTCCTTACAAGGCAGGTGACTGGAAGAACGTGATCGGTTCCCAGAAGTGGATCGCGCTTTATATGCAGGGCATTCAATCCTGGCTGGAACGCCTGCGGCTGGATCCGAGGAAGCCGGACGGAAGCGTGCTATTCATCCCACCGGCCTCAGGAAGTCTGGACCCGGACGTGACGGATGTGCCCAAACGGTTGAAATACCCCAGCAACACCCGCACAGGCAATGCACAGAACAGTGAGCAGGCTGCCAAGCGGATCGGAGGTGATACTCAGGCGATAAAGAACTGGTGGGACACCCATTGAGATTAAGATATTGTTAAAGCTTCTTCAATCTTATTCCGGCTCCTTACCTTTGGGGCCGGAATTATGTTTGGATTGAAGATGACACACGAAAAAGTATTTAATTTAGAAACCGGCAGAGCCGTGAAAGTAATGGTAGAAGGGGTGCTGGCAAGCGACCTCTCCAAAGTGAGTATCCAGGTTGATGTTTTGATCAAAGAACCTAAGGATGAGGATTTCCGGGCACCGATCGGGCCTACACACCCCAAATACTGGAAGTTGAAGAGCCTGGATCCTGAAAAGGCGGGATTATTACAGATACAATACAGCGGGGTAGCCCGAAAGCAGATCAGAAAAACGATCCGCGAATTTGACAAGATGAATGAATTGGAAGTACAAAGCTGAACCCTTCAATAAACTGTCATGAGATACACCACTATTTTAAAGAATGGCCTGCTAGTCCTGCTCCTGGGCGGCAGTGCGCCCGTCTGTTTTGCGCAAAATGCGGGTCAAACCTTACCCGCCTGGCAGGAGGGTGAAATGGATATCCATCACATCAACACGGGCAGGGGCAATGCGACTTTCCTGATCCTTCCGGACGGCACCACCCTGTTGGTCGATGCCGGAGCGCTCGATCCTACGGAGGCGCGCACGATGAGCCCGCGCAATACGCCCGCCGTTCCGGGCCCCGAGCGGCAACCCGGAGAATGGATCGCCCGGTACATCCGTAAAGTAGCGAAAACACCCGTGGTGGACTATGCATTGATCACCCATTTCCATGACGATCACATGGGTACTCCCGCGTCTGTCTCCAAAAAGTCCGCGGCAGGCTATGCGCTGGCGGGCATTACCGAGGTAGCAGAGTTTGTACCCGTGAAAAAGATCATCGACCGTGGCTGGCCGGATTACACCTATCCGCGGCCTGTAACCGACACGATGATGCGCAACTACCGGCGTTTTCTGGATTGGCAGGTGAAAAACAATGGGTTACGTGTAGAGGCAAGCGTTCCGGGTCGCGGTGACCAGATCGCATTGCTGCGGAATCCCGACAAATACCGCAACTCGTTCCAGATCCGAAATATTTCGGCCAATGGAGAGATCTGGACGGGCGTAGGGAATGGAACCCGCAAACATTTTCCCGAGCTGAAAGACCTGCGCCCCGAACAGTATCCGAGCGAAAACATGTGCAGCATTGCCACCAGGATCAGCTACGGCAAGTTTGACTATTTTACAGGAGGCGACACGCCGGGCGTACTGCAACCCGGGGTACCGGCATGGCACGACGTGGAAACACCGGTTGCCAGGGCGGTCGGACCGGTGGATGTGCATATCCTGGACCATCATGGTAACCGCGACTCTCAGAATGACTTCCTGCTCGGCGCATTGCGGCCCCGCGTGCTGGTGATACCCGTGTGGTCATCCGATCACCCCGGCCACGACGTACTCGACCGGATTTACTCCCAGCGCATCTACCAGGGTGAGCGCGACGTATTTGCAACCGGAATGCTGGAAGCCAACAAGCTCGTGATCGGCGAAATGCTCGACCGGCTGAAAAGCAACAGCGGACATGTGGTAGTGCGTGTCGCTAACGGGGGAGATAGCTATCGGGTATTTGTCCTGGATGACTCCAACGAGGAGCTCAAAATCAGATCCATACACGGGCCTTATGCCGCCCGATGAAATGCGCGGCTGCGTTAGTGACCCGCAGTTTCCTTTGTGATTTCCTAGTATCGGCCAACTTGTATACCTTCTTCCGTTTCGATCCGCTGCAAACGCTGCTGCCATCGGGAAAGCTCGGCTGCACGTTGCTCGGGGGACAGCCGGGCCGGGCCGTACACGGTATGGGGTTCGAGCACGGTAAACCCGGTGAATTGCAGGATACCGCGGTTTAGCGGCCTCAATATTCCCGAAAGCTCGCCCTGCAGGCCATCCGCCTGATAGTCGCCGGCATATCCGCCGGTCGTGAGCGAAAGTAATGCTTTCTTGCCCTGAAAAACGCCGTTTTCATACAGCTTACCCTGTCCATAGGTGCGTCCCATCGCGAAAACACGGTCTACCCATCCCTTTAAGATGCCCGGTACGCTAAACCACCAAAGGGGGAATTGCCAGATCATCACATCGCACCATTGGAGTTTGGCCTGTTCGGAAGCAATGTCGCCCGCAAAGTATCCATTTTCGGTGGCATGGAGCTCTTCCTGCTGTTGTTTGTAAAAATGCGGGTTATTAAGCTGAATGAAATTGCGGGGGCCGGAGACGGCATTGAAATTCATCTGGTAAAGATCCGAGCACACTACCTCATGCCCGGACGACAAAAGAATATCCTGTGCTGTTAGGTACATCGCGCCATTGAAGCTTTTCGGTTCCGGGTGGGCATAAACAAGCAATACTTTCATGCGAAAAAACGGGTTTTGAAATTAAGAATGGACAAAATTAGTTTTGTCCGGAGGGAAATATGAAACGAACAACCCATTGTGGGTAACGAACAAAAAAGTATGTCAGGGAGAAAAGAAACATCGACGAACAATATCAATCGCCACGTCCTGAATGATTTTTGCGGAATGGTGTATGCCCTCGACGTGCTGGGCGGCCGCTGGAAAATGCTCATTCTTTACAAGCTCAATCTTAAAAGGAAGCGTTTCAGCGAACTGCGTGACGAGCTCCCCAATATCAGCGAACGCATGCTGACAATGCAATTGAAGGAGCTGGGTAATGCGGGGTTAATCAATCGGACCGTTCATGCGGAAGTGCCGGTGCGTGTGGAATACGAACTGACGGATTGGGCGCAAAGGCTGAGTCCGGTGTGGTACGCGATGGAGGCCTGGGGTGATGCCCACAAGGAAGTGTTTGCGGGGGATGGTAAATAAATGACGCCCGCACCGGCGTAAATTTAGATTTTATACATTAATGGTTATATTTAGAAATCGCTCGTGGAATGGACCGGACGGTAACGTTGGTTGTACTGCAACATGTACTGCAACATTGAAAAATCGAGACAAAATATTTGATAAATTTATAAGCTAACTATCATATAATCAGCAATTTGACTCCGTAGCTCAGTTGGTAGAGCAACAGACTCTTAATCTGTGGGTCCTGAGTTCGAACCTCAGCGGGGTCACTGGATGACGTAGTAAAGACCTGTAAATCAAAAGATTGCAGGTTTTTTCTTTTGTGGTGCCACTAAATATTATTCTTTTACTACCTTTGGTCATCAGATGATATGATCTTATGATGATTAGAAAAACGTCATTAGCGGATGAAGTCGCCAATCAAATTAGGGTTGGTATTCAGAATCAGCAATTTGCTGTCGATCAGCAACTGCCGATTGAAGCTGATTTAATGAAGTTGTATGGGGTCGGCCGATCGACAATCCGAGAGGCTGTCCGAATGCTTGCCAACGCAGGTTTTTTGCGGGTGCAGCAGGGAGTTGGAACATTTGTGGAGGCCAGCGTAAGCAGCACCGAGACATTAGAGGATCGACTAAAACGTGCCCAGGCACATGATATTGATGAAGTTCGCCGCCTTTTGGAAGTTCAGATTGTTCGGAAAGCTGCCCAGCATTCCAGTCAGCATCAGCTGGATGAAATGGAAAAATTGCTTGATCAACGAGGAGCCGCCGCTTTGGACGGAAATTTAAACGACTGCATTAAGTTTGATATCGACTTTCATTTAAGTATTGCCGACGCCTGCGGTAATGATATTCTTAGGGATATCTATAAAGCGTTTTCAGCTCCGCTCAATAGCTGGTTCCATCAGTATTATGCAGACACCGCCTCATTTGTTCAAAGCCATAACCTTCATAAATCCTTGTTCAAAAGCATTAAAAAACGTGATGCTGACAAGGCACAAGAAGCGATCACCCAAATTTTAAGCCAAACTCAGTATTCATAAAATTTACGATTAAACATCAGATGATATGATGAATAAAACTTACGACAAAACAGTTCAGCCGTTACAAAACCCGGTCAATAAAACCGTGTATCCGATATTAGCTGCCGTTAGCCTTGCCCATTTGGCAAATGATATTTTACAAGCCGTTATCTCCTCCATTTATCCCATGTTAAAGGAAGAGTTTCATTTAAACTTTGCCCAGATCGGGATAGTGACCTTGGTGTATCAGTTAACAGCCTCTCTGTTACAGCCATTCGTAGGCTTGTATACTGATAAGCATCCAAAGCCATTTTCGATAGCAGCAGGAATGGGATTTACGCTTTTGGGAATATTGGCACTCACCTGGGCTTCGTCATTTGCTTGGGTTTTAATAGCCGTCTGTCTGATTGGAGTAGGCTCTTCTATTTTTCATCCTGAGTCATCCCGTATTGCCTACCTGGCATCCGGCGGCAGACGTGGCCTGGCCCAATCGGTTTTTCAGCTGGGGGGAAACAGTGGCTCGGCGATTGGCCCGCTGCTGGTTGCAGTAATTGTGGCCCCGTATGGCCAGGGAAACTTAGCATGGTTTTCAGCAGTAGCAATAGTCGGGGGAATATTGGCCATTGCCATTGGCAAATGGTATAACAGGTCTGCTCCGCCTAAAAAAGTACATTCGGGTTCATCATTCAATCCATCCGTGACACGGAACAAGGCGATCTTCACTTTGTTTATCCTGATGGCGCTGATATTTTCAAAATATGTGTATCTGGCAGGCATGACCAGCTACTATACTTTCTTTCTGATCGAAAAATTCAATATTTCTGTTCAGGCTTCTCAAATACAATTGTTTATCTTTTTGGGTGCAGTTGCCGTCGGTACATTGATCGGCGGACCGTTGGGAGATCGGTTCGGCCGGAAGTATATTATTTGGATTTCAATTTTAGGTGCAGCGCCGTTTACATTGCTGCTGCCCTATGCGAATCTTTTTTGGACAACCATCCTATCCGTTTGCATCGGCCTGATCATCGCGTCGGCGTTTTCTGCAATTGTCGTATATGCTCAGGAGTTGGTTCCTGGTAAAGTGGGCTTAATTGCAGGCTTATTTTTTGGCCTCATGTTTGGAATGGGCGGAATTGGATCAGCAATACTTGGTAACTTAGCTGATGCAACGAGCATTGTCTATGTATTTCACGTCATAGCATTCTTACCGCTGATTGGCATTGTTACTGGTTTTCTTCCCAAGCTGAAAGCGACTACCGAGTAAACGGTCTGGTTCTTTCGGGTTGCTTTGCAAATACTGAGTCCCGATATTCATCCTAATTGACTGCGCTATGAAACTGAAAATTCTTTTTAATATCGCCGTTCTTCTTGTCTTATGCGACATGGCAAAGGCTCAGAGCGCTCCGCCGATGATAGCGGCAGATAAAACGATCGACACAACTGCCGCATACAGCCTGTACAAGGCGAATGCTGTCAAAATTGGGCTGAAAGATCTGATGAGATCGAGCGACCAGCTTCGTTTTCGCTTCTGGTGTCGAAATCAATTGGTAGAAATATGGACGGGCAATCAAAACACATTTCTCGGTGAATTGGTCAGCTACACATCTGAATATGATCCGAACCCATCCTCGACTCCGGTAAAAAAAGAAAAGTTTTTCACTAAGCGCATTGCTATTGACACAATTATAGCCAGGCGAATTTACGAGCGGGCGATGGATGTCGCGCTTTTTGATATTCCGGGCCAAGCAAACATTAAGGGCTGGCAGCTGGGATTCGACGGTTATGTCGTATCACTGGAATACTCCAATCCGTTGAGGTACAGTATGAAGGACTACTGGTCTCCCCACAACCAGCTATCGGTACCAGAGGCTAAGTTGATCGATAATTTTGAGGCTTTTTTAGAGGCAAACTTAGGATTGCGCAAAAAATGGGATACGTTTATTCACGAGCTTCCCAAGGGTTGCTATCGCACCGAAGGCATTGCTCTGATATGTTCCGGCGGAAAGGAAGCTCGCTGATCGCGTAAGCATTAATTTTCCGGCCACACGGTCACCTTCCTTACCAAAAAAGCCGGACACTCATCCGGCTTTTTGGTAACTTCTAAAATTCGGAATGAACGAGCGGACTCCATCAGATGCGCGTGGCATTTTTCGGGTAGTGTCCCTCAGCGGAGAGGCAGCTCTTCGGTGCAAACAAGATTTACTCCGATAAAATGCCACTACAACGTCGCCATGTCAATCACAAACCGGTATCGTACATCGCCACGCAGCATTCTTTCATACGAGGCAGTGATGTCCTTGATGTCGATGAGCTCGATATCTGAAACAATGTTGTGCTCCGCACAGAAATCCAGCATTTCCTGGGTTTCCGCAATACCTCCGATTCCCGACCCTGCTACGCTTTTCCGTCCGCCCAGCAACGAAAATGGCTGGATCGAGTAGGGTTTCGAGGGCACGCCCACGCCAATGAGCGTCCCGTTTGTACGCAATAGCGAGAGATAGAGGTTCATATCGTGCTCGGCAGATACCGTGTCGAGAATAAAATCGAACGTCCCTTTCACGCTTTCAACCTGCGCGGGATCGGAAGTGACGACGAAATGGTGTGCGCCCAATGCACGGGCCGCTTCCTCCTTGGACGCCGATGTGCTCAGCACCGTTACTTCTGCGCCGAATGCCGCACCGAACTTCACGCCCATGTGACCGAGCCCACCCAATCCCAGAACTGCCAGTTTGTGGCCTTTACCCACTTTCCAGTGACGCAATGGCGAATAGGTAGTAATACCGGCGCACAACAGCGGAGCGGTTGCAGCCAGAGAGAGTTTGTCGGATACGTGGAGAACAAATTCTTCCCGTACAACGATGGTGTTGGAGTATCCTCCGTAAGTAGGGATGCCGCTACGGTCCAGGTTGTTATAGGTCTGTGTGTTGCCATCAAGGCAGTACTGTTCCAGACCGTCCTGGCAGTTTTCGCAAACCTGGCAGGAGTCGACCATGCAACCCACGCCTGCGAAGTCGCCCACTTTGAATTTCTTCACGTGCCCCCCGGTGCCGATCACTTTTCCGACGATCTCATGGCCGGGTACCATCGGGAAAACGCCCGGGAACCAGTCATTCTTAATTTGATGCAGGTCGGAATGGCAAACGCCACAGTACAATATTTCCAGCTGGACATCGTGAGGTCCTACTTCCCTTCTTTCAAAGTCCCAGGGAGTCAGGTCCGATTCCGGGGTTTGGGCAGCGTATGCTTTGGCTTGTATCATATCAGAATAATGTGGATTAAACTACGATACAAAACTACTGCCAATGCCGCTGACGGTAATTAATACAATCAAAGCATTTATTATAGTTTTCAAATAAGTTTGAGTACACAAAAAATATCAGTTCGTGTACCGGATCGGCGCCGGAATTCGTTTCATATACCATGATGTCCAACGTATACCCTTTCTGCGTTCTCTTTCAGGATTATTGTTCCGGAACTTTAACGGAGCGGTATAGCGTTACGGCCTCATAGATAGGATTTTATTGCAGGTTCGAACGATTCAACCATTTACAAGGCAAGTATGCAGTTTCGCAAGCCGGAGGCTTTTGTTGTTTTCTTATCCTTGTGGGGTATGACAATCATTTGTTGTGCTCAAAAACCAGGTCTGCCCGGAATGGCACCCTCCAAATGGATCACTTTCCGCACCACCCATGCACCTGGAAAAGTGTACCGTTTCGCGAATAGCGGAACCAAGACATTCACAAATGAGGAGGTATTTGTACGCGCCTGGCTTCCGCTCGTTAATAAAAAGAACGTGGCGGTGGTGTTGGGCCCCAACTACCGGGCCGAACAGCTCGAATTCAAAAGCAGCGGCGAAAATCCGGCCAGTAAATTCGAAGGCTGGAACCTGCGCACTTTTGCCCTCGACCTGAACTCGTTTGTCAGGCTGGATAGCACTTCATGGCTTGCAGTGACTTCGCATATCAATAAAACCGGAAATTTTGCGATGCTTTCGGTAAAGGAAATTCCATTGAACTACACGATATCCGCCTCCTATATCAAACGCAAATCACCTAACAAGGAGATCGGAGCGGGTATTATTTTTAATAAAAGCTACAAACTGACCTTCCTGCCTGTATTCCTGTTCAACTACAACCTCTCGGACAGGGAAGGCGTAGAGATCATGCTTCCGAAAAAAATGGCCTGGCGGCATAACCTTTCGCCGGCTGATATATTGTATTTCAAAGCAGAGGCAGTTACACGGACCTACTATCTCAACCGTGTAGCCGAAGGTACCCCGGATGTGTGCCGCCGGATCGACGTTGATATGGGAATCTCCTATAACCGGAAAATCGGGAAGTTTGCAGGCGTGGAGGTATTTGGCGGGTACCGGAAAAACCTGTCCAACAAAATGGTCCATGACGCCGTACCTGTGCGTACCTCAGGCCTCGCGGCTACCGTCGAGTTTTATGTGCAGCCGCCTCGTTTGAAAGGCAAAGGCCGGAGATAACGGACTTAACAGAATCTTGATTTAAAGCCTTGTGAATTAACTTTCGGGTAAAATCTGCCGGTGTAGTTTTGAACAAACTAACCTCAAAGGCAGATGAAACCCTTTTTACTTTCCCTCATTGCATCAGCGGGTGGGGTAGTAGCACTCAGCGGCTGCACCGACCACCACGTCCCCTCAGAGACTTACCCCGAAAGAGCAGAAGCCCAGAATCCGTCGGTCATTACCCAGGTCGGAAATGTAAAAGTGTACAATGGCGGTTTCGGTTCGGCCATGGTGCAGGATCCGAACGACCATATGGCGTTTTACCTGCTCACCGACCGCGGTTCGAACATCGACGGTACCATTGCCGATTCCAAAGTATTCGCAGATCCGGGTTTTGCCCCTCAGATCGGTAAATTCCGGTTGATCGGCGACCTGCTGGTACTCGAAAAAGTGATTGAGCTCAAAAATGAAAACGGCACCAAGCTGAATGGATTGCCTAATCCGGCCGGCTTTGGTTTCAGCGGTGAACTGGCGCTGGACGTGCTCGGTAATACCCTTCCCAACAGCATCGACGGACTCGATTCCGAAGGGCTTGCCATGGCACCGGACGGTACATTCTGGGTGAGTGACGAATACGGCCCGCATATCGTGCATTTCGACGCGAACGGCAAGACGATCGAACGCATTAACCCATTCGGCAATGGTGTGGGCGGCCGCAAGATTCCTTTGGTATTTGCCAAAAGAAGGCCTAACCGCGGTATGGAAGGGTTGACGATCACGCCGGATGGCAAGACGCTCGTCGGGATCATGCAGTTCCCGCTTTATAACCCGTCTTCGGCTGCTGTTTCCGGTTCGCTCGTTACACGCATCCTGGCTTATGACATCGCAAGCGGGCTGAGCAAAGAGTACGTTTACCTGATCGACAGAGCCAATTTACAGGCCAACAGTGAGATTGTTGCTATTACCAACACGACGTTCCTGGTGTTGGAACGGGACGGTGAATATGCCACTAATGCGAATCGCGCAACGGTGATCAAGAAGGTGTTCAAGATCGATATTTCGGGAGCAACCGATGTTTCGGATCCTGCCAATAGTGAGAACGGCAGGTTGTACGGCGGGCTTACGGTGGAACAGCTGAAAACGGCAGCCAACCTCGCAACCTATGGCATTGTCCCCGTGACAAAAACGCTCGCGGCCGATCTGATGACCGACATTTCGGGGCTGTACCCGCATGACAAGGCAGAGGGGATCGCGATTATCGATGCCCACACCATCGCCGTGTCGAATGACGATGACTTCGGGGTCGTCGGCTCGGGTGGCGTTTATGCACAGAAGTTACTGCCAGCAACGGGCGCGGTTGATCGCAATACCATCTATTTTGTCAAATTGAAGCAACCACTCTGGTAAAATTTTCGCCAGCCATGCGGGTGCGGGGATCATTCCGCACCCG
This sequence comes from uncultured Dyadobacter sp., assembly GCF_946482605.1. The sequence continues at coordinate 24,743 of NZ_CAMLSE010000007.1, read as the reverse complement.
TTTTTTTATCCCATCATGAAATCATTACTGAAATTACTGGCCCTGGCTGCCATTCCTGCATTCGTTGTACCCGGTAAACCGGACATTTCGCTCATTTCTTCTCACACCGTCGATTCGCTCGGTGCCTGCCAGGGCGCTTCGTTTATCGATGGCAAGGTGTACCTCTATGGCGACCGGGAGGTGGGGATGCTCCGGGAATACAGTCTGAGGGCTGATTCGCTGCATTATCAGGGAAAGGAGATCCGGTTCACGCTGGAAGGCAAGGACCTGATCAACCACCCGACAGGCATCGCCCGCCGTGGTAACTTGCCGGTTTTTATCGGCAACAGCATCCGCCTCAATGCGGAGGGTACTTTGTGGAAGGCGGTGATTTACCAGGTAGACTGGGTAAAGATGCTGAAATCCGGCACGCTCGACGGCAATCTGATCCATACGATCGAGGATGATGCGTGCATTCAGGGTACGAGGCCGGAATATGTGGAGTACAATGGTAAATGGTATGTGGCCACGGCCGACTATGGCAACAAGCGCAATGAAGTGCGCCTGTATGACCCCGCCGCATTGCAAAAGGCCGGAAAGACAAGTGCTCCCGGCGTACTGGTCGGGAAATTCAGCTGCGGTCCATGGGTGCAGAACCTGCATTGGGCAACCGAAAAGGGTGTATTGGTGCTGATTCAAAACCAGATCGAAGGACGGAAGTGGCGGTTTACGTTTGTCGATCTTAAAAAATCACTTCAAAAAGGAGAGCAGGTTGTGCTCCGTTCGGTGGATATCGACAAAGCGGACGAGCTGGAAGGCTTTGCATTAACGGACCGTTCCCGGGGTATCGCCGTAACGTCTTCCCGTAAAAACAACGCGCATTGGATGGCCATGGATTGGTAGTAGCGGCCTTGGTGGTTCTTGAAAAGTTTACATTTTCATAATAAACACGTTCGGTTGGCTTAATAGTCAAAGGATACTTTTGTGCTCGATTTTACAGACCATATGTGTCGGAAGTTGAAAGTGAAATGTGTAGTGTTTTCTTGTTTTTGTTAAATTTTTTAAAACTATTATGAAGAAACTGATACTGCCAATTGTTCCGTTGGTCATGACAGGAATCCTGGTTTTCAGCCCGGGCAGGCATGCAGTGGCTTCCGGTAACAAGGGCCGGATGATGTTGGAAAGACCTACCCGTGCATTGACTGTAACGGGTAAGGTAGTGGATGAGACCGGGCAGCCGTTGCTGGGTGTGACGGTTTTGGAAAAGGGTACCAACAAAGGTACGGTAACCGATGCCGCAGGTAGTTTCTCGCTCGAAACCGGTTCAGGTGCCACGATCGTATTCTCATTCGTCGGTTTTATCGCCCAGGAGGTAGTCGTCGCAGGCAATGCACCATTGGCCATTACGCTGAAACAGGACGCGATGATGCTGAACGAGTTTGTAGCGGTAGGGTATCAGACGATGCGAAAAAGCGACCTTACGGGAGCCATTTCGAGTGTAAAGGCGAAAGAACTTAACCTGAGCACGCCGACCGTCGGCCAGGCATTGGTCGGTAAGGTGGCGGGGGTACAGATCTCGCAGGTGAGCGGGGCGCCATATGTGGGTACGAAGATCCGTGTGCGCGGGGTTGGTTCCGTGAATGCGAGCTCAGATCCGCTGTATGTCGTCGACGGATATCCGGCCGGTAATGACGTTTTTATCAATCCCAATGATATCGAATCGATCGACATCCTGAAAGATGCGGCTTCGGCGGCTATTTATGGATCGCGGGCAGCAGGCGGTGTCGTGCTGATCACAACTAAAAGAGGTAAGGAAGGTAAAGGCAGGCTGGAATACGAGTACCAGTTCGGTATGCACCAGTTGAGCAAAAAGGTCGATCTGATGAACGCGTCCGAGTTTGGGCAACTGATGATCGACGGCCGTAATGCGAGCTACCGCGACCTGATGGTGAATGCGGGAAAGACCTGGACCGACGCCATGTATTCCGACGACAATGCGACCCGGATCAAAAACGTGGGTAATGCAGGGTCCGTCAGCATTCCGACAGACCTTTACGATTTTGCCGGCCAAAAGCTGATCACTCCCAAATACAATACCGACTGGCAGGACGAGCTGTACCGCAATGCGCCGGTACATCGCCACAATGTCTCATTCTCGGGGGGGAAGAACGGACTACGTTACGCAATCAGCGGAGGGCAGCTCAACCAGCAGGGGATCATCCTGAGCACAGGGCAGCAGCGTACCAACTTTCGCACCAATCTGGATGCGGAGGTCAATAAAAAGCTGAAAGTGGGTGCTAACCTGGCATTTACCTACAACACCAACCGGGAAGTGCAGGAAGGCCGGTTCAACCAGGGGCCTATTCTGGGTGCATTGATTTACATGCCTATTTTCAAAGCCTACAACGAGGACGGCTCACTGGCCAAGAACGAAGCGGCCGCATTGAGCTCCGGCTACGGTTACCAGTCGATCGAAAACCCGGTTGCGCTGGCCACCGAAACGCACATCAACCGCAAGGGTCAACGCGGCACGTTCAGCGGTTTTGCGGATTACGAGATCATTCCCGATCTGCATTTTAAAGTAAACCTGGGTTTGCAGACTTACAACGAGAAGTATGAATATTATTCTCCTACCAGCCTGAGCAGTGGTGCCAATCCTCCCGGATCGCCACAGGCTATCGCGGCGGCTAATGCGCTGTCGATGATGACTGCGCAGACCGACAAGCTGGCCGAGTTTACATTGAACTACAAAAAACAGTTTGGCAAGCACAATATCGACGGTCTGATCGGTTATACCGCGCAGGAAAACAATCGGGACATCATTTCGGTAACCGCCCGCGGCTTCTCCAACGACCGTATCGAGGAGATTACCGGTAAAGGTGCCGATGCGACCAACTTTTCGCTGAACACCGGAAACGATGCGACCGGCAAGGTCAACTGGACATTGCTCTCTTACCTTGCCAGGGCCGTGTACAGCTACGACAGTAAATACTACCTGACTGCGACTTTCAGAACGGACGGATCTTCACGTTTCGGTCCGAACAACCGCTGGGGTAATTTCCCGTCGGTGTCGGCAGGATGGAATATCTCGAATGAACCGTTTTACAAGGATGCATTAGGTAACAGCTCGACGCTGAAACTGCGTGCGAGCTGGGGATTGAGCGGTAATAACAACATCGGTAACTACAACTTCCTGCAAACCATGGCCGCACCCGGCGGCGTCGTGTTCGGAAATGGCTCGGTGAACACCGCCATGTGGGCAACGGGTATCAAAGACCTGAACCTGGGTTGGGAATCGACCTCCCAGTACAACCTCGGATTTGACCTCGGTTTGTTCGACGATCGTTTGTCGGTGATGGGTAACTACTATCTGAGCCGTTCGTTCAACCTGCTGTTCAACCAGCCGTTGTCGGCGATCTCCGGTGCTTCTACAATCCTGACCAACCTGAGAAACTCGAAAGTACAGAACAAAGGGATCGACCTTCAGATCGACGCCCGTGTGGTTTCCACGCAGGATTTTGACCTGAATGTAAGCGGAAATATTTCCGTCAACCGGAATAAAGTACTCGATATGGGCGGTGCCAGCACGATCATCACCAACGGTGCGGAGCGTTCCTACCTCACCCACATTACCCAGGAAGGCCAGCCGATCGGTATGTTTTATGGGTTTAAGGTAAAAGGAATGGTACGCGAGTCGGATATGGAGAACCTTGCGGCCGATAATGCAGCTTACAATGCATCTACGCAATCGTTTCCGACTGGCTACCAGATCAAAGGGCCTGCCCGCTCGACGGCTTCCACGAATCCCCTGCGGCCGGGAGATCTGTACTTTGAGGACGTGAATAATGATGGTGTAGTAAATGACGCCGATAAGCGCGTGATCGGCAGCCCGCATGCCAAGTTTACCTACGGTTTCGCAATCACGGCCAGCTACAAGAACTTTGATTTCAGCTCATCGTTCAACGGGACCTATGGTAACAAGGTACTGGATGGCCAGGATTACTATGTGTTCAACATGGAAGGCTCGGGTAACCAGTACAAGAAAGTGGTAGACCGCTACCGCTCGGAAGCGCAGCCGGGGAATGGGCAGATCTATCGTGCATCACGCGGCGGAACGCAGAGCAACAGTACACGTCTGTCTACTTTCTATTTGCAGAACGGCTCATTCCTGAGATGTACCAACCTGACATTGGGATACAACATGCCGCAGATCGGTAAGCTGACCAATAATGCAGTGAGCGCATTGCGCTTGTACGTGGGCGTCGACAATGCATTCACGCTGACCAAGTACCTGGGTTATAACCCCGAGGTAGATTATAATAACGGAGCAAACCTGACACCGGGCGTGGATTACGGAAAGTACCCGCTCGCACGTGCATACAACATCGGAGCACGCATTACATTCTAAGCAGCAGAGAGAAATGATCAAGCGTAAACATATTATCCAAACCGTATTTTCCGCCTGCGGGCTCGTGTTCCTGGCAGGCTGTTCGACAGATTTTATCGACCAGGAAAATCCTAATGCAGTTTCGGCACCTACCTATTACAGAACGGAGAGTGACGTGCTGCTGGCCGTGAACGGTATTTACAATGCACTCCGCGAAGGCAATGGCATTGGAGAGAACAGCGGGTTGTTCAGCGAAGAGCGCTCGGACAATACCGGCCGGAACGACAACCAGTCGAATGCAGGTGAGCCGTTCCAGTTCAATGACTTTTCATTGTTGCCCAGCAATACCTATCTCAAATCGCACTGGCTGGTGCTGTTCCAGATGGTAACGCGCTGCAATCAGGTGCTGGCCGGAATCGAAAAAGTGACTTTCACCAATAACGGTCTCAAAGAACAGTACAAGGCCGAAGCGAAGTTTATCCGCGCATTGACCTACTTCCACCTCGTGCGCAAATGGGGTGATGTGCCCCTGGTAACCACCGAATTGCTCAGCACGGACGAGGTAGCCGCCGCCACCTTCCGCGCAAAGCAGGACGTGGTGTACGCCCAGATCGTAGCCGACCTGAAAGATGCGGTAGGATCGACATTGCCCGACAACCAGACGGCCAATACCAAGGGACGGGTTACCAAAAATGCAGCCAATGCACTGCTCGGCCAGGTTTACCTGACGATGGCCACGACATTGGACGCGGCTAACCGTACTGCCAACCTGAATGAGGCCAAAAAATACCTGACGGCTTCCTATAACCTCCGTTCTTTCGGAGCCCTGAAAGAGATCCCGTATGCGGATGTATTCGACGTGGCAAAAAAATCGACTAACGCCGAGATCATTTTCCAGGTGGTGAACAAGCAGGGGGATATCAACTATTCGTCTTCCATTGCCCGTAACAACCAGGCGAAAGGCGAGACGATCAATTCGCTTTTTGCTTCCACCGGATCAGGCGGCAATGTCACGCCGGACCTGGTGCTGGATTACGAGGAGCGTGATGTGCGGAAGGATTTTTCTGTTAAATACGCCAATGACCCGATCGTGAAGGACTACTTCATTACGAAGTACCGCGACGCGAGCTCGGCCGCAACGACGAACGGCTACGGCGGCAACGACTGGATCCTGATCCGTTATGCGGACGTAATCCTGATGGTGGCGGAGGTAAACATGCAGCTAGGGGATGAACCGGCGGCAATCGCATTCCTGGATCAGGTACGCGAGCGTGCAGGCCTGCCCGGGTATGCGGTGGCGAAAGCAGATCCGGCCTATGCAGCGAAATTTCCGACATTGAAGCTTGCGATCCTGCATGAACGTCGTGTAGAACTGGCTTTTGAAAACCACCGCTGGTTCGATCTGCTGCGTGCTTTCACGACCGATGAGCTGGTCACGTATTTCAAAAGTAAGAAACAGGAGAATTTCGGTATCGCGAAGCTCAACAACTTTGGCAAGAAGGACCGCTACTATCCGATCCCGTTTGATGAATACAAACTGAACCCGGAGAAAATGTACCAGAACGAAGGGTACTAAGTATAATCCGGCCATAACAATGCCCCGCAGCGTTCACCGATGCGGGGCATTTTGTTTTGCAGAGTGATCATTGATATTTGGGCACTCATCCATTATCAATCGCGATGGCGGGGCCGTGCTGGGTTGATCAGCCGACCTCGACGACGTTCAGGCCTTGTTGCCTCAGCGCGATAACGCCCGGGGCTTCATCGCCGGCGTCGGTGATGAGGGTATGGATCTTCGTCAGCCCTGCAAATTTGATATAGCTGTCTTTCCCTATTTTCGAAGCGTCACAGAGCAGCATCGTCTGGCCCGCATTGCGGATAAAGGCCGTCGTAATGCTGGATTCGTGCTCGCTGTGTGCTGTCAGGCCATTTTCAGCCGAGATACCGTCCACGCCGATGAAAGCCTTGTGCGCATGATAGCTCTGGATATGCTGAACGGCCTTGTCGCCGTGTATGGCCTTACGTTCCTTGTTGAGCTCGCCGCCGATCAGGTTAATGTGGATGGAAGGCACGTCGATGAGCTCCGAAAGGATAGGCAGTGAGTTGGTGATGACCCGGATACTCTTCTTTTTAAGGAAACGGCACATTTGAAACACCGTGCTGCCGCAATCGAGGAAGATGGTATCGCCATCCGTCACGAAAGAGGCTGCTTTTTCGGCAATCTTTTCCTTCCCGGCATGGTGTACACCCGATTTTTCTGAAAACCCGGTCAGTACCGGATTTTCCATTTTCATGGCTCCCCCGTGCGTACGCATGAGCAGCCCCTCGTCCGCGATGTCGGCCAGGTCGCGGCGGATGGTGGCGGGTGAAGCTTCCAGGATCTCCGCCAACTCAAATACGCTCAGGCTTTCCGAGCCGTCGAGTGCCGCCAGAATTTTCTTTTTACGTTCTTGGAAATTCATAACAATTGTTTACTTTTGATCAAAATTAATCAAAAATGATTAATAATAATCAAATCTATTAGCAATGAATGGCTTGATGCTGGCCAAAAGTAGCATATCTGATCAGTTTTGTAAAAAGGTTTAACTTAAAATCAATGTCATGAGTGGATTGATGATTCTGGTTGCCGGGCCCTACCGGTCGGGTACTGGGGATGACCCTGTTTTAATGCGTAAAAATCTGGACAGGCTGGAATCTGTCACGTTGTCCCTGTTCCGTGCGGGGCACTTGCCGGTAATAGGGGAATGGGTGGCCCTGCCGCTGCTGAGACTAGCGGGTTCAAAGGCGCCGGGTGACGGGCCATACGAAGAAATCCTGTACCCGGTTGCAGGCCGGCTTTTGCAGAAATGCGACGCAATTCTCCGGCTCGAAGGAGAGTCCAAAGGAGCCGACGAGGATGTCCGGATCGGGAAGGAGCGCGGCTTGCAGATCTTCTATGACCTTGCCGACGTTCCAGGTTGTGCCTGATTACAGCAGATTAGGCTGGTGGGCCATGTTCTTGTTGAACATCGGAATTGAAATGTAGAAGCAGGTACCCTGCCCGGGTTCGCTTTCCAGCCAGATTTTCCCGTTTTGTGCCTTAATGAATTCCATGCAAAGCACCAGGCCCAACCCCGCGCCTTTCTCATTGTTCGTGCCAAAAGTGGATTCAACGTGGAGGGAGAAGATAGATTTCTGCTTCTCGGGAGAGATGCCAATGCCATTGTCACAGACTGAGATCTGGCAATGATTGTCGAGCATTTCCCCTCTGATCGTAATACGTCCGCCCATGGGTGTGAATTTGATGGCGTTACCGACGATGTTCCGCAAGATCAGCTGCATCATGTCACTGTCGGCATAAATGCTGGCCGAAGGGTCGAAGTAGGATTCGAGGCTGATGCTTTTGCGGGCGGCGATGTTGCGTTCGAGATTGAGCGTCGATTCGAAAAGGGTATTTAGGTTGAGATATTCCAGATGTGTGGATACCCCGTGAAGCTGCGATTTCGACCAGTCCAGGAGTTTGGAAAGCATGGCCATGGTGTTTTTTGTCGAATTGAGCAGGTCGTTTTCAATGTCCAGTTTCTGTTCCTCATCCAGGTCGTGCTGGGTCAGTAGTTCGAGAAAGTTTTGAATGCTGCCCAGGGGCGAGCGGAGGTCGTGCGCAACGATGGACATCAGCTTGTTCTTTTCGGCATTCAGGTTTTCGAGCTCTTCATTCTGTTTGACGATCTGCTCGTTTTGTTTCTCGATCGCCCTTGATTTTTCGAGCGCTGAGGCTTTCTCCTGTTCGTAACTGTTCCTAATATAGTCGATGCAAAAATAGGTGATGGCAGCCACCACGGCGTAGGCCGACATATGGTCGACAAACCGATTGGAGTGGTTGGTGTAGGTATCCGGCACCAGGTAAGGGTAGTAGAACTCCATCAGATTGAGGAGCATCAGGATCGTCACATTGATCGGAATCCAGATCTTGTACTGGTCCGACGGGCTTATAGCGATACTGATCAGCAGGGAAAGCATAAAAAACAGGTCGGTGGGACCCCGCATGCCCGAGTTCAGGAAATAATTGACCACAAACAGGCTGATGACCACGATGTTGGCGAGCAGTATGCTGACACTCACGTAATTTCGAAAGCGCGAGGCATAGTACAATGCGACGGCGATCAACAGGACGACCAGGCTGGCCAGCGCAATTTTGGGCAGCCCGATCGCGTAATTGAACGGAACATTATAGCTCAACGCGAAGATCGAGATGAGGCATACCGAATGGAAAATCCGCGCATTCAGTGGAAATTCCAATGGGTCGCCGGACAATTTAGACCATAACCGATAGAGAGAAGATCTGGAAGGCAAGATGTGTAGGGTTTCTTTCCTGCAAATATAAGCCTCCCATTTTCAATATGCATTGGTAGAATTAATATTAATTGATGTGTGGAGATTGACTATCCTTTGATGCGGTTCAGTTCATCCTCCGATCCGGATTTTCGGGCACGTGCCCCCTTGATCTCCTTGCTCCCGAAGCGGTAATTGAAGTTGACCCGCAGCATCCGGCCTTCGAAACGGAACCGGAGGCGGGTTTCGATGCCGGCGTAGGCGGATGTGTAGCCGCCGCGTGCTGTATGGAAAATGTCGCTGAATGAAACTTTCAGACTGGCGTTTTCCTTCCAGAACTTTTTCTGGACCCCGGCATCCATCATGCCCATTTGCCAGTTGTAATCGATACGCCGGTAAGGGGAGTTGTACCAGCCGCTTAGCTCCAAAGTCCAGTTGTTTTTCAACTTGAAAGTGTTCTGCGCATTGAAATTGAATGCCGTGGTGCGGTTGTTGACAATAATGCCGTTGTCCAGCGCGGCCCTCCAAAGGTTGTGATAGCCACTGAAATTGAAATAAATCTCCCACCATTTGGTGATCGGGGTCGTAATGCTGACATCCAGGCTGAAACCCTGAGAATAGTCGAGGTTTTGTGTAATAAAGTAAGTCCGGCTGCTGTCGTAGGGAATGCGGAGGCCCACTACCGGGAATTTGGTCCGGCGGTAGCCGACCGACGTGGTAAGCTTGGCTTTATAGACGTGCGTCAGCTTGAAACTGTTGGCATATTCAGGTTTGAGGAAGGGGTTGCCTTTCGAGTAAACGAGCTCGTCGACACGGTACTCGAACGGATTCAGGTTCTGGTAACTGGGACGGTTGATCCTGCGGCTGTAATTCAGGTTCCAGGTGTGGTTCTTGGATGCTCTGTACGATAAAGCGCCACTGGGAAAGAAGTTGAGGTAGGTCGTGTCTACTTTGTTCAGGTCGTTATGCTTGTAGCTGGTCAGGTCGCCGAGTGATTTGGTATCTTCGGCGCGGAGGCCGGCTTGCAGGTCCCATTTCTTACCCAGCGAAACGTTGTAATTGACATAACCCGCATATACCCTTTCGAGGTATTTGAAGCGGTTGCTGCGGTTGGTGTCGATTACTTCGGTGTTTTGCAGCACATTGTAAAAGTTGAATGTGTTGTCGGATTTGACGTCCGAGAGTTTCACACCGTAGCCAAGTTTACCTTTTTTTAATGGCTGCTCATAATCTACCTTAAACGATTTGATGGTGATGTCAACGGGCGTTTTGCTTACGTAATTGCGTTCAAGCGGCTCGTCGCTGGTCGTTTTGAAAAAGTATTTGTTGGGTTGATAACTGATCCCGCGGGAAGAGAACCGCCCATAGTCCGCATCGATATTGAGCTCGTGACCGGTCGTGTCGGCATACCGGTAGTTCAGGTTCGCGTTCAGGTTTTTGTTTTTCTCAGGGTTCGAAGTTTGGGACGACAGCAGCAGTGAGTCGGCCGCCAGGTTCATCCGCTTGCTGATAAACGTCTCGCTCTCGCCTCCGCCGTTGTGGTCGCTGATGCGCCCGTTCACGTTGAAACCCAGCGTGTTTTTGGAGTCGATAAAGTAATCAGCTCCGATTTTCGCATTGTGACTGGTGTCGCGCCATATGCCATGCCATATTTTGTTGTAAGCGACCTGGTTCAGAATCTGGTCGTCGTAGGTCGTATTGTGCCACGCGCCCTGGTTGAAGCCGTAGTTTCCGAAGACATTCAGCTTCTTGTCGCGGTGGTTCAGGTTCAGGGACGCATTGTATTTGGGTGAAATGCCAAACATCCCGCCGAGGCTGAGGTTGCCGTTTGTGCCTAGCTTGGCATTCTTTTTCAAACGGATATTGATGATCCCGAGATCCCCCGCGGCGTCGAATTTGGCAGAAGGGTTCGTGATGATCTCGATTGCCTCGATATCCGCCGAATTCATACTTTTCAATGTCGAGGCCAGGTCCTTGCCGCTCAATGGCGACGGCCGCCCGTCAATGTAAATGCGGACGCCGGTCTTTCCCCTCACCAGAATGTTTTCATCCCGGTCGACTTGCACGCCCGGCGAGCGTTGCAGCAATTCCAGCGCATTGGAGCCCGTGGCATTAATGCTTGCTTCGACATTGAAAACCATTCTGTCATTTTTTACCTCGATGAGGGGTTTGGTACCGGTGACTTTCACCTCATTCAGCTGCCGTGTTTCCGGGGCCATCCGGATATCGTGTATGCTTACGTCGCGGTCTGTCACCTGGAATGCGTCCGAATGGAACATTTGCTGGCCCACGGCGGAAATGCGGAGAAAATACTTGCCTTCGGGAATGCCTGCGATCCGGAACGAACCATGTTCGTCGGCTACATCGGCTTTGACGAGTGTGGAGTCTTTGGCCTGGTTAACCGAGATGGCCGCGAAGCCGATGGCTTCGTTTTGCTGGTTCCTTACCAACCCGTCCACCGTAAAGGTCTGGGCAAAACTGTTCAGAGAGAGTCCATGAATTAGCAGGTAGAGTAGTGTTTTTTTCATAAATGGCTAATATTCGTATACAGCAAAGAGTAGGAAAGACATTTAATGTTGCATTGGCTTTTTTGTTTTTCTACTTTTAAATCAACGTTTCTCTATCGAATTGAACAAAGTGCCCATGAAGGCGATTGGCTACGGGGTCGTGTTGCTGTACCTCATATGCTTCCAAATTGGTTTTGCACAGGAGTCCACGCCCCGGTTCAGGCGACTTACGACCGACCAGGGATTGTCGCAAAGTCATGTCAGCGCGATCCTGAAAAGCCGGCGCGGTTTTATGTGGTTTGCCACGGAAGACGGGCTTAACCGGTTTGACGGTTATAAATACATGCATTACAAGCACGATCCCGACAATCCGGGATCGATCCATGACAGTTTTGTGCTGTCCCTGCTGGAAGACGAAGCAGGTGATATGTGGGTGGGTACGTCCACGGGGCTCGACCGTTACGACCCTGCGCACGACCGGTTTGTGCATTACCCGCATCCGAACAAAGACCTTGCTGTACATACAATTTTCAGAGATAGTCGTAACCGTATCTGGCTCGGTACCGATCGGGGATTGTACCTGTTCGACCGGGCACGCGGCACGTACCAGCTGTTCAGATACCCGGATCCGAATGCTGCTGGTGAGTTTATCACCAGCATTGCCGAGGGCGACGGATATGTGCTGTGGGTAGGAACCGAGAATGGCCTTTTACAACTGAATGTCGCCTCCGGCAAATTCACTTCCTTCCGGGACGTACTGCGCGGGGACGACGGACGAAAAACAGATTGGGTGAAAGTGCTGCACCGGGACCGGAAGGGTAACTTATGGGTAGGCACGCATGGGGCCGGGGTAGTGGTGCTGGATCGTTCGGGAAGGGTTCTGCGAAGTTTTGTACACGATTCAGCCAATCCATCGGGGATCAGCCATAATGACATCCTGTCGATGATGGAAGACAAGGTAGGTAAGCTGTGGATAGGCACGGAGAATGGCGGTGTCAGTATCTATGATCCGGTGACGGGGAAGTTTACGGTGTTGAAGAATGATCCGGATGATCGCAGTTCGCTGAGCAACAACTCGGTGTATACCATTTACAGGGATAATGCCGAGGATATCTGGATAGGTACCTACGCCGGCGGGGTGAATTTTCTACCCAGGTTCGGTCCCAAGTTTGCATCTTACCGAAGCAAGGTGACGAATCCGAACAGCCTCAGTAACAACACGGTGTTGGCTATCTGCGGGGATAGTACGGGTGAAGATATCTGGATCGGGACAGACGGAGGAGGCCTCAATCGGTTCAACCGTAAAACAAAATCGTTCAGCTTTTACAGGCATCGGGAAGGGGATCCGCGTTCGATCAGCAACGACTACGTCATCGCGGTGATCTGGGTGGCGAAGGACGTACTGGGCTTGGGGTTCCATAATGGAGGATTCGACCTTTTGAATGTAAAAACAGGGGCAATAGAGCACCATATGCCGCAGGGGGGCAACCCGAACAGCCTTTCAATGTCTGATGTGAATAATATGACCAGGGACCGGGACGGCAATCTCTGGCTTGGGACCTGGAAGGGAGGGCTGAATTATTATGATGTCAAAACAAAGCGGTTTCGTCACTACCGGCATTCCAATGACGACCCGAAGAGTATCAGCGGGGACATTGTTACCACTATATTCCAGGACAGGAAAGGCGACATCTGGGTTGGTACTTTGAATGGTCTCAACCTGTTGTTGCCCGATCGCAGCGGTTTCAGGCATTACCATTATGATCCCCGCGACCCGGGAAGCATTTCGCACAACAAGATCCAGTCGATCCTGGAAGCGGACCATGGCGATCTCTGGATCGGCACGATCGGCGGCGGCCTGTGTTATTTTGATCGTAAAGCGCAGAAATTCCAGTCTTACACCGAAAAGGACGGATTAGCCAGTAATGTCGTTTTTGCGATTCAGCGTGATCACCGGCAGAATTTGTGGATCAGTACGAACAAAGGCATTTCCAGGTTCAACCCGGCCACGAGGACTTTCCGAAATTTCGGTATCTCTGATGGCTTGCCCGGCAATGAATTCCGGGATAATTCCCGGTTTACGGCCGCCGACGGACAAATGTACTTTGGAGGGGTCAATGGTTTCGTCAGCTTCTATCCCGACAGCATGCGGTACAACGACTTCGTGCCGCCGGTGTACATTACCGATCTCCTGGTTTTCAACAAACAGGTTGTCGTAGGCCGTGCGGACAGCATTTTGAAACAGGAGGTCAGCGAAGCAAAAGAAATGACGCTGCATTACGATCAGTCGGTGATTACATTTGAATTCGCCTCTTTGAGCTACACTTTTCCCCAGAAGAACCAGTATGCCTACAAGCTGGAAGGATTCGATGACAACTGGAATTACATAGGCAACAAACGAACCGCGACCTACACGAACCTGGATCCCGGCACGTACACTTTCAAAGTAAAAGCGTCCAATAACGATGGTGTATGGAATGAAAAGGGGATCGCCGTCAAACTAATCATCACACCGCCTTTCTGGCTTACCTGGTGGTTTCGGCTTCTGTGCCTGGCATTGCTGGCGGGCCTGATCGTCGTGGTTTACCAGATCAGGACCTATACGATCCGAAAGCAGAAACGGATCCTCGAACGTCAGATCCAGGAGCGTACGACCCAGCTTGAACGTGCCATTGAAGATCAGCAGCTGGCGGTCCGGAAGGCAGAACTGGCAAACCGGGCGAAAAGCTCGTTCCTCGCGACGATGAGTCACGAGATCCGGACGCCGATGAATGGTGTCATCGGGCTGGCGTCGCTGCTCGCGGAAACAGACCTGACCGAAGAGCAGCGGGCTTTTACCAAATCGATACAGCTTTCCGGAGAGGGCCTGCTCAATGTGATCAACGATATTCTGGATGTATCGAAGATCGAGTCGGGTAACATGGAACTTGAAGAAAAGGAGTTCGGATTGCGGGCCTATGTGAGTGATGTGATGGAAGTATTTAAGGCCAAAACGGCATCGACGCCCCTGGATGTCGTTTTGAGGATCGACGAGGATGTTCCTGCCTGGATCATAGGGGACCGGTTACGGCTTGGGCAAGTGCTTACCAACCTGGTAGGGAATGCCGTGAAATTTACGCCGGAGGGTGAAGTGGACGTACACCTTTACGTGGTTGCCCGCAGGGGGGACGCGGTCACGCTCGGGTTCGATGTAGCGGATACCGGGATCGGCATTGCCGAAGATAAGCTGGACAAGCTGTTCAAGCCGTTTTCTCAGGTGGATTCCTCCACAACCCGGCAATACGGAGGCACGGGGCTTGGGCTGGTAATCTGTGAACAACTCACATCCCTGATGGGAGGTCAGATCGAAGTACAAAGCCGGTTGGACCGGGGGAGTATTTTTCGTTTCTCGATCTCAGCAAGGGTAGCGACCGGAGCGAGCGTCGAAAAGGCTGCGGTAATGCCGGCAGATGCCCCGCAGAAAAAACTGCATTCCGATTTTGCGCTCGAATATCCGATGTCCATTCTGGTGGCGGAGGACAATAAAGTCAACCAGATCGTGATCATGAACACCTTAGCGAAGCTGGGTTATCGTGCCGACCTCGCGCAAAATGGCCTGGAAGTACTAGAGAAGATCCGGGAGGTGCAGTACGACATCATTCTGATGGATATGCAGATGCCCCAAATGGATGGACTGGAGGCAACGCGGCTGATTAAGGCCGGAAACCCTGTTCAGCCATTCATCATCGCGATGACGGCCAATGCATTGCAGCAAGATAAGGACAAGTGTTTCGAGGCCGGGATGGATGATTATTTCAGCAAGCCTGTTATCCTGGAAGAGCTCGTGGTTATTCTTCGTAAATGGGCAGGCCGCCTTGAAACTCCCGCCCGGGGAATAGAATGATATTTCGTACCCGCTGGCAGAAAGCAACAAAAAGAGCAGCCGTGAAGCTGCTCTTTTGCGTTTGTAGATGATGAAGTGTTAATAAGTTTCCTGTATCAGTGTGTATGATTATTGCTTTAAAAATTCCGTTCCACCAGCGACGGTATGCTTGCTGTCGGGTCCTTTTTTCGGTTCCTGCTGTCGGATAAAAGCCGCCGCGTCATCCGCAAGCAGCTCTTTAAGATGCTTACCGCCGAGCTGATCATAGTACCAGATCCATACCATTTTCTCGGAAACGATCGAATAATGCAGGCCCGTCATGGCTTTTGTTTGTTGATGAATCAAAGATAGTGGAATATTTCCATATGTATGGAAATATTCCACTATCTTTTTTGGAAATATTTCCAGATCCTTTTAAAAAAAATCTGAAAATAGCTGTAAATCAGTTCAATGAAGCCAGCGAAGCGCGTAGCGAGACGTCTTCGTGCGATGCGTCGTAAATGCACTCGCCATTTTTGACGACAAGGATCTGTGGAGATTCGTGCTCAACCTGGAATGCATTGGCAATGGCCATCGACTCCCTGCGGTTTTGTACGACATCGACAATGTAAATAGGTATCCCGAGGTCCGATGCGCTGACCTCCGATTTGAGCTGCCTGTAAGCCATCAGGCTGGTCATGCACCTGGGGCTGTGTTTATAAATAATGGAATAATCCGCTGACTTGTGAATCGTATCGACTTCCTCTTCGCTATTGATCGTAATCCAGTTCATATCTTTATTTAATTCCAAAATCGGTTCTTGCTATGTAAACAACAGTCAAATAGACTTTTTTCATTCCAATTGACTTGAAAAAAAGTCTGTTTGAACCTAAAACGAGGGTTATTTTGAATGGCAAATGAGATTTTTTAAATATGGCACTGCGTCGTGCTTGCCTAATTCTTTTTCTCAACAGGCACAATGATGAAATTGAGCAGCTCGGTGTGCCGGATAACCGCTATGTCGGTGATACCTAGGATCTCCCGGTTTGTCAATGCCCTGAACAGTTCATTGGAATTGCGGACGGGCTTTCCGTTGAATGACACGATAATGTCACCCTCGATGAGTTGCGACCGGGAGGCAGGCGTATCGGATTCGATATGGGTAATGAAAATGCCCTGGTGGTTGGGCAGCCTGTGATGCTGCCGGATGCGCTCGTTCAACGGTACGTCCTGCAATTGCAGGCCCAGGTAGGCTTTGAATACTTTCCCGTCCCGGATCAGCTGGCGGGCAATTTCTTTGGCGGTATTGATGTCAACCGAAAAGCTCAGTCCCTGTGCTCCCTGGATGACAGCGGTGTTCACGCCGATGACTTCACCGTCGGTGTTGATCATCGGGCCACCAGAGTTGCCCGGGTTCAATGCGGCATCGGACTGGATCACATTGTCGACAAATCGCCCCGACTGGGTTTGCAGCGTGCGCCCCAGCGCACTCACCACGCCCGTGGTAACGGTATGCTGGTAGCCGTAAGGATTCCCGATCGCGATCACGAACTGGCCGATCTGCAATGCGCTCGCATCGCCCAGCCTGGCTACCGAATAGCCTTGGGTATATATTTTAAGGATCGCCAGGTCCGTGTCCGGATCTTTTCCGACGAGCGTCGCCTCTATTTCGTTTTCATTGAGGAGGCTTACCATTATTTTCTCCGCGCCTTCTACGACATGACTATTCGTGAAAATCAGTCCGTCGGAAGAGAAAATAAAGCCCGATCCGGATCCCGCCGGCCGGAACTTCTCATTGACTGATTTATATATATCGATCTTTACGACTGCATTTTTAATCTGATCAACGGCACCGATGATCATACTTGAAAAGGTATCCATAGCTGCTGGGTTTGTTGTATGGAACCACGGCAGCAAAAAGCTATCCAATTGAAAGTAAATGCCAAAGTGGCGTGCCCGGGCCATTGGGACACGCCAAAAGGACATGGTGTTATCAGGGAATGGTTACCATGATCTTCCCCGCCGTATTGCCTCTTTCAATAGCAGCATGTGCGGTTCGCATCTCGCCGAAATCGTAACTGCCGGCAATATGTGACCGGAGGGCTCCGGTTTCCAACAGCGCTGCGATCCTTTTCATATCCGCTCCATTAGACACTACACCCAGTCGGTGCGCAGAAACTGCCCTCTCTTTGACTTTTTGGACGAGCTTTTCATCTGTGAAAAACGTCAGGAGTGTAATGACCCTACCGCCTTCTCTGACCGCATTCAGTGAGCGGAAAACGTGGTCACCGAACAGGGAATCCAGAACCAGGTCGGCGTCCTGCACAACATCTTCGAACCGTACCGCCGTGTGGTCGATGAATGCATCGGCACCCAATCCGAGCACGAAATCTTTTTTGCCAGCCGAACCTGTGCCCGTGACGTGCGCGCCGAGGTGCTTCGCGATCTGAATGGCATAATGCCCTACACCACCACCGGCTGCGTGTATCAGTACTTTTTCGCCCGCGTTGAGTTTGCCATAAGTTACCAGCGCCTGCCAGGCCGTGAGCGCGGCCAGCGCGGCAGCTGCCGCTTCCTCGTGGGAAATGCCGGTGGGTTTTAATGCAAGCTGATCTGCCGGTGCTGCCACGTATTCGGCATAGGCTTTGCCCTGGCCCGGAAAGTTGATCATCCCGAACACCTCATCGCCGGGCTTCCAGGCCGTCACCAGGTCCCCGGTTTCTTCCACCACCCCCGAAACATCCCAGCCAAGGATTACCTCTTCGCCGGGCTTCGATCCGACCATGTAGGTCATCGCGTCGGCGTGCTGCCGTACAAAAGCATCTACCGGGTTGATGCCGATCGCTTTGACGCGGATGAGGACTTCGTGGCTCCGGATTTCTGGTTTGGGGATTTCTGTGAAAATCAAATTTTCAGTCCCTCCGTTGTGGTTCAATGTGATGGCTTTCATGAATTTGCATTGATTTGAATGACTAATGCAAATGTCTGTGTCCTCAAAGAATTTCAGGCTGTAAAAATTTGGGTTAATTCTGTAATTTTACCGGTATGACAGTCCACCACATCCATCAACCTTTCGACATCCTCTTTGTAAAAGTGGATGAATGCCCGATCAAGGCGCACAAGAATACTTTTATTGAACTGGTGTATATTGTTGAGGGAGAAGGGGTTTATCACATCAATCAGAACGAATTTCATTACCGGAAGGAAAACCTGTTCCTCGCCATGCCTATGGACCTGCATTATACGGAGGTAAAAACGACTACTTCGTTTATGTTTATCCGTTTCAACAACATTTATCTGAATGCGCAGAAGGCAAAGGATGAGCATTCAAACCTGGGAGACTGGATTCCTAAGCTGGAATATATCTTTCAGAATAATAATCACCTGCAAGGATGCATTCTGCGTAACATGCACGATAAGCCGCTTGTGCGCGCCCTGATGAACGCGCTCGCAACGGAATATGTCAATCAGCAAACGCTTCACAAGGAGTTGGTGCAGCAGTTGCTGAATACGCTGATCACCGTCGTCGCGCGGAACATTACCATTCATATCCCTGAAAAAACGCAGCTGACGCAGAACACCCCGCTGGATATCATCCATTACATTCACCAAAATATTTACAACCCAGAAAAGCTGCGGGCAGAACGCATTGCTGCCCATTTCAATATCTCCCTCAATTATTTGAGCGAGTATTTCAAAAAGCACACGCATGAAACGTTGCAGCAATATATGATTAACTACAAAATCTCGCTGGTTGAGATTCGCTTAAAACACAGCGATATGCGTGTCAATGAGATTGCTGCCGAACTGGGTTTTACCGATGACAGCCATCTGATCAAGACCTTTAAAAAGCATCGGGGAGTCAGCCCGGCCGAATTCAGGAACCGGGCGTTGGCAATGGTATCTTGATCAGTTTTCCAGTTCTTCTTTTTTAAGTTCAATAATGACGTCCATTGATTCAACAATCAGTTCTTCGAAAGTTTGCGTGGCCGGACTTTGCTTCATCATTGGCCTGAGGTAGTTGGTGAAAAGGTCATCAAAATCGTCCTGGTGATAAGGAATTGATCCGAAAAGCCCGTTTGAATCGAAGTACAGATAAGTGGCGGATTCGAGATTGTCGTCTGTACTGAACCAACCGAAGGCAATATATTGACTGTTCAGATATTCCGTCATTTTGCTGCTTAGTTCCAGGATCTCATCCCTGTCGTTTCCCCAGTTAAACAGAATCATATCCAGAATGCCCATACTCCTCATTTTGGACCAATTATCTGTTTCGTCCAGCTTTTCAAGCAGATAGTTGATTGAAAATAAATCAATGCTGTTATTTTCATTGAGACTGTCGCTCTTGATACTCCCGATCGTCTGATAAAAATCTTTGAGGTCTTTCGGTAGCACAACTTGCGCCCTGGCCTCCAACTGGCTGATGCTTTCCGCGCTGCTGATCTGGCCTGTCGTGAGGGTATACAACTTTGAGAATGGCTCTCCTGCATTGATTGATAAGCTATTATATTCTCCTACTTTTTCTAAGATTGTGTCGAACATTAAGTTTGGCTTTTTGGGTGAGTATATGATTTAACAACCTGTTTTTTTGTGCCGGATCTCCTAACGAACAGGCTTCGAGGTTTCCGTCAGCGGGGTTATGAGATAGTGGGTTTCCGGCTCCTTCTGACCTTTTGGAAGAAAATACCGGACGGTGAGCCTGTAAATGATCTGAATGGGAGGTTCGAGGACTGTTGGATTGACCACAATGTCGAAGGTGCTGTAATCCGGCGCACTGTAGTATTGCGAAACGGCCTTCTCATTTTCATTGGTATACAGGAAGTGCTTCTTGCCTGACGGCGGCACCGGGCGGGAAAATGCGAGGTAGAGGGAGTACCTGTTCTGCGGATTGATCTGATCAAACTGCTCCGCGATGGTCTTTTTCAATGTGTCGAGCCGCACATCAAGGCTTTTGTAGCGCTTTATTTTTTCGCGAATCTCGTTTACACAATGTGTTTTCAGTGAATCTTTGTAAGGTTGGGGATTTTGAATAAAACAATCCACTTTTACCAGATCGTAGATTTCTGATTTTGCTGCCACACTGATTAATTTGTCAAGGGCTGATGGCTCTTTGTATCTGATTGAAACATTTTTCCGGAGCTCGAAACCGGAGGGCACTTCGTTGTATGTTTTGCTGAATATTTTTTGTTCAAGTTCATATTGATACTTGGGAACAAAGGATATCATGTCCACATAAATATCGGCATCCTTTACGCCAGTCGCTTTAATGCCTTGCTTGAATGCTTCAATCCTTGTATGCATTGCCTGATCGGTCAGTTCCGCGGATTCGCCGACTTGAATCATGCTGAATGTGGCGACGTACTCATCGGGCTGCGCGTTGTAAATGCCGCTTACCGAAATGACTACTTCGTTTTCGTTCGGTACAGGCGGCGATTGTAATCCATTTGTGTCGACAAAGTTTTTCGTATTGTTTTCATTGACATAGAGAATATTCTCTGACCTCTTTGTGGGGGAATCTTGTGGCATGGAACCGGGATACCGGCTGTTCCCACTTACCTGAGCCTGCGTGAGAGAAGTGGTCATTGCCGATAACATCGACATAAGGACCATAACCTTCCAATATTTCATACTTAAATTCGGTTAAGCCGAAATATTGGAAGATTGAGTATCAAGGCTCCGGAATAACTATCATCCGGTAGGTATAAATTATCTTTCGGCTTAACTATTTCATGATTTTGAAATCCCGCCCGTCGACTGCAATGACGTAAAGCCCTTTTGACAGATCTGAAATGTCCAGCTGGACGGATGGTTGTGTGGTCCTGAAAGTTCTCAGCAATGCTCCCGCACTGCTGAAAATCTGAATTAAACCCAGGTTTTGAGCCGATTCGACAGTGATGGTATTCGTCGCAGGGTTCGGATATACCCTGGCAGATTCGTTTCCGGCGACCTTTACACTTATAATGCGGGTTAAATCGTACTTGCCATCCACGTCCACCTCTTTCAGGCGGTAATAATAAATGCCTTTCGGAAGGATCTCCTCTTCATACCGATATGCATTACCGGTTTGGGAATTGCCCGCTGCGTCCATAACCCGGACTGTGGAGAATGTGACGGCATCGGTGCTCCGCAGGATTTCGAAACGGGAAGCATTGATCTCCGATGAGGTCGACCAATCCACTACAACACGTCCGCCCGGACCTACCTGGGCCGTGAACGACTCCCAGACGACGGGCAATGCGGCATTGGTCACGCTAACCAATGGAGAGAAAACGGTGTTAGCGTTCGCATCGACTATTTTTAGTTTGTAGGAGCCCGGGCTCGTTGTCCATTGTTGGGAAGTGCTTTGGACCTGGTTACAGTCTGCACTTCCCAGCCAGTTGAACTGATAGCCACCCGGCATTGCAGGCCCGGAGAATGTGATCTGGGAACCGTTGGCCGAAACTGCGACGGCGGGCGGAGGCGTAGCAGCGTATGGCGTGGACTGATTCAGGAATTCAGGCGTTATTTTATCGGCCCAGAATCCGGCCAGGGAGATCAAGCCCGAATAGACATGACCATCAGAAGAAGGGGTAACGCCATCGCCCCGGAAGTGAACCTGGTCGCTGCGGTACTCGATGCTGTAATAGGGGTCAGTTTCAGGGCCTTGAAAGACATTCGGGTACTGGGTATCATTGTTAATCAGTTCATTCTGAGCGCTGATGACATTGTCTGACACCCTGCTCAGGCCATTGACGGTAAACCGCGAAGCCCTTGCCACCAGCCACGCGAGATTGGACTTGCCGCTGTAATTCCGGCTTGCACCGATTACCTCCCAAAGCTCGGAAAGGTAGCGGTTAAAGGTATTATCTCCGGGTTGTTCCAGGAAATTGTCGGTTTCGCCCTGATGCCATAGGACCGCCCTGACGCCGAGTTGCGCAATGTAGTTGTTGAGGGCCAGGCGCAAATGACCGAAAGGAAGGCCGGCGGGAAAGGTATAACCGAACGCGCTGGTAGTAATGCCGTTGGGGTCGGCGCTCTGCTTCCAGTTGGTAATGCCGGTACTCGACCAGCCCCCATTGAATATCATGACCGGAACCCTGAGCTTCTCATACAGCTTATCGCCAAAGCTACCCCAGCACCAGGCGTAGTTGCCGAAAGGCGCAGTTTTGACCTGGGCATCCAGATGAACGAATTCCGGGCAGGGGAGCTGCACGTTGAGATAAGAGGATACAGTGAGTGTGGAAGCGTTGAAATTCTGAAAGTCGACGCTGTTTACCTGGTCGTGCGCCGCACCCGGGCCATTGGGATTGGAATCTCCACCCGTCGAATTGGATTGACCGGCCACCACAAAAACTTCCCCTGCGCCTACGCGGGATACGTATGTCACAGGCGAGGCCCCATCGGGATTGACGCCCCTTACTTCCAGTTGGTACCATCCACCTTTTACGCGGATGGAGCCCAGAAATTGTGCTCCGCTCAGCTCATTGTCGATTACGGCCCATCCGCCTCCTTCGGGCGCCGGCTGGCCCTCTCCGGCGACCCTGGGCACAGCCCGTGCTTCAATTTTCTGGTACAGCTGTGTAGTGAACCCTCCTATATATACGTCTGCTTCATTCGAATTGTTTCTTTGGAAAACTGCACGTTCGGTAGGAAAGGTTACTACAACCTGCGAATAGCTTTTTGATAAGCTGAATAGAATAATTAAATAGGTGAGGAGCGATAAATTTTTTGTCATAGCGTACAAATTTGATAGAGGATGGGATGTTGAGTACGAGGTTGTTAAATAAAAATAAATGCGTGGACTGCATGCCCGTCGAAGCGGACCATACGTCCGGGATGGAAAGATGTGAAGAGATATAATTCAACAGGAAGTTACAGAATTAGCGTCGGAAAACCTCTATCCGGAGCACCATTTATTTTGTCGCCCGGCAGGTCGGGCGGGCGCGTGATGAATGGTGCTCCGGAGAAAAGCTCTAATTTTGCCCCATGTCTAAAATGATACCCCAAAATCTGATCGAAATCATGGTCCACAATGCGCAGGAGGTCCAGAACCAGCTTGCGAAGGACCACGCACCTGTGGTAAAATTACACTCTCGTTATGGAAAGGCGATATGGCTGCTTTCGGAGCTGGATCCTGTAAACAATATTGCCTTCGGCCTGTGCGACCTCGGGCAAGGTAATCCGGAACTCAGTTATGTTTCACTCTCGGACCTGGCGAGCATCAAACACGCCCGCCTGAAAGTACCGATGGTAGAGGCCGATCTGGTCTTTGACGGGAAATATGCGATGAGTGTGTATCTGAAAGCGGCTAAGGAGGCTAAGCGGGTTGTGGAGGATGATGCAGTGCTAAGCAGGATCGCAGTTTCTCAATAATTTCCGGAATCGCGTACGTTCTTGTCCTAGTTCAATGCCCTGCCCCTGCCGGGGAGTGTACATTTGTATCATCAAAACGCAAAGAACATCTAACTGAACAAGACAATGGAAAATACGATCAACGGCATCCACCACATTACAGCCATCGCTGGTGACGCTAAAACCAACTACGATTTCTATACAAGGGTATTGGGCCTGAGAATGGTGAAAAAAACTGTCAATTTTGACGATCCCAATACATACCATTTTTACTACGGTGACAAAAACGGTACACCCGGATCCATACTGACCTTTTTCCCATGGGGTAACCAAATCCCCGCCGGACGCAGGGGAACACGTCAGGCCACCGAGATCGGTTATTCGGTACCTGAGGGAAGTCTTGATTTCTGGTTGAAAAGGTTAGAGGCCAACAAGGTGACCTATAACAAACCCGCTGAAAAATTCGGAGAGCAATACCTTACTTTTCTGGATCCGGATGGTTTGAAATTTGAGTTGACCGTTCCCAAAATCACCGACAACAGAACTCCCTGGGAAACAGCCGAAGTGACAGCCGAAAACGCGACCCGTGGTTTCCACAACATTACCATTACGACCAACAAAATAGAGGAAACCGCGAAGATACTCACCGATATTTTCGGGTACCGGCTTACCGAACAGCATGTTAACCGTTTCCGGTTTGTTACCGACGCGGTCGATAATGCCAACATCGTCGACCTGGTGGAAGCGCCTGGTGAAAGAGCGGGGCATGTGGCGGGAGGCTCCGTGCACCACGTTGCGTTCCGGGTGGCCAATGACGATATCCTGATGGAGTTCCGTAAAAAAGTACTCGATGCCGGCTTGCAGATTACAGATAAAATAGACAGAAACTATTTCTACTCACTGTACTTCCGTGAACCAGGTGGCGTACTGTTCGAGATCGCGAGCGACAACCCCGGCTTTGCAACCGACGAAACTGTGGAACAACTAGGCTCCGGCTTAATGCTCCCTCCCCAATACGAACCCCGCCGCGAACAGATCGTGAAGGTCCTTCCGGTGTTGGGGTAGTTTTGAATGAGTGAATTAGAGAATGAGTGAATTAGTGAATGTGTGAGTGAGTGAATTAGTGACCGGCTCATCGCTTCGGCGACCCGGTCAATCATTTAATCATTCACTCATTTCCAGTTCCACTGCGGTTCATTCAGTCATTAAATCATTGACCCATTCCCACTTCCACTGCGGCTCATCCACTCATTCACTAATTCACTAATTCACTCATTCCCAGTTCCACTGCGGCTCACTCACAGTTCCACTGCGGCTCATTCACTCATTCACTCATTCAGTCATTCAGTCATTCAGTCATTCAGTCATTCAGTCATTCAGTCATTCA
>NZ_CAMLSE010000006.1 GCF_946482605.1 uncultured Dyadobacter sp. | reverse complement strand
CCGCAACCCGGGAAATAAGCAGGCCCGCAAGCAGCATGGACGTGAAGCTGCCCGTCATTGCCAGGCTCTGGTCATCCGCTTCCGGTGGCAGGAGAAATATGTAAGAATTGGCTCCGCCGCTTTCCGACGAGCGGGCCAGCTGGCCCGACGCATTGCAGGTGATGATCAAATGGAAGACGTTATCACAAAATTCGTCGGCAATATTCACGGCCGCCAGGCTTTCCGGGCTGTCACCCGACCTTGCGAATGATATCAGCAGGGTTCCTTTTTTGTTAAAA
This sequence comes from uncultured Dyadobacter sp., assembly GCF_946482605.1. The sequence continues at coordinate 339,377 of NZ_CAMLSE010000006.1, read as the reverse complement.
TATTGCTCGGGGTGCAGGATCAGGTCTGTGGTAGCGGTGGCGGTGGTGATCTTCCCTGTGTTTTTTTGAAAAGGCCCCTGCAATACGTTTCCGATATATGCAGACGTTCCCGCGCCTGTGAGCATCACCGTGAGGGACTCCTCACCAAATGCGGTATTCAGAAAACCGGCAAGCTTTTCCTGTTGATCAAAAACGAGTTGCCATGTCCGCTGCCAGAGTGCGGGTTGCTGCGCAATTTCCTTTGCAGTGAGGTGAGCTTCGTATCCTTCCAGGTCCGACAAGGCAAATCCAAGCAAATCTTCTGAAATTATAGACTGATCTTTTAATACGTTGCCTTTGGAATACATGATATATTTCGTTTCATTTCATTACAAAACAAAACTAATCATTTCCTTTCGAAATTCGCAAGCATATGACACAATAATATTTTCAGAACCCTTGTTTTTAATTTTTTGCGAAGGAAACGAAAACTAATGCGGCAAATAACCTTATTTTTACGCATCGATTAAGAAACACATTATTTATGCGCAAAGCCGGAGAAAAATCAACAGTACAGCGACGGGTCATCATTCTTCAGATACTGGAAGAAAAAGGACAGGTAGATGTGACATCGCTCAGCAAGGAGCTTATGGTCAGTGAGGTGACCGTCCGGAACGATTTAAAGCGGCTCGAACAGAAAAACGCGCTGATAAGGGCAAGAGGCGGAGCAATGAAAATCGACCGGGTAGGGACCGATTTCGCGATTTCAGATAAAAACAAACAGAATTACGAGCAGAAAAAACGCATCGGGAAAGCCGCCGCGGCATTGATCGAAGAAGGCGACACGATCATTCTCGACTCGGGCACGACGACGATGGAAATCACGAAAAACCTTTCGACGCTTTCGGAACTGACGGTGATTACCAACGCATTGAACATTGCCGATCAGCTCGCCGAACACCCCAAAGCGAACGTGATCGTTCCCGGCGGGTTTTTACGTAAAAACTCCCTTTCGCTCATCGGGTCGACGGCGGAGGAAAGTTTCAAAAACTACTTTTGCGATAAGCTGTTTCTGGCCGTGGACGGCCTGAGTGTCGTTTATGGCCTCTCCACGCCCAATGTGGAAGAAGCGCATTTGAACCGGGTGATGATCTCCATTTCCAAGCAGGTGATTGTCGTCGCGGATTCCAGCAAGTTCCTCAAAAGAAGCTTTGCTTTCATGGCCCCCATTACCGCCATCGATATTCTCATTACCGATGACGGCATTCCGCTCGAAGACCAGAAGAAACTGGAAAGTGCTGGCGTAAAGGTAATTATAGTTTAATTTCTGCGCTTAATATTCATCATTCAGGACAAAATCATTCTTCCTGCTCATCCATTTCCCGCCTGTAAAGTCGGGAAATGCGACGGTTTCATTCCCCAGCTCAATGGAGTTTTCACTCAGCGGCGTGATCGCACTCCAACTCGCAGCATCGTAGACGTCCATCGGCGTGGGTTTCTTCCTTTTAACTGCTTCAATAAATGCATGCATGACGAAAAAATCGATGCCGTCGTGCCCGGTCAGGTATGCCTCCTTGCTCCAACGTTTCCAGAGCGGGTGGTCATACTTGTCGAGCCACTCTTTGGCGTCGTCCCAGCGCTCATGATCGTATTTGGATTGCCCTTCAATGTACATCCCGTTGTTGAGGTTCATCCAGATCCCGCCCGTGCCCTGCACGCGAAAACCAAGCGAATAGGGCCTAGGCAGGTTCGTATCGTGCTGTAAAAGAATGGTTTCGCCATTCGTACATTTAATATGCGTCGTCACCACATCGCCCAGCCTGAACCTGACTTTGGTATTCGGATGGTCTGCCCCACCCTTTCTCACAATGTAATTATGCAGGCCCCGCGCCTTCGTCGAGAACGAATTAAGCGACTCGAACCGGTTACCGCGGTTAATGTCCAGCATCATAGCCAGCGGCCCCACACCGTGGGTCGGATACAGGTCGCCGTCGCGGTTCACCGAATGGTTGGTGCGCCATTTGGCTTCTGAAAAGCCCTTTTCGCCAAATTCGGCACCGCTGTTGTAAGGCGTGATGCCGTCGTTGAATTTCACGCCACGGAGATCGTGCTGGTAACCTCCCTGCATGTGCACGAGCTCACCGAAAAGCCCCTTTCGTATCATATTGGTAACAGCCAGGGTATCCCGGCGGTAGCAGGCGTTTTCCAGCATCATCACCTGCGCATTATTCCTTTCAGTACTTCTTACTACCTCAAAATGGTCTTCGAGCGTGATCCCGAGCACTACTTCGGTGGCAATGTATTTGATTCCCGCCGCAAGCGCGTCCAGGATCATGGGCGTATGCAGCTCCCAGGGCGTGGCGATGATCAATGCGTCGATACTTCTGGCATCCAGCATTTTACGATATGCATAGGCATCCCCCGTATGGACTTTGGGCGCCGCTTTACCCGCATCCCGGAACAGTTTCCCGCTCATTTCCAGCATTCGGGCGTCGATATCACAAACCGCCACAATGTCCGCGTCGGTTCTTTTGAGCAGTGTACTGATATGCGCCTGGCCCCGCAGCCCCGTCCCTATAATTCCTACCCGTACTTTTTCAGCGAAAGGTTTCGAAATGGTTTCAAAAGGCTGCAAAGCACTGATTCCTGCGACGCCGAGCGATACATTTTTCACAAATTTTCTTCTGGATACTTGCATGGGATTAGGTTGAATAGGGTCGTTTATTTAATAAATCGGTCGTAAAAGAACTGGCTGTACGCCCGGAGCTTTACCTGATAATCTTCCAAACCAAGCTGCTGCTCGTCTACAATCAGATAGGTCATATCGGGCGTGCGGTTGGCAAAGTGCCGCGTCCGGTCTTGTTCGAAAAAGTACTGTTTGGTATCGGTGGACATTCCTTTGGGTAACATTGTTTTCCCCCAAACGGCATTGATCTCGTCAAAAACCTTTTGCCGCCGTTGCAGCTGTCCATCCACAATACCTTCCGCCAATTGCAGGCTGCGATATGCCTCTTTTAAATCCGTAAATCGCTGCTGATGCGCTGTCCTGACGGCATTTTCCAGTTTTGAAAGATCCTGGTAGGTGAGCGCGGTATGCTTCACCAGGTTGGCCAATGTTTTAAAAACCAATATATCCTGCTCATTTTTCGACTGATTTTGCAGGTTCTGGTCACAAATCCGAATGGCCGTATTCATCTTCGTCCGCATTTCTTCGGCGCTTGCCAACCTGCCCGCATATTGGGTATTCCAAAAAGGATCGTATTCGAGCGCATCGCCCCGGGGAAGGTCGGGAATATGCGTTTTCCCGATTTCGCCCCACGCCCACACACGCCTTTCAAAGCTTTCCATGAAGAAATACGCCCCTTCGTTCAACAGATAGTAAAGCGAGTCCATGCCGGCGGATTGGTTGCCATACCTGTTTTTATAAAATGCAGCGGTAAAGTCCGCTAGCCCAGGCACGGCTGCATTCCACGAAAACGCAGCGGTGGTGGCGAAACTGAGCATCCAGGCCTGCATGGGCAACCCCGAATCATCCCAGGAAGTGCGTATGACGCCGTCGAATACGCCCTTTCCCATGGTTTCCTGCAAAAAGTTGTAAGAGTTTTCCAGGCTCCCCGTTTTGATTTCCCCTTTCCCGTCTTTCGAAAAGAAATACGGCAAAAAGAGCTGCTCGATCCCCGGGTTCGGGTCGTAAGCGTAAACCGGATGACCCAATGCTTTCGCTTCTTTTGCATATTTCAGGTCCGGCGTCTCGTAATCATATGATTCCGTAAGGATAATGCCCTTGTGCGGCGCGACCGGCTTTTCTTGCTTCATCCCCGTGTGGTACACCTGCAAGCGACCTTTCGCCCAGCCCATCGGCGCCTCCCAGGTCATCACTTCCCGACCGGAGTTTTCAATCCGCTTCGCAGATTTGTCGATAAACAGGTGATACAAGCCGCTTTTGCCGATTTCTTCCTCCTTTTTCTTGCAAGCCGGACAAGCGCCCAGCTCGTAAGTTTCGTCGGAACCGATATGGATATACTTCGAGCCGGGCGTGGCTTCCATCGCATCTTTCCACAAGTCGGCGAGCAGGTCGTAAGAGCCGTCTTTCAACGGGCAAAATTCGAAGTTGGAAGCTGGTATCTCCCTCAAATGCGCGAACTGCGGCCATTTCAAAATAAAACTAACATGCCCCAGCCCCTGCACGAGCGGCACGATCTGAATGTGGTATTGTTGCGCATAGCGCGTCAATTCCTGCATTTCCTTCATCGTGAATGCGCCTGGCGCACCTATTTCAGGGTGACTCGGGTATTCGAACTTATCTTCCCACTCCCAAACGAGCATATTGACCTTATAGCCAGCCAGTTCGCGAATCAAATCTTCCACATAACTCCGCTTGTCCTGATGATGCTTGGTGTCGTAATGCACCGCCCGCACTTTCGTGTCGGGCCAGTCTTTGATTGCAATACCGGGCACATAGGTTTCGGCTCCTTTCTTTTGGACCAACTGGATGAATGTCTGAACCCCGTAAAATAGCCCTGCTTCGCCTGATGCAGTGATTGTTACACCCTGCTGGCTTGCCGTCAGCGAGTACCCTTCGTCCCCGAACTTGCCGTCGGCAGCCGCCCGGGTAAGCACAATGGATCTTTTGGAAGTTGTATTTGAAATTTTCGCATTGATCCCTGCCTCGGAGCGCAGGAATTTTACCAGTTCATTGGCTGCAAACCGGTCCTTTTCCGATGCGGTTTTGTCCAAAACGATTCGTAGCTCTTTGCCCGGCAAAAAATTGCCACCGCCAGCCTTCACTTCCTTCGGATAGGGAATGAGGGAAATGCCCTGATCCGGCAATTTGCCAGGCTGCGCGCGGGCCACGCCTGCCCAGGTGAGCACGCATAGCGTACATATAGTAAGGTGAAAGAAATGCCTTGTGAAGTAGTCTTTAATCCTCATAAATCAGTATCGTATTTGACAAAAGCAAAGGTAACGTAAAAAAATACCTTTCAAAATATATCAAAATATTGTTTCATGTAATTTTTACCTTTCGTTTCTACATTGTAGTTTAGCAAAACTAACGACAATCACGCCGAAAAGCTTACGGTCGCTCGCTTGCACTTCCTTCCTAACCTGCCATCACCTGCATGAAAATTAAACCCTGGATATTCTATACTGCTATTACCACCTTGTTTTGGGGAGTTTGGGGCGCGTTTATCGAAATCCCTGAAAAAGCGGGCTTTCCAGCTACACTCGGTTACTGTGTCTGGGCGCTTACGATGGTGCCGTGTGCACTCGTAGCGCTGAAAGCAAGCCAATGGAAGCTCGATCATGATAAAAGATCCGTTATGATTGGCTGCACCGTCGGCCTATTGGGTGCTCTGGGGCAACTGATTCTTTTTCAGGCGCTCAGGACCGGCCCTGCCTATATGGTATTTCCCATCATTTCCCTGTTTCCGGTGATCACCGTTTTCCTTTCGGCGGTCTTTCTAAAAGAAAATACCAGTCGAAAGCATTGGTGGGGAATCGGTTTGGCGCTGACGGCAATATTATGCCTTTCCTATCAACCTCCCAATCAAAACAATTTTACAGGCTACCTGTGGCTGCTGCTGTCGTTTATCGTTTTTGCGATGTGGGGCGTACAGGCATTTGCCATGAAATTCGGCAATGATACCATGTCGGCCGAAAGCATTTTCTTTTATATGACCGCGATGGCCCTGGCATTTATACCGGCGGCAATGCTGATGACCGATACCTCAAAAGCAATCAACTGGGGCTTCAAAGGGCCGTATCTGGCCGCTATCATTCAGATTTTCAATGCAATCGGAGCGCTTACGCTCGTCTACGCGCTGCGGCACGGGAAGGCGATCATCGTCGTGCCAATCACCGCGCTTGCTCCTGTGCTCACGATCATCATCTCGCTGCTGCTCTACTCCGTCATGCCTCACGGCGTGGTCCTGCTCGGGATGGGCCTTGCGGTGGCCGCCATTTACATCCTCGCTGAATGATCACGCTTCTCAAACGCTCCGCCAATAGTAACAATACGAAAGATAATATGTGTAAAAATAAGGTTTAGAAAAATAAAATTCCTCAAATAATAAGCTTATAAAAATTTGTTTCTATATTTGAACATCCAAATACCTAACCCTGTCAAAAACGACGGCCCGGCAAGGCGCTGGACCTTGTGAGCTGGTTGCGGATGTTTATGAATGCTTGATATCGGTGCGTTTATCAGAAACGTATAGAGATCATAGTGTGCCTTCCGGAGCATCTGGTGTTCATTTTTATTACAGTCTGAGTCTTACAAAGCAATGCCGAAATGCATTTAGCTACAAACCAAGCGGTTTCGAAAGGTCTGAATGTACCTGACCCTGCATGACCGGCCAAGCATGTACCCCAACCTTTGTCCATAATTAACCCTTTAAATTCAATTTGATGAGACCAAACACTCTACCAGCCAGGTCATTTATATTGAGCATATGCTTACTGCTCTGTATAAGTGCTGCATTTGCACAAGTCCGAACGATCTCGGGGACAGTTACCGACGCCGACGGACAAACGCTGCCCGGGACCACCGTATTGGTAAAGGGCACCACCACAGGCACGATTTCCGATACGAAAGGGAATTACGCCATTGAAGTTTCCGCCAATGCCAAAGCGCTCGTCTTTTCCTTCACCGGCTTTATGTTGCAGGAAATCCCGCTCGACGGCCGTTCGAAGATCGACGTGAAAATGGCACCGGACGCGAACCAGCTCTCGGAAGTGGTGGTGACCGCATTTGGTATCGAAAGGGAAAAGAAAGCACTGGGCTATTCAGTACAAGTGGTGGACGGGGCCAAACTGACGGAAGCCCGGGAATCGAATGTCGCAAACTCGCTGAAAGGAAAAGTAGCCGGGCTGCACGTGAACCCGTCGAGCGGCGGCGCGGGCGGTTCCAGCTATGTGATGATCCGGGGCAATAGCTCGCTGGCGGGAAACGGTCAGCCGTTGTATGTCGTAGACGGAGTTCCTATTGATAACCAGACGCTTGATGGCGCACGTGTAGACAGCGGACGGGATTACGGCGACGGGATCAATAACATTAACCCCGACGATATTGAGAATGTATCGGTGCTGAAAGGCCCGGCGGCAGCCTCCATTTACGGGGCCAGGGGTTCCAACGGCGTTATACTCATCACTACCAAGAAAGGAACGCGCGGCCGGGGAATCGGGGTGGATATTAACTCCAACATCACCATCGAGCGCCCGAACGTGATCCCGACCCAGCAGAATGTGTGGGGCGGCGGATATGCGGGCACTTATGGCTCGCTGGGCGAAAAAACGATTGACGGCGTCAAATACTCGACCTGGCCGAGCTGGCTGGCCGATAGCTGGGGCGGTAAAATGGATGGGCGGCCCATTATCATCGACCGCTGGCCCGAAGCCGGGCCCGTGCCCTACACCGGGCAACCGTCGGATAATATCAAGGATTTCTTCCGGACGGGCGTTACCAAAACCAACACCATCGGCGTATCGGGCGGTGCGGGCGTGGTAACCTACCGGGCATCGGTTTCGGATATGCACAACAAGGGCATTATCCCCAATACAAAGCTGGAAAGACAAACCGTCAACCTGCGTTTGTCGGCCGACGTTTCGTCTAACCTTTCGATCGACGGGAAGATCAACTACGTGCGACAAAGGGCTACCAACCGGCCGCAGATCAATTCGTATTCCCAAAATCCGATGACGGCCCTCAACCTGTTGCCCCGGTTTATGAGCCTGGACAGACTCAAAGATTACAAGAAAGAAGATGGAACGATGACGCGCGTCAATGGCTCGCTGAACCCCTACTGGACGGTGAACGAGCTCACCGGATATGATACGAGAGACCGGGTAATCGGCTTTTTATCAGCTAAATACAAGTTCACAAACTGGCTGTCGCTCCAAGCCCGGTCGGGAACCGATTTTTACACCGACGTGCGTTACGAGCAGATCAACCAATATACCAGCGGAGAAAACGGCCGAATTACCAACACCCAGTTTTTTGTAAAAGAAGGAAACTCCGACTTGCTGCTCAGCGCGGCGGGCAAGCTTTCCAAAAAACTGACGGGTTCCTTTTCGCTGGGTGCGAACCACCTCGACAGAAACCAGGAAGTGACAGGCAACACCGGAACCAACCTGAATGTGCCGGGCCTCTACTATATCGGCAACACCCGCAATGTGACGCCGCGGCAGTACACGATTCGCAAAAAGATGAACTCGGTGTACTTTACCGGGCAAATTGCCTACGAAAACTTCCTGTTCGTGGATGTAACAGGCAGAAACGACTGGTCGTCGACATTGGGCGCCAAAAACCAGTCGTTCTTTTACCCGTCTATCGCTTCCAGTTTCGTGTTTTCGGATGTTGCCAAATGGGACCGCACCGTGCTGACGTACGGAAAACTGCGGGCCTCGTATGCAGAGGCGGGTAATGATGCCAGTCCGTACCAAACCAAAGCAGGCTACACCGTAACCAGCAGCACGACCTTCAACGATCAGCCGTTTGCGAACATCCGGACCAATATCCCGCTGCTCGACCTGAAAAACGAGTTGAAACGCTCCTACGAATTCGGCGCGGAACTCCGGTTCTTCAACAACAGACTGGGCCTGGACCTTACCTATTACAATGCCTCGACGGTGAACCAGATACTGCCCCTCGAAATATCCGCTACAACCGGCTATGAAACCAGGCTGATCAATGCGGGCGAAATCCGCAACCGCGGCTATGAAATATTCCTGACGGCCATTCCTGTGAAAACCAAGGACTTCAACTGGGACGTTTCCCTCAACCTATCCAACAACAAATCCAAAGTAGTGTCGCTGGCACCGAACATTACCACCCTCACGCTCATGGACCCGGGCTATGGCGCGAGCATTCAGGCACGTACGGGAGAGGCATTCGGTAACATTGTCGGGTACCGGTTTTTGAGAAATGAAAACGGGGACAAGCTGCTCACAGCCGAAGGAAAGTACCAGCGTGCGGCCGACCTGGAAGTGCTGGGCAAAATTCAGCCCGATTACCTGGCCGGATTGACCAACACGCTGAGCTACAAAGCTATCACCGTCAGCGCATTGGTGGACGTCCGCAAAGGAGGGCAGATATTGTCCTATTCCAAACTGAACCAGATGGCAAAAGGCACGGGAAAATTCACCGAAAACCGGGAGAACCTCATCGCCGACGGGGTGATCCAAACCGGCCCCGGTGAGTATGCGAAGAGCACGATCGTGATACCGGCGGAAGATTATTATGCCGGAGCGGGGCCGTGGAACAACATCGGCGAAACGCAGGTCATCGATGCGGATTACGTCGCGTTGAGGGAATTTACGATCGGGTATAATCTGAAATCACTGTTTGCGGCCAACAAATTTTTCAAAACCCTGAAACTGTCGATCGTAGGCCGGAACCTGTTCTATTTCTACCGTGATCCGCAGTTCAAGGAAATGGGTATCAGTCCTGAAACCGCATTCAGTACCGCCACGGCCGCCCAGGGGTACGAAACCGTGGCAATGCCCACCACCCGGAGCGTTGGTTTCAACCTGTCCCTTTCATTCTAGTTTTCAATTCCAATATCGATGATCATGAAACTATATTCGAGAAAAATACGGCTCACGCTGGGCGCATTCGTGGCGCTTTGCATAGGCTCCTGCACCTCCGATTTCGAGAAGATCAATACCGACCCTACCCTGGTTACCGAGGAGATTATCAAGCCTTCGATGCTCCTGACGTCGGTTTTAAAGTATTCCGTTTTCAGTACTTACAATCTGAGCATTGTAGCGGAGTACTCGGGTTATTATTCCAATGGCGCTTCGGGATCCATTTTCCAGAATGCGAACTGGAACGACCCTTTCAATGAATATTACCGCAACTACCTGATCAACACGGCCGAAATCGTGCGGCTTACGGCCAAAGATCCCAAGCTGGTCAACCAGAATGCGATCGCACGTATATGGAAAGCGTGGCTCTACGCGCAGGTAACCGACCTTTATGGCGACGTTCCGTATTTTGAAGCCGTGCAAAAGGTCGAAAACGTAATCAATCAGCCGAAATATGATTCGCAGCAGGAGATTTACAAGGACCTGCTGAAAGAATTGAAAGAGTCGGCCGCGGCACTGAACCCCGATCCGACGCTCCCCTCTTTCGGTGCGGCCGATATCCTCATGCAGGGTAATGTCGATAAATGGAGGCGTTTTGCCAATTCGCTCAGGCTCAGACTCGCCATGCGTGTGCGGTATGCGGATGAATCATTGGCCAAACAGCATATCGCAGAAGTAGCTACCGCGCCGTTGATCGACGATAATGCATTGAATGTACTGCTCACGACGATCAACGGATCGGACACGCGCAACCGGAACCCGCTCTGGAATGACCCGATCAACAGTTACCCGCAGTCGGTGTCGTTCACCATTACTGAAACGCTCAAAATGCTGAAAGATCCGCGCCTCCCGATATTCATAGTCCCTGCGACGGATTCGGTTTCAGGTTACCGCGGCCGCCCCATTGCCGTGTTGCCCGACGAAAAGGATTACACCATCGAAAACAGCGCGAGCCAGCAGCAGTATTTCCGCGAGGCGGTTTACCCGATCATTGTGATGAATGCGGCCGAAGTATCGCTTTTACGCGCCGAAGCGGCCCTCACAGGCTACACCAGCGAAAATGCCCAGACACTTTTTGCAAAAGGCATTACCCAATCACTGACGCAATTTAAGGCGCCGCAGGCCGCCATTACCGCCTACCTCGCCTCCCCCAGCGCGATGCTGAAAGGCAGCCAGGAGGAGAAATTGGAACAGATCATTCTTCAGAAGTTCCTGGCCAACTACTTTCAGGTGAATGAGGGTTATGCCGAATTCAGGAGAACGGGCTATCCGAAAATCTGGACCGGCAGTGATAAGGGCAGCACCAATGGCGAAATACCAAGGCGGCTAACCTACCCGCTCGACGAGTATTCCAAGAACGAAGCGAATATCAAGGAAGCCGTCAAAAGGCTCTCTGCCGGGGATACCTATATGAGCAGAATCTGGTGGGACGCAAAGCCCGGACTTCCCTTCCATCATCCGAGGCAGGGCAAATTCCCGCCGGAAATATACTGACAGGGCCCTGATAGCCCATTGGCTGGTCACTCAGAATGGCCAGCCAATGGGTTTTACACAAATACGTCGCTATTTCAGATCTCCTTTCTCGGCATCTTTTTTCATGTCCTCATTGGCATAGATCGCCAGCTCGACCCGGCGATTTTTCTCCCGGTTCGCTTCGCTGTCATTGGGAAACTTGGGCTGGGACTCTCCATACCATTTGGTGTTGAGCCTGGATGCAGGGAGGTTTTGTGATTCCAGATAGGCGGAAACCGCATTGGCGCGACGTTCGGAAAGCTTCATATTATAGGCATCCGAGCCGGTATCGTCCGTGTGCCCTTCCAGCAGGATCTGCGTATCGTCGTATTTAGCCAAAATACCGGCCACCTTGGTCAGCTCCTGCTTTGCTTCATTACTGAGTTCGGAAGAATTAAGCTTGAAAAGCAATCCCGAATTAAAGGTCAGGTTGATACCCTCACCTACCCTTTCCACGGTTGCATCGGGAATGGCCTGTTTCAACTCCTGAGCCTGCTTGTCCATATGCCGTCCGATAAAATAACCGGCCGAGCCTCCGACAGCTGCCCCAATTAAGGCACCGATTGCTGTATTATTCCCCGCGAGCTTGCCAATGGCCGCGCCGGCTGCCGCGCCGCCCACCACGCCAACACCCGTCCCTTTCTGGGTGTTATTCAAGCTCTTACAACCAAACAAAAACACTAGTGCTACGATTACGATACTATTTCTCACCATTCAGTCGGTTAATATTTCACTTACACTACTCACAAATCGTGCTGGACAACAGGTCAAGCTGTAAATTCTTCAACCCCAGTTCCAAAGCCTTCTTCATATCCACGCAAAGCACCCGCTTTTCCTGTTTTGTCATTTTATCCGATAATTCCTTGATATCGGTCGTCGCGTGTTTTTGCTGGATCTGTTTTAATCGGGCTTCGGTTCTGATCTGATAGATTTCCAGGTCGTTCTTACCCAGGTCCAATGCTTTGTCATAAGCGGTAAAAGCCGCCTCGTAGTTCCCTGCCTTCACCATCATATCTCCCTTCTGAATGTAGAAAGCCGCATTACCGGGATCCAGCTCCATGGCTTTCAGCAGATTAGAATCCGCTTCGGCGAGCATATTGAGCTGAAAATCCAGATGCGCCAGTCGGGCAAACATCGCTGCCCGGCCTTTTACATTTTTGTTCTTTTTAGTCAGGTCGGTAATCTTCACCAGATCCGCCTTGGCATCCTCCGTACGGCCCAGATTGTCGTATGCATAGCTTCTTGCATAATAGGCCGTCACGTTGGTTTTCTTGCTTACCTTAATAGCGTTGTTGGCTGCCGCTACCGCCGATTCGTATTGTTTCAAACCATTGGATGCCACCGCCAAACCGACATTTCCCTCTTCCTTAGCATCCTTTGCAGAACAGTCTTTGAGAACGTTTGTGAAAGTAGCCAGCGCCTCCCGGTATTGCCCCTGGTCATTCTGCTTGTTCCCGGCCTGAACCTGCCTGAAACATTTATTGGACATTGTGATCAACTGCTGGGCATGTAGCGAAGCCGGCGCCAGCATTGCGCAAAGTATTATGGCTTTTGTGTTAATTATCATATAAAAAGTGCTGATTTACCGTCTTACACAGTTTTTCTCCCGCTATCTAGCGAATTATTTCTTACGGCGTACTTGAAATCGCAACTTTCTTTATGACAAAAATCGCTTCTGCATGGGGCCCAGAGCCATGGCTACCGGCAGTAAATAAAGATGAACGACAGCGTTGCCCCGGACCGCAGTTCACACATTAATTTGACGAAATTCCGTGGAGCGCTTTGGGAAACAGGATGTTGTTTTCCAGGTGAATGTGGTTGAAAAGATCGTTTTCAAACTCTTTGAGCTTTTCGAACAGGTAGGTGTAAGAATTGCATGCACCCTGCGGGAGCTGGTAATCGCTGGTGATCCTGCGCAGGTTTTTGAGATCATCCCCGGCCGACTCGTGTTCGGCTTCCATCAGCCCGATCACCAGATTCAGGTCGGGTGTGTTCCCTATATCTGTACCCTGGGCAAGCGCTTTAATGGCTGGAAACAGCACTCTTTCTTCTTTTTCCAGATGGCTGTACAAATCCGAAACCAACACCTGAACCTGCTCCGACAACGCGAACAGCTCGGGATGATGGTCGCCGTGGCGGGCAGCAACTTTGGCAGCCAGGCCCGTAATAACAGGCCCGCTTTCACGGACATACTGATGATGCACATTAACAATATAATCGGCCAGAAACCCGGGTTGCCAGCTCGCGAAATTCAAAGGTTGTTGTGAAGCGGGCAAAGCAGCCGCCGCTGCCAGGGTTTCTTCGAACTGCTGCGGCGTCACACCGGCATCGCGCAGGGCATCGCGGAGTTTCTTTTTGCCTCCGCAACAGAAATCGATCCCCAGCTTTCTGAATGCATCCGCCTTGCGAATGTCCTTCGAAGCGATCTGCCCAACGGTTTCTTCCGGGCCCTCAGCGGCCTGCTTCGTGATCTTCACCTGCCAGTATTCAGGGCCTTGCTGCAAGTAATTCCAGGTGAACACATCTCCTCTTTCACCCAATAACTGATCATACAAAGGTCCCGGATCGTGGTCGTTGAAGATGACAAAAGCCTGACCGGGTAACAGCGCGTCGAAATGCTCGAAAATGGTGGCATGTTTGAACCGGGGCTCGATGACGGTAACATTGAGGGTGGGTATGGTTTCCATAAGGTGGTCGTTTTGAGTGTGGATATTAAGCTGGAAAATTTATTAATGCATTGATTTTTAAATTATTACATTCACATATCTTTCCTTTTAAAGCGGGCCGTGGAAACAGCTAACGGAACTGCGGTCCATACGAGCATGACGAACAAGGCCATAAACATGCCGCTTCGACTGCCGAAAAACTGCCTGAACACGGCCCCGGTGTAGCCCATCATCGCCGAGACGTCGATGTGCAGCAGAATCAACACGCGGCTCAGGTCTATGGGATTTAGTGCCGTGAGCGCAACCATTCCTTTTTCGATCGGGTAATCCGAAAATTGGAGCAGTAAAAACAGCACCATGGTGTCAAAGAGCATCGCGAAATACAGCCACAGCATGATAGCGGCACCGATCCCTTTCGCCTTATCACGAATTCTGACCGATGCCAAAAGCGATATGGCTACAAAAATGATTGAGAGCAGGATGCCGGAAGCGACCAGAATCAGAGCGGTAACCGAGCCGGCATAAAGCAGGATGACAATTCCTGCGCCCGCTAAAAATGAAAGGCTCAGGGAAATCGCTAAACCCGCAAACATGCTTAGCCAGATGTTTTTGCGTGGTAATGGCTGACTAACCAGCAACTCGATAAATTCGCTGCTGTTGTAAATGTAGATGGTCGAGAAGATGATGCTCACCAACGGCACGATGAACAGTATGATATTCAGCAGACTCAGAATGCCTTTGACCGGATTATCCTCGATAGCAAATACCGAAAGGGAAATCAAAAGCAGCACGACCGTGTAGGCGACCATGATCCGGCTGCGCACGATATCCGTAACGATGTGTTTGATCATTTTTTTCATAACCCGCTTATTGCATTGTGGCTTGTGTGGTGTTGACAGCATTCCGGTCTTCCTGCCGGATGAGCGCAGCGATAGACCGCGTCAGCTTCGCTTCACCGGTCAGGATTTGCAGGTCCTGCAAACTTTTGTGAAACCGTAACCGCCCGTCCTGCATGTAAATAACATGCGTGATCAGTTCGTCGAGCTCGCTGAGCATGTGCGAGGTGATGATGACCAGCTTACTTTTTGCTCTTTCCGCAAGGATCTTTTCCCGCAGGATCTCGGTTGATAACGGGTCCAGGCCGGCAGAAGGCTCGTCGAGGATCAATGCTTTCGAACCGAACATAAATGCAAGGCATGCGCTCACTTTTTGCCTTGTCCCTCCCGAGAGCGTTCCCATGCGTTTATCGAGCAGGTTCTTTATTTTAAATGCTTCCGGGAGCTCATGGTCGATCTGGTTTTCCGGCAACTTCCGTATGTCCTTCATCATGTCCAGCACCTGTCCGATGCTCATGTTTTCGGGGTAACGGCCAATTTGCGGCATGTAACCGATATGGTTCCGGTATAGCCAGTCGTTGGCGATGCTTTCGCCCTCGAAGCGGATGGTGCCGCTGTCCGGGATCACCATTCCGAGTATGGACTTGATCATGGTGGTTTTACCACTGCCATTAGGCCCGATCAATGCGATGCATTCACCGTACCCGCAATCGAAGGACACATCATCGAGTGCTTTAAACTTGCCAAACTGCTTGGATATATTTTGTGCGGATATCATAGGGCTACGGGTTTCATGACCGGCTGCGGGTCTTTAAGTTGCTCCGGCGTCACGCCGGGGATCATTTTCTCGGTCCGGTCCAGCAGGGTGACCATAAAACTCCGGAAAAGGATCATTGCCGCGGGAAAGCGCTCCACAATCATCGAATACAGGCTCACCGGTCTGTAAGGAACATCCCCGGTCCCGTCTTTATCCAGGTCATAGCCTTCATACTTGTCCCAGTAATTCTGATCAAACGAGTTGAGTACCAGAGAGCTGTTGGTGGCCACATCGAAGGTATTCCCCTGAAAGTTGTTGTGCCCGACCCGGTTGTCCATACAGCTCGCCTGAATTTTCAAAGCCCATCCGTTTGCCTGGAATGCATTCTTTTCGATCCGGATACGGGAAGCGCCCTCCATGAAGATACCCGTAGTGTTGCCCGAAAACCTGTTGTGCTCGATATCGCTGTCCGAAATCTCTTTAAGCAGCAAGCCGTAGGCGGAATCACCCCAGTTGTCCTTAAAAGTATTGTCTCTCATATGCACGTGATGCGTGTACATGACCGCCACTCCCGCCCCGTTGCTGCTGAAAGTGTTGGAAGTGTAGGTATTGTGGTGGGCGAACATAAAGTGCAATCCGTAGCGCAGGTTGGCATGGCTTACATTTTGTTTAACCCGGGTGTTGGTGGTAAATTCAAGATAGATGCCATCGCGGTGTCCCTGTATCCGGTTGCCGGCAATGACAAGGCTGTCGCTTTTCCAGCTGTGTATACCGTTGCCGATCAGGTGCTCAGCTTTGCCCGAGGCAGTCAGCCGGTTGTTGGTTATCAAACAGTTTTTGGATTGCTGCAAATAGATCCCGAAGAAATTGTCGTCCAGGACATTGTTTCTCACCGTGACATGGTGCGTATTGTAAACCCGGATCCCTGCCATGTCCTGCATGGACGACTGCCCTGAGGCTTTTACATAAAATCCGTCCACGACAACATACGGGGATTTAATGGAAAGGATTTCGCATTGCCTTCCTCCGTCCAGCACAGGATCGCCGGTTCCTCGCAGCACCAGTGGCTTGTCGATCACAATGTTGCCCTCCCGGTAAAGTCCTTTGAAAACCATTATCGTATCGCCCCCGGCAGCCATGCGCACCGCCTGTCTAATGCTCTTCACATCGCACTGCCGGCCCACCCGGATCGTTTTTGCCTGTGCCTCCGGCGCTACTTCATTCCCTAGCAGCATGGCCAGCAAAAGGATGCATTTGAAATCAATCATAGGTTTCGGGCTTCATTTCAGCAGCGTGTCCCATGCTATCGTCCCGCCTGCAAACCGCTTTTGCGCTTCGCTCAGTGCCGCAGCATCTTTAAATGCCGCACAGTTTCCGCCCATTGGACTTCTGAGCTCCTCACTATGCATGAGCGACATCTCTTCGACAGCCCCGAGCTCCCCGGTTTTGAAATCGGCCAGATAGAAAGCCGCCGCATCGGCCTTGTCGAAATCGCCTTCCGTGACGAAGGAAATCAGGCATTTGACATCATCAAACTTGTAAGCCCTGCCCTTCTGAGAGATCATTTCACAACTAAACCGCAGGTCGCTGATCGTCATTTTGCAATGGGCACAGGCGTCGGTGCCCTGCTGAATGGGCTGCGCGCCCGTCGGACCGCAGGATTGTGCAGTCGTCAGGCCCGCGCAGAGTATCACCAGGAAATGCATTGACCGCCTTTTCATAAACAACTCCTGCGTTTTCCGACCCGCAAGCCATTCCCGCAGCATACAGCAGGCGGCCAGGAGTCCAGTGAGGATAAATACCCACCCGCCGGCAGCCGGCATGCTGAATGCACCGAAATTGAGTAGCTGCTTAAACCCGATCAATGGGGGCTGGTAGGACATTCCGGGAACGATAATCGCCGCATCCGGGCTTAAATTATGCCCGTAATCGTATTCCCATTTCCAGAAGTCGATCATCGCGGCAATGCCAAAGAGTGCGAATAATGCTATGGCGACATAGCCTCCTGCCCGTTTACCCCACACAGCGGCCCCGACGAAGATCAGCGCGAAAAAGATGACCAGCGACGGCAATATTGAGAATTCAATAAAATCATCCGTATGCAGGGTTTTCATGCCAATATAATGATTCAGCCCGTTGATGATGTCGACGTTTCCTGCCAGCCTATCGCTGTAAATCAACAGTTCAAGTCCTTCGGGGTACTGGGGCGCATTAAGTTCAATGCGCCATATCGGAAGGTAATTGACCAGCAGCAGCGCAATTCCTGAAACGATCAGTAAAATTCTGTGGGTCGCAAGCATCTGAGATTTTTTCATGGGATGTGTATGCTATTCGGCGGGCAGGTTGGTACCGGTATTTCCTACAAGTGCAACTTTGCTGCTGGCGGAAGAAACGCGGACATAACCGGACATTTCCTGGTGCAAAGCGCTGCAAAAGTCCGTGCAGTAGATCGGGAAGATACCCACCCGGTCGGGGACCCATTTCAAGGTTTGTGTTTCACCGGGCATTACCAGCAGTTCGCCGTTGTTCGCTCCTTTTACGGCAAAGCCATGCGGCACGTCCCAGTCCTGTTCCAGGTTGGTAACATGGAAATATACCTGGTCGCCGATTTTCACACCCTCGATGTTATCCGGCGTGAGGTGCGAGCGTATCGCTGTCATATATACGTGCACGTTGCTTCCCTGCCGTACGACCTTGGTCTGGGCCTCTCCCTTCGAAACATACGGGTGCTTGTTTGCTTCCAGCTTGAAAGTCTTCAATGATTGCTCTTTCACTTTATCGGCCCTGATCGCCTGTGCGTAATGCGGCTCGCCGATGGTTGGGAAGTCGAGAATGAGCTGCATTTTATCGCCCGATATGTCAAAGAGCTGTGCGCTCTGGGCAAGCTCCGGCCCGGTCGGCAAAAAGCGGTCTTTCGTAATTTTATTATAGGAAATCACATACTTGCCGTCCGGCTTTTTCGAATCACCTCCGGGGATCATCAGGTGGCCGGGGGAGTAGAATGTAGGCTGGCGGTCAATAACTTTCAGGTCTTTGATATTCCACTTCACAATTTCGGATGACACAAACATGGTTGTGATCGCATTCCCGCGGTCATCGAACTCGGTGTGCAAGGGCCCTAGTCCCGGCTTTTGTACTTCGCCGTAAAGCGCAGATTCATATTTGATAACCGGAATGCCGTTGTAATTGCCTTCAAAAGACTTGCTCTCGATCGCCTTGATCATTTTGGAAAAGGAGAATACCGGGATCAATGCGGCCAGCTTACCGCTGCTGACCATGTATTCGCCCGTAGGATCAATATCGATCCCGTGCGGCGACTTGGGGCAAGGGATGAAATAGCACAGGTCTTTGAGCTCTTTGGAATTAAGCACTATCACCTCGTTTTTTAGCTCGGAAGTCGAAGTATGGCTTTCCTCGCTGTATTTGTTGTGGGCATAGCTGACCTTCACTTTTCTGCCCTTTCCGGCTTTCAGGTACTCTTCCGCCTTTTTCCAGTTCACTGCCATGATAAAGTCCTTGTCGTTTTTGGAAGCATTGACTTCCAGCAGCGTGTTGGCCTGTTCGGTGTTGTAGCAGGAGAAGAAAAACCACCCGTGAGAAGGCCCCTTTCCCGACCGGCTCAGGTCGAAATTCACCCCGGGCGTCTCGATCTGGAAGGCGATATCCATGTTACCGTCTTTCGGGTCCACACTCACGAAGCTGAGTGTTCCTTTAAAATTCTTTTTGTAAGTATTGATAGGCACATCACCGTCGGCCTCGTCCATGGGTACGCTGAAACGCGTTCCGGCGACAACGTATTCGGTATTTTCAGTAATGAAAGGCGATGAATGGTTGCCGCCGCTGTTGGGCAGTTCCAGGATTTCCGCGGTCCGGAAGGTTTTCAAATCAATTCGGGCCAGGCGCGGCGTATTATTGCCATTTACAAAAACCCAGCGGCCGTCGTTTTCACCGCCGGTCTTGGACAGCTGTACGTGATGCAGATCGTCCCAGGGCACATTGCCATGCGATGTGTTGAGCATAGGCTTCGTTTCCTCGCTGAACCCCCACCCCTTCTCCGGGTCCATGGAGAACACCGGTATCACACGGAGCAAGCGGCCGGAAGGAATGCCGTATACCGAAAGCTGACCGCTGAAACCACCGGAAACGAAGTTGTAAAACTCGTCGTACTTACCGGGCGCGACATAGGTTTTGGCAGCTGCGTCGCCGCTGATTGCCGTGTCGGCACTTTTAGGTTTGCACGATTGGACCGCGCTCAGGGCCACAGCCACCGAGGCGGCACTTATCATGTACTGGATAGTCTTCATACAAATTGCTGATTGGGAAAAACAAGGAAGTATTTACTGTACGCCATCGTTCTGGCGCATCAATTCGAGAATATGCCGGGCGTCGTCGTCGGACAGGTTCTGATTGGGCATCCGCACCAGACAAAGTTCAAGCTGCGCCTGCAACTGGGGATCCTTGTCGATCATGGCGTCGGGGTTGGTAATGAAATTCATGATCCAGCCCGGCTTATGCTTGGTGCTAACACCCTTCCAGCCGGGCCCCACCAGCTTTTCGTCGGTGAGCTTGTGGCAGCTTGAACATTTGAGATCGTAAATCTGCTTACCGCTTGCTGCCATTTTCGCGTCCAGTTTTTCGGAGATTTCGACATCGCCGAATTTGCCTTCTCCACGCTGCGGGTCATACTCGGATACAGCAGGCTTTTGCTCTGCCGGTGCACTTTCACCGGTACTTTCAGTTTTCTGACCGCACGCATAGAGCATCACAGCGGAGAGCACGAGTATCAAATTCCTTTTCATTTTCGTAGCATTTTGGTGAAAATTGCGGTTACAGGCGGCTTTATGTCACTGCCTGTGGGCAAATGTATGTACCGCATTTGCCGCCATTTTATGCGTACACGCATAATGGCCCTGATGGTAGCGCATATGGAGGTCCTTTTTAGAAGTCGCGATCAGAATAACATATAAACCATTCACAATAAGCACTTTACAAATAGTGACTTAAATCATATCCGAACAGCGTCTTTGTCAGTAGCATTGGAGCCGAACCTGGCTAGGTTTGGTTGTTCAACCAGGTATAGCCATGATGATCCATATCGATTTGCTCATTCAGTATGGTGCCGTTTACAAAAAGGCTTCTGCCGGAGAGGTGATCTTTCTGGAAGGAGATAGCGGGCTTTATTATCATCAGCTCGTGGAGGGCAAAGTGGCCTGGTCTAATTTCAATGATGATGGGAAAGAAGTCCTTCAGGAGCTGGTCTGGCCGGGTGAATGCTTCGGTGAGCTCCCTCTGTTCGATCAGCAGGGCTATGCATGCACTGCGGTGGCGGTCACGGATTGCCTCTTTCTCCGGCTCACCGCGACCGCATTTAACCAACTGATTCAACAGCAACCGCAAATCAGCCTGGACTTCAACAGGATGCTGGCTCAAAAAATGCGATTTAAATTGTTTTTACATCGTGAGCTGGCCGGGCATTCCCCCGAAAAGATCGTCGAAAAGCTCTTTAAATATCTGCATGAGCACAGCAACAAGGTATGCGGCATTTGCAACAAGCTGCTCCTGACCAGGCAGCAGGTGGCGAACCTGACCGGAATGCGTGTAGAAACCGTGATCCGTGCCACCAAAGCCTTGCAGCATGATGGAAAAGTAAACATCATCAAAGGCAAGGTGTTTCTGACTCCGACTGAAAAAAGCTGCCATAAATCTCCCATATAACCTTACCACCGCATCGGAATGCGGTGCCCTGGCACAGCCGGCGACCATCACTGATAAAACGGGGCGTGTTGCAGGCAATCAGCGCCGAACAAATCCAGCGCACCAAACTGCATCGAAATTCCTCCGTCTGAGCAATAATTGTATATATTACAATTATTGTTAAAATATTTACAATATTTGCGGTATTAATCTTAAATGACGGCTCATGCTGTGCGGTTTATCCTGCCGTTTACCAGGCCAGCCAGCGATGACAGTGTAATCAGAAGCCGTAATCAACCCGGGAAACAGATGGACAAATTGATTGAAACCCAGCAGGAAGATACCTCAGACGCAATGACCTGGGCTCTTTTCAAGAGTGGGGACGATCAATCGTTGAATGTGCTGCTGTCGCGTTACTTTCGGCCTTTGCTTCATTATGGAAGTAAGTTCAGCAAAGACCGGTCCCTGGTTGAGGATGTCATACAAGACCTGTTCCTGGATTTTCTTGAAAAAAGAACACATTTGGGAAATCCGGCCTCAGTAAAAAACTATCTCTTCAAATGCCTGAGAAATAACCTGATCAGGGCCATGAAGGAGACTTCGGCGAACATTGAAATACAGGAAGACCTGTTTATTGATTTCGAAAACATTGAAAGATTTCTGATAACCCTGGACGAGTCCACTGAACTCACCACAAAAATTTCCCGCTTCTTCACCTTCCTGACCAAGCGTCAAAAGGAAGTTCTTTTCCTTCGCTACTATGAGAACCTGGACAACGATGAGATTGCCGAGGTGATGGGTATCAGTAAGCAGTCGGTGTCAAACCTGCTTCTCAAAAGCATCAACATCCTGCGTGAAAACTGGGTGTTTCTCCTTATCGCACTTCAACATAAGCCCCTCTTTTTCAAATACCTGCAAACAGTTGGCTAAAACAATGTAAAAAACTTCATTGAAATTGGGTATAAACGAGACGATTTCTACTAATCGTTTCAGGCAACAAATAATGACTCAATTTCATGAATAAGTATAAAGATTTCAAGACGATAGACTTCGTCAACGATCCGTTCTTCCGCGACTGGGTCTTTAACAGGAAACCGGAGTCTGCTTCATTTTGGAATATGCTGTCTGAAACCTATCCCGCTCTCACACCGGAGATGGATTTGGCAAAATCATTTCTTCTGAACATTGCCGACGAACAGCCCGTGGTGGCCGACGATTATGTCGATCAGTTTGCGGAGAGAATTTTACGAAAACATCAGAAACGGTCCGGCAACGCGGTCAAACCTGCCCGCTTCTGGCAAACCTACCCGGTCGCCACCCTATCCGCCGCGGCTTCGGTCCTGTTCGTTTTAGGCTCTTTCTGGTTCTATTTCACCAGCCATCAACGCACGCCTGGTTTGTCCGGTACAGTCGCGGACACCCAAAGCGGGATGATTAAGAGGTTCAACGAGTCGCCGGAAGCCGAAACAGTCCGGCTCAGCGACGGTAGTAAGGTCACGCTTCAACCGAATAGCTCGCTCACTTATCCGGCGGCCTTCGATGGAAATATCCGTGTGGTAACACTTGACGGTGAAGCTTTTTTTGATGTGGTGAAAAATCCGGACAAGCCTTTTCTGGTCCATTTCAATAAACTGGTGGTGAAGGTACTCGGAACAAGCTTTACGATCAGGTCCTTCGACAGCGAAGAAAAGCTGCTGGTAACCGTCAAAACTGGGAAAGTGTCGGTATTCGACCATGAAGAACTGACTAAGACCAGAAAAGAGTCCAACCCGTCACTCAAGGGCATTGTTCTGACTGCCAATCAGGAGATCTACTATAAAAAGGATGAAAAGCAATTTGAAAAAAGCCTGATCGCGAATCCGGTCATTGTAGATCATTCCATGAAGGAGGAGGACTTCGTGTTTGAAGAAACGCCGCTGAGCGAAGTCTTCAAAAAATTTGAAAGGGCTTACGGAATACCCATCATTGTGGACGAGAATCAGATCCGCAACTGCACACTTACCGCGTTCATGGCAGACGAACCCTTGACGGAGAAATTAACCATGATGTGCAAGGCCATTCATGCAAGCTATGAAATGATTGATGGCCAAATCGTCATGAATGTCAGAAGCTGCAAAAGATAAAGTCAATCATTTCTAACCTTACGATCGAAGCAATATGCAAACATAACCTCTACCCTGAAAAAGACCCGCAGTGTTTGCGGCACCACAGGTCTTCTAATTACTCCCCTTTTCACTTCATAAAGAAGGTTTTCTTGCAAAAAACCTTGGGGGATCGCTTTGTCCAATAGTTCTCAAAAAATTGACACAAAACAACTCAAATGTATGAAAGTTAACCCAGTCATCCAACGCTTACTGCTGCTTTCTATGAAGGTGACTCTGATACAATTTTGCACCATTGCGCTGTTTGCGACGATGGTGGCTGCACGCCCGGGACATGCGCAGGAGATTCTTGAGCAAAGAATTACATTCAAGATAGAAAACCGGGACATTAAAACCGTTTTATCAAGGATTGAGGATATCTCCAATGTCAAATTTATGTATAGTCCGGAGCTGATCCAATCGCGCCGGAAAGTGACTTTTGAAGTAAAAAATGAAAGGTTGTCGCAGGTGCTGATCCAGCTGCTGAAACCGCTCGACATATCTTTCCAGGTCAATAAAAAGACCATTATCCTCAGCGAAAATGAAGCTCTTAAGTCAGGCAGCATCCAGGAATCTCTCCCTGCGCTGAAACCGGCCGAATCCAGCCAGTTTTTGGTAACAGGAAAAGTCACCGATGAAAAGGGAGATGGATTACCTGGTGTGAACGTCGTTTTAAAAGGAACACAAATCGGGACAGCCACCGATGAGAACGGCAAATACAGCCTGAACATTCCTGATGAAAAAGGCATTCTTGTTTACAGCTTTCTGGGCTATGTGACCCAGCAAAAGGAAATCGGAAACCAAAGTCAGATCGATATCAAACTTGCCGTGGACGACAAGTCGTTGGAGGAGGTGGTCGTGGTGGGTTACGGAAGTCAGCGAAAAGCGGATATCACCAGCGCCGTGGTGCGGGTAACCCCCGAGAATTTTGTCAAGGCCCCTACCCTGGATGCGGGACAGCTCCTGCAAGGAAAAGTAGCAGGTCTCACCATTTCCGCGCCGAGTGGAGATCCAACGCAGGGTTCACAGGTTTTACTGCGCGGAAACACGACGCTTTTAGGTGCCAATTCCAATCCGCTGGTGCTGATCGACGGTGTACCGGGTGATCTGAAGACGGTAGCTCCCGAGGACATTGAGGCCATCGACGTGCTCAAAGACGGTTCTGCGGCCGCTATTTATGGAACACGGGGCACTAACGGCGTCATTATCATCACCACCAAAAGGGCCAGAGGCAGCTATGACAGCGCAGTGGAATACAACACTTCATTCAGCACTCAGACGATCGCCCGAAAACTGGACCTGCTGACCGCAAGTGATTATCGGGAGCACATCGCACAGGGTATCAGAGACAAATCCTGGGATCTGGGCGGAGATACGGATTGGCTCAAAGCGGTAACCAAAAAGACCCTGAGCCAGATACATAATCTCACGTTTCGGGGTGGTAACCATAAAACCAACTATCTGGTCAACCTTAATTACCGGTTCCTGGACGGTATTTTTATCAAATCTGAAAATACGACTTTCAACGGACGCGCGGATGTAAACCATTCCATGCTCAACGACAAGCTGAACATCAACATCGGGTTCCTCAACTCCTATAATACCTATCCAACCACAGGCGACGGTGTGAGCTTCAACGGATACGCCTACCGCCAGGCGCTGATACAAAACCCGACGGCCCCCACTCAAAACGCCGACGGTACCTGGTTCCAACAGACGGGCATTTTCAATTATGACAATCCGCTGGCACGGCTGCGGGAAAGCGATGGCAAAAACGATTCCCAAAACACACGTATCACAGCCAATCTGACCTACAATCCGATCAGCAGCCTGAAACTTTCGGCATTGATGTCCTACAACCGGTATAATCAAACCAGGGGATATTCCGAAACTAAAAATCACATTTCCACGCTGCGCGACGGACGTAATGGGTATGCTTCCAATGGGTCTACCTCGTCGGTCGACAAACTGATGGAGCTCACCGCGCAGTTCTCCAAAAATCTGGGCCGGCACAAGGCGTCTATTTTGGGCGGTTACAGCTATCAGGATAACTCCAACCGAAACTTCTGGATGCAGAACTGGGATTTTCCGACCGACAAATTCACCTACAACAACATCGGGATCGGGAATGCCATTAAAACGGGTCTTGCACCGATGGGAAGCGGAAAGGCAGAAACCAACCTGATCGGCTTTTTTGCGAGGGCTACCTACAATTACGATGACCGGTACCTGTTGCTGGCCAGTGTGCGGCATGAAGGTGCGAGCCAGCTGGTGGGCAGCAAGCACCCCTGGGGTACATTCCCGGCGGTGTCGTTAGGTTGGCGCATCAGCAATGAGGCTTTTATGAAAGGCCAGCAGCTGTTTGACGACCTGAAACTGAGGGCTGGTTATGGCGTGACAGGTACTCAACCCAGCAACCTGTTTTTGGGTGTGGCGATCCTGAACTACCAAAAATATTTTTATTCAAACGGGAAGTGGATTCAAACCCTGGTGCCTGCACAAAACCCGAATCCGGACCTGCGATGGGAAGAAAAACACGAGTCTAACATCGGGCTTGATTTCTCGATCCTGAAATCGAGGATCAGCGGTAGCATTGACTATTACAACCGCCGGATCAACGGACTGCTTTACGATTTCCAGGTACCAAGCCCGCCAAACCTGTACACTTCTACGAGAGCGAATGTCGGGATCATGGAAAACAAGGGCCTTGAAGTCCTGGTCAATTTTGTTCCGGTTCAGACCCAAGACTTGGTCTGGAATGCAAGTATCAATTATTCCAGGAATACCAACAAGCTGGTAAGTCTGTCGAACGAAATTTATAAATCGACCAATGACTATTTTGTGACCGGTGCGACCGGCGACCCGGTGCAGACCTTCACCCATATTGTAAAAATCGGTGAGCAGGTCGGTGATTTTTATGGCTTCAAGGTCGTCGATATTTCAGAAGACGGCAAGTGGATCTACGAAGGCAGGGACGGGAAGCCACAGGCTTATGCCGACTTCCAACATGCGTTCGAAGACAAGCGGGTGCTGGGAAATGGCCTTCCGAAATTTTATTTAAACTTCAACAACAACATTCGTTACAAGAAGTTCGATCTGGGGGTGACCATGCGTGGCGCATTCAAATATCAGATCCTGAATTACCAGCGCATGTTTTTCGAAAGCACCGGATTGCAGCAGTACAACAACATCAAGTCGGCTTACGATAAAGTGTTTGGCAAAGCTGTACTGAGCCCCTCGATGCCGCAGGAATTTAACAGCTACTATGTCGAAAACGGCGATTTCTGGAAAATTGACAACATCACGCTGGGCTATGACATCAACGGCTTCAAGAACAAGTTTATCAAATCCATACGGATTTACGGCTCCACATTGAACACTTTCACTTTCACAAAGTACAAAGGTATAGATCCGGAGGTAGACCGGCTTGGATTAGCACCCGGGAATGATAACCGCGACAAATATCCTACAACGCGCACATTCACACTGGGCCTGAACCTTGTTTTGTAAACTCTCTAACCATTCCCGATCATGAAAAACATTCAGTACATCATAAAAAGCAAGATTGCATTACTTCCTTTGCTCTGGATCACTTCCTGCACGGAGTTGAAGGATGAAAGCTTCGACAGGATCATTGCAAGCCAGTTCACCCCTGCATCCGGAGATGTAGCCTCGCTGGTGGGCGCCGCCTATACCAACTGGCGGGACGTGTTGCAGCAGTGGAACGGGCTATTCCGAACACAGGAGGTGTCCGGCGACCAGCTGGTAATGCCCGCCCGCCCCAATGGCTGGGTAGACGGGGGCGTGTACCGGCGCATTCACGATCACAAGTGGACGGCCGACGACGAGATTGCAGTCAACAACTGGAACCGTACCTATGCCGGCATCGCCAACTGTAACCGGATCATTTACCAGATCGAATCCGGCAGCATTCCATTCACAGACGGCAAGGAGGCAGTGATAGCCGAGCTGAAAGTGCTGCGGGCCTCCTATTACTATGTCCTTTGCGACATTTTCGGAAATGTCCCCATCATTACCCAGTTCGATGTTCCGGCCGGTTTCCTGCCTGAGCAAAGCACCCGCAAACAGGTATTCGAATTCATCGTAAAGGACATCACCGAAAACCTGCCTCTACTATCGGACAAGAATGACCCTACCACTTACGGAAGGTTCAATAAATGGGCTGCCCATACCTTGCTGGCCAAAATGTATCTGAACGCGGAAGTCTTCACCGGTACTGCGGCCTGGGACAAGTGCATAGCGCATTGCAATGCGGTCATCAATTCCGGGGCGGGTTATGCGCTCGAAGCGACGCAGAAGGAGGTTTTTAAAACCAACAACGAATCATCGAAAGAAATCATTTTCGCCATTCCTTTCGACATCAAATATGTGACCGACTGGAACGGCTTCTCGATCCACATGGAAACACTTCAGCCTGCCAATCAGGCGACATACGGCCTGTTGAATACGCCCTGGGGCGGGATTTGTGCTATTCCTCAGTTTATCAATTCTTTTGATAAAAATGACGAGCGCCTGACCAGCAACTGGATACAGGGAGCTCAATATTCTTCTGGCGGCACACCTCTCAACTGCACGTTGGGCGCTTTTGCGGGCAAGCCGCTTCATTACATCAATGAACTGCCCGGTGTGGATCAATCCGAAGAAATACACGGTTTCAGACTCGGGAAATTTGAGATCGAGAAAGGCACGACTGTGAATTTAAGTAATGACTGGCCGCTGCTACGCTACGCCGATGTGCTGATGATGAAGGCGGAATCACTGTTGAGAACCGGGAAAGCCGACGAGGCGGCAGCTATCGTGACAAACGTGCGGGCGCGGAACTTCAAAGCATCCCCTTCCAAAGCCACTGTTACAGGCGCTGATCTGATGAAGGGAAGCAGCTATGATTACGGCCTTCGCAACAGCACTGCATCCACGCAGGAAGGTGGTGCCGATATCAGATACGGCCGTTTTCTGGACGAACTGGGCTGGGAATTTGCCCAGGAAGGCCGTCGCCGCCAGGATATGATCCGGTTCGGTATTTTCACGACCAAATCATGGCTTTCGCATAAACCCAATGGCGCCTACCGGAGCCTGCTGCCCATTCCGCGCCCGGAGCTGAATAAAAACTCCAATCTGAAACAGAACGATGGATATTGAAGTGCGGGCCTAATGGATAGACAAATCATGTGCAATGATCAACTTTGGATCTGACCAATCAGGTCTTCTAGAAGTTGCAAAAAAATGAATTCAAGGAAAGGGCCGGAGATTCTCGGACCCTTTTCCTTTTTTGACATACCCGGAATACCTTCGCGTTTTCAGATTCATACGTTCACTTCCGATATCTAAAAAATATCCCTCCCGCTCACCGGCTGAGGTAGGCCATGAGAGTGGATATTACCTGGGGTCACTGCTCCTGGAATTTTAGATATGTGAAACTTTGAAAAACATGGTACTACGAAGCTGCTCACAAAATTACTTCGTGACAAAAAACCTCGTGTGATAGCTGATATTTGACTCAAACTCGATTGAAATTATGTAATCCCCGGCGGGGAGGCTTTCGATGTTAACAGCTCTGTCGATTGGCTTGCCAGGGGAATAAACCAGTTGACCTTTGGCATTGATTATGGTGATAGTTTTCACCACAGTCCATTCCCTTTCGTCCCCGAGCGTAATTTCCAATCGGTTACTAACAGGGTTAGGGTGAATTGTAAAGCGCGATCTTGGAAGTATTGATAAGGTTCGTATTTGGCTGTAAGTAAAAGTCTCGTCTTTGTCTACCATTTTCAATCTGTAGAAATTTAGTCCGGGAACGGGATTGGGATGAACAAACGTATATGACCTTTCCGTCTGTGCATCGCCTTTTGCCGAACTCGTCCCTATAACATGCCACGTCCTGCCGCTGGTACTGTGCTCGATCTCAAATCGGTCGCTATTTACCTCGGAGGAGGTTTCCCACCTGAGCAGCGCTGCTCCGCCTTCCTTTCTTGCCGAGAATGACATCAAACTAACAGGCAGCGGAGCGCCGGTCTGTCCCAGATTGCCATTGAGATAATCTTGTGGGTAAATCCACGGGCCAAAGGTCTGCCCAAAGGGCAAATTGCTGGGTTTATACTGCATACGAACCCTGAATTTTGTATTTTTTCCCGAAGATTTGTCAATTAATGTCTTAAACTCCGTTACACCCTCACAAGTGGTCCAGAATGACTGGCTTCCAGAAAAATAGTTGGAATTGCCGATTGGACTACTATGCTGGAAACCATGCCCATTTGGTTGAGTTTCCCATACTAACCGGGCCTTCGCCCCCCCAATAAGCGGCCTTAGGAATACCCCGATTCCAAATTGATTATTGCCAATATTTTCAACCGAAATTCGACTTTTCAGATCAGTATTGTAGAGCCGAAGGGATTTATGTTGACTACCCATCTTATTGGCAAACCAGATCGCTACACTGCCGGAAGCTCGCCCACTGGAAGTATTATCAACTACAACACCGTGGCCGTCGCCATTGATGCCAAGGTTGGTCCTACCGGAAATCACGTCGCTGAATCCATCTCCATCAACATCTCCGGCAGCACCGACACTGCGTCCTACAAAATCGCGCTCAAAGAATCCTGTAAAAAATTGGTCCGGGATAACATGAATGCCATTCTCAGACCCAAAAAAAACGTAGAGCGCGCCTTTTGCATTGAAGGCAGTCAATGCTCCTGCTACCAAATCACTATATCCATCCCCATTTACATCACCGGCACCGGAAACACTCCATCCTAACATACCTGCGCTATCAGGACTTTCGATAGCCTGGGAACCGGTCGGTTGAATCCCTGATGAACTGCCGTAGTAAATGTAAACGCGACCATCCTTTGACGAGTACGTCGGGTCAGTGACCGCGATGTCACTAAAACCATCCCCATTGGCGTCGCCTATACCAGCGACGCCAAACCCGTAAAAATCGGAAAAGCCGTTCGAGGTTAGAATGACCGCAGGATTGGTAAACGAAGCGCTTGCGTTGCCGTAATACAGCACCGCAGCACCGGGAATGCCGGAGAATGTGGGCGCCCCGATGATCAAGTCACTAAATCCATCACCATTTACATCGCCGGCGCCGGCGACACTATGGCCAAAATAGCGAAAGTCGGAATTGCTAAGCAGAATCGGATTCGCAATATCTAACCCCGACGACTTCCCAAGATAGATATAGGCGGAACCGGTTCCAGAAGCAAGGTCAGGTGCACCGACGACGACATCACCAAATCCATCTCCATTCAAATCTCCCGCACTTGCCGCGCTGAAACCGAGCTGTTTTGCAGAGGCAACTTTCAAAGTATTTACGGGCGTGGTTGATAGGCCACCCGCGCCCCCTAGATACAGATACGCTGCACCTGATCCTGAGCCGGCCTCAGGTGCGCCGACGATAACATCGCCGAAGCCATCCCCATTTACATCACCTGCACCAGCGACCTTCTTAGCAAACCCGCTTCCTTCCTCCTGTTCTACTAAGCTAAAATCGGCAAGATATGAAACACCCTCCGTGCTTCCGAGGTAAACACCAGCTCCTTTCGGGGAACCGAGGCCAGCGATGATGTCAGCAAATCCGTCCCCATTCACATCTCCGGCACCTGCTACGCTACGTCCAGCCTCATGATCAAAAAAACTCACTTTAAAACCTCTTGTGTCAGCTTCGGAAAGGCCAGCCGCCCCTCCCTCATACACGTAGACTGCGCCGGTTTCTAAATCAGCTTCAAAAGCACCAATAATAATATCGCTGTAACCATCACCATTTACATCGCCGGCACAAGCCAGACTTTTGCCAAAAGCACTGTTAGCTTGCGGCGATATGAGATCCTGAGATCGCCATGAATGCAACTCTCCCAAAACACCCTTGTGAAAATACACATGGCTATTACCGTCGCTATCGTAGCTGGCAGCACCTATCAAAACATCTGGATAACCATCCCCGTCAAAATCTCCCGCGGTAGAAACACTAAATCCAAAATTATCTTCCGGCATTACCCCTGGGAGTGTGATACCGGGAGTTTCGCTTAAACCGATCACGCCGCCTAAATAAATATGGGCTTTGCCTTTTCCCGTATGGTCGCCGATAATTACGCCAGGAGCTCCACCAACAAAATCCATAGCGCCAGTACTGCTTATACTACTACCGAAGGCTCCGTTGGCGGTTCCGTAAGTTATCGACAAAGGGGTGTCTTTCAAACCCAGTGAGCTCCCCTCATAGAGATAGACAGCGCCTTGGCCATCCTGATGACGGAACGCATTGACTAATACTTCTGAGATCCCGTCACCGGTCATATCACCCATTCCAGTTATTGCTCCTCCAAATGAATAGTTTGTTAAAGAGAGGGACAACGTCTGAGACGGCAGGCTAGGCAGTCCATCGCTACTTCCCAGGTAGAGCATAACCTTTGGGTCAGAGACAACCTGCTTTCGACCGATCATCACATCTGAAAACCCGTCCCCGTTGACATCCCCGACGCCCGAAACAGATGAGGTGCCAAAATAGCCAGCTTCGGTGCCGGCAAGCATGTTGGCGGGTACGGAAGATAAACCAACAACACTGCCCAGATATACGTAAGCAGAACTAATGGACGGTGCACCAGCTTCCGGGCTCACCACTGTTCCAATGATGACATCCGAAAATCCATCACCATTAACATCGCCGGCCGTGCCCACACTTGTTCCAAACTGACTATTCTCCGCCGGACCTGAAAGTGTGAAAGCGGGAGTCGTCGCCAATCCGTTTGGTGATCCCATGTAGACAAAAACAGCCCCTCTGGAATCGTATGAGGGTGCTCCTATCAGAACGTCACTGTATCCATCTCCATTGATGTCGCCGGCTGTGGCGATAGTGGACCCAAATTTACTTCCAATCGACGGACCGGTGAGTACTGTTGATGGAGAAGGGGATTGCGCAAACAATGTGGAGATGAGTGTGGCCGAAAACAAAAGATTAATCAGCGTTGTGAAAAATCGGGTAGAAGTCGGCAGCATAGATAGTTACATTTAGTGTTTGAACAAAAACAACATAAATATAAGTAACTGTCAGAATACCCTATCTTTATATTTTAAATATTATTTATAATAAATTATACTTTTTCAATAAAAAAATAACTCTCTGTTGCCGTAATTTTTGCGGATAGTAACGACTTTTCCCACAAATCACCATTCGATCTGCATTTCATTTTAGGCCCCAGCCAATTGCATTTAACCACGCTATTTTGCGAGCATGTTCAATAGTGCCAAACCTACTGCATGCGCCGATTGCGGGTTCTGCCCGGTAATCAGCCGCTCGTCGATGGTGACGTGCTGCTGCCACACGCCCGACTTCTCGTAAATGCCGCCACGCGCTCTGAGTTTGTCTTCCAGCAGGAAAGGAACGACCTGATCCAACTTTACCGCCTCTTCTTCTTCATTTGAAAACCCGTTTACCTTTTTGCCTTCAATCAAATATTTTCCATTACTCAACTTAATATTGACAATCCCTGCAGGACCGTGGCAAACCGCGCTGACAATACCGTTATGTTCATATATCCGGGCAGCGATTGCGGCGATCTCCGCATTGTCGGGCAGGTCCCAGACAGCGCCATGTCCGCCGGCATAGTAGATAGCGACATACTCCTCTGGGCTCACCTGGGAAGGTTTGTAGCTATTGGCTATTTTCTGATGGTAGTATTCATTTTCCCAAAAGGCCTTATTGTCCGGATCCGTCAAATCAAATCCATCCACGGGTGGTTCTCCTCCCTTGGGACTCACAAAATCTATCTCATAACCCGCGTCGCTCAGCACCTTCCAGGGGTGGCTTACCTCGCTTAAATAATAACCGGTCGGCAAACCGGTACTCCCTTTTTTATCATGGCTGGTTACCACAAACAAAATCTTTTTTTTCATCGTATTTTCCTTTTTGGATTGACCTGCTGCAACAGTTACTGACAAAAAAATGGCGCAGCAGGTAAAAGCCATTATTCCGGTTCTGATCATCTTCATTTGATAAAGTTAAATTGGGACACTTCCTGGCTTTCGGCTTTGAGATGGCCAAAGGCATTTCAGCAGTGTCGTTTGACCTTACAAAGTTGCGGCAAAACAGAACCGGCAAAAAGGGAGCAAATCACAAAATTGGTGTGATTACAATCACACTACGGATGGCTTATACGACTCAATGTTTCTCTTGAAACACCTAAGTATGAAGCCAGAAGCGTCTTAGGTATGCGTTGCAGCAAACGGGGACTCAATTCATTCAGCCTGTTATATCTTTCCTGGGGGTTCTTGTTGAGCAGAAGTAAAATACGCTGCTGAAGTGCCACATAACCCGCATTGGATTTTTTCCGAAAGAAATTAGCAACAGTATGCAGTTCGGAACATAGCTTTTCTTTGTCCTCCAATGATATAGCCAATAATTCGCTGTCTTCAATGCAATCTATGGTAATATTCGCCGGAGCACTATGGATAATAGCCTGATAATCAGATACCCACCAGTCTTCCATCGCGAACTGGAGAATGTGCATTTTCCCATCCTGATCGGTATAATAGGCTTTCAGCAACCCTTTGACCACCCAATAATCATAAATCACCCTATCGTCCTCCTGAATCAGAAACTGGTGTTTTTTGAGTTTTTTGACCTTAAAGTGAGAAAGTATGTAGTCAAATTCGGCATCGGCCATCGGTGTAACTTTTTCGATATGTCGCCTTAATGCTAAACTCATGCGCTTGTTTCGTTTACACGCAATCCGCGTGCTGGCCCGCGAAATCACTCTTTTTGACGAAAAGGTAGCATAAGTGAATGTAACTTCGTCCACGGAAACTTAAATTTTCGTCAACTGAGCCTTTGTTGTACTACATAACCTATGAAAGCAGCTTCCCTTATCCCGGTTGATCTGGGCGAAATAGCCCGGTCGGTTGCCGGGCAATATGCGAATTTTACCGTAGCCGAGCCGAATGACCATGTGGTCAGACTCAGTGTGATGACCGAAAGTTATTTTTGGCATTATCATCCCAATTCCGACGAGACTTTCATGACCATCGAGGGGATTCTGATCATCGACCTTGAAAATAAAACGGTCGAGCTGCTACCCGGGCAACTCTTCACAATTCCTAAAAATACCATCCACCGCACCCGGCCGAAGGGCGAACGTTCGGTCAATATCACCGTAGAGCATTCGCACATCGAAACGGTCACTATCACATCCGGATATGAAGCATTGATCCGGAAAGCCTATACCGCCTTCAATGCAAGGGACATCGACACGGCGCTCTCTACAATGCATCCGGATATACAATGGCCGAAGGCGTTCGAGGGAGGTTATGTGGCCGGACACACGGAAATCAGGGACTATTGGACAAGACAATGGACAGAAATCAATCCCATTGTGGAACCTGCCGGATTTACAGAACGGGCTGACGGCACTGTGGAGATCAGGGTCGCCCAAAAAGTGAAGGACCTGGAAGGGAATACGATTTTTGACGGAATCGTAAAGCACATTTACACTTTGCAGGATGGTCTGCTGCGCCGCATGGATATTGAAGCGGAGTGACTTGTTCAAATCAGACTTGCCTGTGCAAAAAAGATCCCCGCCTCGCGTACCTGCGTGCGGGGATCTTTTTCAGGTCAATCGATCCATCCCGGGTTCTGGACCAGTTTCGGATTCATCTGGATCTCTCCGGTGGGTATGGGCCAGGTATTCAGAAAATCGCCTTTGTAGGAGTAGTCACTTACATTACCGCCCCAGGCTTGCTTTCTGCCGTTACCGGGATAGAAGACTTTATCACCCCAGGTTTTCCAGCGCAGCTCATCAAAATAGTTGATGCCTTCGCCTGGGAATTCGACCCTCCGCTCATTGCGGATTCGCTCACGCAGGTCCTGTTGCCCGTTCACGGCGGTCGCCCCGTTCGAATTCAGCAAAGCAACCCCGGCTCTTTTGCGGACTTCATTTACTTTCTCTACCGACTCGGCCATTGCGCCCGATTCGTTTAAGGCCTCAGCCCACATCAGCAGCACATCGGCATAACGCAGGATCGGGAAATCGGTAGGCCCGTAGTTGCGATCCAGCAGCCCCGAAACCCCTTCGATGACGAACTTCCGGTAGAAATAGTAAAAATTAATCTGAGTGTCACTTTGAATATCGCCCCCTTTGGCTGCCTGGCCCCGGAATGGCCACCTCATCGTTTGTTCACTTTCGACATCGGTGAAGTTGAACGCTCCCCGGAATGTCGCGTATGGGGTGAGTACATTGGCCTGCAAACGCGGGTCCCGGTTTACATAGGCCTTTCTGATCCGCTCTTCGTTGCCCTGCGGCAGGTAAAGGCTCATCTTAGCTCCCCGCGCATTCGCAGCGGCGTATTCTTCGGTCGTCAGGTTGTTTCTCAAGAAAAACACCTCCCGTTCCGCTTCCGTCAGAGCGGTGTAGCCCGGTATTACATTGTCCCACTTAAATTTGGAACCATCCATATTCTCGTGAAGGTCCACCAGATTGGGCGATGGCATATAGTAATTCCAGCCACGGCGAAATGCCGAAGGCCAGCCTACAAACAGTTGAAAGTTGTTTCCATAACCCTGCTCTCCCCGGTGCTGCAGCGAGAAGATCATTTCCGGGCACTGCTCATTGGCTTCTGTAAACAACGCCTTGTAATCTGCAAACAAAGTATGCCCTGCGCCCTTCACTTTTCCGAAATCGGCCGCTGCCTTCTCCCATTGTTTCAGATACATGTACACTTTCCCGCGCAATGCATAGGCGGCACTTTTGGTGGCATGACCATAATCGGCATTTCCGGCAGCATAACGGTCCGGGAAATTCGGTTCGTTAATGCAGTCGCCCAGATCAGCAATCACCTGATTCCAAACCTCAGCCTCGGACGACCTGGGTTTAGTCGCCTCCACCGGCGTGAAAGGTTCCAGATAAATGGGGACGCCTTTGTAGAGCTGATTGAGCCGGAAATAAAAATACGCTCGCAGAAATTTGCATTCGGCCAGGTAACGTGCCTTTTTTACCTCGCTTGATGGGGACTTCCCGGGAATACTGGCAAGTGCGTCATTGGCCCGCTGGATTCCCTCATACATATGTTGCCAAACCTTTGCAAACATACCGTCTCCCGCCGTGATCGTCCCCCGCAGCAGCGGCTCGTCCCAGCGGCCCTGCCCCGTAAATCCAAAACGGTCGGTTTGATAAAGTTCATGCACGGTCGTAAGTCCGCTGTGGCCCATTTCAAGGCGTAGTGTGTTGTACACGCCGGCGACCCCCAGATCG
Organism: uncultured Dyadobacter sp.; assembly: GCF_946482605.1. The sequence continues at coordinate 302,951 of NZ_CAMLSE010000006.1, read as the reverse complement.
GTCAGATTGTCGGTCGTCCACATCGTTGCATCCGAAACCGACGAGTAAGGAGCTGTATCTAATAAATTGTCTTGACAAGCAAAAGCGCTTAGCGCCGCGACTATGGCCAGGATCTTCTTCATGATCTTTCGTCTTTAAAATGTAACATTCAATCCCAGCGAAAACTGGCGCATGGTTGGATAATTCGGATTGGGCCCGAGCTCAGGATCGAGTCCCGGAAACCTGGTGAGCGTCAGCAGATTCTCACCGGCTAAGTATAGTCGTAGCCTGCTCATCGCTAGTTTGTTCGTCAACCGGCCCGGGAGGGTATAGCCCAGCTGAAGGTTGCGAAGTTTCGCGAATGAAGCGTTGTACAGGTAATAGTTGCTGGTGCGGCCATTCTGCGCATCAGTTATCGCTTTTAACCGGGGATAATGCGCGCTCAAATTATTAGCCGGGTCGCCGGGATTCGATTCATTGTAGTAATAGTGATTGTCGGCTACCAAAGTCGGCACGGACTTTCCCTGTGCAACAATCGATTGATTAAGGTACAGCGTATTCCAGTAATAATGCACACCGGCCGCACCCGACCAAATCATCGAAACGTCGAAACCACGGTACGACATGTTGAGTGTCAATCCGTAGTTGATGGCAGGCGTAGCCCGCTTGCCGGTGAACTGCTGATCATATACGTTGCCATAAATACCGTCGCCATTGGCATCGGCATAGATCAGATCACCATACCATATCTTGGTCGGATCGACTCCATCGGCTGGCTGAAACCGGTAGCCGGCATCGACCATGCGCCGCAACCATTCCAGATCCTGCGGCGTCCTGATCATCCCATCGCGTGGCCCCCCATTCACATTCACGGAGCCATCGCTCAGCGAATAACTGCCTGAGCCTTCGTACACAGGGTACAAATAGAGTTCATTGATCATATGACCTTCCAGAATCCGCTCAGTCGATCCGGTGGATACCGTACCGATATTGGATTGGTAAAGGCTGCCTCCCGCAGCATCAGTGACGAACCCTTCTCTCAACGGGCCTTTGTAAGTGTTGACCCGGTTGGTATTGTAAGCGAAGTTGGCCGAGACCGAATACTGAAAATCCCTGATACGATCCTGGTAGCCGATGCTGAGCTCGATCCCACGCTTGGTGACTTCGGCGATATTCATCGTTGCCGGACTGGCCGTTCCCACGGTCAGCGGGACGTTCGGAGCAAACAGGATACCATCGGTGAAGCCCCGATAGGCATCTATCTCGAAACTCAACCTGCGTTTGAGCGCCAAACCGCTCAGGCCTATATTGGTTGTGGTCGTCGTTTCCCATCTCAGATTGCGGTTGCCGGTCTTGGTCTGGGCCAGCCCCTTCACCGCCGCATTGTTGAAGGAGTAATTGACGGTCCCATAGGCAGGCAAATGGTCGTAATTTCCCGCAGCATTGTTTCCGGTGCGGCCCCATGAGGCACGGATCCGGATGTCATCAAATACTTCGTTCACCGGCTGCATGAAGCTTTCCTCGGAGATCCGCCAACCCGCCGAAAAAGCCGGGAAAAAGCCCCAGCGGCTCGACGCTCCGAAACGGGACGAACCATCATACCGGAACACCGCCTCAGCCAGATACCGTTTCTTAAATGCGTAATTGACCCGCCCGAAAACCGATTTCAGTCCGTAATCTGTTTCGTCCCCGTTGATCCCGGTCATAGCCGTGCCCGAATTTAACGTAGTAAGGTCGGGATGGGCCAGCCCTTGTTTGGAAGCATCAAAGTTATACTGGTTGAAATACTGCTGATTGTATCCGATCAGTCCGCCTATATCGTGCCCTGCAAATTCCCCGCTGTACCGCAGCACGTTGTCCAGGATCAAATTACGGTTTTTGTACAACGAGTAGCGCGTAGTCATTTGCGCGGCAGGCTGAGCCGCAGTGCTCAATGTGTTGGTTGCGAAGTTCCACTTTTCGTAGGGAACAGGATGCGTGTTATTCTCCGTATAGCCCTGGTTGTAGTGTATCTTTGATTCAAATTCCAGTCCTTTAAACAGGTCAAGTCTGGCAAATACCGTCGTGTTGATACGGCTTACCTGATTGCTTCCCCCCTGTCCATACAACCAGGCTATCGCATTATTGGCCGTAGCAGATTCCTCTGCCGCTGCCGGAAAGCCATACCTGCCATTGTAAACCGGATAAACGCCCGGGACGGTCTGGGTCAGGTAGGAATAGGCAGTCGCTACATCGGCGACACTAGTATTCTGAAGATCGCCGAACGTCTGCGTCCCCACGGTCAGGAATTTAGCGACCTTCGATTGCAGGTTGATCCGCATCCGGACATTGTCGGCACCGGTCTTGGGCATTGTGCCCGGATTATTAAAGTACCCCACCGAAAAGAGGTATTGGGTATTCTCCGAACCACCATTGAGGGTCAGGTTGTGATTCTGCAACAACCTGCGTTCGCCAAACAATACCTTTCCCCAATCGGTATTCGGGTAGGCCACTTTGTTGGGAAAGCCGTGGTCGGTAACGCCATTCGGATTAGCCTTCGCCGCCTCCCATTTGTCAATGGTTGCATTGGAATATACGGCGGCCTGCCTGAGATTATTAAAGCCTTCATTGACCAGCCGCATATGTCGCGCGTAGTCGGTTACAAATTCCGGCATGTTGTTCGGGCGGAGCAGCGAGGTCATCACCGTGTAATTCACCGTGGTTTTGCCTTTCGTGCCCTTTTTTGTGGTGATCAGGATCACGCCGTTTGACGCCAGCGAACCATAGATAGCCGCCGTGGCCGCATCCTTAAGCACGGAAATACTCTCCACATCGTTGGGATTTACCGCGTCCATGGAACCCACCACCCCATCGATCACTACCAACGGCGATGTACTGTTCAATGTACCCGTCCCTCTGATCCGTATGCTGGATCCATCCGCGCCGGGCCGGCCTGTCGTAGCCTGCACATTGACGCCGGCGGCTAATCCGGCCAGCGATGAGGACAAAGTCGAAGCCGATCTGTTTTCAACAGCCTGTGCGCTGATGGTGGCCACCGAGCCGATCACATTCACTTTTTTCTGAGTGCCATAGCCTACCACTACCACTTCCTCAAGACTCTTCTCATCCACTTTCAGCGCCACGTCGATCAGCGTCTTGCTGCCTACCACTATTTCCCGACTCACGTAGCCCACGAACGAAAACACCAGCACCGCATTCTCATCGGGTACATCCAGACTAAACTTTCCGTTTCCATCGGTAGTTGTTCCCTGCTGCGTTCCCTTGATGATGACATTGACACCCGGCAGAATGGCGCCGTGTTCGTCGGCCACCGTCCCTTGCACCTGCATCGATTTTACCTCGGGATGTTCAACCGGCTGTTGCCGGTCATCCGCGGAGGAAGTCGCTTTACTCCCCGGGGCATTTTGTGGAATCCGGATGATGTACACCACATTACCGGTACTCATATACGTCAATTGGAGCGAGCCCAGCATGCGGTCGAGCACGTCTGCCACCCGGTAGGTTCCTTTGCGCAGCACGAAGCGCGCGTCGGCGTCGACCTGGTTCTCGATGAAAGCAAAACGAAGCGAGGTTTGCTTCTCGATTTTACCGAATAAATCGCGAACCCCTTCATTTTTCATCTGCAAAGAAACCTGAATGTCGGCCAGGGACTGGGCATCGGAAGGGCGGGCCACCAGCAGTTGTGTACAGCTTATGGCAATAATTAAGTAGAACAACCCTGAGCGCATAATGAATTGAATACTGGGCTGATGGGCGGAAAGCATACACCTTCCCCATGTGATAAAATTTTTATACATTTACCAGACGTTTTTAGTGATGGTCTATTATTAAAAGCGATACCCGTTTGTTACGCCTAACTAGCGGGCCTGAAAGCCTTTCGGTTGCCGCCGAAGGGCTTTTCTATGAATTGTCAATGCATTTCGCAGTTGCTCAGCCGTCTCTGGCAAAAATGGGTAGATCTTTAAGTTGCGTCATTGTCTCAGGGTTTAAGCATTTCCATCATCCTTTGTATAGCGGCCTATCGCCTAACCGCAGCTCCCTCCTGCGATCGTAACTGTATTTCCCTGAATCTCATAAGAGGCTCCGATCATTCGGGAAAGCACCGTCAGCACTGTCGCGAGGTCTTCATTGTTGAGAAACGAAGCGGTAATGCGGCATTTTTTCACCTCCTCCTGGGTGAAGACTAGCTTTACGTCGTAATGGTCTCCGATCAGCTTACCGGCTTTTTCCAGATCAATATTGTCCAGAACCAGGTAGGCCTCCTTCCAGCCAATTTCTTGTCCGGCACTCACCGACGCGGTATTGAATTGCTCTGTTTGCGTATCGACGGTAATCTGTTCGTCAGGCCTGATCCTGGCATACACACGATGTTCACCTCCTACTTCCACCAGCCCCCGGGTTACCGTCACCACCACCTTGTTTTGGCGCATGTTCACATTGAAGGACGTTCCGAGTACGCGTGTGACCACCGCCCCGGTCTTAACAAGGAATGGCTTTTCGGGATCGCGGACAATGTCAAAGTACGCCTCTCCGTTCAGGGTTACCTCCCGCGATCCGCCTTGGAAAGATGCAATGGAATAGCTTAGCTCGCTGCCCTGGTTCATCAGCACACTGCTCCCGTCGGGAAGGTTCAGAAACTGCTTTCCCTTCACCACCCGCCAGTCATCTTCCTGGTTTGAGGTGGGTTGCTGACTTAACCGGACCTGGGCTGAATCATGGTTGCGAACCGTAAACCAGGCTACACCGCCCAAAGCGATCAGAACAGCCGCAGCCCAACCCCACCACAGGGTAACTGGCCTGGTTTTGGCACGGGTGCTGCCTAAAATATTGTTCAGGATTTCCTGCCTGGCTTTGCCGGAAAGGTTCGCTGTTCCGGAGTCCGTACGTTCATGCTCATCGAGCCACCCACGAAAACGCTCCCCAAACCCATTTTCAGTCAGGCTATGCAGTTCCTCTTGCTCCGGATCGGACGCTTCCCGGGCCAGGTACCTGTTCATCAAAAAATCAAACCGTTTCAAGCGCCGTTGATAGAGATCTTCCGGGCCCTCGGCATTGTTGTCTGCACTCATCAGGACATCGTTTTGCTTATGCTTTTTGACAGCGTTTCAGAGCTGCGCACAGCCCATTACTCTACATGTCCTGCGAAAACACAGTAGGGGGCAATTTTTTCTAAAAAAATTTACTTTAATTTCCCTGCATGGCCATTGCGCTCCTTCCATTCCGGGCATATCGGAGAAAGCAGACTTTTGCGGCCGGTAATGACGTCTGGATTATTTAACTGAGAGGAGAAGAAGCCAAAGAAGTGTCTCGGCCTTCAAAACAGGCGCAAGTCGTGTGCGGATAAATCGGAGAATACGCTTCATATGCGCTTTAACGGCCAATCTGGACAAGTTCATTCGCTGCGCTATGGCCTCGTGGCTTAACCCCTCTTCCCGGGCCAGCTCGAAGATCTTTCTTTGGTGATCGGGTAGCTCGCTGACCGCCTGTTGCAACAACTGCTCGTGCTCCCCCTCGTGCAGCATCCGCTCGGTTGGGTTTTCCGCTTGCTCCCGGTAGCTGAACTCGTGGACCATTTCTATAAAAGCGGACTTGTGACGGTAGGCGTCGTATATTTGCTTTTTAGCCATTCCGTGCAGGTAGGCGCTAAAGTTTAATACCTCTGCCATTTTTTCCCGCCTCAGCCATACGTCCATGAAGACATCCTGGACTACTTCCTCGGCCGCTTCCCTGGAATTCAGGAATTTCAATGCAAGTCTGTAAATCTTGGGGCTGTACTCGTCAAAGATCTGTACAAAAACTGATTCGCTTCCACTGGCCAGTTCGCACAAAATCTCTCTATCATTATCCGGTTTACGCGTAGCCATGAGGTCGGGAAAGGTATCCGCTTGAAATCAGTAATGCAGCAAAGTTTTGAATAAACTTGTTTAAAGCCAAAAGTATCGCAAATTTTTATAAAATTCTCTGCACCCGCTGTAAGAGGTGACCGTCCTGTCTCCGGAGAATTAAGCGCTATCTGCACACGATAACGTGCTCCTTCCAACCCAACTGGTCTTCCTTATTGATTAAAAACCTGACTCCATTATAATACTGTCCGTTGCGGTAAGCATCCATTGTGCCGGGCAGGCTTTTGTGCATTCGATAATGCTGCTGAATGAGGGAATCCAGTGCGAAGAATAACGGTCGCAGCCAGGTTAAATCTGTTTCCGGACTTGCCAACCTAGCTTCCCACAATGATGAGATGTGTCGGTTTGCCTCGATACGAACTTTGTACAACATCTTGGCAGGCTCATTACTGGGAGTTTCAATTGTCAATAAAAACATAGCATCCAGGCCAAACGGCGACGCGCTTGGGGGAAGTGGTGAAAAACAACTTAATCTGTAATCGTAGGGGCTATCCGGCATCTTGCAAAGAGATGGTAAAAGATGCCCCAATCTACCGAAAATAATTTATTGCAGCGTTTTCTGGTATCCTTGCTATAACCCAGCAGCAGCACATCTCCCTTCCGGTTGTTGAAGCACCGTGGTTGAGATCTTTCCGCTGGTGTCGATGGCGAATTCGATCCGACCGGGATGCTGATGCCAACGGAAGACAAAAGGAACAGGTGTTTTACCATCAGGATTGAATATGATAGCGTTGGGTTTCGTGAGGTTTTTGGCCAAACCAAATTTCGCCCGACATCACCGCTTGCAGCAATACCCTCATCGGGGTATTTTTTACATGCTCCCGCTTCTTGTATATTTCGTAAAATAACCAACACCCTACTCTCTTCCGACTTTGGAACAATCGAAGCGCCTGGTGCTGATCTTTGTTTTTCTGATGACCTGCCTGACTATCCTGGCAGCAAACCCCGGCGCTCAAAAAGTACAGTCCCGGGAATCCGGTTCGCTGACTGTGCCGATTGGAGACGGGTTCGTTAAGAATAACCTGTCCGGTTATCTGTATATCTTCACCACGCCCGACAGCACATGGGGCATTGACGATGTACGCAAAGCCGGAAACGAGTTTCAGCTCGTTAAAGAGAGCCTGCCCAATCTGGGTATGGATCATCGCTACCATTGGGTCAGGTTTACTGTCAGGAATACGAGCAACCAACCGCAGTCGCTGATTTCCCATTTGCATTTCAAGGAAGTCAATGATCTGGCATTTTATGTCTTGGATACCAGTAACCGGATACGATATCGCCAGGAAAGGTTCGACCGGGAAACACCTATTTCCGAAAAACCGGTTTTTACCAGAAATTTTGCATTTCCAATACAGATCCAGCCGGGAGAGCGCCTGACCACTTACTGCCGTGTGCACCGCAAACACAGCACGCTTCTGATACCGATCAGCTTATATAGCAAGGAAGGTTTTTTCGACTACATGTTCACCGCCGATATGCTTTTGTACTTTGCCCTGGGCATTGTGGCGGTCGCTTCTTTCTTAATGGTCATACTTTTTCTGTTCACCCGGCGCCGGCTGCTGCTGTACTACGCAGGCTACTCCCTGTTCTACGGGTTGTCGATCGCTAATCTGGAAGGCATTTCATTACGAAATTTCAACATCAATATCCCGTTTCTGGATGAGAACAGTAACATTGTTTTCCTCGGAGCGGTAGACTTTTTCATGATTTTATTCTCGATTAACTTCTTGCAAATCCGCTCCTATGCACCCAAATGGTTAATCACAGCAGCTACCACCCTGGTATATTTATCGCTTGCTTTTACCTTGTATGGATGGCTGTCCCCTTTCAGCGATCTCAACGCGTCGTTAGCCTCGCTGCTCGGGTTGCTCACCATGCTGACGGCCACGCTGATGATCAGCTACGGATTGATGCAGCGGAAATATGAAGCGGTTCTCTACCTCACAGCCATCACACCGCTATTTCTTGTGGCACTATGGTTTGCGGGTTCCATATTGGGTCTGCCGCGTACCTGGTTGTTTTATGAATTAAGTCATTACTCATCCTTATTCGAGGTGGTCGTGCTGGGCGCAGGGATCGGTTACAAACTGGTATGGGACCGGGACAAATATCTCCTCAAACTAAATCAGCTTCAAAAGGACTTTACTTCTTCTATTTTACAAACCCAGGACATCGAACGCCAGCGCATTGCGGCGGACCTGCACGATGACCTCGGCGGCACACTGGCCACCATCAGAAGAAGCATTTCCGATCTGATGGCAGAGTCGACAGCACCTGAAACCCGGAAAAAGTTTGAGACCCTGGAACCGCTGATCCAAAAGAGCAGCGAAGACCTGCGACGGATTTCCCACAACTTAATGCCTCCCGAATTCGACAGGATCGGCCTATCCAACTCGCTGGCGCAGCTCATACATGCGCTGCCTGCGGCTCCTACCCGATTTCAGTTCCTTTGCTCAGGTCGCGAGCAGAGGTTGGCCAGGGACATTGAACTGAACGCGTACCGTATCGTTTCGGAACTGATCCAGAACATTCTGAAACATGCCAAGGCAAATCAGGCCGCCATTCAACTGATCTACTTCGACAGTTCCTTACGAATCGTGGTAGAGGACAACGGCGTTGGCATCAAAAACGAACAATCAGGGCACCGGTCGATTGGAATAGGTTTAAAAAACTGCACGCTCAGAGCCGACTACATCGGCGCGACACTGACCAGAGAAATAAGCGAGGGCGGTTCCATGATCGTGCTGGACATTCCGTACCATATAACCGGTAGAGAATCTGATGGAGCTGCTTAGCAATCGCTACGATCTGTGTGATGGGTTTTCTGCACAAATCGCCGCATTTGATGCTACCCGTTTCAAACCGCCTTCAAGCCCTGATTTTACCATCGTGCCATACCCGTCGTCATTGAGATGCTTGCTGAACGTTAATCCTTGCTCGTAATGCGCAATGGCCGCTTTGAAATCGGACCTGTCTTCATAGCATTTACCAAGATTCAAATACAGAGACGGAAGCGCTGCCTTAATGTATTCTTTGTCAACGCTCAGCGCCTCATTCAGGGCAATCTGATCCCATCTGAGCTTTTCCAAAACTGTGGGTTGGATCCGGGCAACGTAATGAGCCGCAATGAATCGTTCCTCATTGTTGACAGCCGCATCCCAGGCTTTTTGATAATACAAACCCGCCCTTTCGGGTTCACCTTCCAATGCGATTCCCTCGGCACATAATTTTACGACATGATTTTCCGGGTCAAAAAACATACAGATTATCAATAAATGGTTTTGGATGAAAAAAGATCCTTTCTGAAACAGAGCGATAATCTAAGTTACATGAGAGTAACGAAATCGGAAATATTTACCGGGCAACAAAACCGTATTGCGGATGAAATCACGGTATATCGCCATGCACTTATCCGTCAAAAACTGTCTGCCGGCCAGTAAGCTTGCTTTTGGCCGGTATCGGAACCTCCTGGCTGCTTCGTCTTTGAGTAGATCAGGACATCGTTTCACTTGTGATAAGAACCTTTCCTCGGGATGCTTTCAAGTGGGCGAATGATTAAAAACTTTGCACTGTTTTTCATACTGCTATGCCCTACGTATAAGGTGATGGGGCAGGCAAATAATCGACTTCCGGCACCGTTTTACGCGCTCCGCACGGACGGCGAGAAAGCGTTTTACCTGAAAAAAATAATCGGCGATTCAATCAATGCACGGGCCTTCGCCCGGGTGCCTGAATGGTGCCACATGGCGCTGGGATTTACTAAAAAAGCCAAAACAGACACATTAAGCCCGATTTTATACCAATATCTGGGCGATGCCTATGATGCGAGCCGCCACGATAGCGCGGCATTTTATTTCCGGAAATCGATGGCTGCCTACCGGAATATCCCGTTGAAAAAGAAATTATACCTGTTACAGTCGCTGGCCTACAACTACCAGGCACTCAACGAGAAAGATTCGCTTATCTTTTACATTCGTGCGCTAGAAAAGGCGATTAAACCATTGTCCGAAAAGGATGCCCGGAAGATTACGGCTACAACCACCATTGCGAGCAGCTATGCGGTCATCAACGAATATGACAACGCCATTAAGAACTACCGGCTTGCGGTAAGGCAGAGTATGCTGACGAAGGATTCGAGCAACATCGTAGCTGCGTTGGTCAATATCGGCCTGACTTATAACCAGCTGGATGATAACCGATTGGCAATTTACTACACCTTACAGGCCCTGCCCTATCTGGGGAATGACGATTATCCGAGGTTGGTGACTTATGTCAATTTGACGGATTACTATCTGAACATGGAAATGCAGGATTCCGTCCGGTACTTTTTGACAAAAGCGAATGCGATTGCCGTCAAAATGAACAACCAGGCGGCGATCCATTCCATTGAAATCAAGCAAGCGCTGCTGATGATCGCTGAAAAAAAGTACGCTCCCGCAAAGATTGCCCTGCAAAGAAGCCTCGACTATCATTTAAAGAACGAACCAGGCACCGACATTATCAACTGCCTGCTCGTGTATGCTACATTAGACACCGCTCTGAACAACTACTCAGCGGCTGATAAGCATTTGAATTTGCTGCTGGATTTAGCCCAAAAAATTGACATGAATGCTTACAAACTGGAAGCGCTAAAACTCCACATTGCGGTGAAACAACGCCTGGGGCAGTACAAGCAGGCTTTCGAACTGCAAAAGGATTTTATAGCGATCAATGATTCGGTCAAAACCAAGAATGCGCAAACGGAGCTTGCGAAGCTTCAAACGGAATTCCAGACCTCCCAGAAAGAGGAAAAGATCCGGTTGTTGCAAAGTGAAAATCAGATCAAAGACCTTGAAATAGAGGCTTCTTTCCGCAATAAAACGCTGCTGATTTTACTGCTCCTCGGACTGGTTTTTGTGTTTGGCGTGGCGTATTATATTCGTCAGCTTCGTAACAAAGCCGAACTTCAAAATCTGAAATCCACTTTGGAAGTGAAGGCATTGCGCAGCCAGATGAACCCGCATTTTATTTTCAATTCCTTAAATTCCATTCAAAAATATATCTGGGAAAACCGGCAGGAAGATGCATCCGAGTACCTGACGAAATTTGCCCGGCTGATCCGGCTGGTACTGGAAAATTCGCTGTACGAATCCGTCAATCTGACCGACGAATTGGCATCCCTGAGGCTTTACATAGAAATGGAACAGCGGCGCAATAACCAGAAATTTGACTACACCATTGCTGTGGCCGAAAACATCGATACCGAATCGACATTGATACCGCCGCTCTTGCTGCAACCCTACATTGAAAATGCGATCTGGCATGGTTTAAGCCAGAAAGACGGGCACGGACGGCTCGACATTGTGATTGAAAAAACAGCAGAAAACCTGATTTGCCGCATCGAGGACGATGGCATCGGGCGAGCCAAGTCGGCGGAGATCAAGGTGGATGGTATTCAGAAAAAATCACTGGCGATGAATATTTCAAGTCAGAGGATCGAATGGTTGAAAAAGGGTACCAATGTGCGGTCTTCTGTGGAAATTATCGATAAATTCGACGGTAACGAGGCAACAGGCACGACCGTTCTGCTTACTTTACCACTGCTCCAAAAACATGATTAACTGCCTGATTATCGACGACGAGCAACATTGCATCGACACGCTGGTCGCGATGCTGAATGCCCGGTTTTCCGAAAAAGTATCCATTGCCGGTTCCACGACCGATAGCCGCCAGGCAGTCGAAATGATCGGGCAGCATCAGCCTGACGTGCTTTTTATCGATGTCGAAATGCCGTATCTAAATGGTATCCAGGTAGTTGATGCGATTCCAAACCGAAATTGCGCGGTAATTTTTACAACAGCCTACGACCGGTATGCATTACAGGCGCTCAAAACCGAAGCGGTAGACTATTTACTGAAACCGATCAGTCTGCGGGAATTGGGCGAGGCTCTCGAGAAAGCGGTGCAGCGGTTACAGTTTTTGCGAGGAGAAGTTTTAAAAAAAGAGCCTCCGCTGCCCCAGAAGCTGCTATTACCTACCAGCAAAGGACTGCTGGCAGCCAATATTCCGAACATTATCCGGGTGGAAGCAGACAGCAATTACTGCCGTTTTCACATCGACGGAAAGCCTGAAATCGTGGTCGCGAAGACATTGAAAGAGTACGAGGAAATACTGGCGCCGTGCAATTTTTTCCGGGTGCATCAGTCGCATCTGATCAACCTGCATTATGTTGAATACTTTCATCCCGGCCTGGAAGAATATGTGATCCTCACCAACGGGGAACAAATAGAGGTTTCCAGGCGCCGCAAAGCCGAATTCCTTCAAAAATTGGCTGCATTGTAACACCCTATCCATCTTCCGACCGACCAGTTTCCGGACAAAACGCACCGGATTCTAGGAATTGTATGCCAGCTGCTCAAAGCCCGGAAAACTGATTTCGGGCCGGTTTACCTTGCATTGAATCTGAATCACAAGGTCTAAACTAACATCGTCATGAAACGTAACTATACCTGGACGGCCTGCCTACTCGCATCGCTCTTGATTGCTTCCGGTATCCGCCGCATATTTTCGCCAGCTGGTCAAATCGCTGCTGTACAATCCGGCAGTCAAATCGAGCGGGCTTCTGCATTTAAACCTAAACTTCCTGCCTTCCCTGGCCAGACGGCCTTGCCGAATAGCAAAAAGGCTGAGCCCGGTGACGACATTGAAACCCTAAAAGGAGGCGATTGGTACAAACAGGTGATGAGAGATATGGAGCGTAAAAGCTATTTTGTGGCATCTTCGGGTGACAGCGTCAACAGCATTAATCCAAAACAGAAAATGCAGTCCGTGTACCGGTCCGACGGTCTTACATTATCGAACATGCCGGATCGCCAGGACCTTGAAAAATCGACAAACAGCGTTTCGGAACACCCGTCACAGCAAAACTGGAAACTGGATATGACGGTTCAGGGCTTGTATGCCGACGGCGTGCTGGCCATTTCAAATGATGAAAATCCAACCATCGCTACCGACACGAGTGAAGTCACTTTTACCCACCACAACCAGCTGGTGATTCAGTACCAGAACCGCGAAGACGGTGTGCGGCAGAATTTTATTATTAAAAACAAGCCTTCCGAAAATGCCAGAGAAGTTCGGGTTAAAATGGGTTTTTCGGAAGCATGGACGGTGAACCAAACAGATCAAAGTGAGCTTCAATTTGCACTGCAAAATGAAGAAGGAAACCTGACAACCAAAGTTATTTACAAAGACATCAAAGCCTGGGACGCAAATGGAAATGTGCTGGCCGCTAAAATGGAAACGGGTAATGACCACGATTTCAGCCTGGTGGTGGCGGTGGCGAATGCAGCTTATCCGGTGACGATTGATCCGCTGTCTACCACAGCCAATACTACGTTAACCGGCCCGTCGGCCAATGCCGGTTTCGGGTGCAGTGTGGCGAGCGCGGGCGATGTGAATGGGGATGGATATGGCGATGTGATCGTGGGGGCTTACGGGCTTGCGGCCAATGCGGGTGCGGCTTACATTTACATGGGCAGCGCGACGGGATTGTCCACCAGCGCCGCCAGGGTCTTGAACGGACCAGCAAACAGTTATTTCGGTTCTTCCGTGGCAAGCGGCGACGTGAATGGTGATGGACGCAGCGATGTGATCGTGGGTGCTTATCAATATGCAGGCAACGCCGGCGCAGCCTACATTTATCATGGAACTTCCACCGGGATTAGTGCCACACCGGCCGTCATATTAACGGGGTCAGCCGGTAGCATGCTGGGTATCAGCGTAGCAGCGATTGACCTGAATGCGGATGCATATGGTGACGTGATGGTGGGCGCATCCAATTTCAATGCAGGTACAGGCCGTGCGACGGTTTATCTGGGCAAGCCCGGAGGCATTTCACCAACACCAACTTATACTTTGAATGGCACTGTTGCCAATGGACGCTTCGGTTGCAGCGTCGCCGGTGCGGGTGATGTAAATGGGGACCTTTTTGGCGACATTATAGTCGGAGCCAGCGAAGCGAACCAGGCCTACATTTACCACGGAAATGAGGATGGCATGTACACCTCCGTCGCATCCACATTAATCAGTCCTGCATTTAATACCTCTTATGGCCTGCGCGTTTCGGGTGCCGGAGATACGGATGGCGACGGATATTGCGAAGTGATCGTGGGTGCGTATGCCAATAAGGCATCTTATGTGTACAAAGGCAGCGCTTCCGGAACGCAGGCATCGTCGGTAAAAGCACTCGGTTTCGCGGGTGTAAGTGTTGCCGGCGTCGGGGACGTTAATGGGGATGGCTATGCAGATGTGATGATTGGTTCGAGCGGCACCGGCACTTACGCGGGCTCTGCTTACCTTTTCCAGGGCAGCGCGTCAGGATTGCCTTCTTTACCTAACCAGACTTTCCAGGGATCTGCGTATTACAGCTATTTTGGATGCAGCGTCGCGGCTGCGGGCGACATCAATGGAGATGGTTACAGTGACGCCATAGTCGGTGCGTCGGGCACTTCGTCCAACACCGGCTCGGCCTATATCTACCTCGGCAGCCCGGTCATGATCACATCGGCGTCAACTTTGAGCGGTGCCAATAGCTTTGGATTTAGCGTAGCCCATGCAGGGGATATGAATGGAGACGGATACGGAGATGTGGTCGTCGCAGCTATCATTAATAGTTCGAGTTACGGGACGGTCTATCTTTATCCTGGCAGCGCCAACGGCCTGGCCACCAGCGCCTCGTCGCAGTTAAGTATGGCTGGACATATGGACTATCTTGGATATAGCCTGGCCCGCGCAGGAGATGTCAATGGCGACGGATTCAGCGATATCATTGTGGGCACACTCAATGTAAAAAAAGCCTATGTCCTGCATGGAAGCGCGCAGGGGCAGCTGATACTTGGTACAACGTTACAAGAAACCACCGAACGGTTTGGATTTATCGTCGATGGTGCCGGTGACATCAATGCGGATGGTTACGATGATGTGGTTGCAGGAGGAACAGGTACAGCTTCCAAGGCATACGTTTACATGGGATCTGCATCCGGTGTCGCCACCAAGCCGACTACCATACTCGCCCGCCCAAATTTAACCTTTGGTACCGTAGTTTCGGGAATAGGAGACGTCAATGGCGACGGTTATGGGGATGTTATGATGATGATAGCCTCCAATGATGTAAACATTTCGACAAATCTTGATCGGGGCCACATCTACCTGGGCAGCGCCACCGGCTTGTCCAGTGTTCCATCGACAGTCATTTCGCCATACCTCGGAGAGTATGGTTTGGTATCGAGGGTCGCTAATGCAGGAGATGTGAATGGCGATGGGTACGGAGATGTCATTATCGGTGCAGCCGATTCTTATTCAAAGGCTGGGGCTGCCTATTTATATAAAGGAAGTTCATCAGGCATTTCCAACAGCAATTACATACGGATCCAGGGTTCACCTGGCGAAGGTTTGGGGAGCAATGTGAGTGCGGGTGATATCAATCGCGACGGATATAGTGACCTGGTGATCAGTACCTCTGGTAATGATTACGGTCCGAGGGTTGTAAAAATTTACAAAGGCAGTGCGGCTGGTCCGATTTATTCAAATACCATTGCTGGTTCTGCCAATGTGAATGGTGTCATCTGCTCGGCATCGGGCGATATTAATGGCGACGGTTACAGCGACATTATTGTCGAAGCCAATTTTACTAGTTCCGTAAATGTTTACCTGGGAAATGGTGGAAGCAAACGGGCTAACATGCTCCGGCTTTACAATTCGGACCTGACCTCCCGGATCAGTGCTGCTAACCATCTGAGTACCACTTTCGGGGTCGGCCTTTTCGTCCGGCCTGCCGGCGGAACAGCTTACGCAAGATTAGTATGGGAAACAAAACCGCAGGGAGTACCATTCAGCAGCGCACCGCCCATTACCAATTATGTACGTTATACCGGGGTAGGAACCTTTACCTACATTGGGCCCGCCGGCACGGAGCTGAAAGCACTCGTTCCAAAAACGGGACGTTACACGAAAATCAGGGTCAGGCTGGAATACTGGTCGGCAGACCGCCATTTCGGACAGACTTTCGGCCCGTGGATTTATTTACAAAACAATAATCTGGGTGTTTTAAATAAAAATGTCCCGAGTGCCAGAATGGACGCGTCCGAGCTCTTCGAAGCAACGCAGGAAGAAGTGAAAGCTGACGCATTTAAACTAACGGTTTACCCCAATCCGGTTGTCGACAGGCTGAACCTGAAACTGGAAGACGGCTTTACGTGGAACCAGGTCAGGAACATTCAGGTCATCAGTACTGGTGGGAATGTATTGTACAGTGCCAAGCAGATAAAGGACGGTGAAGTGAATGTATCGACGCTGGCCAGCGGGAGTTACTTGATCATGCTGGTTCACGAAGATGGGAAGGTTTATAATTCCAGGTTTACGGTTGTTAGGTGACAGTGGCTTAGGAGTCGGTTTTCACCCAGGTGCTCGATGAAATGGGAAGGTTTTTCATAGATTTGCTGTGTAGCCAATCCCTGTGCACCTGAACGAACGATATATCATCGAGGGCTTTATCGCGGTAAAGGATAAGAAAGGGAATTTTACAGTGGATTGGCCAAACTGGGAGGGTGAATGGGTTCCCTTTGAAGGGATGGTTACATTGATAGTCAACAAAAGACATTGAGATGGGAATTCAAACGATTAGAAAGCAAAAGGGAAAGCGGAAAAACCATTTTCGTTTTCTATCTGGAAAATTCGGGTATTCCAATGATCAATCTGTAACACGCCAAGAGGCATATAAAAGTTTTATCGTGCCTGATTTCTTCTTGCAACAGGCGGAAGATATGGGTAAATTCTTAGATAAGAACCCACTTCCGGAGCGGGACTAAACGGGTGCCACTAAGTAAAAAGGACTGCCAACCGACAGTCCTTTTTTGCATTCCTAAGCACTTACCGCCATCCGCTCAAAGCCTTCCCAAAGCACTTTCAGATCAAACAGCGCCGACTTTTCGGCCTGATCAAAGGGGACATCCGAGTGATAAAGGGCTAAATCATGAATCATTTTTAGCGAGCGCGATAATCTTTTCCTCGAATGGCTGAATCAAATCTTCAAAGGGAATTTCTACCGCATCTGCCAGTTTCGTGATCGTTTCCAATGTAAAATTCTCACGACCCTTTAGCCACTTATTGACTTGCTGTCGAGACACATGCATCAGATCGGCCAGATCATTCTGCGACATATTCTTCTCCCTAAGATGCCCCAGCACCTTCAAAGCAATCATTTGCGAATATTTAAGCCATGCCGAGTTCTTTTCGATATAATCGGTATCACTCAGCCAATCACTCGGCTTGTCATCCAACAAGTGTTGGAGTTTGCTATACACGTCTGTTTTTTGATCCACTATTCTAAATCTATATAACCATAATCACCCCTGGAATCTATGTGTTCCGCCTTGAAATAACTTTTGACTAAATGTAACTTCCTGTCTTCCATGTCCAAATGTGGCCGATCCATATACTTTGTCAGCTTAATTGCCCCACCTGTGATTACGAAAAGATTATCATCCAGCCTTATCGCATATAATCTCAACCAGCTTCGAGGCTCTGCACCTTTCGCTTTACTGCGCTCTCGAATTGTCTCGCCCGAATAGTTATCATACGGCTTAAATAACTGATTAAGCGTTTTGCCGTTTTCTCTTCGAAGGTAGGAGCCCAGAAGTCGGCGGAAATCTTCCGCATAACCTAACGTGCTAATTACTGCTTCGTTCGTATCCGTCATCCGATAAAAGTCTCCGCTCAAATCGGCCTTATTAGCATGAAAGAACGATTCCAAAAAGGCTACGTCATTCCATTGTTGAAATACACGAGCCAGCTCATCATGCTCAAACTCGGCAAACTTGACAGAAAGCAGCACCTCTGGCTTCACTACTCTGATTTTTTCGACGTTCATTTAATTAATTTATCTTACATAGTGCTGGCCACAGGCGTATTGTTTAGGTAAAAATAGACATATTTTTCAATATCGGCAACTTACAAGTTGCTTCGCATAATTATATTCCCGAAAGTATTTCCCGAGTTTTCCAACGGTTAAGTCACCAATGATGTCCAACGAATAGCCACTATACCAAACAGCAGCATGGGTACTCGAACCGCCATCGTACGTCTTATAGCGCTTTTGACAATATCGCTATCCGGCTGCACGGACGAGCAGCCTCAGCAGGGTGTGATTTGTACGGAAGAATTTCGGTCCGCGACGCTTCATGTGCCGGGAGCGCCATTGACTGAATCTTACACCGTTCGGCTGTCCAAGTCGGATACGGTTCGCATCAAGGGAAATGCCGATTTCCGGCAGGGATATTACGTCGTCCTGGACGACAACTACCAGCCCAAATTGGAAAACCAACAAGACAATTTTCAGTTTGTCGGTAAGCGCGGCGATGAAGTTGTCGTCCGGGAAGATTATGTTTTCAAAGCGGATCAATGCCATATCACCAAAATTAGTGGCAAGAGCGAGCTTTAACGTTATTTTTCAACGAAGTCGCAATCCGTAACCAAGCCGTCGGAGGTCAGATGGACGATGATATAGGTGTCCGGCTGATTGGACTTTAATTGGTAAGTTACGATTTCGCTTACGTCGCTGTCATGCCGTTGAATTCCCCGGCCTGCGACGTTTTCTGAATGCATAAAAGTTAGTGATTTCAAAGTTTCCGGCTCGCGCATTCCTCCTGCAAAGTCGCGTTTGGCGCCCGCGGTGAGGCCTGGTGCTTCTTCCAACGTTTTACCTCCTTTCACCATAGCCTGCAAAGCCGCCATGATTTTGGGTGTGCGTGACGGGTCCGGATCGGCAGTGGCTTTAACAGAATTGGCAAGCGGCCCGATACGCGGTACTTTTCGCTGATAGCCTTGTCCATCGTCATGAAGCGTGAAACCAGTCGCATTTCCATCAGCATCTGTACTGAATAGGACGGAAACATTGCGGTCACTTGATGTAAACTTGTTCATAGCGACTGGCACAAATTCTTCATCAACAAAACCATCTTCCAAGGTAAATAGTCGCTGGTTATCAGCCTCAAATGTGACAATTCGATTGTTAAACAATTCATACCGACCTTCAAAAGCTTTTAAAGTTTGGGGATCCATATCCACTGCAACTGGTTTAGTCTTTACAGGAAACCCGTCCCAGTGATAATAGTCAGCGATAAAATCAACAATCCTACCCATCATCATCGAATTATCATTCGCATTGATCATGATCACAATGCCTTGTCCTTTCTCGACACTAGCGGTCAGTAATGCGTCAAAACCTTCGTCACGCCCATTGTGTCCGAAGCGGCGCGTGGTACTGTCGCCCTGCAAAAACACGCCCAGTCCATCCCTGTTTTTCTGATCCGTCAACATTTGGCGGGTCATGGATTGCGACAATACACTTCCTGATTTTCCGGCATAAGCTTGCTGAATACCGATCGCGAACCGGGCCAGATCGGACGGCGTCGTCCATAATCCCGCCGCTGCCATTTCAGGGTAAATGTGCCAGCGACCTTCCACCAAACTTCTATTGTTGTAGTGCCCGGTTGCCGTCGATTTAGCCATTTCCGCAGGTAAAGGTTGCTGGTAGGAACTGTTTTTCATGCCCAATGGCGAGAGTACATTTTTTTTCATAAAACCCGGAAAATCAGCGCCCGTCACATCCACCATGAGTTGCTGCATGACGGTGTAACCACCTCCCGAATACCGCCAACGCGAGCCCGGAACAAAGTCTACGCGAACCGGTGGCGTATTAGCCGGCGCTGTCCCATCCAGAATCTGAACGACGGAAGGAATCGTCGCGCCCACCGCATATCCCGGGAATCCGTGTACGGTAAGCCCGGTAGTATGGCTGAGCAGCCCTCGCAGGGTAACCTTTTTATCAGATGTAAATTCATTGTCAGGCACTTTCCAGGTTTTCAATTTTACATTCACATTCTCATCCAGAGAAAGTTTATTTTGTTCAACCAGATAAAGTGCGCCCATCGCCGCGACAGATTTACTCACCGAGCCCGCCTGAAACAAGGTGCTCGTCGTGACAGGCACCTTTCCATCCTTATCGATAAATCCATACGCCTGGGCCTTCAAGATTTTTCCGTCCTGAATGATCGCCAGCGACAAGCCGGGAATACGCCGCTTCTGCATTTGGCTCCGGATGAAATCGTCCAGCTCATCCGCCTGGACGTGAATTGCAACTAATAGAAAGGAAAGAATCAGAAAGAGGCGTTCGTTTTTCATGGGATGGTTTTGTTGGAATGTTTTCAAGGATGTCAATTACTGCGGTGGTCGCCACTGCGGTGGCCGCCACTGCAGTGGGTCGCAAGCTAAAAGTTTTTGTCCTATCCGTCTGTTAATGGCCTGTAAAAGAAGGTTAATGAAATGTGAATGTGGCTTTTTAATCAGTACAGTAATCCAAACATCCAAAGCGGAATTTTATCGCCGTATCCCACTTCAAGCCCATCAGCAGCGATATAAGCATTCTCCATACCCACAAGTTGCTGTCTATTTTTGTGGGCACCTCCCACTTCAACCGTAACCTCTCTATCCAATTTGAAATCTCCCTTCTCCGTATACTCAACTTTGTGCAGCGGCTGGACCTGGCTCAGGAAAAAGCTTTCGCGTAATGTTCCTGTGTCCGGGCGACTCTGATGTAATGCATATTGGAGATTCGGATGACTGAGATAAACCTTTTCAGGCTTCTGCAATCGGGTAATGCCGAAACTATCCCTGTGTAGCAACATCAATACACCCAGCTCTTCCAAATAGTGCATGTACTCCACTACCAGCGCCCGACTCGTATTTAGCGTTTCGCTAAGCTTACTGATGTTTGGTTTCATAGGAACACTTTCAGCCAGCACGACGAGCAGCTGCTTCAACTTGTCCACGGAAGCATAGCTTATGCCATAGACGGCCGGGAGGTCCAGTTCCAAACTGAGCTGAATTGTTTCGGTCAGCTTTTGCGCGTAGACGTCCTTGTTCTCTAAAAAATATGGGTAATAGCCGTATTGCAGATAATCGTTCCAGTGCGCCAGTGGTTTAATCTTCTGCGTGAGATCCAGCGCCAATTGTGTGTGATTTTTAAAAAGATCCGGAAGAGACACCGCAGACCAGGATGTAATTTGTTGAATTTGAAGAAATTCACGGAACGAAAGCCCGTGTAAGTGATACATTACAGCCCGGCGACTCAAATCACCTTTGCTGCGTTCAAGATGCATAATAGATGACCCGGTAAATACAATCCGTAAATCAGGGAAATCATCGTAAAGATTCTTGATTTCCTGTGACCAATTAGCATATCGGTGAACTTCGTCCAAAACCAGGAGCCGCCCACCCGTCCTGACAAACGCCTCGCCCAGATCGTAAAGACGATGCGCGCTAAAATACAGATCATCCAGACTTACATACAGGGACTGGCCAGCTGGTAGCGCCGCCTGCTTTAAATATTGTAAGACGAGAGTCGTCTTCCCAGCACCCCGAGCGCCCTTAATGCCGATCAATCGATTGCGCTCCCAATCGATCTGATGGATGAAGTCCCGCACGAATTTGGTTGACGTGCGTTGTAGTTTAGGTAGGTATTTTGTAAAAAGAGCCTCCAAAGTGTTATTTATAAGTTACAAATTTAGTACACTTTTGTAATTTATAAATAACACTTCACTTAACCTAGTTTCCACTTGTTGACAGATGTACCCCATCAAGCGCTCAGGTTTAGAAACTCCGGCGACAATTCTCGTCATATTCAATAAGCTGCTTAACGCCGCCTGGTTCCCCGGACAAACAGCCCCCATCACTCCGGATCAATGAAAATATTTATAAAAAATATCCTGTTTGATTTAAGGGTTTTCCAAGACCATTTTGTCTTAATTGTAGATTGGAAATTGGTCATACACGATTAATCCGACAGAGACATGCAAATACAGCGCATTTTGCAACCATACCCCGCAACCGATTCGGATATCGTAACCCCAATGGATGTACCACCGGATGATCAGGATTCAATTGGTGCCGATAAAGAACTTTTTATCCGCCGGACCTTGCAGACAGATGCAGGGCTGGGCTGTGAACTGCTTTTCCGCCAGCATTATGTGGCCCTATGCAGCCATGCAGTACGTTTCGTAGGCTCCAAGGCGATCGCCGAAGACTTGGTTGCCGATATATTCTGCCAATTTTACGAACAGCAAATATTCAATTCCATTACCAGCTCCTACCGGGCATACTTATACAAAGCTGTCCGCAACCGGGCCTATAACCACGTCCGGCAAACGTTCTGGCGCGAGACATCGCTGGACGAAGCGCAATACCAAACTACCGCGGAGGCCCAACAGCCGGACGCGATCACGCAGTATGACGAATTGTGCCGGGATGTTGAAAAAGCCATTGAATCACTGCCCGTTCAACGGCGGCGCATTTATTTGATGCACCGCTTCGAGGGAATGAAATACGGAGAGATTGCGACCCAGCTGGGATTATCGGTGCGTACCATTGAGGTGCAGATCCGCCTGGCCAGCCATGCCCTGCGTGAGCTACTGAAAGGGCGCTGGTTTTTGCTTTTTTCGTGGTTCTTACGTGAATTTCTCCAATGAGGTTTAAGGGTTTTTAAAACCGGATGTGTCTACCTAATAAATACAATCAGCCATGCACGAACTAGTCAACAAACAACTCATTTTTGATTCCTTTTTGGGCAAAGTGCCCGTTTTGCAACGCCAGCTCATCGATGAATGGTATAAAATTCCAGGTAATGAAGAACTGTTTTTTGAATGGCTGGAAGAATGGGAACGCTCCAATTTGCAGTATGTAGCGGATCAGCAGGTCGGCATTAACCGTTACCACGATTTTATAGTGAATGCCCCCGCAATGTCGGTAACGGATGAGAAGGAATTGATCGGATCCGCATCTTCACGGCCGGCGCGCAGCTGGATAGTTTGGACCGTTGCCGCCTCCATAGCCCTCGTGGCCGGTATCTGGAATTTTCAGCACGAGCTTTTAAACCGGATTTACGCAACGGATTATGGGCAAACCCGCATTGTGCAACTCTCCGATGGCAGCCAGGTGACTTTGAACGCCAATTCAACGCTGCGTGTACCGCGTTTTGGTTTCGGCAAAAAGTCGCGTGAAGTATGGCTGGAAGGAGAAGCATTGTTTTCTGTCACCCATACAAAGAATCACCAGCGCTTTGTGGTCAAAACCGACAACAATGCCGACGTCGTGGTGCTGGGTACTGAGTTTACGCTGTTTGCCCGGCCGAGGGGCACGCAGGTAGTTTTGCAACGTGGCAAGGTCGAGTTCCATTACCAGCAGGCCGGCAAGGGCATTCAGCAGCTTACGCTGAAACCCGGTGAAAAGGTTGACCTTAAAAAAAATGGGTCTGCCAGCGTAGCACCTACTTTGCAACCGGCCAACTATGCGGCTTGGCGCGACCATCGCTATGTGTTTGATAAAACCTCGTTAGGAGAAATCGCCATCTTGTTTCAGGAGAATTTTGGTATGAAAATTCAGATTCCTGATCCCGAAACTGCCGCATTGACCTTATCGGGAGCTTACCCGTCGCAAAGTGCGGACGAACTGTTATCTATCATTGCGGAAGCGTTGAATATCCATATTACCCGACAAGAAGACAAAGTGCTTCTCTCACTTCAACCCATTTAATCAACTAATTTCTATGTTCCCGAATTTTACTAGCCTCCCTGCTCTGGGGCTGGTAGCCTGCCTGACCGTTTCCGGTCAACCGGCTACTGCTTTGCCCCTGCTGATCCCCCAGCCGACCCATTCACCTGCCAGGGTAACCGACTCGACCCGCCTGCTTTCGGATGTTCTCAGTGATCTCAAACAACTTTTTGGTGTCGATATCCTTTACGGCGACCAACTAGTACAAGGCGTAATCGTGCCCGCGAATGCGATTAACCAAAAAGCAAACCTGGAAGAAAATCTCAAGGCGGTACTGAAAAACACCGGCCTCCAATTCCGCAAAGTCAAAAAAGGTGCGTACCTGATTTCCGGTCAGCGTATAGACAAAAAGGTTACTTCCAGCACGAAAATGCTGACCGACGTGTTGATGCCCGTTGCAGCAACGGCCGGAACGTCTGACCCCGGTAACAAATTGCCGATGTCGGCTACCGGCGTACGGGTGGCCGATCAGGTGGTCACCGGCCGCATTACCAGCGAAACCGGCGAAGGGTTGCCGGGCGTGAATATTCTTTTGAAAGGGACGACAACAGGTACATCCTCCGACGTCGAAGGCCGCTACAAACTGAATTTGCCAGGAACGGGGAGCCACACCCTTGTTTTTTCACTGGTAGGCTATGCGAGCCAGGAAATCGCCGCGGGCGACCGTTCGACCATCGACGTTCAGCTTTTTCCGGATGACAAAACACTGGAAGAGATTGTAGTGGTTGGATATGGTACTGTTAAGAAAAGCGACATTACCGGTTCGGTTGGCTCCGTGTCAGCAAAGGAACTGACGGCTTATCCAACGATGAACGCAGTCCAGGGACTTCAGGGGCGCTCGCCAGGCGTACAGGTAATGCAGAACTCCGGTGAGCCCGGAACCACAATGAGCGTCCGGATCCGGGGCGGCAACTCACTCCAAGGCAGCAATGAGCCGTTGTATGTAGTCGATGGATTTGCGCTGTCCGGGCCTCCCAATGCCATTAGTCCCAATGAAATCGAATCGATGGAAGTCCTCAAAGATGCCTCTGCAACAGCTATTTACGGATCAAGAGGCGCCAACGGGGTCATTTTGATCACTACCAAACAGGGTAAAGCAGGAAAGCCGCAGGTTACACTGGACAGTTACTACGCCATGCAGCAGGTCAACAAAACCCTGACGCTGATGAACGCCCGGGAGTTTGCCACATTGGCCAATGAAAGGGCCGCCAACGACGGCGTTGCTGCCTATTTTACACCCGAGCAGATCAACGGCTTTGGTAAGGGTACCGACTGGCAGGACGTAATTTTCCGGAAGGCGCCTATGCAGAACCATACATTATCGGTCACGGGAGGTAACGACAATACGCAATTTGCCGTGTCGGGCAACTTTTTCGGACAGCAGGGTATCATCCGCGGATCGGGTTACAACCGGGAAAGTTTCCGCGTAAACCTGAATCAGAAACTGGGCGACAAGGTTCGGCTCATCTACAACACTGTGCTAACCAACACGAACCGTTCCCAACTGCTGGCCGATAATGGCCAAAAAGGAAGTACGATCGTCTCGGCAGCCCTTGGGTCACCTCCAACGATTACTCCCCGCGATCAGTCCGGAAATTACAGTTTTATCAAACCCTACGCATTCAGCCCCAACAGCCTTGAAAACCCGCTCGCGCTGGCCGAGGCCCGCAAGCAAAAAAACAATGAGCTCTATATCCTGGCCAGTACGGCGCTCAGCTACCAACCGTTAAAGAACCTGACGCTGCGCTCTTCCTTTGGAATAGAAAACAGTTCTATGCGGGGCGACATCTTTTCTCCTTCCGTGATCACCACCACGCCAACCGGCTCCGCCACCATCAATTATGCCAACCGTTTTAATCTACTGAATGAAAATACCGCTACTTACATTCCCAAACTATCCAAAGACCACGAATTGACATTGCTGGGCGGGGTGACCTATCAGCAGGAAAAAAGCCGGACATTCGTGGCCACATCCACCGGCTTCAACTACGAAGGAATGGGCTCCGAGAACATTGGCGTCGGCAGCAACCCGGGGGTTCCTACGAGCACATCTTATTCCTGGGTGCTTTTCTCCTACCTGGCACGTGCCAATTACTCCTTCAAAGGGCGCTATTTGTTTACAGCCAGTATGCGTGCGGATGGCTCCTCCCGTTTCGGGGCCAATCAAAAGTGGGGCTATTTCCCGTCTGCCGCACTCGGCTGGCGGTTGATCGACGAGCCGTTCGCCCAGAATCTGACAGCGATATCCGACCTTAAACTTCGTCTTTCATACGGCGTTACGGGAAATACCGGGTTGTCGCCTTACCAGACATTGTTCGCGCTGAACCCTATCAACACCGTTTACAATGACCAGTTATATGTAGGACAACTCACCGGTGCACAGCTGACGAATCCCAATCTGAAATGGGAATCAACGGGTCAATTCAACGCGGGCGTGGACATTGCCGTGCTGCGAAACCGGTTCTCGCTCACCTTCGATTACTACCGCAAAAATACCCGGGACCTGCTCGCGACTGTGCCTCTTCAACAATCTACCGGATACACCAGCACCATTCAGAATATCGGCCAAATCCGCAACAGCGGTATTGAATTAGGGTTAAATGCCAACCTCGTTAATGCAAAGGCATTCAAGTGGGATATAAATGTGAACATCACCCGCAACCGCAGCGAGGTACTCAGGCTGGCAGGCGGCAGCGACGTGTTTGGCACGGCATTACAGCAGCCGCTTTCCGTTGCCGTGAACCTGATCCGGGTCGGCGAGCCTATTGGCGTCTTTTATGGGTATCTGGAAGATGGCCTCAATGAAAAAGGAGCTATCAAGTATAAAGACCTCAATGGCGATGATGCTTTGACCCTGGCCGACAAAACCATTATCGGGAACCCTAATCCAAATTTTCTTTATAACCTTGGCAGCAACCTGTCTTACAAAGACTTTACACTGACTATGTTCTGGTTGGGCAAACAGGGAGGGGATATTTTCAATGCAAACCTGACGAACCAGGGTAGCAGCATGTATTTTGGTGAAAACCAGCTGAAAGAGGTTTATGATAACCACTGGACAACTGCCAACCCTAATCCCAATGCAAAATACCCCAAAATCAGTGGCAGCACCTCCTTTAAAGAATCTGATCGGTATATTGAAGATGGCTCCTTTCTGCGGTTGAAAAGCGTCCAGCTGGCCTACAATATTCCCACCAAAGCTATCAAATGGGTGCGCAACGTGCAGCTTTATGTGAGCGGACAAAACCTGATCACCTTCACCAAATATTCCTGGTATGACCCGGAAGTGAATACACTGGGCGGTGCAAACTCGATTTCGGTGGGTGTCGACCAAACCGGCTATCCGACGGCCAGAACGTATACATTGGGTGCCCGAATTGGATTCTAACTCTCCTAATCAAGCAATCAGATCATGAAAAAATTAGCAATCTATTCTATAATCACAGCCAGCCTGCTCGCATTCTCTTGCAAAGATTTGCTCGAAGAAGACCCTAAAAGCCTGTTGATCAGCACCAACTTCTACAAAACGGCGGCTGATGCAAATTCGGCCGTCAATGCGATCTCCGGAGCGCTTCATACAGCGACGTTGTACAAGTTCCGCTACCTGGTGCATACGACCGCGCTGGAAGACTATGCATCCGGGCAGGGGTTTTACATACCGCTGGCGCAATACCAGGTTTCAACTTCGATGATTTCGGTTACCGACCAGTTTTGGACGGGTTTTTACAAAACCATCGATGCGGCCAACCTTGCCCTGAAATATGTGCCGGGCATTTCGATGGATGAAAAGCAACGCGCTCAATTACTGGGAGAAGCGCATTTTTACCGGGCATTTGCCTACTACAACCTGGCTAAACTCTTTGGTGCGGTTCCCATCCGGACTGAGCCAACGGAAGGTTTGGAAGCCATGGGTGGCAAACGCGAACCTATCGAAAATGTGTATGCCCTTGTCATTTCCGATTTGAAAGCGGCCGAAACGGCATTGCCCCCGACCCAGTCGCTATCAGGAAAACCGACATCAGGAGCTGCCAAGATCATGCTGGCGGATGTGTACCTGCTACGTGGACAATGGGCCGAAGCGCGCGACAAAGCCCAGGAAGTGATCGTTTCACAGGCTTATTCACTGGTTAATGTGAAAGAATCTGCTGATTTCGAAAAGCTATTTGGCGCGGACGTTACCTCATCGACGGAAGAAATTTTCTCTATCAAATTCCAGCGTTCTGTCGCCGGAGGTTCTGCCTTGCCCCAATTCTATCATCTTAACACCAGCCGCTGGGCAAGTAACGGTTACGGTACATTTTTTGGATTCCCCACTTATCCTTTACTACGCGACTGGCCCGAGGCTGACCTCAGGAAAAATTTCAACCTTTACACCGCCGGCCCCAACAAGCAAGGCACTATTGTTCCCAACGGGGCTAACCAGCCGATACGATTTGGGAAATTCAAAGATTCGGCTGCGCCCACCGATCAGGCACACGGCAGCGATTTCCCGATCTATCGGTACGCTGATGCGCTGTTAATTTACGCCGAAGCCGCCAGCCAGGCCGAACAGGGGCCAACTGCACAAGCATTGGAACGGCTGAATATGGTGCGGCGCAGAGCCTACGGGTATACGCCTGGCGCTCCTTCCCCAATTGACTTTACAATGGAAGGCCAGACGATGACTTCATTCCGGGAACTGGTTTTGAAAGAACGGGCTTACGAATTTTTCGTGGAAGGTAAAAGATGGTGGGACCTTGTCCGGACCGGCACCGCAAAGCAGGTAATCAAAGCTGCCAAGGGCATTGATATTCCGAATTCGATTTTTCTGATGCCTATTCCCAAACAGGAAATCGATAACAATCCGGATATTGCGCCTACCGACCAGAATCCGGGCTATTAACCAAACTCTTACAAGCTACTTTCTCGCAAAATGATGGACAAATTGAATATTCGCCGCCTGACTTTCCTTCACGGAATCGTTGCGATGCTGCTGATTACCAGTTTCGCTACCGCGCAAAAAGCTAAATCTCCTAATATTATCGTCATCCTGGCCGACGACCTGGGCTATGGTGATCTGGCGTCTTATGGGCATCCCACCATCCGCACGCCCTATCTGGATCGGATGGCTACCGAAGGCATGCGCTTTACGCAGTTCTATTCCAGTTCGGCGGTGTGCACGCCCGCCAGGGCAGGGCTGCTCACCGGCAGGCTGCCGGCCCGTACGGGTGTTTACGGCAAGGGGGACGTTTTTCGCCAAAATTCAGCGAGCGGCCTGCCCCTGAAAGAGATCACGATAGCTGAAATGCTCAAAATGAAAGGATACGCGACAGGTCTCGTGGGCAAATGGCATTTAGGACATTTACAAGAATTCCTACCCACACGCCAGGGGTTTGACTATTGGTTTGGTGTACCGTATTCCAATGATATGGGCAAGGTATTTAGTACCCATAAAGATGGTGCCTACAACATCCCTCCGGGCCCGCGTGCCAATGCGCCCACATTACCATTGTACCGAAATGAAACCATTATCGAGGAAGAGCCTGACCAGCATTTTCTTACCAAACGCTATACCGAGGAGGTGGTTAACTTCATCAAGAAAAGTAAGGACAAACCCTTCTTTATGTACTATGCCAGTAACTTCCCTCATACCCCACTATATGCGTCGCCGCAATTTGAAGGCAAAAGCAAGCGGGGACTCTATGGTGACGTGGTGGCGGAGCTGGACTGGAGTGTAGGACAAATCCTTCAAACACTCAAAGAACTTAAACTGGATCAGAACACATTGGTTATTTTTACGAGCGACAATGGGCCATGGCTGCCGATGAAAGATCATGCGGGATCTGCCGGCTTGCTATATGAAGGCAAAAACTCTACCTATGAGGGAGGAATACGCGTTCCCGGCATTGCGTGGTGGCCGGGCAAAATCAAAGCCAACGTCGTAAGCGAGGCCCTGATCAGCGCGCTGGACATTTTCCCTACTGCCAGCACCCTGGCGGGCGTGAGTCTGGATAAAAACCTGGTTCTGGACGGAATCGATCAGACCGGCGTGCTAACCGGTCGGCAAGACAAGGCACGGGAAATGCTGCCTTATTATATCAATGAAAATGTGTTTGCTGTCCGCAAAGGTGCCTGGAAAGCGCATTTCGTTACCCATGCTTCCTATTCGCCAGTCGCGCCTGAGACACATACAGTACCGTTGCTCTATAACATTGAGAATGATCCGAGCGAGAAATATGACCTGGCCAAACAGAACCCTGAAATTGTCGCGGAGCTGACCGCTGAATTTGAGAAGCAGAAAAAAGCCTTCCCGATTCCTCCTTCGGAAATAGAAAAAGTATTACCGGCCGCTAAAAGTGGGAGCAATTAATAAAGCATAAGCTGTCATCGCAACGCATACACCGGCACCTCTCTAGCCTACAGTTTGGGAGGTGCCAGCAGGCCGAAGAGTCGGAACGGGTAGAAGAGCCTCACTGCATGGCAAACGCCATGCGATCGCGCCCGGCAGCGATCCTAAGGCTACAAGGCAAAAAGTAATAAAACCGCATCAGATTGCTCCTATGCGGTTCTTGTTAACTTTGATTATTGGTTCTTATTGGTATTTGTGGCCTATTACTTGCCGATACAAAATATACACCAACCTCACTATCAGTTAATTAACCAAGTAGAGAACCAAATCAGATACAAAAACTACTGGTTTCTGTTGAGTATACTGATGATGAGATTTTTTACTGTCTCCATCTCCTCCGGCTTACTGGCTGCGGTAAAAGTGTCAGGCTGGCTAGCGCCTCGCTACTAATAATTGGATCACCGCTATCAGATATTAACAAATTGTTTCTTTCTAAAAATAGCAGGAAACATGCCGCGGCGATACGCTTGTTGCCGTCTACAAAACTATGATTCTTGATGATAAGATAGAGTAAAGTCGCTGCCTTTTCTTCCACAGAGGGATAAAAATCCTCATCACCAAAGCCTTTGCTAATTTGCGCGATAGCACTTTGAAAGCTTCCATCCTTTTCCTTTCCAAAGACAGCTGAATCAAAGTCAGCCTTCATTGCATCGACGACAGCGTGATACTCTGTCAGATCTGGATACGCGGCCGGGCGCACAGTCCGGCCTTTCCTGTCCAGTCGTTCATGATCGTAGTCGTCCAGCAGTGCTAGTCCTTTTGCAAAAGTGGCAAGCCATCTCAAATCCTCGGAATCCACTTTTTCTTCGATCGCCCGGCTAAGAATTCGGATGCCTTCTTGTAGCGTTTGAATATGTTGCTGCTTTTGCTTTAATCTGGTCTCATTAATCGCATAACCTCTTACAAGAAAATCTTTTAAGCGCTGGGTTGCCCATTGCCGGAATCTGGTCCCTTGCTTGGAATTTACCCTGTACCCTACAGCAATGATCACATCAAGGTTGTAGTGGATCCTGTCTCGTTCGATCAGTCGACTTCCCTCTTTTTGAACTGTTCGGAATTTCCGAACAGTTGGAACGTCATCCAGTTCACCGGACAAAAAGATGTGCTTTATATGCTCACTGATGTTGGCCTTGCTCGAATCGAATAGTGTAACCAGTTGAGCATTGGTAAGCCATACCGTATCCTGCTCAAATATTACATCTATGGATGTCTCCCCGTCCTGACTCTGATAAATCTCAATTTTACTCTCCATGCATTCAATCTACATTTCTTCTACCAATAAAAGCTCAACAATATATATAGGTTTAATACCACAACCAGAAACCAGGCAAGCAACTAGGGATATTGTCGGCGATGATCACGTCCAAAAATGCACTCTCACAAATCGACCGTGAAGTCTTTGCAGCTGACATGGTCTAGGCTTACAGATAAAGCATAACAAGGAAGCAAAAGTTTTATCCGCAGATTACAAATTACGGCAGACTTGTAATCTGCAAATAACACTTTTCACCAGTAAGGAATCAAACGCTCTATTTTTAAACGGTTAAACACGGTAATCCACTAAATCCCGTACCGGTCGCCGAACATGCCTGCCTAGGTTCCCCGCGGACTTTTGCCGAATGGCCCTCGAAATTTCCGCCTGGACAGAGCCCTTCGAACAGCCGCTCCCCTTCTTTGCGGCTTCTGGCGCTGATGGCGATTTTCGATTGGTTCTCATTTTCGTCGACGCGCCCCATAAAGGATGAATTACCATTGCATATCAAGTCGTTGTGTTTGCCGAGCGGCAACACGATGGTCATAATTTCGTCGATTTCGGGGGGGCAGAATTCGTCGCTGGCCAAGTCCCAAAAACCGACGATCTTTGTATACTCTCGGCCGAAAATGGATTTGCAAAAAAGCGAATGCTTCTTCGGCATTACCGTTGAAATTGATCCAGAGATTAATGGCTCTCATGATTTTTGATATTTAGATCTGTGTTAAGTCCCCGGCCGGATAGCCAGAGACTTTCGCACGCTTAAGCTCATTTCTCCTTTTTAGGCAATTGCAAAATCTGGATAGACCCGCCTGCACTGTATCCCGAAAACTGCACAAAGATATGATCACCTTCTTTTCTACGGATTGCGTAAACTTTCACCACCGTATCGGTGTAGTCTATCGAACCCTCTTCGCCGAAATACGTGGCCTCATCCTTAATGCGTTCCAGCTCTGTCGCCGCCACTTTTCCCTGATAAATCAGCGCGCCGCCCGCCGCTATGATCAGGTCGCGATAACTCTTTTCAAAGAACGGCAACGACCATTCTTTACCTGTCACACTCGTCATAAATGCCTTGTAAACTCTCCCTTCCAAAGGAGTCATTCCCTGTTTCGTGGGGAAAAATAGCCTGTCAAAATCGCGTATAAGGGGTTTATTCAGGGGGACGATGTCGGTCGGCGGGTCAAAAATGGGAAATGCGGTCAGTTCCTTTTCGCTGTAAGGGATTTTAGTCAAGTCAATCGAATCCGGGACTGCCTTTGCCAAGGTGTGCCGGGGAAATGACGGATTACCAGCCTGCACCTGGGCACAAAACGTACTGGCCAGAAATGCGGCCATCACAATGGTTTTACTAAGCATTTGAATACACTGTTTTTGTTGTGGGCAAGAGATGAATTTTCTCTTACAAATCAAAACGTATACCTGCTTTCACCGTTTTCGGGACCACTCTTCACTTCACTACTATACAGCTTCGGCTTTTTCCGATGTGCCCTTTCAAACATCTTCTTAAAATGCCCCAGATTCTCGAAACCCATTTGGTAGCCCGCTTCTGACACGGACACTCGTTACCTTAACAAGTTTGGTTGTTGATAGAGAAGTGTCCGGCAGTTGCATGCGCAAAAGTGTCTGAATATAAGTTTTTTATATTATATGTAGAATTAATTGTAAATTAACATTAAGTTTATTTTACAATTAATTTTGCTTTTTCAGCCAGCCGTCAATGGATGATGGATGCTATCTCAGCCGTCATCGTGCATATGCGACCATAGAACATGCCCAAAATCGGGCCGTCCCCAGGTGACGACAGCAACAACCAGCGGGTTGGTCGATCCCGTACCGCGCACCAATTCATTTAAATAAAAGGCTGATTTGCAGACTACGGAAAACAAAACCGTCGGGTCAACCAGATCTGAGGAGGTCAGGAAAAAACGACTTTGAAATGACAACGATAAAGAGTGTTCCGCTTATAGCAGAGAGGCCGCACCCTTTTTTGCTGGCAAACTATGATCATCAGCTGAAGAAATTTGTGACACTTCCCACCGGAAACCAGGCCAGAGACTCGTAACCCAAAATCACCCAGAGCCGCTAGTAAATGACCCGCCGACAACACACATCATTTTGATAATGATCTGAATATCCACCAGTAAGTATTATTGACTTAATTACAACTTTAACGGTCTAGGCAATGTTCCCTATATCGCTGTTATCAAGTGGTAGACTTTGCTTCCAGTGGCGATAGTCATCCACGACATGGTCATATCGAAATTTAGCCTTTTCATCGCTAGCTGCACCGAATTGAAATTCAAACAGCCTGCCGGCCGTTTCGTCATGCAAATAGAAGTAGTCGGTGTCTTCCTGTGTATATATTTTTACCAGTTTGGCTCCTATCCATCCCATGTAGGGAATGAATTGATCAAGGTCAAAATCATGTATTTCTGAGAAACCGTAGCAAGACATACAATGCTTTTTTCAGCTATCTACACAGTTGTGCCGGGCTTATCCCGTTTGAATGAACAAACGGCAAGCTCGGGTTATCCAATGGCCAACCGCCTAAGTGAAGGTAACAGGCGAATGAAAGAAAAATGGGGCCCAGCTCCACAGTTATCAATACGGATAATAGGTAATCCCTGCTCGGCATTCCGATATACTGTATCAACGCTGACTTGTACACAGTAAGCTAAATAAAAACGGATAGGCATTATAGCCTGGACATCGCCCTAGCAATTTGTGCCCAATAGCCCCATATCTTAGCAGTCCACGTAATAAGTGCCTGCTTTTACACAGGCAAATATCCTCTGGATCAATTTATTGCGAACAGCATTCAAAACACTCATTGGCTTCTTGCCTTCCTGGATTTTTCTTTTATAATACTTGCCCAGGAAATCATTTTGTCCTTTTTTCGCGTAGCCGACCGCCGCCATGTGAATCAGGCTCTTCAATTCACGGTTTGCAAGGTTGGAGACCCTTGCCCTGCTGTTAAGACTGGTGCCGGACTTAAACTGAAATGGGGCCACCCCGCAAAAACTGGCAAACTTCTTCGGGCAGCAGATCCATTTAAACTCATTAGTTGCGATCAGGATCTGAGTCGCCGTCACTTTCCCAATTCTGGGGATTGATATCATAATTGCCAGCAGGTTGCTTAAATGCTCGTCTGTTGCGATGATCTCATCCATCCGCCTTTCAACCATCTTAATGTCAGCTTGTAAGGCCGCTATCGAACTTGAACACATGGCGCTGCTCGATAAAGCAGGCACTGTTTGCTGATAATAGTCTTCAATTTTTTTGGGTTGGGTGAGCATCTTATGGGTTTTAAGAAGTCGCTTCCGGATCGTGGCTAAGTTTTTCAGATCCATAATGCATGGCCTGGGAATGCTCCTGATATGGAGCAGACTGTAGTTGCTGCAAGCGTAACGGGCTATCCTCACAGCGTCAAGGGAATCATTTTTCCCCCTTTGAATTCCGATGGACCGTTTTATTCGCAAGGGCGATTCCAGACACAACTTGTATTTTTTTGCGCCAAGGACTTTTCTCAGATAGGATGCATACAAACCCATGTCCTCTGCACAGAAACAGGTGTTTTTAGGCAAACAACCATGGTTGGACTTTATAACAGATAGGATATCAATTATTGAAGTTTCTGTATTGGCAATTTTGAAGGAAGCCAATGGCTCGTTTTCAAAATTAACAACAGCAAGATCCAAGGTAAGCTTGGAGATATCGACTCCTATGAAAAATTCTGGTTTCATTTGGGGCGCCCTTCTTGGATACCACATTAAACAAGGCATACTAACATGCTTACTAAAAATACAATCCTCCCGGATAGCAAACCTCAGTCCCAAGCTCTGAGTTATCTTGCAATGAGTATTACCGCCACCGGAGGTGCCAGACGGGTAGCCAGCCATATACACCGCAAGAAAGCAACAAGCACTTCGTGGCTTCTGCTTAGTACCCTTTCGCAATCAGGTCGGCAGAGCGTGAAAGATAAATCACACGGGTTGCCAGCAAAATCACTCTGACAACACCGCGTAATTTAGATAACGAACGACCGTCTGCCGCTACCCCGCACCAGAACCCACAAAAATCTTCGCTATTCCAGGACGAGCCTTACTTTCACAGGCTCCTTGATATTCCACCTCTCATCAAACACGTGCAGGTAATAAGTGCCTCGGGGAAGGTCTGCGACATTAAATTCGACACTTTTCCCGTCTTTGACTTTCAGGGACTCCCTTGAAAAAGATTTCATTTTCTTTCCCTCTTTTTCGGCGTAAAGATCCATCACAGCCGGCAAGTCGGAACCGGCTTCGATCTTTTCAAAAGACAAAGTCACAAAATCGCTGGCCGGATTAGGATAAACAGCAAAAAAACTACCGGTACACGATCCGGCGGGCAGTTCATAGACAGTTTTCCTGTAAACTGCCGAATAGCCGCATTCATTCTGAAGGCCCACCTCAATCCAGGCAGACCCGGAACCGGAATTGGGCGGGACCAACCGGAAATCATTTCCTGACGGGCTATAGCCGAACTGCCAATTTGAGGAATACTGCCAACTTACGCTTGAAATATACGTCGACGGGATCAACGATACACTGTAATAGGTCTCGTTGTTACTCGGTGAATACGGGCAGATATCTCCCGGGCCGGTCATTGATGCGCTGATACCCGATGTCGTAAACACGCCCGCCCGAATTTCCCTGGTTTTGGTGGTCGAGCCACAAGCATCCCCGATGGTAGCAGTCAAAATATTGTATTGCTCGTTGGTAAAAAAGCTGACATTCACTGAATTCCCGGAGCTGCCGCCACTGATATTGATCCCGTTACCTGATTTCGACCAGGAGACTGATGTACCGCCTGGAACATTATCGAGGTAGTAGTTACTGGTTCCCGAGCAGATGTAAGGACTTCCGATAATGCCTGATATTCCCGCTCCAACCGCCGGACGGGTAATCGAAACCTGGATTGCCGTGCGTGTAGAGCCATCGTTTCTTTTGGCTTCTACTTTGATTGTACCACCCCCACCCGCATTGGAGGTTACACTCGCGCTGGGCGAAGAAGTCGAAGAAGGCCCGGACCATCCCGAAGGATAGGTCCAGTAATATGTGACCGCAGCAGTGGGTTCGGTCGCAACAGCCGGAACCGAAAGCGCAATCGCAGCTGCTCCACAGGCTACATTTCTACTTCCCCCATTTGAATAATTGGTTCCGGCGATGTTCAGCGAACTTGGTGTTCCGATGTATTTGACATAGATCGCCTCCTGCTTTTCAAAAGGGGGCTGAGCGGTCCCTCCCACTTTATAGTTTACCACCACCTTGATCCACTTGTTGTTGGTCGAGGTAGGCGTATTGGCCCATTGCAGACTGTTAACCGTTACTTTCGAAATCGCCGGGGTACCAAGCCCATCCACGTAAGATTCGGTGTTGCCCGAGGCCTTGCCTGTAAAACTCCACGAGCAGGCCACGTTAGTGGCGCCGGATGGAAGGCCGCTGACCATCGCCGTGTACTGCACGTTCGACAAAGGCTCGACATTGAGAAATGTGCCATTAATCACCACAGCCGGATCGGCAGATGCACAGATAGAAATTGCCAGCAAGAAGATGGCGATAGTAATAGAAGGCTAACCTGGTCAATGGCTCCGGGATAAGCATTGAAGCTTTGAAGGAACAGATCCGGGATAAGGTATTGAAGGAAATCCCCGGTGCCAGTATTTCCTTTGAACCGGCTGACCTGGTAGACCAGGTGATCAGCCAGGGCTCCAACACACCGATCGAAGTGCTGGTACAGGGTAAGGACCTGGCGCAAGGCAGGCAATATGCCGAGCGGTTAAAAGCAGACATCGGCAAAATAAGCTTTTTGCGGGATGTGCAGATTGGAATCCCTTTGGATTATCCAAGTTTACAGATCCACTATGACCGCGTCAGAATGGGACAAATGGGGCTATCGATTGAGCAAGCGGGCAAGTCTGTCACCGCGGCTGTTTCTTCCAGTCGCAACACACAACCAGTATACTGGCTTGATAAGGCGGGCGGCAATTCTTTTCAGGTACAGGTGGAATATCCCCAGTATTTAATGAACAGCCCCGAGCAGATCGAGCAAATTCCGATCAGTCAGGCTAATGGCAATAATTTATATCTGCGCGATATCGCAGATTGGAAAAAAACCAATACCGTAGGAGAATACGACCGTATGAACCAGCAGCGGTTCATTACTGTCACGGCGAATCTGCACGAAAAAGACCTGGGGGCGGCTGTGGGCCAGGTTAACCAGGCTATAAAGCGGTTGGGGGAACTGCCCGTGGGAATGAAAGTCTATTTGCGCGGCCAGTCCGAGTTACTGGATCAGACTTTAAGTGAGCTCTCACTTGGTTTGCTCCTGGCTGTATTGGTGATTTTTTTAATGTTGTCAGCCTATTTTCAATCACTGAGGATACCGCTGATCGTACTGTCGGTTATCCCGGCAGTGGTCACAGGCTCGTTTCTGCTTTTTTCGCTGGCGGGTCATAGTCTGAATATTCAGTCATTTATGGGCTGCATTATGGCAATTGGCGTGTCGGTAGCGAATGTGATTTTACTGGTAACCAGTGCCGAATCTGTCCGGATACAGAATCTTCCATCTCAAAACATTGGTATCCAGGCAGCAAAAACGAGGCTTCGCCCCATTTTAATGACGGCTTCTGCCATGATTGCCGGTATGATCCCTATGGCCGTAGGCATTGGCGAAGGCGGCCAGCAGACTGCACCCTTGGGTGTGGCCGTCATTGGAGGCTTGCTATTTTCAACGATAACAACTCTGTTTATCACACCCCTGATATATAATTCCTGGATAGGCAACAAAAAATATGTGGGTGTTTCCCTCGATCCTGATGACAATGAGAGCAAAAATTTTGGCCAGTAAAAAAATGGGTACCATGATAAAAATTTTCGCCAGCGCCTGCTGCGTCATTCTCTTTTATGCTTGCAATAGCAAAGAACAGAAGCACGATGCTAAAACGGCGGATGCCAGACAAGAAAAAGTAGACTCTGTTGCCATCTACATTGCCAAAAGCGACTCTGTTGAAAAAACGATCACGCTGCCCAGTGAGCTGCTTCCCTACGAACGGGTGGAAATCCGGTCGAAGGTCCAGGGATATCTTAAAAAAATAAATGTGGATATCGGCACCCG
This sequence comes from uncultured Dyadobacter sp., assembly GCF_946482605.1. The sequence goes on along the minus strand of NZ_CAMLSE010000006.1, from coordinate 264,634 downwards.
GGTCCGGAAAGGCCAACTGCTGGCGCTGATCGATGCGCCTGAGATTACCTCCAGAGTAAGTGAGTTTACGGAAAAAATTCAATCTGCGAAAGCAAAATACCTGGCCAGCAAAGACAATTATGATCGTATCCATTCAGCTTCAGAAACCGATGGCGTAATAGCTGCCAGCGAACTGGAAAAGGTAAAAAATATCTTCCTTGCCGATAGTGCGGATTACAAAGCGGCGATCTACAATGCGGCCACATATAAACAGATAGGTAACTATCTGGCTATCACATCTCCCTTTAATGGTGTAGTGATCAAGCGAAATGCCCACGAAGGCACTTTTGTAGGTAACCCCAGCGAGTTGCCACTGCTGATCATTGAGGATATTTCCCGCCTAAGGCTGCAAGTGGCCGTTCCCGAAGTTTATGCAGGTACTTCATTAAAAAAACAAAGCATCAAATTCACCACCAAGGCGATGCCGGAGAAGGTTTTTGAGGCCAGGCTGGTCCGCAAATCTGAAAATATCGATAATGCCACCAGGAGTGAAATATGGGAGTTTGAGGTACCCAATCCGGAAAAATTATTGAAAGCGGGCATGTACGCTGATGCTAAACTGTCGCTCCAACGGACAAAACCCGGGATTACCCTTCCTTCCTCTGCGATCGTAACGACATTGGAAAAGAAATTTGCCATAAAGGTCAGGCACGGAAAAACCGAGTGGGTGGATATAAACCAGGGCCTGAACTTAGGGGACAGAATTGAAGTGTTTGGCAGTATCGCTACTGGGGATACCTTGGTCTTAAAGGCAAATGAAGAGTTAAAGCCCGATGTTTCGGTACATGTAAAGCCTGTCAAAAATTAATCGAAGGCTACGTTGCTTATATGAATGTAAAAGGTAAAGAATATACAAATCGTCATTTTCATTCTATCATAAGAGAATGCAATTGGATAGTATTGCCATATCGTTTGGAAGGCGCAATTGATCGACGGGCTGGATTGATATGCAGCAATCAAAAATGCAAGTTCTTGCTATTCAACTCAAATGCGAAACAAACTCAATAGAACCTATGAAAAATAAATTGATTTGGCTTATGCTCTTTTCGGGCATCGCTTTGCTGACAAACGCCCGGGCCAGCCATGTAAGCGAAAACGTGACGATTTCCCGACAAGACAGCACCCACAAATCCGATTCGATTTCGGTAGTAGAATTGAAATCATTGATGAAGGCATCTGCCCGGCTTCAAATCATCGACGCGCGCCTGTTGAAGGACTTTGACAGAACGCAGGTGATCCCAGGCGCCAAATGGAGGGATCCCACACAGGTTGCGCAATGGGCGGAATCCCTGGACAAAACCAAGCCAGTGGTTATTTACTGTGTGCATGGACATAAGGTCAGTCAGCAGGTTGTTGACCACCTTCGTCAGTCGGGGTTTACTGCGCTGAGATTGACGGGCGGCATTGAGGAGTGGAAAGAGCAGAAAGGTGCCACGGTTACATTAAAATAGTGATTAAGGTAAAATGCTGTAAATATTCAGTTAAGAAAATAATCAACCAACCTATGAAGACCAACACATTTTTTTCCCGTAGAGACTGGCTGAAAACAGGTGCTTATTTCACTGCGGCCGGATTGACAGGCGCACATATTTCAAAAGGGAATAATCTTCCGGCTAAGACGCCTGCCCTTACGAAAGATGAAATTGCGGCCATTGAAGCTGCTATGGGTAAAAAAGGCACTTATAACGAAGCTCAGGCAGTCCATACCACGCCGCTTCCGCGCAATGATTTGAAAGTGACTATTAAAGGAGAGCCCGTTCCAATCCCATTTGGTTTTGGCGGATGGGCTTCTATCAAAAAAACCGTGGACGGAAAATCTGCCGTATTGATGAGCGATACTGTTCTGCTTGAAGAAGAAGTAAACCCTTTGATTTCCGCAGCCCATGCCAATGGCCTTGAAATCGGGGCAATTCATAACCACTTTTTCTATGAGCAGCCTCGCATATTCTATATGCACCTGCACGGCATGGGAACACCGGAGGAACTGGCCAAAAAGTTTGCGGCAACCATTAAAGATGCCAAGATTTCACCAGCCAACCAGCCTGCACCGTCTGCCCCGCCGACCACTACCGGCAAAGAATTGTTTGACCTGCCTGCATTGGATGGCATCGTCAAATACACCGGAACTGTGAACGGCCCGACCTACAAGTACACCGTGGGGAGGGACGATATCACCGTAATGGCCATGGGCGCAGAAATGACTGCCGCTATCGGGTTAAACTCCTGGGCAAGTTTTGCAGGCAACAAGGACAGCGCCCACGTGGCCGGGGATATTGCCATGCTGGAAGATGAGGTAAACGCTGTCATTAAAGTACTGCGCTCTAATAACCTGGAAGTGGTAGCGCTTCACAACCATATGTTCGGGGAAAATCCAAGGATCATTTTCCTGCATTACTATGGCCGCGGACCGGCTACCACGCTCGCCAAAGGTTTCAGGGCGGCGCTCGATGTACTTGGAAAGCCCGTGAAAGCGACCCACTCGACGCATTAGAGCGATGAACTGGATTACCCGCGAACGCCCCAAGATCGATAGGATCGCCTGCCCGTGGCTGATCAAGAACTTTGTGGACAGCGAAGCCATTTTTTATTACGTGCCAAAGGAGCAGGTCTTTGAAAGGGCCAGGGAGATGAGCGCGATCCCTTATGATATCGACGGCGCGGAGTACTCCCATTATGGCGACCAGTGCAGCTTTGACTACATCGTGGCCAAACACCATATTGATGATCCTGCCATCAAAGAGCTTGCGATCATTGTCAGGGCTGCCGACACAGACCGTTTTGAAATGGCACCGCAGGCGGCTGGCCTGTGGGCCATTTCAGCCGGGCTTTCCCATACTATCCGCGACGACCATCAAATGCTTGAGGTCGGTCTGAAAATATACGATGCGCTTTACGCCTGGGCAAAATACTTACAAAATGAAAGACATACATGGAAACCGTAACCCAAACACAAACAACGAAGTACAGTCTGGCCGAGCTGACCAGGTACTTTCTTAAACTCGGAACAGTTGGCTTTGGCGGCCCGGTTGCCCTGATCGGCTATATGCACCGCGATCTGGTGGAGGACAAAAAGTGGATCTCAGAGGATGAATACCGCGAAGGCCTCGCGCTTGCGCAGCTTGCTCCGGGCCCTCTGGCCGCCCAGCTCGGTATTTATCTGGGCTACGTGCATTATGGTGTCTGGGGCGCTACAGTGACCGGGCTGGCCTTTGTACTGCCGTCCTTTTTGATGGTTGTGTTGCTGGGTATGGCATACAAAGTATACGGAGGGCTTCCATGGATGCAATCTGTATTCTATGGTGTGGGCGCTGCCGTGATTGGTATTATTACATTGAGCTGTTATAAGCTAACGCTCAAATCAATCAGCAAGATCGAGCCGCAGGCGATTAAAAGCAGGTGGCTATTATGGCTGTTCTTTTTGACGATGGCGGTTGTTACCGCCATCACCCAAAGGGAGGAAGTCTGGCTTTTTATCCTGCTTGGATTTATTTATATGGTCGTAAAAGCACCGCCGAAATGGCTACAGAGAAAGGATACTTCTTTATCTGTTGCTCTTTTAGCAGGTACGGGCTTCTGGCAATACGAGCCCGGCGAGCTTATGAAATTAGGGCTCTTTTTCACTGAGGCCGGCGCATTTGTGTTTGGCAGTGGCCTTGCGATCATCCCATTTTTGCAGGCAGGTGTTGTAGGTGAAATGGGTTGGCTCAACGAGCAGCAGTTCCTTGATTCTGTCGCTGTCGCTATGATCACGCCTGGGCCCGTTGTGATCACAGTAGGTTTCATCGGCTTTCTGGTCTCCGGATTCGCAGGTGCAACCGTGGCGGCATTGGGCGTTTTTCTTCCCTGCTTTGTTTTCACGGTTTTGCCTGCACCTTACTTTAAAAAGATCTCCAAAAATACAAGTATCAAAGCGTTTGTCGATGGGATCACAGCAGCTGTAGTCGGCGCGCTGGTAGGATCGGTATTCGTCATTGCGACCCGCTCGATCGTCGATGTGGCGTCTGCCGTTATCGCTTTGGCTACCATCCTTTCACTGATTTATATCAAGAAATTACAAGAAACTTACATCATTTTAGTGGCAGCCATTGTTGGATTTTGCATCAAATCCTATTTATAAAATACCTCCTTATTTGGACGAAAAAACAATGTAACAAACGTTGCCAAAAGCAGCGCGATAAGTCCCCCGATCATAAAATCATGGTCGGGGGACTTTGTGCCTAAAAAGCCCGCTATCGGATATGCGATCGCCCACCACAAATGCGACCAGGCAAAGTGCGCCCCATATACTTTTCCTTGCTGCTCTGATGGAATCTGTTCCCCAATCAGGATTTCTGAGGGCATTTCCGCCAAGCTTTGCCCCAGGCCAGCCAGTAGCCAGAGCACAAGTAAAACAGGGAAAGTCGCCAGATTCGCGCAAGTTACAGCCACGGCAAGAATGAAAATTCCAATGGTCAATGACTTTCGTTTGCTTGCCGTCCGGTCAATACTGGCCGACAGAAATGCGGCGATGGTCGCGCCGATGCCAAATGCGGACATCACCCATCCATAATAATTATCTGCCAAGCCCAAGCCATCTTTGATATGGCCAACCGTGTTGACCAGGATCATGGCCCCGGCAATGGCTGAGACAAATTCGATTAGCAGCGAAAAGCGAATGGTGACCGGCTCAAAAAGTAGTGTGGTTCCTTTGATAACATCCTTCCAGATCTCGGTGGCACTTGTTTTTTGCTCATTATCTTCTGCCGGGAGCTGTGCTAAGGCAGTAGCTGGCAAAAGGACGATCAAAATACCGGCCACAATAAAGGTAGCTGCATCCACAAAAAAGATTTCCCTGGCCCCAAGCCATACGGCCAGTATCCCTGCCATGCCAGGCCCCAATACGCTTAGAAGTTGATCAGTTGCATTTGACAAGGCAATACCTTCCCGGTAATAGCCTGTCTTCAAAACCTGGGCAATAACTGAGCGGTACGTGGGCGTGAAAAAAGCATTGAAGACGTTTAAAAGAAAAACAAGGAAGTAAATCTGCCATTCCGTTTGTACGAATGGCATGCAACCGACAATGCACATCCGCGCGAAGTGGGTCAGGTAAAGCACCTTTTTTCGGTCTACAAGGTCTGCCAATACGCCCGCAAAAGGTGAAAACAAGATAAAAGCAGTAACCCGCATGGTCAGCGCCAGCGAAAGTACCTTCGCTGAATGCTGCTGTCCAAACTGGTAAGATATCAAAGCGATACCCACCCAAGTAAAGGCATCCCCCAACAGGCTGATCGTTTGAGCAAAGTATATCTTGGCAAATACCTGGTTTTTCAGGGAAGTGAAAGGGGCCGTTACACTTGCAAGAAGGGACATATCAATTTAGTTGGTACTTGTACAAGTCTGCTGCCGTCAGTTGTAAATCCCGTTCCAGCTCACCCAAGGTGTCTGTGGCGGCATACAGATATGTCGTTTCCAGCACATATTCAATGGCGGTAATCTGGGATAACTTCAAAGCTGTATCCAGTAAGGGCAACGTTCCAAGCCCGGTAAGCGAAGCGCGGTATTGGTCAAGGCCCTGCTTTTGCACCTGGTATTGCTCATAAAGCTGCACAATCGACGAGTAATGCTGGCTGCGCTCTGCCTCCAAACGGGAAGTGCTGGAAAGTTGGTTGGCCTGCGCAAGCTTTACGGTATTCGCCTGCTGCCATAACGGAACAGATAGCCCGAAGTGGAAACCCTGGTAGCGCTGTCCTAAAATGCTCTGGTAATGATAACCCACCTGGAACTTGGGAAGTGTCAGCGAGCGGCTTAGCGCAAGTCGGGCCTGATCGATCTCGATCTGCTGTTTCAAAGAAAGAAGGCCTGGATCGGCAGCTTCGATCAAGCTGTCCAACACAGGCAGGTTCGCTAGCTCTGGAAGGTCGGGGTAAACTGTATCGGGAAGTTGCACGGTGTTTCCCCCATTTAGCTCCGCCAACTTCAGTAGCTGCTGGCGGAGTAAACTGCCGTTGAGCCGTAGATGGTTTTCAGCATCAAGCTTTTGCAGGCGGGCTTTGTTTAAATCCAGGGCAGTCGCTGCGGTAAGTTTTAGCTTTTCGGAAATATCATCCACCAAACGCTGCGCCCTTTCGGCCCTTCTAGCCAGTTCTGCCCCTCTTTTGTTATGATAAACAATTTGAACGCAGACCTTTTTTGCATCAGCTAAAATGTCCTGGCGAACAACCCTGGAATCGGCTTCACTTTGAGACGTGATCTGTCTGGCAACCCTGCGCTTACGGGCGTATGCAGTTGGAAAATCCAGCTGCTGAGTAACGCTGAATTCCTGCTGCACGCCCGCGCCGTCGGGGCGTCCAGGAAGCCGGTCATATTCTACAAAGGGGTTTTCAGGGTTAAGGCCCGTTTTGCTTTCGATTTTGCGCGCGGCTTCATAGTCACGCTGGGCAAGGATGGTTTTGTTGTTTTGCCGGACAGATTGCAGTACCGTTTCGATACTGCTCTGGGCAACTGCTGCCAGCGACGCGGCCGAAAAAATGCTCATCAGCACAAGAGAACTTAATGGTTTCATAGCCGTCTATATGGTTGAAGACTTTATGGTTTGGCGTTTGCGCACCATCAGGTACACCACAGGCACAATAAACAGGTTCAGAAGCGTCGAGCTTAAAAGCCCACCCAAGATCACCTTGGCCATAGGACTTTGGATTTCATTTCCCGGTTCCCCGCCAGCGAGCGCCAATGGGATCAGCGCGAGGCCGGCGGTCAAAGCCGTCATCAGAATTGGGCTTAACCTGTCCACTGACCCGGCAATGACGGTGTCATGTAGGTTTTGCCCTTGGGATTCGAGCGTCCTGTAATGTGAGACCAGAAGGATGCCGTTCCGTGTTGCTATCCCGAAAAGCGTGATAAAACCAATCAATGCGGGTATACTGATCACGCTACCACTTAATGCCAAACTGATCACGCCTCCGATCAATGCCAGTGGCAGGTTCAGCAGAATAATCCCGGCTAGCGATGCCTGCCTAAACTCAGATAACAACAGCATGAAAATGATCAGTAGGGAAAGCAGGGAAGCAATGCCTATGGTGGCAGAAGCGGCGGCTTCACTTTCAAACTGGCCACCGTATTCAAGGCGGTAACCTTCCGGCAGCTTAACATTGGAATTGATTGCTTTTTGCACGTCTTCCACCACACTGCGAAGGTCTCTTCCTGCGACATTGGCAGAAACTACAACCCGGCGCTGCACATTTTCACGGTTGATTGTGTTAGGGCCGCTCGTTGATACCACTTTTGCCACCATGCCTAACGGGATCTTTTGCCCGTTGACCCCATCAATGGTCACATTTTGCAAGGCTTCTATTTTTGAACGGCTTTTTTCGTCAAACCGGACGATCAGATCATAGCTACGGTTTTCTTCAAAAACATCGCCCACCTTCTCGCCAGCAAAGGCGACATCGACAAACTTGGTGAATTCACCCATCGTGATCCCGTAACGGGCGAGCATTTGCCGGTCAGGTTTGATCTGGATCTGCGGGATATCGACTTGCTGCTCGATGCTCAGATCAACAAGCCCAGGCGTGGTTTCAAGGGTCGTTTTGATCTCTTTTGATATACTATATAGGCGCGGCAAATCCGTTCCAAAGACCTTAATGGCCAAGTTCGCCCTTGTTCCTGAAAGCATGTGATCAATGCGGTGACCGAGGGGCTGCCCGATCGTAATATTAACACCGGAAATCGTAGCCAGTTTTTCTCTGACATCGGCCATAAATGCTTCCCGGCTACGGTCTTCGAGTAGGAAAGGCGCATCAATTTCAGCAGCGTTGACACCCTGCGCATGTTCATCGAGTTCAGCCCTGCCCGTTCTCCGGGTCGTTACGCTGATTTCAGGGATAGTCAACAGGGTCTTTTCAACCAACGAACCGATCTTATTGGATTCTTCCAGAGAGATCCCGGGCAGACTTACGGCACTGACGACAAGTGAGCCTTCATTGAACTCGGGCAGAAAGCTCCGGCCCATCGTAGACAACAATAGCAAAGCACCGATGAGTAGCAGGGCGCTAATCCCTAACAAAACTTTTCCATACGGTAAACTGTGGTCAAGCGCTTTTTGGTACCACCGGTTTAGGTGCTGTACCAGCCAGGAGTCGTGAGACTGGCGTTGGAGCATTTTCTCCGAGGTCAATAAGTAGCTGCACAAAACAGGGGTAACCGTCAAAGCGATAAGTAGCGAAGCCAGCAGTGAAACGACAAAAGACACGCCCAGCGGCATCAATAGTTTGCCTTCCATGCCGCCTAGAAAAAACAAAGGCAGGAAGGCCGCAATAATAATAAAGGTCGCTGAAATGACCGATGCACGGATTTCTACCGAAGCGTGATAGATCACATCGATAACTGGCGCTCTTTGTGCAACTGGCAGGCGGGCATTTTCCCTGAGCCTGCGGTAGACATTTTCTACATCGATGATGGCATCATCCACCAAATCACCCACCGCGATCGCCATACCTCCCAACGTCATTGTGTTGATTGAAAAGCCCAGCCAGCGCAGTGTAATGACGGAAACCAGAAGGGAAAGAGGGAGCGCGACCAGAGACACGACTGTGATCCGGACATTCATCAGAAACAGCAAAAGGATGATCACCACGAATATAGCGCCTTCCAAAAGCGTCCGCTGGATGTTGTCGATTGACGCCGTTATAAAATCAGCTTGCCGGAAGATCCGGGTGTTAATTTCTACATCAACAGGCAGGTTCTTCTTCAAATCCTGGATTGCGGAATCGATGCGCGCCGTCAGCTCCAAAGTGTTGGTATTGGGCTGCTTCATCACGGTCATGATAATGGCGGGCTCGCCTTTCAATGATCCCGATCCGATCTTGGGAGCAGCCCCGACGGTAAGGTCACCAACGTCAGATAAAAGCACGGGAAGTCCCTGGTTTGTCTTGACAACCCCGCTGGCAAGTTGCATGGTATCGTTTGTCCTGCCCATTCCACGCACCAGGTACTCATTATTGTATTGGGAAAGAAAACCTCCGGCAGCATTTCGGTTTGCATTGGTTGCTGCATCCATGACCTGGCTCAAACTCACCTGGCGGGCCTTCATTTTCAACGGGTCTAACAGCAGTTGGTACTGCTTGTAATCGCCGCCGATGATCACCACCTGAGAGACGCCTCCTGTCGCCAGTAGCCTGGGGCGCAGTGTCCAGTCGGCGAGTGACCGCAGCTCCATGGCTGACGTCTTTTTGGCTGTCAAGCCAATGAGCATGATCTCTCCCATAATCGAAGATTGGGGCGCAAGTGTTGGCGCTCCTGTCCCTTGCGGCAGCTGGCTGGCAACAGTTTGAAGCTTTTCATTGACAATTTGCCGGGCGCGGAAGATATCAGTCCCCCAATTAAATTCTACCCACACAATTGAGATTCCGGCAGACGAAGACGACCGCACGCGCCGGACGCTGGTAGCTCCGTTCACGGAAGTTTCAATGGGAAAAGTGACCAGCCGCTCGACTTCTTCGGGTGCCATGCCATGTGCTTCTGTGAGCACGGCAACCGTTGGCGCTGTTAGGTCTGGGAACACATCGATTTCTGTGGTTGTGGCCGCATACCAGCCGCCGACCAGCAGCAAAAAAGCACCAACCAATACACCAAACCGGTTTTGCAGGGCTGTAAGGATTATTTTGTTCAGCATAATATTTCCGGCTTAATGTTCATGGCCATGGGCTGGCAAGGCACCTGAAAGTGATGATAACCGGATCTGATACCCACCTTTGGTGACAACCCGCTCACCAGGCTGAACGCCCGAAAGGATCTGGACTTTTTCACCGTCCCTTTTGCCGGTCTTCACCTCCCGCTTTTGGAAAGATTCACCCGCTGTTTGCACGTAGACATAGAAATTACCTTGCTCTTCAATGAGTGCCGATTCCTTAACAACCAATGCAGTTGCCGTAGGCTGTGTTTTCAGCCAGACATTGACAAACGTGCCGGGCACGAGCTCGCTGCCATTGTTGACCTGCAACATCACTGGTACATAGCCTGTCTGCGGGTCTGCACTTCGACCATAAGAAAGGATCTTCGCACCCAGCTGCTCACCTGAGATAGTCTTATCGTTATATGGGATATGGATGGATGCAGAGCGGAGTTGACTGATAAAGGGAAGGTCTTTTTGGGAGACATCGGCCCGGATCACCAGGTTCCGGTTCCTGGTGATTGTAAACAGGGGTTGTCCCTGAGAAACATATTGGCCGGGCTGCACTAGGATACTTTTAATAAAACCGCTGGTCGGCGCTGACATGGACTTTCCCCCAACTTTGTAATTGGCAGACAACGAGCTCAGCACTTTACTAGTATTTTCAAACTCGGCCTTGCTGGCTTCCACTTCGCGGCCGGTGATGAGCTGCTTGGCTATCAATTGCTGATCACGTTCATAGGCAGCCTTCGCCCGGTCAAAGTCAGTTTGCGCTTTTGCAAGCTGCACGTCCAGGTTGTTTTCTGTCAGCTGTTTTCCGTTGATGCTCAAAAGTGTTTGCCCGCTTTTAACAGCTTGCCCGGTTGCAAGCGGCTTGTTGCCAAGCTGCACAATACCGTCAAGCGTTGCAGACACCACGACTTCATCGCCTGGTGCGGACTGAACTTGCCCGGTGGTATAGATCACCTCAGAAAATGGCTCGGCAGTCAGGGGCTCGTTGGCAAAGTCCACTTTCCAGGCCTGTTCTTTCAGGTAACTGATGTCACTGCCTGCGGCCGCTTCTGGCTGTGCTGAAATAGCCGTCTTTTCATTGGGATAAACCTGTACACTATCAATAACCAGCTGATCGGTGTAAAATTTGGTTTTGATATCAAAAACCAGCTTCCCAATGCCTGCCGTAGAAGGCGTCAATGCAAGGCGGTAAATGCCAGGTGTACTAGGCCTGTCTGCCTTTTGCCTGATCCCCTTGCCAGCCATAATCAAGCTTACAGTCACTGTACCCTCAGAGAGTGCCGAGAACTGTTCACCTAAAACCGTTACGTGCGTTGCAAATTTGGAATTGGAGCCCACTACCAGTGGTTTGAACTCAACAAAGACCTCAGAATACTGGCTGTATAAAGTATAAGCCAGCGGTTTTAATCCGCCGGGCTCGTCATGGGAATGGCCATGCTCCTGCGGCTGGTCTTTTCGGTTACAGCTGCTGATGAAGACAGCTGTAACCGCCAGAAATAAAATGAATTTATTCATTGCTGTAAAAGGGATATTAGTGCTTGTGATCATCAGCGCCGTGCGGGTGTGCATGCGGCTTTTCTTTGGAAGCGCTATCAGCACTGGCATTCGCGCTGCTGTCACCGGCTACGGTAAACTCCTCCTGGGCGGCAGTGCTATCAGCATGGTCAGCATGCGAGGAGCCGTCAGCGTGCTGGTGCGAACCTTCTTCATGGCTGTGGTCAGATTCCTTTTTGGCACAGCTAAAAATGAGGCAAGAAGATATCGTTAAGAAAAAAGCGAGCTTTTTCATTTTTGGAATTCGGGAAAGGCACTTTTCCGGTCAATTGAATTGACGTTTTAGGACTGTGGCAAGCTATGACGCCTGTTTTTACAGCCTAATTGGTGCGAATGAAAGAATAATTGGACAGGCATGTGCCCGGATTGGCCATGCGGAAAGGCACACTGCTGGGATCAGCAGGTGAAAGAAGAAATTGGGGGAGCTCGTAGTTGCCGGAATGAAAACGGGTTCGGTGGTGCTTTTGCACAGGTATACTCCGGCCAGCGTGACTGGAATATTAAACTCAAAGCATTAAACTGGTAATCAGTGCTGATTACAGCAGCAGCTGATAAAAATTCAACGTTTAGATGCTGGTCCTGGCCTTGATTAAAATAGATATTGCTGGTCTGGCCTGCACCATGTGAATGGGCAAACAAGCCTATTACATCAAAGTCAATCGCCTGCTTGCCGTGCTGATCGTGGTCATGTTCATGATGGGCGGTCTGTATATGGCGGTGTGGTACAAAGTCGTGCCCTGCCAACAAAATGTAGGCAACAGCAAACAATATTCGACCAAGTAACCTTCCAGCCATAGACGGTAAAGATAGGAATCAAATTTGAAAGAACGCAGCCAGGCTAATTATTAAGTCCCACAGACTATATGGCTAGGCAAGTGGGGAGTGTTATCGCCAATAGGCAATTACAATTTAAGGTCGAGGTACTTGAAGTTAAACGAACGAAAGTTTGTCAAAAAAACTAATAAACAGGCAAAATCGCTAAATGGAAAGCATTAGTGATTTTACGGAAAAACGACCGTTTAATTAAAACAACCAATTACATAGACGAAATATATTACTACGAACTTGTTGGTGTGGAGATGCGGGGATGTCAATCAAACACTTAACCAGACTTTTAACGCTGATACAGGCAATTGAACTGGAAGATTAAGTAATCCAAATCGCTGTAATACGTATTTGTGGACTGCTTCCGCAAGGAGGGTCATCGATGCTATTAGCTCCCTTCATTACGAGCAAAATCAGTCTTGAACAGCACCAAGGTCACAGACGAGTTGATTTCAATCCAGTTATTTTGCTGTGCAATTGTCTTTTTCTCATAGTTGACCAAAAGCGTATGAAGAAGATCCTCGTCCCATTCTACTTTTCCCCTGAGACAATGCACGCTTACTGGTTTGCCCTGGACATTGCAGCGGCCAACGAGGGTGAAGTGATTGTTTTAAAAGTAGCCGACCTAACACCCGGCGATATTAAAACCCACTGTGCAAATGCAACGGATTCAATTCATGTAGCGGTTGCGGAAAAATCTTCTCAACTGGTCGCCCGCGTCTTTCCGGTCCGCAAAAAGAATGTATTGCTCGTGTTCATAGGCGTTGCAATTCGTAGTGGTTGATTAGATGAGAACGCCTTTCACCAAAAAAATTGTTCCCGAAAGCCGGAATGCGTGGTATGGTTTTTAGAAACGAAGCCCACAAAAAGAAAAACACACATGCCGCCTATGATGCTCCGACCGCAAGAACGACTCACCGAACAACAGGTCCAAAGCGGCCTCGACACTGTTCTCAAAGAAGGCCTTACGGCAGAAGCCATGACTACGCTTACCGGCGGCACATTCCTGGTCGCCTTCGCGCTGTTAATGGGTGCAAACAATTTCCAGATCGGGTTGCTCGCATCGCTTCCCACTTTCACCAACATTTTCCAGCTCACTTCCATCTGGCTTATCCGGCGGTACAACAACCGCCGGGCCGTATCAGTGATCTGTTCCGTGTTGGCCCGCATACCGCTTTTATTGATCGGCGCATTGCCGTTCGTATTCCCCGGTGGCTCGCCAGTCAACCTGTTACTCTTTTTCCTCTTCTTCTTTTACCTGTTCGGGTCCATTGCCGGGCCGAGCTGGAACGCGTGGATGAAAGACCTGGTGCCGGGAGAAATATTAGGGGTATATTTTTCAAAAAGGGGCCGGTACGCGCAAACGCTGAATGTAATCCTGAGCATCATTCTGGCGGTTTCTGTCGACTATATCCGAAAAAACTTCCCGGCCTTCGAGGTTACGACCTATTCGATCATGTTCATCCTCGCCGGGCTGATCGGCCTGGCCGGTGCCGCATTGCTTTCCACGGTGCCCGAACCTATGTCTTTTCTGGACAAGGAAAACATCCTGAAAATGTTTGTCAAGCCGCTCAAAGACCTGAATTTCAGAAAACTGCTCGTCTTCAACTCGGCCTGGCTGTTCGCGGTGTATATCGCAACGCCATTTTTCACGGTTTTTATGCTGAAAACCCTTGGACTCACATTGCTGTACATCGTGCCGCTTACTATCCTTAGCCAGCTTAGCAGCATTTTCACGATCGGCTCGTGGGGGTTGCTGGCAGACAAGTACAGTAACAAAACCGTCATCGCGATCTGTGCGCCGCTTTATCTGGGCTGCGTGATAGCCTGGTGTTTCGTCGGGATTTATTACAACCTGATCTCCAACCTGATACTACTGGCAATCATTCATATAGCGAGCGGCGCTAGTAATGCGGGCATTAACCTGGCACTGACCAATATAGGCCTCAAACTTGCTCCGTCGCGGGAGGCTATCGTTTATCTTTCTGTTAAAAACATCATTACCTCCATATTTTCATCGCTTGCCCCTCTTATCGGTGGTTATCTGGCCGATTATTACACATTAAGGCAACTGCGGGTGATCGCCGAATGGAGCGGTCCGAGTCTTCAAAAAACTTTCCGTTTGCTGCTGCTTCACGAATGGAACTTCCTTTTTCTGATCGGGGCATTACTGACGGTCGTCGCCATTCAGCTGCTCCCCCGCGTGCACGAAGCGGGCGAAGTCCACAAGAACATTGTAAAAAGGATCGTACGTAAAAGCCTGCGCAGTAATATGCGCGACTATTTTGTGATCGATGTGCTCCTGAACTGGCATTCCGCATTGAATGGCATGCTGAAAGGCAAACCCGTCAGCGATGCGCCCATTCAACAATCCGACCGCCTTTCGTGACGGCCAGCATTCGCTCCACCGCCTCAACTACCTCCGATGGTCGAGGGTAAGGGATATGCCCGGCATACAGGCGGTTTGCCACATCGCGGATAATGGTGTTACGGCTTTTCAAACCCTCGGGCACCGAAAACGGAAGAATTTCATGGGGCGATTTCCAGGGCGTGTGCTGCGGGTTTGTCTGGGCATATAAAACCACAGTGGGCGTTTGCACGGCTGCCGCAATGTGGATCGTGCCGGTATTGACTGAAACCACACTTGCCGCGCATTCGAGCAGACAGATAAATTCTCCCAGCGACATTTTCCCCGCAACCGGTCGCGCAGCAGGCCCGATACCCGTCGCGACGGCGGCAACAAGTGCTTCCTCCGAATCTGAACCGGATATGAGTATTGGCACAGGATAACGCTCTGCCAGCATTCTGCCGGTTTCTATCCATAATTCTGCCGGATACTGACGTTTTTCTTCGGACACGCCGGGATGCAAAACAATGAACGCGGCATTCAGATCCACATCAACGAAATTCAACTTGCCGCTTAAAGAAACCATCGCAAGCGGCTCCTTTTTCAGCGCCAAACGATCGTCGGATACCCGCGCGCCCATTGCCCCGACCAGTTCTAGATCACGCCGGACCTGATGGTTTATTCGTCCGTACGGTTCTTCGTCCGGCACCCAGGTCGTTAACAGATCATAAGGGTTCTCGCGCGCGTACGCTACCCGCACGGGTATGCCCGCCATATATGCGAGCATTGCGGCCGGGAGCGCGCTCTGGCTGTAAACTGTGAATATAACCGCCGCATCGAAGCCCATCGAAGTGATTTTTGCGGCAAGCTCCGGCAATTCCGCGGCACCGCCCTCCATCCGTCTGACCCATGGCAGATCGGCCGTTATCACCGTATCCACACAATCAAGGTACGGCGCAATCAGCGCGCCCGCCCGCGAGGTGAGTAAAGTAATGCGGCAATCAAAAGACTCTTTCAAAGCCCGCATTGCCGGTGACGACATGATCACATCGCCCATATTATCGGCGCGGATGCAAAGCACGTTTTGGTAATGCTCGTGTTCAGCCATTTTCGGCGACGGTTTGGGATGTGATGTAATCGGCTGCGTCCAGGAAATGGCGCGTTGTGTAATGCGGAACGCGGTACGCGCCTTCGAGCCATTCGGTTTCGTTGCCATGGTCGATCAGTACCGTGCGGCAACCTGCCCGGTTACCAGCTTCCACGTCGTTGAGTATATCGCCGATCATCCAGGAATGTTCCAGGTCAATGTTCAATTCGGCCGCGGCTTTTAGGAGCAAGCCGGGCTCCGGTTTGCGGCAGTCACACGAATTTTCCAGGGTGGCCGGCAAATGCGGGCAATAGTAAAAGCCCGAGAGTACTAATCCGTTCTCCACAAACACATCTTCAAAATAGCGGATCAATGCATTCAGTTCGGTCGCGGAAAACAATCCCATCGCCAGCCCCGGCTGATTCGACACGATGACCAGCCGATAGCCGTCCGCCTGCAAGGTCCTTAACCCCTCGAAGACATCCTCTTCAAACACTACTTTGGCAGGATCTGCATTGTAGGGCTCATCTTTGATAAGCGTGCCGTCTTTGTCCAGAAAAACAGCCTTATTGACGTGGAATTGCATAGGCTCTCGTGCTATTGCGGTAATCGGCGTGCAGCATTCCGCCCGCATTCCTCATGTGATGCATATAAAACGCCGGCTGCGACAGCGCGCGGCTGCTCACCCGGCCATACAGCCGGTCGGCCTTCCGGGCAACGTCCGACCATGTGAAATTGGTATTGACGCGCCTCAATGCATTTTGGCACAATGTCCGGTAAGTATCCGGGCAAGAAATCCCTTCCCTTACCGCCTGCGCCAGCGCTTCCGGGTTGTGCGGTGGCACCAGAAAACCTGTTTCACGGTCTTTGACAGTATATTTGATCCCTCCGACCGCCGCGCCGATCACCGGCGTGCCACAGGCCATAGCTTCGAGCGGTGTAATGCCAAAGGGTTCATACCATGGTGTTGAAATAAAGAAATCGGCGGCCTGGTAATAATGTTTGAGTTGCTGCCGGTCTCTCCGGCCGGTAAATTCGACCCGGGCCAATACGCCTTCGGCTTGGGCGATATCCCGCAGGCGCGCAAGCTCTTTGTCCCTTTCAAAATCCGGCACCTCGTCCGAACCTCCCACGATCAGCAATCTAAGTTTGGGTATATCGCGGAGATAACCGAGTGCGCGGATCACATTGTCGATTCCTTTCCGCGGCACGATGCGGCCGAGTTGGAGCAGTACCACCTCGTCCCTTGCGAGCCCCAGTTGCCTGCGCGCCAACGCCTTGGGCAACGGGTGAAATTCATCGGCGCTGAAACCGCACGGGATTATGCTGATGCGCGAGGGATCGGCCTGATAATGCTCGATCAGGTCCTGCTTATCCTGGGGACATTCGGCGATAATGTAATCGGCGTCGCCGACGATCAGCTGCTCAATGGCGAGGCGCTCTTCGGGAAACGCGTCCTTTTCCTTCTGATGTATTTTCCTGATTTTGCCCAGTGCATGAAAAGTGATCACATAGGGAATCTCCAACCGCTGTTTGATCCGCGAGGCGACAAGCCCGGACATGAAAAAATTGGCGTGTATCAGCTCATAATCGATTTCAAAACTTTTGATAAAGCCGATCATATTCCTGCTGAATTCATCCATAAAACCCAGCAATTGTTCTTTGGGCACTTCGGCCGCAGGACCGGCCTCGATGTGAACCACGCGGATACCGGGCAGCCATGAAACCACTTCTGGAAGATCTTTACTGTCTTTTCGGGTAAAAATATCGATCAGATACCCCAGCTTCGCCAGCGATTTGCAAAGCTCTGCCACGTACACGTTCTGCCCGCCGCTATCTACACCACCCAGCACCGCCAGCGGCGAGGCATGTTCACTGATAAATGCTATTTTCCTTTTCATAACGATTGCTTTGAATAGTTTGTCTGAAAGTGTTTTCCCAATCAGCTGTAAACCGGGTAATGCTGAATTTGTCTGCTGCTACCTTTTTTCCCTGCTCGCCCAGGCTGCGGGCCCACGCGGGATCGGCTATTAATGCGTTCATACCCTCGATAAGCCGGTCGATATTCGTGTCGATCAGCCCGCATTCCCGGTCTTTGATCACAGTCACGTACTCGGTCGTCGCCAGCGCCACTACGGGCATGCCGGTCATCATGGCCTCGCACACGGCAAGCCCGAAACTGGTATAGCGGATCGGGTTGAAAAAGAACCGGTAATGGCTGATGAACCCGGGTAACTGCGGATTGAGCACCTCTCCCAACCCGCCGGATTCGAGCGTCCCCATTCCGACCAGGTCAAGCGGGACGTGCCTGCGGACTTCTTCGAACACATCCCAGCCGGTGATCCTTCCCCGCTGCTGAATATGATTGATTACCACAATGCCGCGCGGGATGTCGCCCAGATAGGAAACCTGTGGAATGCATACGCCGTGCTCAATAACCCGGATATTGGCAATGCCGCCATTGTCCCACATCACCTTGTTGAAATGCGTTACGTGCACCATCGTCACCGCAGGGTCGGTCATCACATGCCGTGTGTTGGTTGGATGGCCTTCCGGCGTATTGTGCTCCACATACACCCGTGGCAGCTGCTTTTGCCAGTCAGCTAGGATATCGTGCTGGTCGACGAGGTAATTCCGCTCCGACTGAAAAAGTATGCTGTCGAACTCTGTATTGCGGACTTCGGCCGCATCCACCTCGATCACATTCGGACCGAAAGGGAAAGTCGCCCCCCGGCCGTAATAGCCTTCGCTCCTTGCGTCGTTGACCGGGATAAAAATGTCGTAATCTCCTTGTGAAAGGTAGTAAAGGTAGCTTCCGTGAATGTGCCAGGTAAAGATCCTCAACCGGCCCCTGCTGATTCCGTTCATACAATGATATTTTATTTGAAACAGGCGGCACCCTGTCAAAAACAATGCCATCGCTTCAAAACGCTCTCCTGTCCGTGAGGGAGTTAACAATCGCAGGGCATAAGTTGTAAGAAGCGCCTCCAAACGCAACGTATATGTGAAATAACTGCCGTTTGTGGTTTGGAAGAATCTCCACAGGTTGCTCTGGCCCGCCAGCAGGCGTTTACCCGCATATGAAAAATGCGCACATTCAAGGATCGCGCGCGAGGGTGCCCGCACCGCATTTTGGTGGCTTTTTAAAGCAAATCCACTACCTGGTTGGCATGGTAGTTGTCACCGCCGCCAAACACTTCAAACCAACATTTTGCCTATGTATATTCTCGGAATCAATGCGGCGTTCCATGATACCGCCGCCGCGCTCGTTCGGGACGGCAAGATCATCGCAGCCGCCGAAGAAGAACGTTTTACACATATCAAGCACGGCAAACGCCCCGTGCCATTTTCAACCTGGGAACTGCCTTTTCATGCGATCGATTATTGCCTGAAAACCGCGGGTATCACCCTGAAAGACATCGACCGCATTGCGTATTCCTTCGATCCGGAAGGGGTTAATGAAGCGTCGGTTTATGAAAGTGGCCTCTACGACGACGAAGTGCTCGTTGCGAGGGAAGTTAATCAGGACTGGGACACGCTCTTTTTAAATTATATTCGAAAAGCGCCTGAACAGCTCCGCGACGGCTACCCGCATCACCTCCAAAAACGGCTGGCAGACGCAGGCGATATCGCCGCCAGGTGGACGTTTGTGAACCACCATCTGGCCCACGCGGCAAGCGCCTTCTTCCCCTCGCCTTACGACGAAGCAGCGGTACTCACGCTGGATGGTCGTGGAGAAAAAGCAACAACCGGTTACTTTATCGGGAAAGGCAATTCGCTCGCCGAGATTGACACTGTGGATATGCCCCATTCTTTGGGAATGCTTTATGAAAAAATGACCACCTACCTTGGTTTTCTGCATTCGTCGGACGAATACAAGGTAATGGCGCTGGCCTCCTACGGCAAGCCGGTATATCTCGAAGATTTCCGTTCGATCATCCATATCGGTGATAACGGTCAGTACACGATCGACGACTTCGACCCCGGGCAGTGGTGGGGACCGGGCCGCAGAAAAGACGATCCGTTCGAGCAGCTTCACCACGACATCGCCCATTCACTTCAAAAAGCATTGGAAGAAACGGTATTGCAACTGGTGAACTGGCTGCATCAGCAGACCGGCCTCGACAACCTGTGCATGGCCGGTGGCGTAGCCCTCAACTGCGTCATGAATGCGGTTATCCGTGACAGTGGTCCTTTCAAAAACGTGTGGGTACAACCGGCCGCCGGTGATGCCGGTACAGCGCTCGGCGCGGCCCAATGGGTGGATGTCGGCCTCCATGCACCGGCCAATAGTCCGCGTTACACCGCACCAATGGAGCATGTGTACTGGGGGCCGGAGTACACCGACCAGGAAATCGAGCAGTTTATGATTTGGGCTAAAACACCATATAAGCGGCTTTACAACATTCCAAAGGAAACAGCCGCGCTGCTCGCGGAAGACAAGGTGATCGCCTGGTACCAGGGACGTATGGAATTCGGGCCACGTTCGCTGGGCGCACGGTCGATATTGGCCTCCCCCATTAACCCGGAAATGCAGGCCCGGCTGAACGACATTAAAGACCGGGAGGATTTTCGGCCAGTGGCTCCGGTAGTACTCGAAGAAGATGCGCCAAGCTGGTTCCAAGAGGCCGAGGTATCGCCATTCATGCTGTTTGTATACCCGGTAAGAGAGGAAAAAGCAGGGCTTATCCCGGCAGTGAGGCATACCGATGGCACGGCCAGGGTGCAAACAGTCAATGCACGGCAGCATCCGCTCTACTATGAATTGATCAGTGAGTTCAAGGCCCTTACCGGCATTCCTGTTTTGGTAAATACCTCTTTCAATACCCGCGGCGAACCGATCGTGTGCTCGCCCAGGGACGCTATCGAATGTTTCTGGACATCTCCTTTCGACGCTTTGATCATTAACTCATTCATTCTCGAAAAATAATGATAACTGCCAGCATCAGCGTAGTCATTCCGACATACAAACGCCCCGAACTTTTGCAAAAATGTCTTGCGGCATTGTACCGCCAGTCGTACCCGGGCTGCTTTTTTGAAGTAGCGGTCGTTTCCGACGGCCCGGATTCCGGAACGGAATCGCTTGTACAAAATTTTTCCCGCGACCATCCCGATTTTTGTGTGGCATTCTATCATCTGCCGGTCAAACGCGGCCCGGCCGCCGCCCGGAATCTCGGCTGGCGGCGGACGTCCGGCGACCTGGTCATTTTTACCGATGACGACTGCATTCCGGACGATGATTGGCTGGCTGCTTACTGGCGTACGTACCGGTTCTACGACCAGGCCTTCATTGCATTCACCGGCCGTGTCGTCGTGCCGGTATCCACAATTCCGACAGATTACGAAAAAAATGTCGCACACCTTTCCGAGGCCGAGTTTATCACCGCCAATTGCGCTTGCAGCCGCGCCGCCCTGGAGCTGACCGGCGGGTTCGATGAGGCATTTCCCGCTGCGTGGCGCGAGGACTCGGATTTGCAATTCAAACTGTTGGAAAACAAGGTACCTATCGAGCGTGTGGACGATGCGGTCATTTTCCACCCGGTGCGGCAGGCGCGCTGGGGCGTCAGCATTGCCGAGCAGCGCAAAAGCATGTTCAATGCATTGCTTTTTAAAAAACATCCCGACTTGTACCGGAGCAGGATCTCCCGTGGGCCGGTTTGGAACTATTATCTGATCATCCTTGCCACTATCGCGGCGGGCATTGGCTTTGCATTCGGCTCTCTCCTGACGGGCCTGCTGGCACTGCTGGCCTGGGCTGGCTGTATTGTATTTTTTCTTACCAAACGCCTTAGAGGCACTGATACTTCGTTTTCGCACCGCCTGGAAATGATGGTGACTTCACTTGCGATTCCGTACCTATCCGTTTACTGGACCATTCGCGGCGCACTGCGATATAAAGTATTCTTCCTATGAAATTTCCACCCCACACCACCCGCCGCATTGCCGTTTTCAGGGCATTGCAACTAGGCGACATGCTTTGCTCGGTACCAGCCCTGCGGGCATTGCGCAATGCTTATCCCGACGCCGAGATCATCCTGCTGGGACTTCCCTGGGCAAGCTCGTTCTGCGATCGCTTCGCGGAATATATCGATGGTTTCATCCATTTTCCCGGTTATGACGGCTTGCCGGAGCAGCCTTTCGATCCGGGCGCCTGGCAGCAGTTTGAAAGAGCAATGCGGGACGATCCATTCGATCTTATCCTGCAAATGCAAGGCAACGGCAGCATCGTCAACCACATGCTCGAAAGTCTGATGGCGGGACCCGTTGCCGGATTCCATAGCAAAGGTGCCCACCGCGACCCGTGGTTTTTTCTGGAATACCCGACGGGCATATCAGAGATCGAACGGCACTTGCGGCTGATGACACATCTGGACATTCCCCTGAAAGGCGATCATCTGGAATATCCGGTAACCGAAGAAGAAATCCGGCGTTTTCATGCAAAAAATCCAATGCTGGAAGAAGGGCAATATGTATGCATTCATCCCGGCTCACGTGGAGCATGGCGCCAGTGGCCCCCCTCGCATTTCGCATGCCTGGCCGACCAATGCGCAGGTATGGGTTACCAGATGGTGATTACGGGAACACCGGGTGAAGCAGCCATTACCAATCGGGTTATAGAGGCGATGGATTACCCGGCGATCGACCTTACCGGCCACACCGACGCGGGCGAAATCGCGCAGCTGATCCGCGAAGCTGCATTGCTGATCAGCAACTGTACGGGCGTGTCACATATCGCCGCGGCCACTTCTACGCCCAGCATTGTGATCAGCATGGACGGTGAGCCTGAGCGATGGGGACCGCTGGACAAGCATTTGCATAAAACCATCGACTGGAACGCTGACCAGGATTTCGACTTTGTACTGGCCTCCATGATGTTGCTGCTGGAAGAGCACAGTGTTTATGCAGGCTGATTCTACTGTTAAAGCTAAGAACATCAACACGCCAAAAACTGAGCTCAGGCACATCCCGGGCACGGTTTTTAAGCCTGGTGAGCATTTTCTAAAACATCAAAGCTATGGACAATCAAGGAAAATATGCCCTTATTACCGGCGCCACGAGCGGCATAGGGCTGGAACTTGCAAAACTATTTGCGCAGGACGGCTATAACCTGGTCATCACCGCGAGGGACATTGCGGAACTGGACGAAACCAGCGCCCTGCTGCGGTCATCCGGTGTGGAGGTAGTGCCCATAGCAAAGGATCTTTTCGATCGTGAGCAGGCCTTCGGGCTGTATGCCGACATTAAGCAGCGCGGCATAGAGATAGACGTGCTGGTCAACAATGCCGGCCAGGGTGTTTACGGGAAATTCGATAAAACCGATATCGACCGCGAGCTCATGATCATCGACCTGAATATCGCTTCGCTTGTGGTTTTGACCAAATGCTTTCTGGCCGATATGGTAGCCCGGAAATCGGGGAAGATACTGAACCTGGCTTCGGTTGCGAGCAAGCTTCCTGGTCCCTGGCAGGCGGTATACCATGCTACCAAAGCGTTCGTGCTCTCCTTCACCGAAGCCGTCCGCGAAGAAGTGAAAGACACCGGCATTACCCTCACCGCGCTCATGCCCGGGGTGACGGATACCGACTTTTTCAACAAAGCCGATATGCAGGAAAGCAAAGCCGTACAGGATGAGGATAGCATGGCCGACCCTGCCGATGTGGCCCGCGATGGCTTTAAGGCACTTATGGAAGGAAAAGACAGGGTTATATCGGGTCTAAAAAACAAGGTACAGGTCGCTATGAGCAATCTCACACCGGACAGTGTGGTCGCCCATCAACTCAGTGAGCAACAAAAGCCGGTGGAACAGCAATAACCTGTTATGGACGCAACATTCAGGATCGGCTATCACGCCTCACACGAACAATTCAAACCCAGCGAGTTGGTGTCGCTCGTCAGGCGCGCCGAAGAAGCCGGCTTCACGGACATTTTAAGTTCAGACCACTTTTATCCGTGGAGCCAGCAGCAAGGCGAAAGCGGCTTTGCATGGAGCTGGCTGGGCGCAGCCATGCAAGCCACTTCCATGACCTACGGGATTGTGAACGCGCCCGGGCAGCGCTATCATCCCGCGATCATAGCGCAGGCAGTGGCAACACTTTGCGAGCTGTTCCCCAGGCGGTTCTGGATGGCCGCCGGGAGCGGCCAGTACATGAATGAACACGTTACAGACCTGAACTGGCCAGCAAAAACCACCCGGAATGAGCGGCTTGTCGAATGCGTTCAGGTGATGCGCGCATTATGGCGCGGCGAAACGGTGACGCACCAAGGCCTGGTGAATGTTCACGACGCCAGACTTTATACGTTGCCCGAATATATTCCCCAGATTTTCGGCGCAGCACTGACCGACGAAACCGCAAAATGGCTCGGCGGCTGGGCCGACGGCATGATCACCACATCCCGACCAAAGGACGAGCTCCGGCGGATCATCGCCGCATTCAGGGAGGGAGGAGGAGGAAATAAACCCGTTTACCTCAAAGTACAGCTGTCTTATCACGAGAATCTGTCGAAAGCCCGCGCATTAGCGCACGGGCAATGGCGGAACAACATATTCCCCTCGCACCTGCTTTCAGATATCCGCTCACCCCAGGGGTTCGACGCCATCGGAAGCACGGTGCGGGAAGCAGATATGGACTCCTCGGTGCGCATTTCGAACAGTTTGAACCAACATCTCGAATGGCTCATTGCCGACATCGAAGCCGGGGCTAGCGGCGTTTATCTGCACAATGTCAATCTGTTACAAAATGAATTTATCGATCAATTCGGCGAAAAAATACTGCCGGAGCTGGCCCGCGCAGGACGACCGTCCTGATTTTATTGTGTGAACAAGCCGTGTTCGGCCGATAACCAGCAGTGGCCGTATGCCTGCAAACGCATTTCCAACTTTCCGTCTTTAATTTGACAGGCCCCGCCGCCAAGCAAATCTTCCAGGCTTTCGTTTCGGCAGGTTTCCACCGTCACGCGCGCCGTTACGGTGCGATCGCTCAGGTTGTGTACACAAATCCACAAACGCTGCTGGTCATAATAAGTGTGGGCAAGAACGCTTTCGCTCCCGGTCGCCAGTGGCCGGAAATCACTTTTGCCGATTACCGCGGCTTCCCTACGCAGCCTCACCAGTTTTTTAATATGCGCCAGCAGCGAATCGTCCGAATGCTCCTGCGCCTGCACGTTTATATTCCGGTAGCCAAAGCTGCCTGATCTGACCACATTTTGTGACATACCTTTTTTAGAAGTAGAAAATCCCGCATTAGCATCGGAATTCCACTGCATCGGGCAGCGCACGCTGTTGCGCCCGGGCATATTCAGGTCCTCACCAATGCCTATTTCGTCCCCGTAGACGATCTTGGGCGTTCCGGGAAGGGAAAACAAGAGGCTATATGCCATTTTCAACCGCCGTTGGTCGCCCTCGAACATGGGTGCGAGCCTGCGACGGATGCCGCGGTCGTAAATGATCATGTTTTTCTGCGGGGCAAATGCCTTGTATACAGAATCACGCTCGGCGTCGGTCAGTTGCGTGAGGTCCAGCTCGTCCAGGTTGCGTAAAAAGTTGACAGACTGCGCGCTTTGCAGTTTTCCGTATAACAGCTCGTAGGAACGGACGACAGGCTCGGCCCGTTGTGTTGCC
The DNA here is from genome assembly GCF_946482605.1 of uncultured Dyadobacter sp. The sequence continues at coordinate 239,505 of NZ_CAMLSE010000006.1, read as the reverse complement.
AGCGCCAGGAACAAATGGTTGTTCAGGAAAAAATTGAAGCACATATCCATCTGAGAGCCATCCATGAAGTTGGTCACCTCTTCCGGGGTCGTGTCAACCTCCCCTACCAGCATTACATTGTCGTCGAGCTTTTTTGCATGACTGAACAAATCGCGCAATGGCATGTGCAGGTCGGCCGGATTGAGCTCGTCATGGGCAGGATATTCGGTCATACGCCCGGCGGCATCGAGCCTGAAACCCGAGACCCCGAATGAAAGCCAATAATCCAGAATCCTTTTAATTTCGTCGCGCACATCGCCGTTATGGATGTTCAGGCTGGGTTCGAAATGATAAAACCGATGGTGATAGAATGCATTAGCTAGTGGCTCGAACGTCCATACGCCCGATTCTTCTCCCGGAAACAGCGTTTCGTGGCCCGGCCGGGGAAGCGGGGGATGGTCGGACCAGTAGTAATAGTCGCGAAACCTGGAACCGGCATTCCGCCGTGCGGCCTCGAACCACGGATGGCCGCTAGAAGTGTGGTCTACCACGAGGTCGATGATAACCCTGATCCCTATTGCCCCGGCCCGATGCAGAAAGTCGAGAAAATCGTCTAGGGTACCGTACCGGCTGCTGATATGCAGGTAATCCGTGACGTCGTAGCCGTTATCCTGCTCCGTTGAATCGTAAAAGGGCAACAGCCACAGCGCAGTCACTCCGAGGTCACTCAGATAGGGTAATTTTTGGGTTAATCCTTTAAAATCACCGTAGCCGTCACCATTACTGTCGTAAAAGCGCTCGACATCCACTGCATAAATGATCGCATTCGTCCACCATTTTTCCACCAGGCAAAATCATTAGTTCTCCCTGCATAGCGATAAAATGCGTGCCTGCCGCGATTATACCTGTTTTACCGGCATCCTGAAAATTTCAGGGAATGCGGGAGAAAATTTTCACACCCGGTCCGGGCAACGCCTCGCTCGCCGATTCGGAACTTACGTTTTCCTCAGAATCTAGGATCAGTTCAAAGCCGGAAATGGCTTCCGGCCGATCGATCGGAATCTCTTCATTTGAAAAATTGAAATAACAAAACAGATGAGCCTTTTGGTCTGCGCTGCTTCGTTTGAGCACCAATGCTTTATCGTTAATAATATTAACCATCACACCGTCCTTGTTGAAATTCCGCAAGGCCGGGTGTGTCTGTCGGAGGGCGATCAATGCTTTTGTCCAGGCGAGCAGGGCCGCATATTTACCTTCCGTGCGTTTCTCCCATTTTACTTTGGAAAATAAAAAAGTCTGCGTGTCCTGTGGGTTCAGCGTTTTTTTACTATCGCCAAAACCCTTGAATTCACGCTTGCGACCTTCTATAACTGCCTTGATAAGTTCCGGATCGGAATGGCTTACGAAAAAGAAGAATGACGAATCGTCCCCATATTCCTCTCCCATGAAAAGCATGGGCACATATGGGCTGAGCAACAATGCGGCGGCTGCGAGTTTTTGCCGCTCATAGCTCACCAGTTGGCTCAGGCGCTCCCCACCCGCGCGGTTGCCGGCCTGGTCGTGATTCAGATTAAAGGCCACAAATGTATTTCCCGCAACACCGGCAGACGATGCGCCATGCTTCCTTTTGCGAAATTGCACATAGCTGCCGCTATGCACGAAACCTTCCTTAAAAGCCTTCGCAAGCTGTTCGATGGTGCCGAAATCGATATAGCGCTCCTGCCCTTTTTCATCGAGCAGCGCATAAAGCGCATGATGAAAATCGTCCAGCCATTGGGCGTCGAAACCCATTCCACCGGTTTCGACGGGCTTTGTCACACGCGGGCTGTTCAGGTCCGATTCGGCGATGAGGTGGAACGCGCGACCATTTGACTGCCTGTGCTGCGCCAGTTTTTGCTGCACCAGCTCCCAAAAACTGAATGCGCCTTTGTCAAAAATTTCGTGAATAGCGTCCAGCCTGAGCCCGTCCACATGGTAGCATTCCGACCAGAAAATGATCAGATCTGAAAAATATTCGCGGACCCCATCCGACCATTCTCCATCGAAGTTGATCGCCTTTCCCCACGGTGTGGAATATTTATCGGTAAAATACGGCCCGAAATGCCCGAAATAGTTACCCTCGGGGCCCATGTGGTTTAATACAATATCCAGAAAAACGGCTATACCAAACCCGTGTGCCGCATTAACCAGCTCCTTCAATTTTTCGGGACCGCCGTAAGCACTGTGGACCGAATAGGGAAACACGGCATCATAACCCCAGTTCCTACTGCCCGGAAATTCCGAAACCGGCATAAGCTCGATCGCATTGATCCCCAGCTCGGCGAGCGCGTTCAGACGGGGAATAATCGCATCGAACGTGCCTTCGGGCGTGAAGGTGCCCACGTGCAGTTCGTAAACAATAAGGTCTTCGAAAGCTCGCCCCGTCCATTGCTTGTCGGTCCATTTAAAAGCGTCGTGATCGACCACTAGCGAGCATCCGTGCACGCCATCGGGCTGGAAATGGGACGCCGGGTCAGGAAAGGGGCCCTGCCCATCCGGTTCATAGCAATAGCGGCATTGCGTTGCGGAATTGGGAAGTGTCAGATTGAAATAACCTTCCTCATCTGCCTGCATTTCAAATATTGCAGGGTCGGCGCCCTGTAAATGCAATTTCATCTGTTTGGTTTGTGGGGCCCACACTGTAAACCTTACTTCCTCCCCTAACCTGTATGCGCCTGCTTTTCTGATTATCATACTTATTACTGTTTAACCTTTCAGCATTTTTGCGGCTGTTAAAGAAAAATTTATGCCATCAAACCACCGCCCGTTCCTTGGAAAACGTCGCAAACTGATCACCCGGACGGGTACAGGCGCGATTTTTTAGCACGGCTTCCGATCAACAACGCATTACGACGATGGAAAATATGACGGCGACATTCACAATAGAAACGATCCCTGCCCAGCACAAATGGTGGCAGCACGGGGTCATTTATCAGGTGTATCCAAGGTCTTTTCAGGATTCCAATAACGATGGGATCGGCGACTTGAAAGGTATCGCAACCCGGCTCGATTACCTGCAATGGCTCGGCATCGACTGTGTCTGGCTTTCTCCCATATTCTCTTCACCCATGGCCGATTTCGGTTACGATATTTCAGATTACCGGGGCATACATGCGCTTTTTGGCACCATGAAAGACTTCGAGGAACTTCTGGAACAGGTACATCAACGAGGCATGAAATTGCTGCTCGACCTGGTCCCTAATCACACTTCTGACCAACACCCGTGGTTTCTGGAAAGCCGCTCGTCGAAGGATAATCCTAAACGGGACTGGTATATCTGGCACGACGGGAAACAAGACGGCTCTGTTCCCAATAACTGGCTCAGCGTATTCGGCGGGGCCGCCTGGGAATGGGACGAGCCTACCCAGCAGTATTATTACCACGCGTTTCTGAAAGAGCAGCCTGACCTCAACTGGCGTAACCCGGAAGTGCAGGAAGCGATGCTGGATGTAATGCGGTTCTGGCTTAAAAAGGGTGTGGACGGTTTCAGGGTGGATGTGATGTGGCATATGATCAAGGATTTTCAGCTGCGCGACAACCCGCCTGTACCCGACAACGCTAATTCCGGAAAACGGCTTTACGACGATTTCATGCCTGTCTATTCCACGGACCAGCCCGAAGTGCATCAGATCGTCCGTATGATGCGGCAGTTAATGGATTCCTTCGACGACCGTGTGCTGATCGGCGAGATCTATTTACCTATTCAAAAACTCGTAACCTATTACGGTGAAAACAATACCGGGGCGCACCTGCCATTTAATTTTCAACTGCTGACATTACCCTGGAATTCACAGGAAATCGCGGCGGCAGTCGATAGCTATGAAGGCGCGCTGCCGGTTGACAGCTGGCCGAACTGGGTTTTGAGCAATCACGATAAGCCGCGGGTTGCCAGCCGTGTGGGCCCCTCGCAGGCCAGGATCGCCGCCATGCTGCTATTGACGCTCCGAGGCACCCCGACAATCTATTACGGCGACGAAATAGGGATGACCGACGTGCCCATACCGATTGACGAAGTAGTCGACCCCCAGGGACTGAACCTGCCGGAGCTGAATATAAGCCGCGATCCTTCCCGGACACCAATGCAATGGAGCCCGGAGCTCAACGCCGGTTTTTCGGGGCATAAGCCCTGGTTGCGGCTTCCTTATAATGCAGGGCGGGTCAATGTGGAAAGGCAAAAGGATGATGCTTATTCGATGCTGACGTTTTACCGCAGGTTGATCGATATCCGCAAAAAAAGCGCGGCGCTGAGCGTGGGCAATTACAGTCCGGTTTACGCGGATGCCCAGCTTATTTCCTACCTCAGGCAGGATTCCGACGAGACATTCCTCGTCATTCTGAACCTGACCCACCGCCCCGCTTACTTTCGCCCGCAAAATGCAAGCTATAAAGGACTGATCACCCTGAGCACCGATGAAGAACGTACCGGCATGAATGTTCAGGATGTGATCAGCATCGCAGGCGACGAAGGTCTCTTGATCAGGCTTGACAGCGAATAATCCCAGTGTGGAAAATCCGCGTCTAAAATCGAAGCCATCGCGGCTGGTACATTTTTTGCGTAGAAATATCTGCACTTAAATGTATCGCCTGAAGATGGATCAAATGGAAGTCTACCTTATCGACGATTCTGCCGACCAGAGGCTCCTGGTCAGGACCATTTTTAAACAATTTCTGCCCAAATACCATTTGCGATGCTTTCAGGGCGCGAAAGAAATGTATCAATACCTGGTCCTACAATCCGCACCGAAATACGACGGCAGAAAACCGGCTTTGATCGTTATGGATTTGAATATGCCCTCCATTGACGGTCTCGAGTTGTTGAAGTTGATCCGAAAAACGCCCGATAATGCAACTACCAGATGGAGCAATATTCCGGTGGTTATTCTCACAAACAGCTCGGAATCCGAAGATATACTTCGCTCGTATGAAGCCGGGGCAAGCTCTTTTATCACTAAACCGCTCGAATTCGAGGAATTAAGGTATTTATTGGAAACCGTCTGCCATTACTGGGTAGACTACAACCGTCTGGCAGCGGCCGGCAAGAAACAAATCGCCGATCCTACCAGCCATTTTTAATCCTTGGGGAGCGCCATTGTTTTCGACCAGAAATAGCTCAGATTTTCAAAGTAAAACGACCATTTATCAATGTCCGGCGGCTTGACCACGTACCCGTTTGCCTGTTTTGCAAATGAGGCGGCCAAATCTTCGCGGTGATCAGAGTAGCTGAAAACGATAATAGGGACACGTGCCAGATGGTTAGCAATAATAAATTCCTGGATTTTCTCCAACAAACTCAACCCGTCATCGCGTGTCGGAAGGTATAAATCAAGCAGGATCATTTCCGGCTCGGGCCTTAAACTTTTGTAGCGGGTGTGGAGGAATTGCATCGTCTCGGCTTTATTTGAAAGCCTGATCGCCTTCACATCCGGCATACCCTGTTTCAGAGCGAATTGCATCAGCTCGGAATGATCATCGTTGTCTTCTATAATGAGCACACTTCTGGCCCTCGGTGGTTTAAAGGACCTGAGGAAGCGGTCGGCAGAACATGTATTCAAAAAACAGACGTCAACCGCTCTGGCCATCGCATGGTAGTCCGCAGTGCTGACCGGTTTGACCATAAATGCGTTAGCTCCGAGCTCGTAAGCTTGGCTGATGAGCTTGCTTGTGGAAGTCGTTGAGAGTATCACCACCGGAATGGCGCGGTGCAACGGATCCTTTTTCAGCGTGCAGAGCAATTCCAGTCCATTCACCTTGGGCATGTTCATATCCATGAGCACCAGGTCCGGCACGGTCGCGTTACTTTGTAGCATACTAAACAAAGCAGGGCCGCTGTCAAGCTGCACTATTTCAATATTTTGGATAAAATCCTCGATGGCCTCTGCGATCAGCAACCGGTCATCCTCGTCGTCGTCAACGATAAATATGGTCCTTGTCTTCTTCATCCTACAACACGCATTCTTCAAGTTGGTTACTTTTCCGTCTGCTCACGTCGAACATGCAAGAATTCAGAAGTTTATAGCCAGCCACTTTGATTTTGTAAAACATTATTGAATTAAAGAGAAGAAAAATGCGTGCCAATTACCCGCACGTCCATAAATTCGCCTTCCAAGTAGTTAAGGAATTAAATGGCCTTTTCTCATTTCCCTTCCTAAACAATTTCGATCCGATTTTTACGAGCAAGCCGATGTCTGAGGAGGAAAACACGCAATACATTAACCTGAAACCTGATCACCTTCCCGTGCCGATTGTGGCGATCGGAGGGTCTGCAGGAGGCCAACAGGCTGTAACAGAGCTTCTGCAACATCTGCCGGTCCATACCGGGCTCGCTTTTGTGTATATACAGCATCTTTCCCCCGATTACGACAGCCAGCTTGATAAAATCCTGGCCGGGACTACCCCGATGACCGTCCTCGAAGCAGCCCCTCTAATGCCGGTGCAGGCCAATCACCTGTATATTATCCCTCCCAATAAGGATATGGAAATTGTGGACGGGGTACTGGTACTTACACCCAGAAAACCGAGGCCGCATATCCACATGCCTATCGACCAGTTCTTTATTTCCCTGGCCCAAAGGCAAAAGGACGGCGCGATCGGAATTGTGCTATCGGGAATGGCCAGTGATGGCACTTTGGGACTCAGGGCGATCAAGGTCGCCGGTGGTGTGACTTTCGCGCAAGACGAAACGGCATTATACAGCGCAATGCCCCAATCGGCGATCACCGAAGGCGTTGTGGACATGGTATTGTCGCCTAAAGAGATTGCCGAAGAAATTACACGACTGGGCAAACATGCCGATATTTTCCAGCTGACCAACGAAGCCGAAGAGTCGGCGCAGGACCAGATGGCCGACAAAGACCTGGACAAAGTGCTTTCGTTTGTTAAATCGGCGGTGGGTGTTGATTTCGGACGGTATAAAAAAACCACGATCCGCAGAAGGATCATCCGAAGAATGTTGCTTTACAAAATCGAGACGGTCCAGGAGTATATTGTTTATCTAAAACAACATCCTACCGAAGCAACAATCCTTTACAACGACCTGCTGATCAACGTCACCGCTTTTTTCCGGGACGAGCAAACGATGGATTACCTCAGAAAGGAAATCCTTCCGGCCATCATCAAGAGCAAGCCGACCGGGGAGACCGTCCGTCTGTGGGTGGCCGCCTGCTCTACCGGCCAGGAAGCTTATTCGCTGGCGATGCTCATCATGGAAATCCTCGGCGACAGGGCCGCCAGCGTGCCTGTTCAGATATTCGCAACAGACCTGAGCGAAACGGCCATCGCCAAAGCCAGGCTGGGGATATATGCCCGCAGCGAGGTTAAAGAGATTTCACGGCGACGGCTCGACCGCTTCTTCACCAAGATCGATGACCATTACCGCATCAATAAGCCGGTGCGTGACCTGTGCGTTTTCGCGCCGCATAACCTGCTGAGCGACCCGCCGTTTTCACGGCTCGACCTGGTAAGTTGCCGTAACCTGTTGATTTACCTGGACGAAGTGCTTCAAAAAAAGGCGCTCGCCACTTTTCACTATGCCCTGAACCCCGATGGCATACTGGTACTGGGGAAATCCGAGGCTGTCGGTAGTTCGCCCTCGCATTTTTCACAGATACAGAAAGCCTACAAGGTTTTTGCCCGTAAGAATAATACCCTGGCAAAGATCCCTTCGGACATGACCATCCGCAAAAGCGTGGTGGCACTGGAAAGGAAAGACCTCCCGAAAACCAGTGAAATGCCTCCGGTAAGTGATCTGGACAAACTCGTTGACAGCTGGCTTTTAACCAATCACGTGCCGGCCAGTGTGGTGGTTGACCAGGACATGGAAATTCTTCAGTTCCGGGGCTCTACCGGGCTTTTCCTTGAACACGCGACGGGTAAAGCCAGCCTCAACCTTTCGAAAATGGCGCGTCCGTCGCTGGTATTCGAACTACGGAATATCATTCACAAAGCCCGCAAAACGTCACAGTCGGCGTCGAAGACCGGCCTGGAAGTGATCATGAATGATAAAGTCCATTATGTGGAAATCAAGGCGGTACCGATCACCAGCCCGGCCAATCAACAGCTTTTCCTTATTCTGTTTGAAGAGCTTAAAGACTACGAACTGCGCTCCGGTGCGGGCGGTGGCATTACCGATAAACAAAACCTGCTACTCGAAGCCGAACTTACCGCCCTGCGCCAGGACATGCACTCCATTATCGAGGAACAGGAAGCAAGCAATGAAGAGCTACAATCGGCCAACGAGGAGATCGTCAGCAGCAATGAGGAATTGCAAAGCATTAACGAGGAACTTGAAACCAGTAAAGAGGAGATCGAGTCAGCTAACGAGGAGCTGCAAACGATCAATCAGGAGTTGCAGATCCGTAACGACCAACTCACCGAATCTTATGAGTATTCGGAGGCGATCCTTTCCACCATTAGTGAAGCCACATTGGTGTTGAACAAGGATCTGAGAATTAAGAACGCTAACAAGGCGTTTTACCGGGTATTCAAGACCGCTCCGCAGCAAACCGAAGAAAGCATGCTATTTGAGGTGGGCAACGGCCAGCTGGATTTTGTAGGTTTTCGCGAGGTAATGCAAAATGTGATCAGCCGGGACGCATCTGTCCAGGGCTTCGAAGTGAACATTAAACTTGGCGAAACCGAAGGGCGCACCATGCTCATTCACGCCAGAAAGGTGATATTACATCAAAAACACACGATTCTGCTCGTTTTTGAAGACATTACCGAGCACCGGAAAGCACAGAAACTCCTGGAAGAGCGCCAGCAGTGGTTCAAAGAACTCGTGGATAACGCTACCGCATTTATCTGGGTAGCGCAGGTGGACGGCCAGGTCAACTTTTTCAACAGAGCGTGGCTGGACTTTACAGGCCAGTCCTTCGACAAGGACAAAAGGGATGGATTTCTCGAAATTATACATCCCGAAGATCGGGCAGCTTACCGCCTGGCCGCCTCAAACGGCCTCGCCGAAGGAACCCCTTATACCATCGAATACCGTTTGCGACGCCGCGACGGAGAGTACCGGTGGGTGCAGGAAAGCACCAAGCCGATGCTATCGGACGCCGGCAGGATCACCGGATACATTGGCACCTGCACGGATATTCATTTGCAGAAAACGCTCACCGAACAACTTAAAACTCACGTCGAAGAAAGGACACAGGAGCTCAGGAATGCCAATGCAGGCCTTGAAACAGTCAATACTGAATTGAAAAAGACTGCCGAAAATTTACAGGCAGTATTGGATAGCTCTCCTGCTTCGATTGGTTTTTTCAAATCCATTACCGACGATCCATCGGCACAACCCGATTTCACACTGGCGGTCTGCAACCAGAAATTCGCGGCACACCTGGACCAGCATGCTGCGGCATTGATTGGAAAAAAAGCGTCCGAGCTGTATGATTCGGAACAGGTAATGCACATGCTGGATGTGCTGCGGGGTGATCACGGGTATTACGAAGAAATTTACCTGGAACAAGATCAGAAGTGGCTTGGGGTATCTATTACCCGCCACGACTATGGTATCGCCACCACCGAACTGGATATCAGCCCGCTGAAACAGGGCCAGGTGGAACACGACGGGTTAATGCGCCAGTTGGAAGGGTCCTATGAAATGATTGGGGCGTTGTCGGTCATGAAAGAATATGTTCAGCATCGCGGCTCGTTTCTCAGGTCTGCTTTTCACGATCTGCGGGGCAGTTTTGGGATTATCTCAGGGGCCGCCACGATGCTTAATATTATGGATACCGAGGAGGACCGCGCCCGTATTTTGGACATGATCCAGCGGAACCTGAGCCAGGTTGCCCAGATGATGAACCAGCTGCTGGACTATACGCGGCTGGAATCGGGACAGGAGGTTGTTGAGCTCAGTAAATTTGACGTCTCGCAAATGCTGACCGAACTGTGTGAAGCTTCCAAAACCATCGCAGACCGAAAAAATCTCTCCATTATTTTTGATGGTACCGACGGCATTCTAGTTGAAAGTGACCCAGTAAAGGTGAGGCGGATCGCCCAGAACTTGATCCTGAACGCGTTGAAATACACTACCGACGGAAATGTGACCGTGGGATGGGAATATTTAACCTCCTCCACCGATTTCCCCGATGGTGCCTGGCAAATCAGGGTGACAGACACAGGACCAGGAATCCCGCAGCCATTGCTGGATAAACTAACCATCGCCGAGGCTGAAGATACACCTGATATGCCGGCGGAAGCGGGTGCCGGGGGACCGAATACCGGAGAAGGGATCGGGTTATTTATCGTCAAACGCCTCTGTGAAATGCTGCGGGCGAATATGGACATCCAAAGTATTCCTCAAAAAGGAACGACGTTCCAGATTGTTTTTCCAGCGTCGTATCACTGATTTCCGGCCACCTGGCATGGATATTTTGCCTGTATGCCGTTTCCTTTTGGAAGATACACACGGCAATGCAAGTACACGACATAATCGTTATCGGCTCCTCGGCAGGCGGGGTAAGCGCGCTGAAAGAGCTTTTGCAAACCTTTCCACGCGACACGGCAGCATCTTTTTTTGTCGTTCAGCACGTCGCACCCGACTCGAAAAGCATTCTCGCTTCGATCCTCGGCCACGCGACGAACATTCCGATAATCGTCCCGCACGACATGGAACCCGTCCGGGTGGGGCACATTTACCTTGCCCCACCCGATCACCACATGGTCGTTAAGGAGGATCATATCCTCGTCAGAAGGGGCCCGAAAGAAAACCGCTTCCGGCCATCGATCGACGTGACCATGCGCTCCCTCGCATATGCCTACGACGGGCGGGTAACAGGCATAGTCCTTACCGGGCGGCTAGGCGACGGAAGCTCAGGGCTTTGGACGATCAAGGAAATGGGCGGAACGGTCATCATTCAGGACCCGGCGGACGCGCTCTTTCGCGATATGCCCGACAACGCCTTAAAAGCCGTGCAGGCAGACCACGTCTTACCTTTAAAGGACATAGGCCCATTGTTAAAAAACCATATCGGACGGCCCCTTGCTCCCCGGATCGACACTAATCGACCGGCCCAACAGCGAATGAAGGCGGAAATTGATATAGCTGCGCAGGAAAATGCATTTGAAAAGGGCATTATCAATATGGGTGAAAAAACCAGCCTCACCTGCCCCGAATGCGGGGGCGCGCTCACGGGCATACGCGAGGGCACCTCGTTCAGGTATCGTTGCCATACCGGACACGGATTTTCGACAGACGCGCTCTGGGCGGGGATTACAGAAGGTACCGAGGCGCATTTGTGGCAAGCGCTCCGAAGCATGGAGGAAGCCGTTATTTTGCTCGAACAAGCGGCCACCGAATCCAGCCATTCGGGTAATCAGTCCGAGTCCGAACGGTTTCACAAACAGGCGGAACAGCTTCGGCGGCGGTCGCGGAAACTGCTGGACCTGATTTATGAGAATAATCCGCCGAACACAGGCAAAAACTGAATTTCAGGAAAATGGAACGATTATGGCGAACAATAGAACAGTGTCGAGTAGACGCACGGATTACTCCAGTGCGCCCCTCACAGAACCCGCCGTGCAGCTTTCCCGCAACGGGCTCTTCAGAATGTGTCTCCATTTCAGCATAGTTTAGACATTAAAGTGAAGCGTCACGGGCTTGGGTAGTTGAAACCATTTCTTACTGTTTAAATAATTCCAATTCCCTTTGCCCCTTTGGCTTTGCCTCCTTATAAAGTGTCGCCAGTATCGCTTTATCTGCATGTGTACCAATTCTAGTTTTCTTGCACAGTGATGTAGTGCATAGTATTGGTAAAAGCCACTCAACATTGCGTTTAACTGCTTTTGTTGCTCATGGACATCCAAATGGGGATGTCTTCTAAGCCACTCTCTGACCCGATCTAAGAATTTTCGCACACTACGTTTCCGAGGGTGTCTGATTAAGGCAAATCTCCCTCGCTGATCCAGTCCACAAATATGTGTGAAACCTAGAAAGTCGAAGGTCTCCACCCTCCCACCTCGTTTTGCAGCGCTCTCTCGGGCAAACCTGCCAAAGGTGACGCAGCGCGTCTTTTCTTCCGCTAGTTTCAAATGAAATTTGTCAAAGCGCTCTCTGAGATATGCGCCAAAACGACGGGCGTCTTCGAAATACCGGAAGCATACCGCAAAATCATCCACGTATCTGATTAGATGCGCCTCTCCCTTGCAAATAGGCTTTATCCGCTTTTCGAACCACAGATCCAGAACATAATGCAGATAGATATTAGATAAAATACAGGATATTGGCCCTCCCTGAGGTACCCCGTCCTGTCTGGCTATAATCAGACCATCTTCCATGATTCCTGCACGGAGCCATTTATCGATTAGTCGCAAAATAACCGGGTCTGCTATCTTCTGTCTGAGCATTTTCCGTAGCCGCTCATTGTTAACCCTGTCGAAGTAGGCCCGTATATCCGCTTCGAATACATACTGAGCAGATTTACCTAATACCAAGCTGTCCCTCAACATTTTCAGTGCACCATGAGCGCTTCTTCCCGGCCTGTATCCCCAGGAACAGTTTAGAAACAGCGGTTCATAAATCGCATTCAGAATTCTGGCTACCGACGCCTGGAGCAATCTGTCCGATACTGTTGGGATACCCAACTGCCTTGTCTTTCCATTGTCTTTTGGAATTTCTACTTTACGCACCGGCGGAGCTTTATAACACCCCGTCGTTAACTGTTTCCACAGTTGCTGCGTCCGCTCTTGCAAATTTGCCGAAAACATTGCGGCAGTCTCCATGTCCACTCCCGGTGCACCCCGCTTGTTCATTAGCCGCCACGTCTGATTAAAATATTCAGGCGTAAGCAGATGTGCCAAGGAAGTGAACACCGCCTTTTTGTCTAGTTTTGCCTTCGTGGCCACACAGTTCAGTTGTGTTGTCATGTTCATTCCTTCTCTGTTTGTAAGGGACATGTTTCCCTGCCTTGTGTACATTCTGCTCACCCCTTCCCCGTGTATGTGGCTTTCCCACACGCTGAGTACTATGAGTGAGTCCGACTCCCATAACAGCGTCCGCCTTTATTAGGACCTCCCTGCTGGGGCGTACCTTGTCTCGATTTCCGACAAGGACCGTTATGGGCCTCCTGGGTTCCATGGCACCTCCGTTTCTGCCGTGCTGCGCCCTTAGACCCCGCCGAAGTCTCCTGTACTCTTCGCCCATAGCGAGTACATACTGTTGCCTTCCAGGTACTTCGAGCCTGTCGGCCTTCGGACTATGAACTAACGGGGCTCAATAGCTTCACTTGCGTTGCAGCCCGGACATCGCTCTGTCTACGCTTAACAGATGTCGTTACCTTCACCTGCCCAAGACTCGATTACCAGTGAGGCGGCTAACCTCTTATTGATACAGGAATTTCACCTGTTGGAGATGCCTGGCTTATCCCAGCGCACCAAAAAATGGTTCAAAAAGGTGAACGAAACCAGCGACGCCATGGATCTGGAAAATAGGGTTTTCAAATCCAAATCACCCAAAAAAATCGCCCGTTCCCTGAAACGTTCGGCGGAGCACAGCAAGCGACCTAAGGCGAAGCCATTCCAATCGGCCATGTCGATGCTTAATTTTTTCATCAACCGGGCGGGAAAAAATCTGAGCAAAAAGGAGAAAGAACCGCTTGAAAAGTCCAAAACGAATTGCGCGCGCTTTTTGGACGGGAGAAAAAATGACAGCCATGCTCAACGACAATCCTTTGATCCTGCCTATCAACTGCGGCTCTTCAAGTATCAAATTCGCTGTCTTCAACAAGCCGGGCAATTGATCGCCAAAGGCAAAGTCGACCACATTGGAAGTGATCGCTCGAAAATGACTTTGCAGGCTCCAAAGGCATTTTCCGAGCCCGTCGAGGCAAGAGATATTGAGCAGGCATCCCCAGCGATTATGGCTTACCTGGATAAAACTGGCGTCTCTCGGGGCCGGCGGGAACCGCACGTGTGTATGTGAACAAAACAGATGAGGAGGTCGTCATTGTCCGGCAGACCAAGTCGGTAGTGAAGAAGACAAACTGAAAATTCCTGCTATGACAGTGATACAAACAGAAGACCTGGAACTGCTGGATGCCTACTGGCGCGCAGGCCCTCACCCATATCGAGATTGGTGCCCGGCAAAATGTTTTCGTTGACCAGTTTAATGATTTCGGCAGTCACTCCCTCTTTTTTCAGATATTCGATAAAGAACTCCCAATACAAGTGTGTTGGACTGTCCTTCTTTTTTAAGGGTACCCAGTAAGATGATCGCTTTCATTTTGTTGTGATTTTTATTGAGAGCAAGTGCGGGACAATTATCGTACCCGGAACCGAACACGGTGACCGGCTTCATGTCATTTATTACCGTCCTGTTGTCGGGTCGCTTTCCTTGATGATTTTTCTTGCAAAATTTCGGCAGACAACGCAGCGACTAGTCTTAGTTTTGGATGCATGGTGGCCGTGACAGCACCGCCATCACTTTTGCCGAATAGTTGCCGGACTTTTGAGGTCGTTGTAGCATGGATGCAAACAAGCGCGTGCAAATGTTGTTCGCACCACTGGTCGGCAAAACCCTCTTTATGAATTAGGTCGAATAATTGATTGTAACGGGCAATTAAGGCGCTTTGGTGCTGGCTTATTGTTTCCATCAGCATAATGATGTTCACGCCATGCTGTCTTACAATTCCCGGATCGAACCCGATTTCGTTAAGGCATGGATCACGCAGGTAGCTTTTAGAGGAATTATACAGTTCTTCTATGTCGCGCTCGAAAACAATGGATGTTAGATAGGCTTTTTGCAAGATTCTGCGCAATGTGGGGCATGTGTCTTTCCGCATGGCTGTCAGAAGGTGGTTGCGCAGTCTTTGGTGCGCTTGCCAGGTGCCAACCAGCGCATTCAATATATTACGATAATTGCCACCGATTTCCATAAAATGACCAGTTTTGACGGCACAATCGATTACCAAATTTATGCCTGAGAGACCGCCAGACGAATTCTGCATTAGGCCTGGCATAAAAACTACTGTGAATTGCGCAATTTCCACAGTGGTGTGGAGCAAGCGCCTCCCTGGAAACGGAAATATATTCTGCTTCCAGGGGCGCAGTTTTCTAAGGCGCTAGTTTCAGCACTAATATAGAACGGCTTTCCACCGGTATCGAATCGCCGGAATTAAAGTCATAATTGTCTTCCCCAATAAATCCTATGTTGGTATCGACAACTTTGTGCCAGATTCCTCCCTGCTGCACGGTCGGCAGTTTGTAATCTAAAGGCTCATGATGTGCGTTGAAGATGATGTAGAAAGAAACATCGACAATTCTTTGGGCGTTATAGTCGACATCCTTGAGAGCGTTGCCATCCAGGAAAACCCCAAGCGCTTTGGCAAAGTCGCGCTCCCAATTTTCATCGGACATCTGCTGACCATCCGGCAGAAACCACATGATATCACTTACGTCTGAGCCTTTGATAGCCCTTCCCTGAAACCAGCGCCGCCGCCGGAATGACGCGTGGTTTTTACAAAATTGAATGATAGCCTTGCTGAATTCAAGCAGTTCCCGGTCTGCCGACTCCCAGTTTAGCCAGGAAATTTCATTGTCCTGGCAATAGGCGTTGTTGTTGCCTTGCTGACTGCGGCCAGACTCGTCACCCGCAACAAGCATGGGTACACCTTGGGATAAGAAGAGCGTCGTCAGGAAATTACGTTTCTGTTTTTTCCTTAAAGCAATGATCTGCGGATCTTCAGTAGGACCTTCCGCTCCACAGTTCCAGCTTTTGTTCTCGTTTGTTCCGTCGTTATTGTCTTCCCCGTTGGCCTGATTGTGTTTATCGTTATAGCTTACCAGGTCATCCAGCGTGAAACCGTCGTGGGCCGTAATCAGGTTGATACTGGCAGTAGGCTGGCGATAACCTCCCTGGTAAAGGTCGGCGCTGCCCGTGAAGCGCCTCGCGAATTCGGCGAGCTTGCTTTCGGCCCCACGCCAGTAATCGCGGACGCAATCGCGGTACATGCCATTCCATTCAGCCCAGCCGGGGGGAAATTGCCCGACCATGTAACCATCGCTGCCGACATCCCATGGCTCGGCAATCAGCTTTACCTGAGAAATAATCGGGTCCTGGTGGATAATGTTAAAAAACGAGCTTAATGTATCGGTTTCATGAAGCGAGCGGGCCAGCGAGGAAGCAAGGTCGAAACGAAAACCGTCCACGTGCATCTCGGTGATCCAGTACCGAAGACTGTCCATGATCAGCCCCAAAACAAAAGGCAAGCGGGTATTCATCGTATTGCCAGTTCCGGTATAATCCGTGTAATAGCGCGGATCTTCGCTCAACCTGTAATAGGAAGCATTGTCCAGGCCTTTCAGGGTAAGTGTGGGTCCAAGGTGATTGCCTTCCGCGGTGTGGTTGTAAACGACATCCAGAATTACTTCAATACGGGCCCTATGCAGTTGCTTAACCATATTCTTAAATTCGGCAACCTGCTCCCCGTGTGCGCCGCTACTTTTATACCTGACATCCGGCGCAAAAAAATTGATTGTGTTGTAGCCCCAATAATTGGTCAATCCTTTTTCGAGAAGGTGCCGGTCGGCAACATATTGATGGATCGGGAGCAGCTCGACGGTGGTAATCCCCAACTCTTTTAAATAGACGATCATAGCCTCGTGCGCCAGTCCGGCGTAAGTTCCCCTATGGTTTTCGGGAATAGCCGGATGGAGTTTTGTCAAACCTTTGACATGCGCCTCATAAATAATGGTATCATGATACGGGACTTTCGGACGCCGGTCTTCCTCCCAATCAAAAGCGTCATCCACTACTACCGATTTGGGAACAAACGGCGCACTGTCCACAACACTGAAACTCAGATCCTGCGCAGGGTCCTGGATCTGGTAAGCAAACAGAGCATCATCCCATTTGACGGTTCCCGAAACTGCTTTGCCATATGGATCGATCAGCAACTTATTGGGGTTGAACCGGTGCCCGTTCTCAAGCTCGTATGGCCCGTAGGCCCGGTAACCGTAGAGCTGGCCTGGCGAGAGACCCTTCACATATATATGCCAAACATTGTGTGTCACTTCCTTGATCCGTATTGTACCCTGGCTGCTCTCATCCTGTTCAAAAAGACACAGTTCTATTTTCTCAGCGTTTTCAGAAAAGACCGCAAAATTAACCCCGTTTCCATCCCAGCTCGCGCCCAGCGGGTAAGGGCTTCCCGGGTAGGCATCCCAACAAACTGTCTCGCCAGATACAATGTCATTCTCCGTAGTTTTTTGCATTTCCATAAAGACAACCCAGTTTTCATGTGGCAACTAATTGGACGCACCTGTGGCAAATTCCGTACCCGCTGCCACCAGTCGCGATTTTCCACGCCGGGATACTCAAAAAATATTCGATTCACACATTTATAAGCCGGAACAGAATTTGTAACAAAGCGCATCTGCAATCCAAATCAACTTCAACAAACCATCAATAACGACTATGAAATACTACGATCTTTTACAAAAACCAGCATTACCGGCCCTATTAGGGCTTCTACTAGGGGCTGTTACCATAAGCTGCGACGACGACAACGATTTCTGGGATGCTTTTATACCAGAAACTGATATGGAGGCAACTTCCGTGCAGGTTGAAGGTTACGTGTTTTATCCCGCTGTGCAGGCCGCGACGGACCAGAACGTGGCGAAGCTGAAAGTACCTGCCGGGTTTAAAGTGGCCAAATTCGCCCAGGACCTTGGTAAACCACGCATTTTGGTAACCAGCGCAAATGGCCATGTATATGCTTCCGACCGGGAAGCCGGGATCGTGATGATGCTCAGCGACGCGAATGCGGATGGCATAGCCGAGGATAAAAAAACGGTGGCGGCCATCAAACAGGTCCACGGGTTGCACATTTACGATGGCAAGCTTTATATGGCTGCTGTGAAAGAAATATATGTGGCCGATATGAATGCCGATGGCACGCTCTCTCAGCCGCGTATGCTGATCAGCGATTTGCCCGATGGCGGACAGCACCCCAACCGCACGCTCGCATTCGGCCCAGACAAGAAAATGTACATCAGTGTCGGCAGTACTTGTAACGCATGCCCTGAACCAAATCCTGAGAATGCCACATTGCTGCGTGCCGATGAGGACGGCTCCAATCGCAAGGTTTTTGCAAAGGGGCTTCGCAACACCATTGGCTTTGGCTGGCACCCGCAAACCAGCGAGCTCTGGGGAATGGACCACGGCATTGACTGGCTGGGAGATGACGAGCAGAAAGAGGAGCTCAACCAGATCAAACCTGGTGCCGACTACGGGTGGCCTTATATCTACGGCGAAGGCAAATACAATCCTGGTGACCGGCCGAAGGGTGATACGACCTATCAGCAGTACCTGCAAAAAACCACCCTGCCGACCCTAACTTACCAGGCCCATTCTGCTCCCATGGCCCTGACCTTCTACACAGGCTCGCAGTTCCCGGAAGAATACCGGAATGATGCTTTCATAGCCATGCGTGGTTCCTGGAACCGCAGCTCGCCTGTGGGCTACAAGATCGCCCGGGTGCATTTTGAAAGCGGTAAACCGGTCCGGTTCGAAGATTTCCTCACCGGCTTTATCGTCGACAATAACCGAGCCCATTTTGGGAGGCTTGTAGGCGTGGCCGTTCACAGTGATGGATCGCTGTTGTTTTCCGATGATACCAACGGGGTCATTTACCGGGTTTCCTACCAATAGCCTGCTTATTTCTTGTACCGGCTGCCAATCCTTTCCTTCATGAGAAAACAAGACATTATTCCCGGCGACTGGTACCGCATTCTTTTTGGTGAAACGCCGGTAATCTTTTTGCTTGAAATATTGCTGCGCACATGCTTTATGTATGTGGTGCTGCTGATCATCGTCAGGATGATGGGGAAACGCATGGGCGGACAGCTCACGATTTCCGAACTCGCCGTGATGATCACCCGCGGAGCGATTGTTTCTCCCGGAATGCAAATGCCTCAGACCGGGCTGTTGCTCTGCACGGTAATTTTGATGTGCGCGCTGTTGTTTCAAAGGGGCATTAATCTGCTGGAATCCAAGAGTGAAAAGTTCGAGCGTGTGACCCAGGGCTCATTGAGCATTCTTGTCAAAGACGGCATTTTGCAGCTCGATGAAATGACACAGACCAAGATCTCGCGGCAGCAGGTTTTTGCCGCCTTGCGAGGCAAGCAGGTCTATAATCTGGGCGAGGTCGACCGGCTGTACCTTGAAGCCTGCGGGCTGTTTAGTATCTACCGGCATCCAAAACGTCGGCCGGGTTTACTGCTCTACCCGCCAGACGACAGTTCAATCGCAGGGTTCGGACAGATCACCATGAAGGATACGCTGGTATGTGCCAATTGCGGGAAGGTCGCCGGCTTGCCGGATCACGCACAACGCTGCCAGGTATGCGGCGCTACCCAATGGGGCTCCGCGAGCATTTCCAATTCGCCAGATATTTGATTAAAAAGCTATGAAGAAAGAAGATATACATTTCGGCGACTGGCAGCGGATGTTCGCCGGTGATGTGCCGGCGGGATTTTACTGGGAGGTAATGCTGAGAATAGTGATTATCTACCTGGTTCTGATGATTTCCATGCGGCTCATGGGAAAAAGAATGGCCTCGCAGCTGAGCAGAAATGAGCTGATCGCCTTAGTTTCATTATCAGCGGCCATCGGCGTTCCCTTGCAGGCACCCGACCGAGGCATTCTCGCCGCCATCGTGATCGCAATCGTCGTCATCGCCATCCAGCAACTACTGGCGGCGGTCTCTTCCCGCAATCAACGGCTCGAATCTTTTACCCAGGGCGATCTAACCGTGCTTATTGCCGACGGCAGGTTAGCTATTGACAGCATGAAAGAAACCGGAATTACCAAAGAGAAGGCCTTCGCTCAGCTACGCAGCAACGGAATCCGGCATTTGGGCGAGGTAAAAAGGCTGTATTTCGAGGCAGGCGGCGCATTCACTCTAATTCGCGAGACTGCCGCCAGTCCCGGTTTGGGAATCCTTCCGGAGGAAGATGCTGATTTTATCCGGCAGGTTTGCTGTAATGCGGGCTTTTCCGTTTGCACGCGCTGCGGGCAGAAGCTGACCGGCGCCCAGGCGGACAAAACTTGTGAAAACTGCGGCAGTCGCGAACGGGCCATTGCGGTTGAATAATGCACTCAAAACAAACTGTTCCGATGATTAAAAATGTATTGTGCCTGTGGCTGCTCCTTTTTCCATTGCTATCGCTGGCCCAGGAGAAAATAGCGCCACGAAAGATCAGGGAAAATTTCTGGTACAAAAACAGCGTGATTTATAACCTTGAAATCGGCGCATTCAAGGATAGCGACGGCGACGGGCGCGGCGATATTAACGGGCTGATCCAAAAATTGGATTATCTGAAAATGCTCGGCGTCGACGTGATCTGGCTGGCCCCGTTCCAGCCTTCCCCCGGTGCTGACGATGGCTACGATGTGGCCGATTACTACGGCGTGGACCCGAAGCTGGGCACAAGCGGCGATTTCTCGGAATTGATGCATCAGGTCAAAAAAAGAGGCATGCGGGTGATCATGGACCTGGTCATTAACCATACTTCCGATCAGCATCCGTGGTTCAAAAACGCCCGAAGCGCGCGTAACGCAAAATACCGCGACTGGTACGTGTGGTCTCGGGCAAAGCCTAAAGACGCCGATAAGGGAATGGTTTTCCCGGGTGTGCAGCAGACAGTGTGGTCACTCGACAGCACTACTAACGAATATTATTACCATCGTTTTTACCGCTTTCAGCCCGATCTCAACTTCAAAAACCCCGAGGTGGTACGTGAAAGCCAGCGGATTATCGGCTATTGGCTCAACCAGGGAATATCGGGTTTCCGGCTCGATGCGGTGCCATTTATCATTGAGGTTCCCAAAACCGGTTCCGAGAAACCGAAGCTGGATTTTGGTTTTTTAAAGGACATCCGCCAGTTCACACAATCCCGGAACGCCGATGCCGCCATTCTCGGGGAGGCCAATGTAGCGCCCGACGAAAACACCAGTTATTTCGGTAAAAACGGGGACGGTATTCAGCTGATGTTCAACTTCTTTGTGAACCAGCATTTGTTTTATGCACTTGCAACCGGGGAAACCGCCCCTTTGCTAAAAGCATTGAAAGAAACATCCGGCATTCCCCAGGGGTCGCAATGGGCACACTTTCTGCGTAACCACGACGAAATAGATCTAGGAAGGCTCAACGAAACCCAGCGCAAACAGGTATACTCAGCGATGGGCCCCGACACCAATATGCAACTTTACAAACGCGGAATCCGTCGCAGGCTCGCGCCCATGCTTGGCAATGACCGTCGAAGGATCGAAATGGCTTACAGTCTTCTGTTCACGCTTCCCGGCGCGCCAGTAATCAGGTATGGGGAGGAACTGGGTATGGGTGATGACCTCAACCTGAAAGAACGGCTTTCCGTACGCACACCTATGCAGTGGAACACCGAAAAAAATGGCGGCTTCACCAAAGCGGACTCCGCTTTTCGCCCCGTAATCGACAAAGGCGATTACGGCTTTCATAAAATTAATGCAGAGCAACAATGGCGCGACAGCGCTTCCCTCTTTACCCGCATTGCTTCCATGATAAGGATGCGAAAAACAGTTCCGGAGATCGGGCTGGGCACGCCAACTCTCCTGGAAACCGGTTCCAACGACATTCTGGCGATACGATACGACTATGAGGGAAAATCGGTCGTGCTGTTGCACAATTTCGCAGGCACAGAAAGAGCCGCCAGCCTTTCATTGAACGGCTCCCAGAAGCTGTACGACCTCTGGAACAGCCAGAGCGACCAGGCCATTTCACGGGATCGGGTAACGATCCAGCTACCGAGCTATGGTTACCGATGGTTCAGGATCGACGATATTCTTCCATAATCATTACTTCCTAGACCTTTTTAGACCGCAAATAAAGCACGGCGACCACAATCGCCGCCAGGACGAGTATACCGATGGGTAAAAGCATGTTTGTGAATATTTGGTTAAGAAAATCAGTGTCCCTTGATGTTTAAATTCACGACGTGATTACTTTAGGAGGGGCTTTCATATTCCCAAGAAACGATATCATCCTCCGGAAAAACGAATTGGGTTTCATGGGGCAATTCCATATCCTCGCGTTGCTGAAAGCCATGTTTGTCACTTTTGTAAATTCCTTTTCTGACTACTCCCAGCATGTCAGTAAAAATCAACGATTTACCGTCCTGCGGATAAGTACCTGGTGCAAATTTGTCCTTTTCCATTTCATTTTCCATCGTTAAAATCGTCATTTCGGTTCCTTCCCATGCCCCGGCCGCCCGTTCCTCCTTTGATTTGATCGCGCTGCTGTTGCTCTGCCATTCCCTGAGGCGTCCCGGTGTCCAGGCCGTAGTCATCAGTCTGGTCTTCTCCAAAATTATCGTTGGCATTTCTGCCTCTTTCCAGGGCGTGAGCTACTTTCGGGTCTGGCACTGTGCCTTCGGCAGTTTTGCCGTTCGATGTTTTCTGATTTGATTTCATGAGTAAACTTTTTAGTAGATTGTTGACTTTTAAACACGCGCTATTCAAAATACTTCCTTTTGGATTGCACATCCTGGAAAAAGACGCTTTATGACAATAAATATGCCAGAAGCCTCACAATTTCAGGGTTACCGGCCTGGCGTTCCTGGCAGCCTCGTAGATAGCCATCAGGATTTTTACGTCCCGAAGCCCCATTTCGCCCGGGACACGTGTCGGCCTGTTGCTGATCACACAAGCCGCAAAATCATCCATTTGCAACGCCTGCTGGTTAACATTGTCCAAACCCATGTCTCCCTGCGAGGTCTTTCCTTTGATTCCGCCATAGCCAAAGGCCGGTTGCAGTTCGTACCAGCCTTTTTCGGCCTCTACGCGAAGCAGGGTCCCACTCTCTGCATAACTGGTACGGCAATTGGCCGTGATGCCTCCCGGGAATTCCAGCTGAAAATCAATGGACTGCTCGACCTCGCCAAACTTGTAGACATCTGTTTTGGGACCTTCTTTCGCTGAAACCCGGATCGGATTAGCTCCGGCCGAATAGATGGCCCCCTGCACGCAATAAATGCCCAGGTCCATCAGCGGTCCGCCACCTGCACGCTCGTGGTCGAGCCGCCAAACGCCCTTCTCCATTTCCTGGCTGTCGATGGCCTTAATGCTGCGGATATTTCCGTACATTTTCTTTTTACCAAACTCGACAAAAGTCAGATGGTGGGGTTCAAAGTGCAGCCGGTAGCCAATGGAAAGCATTTTACCTGCTTTTTTGCAGGCAGCTATCATCGCTTCGCAATCCGCCACCGAAGTCGCCATCGGCTTTTCGCAAATCACGTGTTTACCCGCTTTGGCCGCGCGGATCGTATACTCGGCGTGAAGCGAATTGGGAACGACCACGTAGACGATATCGATGTCGGGATTGTCCTTGATCGAGTCGAAATTCTGGTAGCTGTAAATATTTTTGTCGGGAATTTTATACTTGTCTTTCCATTTGGGAATTTTGTCGGGTGTGCCCGTCACGATGCCTGCAAGCTTGCAACGCAGTGTTTTTTCAAGCGCCGGCGCAAGTTGCTCCTCGGCATATTTCCCAAGTCCGAGCAGGGCAATGCCCAGTTTTGTATCCTGTTCAGTAAACGACGCCACGGATTGCAAATGCTCCGCCAACGTATCGAAATTCATCGCCAGCATCGATGGCAGCGCCAACGACGCCTGTAAAAACTGTCTTCTTTGATAGGTTTCCATAGTTGATATTGCTGAAAAATTGCGCCGGAAGACACAAAAATCAGACCAGTGCAAGTTTTAATCTTCCTCGGCGGCTAAGATTTTGGCATGCTTATTTTGGAATCCGCCGGATAAAAAATCGCGGTTATGCGAGATGCTCAATTACAAAGTGTTCAACCAATCGAAGGAGAACTTAAATGCAGAGGTTATGGAAAACGTAAAAGAACGGCTGGGCGTAGCATTGGTGGGCTTGGGCGAATATGCCACAGGTCAGTTGATGCCTGCGTTGAAAGAGACCAAAAACTGCTATCTGGCCGGGCTGGTCAGCGGTGATAAACAAAAACTGGATCAATACAAGACCGAATTCAGTCTGCAAGACGATTGTCTTTACAGCTACGAAAACTTTGATTCGATCGCCGATAACGATCGAATTGATATTGTTTACATTGTATTACCCAACAGCATGCACGCCAAATTCAGTATACGGGCGATGCAGGCGGGGAAACACGTAATCTGCGAAAAGCCTATGGCGATGAATGTAGCCGAATGCGAGCAGGTCATTGAGGTGATCGGGCAGACAGGAATGCATTTTTCAATGGGCTACCGCCTTCATTTCGATCCTTTCAACCGCGAAATGATGCGGCTAGGCCAGGGTGAAAAATTTGGTGAAGTAAGGAAAATGACGCTTCTGGACAGTATGGATGTCGGCGAGAAAAACCAGTGGCGTCTCGACCCGCGGCGATCCGGTGGCGGCCCGTTGGTAAATAATGGCATTTACTGCATTCAGGCGGCAATTTATATCACCGGCAAGCTACCCACCGTGGTCGACGCCCGCTACACGCCCAAAACGGACCCATCTAAATTCGAGGGATTGGAAGAAGGGATCAGGTGGACGATGTATTTCGGCGATGATGTGATTGCCGATTGCGAGACGAGCTATTCCAAAAATCAGAACCTGATGCGCGCCGAAGCTGAATCCGGCTGGTTCGAATTAAATCCGGCTTATGAATACCACGGGTTGAAGGGATCGACTTCCCTAGGCGAAATGCAGTTTGCCCCTGTCAAGCAGCAGGCCTTACAGATGGACGATTTCGCGCTTTGCGTTATAACTGGTCAGCAGTCGAGGGTACCAGCTGAAATGGGTCTGCGCGATATGAAGGTCATCGAGGCCATTTATGAATCTGCCGATAAACGAGCCAAAATCGACTTATATCTCAGCGAATTCGCCGAGCTCAGGGAGCCCTAGGCCGGATCGCTACCCAGACTTTTCATCTTCGAAATGCATCGGCATGAATCTCAGAAATGCCTGCCAAACAGGATCTGCTCTCAGAGCACATAATGACTACTTATCGGATTCGTTGGTTTTTGGAAATTACGGTGAAACTGACCACCAGATTTCATTTTGGGCTGACCAAGTCATTTCGGTTTTGGTTGACCACCTTATCTTTCTTTTCACCAGCGAGTTACCCGAATGTCCGTGAATTCTGGCTGGTGGTCAATCTGCGGTTCATCCCCACTTTTGGTGGTAAATTCGTTAAAGGTTTTTCTTAGCTCGTGAAACCTTTGATGACCACCGAAAACTTACTTTTTTCTACCTCCGCGAAATTTGAAATCATTTCACTCGATAAAATAGATTCCGTACTAATTATTAAGATAAAAAGCATTCAGCCAACAAGTTGTTGTCCCAGTTGCCAGGTACCGGCCGAGAAAATTCATAGTTATTACCTCAGGAAAATTAAAGATGTACCTGCTTTTGGAAGTGGGGTGATAATTACCTTACAAGCGCGAAAATTTTACTGCTGCCATCTTGAATGTATATTGAAAGTGTTTACAGAAAGGTTCGAAAAGCACTTTTTACCTTATAGGAGAAACACTTACCGGTTAGAACAGCTACTCCTTTCTGCTGTTTTAGAATCTAGTGCAAAATCTGCTGAGCGATTAGTTCGTAAAATGGGCGCTTTCGTCAGCGATACTACTCTTTTAAGAATTATAGAGCGAAAACCTTTGCCAGCCACGTATGCGCCTCAGATATTGGGAGTTGACGATTGGGCATGAAAAAAGAGAGACAGATATGGAATAGTTCTCGTCGATTTAACAAACAGGAAAATCATAGATTTACTGAATGACAGAGAGGCTTCGACGCTAGAGAAATGGCTCAAAAACAATCCAGGTGTACTTATTATCAGTCGAGACCGTTACGGGAAATATATTCAAGGGGCTACTAATGGGGCACCGCACGCAATGCAGGTCGCTGACCGATGGCATTTACTTAAGAATCTGGGAGAAGCAGTCCGTAAGCAATTAGACCGCGAATACAGTGTCCTAAAGGAGCTTAGAGACGAAGTTATCGCAGAAAATAAATTCCGCCATGATCATAAGAGCTCTAGATATCAGATTGTTAAGAATATTCGGGCCGATCGATATCGAGACAGATTCAGAGCGGTAAAGCAACTATACGTGGGTGGCCAATCAGTATTGTCGATTGCTAAAAAATTTAAGATGAGCAGGCAAACTGTTAGAAAATATATCGCTATTGATTCCCTGCCCAAAAAAATCAGTTATAATCAATTGGATAAGCATCTGCTATATATAAGAGACAGGCTACTTCAAGAACCCAAGTTACAGCTTCGTGCCTTATGGTATGAACTTCAACAACAGGGATATACAGGAGCGTACACAACGCTATCTGAAAGCCTAAAGAAAGCGGGTGTCATGATGGGCAAAAAGTCAAAATTTAATCAATTTCCCAAATTATCAGACCTGTTATGGACGCCTTCAAAAGCTAGTATCCTGTTTTTCAAAGATGTAGATGCGCTTTCTATTAAACAAAAGAACACATTAGTTAGTCTTTGCGAAAAGTCCCATACATTAACCAAAGCATTACAGTTGGTGCGGCATTTCAGATTTCTGATGAAAACAAAGGCTGGTAATCAACTACATGAATGGATTTTACAAGCGATTGAGTCAGGTCTCAAAGAAATAGGAGGATTTGCACAAAGTATGAAACCGGATTTCCAAGCGATTCAAAATGCATTTAATCTGCCCTGGAGTAATGGACCTGTTGAAGGAAATGTAAATAAAATTAAAACTTTGAAGAGACAAATGTATGGTCGTGCTGGTTTTGAGTTGTTGAAAAGAAGGCTATTGCTAAATTCGGAGTGACCACCAAAAGTGGGGATGAACCAATCTGCCACGAAATGGGGTGGTCAGTGGCACCGTATTTTCCAATTTGTCCAGGGAACAACGAAAGTGGGGGTAAAAAGCTTAGTGGGCGAACAACTCACGGTAATAAATACTTGAAGAGTATCTTAGTAGAAGCGGCATGGTTCGCTACTCGTGTGAAGGGAACGTTCTTACGCGCCAAGTTTGAAAGCATGGCTGGAAAAAAAGGAAGAAAAAAAGCACTTATGATATTAGGACACAAGATCCTGAATGCAGCTTATATCATCCTTTCAACCAGGCAGCCCTATAAGGCGTTTTCCGTGGAAGATTTTGAAGCCAAGCGTAGTCAAAAACGATTGATATACTTACAAAATGAATTGAAGACCTTAGGCGTCAGTGCCTAGGATCACAGTGAAAGCCGGGAATGATTTAGTGGTGGGAAAGACCCCGCTCATGAAACAGGTGTTTTTTCGCTAAGCACACAGGGTTGAGTCAGAGAACTCGCGGATGAAATTTTACATACTTAGCAACACTGTTTGAAATAACCCCGAAACAAATCAGCCTTTCCACGCGCATTTACGGATGAAATATTCTGTTTAAGTATTTCATTGCTTAACAGTTGTGACACGCCGCAGGGCTATTGATTAAGGGAGCCAATGCTTTTATTACAAATACCTTTGCCGGTACCTTGTCACTACTAATCTGAGAACAACCTGATCACTTTCTGCCCGTTAAGGGAGATTCGATTCGGTCTGGCTGAAATAACTATTCTATATCCTCCCCGGAAAAATAGGAAAGCCGCACTTGTCTTGAAAATTGCATTATGGGAAGGTTAACAGGTAGCCAGTAAAGGAATGTGAAAAAGTCTAAATACTTAAATACCAGCACGTAGAGTATGTGACAGGCGTTGGTGCACGATCATCGAACAAATACCCGGCCTTGATCACTACCAGCCGCCGGGTCAGTAACCTTATGTTGGCTATCAAGGATTTGACTGAAGATGAGCTAAACCTGCCTCATAAATTTTACAAGCGTTTTTCTGACCAGTCCTAAAAAGATCAGGACACCCGCAAATCCCACTCGACCAATGCGGCAGAAAATTTGCAAAAGAGAAAGGACAGCTGCATATCCTGGTGCAATACTCGATCAGGACTCAACCTACCGCAAGGCTATAACCTTAAACAGGAAAGGTCGAGGGTGCATTTACTTATTTGAATGAAAGCGGTCAAACATTCAACGCTCAGTATATGTTTGGCCGGCACCTCAAAGCGCCATTTGGCGCGATTCTTCGTGCCTACTGATAGTAGGCACGAAGTGGCATTCTGTATCGGAGTTTTCTGTATTGGATTAGTTAATCTCCGTCTTTTTCTTCATCAGTGTCTTTTTCAAGTCTTACAAAGTGCCTCGCGAAGAAGGCATTATACTTTTTCTCCACGCACCATTTGCCAGACAATCTCACCTGGCACTATTCCTTTGCTGACCCGAAGCGGGTATTTTGTTATAATAGTACTCGATGAACCATTCGGGTACTGCCTCTCCATCAAGAGATTCATCACTCCAGACCTTTTTGCCATCTAATACTTTGAACTGTGCAAATGGGACAAATTGCTCGTTGGCACCTACATTGGTGGAGTTGTCAAAAAAGAAGGACTGATGAGTAATTTGGGCAGCTTCGTAAAGCAGGTCCAAAGACCGGTAGTACCTCGACCTGATTTTGTCTTCCGGTACATTATGACCATCCTGTTTAACCCGAAGGGCGACACGGAAAATGTTGATTTCGGGGGATTCGGTTGAAACAAAGTATAGGTATACCTTGTACCCTTCCGACTGCGCCTCTCGCATGATTTCCAGTTTTGACGGGTGTGAGAATACCGTTTCGAACGAAAATTTCTTCTTGGCTGCTACCAATTTTTTCCTTAGGAAATCTGCCAGGATCTGAGCAAGGCGCTCGTCGGCGGCGGCATTAGTCAGGGTAACAACCCCATCGGCCAGCTCGAAACATGCATTGAAATCTTCTCGTGTAAATGGCGGCAGCAAAAGTCCGGAATCCGTGGCCACATTGATTACTTCCTGCTTGGTTGCCGAAACCTGATACTCTGCGAAATTAAAATCACCATTTCGAAGCGCCCGGGCAATATCGTCGGCATTGACGTAAATGCCGAAATCCAATGGGTGCCCATTGACATTGGCCTGACGTATTGAGGAAATAATTGTACTCTTGCCAGACCCGTTTGGTCCGGCAAAAACACGCATGCGGAGGCTCATTTAGTCCAGGTTTAACTTTTTGGGACGCGCGTGGGACTCGATCTTACTGATCTTGGTAAGCTTGCCATTTTTGTCTTCACGGACCACCCAGCCTCCCTGCGCCTTGACTACGTGCCCGGTAATCTGCATTGCACGCGCAGACGCAGCGCGGATAGCCTTTGTACTTTCCCGCACGATGATTCTTTCTGTGACACCGGAAGTACGGATAGCGTTAATAAGTTCCCCTACCCTTCTTTTTTTATCTGACCGGCCTTTAACTGCTGACATACACAATTATAATATATTCGAAATCGATTAGTTAAATATACGAAATCCGATATTCAAATCGATAAAAAAGAATACGAGATTACCACCAACACCTTCACGCTACGCTAATCGGCCAACAATTTTTGGCGTCAAATTGGCAGCCGAATAATCCGAACCTGGTTGACTAAGAGACGGAGTTCGTCCTGAATTGGACTTATGCCAGAGAATTCGAATACCTTAACCACCCGATTCCGTGGCAGACTGGCCATCAATGAATACCTATTTGCATAAAGTTAAGTTACTCTTAATAAATCATTTAAGCTGGTCAATGCTGACCGAAACGTTTTAACTGTAATTCCCGAATTGTGGCGGTCAATGGCTCCGAATACTACCGAGATAAGCCCGGACTGTCTGAAATAGTATCCGTCCGGTGAACACCGTATTGCCCTGTCAGCTTAATTTACAAGGCGCGTAAACTAAACACCCGGTTTCCGGTACTTGATCCAGTTATTGGGAAGTAATTGGTAAAGATCTTTGTGCTTGTGTGATTGAATTCTTTCCAGGACATCGGTGAGCCATTGCTGCTCATCAACACCGTTTTTCTTGCAGGTCGCCATAAAGGAATACATGGCAGCGGCCATTTCTGCGGCTTGGTGGGAGCCGGCAAAAAGGAATGCTTTTCTCCCGATTGCCAGTGGCCTGATTGCGTTTTCCGTTAGATTGTTATCGATCTCGATTTGGCCGTGCAGCGCATAGGCACTCAGGCCTTCCCAGCGTGGCAGTGCATAAGCAATGGCTTGCCCAAGGGGGCTTTTAGGCATTACCAGTGGGAGTTGCTCACTCATCCAATGTTTCAGTTCAAAAAGGATTGGCACTGCCTTTTCCTGTCTCAACCGTGTTTTTGATTCCCAATCCAAGTGCTGCTGGCGCATTTCATCCTCCAGGATGTAAAGCTGCTGCATACGCTCCAAGACATGATTCGCCTTTTGCTTGTCATATGGGAGCGCGTCTACATATTTGCGGCGAGCGTGCGCCATGCAGTATACCAACAGGATGTCCGGATGATTACCAAATAGTTTTTCGTATACTGAATAACCGTCCACTTGAAGGATGCCCTTATAGCCACCAAGCATTTGCTTAGGGCCGCTTTGGTCACGGCCTTTCCGGTAGTCAAACAGAGTCAGTTTGTCACAAGGGGCATTGTAAATCCACATATAGCCCTGATGGATCCCATTTTTATGGTCCCTGTCCAGCACTTTCAGCGGGGTCTCATCGGCTTGTAAGTATTTCTGATTGACTACCAGTATCTTAAGTGGCTCCCATAAGGGTGCCAGATGTTGCCAGCCTTTCATAATCCAGTCTGAGACCGTGGAAGCCGGGATGCTCACTCCTAATCGTTTGTATTTATCGATCTGTCGGTGTAGCGGAAGACCGAACACGTATTTATCGATGATGATCTGGGCTATCAGATCATCAGAAGGAATCCCTTTTTCAATGACCCTTTCAGGAAGTGAGGCGGTGATGACACCCTCGCCGTTGGGACGGGCGTATTTGTAACGGATATAGCGTTTTACGTAGAGCTCGGCTGGAATTATGTCCAGGACCTCGGTTACTTCCTCACCAATGATCGAGCAGTTGGTAACATCTTCTTCAGGCTCAATGATGATTATTTCCCGGCGCAGGTTTTCCGGCAGTAGCATGCGACCGGTACCTTTTTCACGCTTTTTGGCGGGAGCTTTTTCAACCACTTCAACAACTTGGGACAACTCCTCTTGCTGCTGCTGGGTGGTGCCTAATTCAAAAAGGTCAGTTTGGGCTGCGTCCGGATACGGACTGGGAAGTTTTTCGCTCTTTTTACCGAACAAGTAGCGGCGATATTTATCGAGCTCCAAGTGCAGGGATTGAATCTCGATATCTTTGTCGGCGAGGTTTTTTTTGTGCTCCAAGAGCGCCTGCTCATAGAGCAATTTGTAGTCCGTCGCTGCGTCTTCCATAACATGAAAGTACAACTCAAAAAACGCCTATACAACAAATTGGAGCACTTTTTAATGGATTTTGTGCTGCTTTTAATTACGACTTCAAGCCCTTATGTAACGTTTTCTCAGGCGAACAGAATCCAACATGACCCCTTGAAGAAGAAGCGTCAATTGTTGGCTGGTGATTAAAGTTTGGTTGCCCTTTGGCCACTCGAAGGTGCCGACTTCAAGCTTTTTAATGTACATCGCGAAGCCATCCCGATCCCATTGCAGCAAACGAATTTGGTCTAAACGTTTACCCAAGAACACAAACACATCACCGCAGGACGGGTCAAAACCCAGCTCATTCCGTACCAAACCAGCCAGGCTGTAAATACCATAGCGCATATCGGTTGGGCTGCGGTACAGAAAATACCGGCATGTATGCGAGAGGGCCAGCATACTTAGTTCGCCAGCTCCTTAATGAAGGAGGCGTCCAGCGCGGTGAATAACTCCAGTCTGGCCCCGGAAGCAAAAACAAAAGTCGCAAGCATAGGTCTTTGCGGCTGCGGTAACGGTGGTTACTGGATTGTTATACGTGAAAATCCTTTTCGGGAAATGGATTCATTAGCATTATCGCGACGAAATTTCTTCACCAATAATTGAATTTGTAATAGCTGATGCCATTTCGATTACAAAATGACTGTTTACTAACCCCTTCCAAGCACCATTGATCGTAATGAACGCGCATTTTTTCTGTGTCTGTTTTCATGACACAAGATTAGAAAATTACAGAATGCAGCGATAGATGGGTTGATCGGACGGATACCTGAAATATGTACAGAAAGCACACTTGCATGGCTTTGCAAAAATCACAAAGCTTTTGGCGGCAAATCTGTTTTCGAAAAAAATCAGGCTGATCTGATAATTTGAAAAAGAGATCCAGCAGGAAAAAGTTGACATCTTAAAGTTCAAAGATATTGCCAGGCGCGACCAAGCGGAAAGCTGGTCAACCTGATAAGAAGTCTATGGCCTGAGATAGACACAAATGATCCCTGAGTGTGGCAGCAGTGATTCCTATAAATTTAAAAGACGCATTAGAACCAGCAGTCCGAAACTGATCAGGCCAACTCCCCAATACCAGTGGTTTACCGTCAGAAGGTAACCAAGCGTCGGCCACTTGCCGGAAAAAAGTGATTGCTCATAAATGTCAAAATGATAAGCTTGTCCTTTTGCAGAACGGGTGATGTGCCTCCTATATAGAAATTGCCTTGATATGAGTGAAAAAGCTCCTCTGTAAGTCCCCAGGGATTAATGTCAGATGTTGTTTGGAAAATTATTGTTTTAGAACTTGGATTGTACGCACCAGCTGAGGCACTGGTCGGATCTATCCGCCATTCGACTTTTGTAGCTGTCGAAGTGAGTCCAACATAGAAAGCCTTGCCTAGACACGTCAATATTAACTCGTTCAAATTTGCATTCACTGAATTTCTTGCAGTTTGTGGAAACACTGAAAACTTGTTGATCGTGCTATAGCGATCAACAAGTTGAGTGCTGGGGCTGCCACCAGTCCCACTAGATCCATAACTTCCACCAACAACCTGTAAGTAGCCGCTACCATTCGTTGCCGCGCTATATGCGGCAGGTGTGACGTTAAAACATTCACTACTCGAATACATAAATAAGCAGGAGCAAAGTAGCCAACATAAGATACATACGAGCAAGACCAAAGTTCCACCCAGAAACACGTTAATATATTAGTCCGGCTGTTTGGATTGCCCTTAACCGCATGACCGGTTACTTTGCCATTGTCAACGTAAAATCCATCAACGAAGTCGCCTAACGCGTTTTCGACGATAATCTGCCCAGACCACTCCTTGGTAACTTTACTTGAGTCACGGTGATAGTCTGCGATATACGTAGCTGTCTGGAAATCATATTTATCGCCATTCTTGGACACGAGTAATCTTGTTATGGAACTATAAGAACGCCTGTTTTCACTGCTCCCATTCACAAATATCTCATTTTCTAGTGTGAATGGCACAACTAGCTATTCTCCTGATGTTGTTTTTATCGAATATGCATCTTCCCACAACATCTGCCTTTTAAGTGTCCTTTCCCTTTTATCGTTGACAGTTTTCGGTAGAATCGGTGCTATTGACATTGTCTCTTGATACGCTTTTTTTACGAGATCAATCCTAAATGTTTCCGAGATCAAATTGTTTTCCTGCCTGTGAGGTTCAGGCAGATTTGTACAGCTCTGAATAGTTACAATCAGAATTACCCACAATGCAAATAAGGCAAGAAATGTTCGTTTCATAGGCTACCAAATTTAAATGGAAACTTTTTAAACAGCTGAGCAATAGTAGTATTTAAAGCATTTCGATCAAATAGTTTGAAAGCCAACTATGCAATAATTTCGACCAAATAAATTCATCGACCAATCGAAAGATTATAAATTCGAAGGATATAGGGCATTACTCAGGCCGTTATGCATTAACCTTATTATGATGAAAAAAGGAAAAGTTCAATCCTTTTCATTTCACCTGTGGCTGGTGAAACAGGACAGAAGCCTGAATTGCCGGTGCCGTTTGGATATGCTTTTTGTTAAATGAGAAAACACCAGAACAAGGTGTCTATTGGCTTTTTGAGCGAAGTTCTTGGATTGTCCAAGGACACAGGACTTTTTGTAAATTGCTTTCGAGATGGCGCAGCACAGATGTTCAACCTTGTCGGGTTATTCAATGTTAAATAGAAATCTGGGCGTTACCGAGTAAATGATTTCAAACAATCAATTTCCTACTAGCCAACTAATCACCTTTTTTTGTGCTTGTGCGGTTTAAGCGACGGTGTATTACCAGGAACATCCTTGTTATCACGTTGGCGCTTGTCTGGCTTTCCTGTCGAATCGGCAATTCTTTTTGGTCCTGGTTTTAGCTCCATGATTTACTATATTTTTTAGATGAATATAAATATTACCAAGTTACAATTTTCCCAAGAACTGGCCAACCGCCCTGGCGTTACAGGGCACAGTTTTTTAATAGCTTCTAATAAAAAACGAACATTAAATATGGGATTATCACATGAATTATTATTGGCCTGGTTGAAGGTGCAATTGCTAAAGCATCCAGCCAGGGAAGGATCCAGGAGGATTTATCGTACCATTATTATTGGAACTGGCACTTGGATGAGCCAGCTCGCTTTTTCTTCCAAATAATTTCTCTACTCTGGACACTCATGAGAAAATCACATCCTTCACACTCTTTTTTTTACAGGAACAGCCTGAGCATCGTTTTTATCTCCTTATTTATTGTGACACTTGCCGCGCAGGCACTCACAGGCTGGCACGAG
Source organism: uncultured Dyadobacter sp. (assembly GCF_946482605.1). The sequence goes on along the minus strand of NZ_CAMLSE010000006.1, from coordinate 204,852 downwards.
CATAATTCCGAGCTAGTCCAGGACGGTGCGGCAGAAGTCGGACTGGCCGCCTACCTTCAAAGCGGGCACTTCATTTCGGCTACCTTTGAAAACTTCGAAAGCGAATTCCTGCAAATGGCCCTGTACGTGGTGCTGACGATTGGTCTGCGGCAAAAGGGTTCCGCGGAATCCAAGTCGCTGAACGGCCCAGAAGAAGTGGACCGTCAGCCGCAGCCAACCAAAGATGCGCCCTGGCCGGTACGCAAAGGCGGTCTCGTCCTTACCCTTTACAAACATTCGCTTTCCATAGCGTTCGCGCTGCTGTTCCTTGCCAGTTGGGCACTTCATTTTTATGGTAGCTGGCTGGATGAAAACCAGCAAAAACTGCTTAGCGGCCAGCCGCCGGTTACCCCCGTGCAATACCTCGCCGAAGCAAACTTCTGGTTTGAAACTTTCCAGAACTGGCAAAGTGAATTCCTTTCGGTGGCCAGTATTGTAATTTTGACAATTTTCCTTCGGCAGAAAGGCTCACCTGAATCCAAACCTGTGGACGCGCCGCACTCCGAAACGGGCAAATAAGGGCTGGCACGGGATTTTACCAGCGGGCACCCGAGTTAGGCTTGCTGTTAAAATGAAAAAACAAGATATCGTCCCTGGTGATTTTTACCGGATCCTATTTGGGGAGACCCCACCGAATTTTTTAGTGGAAGTGCTGATCAGGACACTGATCATGTACCTGGCGCTGCTGGTGGCCGTGCGGCTGATGGGGAAGCGAATGGGCGGGCAGCTGACGATTTCCGAGTTGGCGGTGATGATCACCCTTGGCGCAATCGTATCACCTGGGATGCAGATGCCGCAAACCGGTTTGCTGCTTTGCACGATGATACTTATTTGCGCGCTCGTCTTTCAGAGAGGCACCAACTGGCTTGAGGGACGGTCGTCAAAATTCGAAAAGATCAGTCAAGGTAAAGTTAGTACCCTCGTTGAAGATGGTGTCTTACAGCTTAGTCAGTTGAAGCAGCACAAAGTCTCTCGACAGCAGGCCTTTGCAGTGCTGCGCAATAAACGGATATACAATCTTGGGCAGGTCGAGCGGCTCTATCTGGAAGCATGCGGATTGTTCAGCGTATATGCACGGACGGAACCCGCGGCGGGTCTACTGCTGTTCCCGCCTTCCGACCAGAGTGTCAATACTTTTGGTCAACGGCCGGTAGATGGACTGGTAGCTTGCGCCAACTGCGGAAAAACGCTCGGACGCGCTGACCACCCACACACTTGCCCGGTCTGCGGGGCTGACCAGTGGGGACAGGCAAGTATCGCAACTACCGGGTCAAACGAAGCTGCATCATGAAGAAAGAAGACACCTATTTTGGCGACTGGCTACGGATGTTTGTGGGCGACGTCCCCGGAGGCTTTTACTGGGAGGTGGTGCTCAAAATTATCGTCATTTACCTGATTTTGATGATTTCTATGCGGCTAATGGGCAAACGAATGGCATCCCAGCTAAGCCGAAACGAAATGATCTCCATGGTTTCACTGGCCGCTGCGATCGGTGTGCCCTTGCAGGCGCCGGACCGTGGGATCCTGGCGGCAGTAGTCATAGCAGCTGTCGTGATCCTGATCCAGCAGCTCGTTGCCTTGATCGCCATCCGCAACCAGCGGGCCGAATCCATTACGCAAGGCGATTTGACAGTACTTGTTTCGGACGGCTGTCTGAACCTGGAAAACATGAAACAAACCGGCATCACCAAAGAGCGCGCTTTCGCCCAACTTCGAAGCGAAGGAATTCGGCACCTGGGCCAGGTGAAAAGGCTTTACTTCGAGGCCAGCGGGGCATTAACACTGATACCGGAAGTACGCGCCCAGCCTGGACTGGCGGTGCTGCCCGACTACGATAAAGCATTCATCTCCCGGGTTTGCTCGGCAACCGGCGAGCAGGTTTGTTCTACTTGCGGATCCGCTGCCGGCCGCGCACATCCGGCTCTTTGCCTCCAATGCGGCAGCAACAAGTTTGATAATGCAATGATCTAACGTCCCAATAAAATTGCAAGCGTATGGATACCACTTATTTTAAACATGAAGAACAAGTAAACAAGCAACTGGCGCTTAAAGTCTTGCCGGGCAGCCCCTACCCTTTGGGCGCCACCTGGGACGGTAAGGGTGTTAATTTTGCCATCTTTTCCGAAAACGCCGAAGGTGTTGAGCTATGCCTATTTGATGGTGATAAAGAGAGCAGGCTGCCGTTAACCGAAGTTACCCATCAGGTATGGCACGGCTACGTCGCTGTCCTGGCGCCAGGACAACACTATGGTTACCGGGTGCACGGTCCTTTTGACCCTTTAAATGGTCACCGGTTTAACCCGTCCAAGCTGCTGGTCGACCCTTATGCAAAAGCCATCGACGGTGCTATCGAGTGGAACCAAGCTGTATACGGTTACAGATTCGGTGACGCCAGTGAAGATCTGAGCCGCGAAGATTCTGACAGCGCGCCATTTATGCCCAAATCAGTGGTCATCGATCCGGGCTTTGACTGGGAAGGTGACGCCCGCCCCGATATTCCCTACCATCAAACCATTATCTACGAGGCGCATGTCAAAGGGCTCACCCAGCTTTGGCAGGAAATACCTGGGAAGCTGCGGGGTACTTACGCCGGGATCGCCCACCCGGCATGCATCGGCTATTTGAAAGGACTTGGCATTACCTCACTCGAACTGATGCCAGTCCACCAGTTTGTGCAAGACCACCACCTGATCCAGAAAGGGCTTTCCAATTATTGGGGCTATAATACGTTGGGCTTCTTTGCGCCGCACGGCCCCTATTCGAGCAGCGGCACCAGCGGCGGGCAAGTCAGCGAATTCAAGGAAATGGTGAAGGCGTTGCATAAGGCAGGAATAGAAGTGATCCTGGATGTAGTCTATAACCACACTGCGGAAGGAAATCACATGGGCCCGACACTTTCCTTTAAGGGAATTGACAATGCCGCCTATTACCGGCTTGTTCAGGATGAGTGCCGGTACTATAATGACTTCACCGGCACGGGCAATACGCTTAACACCCGCCTGCCCAATGTACTGGCACTGATCATGGATAGTCTCCGGTATTGGGCCGTCGAGATGCATGTGGATGGATTCCGGTTTGACCTGGCTGCCGCGCTGGCGCGTACCCTTCATGAAACCGATACGCTGGGCTCCTTCTTTAACATCATCCATCAGGACCCGGTCATCTCCCAGGTCAAGCTGATTGCCGAGCCCTGGGATATCAACGAGGACGGCTACATGGTCGGAAAGTTCCCGGGCGGCTGGGCTGAATGGAACGGACTATACCGCGACCAGATGCGTGATTTCTGGCGGGGCGGCAAGACAACTATGACCACCTTCGCCCGCCGGTTCACCGGAAGTCCTGACCTGTATCATAACAGCTACCGGCGCCCTACGGCTAGTATTAACTACATTACCGCCCACGACGGTTTCACCCTGAACGATCTGGTGTCCTACAATGACAAGCACAACCAGGCCAACAGGGAAGATAATAAGGACGGTGACAATGAGAACCATTCCTGGAACTGTGGGGCAGAAGGCCCGACAAATGATCTGAATGTGGTAGCACTCCGCAACAAACAGAAACGCAACCTTTTGACAATGCTACTACTTTCACAAGGTGTTCCCATGCTGCTGGCCGGGGACGAGCTCGGCCGCACCCAGCAAGGAAACAACAATGCCTACTGTCAGGACAATGAAATTTCATGGATCAATTGGAAGCACATAGATCAGGACCTGCTTGATTTTACCAAGCACCTGATCAGCTTCATCAAAAGCCACCCATCTTTTCAGCGCAGGCGCTGGTTTCAGGACCTTGCCGTCAGCGGCTCTTCCACAAAGGACATTATCTGGTTCCAACCAGACGGTCAGCCGATCACAGAGCAGCAGTGGGAACAAGAAGCAGCGAAAGTTTTCGGGGTCTTTCTTAACGGGCTGGGTATCCGCTGCGTTAGCGAGCAGGGCGAAAAACTGTTTGACGACGGGTTTTACATCGCTTTCAATTCCTCAGAGCAACCAGTCGAATTTAAGCTGCCGCCTCAGGAGTGCGGATCAGGATGGCAGGCAGTCATCGATACGGACGCAGGATTATCCAGTCAAGAGGCCGCCCCGCTTGATCCGGGCAGCGGTGTGCTAGTTGCAGCCTGGTCTATGAAGGTTTTGCAGTGCCCATTACAGAAAAACTAAACGCTTTTACTCGGAAAATAAAAAAGCTGGCGGTCGAAACCACCAGCTTTCGCACTCTGCGCAATCACCACAACCTATTCTGTCGCTGCCTGCTCGTTCACGTAGGTTTCAGCAAGCTCAGTTAACAAGTGGTCTGTCTCTCCTTCCTGGTCCAAAGTCTGTTGAAGCAAAATGGCAGCCTCCTCATATCCCAGTGTGCGGGCAATGTTTCGAAGGGTACCATATGAGCCGATCTCATAGTGCTCCACTTTCTGGGCGGCCATGATCAGCGCGCAGTCGCGCACCATCGTGCCTTTATCGGTGCTTTCAATCATTTCTTCAGCCTCAGCAATTAGCCCTTCCATCGCGACGCACTTTTTGGCCTGTGCTTTTTCCCCAACGATCTCAAATACTTGCTCTACTGTCGCCACATGACTCTCTGTCTGGGTTGCATGCAGTTCAAACGCCGATTTAAGCTCTTCGGAGGTCGCATTTTTGGATAGCTTAGTCAACGCTTTCACCAGGCTTTTCTCAGCCCAGTAAATGTCTTTCAATCCATCGATGAAAAGTTCTTTAAGTTTCTCACCGTCTTGTGGGGTAATCTGCTTTTTAGCTTTTGTGGTTTTTGTTGCCATGGTATGTTGAAAGTTTGATGATGGTCAACTTCTGCTTCAAAATCATGCCAAATCCAAGCCAGCGTTCAGTTAACTCGGCTTGGTCTTCCGAACAGTCGTTAACAATGCTGCGAAAAAGTTGGCGCTCGTTAACGGCGGGAACGCATTTTAATAAAAGCAACGGCGAGCGTTAAAACGGCTGCGCCGGTAAGCACTTTCCTTGCCAGGCCTGCCTTGTTATAGGCCAGTTCGGATTTACCGCCATGTTCGCTGAACAGGTCCGGGATATGACCGCTTTTCAGATCATCTCCAAGCCCTTCCATCATATTCACCCGGTCGGCAACCAACAGCGCCAGCCAGTGGGTCCAGGTCGACTCGCTGAACCTGAAAGCGAAGCGTCGAATCTTTCCACTAAGCCCTGAGGGAGGATTGGGTGTGCCGAATACAGCAGATAGATTGGGACGCTCGTTCGAATGGAGCACTTCTACCAGGGCAGGTTGCTGTGCGGGCCGCTCCCAGACCATTCCTTTGTTATCATTTTCTGTTCGTTTCTTGATCGGGTAATTCGGGACATCCAAAGGGTCGGCGTCAATTCCCCAACCATTGATATGACTATAATCTTTTGCTATCTTTTTCATATGTTCTTAGTTTCTTGCCGATGGCGGGATGAGTATCGTCTTGATACAATTGTCAAGCTTCGCAGAAAAAATGTGGTAGGCATCACCTACTTCCTCTAATGGTACCCTGTGGGTGATAATCGCTTTGGGATCGATCCGGCCGGCCTGCACATGCTCAATGAGCCGGGGAAGTAACCGCTTCACCGATGCCTGATTGGCCCTGATCGTAATCCCTTTGTTGACCACATTGCCGATCGGGATCAGGTTGCCTGTCGGACCGTATACGCCGACGATAGAGACAATCCCTCCTTTTTTGACAGAATTGATAGCCCAGTGCAAAGCGGTGGCCGACCCGGCCTGCAGCATTAGCTTCCGTCCGGTGATAGTTTGCAAAGCATCTCCTGCTGCCTCGCATCCTACCGCGTCAATGCAGACGTCTGCACCGATCCAGTCGGTCGTTTTCTTAATAAAAAGCACCGGGTCTTCCAGCGAGCGGAAATTATAGGCTTCGCACTGTGCATAGTTCTTCACGAATTCCAGCCGGTATTCCAGATGGTCGATCACAATGACCCTGCCTGCCCCGAAAAGCCAGGCTGATTTTGCAGCCATAATGCCAATGGGACCGGCTCCGAAAATCACTACCGTATCTCCTGGCTTGATCCCTCCCATCTCTGCCGCCTGATAACCCGTCGGCACCACATCCGTTAACAGCACCGCATCGTCATGGTCCATATCATCAGGGATGATCGTCGGGCCTATGTCCGCATAAGGTACACGGACATATTCTGCCTGCCCGCCATCAAAGCCCCCCGCGGTATGCGAATACCCAAAGATGCCACCCACTGCCGTAGCCTGCGGATTGGATTCGTGGCAATTACCATACAGTTGCTGCTCGCAGAAAACACATTTTCCACAAGCAATATTAAAGGGTACCAGCACATTGTCCCCTACTTTCAGGTTTTGCACCGCCTGGCCGACCTCTTCGACAACACCAATAAATTCATGGCCAAATGTCGTCCCGACCCTGGTATCGGGAACCATACCGTGATACAAATGTAGGTCCGAGCCACAAATGCAAGACCTGGTTACCCGGACAATCGCATCGCCCGAATGCTCTATTTTTGGCATCGGCTTATTGCGGTCTGCCCTGACGCGGTAAGGTCCGCGATAGTTCATTGCTAACATATCTATCTCTGCGTTTTGGTTTTACTTTTGGCTTTTGCTATTTGGGGATGCCTGAAACAGCTGCTGGGCCATCATCAGGTGGTGTTTGAGCGCAGGAATCTTGGCATCTGCCCACTTTTTAAGATCCTGGTCTTCGCCCTTATTCGACTCGGTTTGAAAATGTCCGATCGTTTGCTCGTGGGAAGCGATCATCATGTTCATGTACAGCATATCGAACTTCTCGCCGCTCATAGCTGCCAGACTATCATACTTCTGCTGTTTGGCACTACTTGGCGAAGTCGGCACCTTCATTTGCTTTCTCTGCGCCAGCGATTTCAATTCATCGTTTACCTTGGTATGGTCAATGACCATGGTCTTTCCGAACTCTTTAACTTTGGCAGACACACCTTTCCGACTGGCAAGCTCTCCCAACTTTACTTCGAGCATGCCGCCTTCGGCCGCCTGTTGTACAAATTTGCTGTCTTGGGATTCAGATTGGTGTGTTTTCGCACCGGGGAAAACCATGAGGCTTGCCATGCCGGTAATAATGATTAGTATCGCTTTCATAGTCGTTATGTTTTTTGCGCGGTCGTTTACAAAAAGCATACCTGACTGTCAGCTTTCTTACCTCCTCGATGATCTGATAATCAGCGTAGGTTGCGGTGCCTTTCCGAGCGCTTCTCACACGCCGCTAGCACCATGTTGAACACCAGATGTGCTGGGATTAGTTGGGCAAAAAACGCTGGTACAACCCGCCGGGCCGTTTGAGGATGTTTATTAAGGGTAAGTTTCCAGGCACCGGCTGCCACCATACCGCTGGAAGCTCCCAGCACCGTAGTTCTGGCTGATGTTGAGAGGCGCTTCGAACAAACTGCGTAAAGCAGCGCCCAGATAACTCCTACAACATAATGAGTAAGCCAGCCTGTTGCCCTGTGAGCTCTACGGTTTGCCTGTGGCCACCTTTCACGGCTTACAGCTGCTAAGAGCCTGGGTTCCCGGAAATTTCGTCTGCAAAGACCAGACATCCCGTAACTAAAAACCGTCATAGCGGTCGTAGCCACTGTGGATGCACAACTCAAAAAAAATATTCGTTTTAGTTTCGCCATGTCCTAATCATTACTGGCTGATGCGGAATTTTGTCCCGTAGAAGATCTGCTCCGCTCTACATTACTTTTTATTTAATAGCTGGTTCTCCGCTGGCGCGCCAAATTTTGAGCTGGAATTGTCTCCGCCGCAGCTGTTAACAGAGTAAGCTCGGCACAAGGAATAGCACGTGAAAGGTTTCATTTCATTTGAAGTTTATTTGTCCCAGTGTTGATCTGCCTATTCAGGCCAGGGCCAACCACAGCCATGGCATCGCCTTGAATATCGGGGAGTGCTGGTCTGGTGCGGTCCGAACCAAAACTTCTCGCTGGGTCCTGGATCTGGAAAAGCTCGCTAATCCTTGACTTAGCTGACGCACTTATTTGATGAATCGCCGCGATGTGCACGCCGCACCTGTCGAAAATGATGCCTTCCTCGCCGGTCTGGTCGAGTAGCTTGCAATACAATTCACGCAGCTCATCCCACTGATTAATAATCGTATCCACAAGGATGGCCCGGGTGAGCCCATGCTGCCGGATACGGCCAGGATTGAACCCGGCATGGTCCAGTTGACTATCTGCCAGGCAATCTTTCAACGAGTCATACAGGCCTTCAATATCTCGCTCGAAAATGACACTGCTTATATGTGCTTTTGCCAAAATGCTGCGCAAACAGGTGCAGCCGTCCTTGCGCATAGCTGTCGATAACAGTATTCGGATCCTGCGATGCGTCTGCCAGATCAGCGCCAGGGTATCAAGAATGCATAACGTTTTGTCCGGCCCACCCATAGCTTGTGAATTGGTAAAGCCGTGCTTCCTACCAAATTAGTGCCTATTGATTCACATGATCAATCACGTTGACATGCAGGTACACTCATATTGAATCCGACTTATTACGCTCCACAGCTTGTAGAAGAAGTGCCACGTGGGAAGAACATCGCCTGGGTGTCCTAACAGGGTATAGTTTTTACATGCGTTGAGCGCTTCGAATCAAATTCCTGCCACGATGAAAAACATGTTACGTCCTTTAACGGTTTCTCCTTTTCAAACACAGCTTGCCCACGTGATGCAAGCCGAATATCAATTCACAAGGATCATCCCAAAGATATTGCGTTCGGTCTGGTCGAGCGAACTTTCACGCGCCTTGAAACGAGCGGTAGCAATGTCTGAAAGCCATCAGGAAAGCCTTAAAAAACATTATTATGATAAAACAGGCGACAGCCAAGCGGCAGTACTCGATGATGTTGAAAGCCGGATCATGAATGCTATCAGAAACAGCCCCAAAGGCAGCATCACTGACCTTACACTGACGCTGTTGACGGCCAAAATGATTCAGTATAAGATCGATTGTTATCAATCGCTTTCAAGCCTTCCGGTCCTGGGAAGTCTGCCCGGCCATTGTCGTGTCTTTGGCGCAGCCCTCTCCGACGAAGCAGCCACAGAACTATTCCTTCAAGAACTCGCCGAGCGCTTCTTGACACGAGAGTTTTCAGAAGGTTACAAGTCGCCAATAACACCCAATTAGTCCTGTATATCATTGATTTTCAGCTTTTGATCGCTCAATATGTTCCGATAATCGCTAGGATGCCTACTTTAGTAGGAGTACTTTCTGGATCTGTTCACAAAGTCAGGGAAATGTGTTCACGGCATGGAATTTTTCCTAGATTTGAATCGGTCACCCTCAAGCAGAAATCCATGAAGAAAAGAATGCTCGTCATTGATGACGATCCTGATATATTGGAACTTTTGAAAATTGTCTTTCGCGATTCAGGACACGAAGTTATGTTTTCTCAAATAGCGCTTGATCCCCAAGAGATTAATGTATTACATCCCGATTTAGTATTGCTGGATGTGCGAATAAAGGGATTTTCAAGAACTGGGGCCGACATTTGCAGAGAACTGAAAGCGCACCCAGAAACAAAGGAATTACCGGTAATTCTATGCTCCGGAGAATACAACCTTGCTGAAATTGCACGGCGGTGCAATGCGGACATGTATCTTGCCAAGCCTTATGATATGATGGGTTTGCTAGTTCAGGTAAACAAATATCTTTCCTAAACGTTGCACTATGTTACAATCTGACGATATCAATCTTGACAAAGACGACCTTGACCAATTTTTTATCCACCATCTCGACAAGATCTATGCAGCAAAAACTTTGCTGATTTCTGAACTACCCCAACTGATAGATAACGCCCACTTTTCTGATCTTCGAGATGCGATGCATCGAACCATAGACGATGTCAGGGGCCAGATTCTAAATATGGAAAAAATCTATCGGATCATGCGAGCAACTGCTTCTACCGCTAGTTCTCTTGGCCTTAAAGGCTTGCTGAAAGATTCTTTCAAAGACATCACAAATCATAGCAGCAACGCAGAATTAAGGGATATGTCAATTTTATTTTACCTGCATAACATTGAAAGTATTGAAATGGCCTCCTTTCAGATTCTTGAAATGGTCGGAGTAAAACTGAAAAATGATCAGATTAAACGACTGCTCAGGGAGAACTATGAGCAAGCAAAAGCAGACAGAACATTATATCTGCTTATAAGCGCAAAGTATATCGCTTCCGTATGAATCTATGATCGGGCGGCTTCCGTTCACTGCGCTGACGGGGATATGCCGTAATAGTTGACATTGATCGCCACCCATGGGATCAGGCGCTTACTTCATCAATTCACAATTCAACGCAGCCTTCCTTTTGATACCTGCACACATTCTTAGAAGATGGCTGATGTTGTTCAAGTGAAATAACCCTTAAAAAGCAAGGCATCCCAAACGAACGACTTTCCAATCCTTAAAATGGACGTCTGCCAATTTCAGTGCAACTGCCTGGCTGGAAACCGGAAGGTCCTTGACCAAAAATAGGAAAGGTTTTGAAAATAAGTTGGCCATTCAGCGACGTTGAGCGGTTTGATTAAATAGGCGTTGGCACGGAGCAGGTAGCCAGACTTGATATCTTCACGATCGCCTGAATAACTAAAAATCACAATCGGAACCCTGGGCAAGTTACATGATTGAATAACGTACCTGACATTGTCAAGAGCATCCAGCCCGTCTTGTCGAGTTGGCAAATAAAGGTCCAGGATTACGATGGCTGGACTAGGATGTAAAAATTGAAAACAGTCAGAAAAATATTCGAAAACGGCCGCCTTGTCACGTAATCTGATGAGCTAGAAACCGGACCCATTTGACTGAAAGGAGAGCTTTATCAGGTTCCAATGCTCGTCACTATCTTCCACGATGATAAGACGGGCATCGTTGCGAATACCATTGGCGGGTAGCGGCAATGATCTCCAAAAGCCGTTCAAGAAACAAATGCTGATCGCGCTGGCCATTATCGCATAGTCTGCGGTAGAGACTGGCTTTGCAATAAACGCATTGACGCCCAATTCGTAGGCCTGTGCTACCAATTCGTCATTTGAGGCAGTCGACATCATCACGACCGGGACCTTGTCAATTCGCTCATGTTGCCTGACGGCCCCAAGAAGATCAAGACCATTCAATGCAGGCATGTTCAGGTCTGTTAAAATCAGGTCTGGTTCTTTCCAGGGCCCATGGCCATTGATCAGAGCCAAGAGCTGGCCCGCGTCGGTGAACTCGATAATTTGAAGGTCTGGCACTTCACGGAGAAGAATGTCACAAAACAGAAGCCTGTCATCTTCGTCATCTTCCACCAAAAATATCGTTTTCCGCTTTACCATGCCTGTTTGTTGTTAATCCGCCGTGGTTAAGTGCTCACAAGCGATTTGTAGCCCTAGCAAAACTTGTACCATCGTTTTTGATTTGTTTGGTACCCACATCAATGCGTTGGACAGATTCCGCATCGAATTTGTAGCCGACCATTCCAAGTGATGAAGAACCCAGCCGTTAACCTGTGTTTTCATCCCAACGTATTCTTGTAAAAGCTTTGCTGTTAGCCACTATCAGGCCAATTTTTTCAATGGCGGCACGAAGCTATTAAACAGAGAACGAAACGCGAGGCAGATGGCAACTCAAAGGCATTAGCAGTGAAAAATAGCGAAGACCTGCCAAACCACGCTACGGCAGCCAATCTCCGTTTAACCAACCAGTTGACTACACCTAAGATTGTACCAGCTGCCGATTTTTGGCTGGCCCAATCTTTGCAGCAGTCATTACAAACCCTCAGTAACATGAACAAAAATGGCACTATTATCATCATTGAGGATGATCTCGATGATCAACTGTTGCTCGAACAAGCGTTCAGCGAGCTGAATGTTCCCAATCAAAGGATTTATTTCCCCGATGGTGACGCGGTTCTTGATTACTTGAACGGAAATTCAGAGCCCACTTTCCTGATTTTGTGTGATGTGCAGATGCCAAGACTGAACGGCCTGGAACTGCGGGCTGAATTGAAAAAAAATGCAGGCATCGCCCTGAAGTGTGTCCCTTACCTGTACTTCACCACGGTACTGAATCATCGGTACGTAATTGACGCTTACTGCGAGTCGGCCCAAGGTTTCTTTGTAAAGCCAGCAGACTTTAATCAACTCACCCAGCTGCTAAGTCTGATCATTAGTTACTGGACCGCATCCGCCGCTATAGAACTGGCTGCATGAAAGACCTTTTATCTTTTCAAAACCTGTTATAACAAAAAATGTAAGTGAGCAGTCCCGTTGAGCACCTAGGCAAACACACTTGTTCTTTGCATTGTAGTTACTCACTCTTTCTATTATTTGTCATGGAGCGTAAAATTGACCCCTCTGGTCATTCCAAAGAAATCTACTAGATATTCCTGCGAAAGTACTCCAGTGTTCCTGGGCAAAAGGGTTCAGCGTCACTTTGGGTGATCCGTCCAATTTGGTGTCAACACCCGCAGTCGTAGCAGATCAAATTTTGCTTTGCCATACATTGTCCGTTTGATTGTTTTCAGTCGGTTCACTTGCCCCTCTGTTTGACCATTACTCCACTCGGATCGGAACGCTTCTTTCAAGGCGTCAAAGTCCCTGCGTATGCCCTTGACAAATCCGTTCAGGACGGGAATTTGTTCTGCATCGGTGCACCATTCAATTAATCCATCCGCTTGCCGGGCTCGCATCATCTGCTTGAAACGTAAATTCAGCTTGTACACCAGCACTATCGATTCATTTTGGTTAAGCAAGTGTGTCAAAAAGGGCTTGTCCGCTTCCGGCCAATCGATAGCTTGCTGGCTCAATAGTCGCGTGAGCCTGCGACTTGGGTAGTTATATTTATTCGGGGTTGGTGGCAGGGGAGACTTTTGTAAAGGGCGCGGATAGTTGGATAAAAAAGCGGCCAGGATTGTGTAACTGCCGTTATAACCCAGGGTACTAATTTGTTCGAACAACGTTTTAACACAGGTCTGGCCATCTTGCCACCGTTGCCGTAAATATGCTTCATAAGCAAGCAGGTTTGATCTTCGTTCTCTGGTCTTAGGTACAAAATGAGCCTGTTTGAAATACTTTCCAATCGTGTTACGTGAACTGCCTAGGTGAGTCGCAATAGCCCGAATACCATGGCCTTGCTGCTGTAACTCCTTCGCACGTTGATAAAGTTCATACCTTTTTTCACCAGGAACTGCCGTCTCAGTGAGTTGATCATCTGGTAGTTGCAACTCAATTGGCTTGGATAAATCCTTTTCTGTTAACGAAACAGCAGGGCTAAAGCGGACTTACTGACTGTTGGTTGATAAATTGGGCAGCTTGCCGGATGGCCGAGCGCTGACCGTCTAAAAAGCGTTCGACCGCTTCGGACAGGTTGCTCAGTAAATGCCAACGGTCGGCCACTTGAATTGCATTAGGACAAGCCGAAGTGACGGCAATGGGAATTCAACCAGGCTTCCCTCAAAGCAAGCGAAAAAATGAGGTGTTCTTCCGGATCCTCATCAATCAAAATGCAGGAAACTGTTTTCATAGCGGTCCTTACTAGCTTGGGTGGCCTCATTAATAAATACCAGCGCGGATCGGGATTTCAACTATTGAACGACTTTCCGGTAACACCTTAAAAGTGCCAAAACGCTCTCTAATACAATTTTCATCTACGAAAATTGTGTGGCGGATAAATGTTAAAAATAGCATACCAGTAAACATATAACGGCCATAGGTGTCACACTTACGAGCAATGCGCCACATTTGAGATGTTTGCCGGATTGGAGCCGTAACACTCCTTGGTTCAAAAGAGCCACTGCTGCTAATGATCAAAGACTCGTATTATTCTCGCGGTGTATCTCCCCTCCGACCGAACCTATTTGACTCCCATCAGGCCGATCGGTGAATTCTGTTGCCTTTCTCATCACCGTGGGGAAAGTCTAAGACGTATATCGGTTCCATTCCGCCGTTCCCGCTACAATTTTCCTTCCCGGGGACGGGTATGCTTCTTTTTTGAGCTACTATTAAAAAAACAATCGAGCTATGACTACAGGAACAATAAAAGACGCACATATTTACTGCTATGACGACTTGTTTATCACCGCAGCGCTGGATATCAACGTTAAGGGAATAAACTTTCGTTTCGGCGGACATGATGTTTTCATCTCAGGCCCCCGGGGTGGCACTGCCGGCGACTTCCCGTATCTGGGCACATTCGTCTTTCGATGTTTGGAAATCTGCGGTGTACAAGCCTGGAAACAAATAAGAAACTGCAAAGTGTTGGTACAGATCGTCAATAAAGAAATAATTGCCATTGGACAATTAACTGGCAATAAATTCTTTAATCCAATGCGAGAATTTCACAATTCTGACAAATTAGTTGGCAAAGCTGACTCCGACGGGTCAGATGAATAAAAACTGCCTTGCGTCAATAAACAAACCCCCTTTACGATCCGACTTCAAAAGATCTGTATACTACCACTTTAAGCAGTTTCCAGTTTAAATAAAGCTAATAGTCCAGAGTCGTGTTCACATTCCTTTTGAATCCTCAAACAGTCTACTACTCCTACCGGCAAATAACTGGCATTGCTGGCCTCGCCCTGCGTACGGCAAATGAAGCCATGTCCGTTTTAGAGGAAGAAAACAATTTGCTACAGGTATGTAATGGCCATCTAATTCTTGACAAGAAGAGGCAACTTCTGGAAAACTGGATAATTGGATACCAGAACGTGCTAGAGCCCTCGCTACTGTTCGGAACCTTCTACTTTCGTAAAGCTGATAACTGGCGATCAATCGATCTGCCTTCAACAGCTGTTCAGCCGGAGAATCCGCTGGAGACATTCAACCGGGCATCTAAACGCCGTACACTGGACTGCTTATACGGGCGAGTCAAAGGCAGATCTGCTATGGAGCCTGGCTCCGGAGTCTGACGGGAATCTAAAAATTTACAATCGATTCTGGACAGATGAAAAGGCTCCGACAAACCAAAATGCAACGTCTGAACTGGTCACATCCGGACCTGGTGCTTCCCGGAGATAAGACCCGTCCGGTAGCAAAGCGTCGGCATAAACAATTGCAACGGCAGCCTCGGGGCATCGAATGCTCCCGGGAAGGATATAAAACCGCCCGCTTATTTCAGTTTTAGCTTACATCGGGATCAGATTCACTTCCAAGTATTAATTTCGTCCTTGAATAACCAAAGACAACTGATAAGATATGACGAAAGCAGACCTTGTATCCCGGATAACAGAAAAGACCGGTATCCAGAAAGAAGAAGTTGAAAAAACCATCGAATCCTTTTTTGTGACTATCAAAGATTCACTCAGCCAGGGAGAAAACATTTATTTCCGCGGCTTCGGCAGCTTTATTATTAAGCAAAGGGCTGCCAAGACGGCTAGAAACATCTCTAAGAAATCCACTATTGTCATTCCTGCACATCAGACTCCGGTCTTCAAGCCGGCCGATGACTTTACTAATCAGGTCAAGGAAGGTCTGTTGGTAAAGTAGCACATCACCTTTTGGGGTGGCGAAGAACCTCGCAAAATTTCCTGTGGGATTCTTCGCCACCAACCAATATCTGGCAGATCCCTACCTGTCACCTTTACCACTTCCGGTGATAAATATTTGATTGCTGTGGGCCTCGCTCCAAATGAATTGTGCTGGGTTGCTTGCGGCTGAACGAGGGTTCGTAGCGGATGTAGCCGTAATCGCTGAGCTGCCTGACATATCTGAAATACGTATCCCGGCTACTGACTTTGGCAAGGCCGATCACCTGATGGGAGAAAACCATCAGCGGCTGCTGGTACTGCTGGATGGCCCAGCATTGCAGAAGAGCGGCATAAATGCCGATATGTCCGCAGCTGATCCGCGGGTCTCGCGAAATACCCTCAAAAAAACTGTGTAAAAGCGCTGAGACGGATGCCTCATTGGGAGACTGAAAGCCCCTGTCGCTTTGACGGCTTTGGAGAACTGGTTGCGTTTTCATCGGTTTCAATTTTAACTGATTGATTTTTACTATTATTGACCACTTGCTGCTGCTGCGATAGCTGCTGGGTATTATCCAGCCTCAGGCGCCTGGAATTCTCATCGTAAACAGTGATGGATTTAAACTGCGGATTGGCCTCAATGAGCCGCTTTTGCTCCGTTCCGTTCTCTGTGAAGGTGACTGCTTGACGGTTACCCTTGCGGAGGGATTCGACAAGCCGCGCTTTATCCTGCTCACTGCCCAGTTCCTTGATCGGAAGCGCTGACAGCACCTTTTCCAGGTCAAAACCGTAATTCTGGTGGAATTGCTTTAGCTTGTAGTTACCCTGCGCGTCTGCGTTTTTAAAATCCAGTTGGACCCACGCGTTATAAAGCTGCCCCTCCTTATTGGTCAGATCCTTGTTGACCGCCCGCCCGTTCATCAGATTGAAAGCTTCCTTTAAGGTAATGTTGTTGGCTTTCTCGATGTAAAATGCCTGATTCATCTTCGGGCTGTTTTCATCCTTGGCAAGCGAGACCTGGTAACTGTTAAAAAAGTACATATCACTGGTAGGTGATTTTTTAAAATGAAGCGCTGTAACAGTTTCCTGCCTGCCGAACGACTGCTGATGTTGGAGCGAGAACTCGGGAAGCTGCTTTTTGATGTTTTCTGCAAGCTGGGTTTGCAGCGTCTCCCCGAAACCGGTGTACTTGACCTGATCTGAGAGATAGTCTAGATTTTTCTGGTTCATCGTTTTTGTGATTTTAGTTCTTAAAATGCTGCTTACTGGAGCGGCACTGGCCGCCTGATCCTTTTGGCCGGAATCCTAAGCGACAGCTCCCGGCTACCACCTGCCTCCCGGGCCTGGATGGCCAGGTATTTCTCTCGCGGAATGGTAAACTGGCGGAAGGCAAATACCATCTGGTGCTGTGACCGCCCACCGACAACAGCGGTGTCACCCAGCACGTACACCGGCCTGATCTGCTGCTGCTGGATAGCTGACCGTCTGGCTTTTTTGCTGTCGCGGATAAAAAAACACAGGTTTTCAATGTGATAGCTGATATCGGTATTATTGGTAAGCTCCACCCTGAAAAGCATTATGTCCTGCCCGATAAAGGGACCACTTACTTCCAGTCTGATGCCGGAGCTCTCTGTGGCCGTCCTGCTCGCATCAGCGTTTTCGGTCGCCGCCCGGGCAAGCCGGCTGGCTATGGCCTGGTTGACTCCACCCTCCGCCGGCTGAGCCCGCGCAACATCTTCGCCGGCAAATTCAATGCTTAGCTGCGCGGGCTCTGGCTGATAGTCTACCGAAAAGCCGTACAGCTTACCGTCCGCTGTAATCACTGTCAGGCTCGTCTGAGCAAAATCTGCTCTGGCTGCCTTGACCTGAAGGATATTAGCTGTACCCTTTGCCTTTTGGGCCAGGATATCGCCACTTCCCCTATCGACCGAAATGATCGCGTATGGAAAAACCAGGTGCGTGGTCTTTCTCACAGTCACTTCCAGCGGATAGGGCTCGATCGCAAACATCTGCATCTTTATGCCCTGAGAAGCACCTGGTATGTTGACCCCGCAGCAAAGCAGTGCCACCAGGATCAAAACTTGATTTTTCATAAACCTGGATGGATATCTGGGCCGCAATGGCCGGTTGGAAAGAATTGAAATTTCTCAAAGCGCCGCCTGCTTACCCAAAAGCAGTACGCGGTAGCCTTCGTGGACGGTGATCTGAATCAAACGGGCTTTCCGGCTGAGAAGACTTTTCGCAGTCTGTATACCCGCGCCCACCGCCTGCCCTGCCAGTGAAGGATCCAGCACACCGATATCAACGCCCTGGATGTCCTGGGAAAGTGACTGTTTGGCCACCTGACGAGCAACATCGTCGGGGATATGAATACCCGCTATCCCGTCCAGATCATATACGCTGAGCCTTACAGGCAGCACAGCATTCTCAAAATGAATGCTTTCAATCTCTGCCATCAAACGCTGATTATTAATCGATACCTTTCCGTACACAAGACTCCCGACAGGCACTTTGGCGCCACCGATAAAGACATCCTGAGTTAGCCTAAGCCGCAAAACCTGGCCACTGACAAGGGTCTGGTCCTGATCCACCTCGGCTGAAATCGCGTTGCCCAGCGGCACAGCTACCGGCTCTTCTAGCGAAAAAAAGCCGCCTTCTTCCGCGTCAGGCACTGCCGTTGAATCGCCCTGAGTCCGTGTGGTCAGCATACCTGCCTGCACGGAGTCCCCAATTGTGCTGACGGTCAGAACTTTTCTTTCCGGCTTTGTGGCGGCGGCAGATTCCCAAGCCGCGTGGCTGGCCGGATCCTGAATCGCAAGGATCTTATCGAGCACCCCGTTGAGCTGCTCTATCTCAGGGTCCGGATCCGCGGGCGCTGTCTGCCAGGGGTAACGTCCAGCTTGCTGCTCTCCTTGCCAGCTTACCTTTGCCGCCGCTCCCCGTTCTCTCGCAGGCAATTCCTCTGGAACCTGCTTGAAATCGGGAGCCGAGGCCTGAGAAAGCACCTGGTCAAGCTCCCGCAGCTTCTCATATACTTTCCGCTCGTTTTCTGAGGCGCCTCGCTGCGGCTGGCTTCGGGCTGCGGTAAAAGCTCCTTTCCTGCCGAAAGGCCCCTGCAATCCCGCCAGCTGACCCGCCTGAAATGAGTCCACGCCGGCCTGCACCTGATCAAGGTAGGGATCTTTTCTGATCTGGCCCTGCAGTTTGGCAGAATCAGCCTCTGCCTGCTTATAAAAGCTTAGCTTATTAAGCTGTTTATCACTTCCCAGCATTGCATCCGGAACGCTTGTCAGAAGTCCTTCGACCTGCTCGGTCGGCTGATAGGCTGAGGCGGGTCTGACAATCCATAACCAGTAAAGTGCCGTGATGAAAGGCAGTACCAAAGCAGGTAACGCCACATAGAACTTCCGTCTGAGCGCCTGCTGACGCGCGCTGATCTGAGTATGCATATTATTTTTGTTTTTGATGTTCTCCCCCGTGGCGGCTGCCCACAGGCACCTTCTTTTTTAAACTATCGCCGCTGTCAGCGGCAGCCTGTTGCCCAGGCGCTCTGCGCCAGCTCTCAACTGGCAGCCCATCAGTCCGAAACAGTCCTGGCACCGCCAGTTGCGGGATGATCAGATTCAGAAAGAAGATCGCCGCTGCTGCGAAGCTAACTACCGTCAGTATACGCAGCCATTTGCCTGGCAGCTTTCCCGCCCACTCCCTCATCAGATCTGCCCACCGGCGCTGGACCTTTAAAATCGTTGACGCAATTCGTCTGGCTGTTTCATCCAGAACTGCGTCCTCATCTTTGCTTTGCCGGGCTCTGCCCCTGCCCTCTTTGTGCGCGTTGAATCTGTAAAACATAGCTCGTTTATTTTAGTGAAGACTGGTTGAAAAAATCTGTTGTCCTGCTGCGGACATCGACATCCTTGTTTTCCAGAATCCGCCAACGCTCGATCAAAAAGCCATGCGGATTATTGTCGCTGCGCGTGACTGACCTGAGATACCCTTCGGTAATCAGCCGCCGGGTCACAATGCTGGTGCTGCGGATAATCTGCTGGGAGGCCACGCAGCGGAAGTAGTACGGATATGATTTCTCTATCACCTGAACGCTGTCGATTGTGACCTGCTGGCTGATGTTGCCCGAAATAATGCTGGCATAAAACCCGGACTCCCGCAGGTTGTCGTATTGTTGCTTGGCTGAGCCGTCAGCCAGATACAGCGCCCTGACAACATTGGCTTCAATCACCTTTTCATCGGGATCCAGGCTGAAAAAGTACCGGTGAAAGCTCTCCACATGATCGCGGGCCTCGACCGGAATGTTTTCTGATCTTGCTGACAGGTCCGCCTGCAGTACCCTGCCGTTAGAGAGTATGTATACCCTTGCCGCTGAGCGCTCGGAGAGCTCATAGCTTTTCAGCAGCGCAAAGCAGCAGAAAGCAAAGCTGGCCACGACAATCAGAAAGGTGAATGCACGTATATGCCGGAAAGCGCTGTCGATATTTTTTGTTTTTTGAAACATGGCCCAGTTCTCGTTTTAGCTTTTTGTGGATGGTCCCGGGTATCTGCCGAAGCCCCCGCCGGAAGGAAAGGCCCTGCCACCGACGCCCGATACGGAGGAGGCAAACAAAGCAGTCACTTTCTGCATCAACGCATTACCCCCACCCGCATGGATGATCTGACTGGCCACCGAGGGCACAGAGAAATAGCCGACGATTCCGATGATCAGAAATATCAGATAAGCCATATCATGCGCATTGAAGAATGTATCGCCCGCGCCCTGGATCTGACGGATGTCCATCGCGATCATCTTTTCCTGGATACGCCCTATAATCGCCCCGAAAATATTGGCCACCGGAAGCCACAGGTAAACATTGATGTAGCGGGCAATCCAACTGGTAAGGGTAAACTGAAACCCGTCAAAAACGGCAATGCCCAAGGCAATCGGCCCGATAATGGCCAGCACCACCAGTTGAAACGTGCGGATCGTGTTGATGCATAGCGCCGCAGACTCGAAAATAACGCGCAGTATTTCTGAAAGGGCCGCCTTGATCGAATTGCGAAAATTATAGGACTGCTTGGCCATGTAGAATTTGATGTCATTGGAGATCCCATCCCCAAAACCTTCCGAGTAGCCTTCTCCGTAGGTATATTTGAGCCACTTTTCCCGGTTCCCCTTGCTGTCATCGCCCACGTACATCTCCCAGAATGCCGAGCTTTTGATGGCATCCTCCTTCTTTTTCAATAGCGTCGCTATCGCCTTATCCGAGTCTTTGACCATGCCCGCTGTCCCGCGGACAGTTGGAGAAAGTACTCCGTTGATCAGCGCGATCACTGCCGGAAAAATCAAAATAACAAACCCGATCACAAAAGGCCGGAAGAGCGGATAAAAGTCAATCGGCTCCGCATTGGAAAGATGCCTCCACACCCGGTGACCGATGTAGAATATGGCCGCAAAGCCCGCAAGACCCCTTCCCACATTGATCAACTTGGCGCACAAAGGGATCATCTCCTGATAAAGCTCGTCGAGCACACCATTCAGCCCCCTGATCTGGGACTCAAAGCCCTGACCATAGCTGGCTGCCGGCGCGATGCTCAGAAGAGCTCCCAAGGCGCAGATCATGATTGTCTTTGATTTCATTTTCAGTATCGGTTTTATTATTGATCTACACCCAGAATCCTGCTTGTCTGCCGGATCGAGGCCCGCTCCTCTCTGCGCTGGGCAGCCAGCAGGCTGCCGCCGGCATTAAAATGCCTGAGAAACACCAGCTTGTCTGACATATCCTCATAGATCGCATCGATCACCCGGAGCCTTTCATCGTCGGAGGCCCTAAGCCTCTTGGCTGTCAGCACCTGGGTAAGTGCGTCCAGGTTTCTGATGCTGCCCGCGATCAGCTCATCGTAAACGCCGTCCAGGTACTGCTGTTCAGCTGCGCTCATCTGCCCTGTCGCAACCAGTGCGCTGCGCGCCTGACGCGATTCTTTCAGAAGCGCCAGCTGGCACGCTGTGATATCTGCAATACGCTTGTAGTTTCTTACAGCCGGACTGACTTGCAAAAGCCCGTCGAGAAACACCTGGTGCAGCTGAAAATTCACCTTGGAGATGTCCCGGATCGTGCTGTAACCCTTCTGTAAAATCTCATAACCTTTTTTGAGCTCAGTAAGAATCTTTCTGAGCTCATCAAGCTTTTCGATGTTCAGAATCAGTTGGGTTACCTCAGGGGTCTGTGCGTGTGCCTTGCCTGCCCACGCCAAAAAAATCAGAAGGAGCATCAGTATTCTTTTCATCTGGTCAGCTATTTAAGTCCGTGAATAAGTCTGCGGTTTTCAAGGTCTTTGAGTTCTGCCGCGGCAGATTTACAGATCAGACCAAATTCCTTTCGAAGGTTCTTGGCAAAGAGATAGTTTTCTTCGAATGCTTGGCAGAGCTCCTCTATGCGCATAATTCTCTCATCGTCGGTCATCGAGACCTGCTCGTCGCGGATTACCATAAAAAATCCGCCTATAAGTACCTGGGAATCGTCATATAGCGCTTTAAGACCGGTAATCATCTGTTTTTTCACCACAGCGTCAAGCAAATGGCAATCCTGGATTTCGGCAGGAAGCTTCTCACAGATTTCATTAATGCTTCCATGCAGATCGGTGATGTGTTGCAGCCGTGAAAGAGCGGTGATCCCTGATTTGACAATTCGCAGGGAATCAAACCGGTTCTTATGCAGTTTGAATTCACCGTTCTTAATATCAGATATCGTAGCCAGACCTTCCCGCGCGATCTCGTACCCCTTCTCGGTCAGCGCCAGATAAACTTTCAGCTGCGCGATCTGCTCGATCAGATACCGCTTCTGGGTTGCGTTCTGACGGAACCATTCTCTGAACAGCTGCGCCTTTACCGGAAGCGCGAGCATTGTCATCAGCGCGATCAGATAGATCTTCATATCGTTTTCTGTTAAGGCAGCCCATACAGCGCTTTGACCCATTTGGCATCCTGCTCGCTGTGCGCCCGGGTAAGACTCAAAAGCCTGTTTTCATGATTGAAGGTTTCGAGCTCATCAAAAACCTTGTCGACCTGTCTGGCGGCCTGATCGATAATTTTAAGCCTTGCCGCATCTGTCATCTGCAGCGTAAAGGATTTTACCACCAGCGTCAGTAGATCCACGTTCCTGGCCGACTCGGCCAGAATCCCTGTGTAAACCTGCTGCATGTATAGCAGCTCACCTGCCGTAAAATGTTTATCGTTTGAGAAGAGCGACCATGCTTTCTGGTACTGCTCTACGATCAGCACCTGTTTATCTGCGATCTGCTTGATGCGGAAGTAATAAGCGATGACCGCCTTGACCTTTTTGAGCTCCTCATAATACTCTTTATATAGATCCCGCTGCTTTTTGACCCAATCGGTGATCTCGTCCAGATGCAGCTTGGCCATCGTGTTCTCCAAAGCCTTCTGCGCATTCTGAAGTCGGATCACCGCCGTCTGACGCCGCTGGATCAATAGATCCACTGCCCGTACCACCCTTTTGATAGCTGCCTTGATGACAGCCGCCCACGGGTTTGCAGCGTGGCTGGCTGGCGCTGGCGCCAGCATAGCCGCAAGCAGCACCAGGATAAAGACTGATTTTTTCATCGCTTCGCTTCTCTGATTTCACTGGCCAGTACCTGTATTCCTTCCCTGATCCCTCCGTAACGCCTGGCATAACTGGCAACCTTCATTTTCTCGGTCTGTTCTGTGGTGTAGGCCAGGTATTCCTGTGGGCTCACCTCGGTGCGGTATACCCTGGACAAACTGCCTCCCAGACTGATAAAGACCTCTTTATATTTTCTGAGCGGATCATTGGCCCTGTTCACCGATAGCACCATTGCCTTTTCCTTTTCGGTAAGCCCCAGAAGCTGCTGTATCTGATCAAACTTGTTCTGGTATTTGCTCTGGTCCAAAAGAATTTTACAATCACTGTTGTTAATGATCGCCTGCTTGACCACCGGAGAAGAAATGATATCCTCCACCTCCTGGGTGACGACGATCGCCTCCCCAAAAAATTTACGGACTGTTTTGAACAAGTAGCGTATATACTCAGCCATTCCCTCTTTGGCGATCGCCTTCCAGGCCTCCTCGATGAGTACAACCTTTCTGATCCCTTCCAGCTTTCTCATCTTGGCAATAAAGACCTCCATGATGATGATGGTGATCACCGGAAAAAGGATCGGGTGGTCTTTCACCTGATCCAGCTCGAAGACAATGAAGCGCTGGTATTGCAGATCCAGGTTCTCTGCCGCATTAAGAAGATAATCGAATTCTCCCCCCTGGTAATAAGGCCGCAGCACATACAGAAAATTAGATACGTCAAAGTCGCGGTCCTTGACCTGGTCGCTTTCCAGAACGGTGGTAAAATCCTTGCGAAGAAAATCGTAGAACGAATCAAAGCACGGGCGGATGGCCGGCTTTTCATCCAGCAACTGATAGTAAAGCGTCAATGCATTGGAAAGGGCCACATATTCGCTCCTTTTGAAATCTTCGCTATCCTTTTTCCAGAGCGCCAAAAGAAGCGTTTTGATACTTTCCTTTTTTTCTGTGTCCGGCGCTCCACCCCCTTCGATGTAAAACGGGTTGAAGCGGATCGGATTCTTCTCCTCATAGGTGAAATAATACCCTCCAACCAGATCACACAATCCCTTGTAGGAATGCCCCACATCGACCAGCACGACATGAGCGCCCTGCTCATAATAGGACCGAATCATGTGGTTGGTGAAAAAGCTTTTGCCGCTGCCTGACGGGCCCAGGATGAACTTGTTACGATTGGTGCAGATACCCTGCCGGACTGGCTCATCGCTGATATCAACGTGCACAGGTTTGCCGGTAAGCCGGTCCCCCAGCCTGATGCCGACCGGGCTGATCGAAGACCGGTAACCGGTTTCCATATTCAGAAAACAGCACGCCTGTTCAGTGAACGTCTCAAAGGTCTCGTTCATGGGAAAATCCGCCCCGTTGCCAGGGATACCTGCCCAGAAGATCTGGGGCGCCCCTATGGTTTCTATTTTCACTGCAACGTCCATCTGCGCAAGGCCTGAGGCGACCAAGCTCTTGATCGACTGGAGCTCGGACTTACTGCGGGTCCAAACCAGCACATTGAAGTGTGCCCTGACCGGAAGGCGCTGCTCTTTGACGGCTTCGTTGAGAAATTCATTGACCGCATCCAGCGCCAGCGCATTCTCGCGGGCATAAACCGAAAGTGACTGCAAGCGGAGCCGCTTGCTCTCCAGCCGCCGGATCACCGAAGGCCCGTCTTCGATAAAAATAAACTGATTGATCATGTGGTTGCATGGCAAAAGCTGGCCGACGGGTGAAGCAAAGCCGATGCTTAGCCTGGCATTATCCGAGGAGTATTTCTCATAGCGGCTGGCAGCAGCGCACGCCGACGGCAGACCCGCCGAATCGGCGATCGTGTAAAGCTCAGCATACTGCTCGCCGATTTTAATGCCGTCCTTGAGGTCAATGTCCCGGATCAGCCGGTCCCTTTCGCTGGAAAGGTTGTAGTATCTTTCCAGAAGGCCTGCCTGCGAAGGTCCGCTTAATAACTGGTGGTCTTCAAGCTGACTGATTCTGACAAGGCCCGTGTCTTGAAGCACGCGGGCGAACTGACTGGCAGCGTCTTTGAAATCCTGCAAAGATGCAGCGTCCAGCGTATCCTCAGGCACCAGCGAGGGCCTGAGCAGATTGGAAAACAGCGAGCTCGACAGCCTGCGCCCTTTGGGCTTTCTGGTCAGCATCACATAACACTGGTGATCCAGGTATGGCCTTTCGTGAAAGAATCTTTCACTGCTATGGCTTAAAAAACTGATCTTTTCTGTACTTACGTCCGCCTGATATGAATCCATATTAAAATAGTCCTGTTTATGAAACACCGTTCCCGCTGGCAGCATTTTCAATGCCTTTACCCAACTTTGGTGCAGGTGCTCATACTCCTTTTCTGACAGCGTAAAAATCTCAGGCAGCTCCACCTGAAAACAGACCGTCACATCACCCTGCCTGGAAAGGATCATTCCCTGATCCACCTCCATGACCGGCCACAGCTCATCAAGTAGCTTCTCCATATCTGTCAGGTATTAATTTATATTCCGGTTTTCGTTACTTTTCTTCTTTTTTCTCACCTTGCCTTGAGAACAGGCGCCGGCTCCGGGACTTGACCACCTTTGGAATACTGCGCCTGGCAAGCGCCTTGGTCAGTCCGTGCTCTCCGTAGCTGCTGCTCAGATGATATATCCACATGATCATAGCAGCTCCCAGGCACACGGTTATGGCAAGGCTTATGAAAGTGTTCACCCCGGCCACATACAGCGCAGCATAAAGCAGCAGCAGAATGAACATGCCTGCCCCCATGTACCAGATATACTGGGCCACCAGTCCCTTGAAGACAATGCTTCTGTTCACACCCTTATTGATGACGTAAGTTTTCATCTGCATCGTTGATGTCGTTTAAAATCCATATCACGTCTAACCCTCACCGGAGGTAACCGGCATCTATATACGCTGCGCATCAAACATCGCCAGCCCTTAACTTGCCTTTCCAGTATCCGGTAGGGAGCCTGTTGGCTCCCCGTGGATACTGCCACACCATAGCCGGCACTCTAACCCTTGGTTTCTGCCCGCGGCGCGCTACTCAAAGAAATACCTTACAAGCGCGCAGCCAGGTCATTGGATCGATATCCCTGTGGTCTTTTGCGTTGACTAATGGTATGAATCACTTGGCAAGCTTGCCCTCTACAATCCGAAGAAGGACTGCAGAACCGTTGCGACGACGACCAGAAAGATACAGCTCCCAAACCAGGCGGCTGCGACCTTGCCCGTGTCCTGGTCGCCCGCGTTCCACTTCTGGAAGACCTTAACGGCCCCAACAAGGCCCAGCACAGCTCCGATCGCATACATCAGGTTTGTCCCGGGCTCAAAGTAAGACCGTACCTGTGAATTGGCTTCTTCGATCCCGGCCGCCCCATCCTGCGCGATGGCAAGCAGTGGCCCGAGTGATGCAGCGATAGCTACCGCAAAACGCTTCATTCCCTGAATAAATCTTCCCCTCATTTTCATCCTGCACAGTATTTAAAGTTGAACATATCTTTTGTTAGGATTGCCTGCCGGTTTGCTGCCTTTCACAACAGCAAACCCTGCCGACAATTGCCCCACTACACCTGATCCCAAATCGCCGCTTTATCTCTCTCACTCAGATGCACGGAGCCATACTTTGCACACTGATTATCTATGAACTCATTGATTGATATCCGAAACGCCTTCTCATGGACTAAGGGATAGTCCTGAAGCACCATCTGCAATAGCAGGGATAGCTCGGTAGCGTCGTAATTTTGCTGATTCGCCTCATCGATCAGAGTCGTTAGTTGATTCCCCAGCCCGACGATCTGCTCAAATGCAACGGTCTCTTGCAAAACTGGGGCTTGGGGTGCTAGCGCGTTGTCAGCCGGCATTTCAAAGCCAACCTCGTGTGTGGCGAGCCCCTCCACCATACCGGCAGGTTCCCCTCGCGGCAGCCTCCACCAGTTAGTGCCGCCTGAAATTACAGCAGCTTTAATTTGCCCGCTGTAAAATTTAAAAGCAAACAAAATGTAGTAGACTGCCAGCAAGGCTGCAACAGCAATAGAGTAGTCAGTCCATGGCGTAGGTGAAAACATAGCCCCTTCGTTTAGATGTTTACAAATGTCAGATCATTGTTTTGCGTGCGTGTCGCAAATTGGCCTTGCAACATCCTGCCACGAAAGAAACTTCGTTGGCTGCGATACAAAGTTGCACTGATCCCAGGGGTGCAAAAAAGTACAACTTTGGCTGCACCCTTTTGCACCCATTGATTGTGAACCTATTAACCCCAAAAAAATCTAAATTAAAATTTTGAACCGGTACGCCAGGGCCCCTTTTCGCAAAGTCGGATATCATCAATAGTGCCCCGTTGTAGCGCTGTCCTCTAACGAGTATAATCAGAGAAACGGTCTTGGCTGGCGGCGGCACCGGGTTCCATGAGAAACCTGTCACACTGGAAGGATTTCTGGCCCTGCCAGGGTGCTCAGTAATACATCAATCAGTTAAGAGGATCGGAACCGCTCAGCGCGTGATGACGGCCGCAGAGAAATAACCAGCGAATGGGAAGGTAACTTTATTAGGTCGAAATGTTATTTTTTCAACCGGATGAGGTTCTATCAGATCACACCCAAATTACAAGAAAGGACGGCCTTAGTCTGCATTTTAAGTCATGAGCGGTTATGGAAGTATCAAGAAAGCAACACGGTTTCTGCTCAGACACTGCTGCGGGCAAAACGTGAAACTAGATTCCTGAGTCTTTACTTACCCTTCCCATCGCGGGAATCGATTTAAATTGTTACGGCCCTGGCTCACCTTTTTCTGCCGGCAAGCGTGCAACCATTTTGCCTGCCAGTCTTTCTGTAAGAAGATATCCGATAAACTGTGCGAACGGCTCTATGTCTTGTTGCACACTTGCACTCTCCAATGCAGCCATGTATTCTTCCCGTTTTTCGAACGGAATCACCGTCCATGGGTAACCACCAGAAGCCAGCATGGCATTCATCAGAAACCGGCCCATCCTTCCATTCCCATCCATGTAAGGATGAATGAATACAAAGATGAAATGCCCCAGCACTGCCCTTACCGAGGCGTGGGTCTCCTCTTGCAACAGCTCAAAAAGTACTGGCATGGCATCCCGCATCGCATCTACACTCAACGGTACATGTTTGGAACTTCCGATATACACCTGGTGGTTACGGTATCCAGCCAAGTCCGATGCTTTCAAAAGGCCCGCGACCACACTGGGATCAAAGAGCTCCCTATACCATTTTGCGTGTGCTATATCCACTAAATCGCCGGCGTTGCCCCCCGCCAGTATCTGCTCGATCGTCTGCTTTACAGCCTGAAAAGCCTGGTAATACCCCCGGGCGGCCATGGCGTCTCTCTGTCTTTGATCCTCCTCATTTTCCAACACGTTCCATTTACCCGAGCTTACCTTTTCAATCAACTCTGGGGTTACCCGGTAACGCTCAATAGACAGCGAGTTGTAAGCATCTGTTACATAGATATCGTCGATATCTTTTAAAAAGGATCCGATGTTCTCGGGAAGGCCCGGTTCCTGTGGCAGGTTTGCGATCACTACCGGGCGCATATGCATCCACATCAAACGAATGCGGTTTGCATAAGGTGAGCGCTCTTTCGGAGATAGGTTAATGTCCAGCCGATGGTCAAACGGGTCTGTCTCACGGATATCATAACCGGCCTGTCGGAAGGTCTCGATGATCTGGTCCGCTATCCGCTCACGTTGAATATTTCTGAACGCTCCCGCCAACCGGCCGGCCAAAACTGTATGCCCGTTATCAAGCATTATGGGCAATAATTCGGAGGCGTCTCTTATCATGGAAAGCGCCGTCCTGGCATCGATAGCATTGCTCTTGTACACAGTAGCAGCACTGTATATCAGCGCTGACTGCATATCATACATACGAATCCCCATGCTTATCACTGTTTGCCCGGCGGAAGGGATATCAGTTCTCAGGTTAAACAAAGACGTGTTGTGAGGTAGCGGCGTAGGTCTGTTGTTGCCTTCCGGCGATCTTACAAGCAATTGTCTTGGAACGGACCAGTTTCCCGCTTGGAGCAGCAACGACTGCTCAGCAGACAGACACCAGTTCTCACCGTACTTGTGATTCAGATATTGAGCAATGAAGTCCCAGTATGAAGTGTACCATGAAGTGGTCTCCCCTTCCTTTTCGGCCGGATCCATGGCAATATACCACCCCTTGGTGACTTCACGGATAAAGCCATTTTTGATCAGTAACTGCCTGTATCTAGCCGTCGGGATATCATCTGTAAATATGCCGACTATGCCTTTTTCCTGAAGAGCTTTCAGAATGTTGAGTGCTTGCGCAAATCTTTCCTGAGGTGTTGCCATGCTTGCAAATGTTATAAAAAGGTGCCGCGATTATCCGCGGTCCTGCTAGCAAATGTAGCCGTGGTAATCTTAGCAAACGCTAATGTAGCAAAATTAGCAAACACAGATGTGTAAATCTTAGCAAACGCTATACAATGTAGCTACAGAAGAGCATTCGATACTTATGAAACTATATGCTGCATTAAGAGCACATGCAAGAAATTTCGCGGATCTGAGTGCTCAAATTAATTAAATGCATTCCTATTTCTCTTCCCTCATTCATTCTCATAATCGAAATCGAAAAGCTCTTTTGGATGCACGCCTAGGCCTCTCGCTATCGCACTTATAACAGACAAAGTCGCACTGTTCTCCGCATTAATGACTCTATAAACTTGTTTAAACTCAATATTGGCGTTTGCAGCAACATCCTGCGGAGTTAAGCCCTTCGACTTAATCAATTGGTCCAAATGAACTCCAAATGCAATTGCAAACGCTTTATTGGTAACCTTCATTCAGTGAAGGTGAGAAGACACCTTAAAAGTTCATTGTCAAATTTGACAATGAACTTTTAGTTTAGTATATTTACGTTGACTCTCCGGAGTCGTAGTTGCGATTCTTCAAAAATACTTGAAGCTATTCGCTTAGAGTCTCGATGCTGAAACCTGAGAAATTTCAATGACTATGAGACAATAAGTGAAGGTAGCTCACGACCTAGGCGTGGGTTGCCCTTCTTATTGTTAGTCAAGGCTTCTCAGGGCCGCAGCATCGATAAGTCGGGCCCCACACCTTTTTTTCTTTCGGGCCTTCTTATCGCGCAAGGACTCAACCAGTAACAATTTTCTATGTTCTACGCCTTGCTTGCTAGGTTTAACCCATTGTTACGTATGAGCAACTTACTCATTTTCAAACTAATTATTCGCAAGCCAGAATAATAGGATTCTTGCGATAAAAATTTGATATCGAGCACCTTTTATTCAAAAAAGGTCAGATCCATTATTGCGTCCGCTATACGCGATAACAATTTCACTCCATAAATTCAGTTACAATGAATCCACTTTATTGTTCCCTGGGTAAGCTATGTCGTTATGTTACCTACCTCATCCTTGCTTATCTCTTAATGAGCGCCTGGCGGCCCGCACGAGGGCAGACCACGGTCTACACTTTCCAAGGCAGAATATTATCTGCTGATAACCATGAAGCGCTTACCGGCGCCAGCATTCTGTTAAAGGGCAGCACGACAGGTACGGTTACCGATAAAAATGGGTACTTCAAATTATCCGTTCCAGATAATCACACGGCCGGGCTCGTCGTTTCGTTTATTGGATACCGTTCGCTTGACACGCTTCTGCAGCTCCCGTTGAAAAGTGAGCTGATTCTGTCTCTTCCGCAGGAAATGTCCGTCTTGCAGGAGCTCTCTGTCACCGGATACCAGCAAATTCCACGCGAGAGGTCTACGGGCTCATTTGTCAATGTGGGTCAGCCTCTTCTCAACCGGAAAGTATCCACTAATCTGCTGGACCGGCTCGACGGCATAGCCAGTGGCGTGCTTTTCAAAGCAGAACAGCAGAAAGCTACCTCTGCAAATCCTCTGGGACGGAACCTGGGAATCCGGATCAGGGGCGAAAGCACGCTTGGCGATATCACCCAGGTCAGCCGTGACCCGCTAATCGTAGTCGATAATTTTCCATTCGAGGGGAATCTTGATAACATCAATCCAAATGATGTTGAATCTGTCAGTATACTGCGCGATGCTGCCGCAGCTTCCATTTGGGGGGCCAGGGCCGGCAATGGTGTGATTGTGATCACCACCAAAAAGGGGAGCAAGAACACCCCGATGACCGTGGAGGTAAACAGTAACATTACCATCACCGGAAAACCAGACCTTTATGCTGACCGAAACTACCTTCCGTCTGCCGACTACATTCAGGTAGAAAAGACCCTGTTTGATGCCGGATACTTCAATGCCGATCTGGCAGATAATATTTCCCGACCGCCCCTGTCGCCGGTGGTCGAGCTGCTGGAACAGCAAAGAAATGGTAAAATCTCCTCCGGTCTGGTTGACGAAACTTTTTCCCAGTGGTCGCAAAGGGATTTGCGAAAAGAATACAGCCGGCACGTTTACCGGCAGGCAGTGAATCAGCAGTATTCAGCCAGCATCAAAGGAGGAAACCAGCAGGCCGCATACGCATTATCTGCCGGCTACGACCACAATACCTTCGATCAGGTTGGCAATGACTACCGCCGGCTGACTCTGAATTCAAATACCACCTACTCTCTGACCAAAGGCCTGGATCTGACCACAGCCATCAACTACAGCAACAACCAAACAACGACCAGCAACTATCAGAATAGCTTCGGATACCTGCCCGTCGGAGGTAAATACCGTTCCCTTTATCCCTATGCTGTGCTCGCAAATCAGGATGGCAGTCCGGCCGCCGTAGTCAGGGATTACCGCAGCATTTATGTTGATTCTGCTGAAAGCCACGGACTTCTGGACTGGCAATACCGGCCTTTACAGGAAACACAGACAGCCGATAATTCGCTGCGGATTAATAATCTGCTGATGCGGGCTGGGCTTCAATACCGCATTCTCCCCTATTTAACCGCCGAGGTTATCTACCAGAATGAAAGCCAGCGGATTCATTCCTTCGATAACAGAAGCATTGACAGTTATTATGCAAGGGATTTGATCAACCGCTTCACGCTGGTCAACAGCGACGGCAGTGTGACCTACCAGGTGCCCAAGGGCGGAATTCTGATGCAAAACAGTTCGTTATGGCACTCGCAGAACCTAAGAGCCCAGCTAAACCTGAATCGCAAGATAGGAACACTTCATCAACTGACGGCCCTTGCTGGAGCAGAAGCAAGACGGCTCCAAACCGAAAGCCAACTGCGAACTTCTTATGGCTACTCCGATGATCTGGGCGTCTCTGCCAACAACCTGGATTTTAGAAATTCACTTGCTGTTAACCCTTCCGGAAGCGCTCAGATACCATCAGTTCCAGGCGATATTTACACATATGACAACAGATTCTTGTCATACTATGCCAATACAGCATACACCTACAAGAGCCGGTACACAATCTCCGCTAGCGCCAGGAAGGATGGAGCCAACATCTTCGGTGCGAAGACCAACAACCGCTTTTCTCCGCTTTGGTCAGCTGGCATTGCCTGGGATATCAGCAGGGAAGGCTTTTATAAAATCAGTTGGCTGCCGTATCTGAAAATAAGGTCTTCATTTGGGTACAGCGGGAATCCCTATCAGGGAACTGTATACGTAAAGGGAGGCTACTCGACTAATTCCTATACCGGCGCGCGAACTATTCAGAATCTGACGGCCCCAAATCCAGCGCTACGCTGGGAAAAAGTCGGAACGCTCAATGCAGGGATTGATTTTGGGTCAAAGAGCAATCTTATCACCGGCAGCATTGAGTATTTTATCAAAAACGGCACGGACCTTATCGAAAGACAGCAACTTGCACCTTCGGCCGGCTTTAGTCAGTTTTTCACCAATGGAGCTTCAACTTCCACCCACGGGCTGGATCTGACTCTTAACGGAGACATAGTCGCAGGCCGTCTCAGGTGGCAGCCTGCATTTCTTTTGAGTTTGTTAAAGGACAGTATCAAAAAGTTCACCATCAGGCAGACTGCCGGAAGCATCCAAAATCCAGATGGCAGGCCCGGAATAGTCGGCAAGCCGCTGTACGGCGTGTACTCCTACCGCTGGGCAGGTCTTGACCCGTCGACAGGGGATCCGCAAGGGTATCTAAACGGAGAAGTCAGCACCAATTATACCAGCATTATCAACAACTTCAATCCGGACAGTCTAGTGTTTCACGGGTCAGCAGTCCCGACAGCCTTCGGCTCTTTTCGGAATGATTTCTCACTGGGCGGCTTTTCACTATCGGTCAATCTGACTTACAAAATGGGCTATTATTTCCGGCGACAGTCGGTTTCCCCCAACTATACTGACGTACTAGCCGGGTATACGCACCAGGATTATCAGCTCCGCTGGCAGAAATCAGGCGATGAAGCCTTCACTGACATTCCGTCCTTCGCTTACCCCTCCGAGCCCAACAGAAGCACGTTTTACAGGTTTTCTCAAACACTTGTCGAAAAGGCCGATCATCTGCGCATTCAGGATGTACGGCTCAGTTATACCTTGCCTGACTTCAAAAAAGGCCCGGCCGATGCGCAGATTTATCTATATGCGGCTAACCTGGGCATTTTATGGCGGGCAAACAAAAACGGTATTGACCCGGATGCTGCTCCAACCGTACCTGCGACCGATCACAGCCTGCCAAAAGCATTCTCTGTTTCATTGGGCATAAAAGTCAAACTATAGAACCTGTGTATAACATGAACAAAATCATATCTCTCAGCCCGCTTCTGATGGCTCTGCTTCTGCTATCATGCGGAGGTGGCGACTGGCTCGATGTCAAGCGCTATAACGCGGATGTCATGCCGCAAAGCATGGCAGACCTACAAGCGATCATGGACAATCCTTTTGCGGTCAACCTCAGATATCCGGTCCTGGGCCAGATTGGCTCGGATGACGTCTATATTCCAGATGACCGGCTCAATTCCACTACTGCTTATGAACGTAATGCCTATATCTGGGCAAAGGACATCTTCCAGGGAGCGGCCTCACCCGAATTTACCAATCCTAACGAAAAGATTACTTATGCCAACATTGTTTTGGAGCGACTGCCGCAAGCCGGCCAGTCTACGGCCGCTGAGGCAACCAATCTGAAAGGGCAAGCGCTTTTTCTCAGGTCATTTGCCACCTACCAACTCGCTCAGCTTTTCTGCAAAACCTACCAGGCCGAGTCTGCGCAAAACGATCCGGGCCTTCAACTCCGCTCGTCCTCCGACCCCAATCCTACTGCCACGCGTTCAACCGTGCAGCAGACCTACCAGAGAATCCTTGATGACGCGCTGGAAGCGTCTTTACTGCTCCCGGCCCGCCAGCCTTATGCAACCCGTCCCACGGCGGCGGCGGCCCATGGGCTTTTGGCCAAGGTCTACTTGGTGATGGGTAGGTTCGGGGATGCACTGACACATTCGGATCTTGCCTTAAAGGCCTATCCCGAGCTTTTGGATTTCAATTCTGAAATCATCCAACCCTCTGCAACATATCGTTTTCCTGTCTTCGACGCGTCTCGCCTTAATCCTGAGATCATTTTCTTCGCTGAATCCATGGGAGTCGCCTCGATCGACCCTGGGCGGCAAATTATTTACATGGATACTGTGCTTACAGGCAGCTTTCAAAATAACGACCTAAGAAGAACTCTTTTCTTTAGGCCCGGGACGCAAGGTCGGCTGCAACATGTAGGAAGATATACCGGCAACGCCCGGACGTTCTGTGGGATCGCCACCAACGAACTATTGCTGATTTCGGCCGAATGCCATGCCAGAACAGGTAACCCGACAACAGCCATTGCCCTATTGAACCAGCTTCTAAGAAAACGTTTTAAACAGGGGACATTCATCCAGCTTGATTCCCAAGATGCTGACTCTACTTTAAACCTGGTCCTCTTTGAGCGCCGGAAAGAATTGGTCTTCAGTGGGCAAACACGCTGGGAAGATCTCAGGCGGTTGGGCAAGGAAAGGCCCCTGGTCCTGAGACGACATGCCAACGGAGAGGATCACGAGCTCTTGCCCGGTGATAATCGGTATGTCCTCCCGTTCCCGGATCTGGAAATTCAGCTTAGCGGGATTGCTCAGAACCAACGGTGATCTATCAACATTCTAAACACAGCATCAGCATGAAAATTTTATCATTATCCTGGTTGGTTCTTTTCATTGCCGGGGTCTTCAAATCTAAGTACGGACACGACCGGCCCTCATCAGGTTTCCAGCCGGTGGAGATTAATATACAGCTGGCCCAGGACATTAGGATGGATTCGGTTTATGTCTACTTTATTAATTCTCTGAAAGGTGAGACAGTCATAGACAGCGTCGCCGAGTTTAAAGCTCAGGGAACTGGCCGTTTCAAATATCGTGGCTGGGCAAAAGGTGCCGGGCAGCTAGTCATCAAAGCCAAGCCGGCAATTGAGGGTAAATCCAAACACAGACATCTGCCGATAACGCCCGCTTTTTACTGGCAGGCGCAGGACCGGGTGCATATCCGGATGACAAAACGTACGGCACTCCCCCTGACCGGCAACACCATGGATGATTACGTTTTTTCGTTCAGCGGTGCCGGGTCTGTAAAATACGTTGCCCGGGAGAAGATTCTAAGAGCAAAGTTAAACGCCGAACCAGCGCCCGCCTCTGCTATGAGTCAACCATACCAGGATCTTCTGGCTCCCAAGATTGATGCCGCGCTGAACATGCTGGAAGAGCTCAAACCCGCGCTTTCAGATCACTATTACCATTTACTGAAAGCCGACATCATAGGCTGGCAGGCAGGCAGGTTCCGCCGGCTTACCGGCGCTTGCGAAAACCGGCAGGATTCTGCGGTCTGTCTGATGTTTTATCGTCAGAACTTTCATACAGCTTTCGATTCGGCAGCCACGGAAATCCCACCGGCCCTGGCGGCCCTTTCTTTCCCGTATGTCAACTATCTGTACGAGAAATTGCTTTTTGACTCATCTCTCGGCCAGACGGAGGGCTCCCAGCCGGATTACGTCTCCACCATTATCAAACAGCATCAGGGGCCTTTGCGAGAAAGACTCCTTTTGAACTTGTTTCTTAATCACCCTCCGAGAGCAGACATCAATCTGCTGTATCAAAAGGCACGTCCGTTGATATCCGATCCTGGCTATCTGATGGCGCTGGATGAAGCTACCAAGACGCTGCCGGGAATGCCCCTCAAGGAGCTACAACTGCAAGACTTGACTGGAAAAATGGTCCGACTTGCTGATCTCAAGGGAAAAGTGGCATTCGTCGACGTCTGGTTTAGCGGATGCGGAGCCTGCTCGGCCTATTACCGCAACGTTCTCAGGAAAGCGGAAGAGGTTCTTAAAGACGAGAAGGACATCGTATTTGTCTCAATCTCCACTGATAGCAAACGTGAACTTTGGAAGCGCAGCGTCTCTTCAGGAAAGTATTCGTCGGCTACTGTAGTGAACCTATGCACGAGCGGCAGTGAGCACCCATGGGTCAAATACTATAACTTCGAATCCGTGCCCAAGATGATCGTCGTGAACCGGGAAGGCCAGATCGAAAGGATATACAACAATGGCCTCGCCGACGGGATCAATACTACTGCTGCCCTGGTAAGCACCCTAAAAAAAACACAGCAGGCGCAGTAGCTTAAAAGCAAACAGCCCGGGGGACTCCCCTGTGAGGATAGTCTTACCGGGCTGTTTTGCTTATCAGTTGGCTCTGGTATCTTTCACCTCGATACCAGAAACACTCTTGGAAATTCTTCCATCTACACCAGGCCCTTGCGGGGAGGAGATTTTACAAGCCTGGTCCGAACCTGTACCGCAGGATGGCGGAGTGCCGACCTGGTAATAAGTGCTGGTTTCAAGCTCCACATCGTAATCTGCAAGAAGCGTGGTTTTAGAACCATTGACACTGGATGCGACGGCAAGACTACCGCCCAATACAAGAGCGAACAGCGGCAGATACTTTAGGTTAAAAGCAGTTTTCATAAAGCGTTGGTGTCTCTTGGAGACTTTGATTGTGAGAAAATCACATACTCTGTTTTCAGGTTTTCTGTGAAAGCCCCTGGCGGAAGTTGGAAGACCTGGGCTACCTGCTTCCGGCAATCTTGCTAAAAATCACTCAATGCCATTTCACCTCCTTCCTCCTGGGGTTATACATGTATATTCCAAGGATCGATAGCGCCAGAAAAATCAGATTGAAGACAAAGTGGGTAGCAAATCCCATTTCCTTAATAACGCCCCCGCAGCTGCATGGAACCCGGTCGAAAAAGTTTAAAAGGACAAGACCCATATAGCCTGTAAATAGAAGCATTAGCAGCGCCGAGCCATAAAATCCCGTCTGACGCGTTGGCCGGTAAACCAATAAGCCGGCTACAATTAACTCAGTGGCGGGAATCAACCAAAGCAGTGGCTGTTTTGAGCAGCCCGGAAGGGTCTGCCGGGCAAGCTCCCTTTCAAATTCATCAAGATTGAGAAGCTTGCTGATACCCGTATAAGTGAACAGTACTATCAGCAAACCTGCGACCATCCAAATCTGTCGTTGTTTTCTCAGGCTGTAAATCATTGACCAAAAACGTTTAGTGAAAACTGTTCTATAACTGATCCATCTCGAAGTACGGGTAAGCCATGCGCCGGTTTCGCAAAAATCCTTTTGCTGGGGTTTTATCCTGACATGGTTTAAGATGTCACTGCAATATGGTTTTCGGCATCCGCTCAAAAGCGCAGGCGACTGACTGGTCGATCATGTCGGCAAGCGAATTCAGACTTGTCCGCCGCAACGCCTTGATAAGATAGGACGCCACGTCGGGGAGCGAAGTAACTTGGATCTTAAGGCAAAAACACTCGGAAAGATATTCCGATCCAAACACGCAAGTCCTAACGTAGCACTATATAGGTAGCCAAACCGGGAAGTAGAAATTTGCCAGCCCCTCAGAGTGTCCCTATCGTTAAATGGGTTAGTTCATAATTCAAAGCTACTAACCGAAAAATCGATTCTACTACACATAAGCCAAGAAATCACTTGCCCTGATCCCTGCTACGCTTTCTTATCCGGCTGAGCGTATAGGGCCTGATGTTCAGATAGTAGGCAATGTCCTGCAGCGCGAGCCGGGCCGCCGGGAAATGTTTGCAAAACTGTTGGTATGCGCTGGCCGCATCCAGGATTAGCAACCTTTGACGCAGATCGCGGCTTCTGATCTCAGTAAAATAGAACTTACCGGCGAGGCGATGTGTCTCGGGGAAATTCTCGAACGCGTACGCTAGCCGCTGGTTAGATATCGATACCAGCAGGGTATCTTCCAGGAAAACAATATCTTCACTGGCGTAAAAACCGCCACTCTGCAGTTCCCTGTCCTTTAAGATCAGAATCTCCCCCTCCTTCCAGAATCTTGTGACTATCTGTCTGCCGTACTGATCCGTGTGAAAGGATTTGGCAAGTCCCTTCATGATCAGCCACGTCTGATCAACAGTATCTCCAGCTTTGACGAGCCGCGTCCCTTTCCGAAAATTTTGTTCCACTGCCGCTTTCCGCAGAAAATCCGCAAACGGGCTACTGACCGGCGTCATCATAGCAAGAAAATCAATGAGCTTTGTCAATTCCATAACCACTTTGAGAGGGAAGTTAGTACTCCTGAATCCAGTTAATGATCTTTTGCAAAGTGTGTATAACCACATCCTTGTCGTTATCTTCAAAGCCCGACGACTTGCTTCTCATGCTTTTCCAGGAAATTTCCTCCTTGTGGGGTGTGGACAGGTATGGCGCAATGGTTTGAAAAATCAGATTAAGCGACCTGGACTGCACAATCCTGAGAGAGTCCATCGCCCGGAAAATGATCGCAATCTGATCTACTGACAAAAAGCAAAGTACCTTAAAGGGTTGCTCTTGTAACGTTTTAACAGGCTGCGCAGAAGCAAGCGGAGCCACATCCCATTGTCTTTTCTTCTCCAGATACGAGATTTCCTGAGAAAACCAGTTACCAATTACCTTCCTGACATCTGCATAGTGAGGATTCAGCCTGACGCCCGGCTTGTGATGCATCTGGTTGAATTCCTTAAAGTGTAGCAGTAAATGGTTCATCTTCTCGTGAAGCGGCCCAAATGAATTGGCCCTTTGTGCTATCTTCTCAGTGTAATAGTCCATGAATGCCCGGCTATTGAAATTCAGGCAGACTAAAAGTTCTGTCAATGCATCATGCATTTTCGACTCATCCTCTGAGAACCGAACCTTTTCGATCTCTTTAACGAGTTCCTTCTTGTAAAATACTTCCCGGTAAGTCACTACCCGTTTCAGCGGTTCGTTAGTAAAACTATACAAGGCGTGAAGCAAGATATCGGTAAGCTTTTTGCTATCCACACCACCGGCCAGATCCGATTTAAAGGTGTCGACTCGCGTACGAAGATCCTTTTTGATCTGCTGCAGGTAACGTGTCGGCACGCGCTCGTCAAAGCCGATATATTCGCCGAACCGGTTCTCGATAAAATTCAAAAGTTCTTCAATCCCTTCGAGGACTGTCTGGCAGGTTCTCTTTGCAATCTGATGATCAGGACCTATCCGGCCTTCGTTTTCACAGGCCGCATCCAGAAGCATAACCAGGCTGCCATGATACTGCTTAACCAGTAACTGTATTTTCCTTTTGCTGAACAAACCGAAAGTGTGGTTCTGAAGGGTCCTCTTAATGCGGTTGGCTTCTTCACTTGCCTGCGTGAGAATAATATCAGAGCGGTCAGCATCCAATACCGTCGGGTCGGTCCTTATCGGATTAAGCGTCACGGTCACAATAAAGTCAAGCCATTCCAACGCGTATTTCTGCTCCATATCAAACGATGAGTTACATTTCCGTACTTCACAAGCTCATTCCGGGATGCTCCGGGCTCACCTGCTGTCCTCAACATTAAAATTCCCGGTCACCTTCAAGAATCACAAAACTATTATACGAGTGCCTGCTTTTATGCGCGTAAAATGTCATGTACCTCGATAAACGTTGAAACCCCGTCGGCGTAAAAACCGCAAATCAGACGCCCTTTAAAGTCCGACGAATCAATGGCTGGTAGGTGAACAGCCTTTAGCCTTGCAGTTCCCTGAATCAGGCACCTTCCCGCAGACAGAAGCAGTACCTGATGGCATATTTCCAACAAAAAAAGCCGCCCCCAGGGGGCGGCTGATCGTCAACCCAGCAATTGGAAGCAATCTAGTCTGCACTTGCCATTCCGCAGGTTGTTCCGCTGGTCGTAACAGTCGTCGTATCCTGCCTTTTTGGGTTGAGACTGACTTTTCCCGGATCGAGCCTTACCAGAACATGCTTTCGCGGCAACACCGGCACCATAGTTCTTTTTGTTTTCATCAGATTACAGTTAGATTTTGACAATAGTTTACCTGATCAAAACAATAGGAGCCGCGTTACAACAAGAAATATTTTATACGATTGCCGGCTGGTTTTATGCCAGCGCATACGTTAAAACGGTAAATGCGCGAAAGATAGAAATGGAACATCTCAGGCTGATAAGTTTGTCGCAATTTGAGGCCATCCCGTGTAATCTTGATGGGTTTAAGGCATGAATTGCGCAGAACATCCCGAGCTGTCCGGCACTGTCAACCACAACGTTATCGCATAACCAGATGATGCACTTGCTCTCATTCAAAGCGGACCAAATGACCCCCTGAATGCAACGGCAACTTTAACAGTACTGAGAACGTCTCTGTATCCTGGATGATATCGAAGCTGTAGTTTTTACCAAATTTCAAAGCCAGCGTTTTTTTGATATTGGCTAGCCCGATGCCTTCGCTCGTCTTGTTAGTTGGTTCGGCAGATCGTTTCGCGGGTTTGGTATTGGTGACCTCAAATGTCAGCCAATCCCCGCGTATCTCTCCCAATATGCTTACCTCTGAACGGTCGGCAGTCGCGTGTACGCTATGTTTGAAGGCGTTTTCAACCAAGGTAACCAAAAAAAGAGTCGGTACCCGATGCTCTTCTAAGACGTCTCCCCGGGTGAGAAAGCATATCTGGCTCCGATGGCTGGTGCGCATGGATTCCAGCTCTACATACTGCTGCACATAATGCAGCTCCTTCTTAAGGCTTATGAATTCCTTTTCTATATCGTAAATCGAAAACCGGATCATGTCAGCTGCCTTAAAGAGAATATCGATCGCTTTCTTGGGAGAATGCCTGATTTCGACTGAGACCGCATTGAGAATGTTGAAGATAAAATGCGGGGTTAGCTGCGAGCGCATATATTTGAGCTCCGACCGTAGCTTCTGCTCCCGGCGCCCGTACTCCTCGGATACCAGCCCGATGCTGTATTTGATCATCTTGATAGAAAGAGGCAAAACCAGAAGTTGCAGGTCTGAGACATTGTATATGAAAAGCAACCAGTCCCGGCCCCTGAACTCTTCAAACGAAAGCAGATAAAGCTTTCCGATCTTTTGAAATCCGTCCGGAAGGTTCTCCATGCCTACCTTGTGGCTGTAAAACTGAAATAAAGCCATTGTTATGATATGGAAAATGATCAGCACAAACACTGCCATCCAAATCAAGCGGTAAGGGCTTCTGACGCGGCTCCTTAGAAACCGGAAAAAGCGGATCGTCAAATAATAAACCGGAATGTAGCGCCCATAGTAGAGTATGTACGAAAACAACACATGCCGGTTTGTCAGCCGGTCCTGATGGGCGGGCAGAAAAAC
This sequence comes from uncultured Dyadobacter sp., assembly GCF_946482605.1. The sequence continues at coordinate 163,158 of NZ_CAMLSE010000006.1, read as the reverse complement.
CAACAGATGAAAAACGATGAACAGGGTCCAGAAAGCGCATTGAATAAGTACCCGCCTCGACTGCGTGGCTGGGAACAGCACCTTCCGGTACGTATACAGCTCCTCTGTCAATGTTTCCATAGTTGCTTTGTTATCGGGTCAGTTGTTTGATGAGCTCAGCGCGCCTGCTCCTGACAGGGATCAGCACCACAAATCCGTTCAGCATCTTGACCATATTTCCCTCTATCTCCCGGATCGCATAACGGTTAACAATATACGACCTATTGATACGAACAAACTGTTCAGACGGCAGTGTCTTGGTCATTCGCGCAAGGTTCCCATAGACTAGCAAAGTCCCCTGGCTGCTATGGATTTTTACATAATCTTTGAGCGCCTGCACAAAATAGATCTGATCAAAGCGGACAGGAATATTCTTACCAGCTACCTTAAACCAGGTCAGCTCCCTTTCATTGCCATCCTGGCTGGTTACCCGCCTTGAGACATCGGCTGGCTGGGATTCTGTCATGAAATCAGTAGGGCGTGCCTGCACAGGCATTTTCAGGAGCTTGCTGACCACCTTGATAAACTGGTGCCTGGCGACTGGTTTCAACAGGAAGTCCGTTACTTCGTGCTTGAAGCCATCATATGCATACTCGCGAAAACCGGTCGTTAATATGATATGAGGTCTGGGGTAAGAAAGCAGCCCGAGCAAATCCAGGCCGCTAAGGCCTGGCATGCGCACGTCTAAAAAAACAATATCAAAATTTTGACGGGCTATTATCTCGATGGCTTCCAAGGCGTTGTAACACCCTCCTACAAAATATAGCCAGGGAGCAGAATCAATCAGATCCCGGAGCGCTAAATGTGCTGATTCCTCATCGTCGACAATCAGGCATCGTAACCTTGGAGAGTTTGTTTTGTGTTCCATTGTCCATACTTATTGAGCTTGTCATTCATTAAGACCAGGAGGGGACGCATTAATCAATTTGTAAAAAGCACAAAGGTTAGTATAAGTTAAATGATCAACTGGTTACAAAAAAGGTTTTCCTGGCTTTTTTTAAGTTTTGAGGCCATTTTTCGCACGCACAGTCAACGTTTTATAATATTTATTCAAATAGTGATACATCACAAGTTCCTGCTGACGCTGAGCCGATGCAAGGATTCTGTTGAAAAACATATGAACGAAACTGGCGGCAACTTCGACGCCGGGCCGGCAACCGCCTTGCCTGGCTTCAAGAATCTGTCTGATGCGCGTTGAACGCTCAGAGAAGATCTGGCAAACCCGAGAAGGGCGCCTTTGCATATAGGGTGCAATCATATTCCGGTGTGCCCTGTACTGCCTGTCAAGTTGAATTTTCAGATCCTCTCTTGTGGGAAATTCTTCTTGCAGATGCTTGTAAAGCACGCGCGTCAGCCCAAGCTTCTCATCAAGGGTCAAGCCCAGATCGTCCAATAGAATATCGGCGCCCGACAAGGCAATCAGCCAACGCTCGACCTCTGGTTGCTCGTGATCGCAAAGCATATCTATCACTTGAATGACAGCGCGACTGTCCGCATAAAAAATTGACTCAACCTGCCCGTAATCAAGCCCCTGATATCGTTCCAGTTCTCTGGTGTATGTGTCAGTCTGTATTTTCAGCACAAGCCCGCTTTCCAGCCAACCACTCATCAGCGCATGAAGATCTTTTAGAATAAGCTGCCAGAAATCCGTTTGATCACCGTGATAAAACCGGATGCGCAGATGGTGATCCGGATCCTGGTAGCGGACAAAAAACCATTTTTGCAGCTTCCCTTCACTGATCATTTTAGCACAATACGGGCCGATAAGTTCTGAAATAATCCTGTCGGCAGTGCTGGTTCCAACGTAGATCTTAACAAAAAGCCAGCTGCTTGCTGTCATGAAACGTCGTGTTTGCTGCTCTGGCACGCTCACATTTGATACAGGCCAAGGTTGAGCTGCCAGCGGCCGGAAAGGTATAACAATCTCATTGGCATAGTGCTTTCCACCCTCAGCAATGAATCCTTCACCGGGCTCCTGCAAAATCTCAACAATCCGCACTTTGCCTGTCTTGTATATTGCTTCTTCGAGCAGCGCAAGGGAAAAACTATTGTCGCTGTCAATGAACAATTCCTGGTCATATTTGCATATCTGAAAGTACCGTGGGATTTGAAGGCGCTGACTAGCAGCTTTCCACAATGTCGTAAATTCGTCACTGCCTGGCGAAAATTTCGGAAAATCCCGTCTTGTTAAATTCCAGCTCGCCCTGCTGATCACCAGGTGCTTGTAAGTTAACCTTGGCAAAAACCGACTTGCGCTTAAAGGTCCCCAATCCCAGCCGCTGTACTGCTGATGCTCTGCGGCCAGCTCACATAAAAAGCGGTAAACTGGTAGCCCGCGTGAGAAATTGTGGGCATTGTTCAGCACGGGGATCACCTGTTTGTTCAAACGTCTGCTTCTGATAATCAACTGTTTACCATCCCGGATAGATACCATCAGATCAGAGGCCAAAATTCGCTTGTCAACCGGCTTGGTGCTACCAGCCAGATAGACAATTTCATAGTCGGAAAGATGCGGTCTGGAAAGTACCCCTACTGCGTCAACAGCAGGCAAATGAGCAATCTCAGCCAGAACGGCGCCTGTCCGCTGCTGCCGCTCCCTTGCGCTGGCCTTGACCAGCTCTGAAAGCGCAGAATCCGCATGGCAAAACCGGCCCAGCAGCTCCAGTCCCGAAGCCCCTCCCACTGCCCGGAGCAGAAAACGAAAGTCTCCCTGATCGAATCGGGCGGCATTGGCACTGATAATGCTGCCCAGCCAGTAAAAATAGCCCGGTTGTCTTCGCGGGGCATCTAAGGTTTTCAGGTCCTGGTCGACCAGGGCTATCGACCGGGCTCCCTCCCTCTCTGCCTTGTCCAGAAGCCGTTTCTTAAAACTTGTCAGCGCATTTTCAGAATGCGCTTTCCTTGGCTCTGAGAATGGAAATCTTAGATTGTCAAGCAATGGGATCTGATCACTGCTTCCCGGTACAATTATTCCGTAACCAATGCCGGTCTCCGCATCGAGCGCTTCCAGCAGGGGAACTTCCTGAGTTTCGTATCTGAGCAGGAAAGCCTTTTTGAACTGCTCCAGATCTGAATCAGGCTTTGCATATTGGAAAAGCATACTGATTTTTTCAAACTCTTCCAAAAGCCGAAGTATCCATTTCTGGCTGATACCGCATTGAAGTGTGTTGAACTTTAAGTCTGTGTGCAGCACCGGACCCACGCTGGTATCGATATTTTCAGTGTCGAGCAATGCTGTAAGCTTTTTGGCCACCTCCTTTAGCGGCCCGGGCGCCTGCAGTAACTGCCTAATTTCTTCCATCAGTTGGATTTCCTGTTTTGCTGCCGCGACTTTGCTAAGATGCTCTTCGAGCACCTCCATATAGGGAGGGCCGGTCACATTTACTTCCAGCCCGCTGACCAGAATCTGCATCTGCACCAAGCCATGAACGTATTCAGCCGCCTGCTCAGCCGGAAAGTGCTGGCAAAGGCTATCATTGATTTTTTCAAAAGTACAACCGTTCATACACAGCCCGATTACGTGCTCAAGCAGCTCATCTCGTTTAACGGCTGAAAGCAGGTGGGACTGGCCTGCTGAGGCGAAGATTCGCTCGACAAAGCGATAGTGATCGCCCAGGGGGTATAAACTTGAATTGACAAAAAGCAGTGTCTGATGTGAAATCCCGGGCCGGACCAGCAGCGAAGAGCCCAGCTCTGATGTCACCGGCATGGCCAAACGAGTGTAGCGCTCAAATGCATCGGCTGTCTTGAAACGGATCCTGGTTGCCTCAGTGAAACTGCCCGTCGCAAAACACGAAAAAAGGCCGAAAGGCGTGGCCCTGCTGCAAGCCCGGATCAAATACTTGTATAAGGATTGCAGGACACCGGGATCAGCCCGCTGCTCATTCCCGGAGATCAGCATTAACAGCGACTGATGAAGCGCCGGAGAAGCCAGGTAGATTGCGTCAGCCAGCAGAGGCTGCGAAAACAGGCTTATCAGCTCCCGTTCAAACAAATCCTGACGACCGCGGGTTTTTTCATGAAAATCAAAGAGCACTTCCAGAGGCAGCAAAGGTCTTCTCAGCATGAAAAAGCCTGCCGGCTCAGCGCTTGTAGGTATGGAGCTCATAACGAATCGGTCTAATAAAATGGACAGAACAGCAAAATTGAGCTGATTTGCCCTCTTCTCTAACTTTATTATACCACTCTGATGCATTAAGCAGACCAACCGCATACGATACACAACCAACGGGCGCCTGAATACTTTAAAAATCAAAATGAACGCTTATCGCCTGTGACCACGGCTTTAAAGGCAAATTCAGCGCAGTGGTATAAAATAATTGACGATCTACCCTTTGTCTGACAGTTTTGCGGCTGAGCAAAAATCTGTCCCATGTTTCGCACAGCATCTCCGGTCCCATACGATGCCGCCGCCAGCAGCATCGAAAAAATATACCATCTGATAAGCCGTCATCAGGATACGGTTCGGGCGCCAGGTCTTTTGACGGGTCACCTGGGAACAGCGCTATTCTATTATCTCTACGCGCTACATTCGCGCCAGCACCAATGCTTGTCTCTGGCAAAGAACCAATTTGAAAAAGCCCTGCATATACTCGGCAGTCAACCCGGCTCAATTGAGACGGGGTTCAATGATCTTAGTCTGCTGGCAAATTATCTGAGCACCGCTGGAGTCATCAGGCCTGGCTTAGGCAAACCCTTTCCGGCACTCGACAGGCTTCTCCTGCAAAAAATGAGGGCCGCCTTTCAAAGCGGGCAAATCGGCGGCTTTGCGTGCGGAGCATTAGGCTACGGCCTGCACTTTCTTAACAGAGCTTTTATCTATCCAAAATACTATTTGCATGTTGTCGGCGAGATCATCCAAAGATTACAGTCCGCTGCCATCTACGGCCCTTCCGCATGTCACTGGTGCTACGACCAGCATTATACCACTACATTATGGAACGGCCAGGCAGCCGTCATTCTTTTTCTAACCCGCACAGCAGAGCTCGAACTGGTAAAGAAAGAAAGCGTATCGGGAGTGCTCTTCAAAGCAATCGAGTTTCTGTTGTCACAGCATAAACACCAGGTATCTACCGATCTGCTCTCCGTTCAGATGGGAGATCTGGGGACGGGCTATGCGCTACTGCGGGCAGGACAAACTTTTGGAAATGATTCCTGGCAAAATGCCGGCCTTCAGATTCTGGGCGCCAGAGCCGGAAAGACACTAACTCTTGCCGGCGCCGACTTACCGCTGGGTATACTCAATGGTGCTGCCGGCGCAGCAATTGTATTTAAAAAAATACATGCCCTGACAGCCAATCCACTTTTTGATCATGCTGCCCAGCGCTCTTACAAAGCCCTTCTTTCAATGGAAATCCCCTCGGAAGCTGATCAGAAAATCCCCTTTTCACAGACCGAGTTAAGCTTTGGCACAGGGATTTCGGGCATAGGTGCCACCATGATCCAAATGCTGCATCCGCAAAAGATTAACCTCCAACCTCTTCTGTGGCTCTTGTAAAGTAAATCTCACTGTTTTTCCACCCGCAGTCAGACTGCCCAGTGTTGTCCTCAGGTGCTTTAGGGTGCAGGCCTTCCTTGCCTGGCCCTTATCCGGCCTCAGGAGAAAAAAAGGCATCCCCAGATCCTCACTAAGCCAACGTAGTCCCTTTTGCAAGCGCCGCCGGGTGACTTTCAGCCAGCCGTGGTCATACGAAAGTTACAGGTCAAATCTGACGACTGGCAAGCCTGCACTGCGTCGTGAAAACCTTTTTACGCCGGACGATCCCTGCGGGCGCCGAAAAAAGGTTCTCACGGGCTTGCAGTCAAGGGGCCTTGCCCGTCAGCTTTCACCTGTGTGGGCAGCAGGCGAATGCCCAGGCAGGTGCCGGGCGCAATTGACCTTTACATATTCATATCATGAAAACCTCAATTGAATTTCGCATCTATGTTGGAACCTACGCAAAGTACAATGATGGCTCACTATTCGGAAAATGGATGGATCTATCCGACTATGACAATCTGGGTGAATTCTATCAGGCCTGTTTAAAGCTTCATAAGGATGAACAGGATCCCGAGCTGATGTTTCAGGATTGGGAATACATTCCCGACTTCCTGATTTCCGAATGCACGTTGCACCCAGAGACTTTCAAGTACCTGGAAGTGATTCGGGATATGGATCAGCGACGTAGTGAGGGCTTTCAGTTATATTGCGAACACATTGTAAGCTGGCCGGGTCAAGACAGGGGTATCGATGAGCAGCTTGAAAGTTTTGATGAATCCTACCAGGGATATTTTTCCGGCCCCTCTGCAAAAGAGGAGTTTGCCTACCAATATGTCGAGGACACCTGCTTGCTTGCAAATGTCAGTCCAACGCTTCAAAGGTATTTCGACTATGACGCCTTTGCCAGGGACCTGTTCATGGATGGCTATACAGAGCTGGAAGGCCATGTCTTCTTTGACTATTGACACAAGATAGGGCTTCGGCCCTTTTTTTGTTGATCTGCCTTAATATTGTGACCAGATCCGATCAGAGGTCCAAATAAAATGGTATGCGCCTAACGATATTGTGGCTGTCAGCCCGATGAGCTGGTTTTGAGCGGTCCGGCATCCCGGCCAGCAAATATATGATTCATTGCCACCTATTAACATCTGGCAGAGCAAGACCGTTGAGCCTGTTGATTCGGGACATTTAAATAGGTCAATTTGCTTAAATCGGCTTATAGTTTCCGCTCACTGGCACCATCGCGGTTCACCAGTCGTTTGATGAGCCGCTCAAACCGCTCGGCAGAGACAGGTTTTTCAAGAAATCCTTTGATGCGCGGATCCTTGGTTTCCACCTGGTGTCTGGGGTATGCCGTGACAACCACGGCGGAAAAATTCACATCGGGCATCTGCTCGAGCATTTCAATCCCGGTCATCGACGGCATATTCACATCCAGAAAAACAAGGTTGGGCTGTTTTTGCCGGATTGCATCCATGGCTTCAAAAGCGTTGAAGCAACTCGCCACCAGTTTCAGGTTTTTTTCAGCCTTCACCAGGGGTCTTAACAAATGATGGCAAGGCATCTCGTCATCGACAATAATGCAGGTGAGTGGTTTGCGCTCCGTGGCCATGATGTAGCATAGTTGTTCTCAGTTGAACTTAATCAAATGGATTTGTAACTCAAAATAGACTTGCGAGAATTTTTTATCAAAAGGCTTCAAAGCCAGGGAACCTGCAGCGCTGGCTCTGGTTTACCAGGTTCCTTAACAGGCGATGGCGTTTGTTAAAACCGCATTGCCTTCCCTGTTGCGTGAGATCCAGAGTCTGTACACCCGGCCTGTCGGGCAAGTTTTGAAATCAATTGCGCAACCCGCGATCAGGTATGGGCCGTCCCCGGGCTGCTTATAAACGGCGAGCTGAAATTTCCGACCGCTTTCAATTTCAGTGAAACAGCAGCAAATAGCCGGCCCTCTTCTGGCCCATACCTTAAAATCCAGCACAGCCCGCACCTGCCCCTGCGGAACAAGGGTAGCAATAAAGGGATAATGCGCAGGGTGGTATCCTCTGTCCAGCGCCTGATGCCACGAGAAAACAGTCGTTGTGCTCATGACTCAGATGCGATGGAATTTAGCTTTTCGGTTAACTCGAAAAGACCTGCTTTTCTGAGCAGCTCCATGCTGAGAACCTCTAACTGTTGAAAGCATTCTTCTGGCATGAATGCAATGATTCCTGCCTGGGCTGGCTGGCCCTTAACTGCAAGCCCGTTCTCAATAAGCTGATTTAACAGCAGCGCGGTCTTGCGGTTGACCGATAATGACAAGCGGACACTTTGATTCATTCCGGGACTCGCAAGCAAAGTCTCGTACATGCGGCTCAGTTCAATTTTCCCCTCCATAACATCTTCGTTTAACTTTTGAATTTAACCGCCGTAAAACTAGCTGATCAGCATGAATTCATCCTAATCAAAAGCCGGTCTGGTGCAGGTCTGTTGCCTGCCAGAGCCGTGCGGATAACGTGTATCCGACCTGACCAAAATAAGGCCCGGATGCATCAGGGGCGACCGGGCGTTGGTATCTTCAAGGGTACGTCTGAATTGTGAAACCGAAAATATGTGCTATGGATTTCAGAAAACAAACCGTCTCCGTGCAGCAGGCCAAAGAGACGGATTTAGTCGATTACCTGTATGAACTGGGTTATCAGCCTGCCAGAATCAGTGCATCGAGCTACTGGTACCACTCGCCGCTACGCACGGAAAACACCCCCTCGTTTAAAGTTAACCGTAAGATCAATAGATGGTATGACTTCGGTCTGGGCAAGGGCGGTAACCTGATCGATTTCGGTATACTCTATCACGGCTGCACAGTCGGAGAGCTACTCCAGGATTTTGGTCACAGTTTTCCCCTTCATCAGCAAGTGACCGAAAGGACTCCGAAAGAAGTGGATGAATCGACACATATTGTTTCGGTCATGGAGGTCAGTCCAGTCCATTCCAAGGCACTCGTGCAGTATCTTTCACAGAGAAAGATCAGCCTAAAAATCGCTAATCAGTTTTGTCAGCAGGTATCTTATCAGATAGCAGGCAAGCAATACTTCGCCCTTGGCTTCAAAAACGACTCGGGAGGCTTTGAGCTCAGAAATCCGTTTTCTAAAATATCCAGCTCTCCCAAGGATATTACAAGCATTGACAACGGCAGAGATACCGTAAGTGTTTTTGAGGGCTTTTTTGATCTGATGTCATTTGCTCAGACCACTGGATCAAGCGCGCTACGTTCGCAGAATTATGTGGTGCTGAATTCGATTTCCTTCTTTGAAAAAGCCCGCCAGTTTCTGGAATCGCACGGGCATATCAAGCTTTACCTGGACAACGATCAACCAGGCCTGGATCTTACGCGCCGGGCTCTGGTGCTGGACTCGCGCTATCAGGATGCCAGTAGTCTTTACCAGAACCACAAGGATCTCAATGAATGGCTTATTACGACCGGCAGATCCCAGGAAAAATCCCAGAAACTAAAAATCGCAAACATACCCTGTTAACCCTGGGAAAACCGGTTCCAGTTTAAGGAATCGTCCTGCCTTACCGACTCTGGCCAGATGTCCGGTTGTGTCACAACCGCGGCCCATTGGCCGATCTGGCGGGACCGCCCAGGCCCGCCCGGCACTCCGGAGTCGTTGGCGGGAAGGTCAAAAGGAAATTATTCAAACTGTGAACATGAAGAAGTGATGAGAGAAGAAAATAACAAGCGTGACAAGTGGCTGCATCTAAGGCTTAACAGTGAGGAATACCGGCAGCTCCAAACCAATTTCAAAAGAACCACCTGTCGTAAAATCAGCGAATACGCCCGCAAGATACTGCTGTCAAAACCCGTAACGGTAAACCACCGGAATGCATCACTTGACGAGCTGATGACAGAGCTAATCCGCCTCCGAAATGAGCTTACAGCTGCCGGAAATAATTTCAATCAAGCTGTCAAAAAGCTCAATTCATTAAGCCGGATTTCTCAGTTCCAAGACTGGATTATGGAGTACGAATCCGACAAAAGAAAACTTCTCGGCCAGATCGAAGACATAAAAAACCACATAGCCGAAACATCAAAAAAATGGTTGCAATCATAAAGACGGGAAACTCTTTGAGAAGGAGTTTTTATTACAATGAAAACAAAATTAAGGAAGGAGTCGCGGAGTGCATCATGGCCGGTAATTATCCGGCTGATGCAGAGAATCTGACTGAGATTCAGCGCCTGAATATGTTGCTCAAACTGGCTGCGCTCAACGAGAATGTCACGAGGAACAGTGTGCATATCTCGCTAAATTTTGATCCTTCTGAGCAGCTTTCCAAACAGCAACTCACCCAGATTGCGCAGAGCTACATGGATAAGATTGGCTTTGGTCAGCAGCCTTTTCTGGTCTATCAGCATCATGATGCGGCTCATCCGCATCTCCACCTGGTGTCAGTAAAAGTAAGGCCTGACGGCTCGCGAATTGACATGCAGAACATCGGCCGAAACCTGTCCGAAAAAACGCGTAAAGAAATCGAGCTCGCACATGGACTGGTCCGCGCTGAAGATAGTCAACAACGGAAGATTTACGAGCTCAAACCGGTCAATGCGCAGAAGGTTCAGTATGGGAAGGCGCAGACTAAACAGGCCATCGCAATTGTTCTTGACGCGGTACTCCCCAACTACAAATATGCCTCACTGCCGGAGCTGAACGCAGTTCTCAAACAGTACAACATAGCCACCGATCGTGGCAGTGAAGACTCCCGGATTTTCAGAAACAAGGGGCTGGTTTACCGGATTCTCGACGAGCGTGGAAACAAAGTAGGTGTTCCCATCAAAGCCAGTGATTTCTACAACAAACCCACCTTAGAGCACCTTCATCAGCAATTCGAAAGCAACGAAATAGAGCGCAGACCGCATAAAGCGCGCCTTAAAAATGCGATCGATTTTGCGATGATGAAACGCTCTTCACATTCATTAAGCGGTCTTGTTGACACGCTCGAGAAGGAGGGCATCAGGATTGTGATTCGCCAAAACGAAAAGGGCCTGATTTACGGAATCACCTATGTTGATTTCCGCACTAAGAGCGTCTTCAACGGAAGCGATCTGGGCAAGCAATACAGCGCGAATGCCATCGTAGAAAGATGTGCTCAACAGCAGGCCCAGGCAATAAACCATCAAAAAAGTCTCGGGCAACTTCCTCTGGGCGAAGCGCACATTCCAGGTCATTATACCGGTAAACCTAGGCAGGCAGCACAGGTATGGGTTGGGGGCGCAAATCATAATTCCACAAACGACCAGGGAGCGAATATCCTGTTCGAACCAACCATAACAGAAAACTATGCGCCCTGGCAGCTGAGAAAAAGCCGCCGAAAAAAACAGAAAAAACTATCACATCAACTTTAAAGTACTACCATTATGGCATCGGGAACAGGAGAAAATGACCAGGCGTTACGCCGTATTCTGGACATGACAAGGCTTATCAGTCTGATAGTTTTAGGTCTTCATTTTTATTATTACTGCTATTTGGCTTTCGCGCATTGGAAGCTGATCTCGCCTTTCAGTGACAGGATTTTGGGCAATATTTCGAAGACGGGGATATTTTCTTCCTTTAACAAAACCAAACTGATCGCCCTCTGTTTTCTTTTCATTTCGCTTATCGGCGCCAGAGGAAAAAAAGAAGAAAAGCTGCGCACCAGTACCACTCTCATCTACATCGTCTCAGGACTTCTGCCCTATTTTTTCAGTCAATGGATTTTGCATATTCCCCTCGCGCCGGCTACCGTTTCGTTAATATACATCATGACAACGCTGCTGGGATTCATGCTTGTTCTGACTGGTGGCACGATGCTTTCCAGGGTGATCCGTTTAAAAATCAGCGGGCAGGATATATTCAATAAAGAAAACGAAAGCTTTCCGCAGCACGAGTATCTGATAGAAAACGAATACTCGATCAATCTTCCCGCCCAATACAATCTGAAAGGTAAGGTCCGGCGCAGCTGGATCAATTTCATTAACCCGTTTCGGGGATTGCTGGTACTTGGTTCACCCGGCTCAGGAAAAAGCTATTTCGTGATCCGGCATGTGATCACCCAGCACATACAGAAGGGCTTCTCGATGTTTGTGTATGATTTCAAATTCGATGATCTGACCAAAATCACCTACAACACCTGGCTGAAAAACAAAGATAAATACAAGGTCTCTCCCGAGTTCTATGTAATCAATTTTGACGATCTCTCGCGGAGCCACCGGTGTAATCCGCTGGATCCTGCCGGGATGCTCGACATCACTGACGCAGCCGAGGCGGCCAGAACAATCCTTATGGGTCTTAACCGCGAGTGGATCAAACGGCAGGGAGATTTTTTCGTCGAGTCCCCTATAAACTTCCTGACTGCTATTATTTGGTTTCTCAGAAAATACCAGGATGGTGCCTTCTGTACGCTACCGCATGTCGTTGAACTAATGCAGATCGAACAGGATAAGCTTTTCACGGTGCTTCGGACTGAACAGGAAATCCAGGCTATGATCAACCCGTTTGTCTCAGCCTTTGTCAATGATGCCGCCCAGCAGCTCGAAGGGCAGATCGCGTCTGCACAGATATCCTTGGCACGGCTGTCCTCTCCTTCTCTCTACTATGTCCTTTCAGGCAATGATTTCACCCTTGATATTAACAATCCAAAGGAGCCGAAGATTGTCTGTATGGGAAACAATCCACAGAAAATATTGACGTACGGAGCTGTTTTGTCTTTGTATGTGACAAGGCTCATCAAGCTTGTTAACAAAAAAGATCGACTGAAAAGTAGTCTGATTTTTGACGAGTTCCCAACGGTTTACCTCAACCACATGGACAGTCTCATTGCTACTGCCCGTAGCAACAAAGTGTCTACAACGCTGGGAATCCAGGACTTCAGCCAACTACGGAAAGACTATGGCAAAGAGCAGGCTGATGTCATCATGAATATAACCGGTAACATTATCAGTGGTCAGGTCTCTGGCGATACGGCGAAACAGCTTTCCGAGCGCTTCGGAAAAATCATGCAGGATCGTACGAGTTTTTCCATTAACAGAACTGACACCTCCATCAGCCGTTCCAAACAACTGGATTCCGCTATCCCACCTTCCAAGATTTCATCACTTAGTTCCGGCGAATTTGTTGGGATGGTGGCGGATAATCCGGATCAGAAGATTGAGTTGAAAACCTTTCAATGCGAAATTTTGAACGATCATGGTGCTTTGAAGAAGGAAGAGATTGGCTGCCTAGATATTCCGGTGATCCGTAAACTGGACTCTATGATCGTTCAACGGAATTATGACCAAATAAGGCAGGATGTGCAGGACATTGTTCAGTCGGAGATGGAAAGATTGTTGAATGATCCAGAATTGATATACTTGATATTGAACAAATAGTATAAGAATTCAATCATTTTCAGGAAAAAATTTTAAAATAGTCAAATAGATGTGGCGTAGGAATTCCTCAACGACATTGATGCAATTTAATGACGCCTCTTTATCCAAATAAACATACTCGTCGTCAATAACTTGTATCGAGCTAAACTTTCGATTGAGGTCTTTCAAGGTTTTCACTCGGTCAAACTTCCGGCCATAAAAGTCTTCAATGACCCCTTCGTAGTGAACAAGGCAGTTCCTTAGCTCAATAATTTCTCTGATCGATTCAAATTCTGTTGTCCCAAAATTGTAGTTAATCATAACTACTTTGGTAAGATAGAGTTTGAATTGATCGATAATTGTTCCCTTAAAATCAGAATGACTAATTTTCAGCGAGAGCGATTTTTTAAAAGCGTTGCATATTCTCTGCAACTCAACCTCCAACAAAGTAACCAAACTAACTATAACAGAAGAGCGAAGATTTGCTTCGACAATATTCTCAAAAAGCAGCTTTCTATTGTATAATTCTGTGTTTTGATGATAGCCTACTTGGATTAAAGCTAATGTCGCCTTTTTACTCTCAATGAGCTGGTTTATTTCACCATAGTATCCTTTTAGGTCCTGGATCCTTTGATCCAAGTCACACAAATTGCCATAAAATGTTAAATGAGTGCTGATCATTAAAAATGTCATTTAGAGAACTCCTAATACTTTCCATGAAGTGTGATTTACAAAATAATAAAACGAATTATTAATTCTCATAAAATTGATCCGTCTACCCTGGTCAAATGCGTTTATCCTTTTGATAATACGCGAATGAGGTTGTACTGTTCATCCTTGCAGAATGAAACTGTGCTATTATAACAGTTATGGAGGACGGGAACAGTTCTACCCGACTCGGGATCCTTTTCCAGCCAGGTGAGTAAACAATGGTAGGCAGACGACCCACCATTGTTTACTATTCCCAGTTGAAACAATTGATATCGGCTCGTTGGGTCAATAACAATATACAAAGACGGTAATTTATCGATACGTGACTGATAGATTGTTTCGTAAGCCATTATTGCAGGTATCACGGCGATAGCGGCCTCCGACAAGCCGGCAACGGCATCCCATTCATTTTTGAATGCAGGTCTTGCCAAAAGAATGAGAAAGAAAGCAAGAAGCCAGAACATTAGCCCCATGATCCCCTTTCTCTCATCTTGTAAAGTTTTAGGTGTCATAAATATTGGTAGAGGAGGTGATTACTATTTAGCAACGTACAGTACAGTTTTGAGAAGTGACAGTTCTCACGTGAGATGCCCCTTTTTGCAGATTCTTTTGACTGCTTTTGTATTATTGAAAAAGAAAAGTTACCGATTCAGGAAAGTCTTCATTTACCTCATTTAGAAGCGATTCCAATGTTATATTCTTGCCACCTCCACCTTTGCCCAATTTATCAACCGCATCGTACCACTGAGATTTTCTTGATGAGGTATTGACCAGTATCGAAACATCACCCCCCGCTCTTTTCCAGATATTTTCGTGTTCAGGTCCCTGGGGATAAAGATTAACAAGTTCATTCACCAGCTTCTTCTTAAACTCCGATGTGTATATATCTCGTGTTACACGTTCATTAATCATCAGCTGTTCAATCATCTCGAAAGTAAAGCTAGCTGCATTAGCGGCAGCAAGGGGCTGGGAGCCACTGGCATCGGCCTCTTCTTTGTTCTCGAGCAGATCAGATATGCCTCTCACTTCTATTGCATGCGTGTGGTATACTCGGGCGCCAAGCAGAAAACCTATTCCCTCCATGTCGACAGCTACTGCGTCGCTGCAATATTGTTTTAAATACGTGTAAACCGCAGATCTGTTCGAGGAAACGACTTTCTCGCCTGCAGCGACCGGTTGAATAAACGCATCCGGATTACTACCTGCTGGCAACCTAGCCTTCCAAATTCCCTCTCTTTTAACATGCTTAGCTATTTGCTCTAGGACATAAGAGGATGGAACACTTTCAAACCTTGGTTTAAATTCAACATCTGCTTTCCCTGATTCAAAACCAATCACCTTGGAGCAAGCAACGATATCACCTATATGAACATCTTTTATTCCTCCAGCCACGCCAACAAAAAAAGTGTAGTCAGGCTTAAAAAAATCAATGGCCCTTCCCGTTTCATCGGCTGCCCTTATATTACCGGCCCCTGTTTCCACCAGCAACACATCCACCGATGCCGTATTGAAAGTATATCTCCCTGAATTATACATTGACCCCGTCGTGGGATGTGCAACCAGCTTATTGTCCGACAGGTATTCTTTAACAGCTAAAAATTCTAAACTTAGCGCAGTAACAATTAAGATTTTTTTCTCCATATTATTTTTTAAAGTAATCCAATAAATGTGACACTCCCTTATTCTGCTGAAAGTCACTGTGCATTTCCTTCAGTAGTGACTTTACAGATATATCTCTACCCCCGCCACCATACTGTAACAAATGTAGCGCGTGATACCAGCTCTCCTCCCTGGTTTGATGATTGTTCAATTTACTATTCTTGCCGCCAGCCCTCTCCCATAAATCATTCTGTTCTGGCCCCTGTGGGTACAGCAACAAGGCCAGTTCTCTCAAAGCAGCGTAGGCAACTTCATCAGTGATGGTTTCACTGAACAAATGCCTGTAAAGAAATTTGTCAATTAACCCAACATAGACAAGGTCTTTGCACTTATTGAGTGCAATTTTAAATGATGCGTTGTCTTTTGCTTTTTCGAAAATCCGCTCTGCGGATTGTCGAAACTGATTTGTATATAAGAGGCTCCCTAGTCTTGAAGAAAGAAAATCAGAAATGCTGCTACGATAGTTCCTGATATAATCCGCTAAAAAGCGGTCCTTTAAACCCGGTAAATTTTCATAAACTGTTACAACAGCATCCATATCGTCACGATACTTATTGAGAAAAGAGCCTATAAAGGCATCCGAAACGAGTCTTTGTTCTAATGGCTTTTCTGGTTTTGCCAGTTCTTCCTTTTCCTTTATTAGCCTGCTGATAAAGCCATTCGCCGTGGCCTCTAAAAAGTCGCCCTGATAATGAGCGGGTACCTTTTGCCAAAAAACATCTCGATCCACATAACCTGACAGGTCGGCAAGTTCGCTTTTGGCAAACAGTTCGACAATAATTTCAGGAACATTTACTCCTTGACAGGTTAAATGGTATATTTTACGCACAACTTCCTGCAAGTTGGTAACCCCATGAGAAAGTTTTTTTGTTAACCTTAACGACTCTGCCCAGATCAAAGCCCAGATATTTTTAGAGATATCCATTTCAGATAACAAAATCTCTGCCTGCTCAATACGTCTGGCAAAACAGTTGACGAGCTTTTCATTTTCAGAAGATAAGGTGAGGGACAACAATTCCCTATCGGATAATTTACCCATCAGAAATAACGAACCCACAGAATCCCGGTAGGACAAATGCTCTTCAATATGTAGCTGTTGCAGAAGAGCATCCGATGTTTTAAGGTAAACCGTCAGTACATAGGCATTTAACAGAAACCACTTCCTTTTCTGCAACGCAGGCAGCAGCTCTTTGGCGCTTGACTCCTTGAAGGAGCCCGGGAAATATTCTATCATACTCTTTTCGTACACACTGGCAATCGGTATCCACTCTAAGATTTTTGGCCCAGGTATATCCAGCAGCTTCCAGATGTTGTGTATGGTCTTTTTACTTGTTGTCGAGACAATACCTTTCAGTGAATCAGAAAGTGCCTTATTCCACCAGTCGGTATTGCTCCCCGAGGCTAAAAGTTCTATCAACTCGGAAACAACATAATCATCAAAGTTGAGCTCACCACCAAAAGAGCGTTGTAGATATTGGCCGATAGCCAAGGCGAGACTCTCACTCCCGTCTACGAATTCTTCTAATCCTATGTTTCGCAGTGCCTTGATGTTGCCATCTTTACCTTCTGAAATATCCTCAGAAAGAAGTTGGATGATCTTTGACTTGATTGATGCTCCATCCTCTTTACGGGGGGATAGTTTGGCAATAAACCGGATTAGAGATCTCAATTTGTTCGGGTCGGCTTGCTGACCTATCTCAGTGAAAAAACCGTAAGCCTTCGCTGAACTGTTAAACGTTGTAAAATCAGAAAGGTCAACATTTAAATCCGTGATGAACGTGGAGAACTGGCTGTCCCTTTTAGCCCCAAGTAAAAAAAGTTCGACTTGTGAATGGATCTCTATTTCAGCATGGTCCTGATCTGTGACCAAGTCCACGCCAGTCAGTTTTGATTCGAGGCCACTCTGAAAGTAGATAACCATTGGGGCCGTATCGCGAAGATCATTGGATGAAAAACCAACAGTATATCTGAAACATTTCCTGAACGGCAATGGTAGCCCTGCCCATATACTTTTCAACGTAAATCCGAAAGACTCCAAAGTCCCGCAAAAAGCAATCGGAGTTGATCCTGCTACTAACCTGGCGACAGTGCTTTGAACATACCGGGGGTAAATGTTACCACCGCCAAGTAACTTGATGGGTGGGTTGGTAAATTCAAAGTGAGTTAACCTGGGCCTTTCCAAGGGGACCCCGTCAACGAAACTTAAAAAGAAGCTTTCCAGGTCATCCACATACTGTATGTCATTGATATCAACGATTAGAGCATGGGTGTACACCATGCCCAATCTGGATGCAGTGCTATCGGGAAATGTCTTGGTAAATATATAGTAATTTAAAAATGCCGAACCAGCCAGATATGGCTCGGGCCGAAATCCTGGCGGGATCGAGCTTGGGCGGTCGGTAAATGCAGTCAGAAAGGATTTCAATTCTGCATCTTCCACACTCATGCCAATACATCCATGTGATTTGTTGACTTCGCCGAAATAAGCTTGGTGAACCTGAATATTCTTATGCTGTTCCAATCAGTGTAGAGATTGCCTTGGTCAAATCCTTTTCCTTAACGCCTTGCCCGGTAATAATATAGCCAAAATTTTCAGGCCCCTCATTCACATATTCTCTATCGGCATGCTCATTGGATAACGTTCGTTCCGTTGAGGAAAGACCGATGATGGATATAGCTTCCTTTTTCCAGTTGGAAAAAATAAAATCATAAAGCATAGGTAAACGGCCTTTTAGCAAATTCACCGGAAGATCTGTTACGGCCCGGTCGGCGATTTTATCCCAACAAGAGAGCACGACCGTGATCTGGGGCGCAGGTGTTTTTTGAAACCTTGCCACACCCTTGGTATATAATAAAATCTGAAGCAACTCCACATAGAATGCTGCGTCGGATAACTCCATCGGCTCAGTGCCATTCATCCTCTTTTCAAGCACATCATTTTCAGGCAGCCCTCTGTTGATCACATCTTCAACGGGCAGAATTTCATCAAGTCTAATGAAGAGCATCCAGGCGCTACTTCCTTCTATATTTTCTTTCCATAGATTGTCCACCTTCCGGTCATTGACGATCCTTTTGATTTGCTCCCCGCCATAGTCAGGAAATGCAAAAAGTATTTTCCTGCCCTGGTTATCCTGGATTTCCAGTTCCAGTTTCTCATTTGCCGATGAATGCGTGTGCCCAGCAGATCGCCCTTCATTCAAGCAATCGAGCACCTCCTGGAAAACACTTAAATTCTCAGGTGGTGTAACAATCCGATAAAGACCCTGTCTATCGATCAGTCTGCCGTACAATTGCCCCCCGAAATGAGTCTTCCCCACATGCGGGCCACCAATTACCAATATATTGTTTTCTGTCCTGCTCATGCCTCGTTTATCGTTTCGAAAGAAATAGGTCCTCTGGCTGATACAAACCAATGGCAATTCCTTTGTTGGTATTGCTCCCAATTACCGAGAGTATCCACTCAATACTGGCGCAGATATTTTGATGGAACTGCTGATCTTCCCCTTCCCGGACACTGGTCTGGAATTCCAGGTAATGATCAATGGGCGAGTTGTTCAGGTAGCCAGTGATTTGCTGTTTTGCCCGCTGATCAATCACTATATCGGACTTGGACCAAACCAGTCCCAGTGGCCTACTGCCTAGTTGGTCTTTGATCCGGTCGGCTACATACCTTATCTGTTTACGGGCTGTGCCCCTTTTTTCCCCGGCAAGCATTTCACAATCGGCAAACAAAAGGAATGCATCTGAGTTTTGATGGATCCAATTGGCTCCTTGCGCATTGGGATCGGTTTTATTGACCATCCAGTTATCAAACCATTCACCAGGTGCATCGGTAAAAACCAAATGCTTTTCAGGCCCTTTCTCATCCCTTATCGCCAGATGTAGCAAGCCCGGCACCCTGCCTGCATTGCTGCTGGTGTGGGGAGGGAACTGAATATCACTGTTTCTTTTCCAGCGCAGGTACCAAGCTATATTTTCCCAGCCGCCAAGCGTTAATGAACCACTGAAATGGTAATCGCCAATTGGCACTCCGTGCCGAAGCAAGCAATAAAGTGTAGCTAAAAAAGTGGTCTTCCCGGCGCTGGCAGCACCTGAAACACCTATCAAAATAACCTGTGAGGTAGCCGTTAAATAGTTCAGATCTCCAAGCCCCATAGTATTTCCTGTCCACGGGATCCTGACAAGCTGCGTTTCTTCCGGTGAGACTGTCTTAGCGGTTTCTTTTTCTGAGACCTTGTAGTATTTACATTCGGTTAATACCGCACAGCCTTCTATGTTACATCCTACCTCCTCGGGGTAACATGAACCTTGGGAGCAATTACCGGCCATCTATTCGGAAATTAAATTTTGGGTCATCAAATCATGCAGAATTACTACTGCGAGATCCTTCAGCGAAATAGTTTCATTGGGGACTATACCCGTACGCCTTTGAAAATCACTGACTGATGCTTTATCAAAAACCAAAAGTCCAATGAAATCGGTGATTGTGACTCTGCCTTCCGGGAGAGACTCTTTGAAATAATTTTTCAACAGTTTTACACTTTCTGCTTTTGCAAAAGCATCTAAATGTGCTTCAAATGTTTTTTTGTCAACAGATGCAATGTTCAACAAATGCAAGGTGTCTTTCAATAGATAATCCACACTCACTGGAGTAATCGCTGGCAGTTGCTCATACAAGTCAAAAGCCATCACGATAGGCTGTAAGCTCGTATCTAAATCCCGATAGCTGCCTTTCAGGGAAGGAGAATACAATGTTTCTTTCCACCAAAGCAGCTTACTTCTGCGTTCGACTGCCGCTAACGACACAAAAGATGACTTCAGGTTAGCATCCAGAGATTTTTTAAACTCTGTGAAAAATTTATTTATTGGGGCTTCGATACTTGATGGAGACAGAGATTTACTAAATGCTTCCAATGATGTTTGAAATGCTTTGGAAATACCTTTACTGGAATTTTCAGCAAAGTGTTCCCCCCATACAGAATTTCCAGTATGCTGAGTATTATGTCCTGAAGGCGTATTTCCTATGGCTGTTCTCATAGCAACCTTCAAGGCTTCACTGTCGAATTCTAAACTCCCAAATTTGAAATCGTTAATTTTCAGAGTACTCAATTTCAAAGAAGGTTCTTCTTCTGTCAGAGACCACTCTTCAATTGCGTCTGTCTCAGCAAGCTCACCCAAATCGGTAATAAGTTTCTCAATGCACTCTTTCTCTCTACCCAGCTTGGCATATGGATAAAAATTACTCCCTGTTAAGTATATTATCCTTGCTTTGTAAGCATCAACAGAAGCCAAATTATAAAGCGCATTCAGGATTACTCCACGTAATATAGGTCTTGGCATTTCTTTAAATTTCACCCTCAGTGCACGCCAGTGTGTTGTCACGATCGCTTCCGTCTCTTTCAAGACAGGCTCATCGTCAGGAATTTCAGGATCTAATGCCACCAGCGTATATACAGGTAATAATGAAGGCGTTTCCTTTAATTTATTCTGAAGTTCCTGGATTGACTCTTCCAGATAAGTAAGTCTTTCGTCACTATCGCCAATATCAAATAGCCCAGTTTCCAGAAATGATTGTAAAAATTTATTCTCCATACTGATAGATAAGTTTTAAATATTAAGATTGAGCAGCTCATCAACCAGCTTGTACACCATCGTACATGAATTATGATCTGCATAGTCCTGTCTTCCTTCGAAATTCCGGGCAAGCCTTTGAGCGTTACGTATCGCATCCGAAACACTGCCAAATCTTTTCAGTAAGTCATACATTTCAAGGCTGTTCTTCTTGTAAGCATAGTCATCTGTTAAAAATCCCCGCAAATTATTCTCGATCAGTCGTTGATAATCGTGCCTGCCAATAGCTGTATTATAATAATGAAAGTGCAGCAAGTACCACAATTCAAATGCCTCATTACTCCATGCGCAATATATTTCTCTTGCATCACAGCTGTCAATCGCATTGTTGAATTCATTTGCTGCGAAACTATCGCGATCAAATACCACCCAAAGGTTGTCAACGGCACGACCCGTCTCTTTCTCATAAACATCTCTCAAACGAACAGCCTCATCAACCAGAGATTGTGTATTCATTCCCAACCCTTCAATGTCGATTTGAAATGCTGTCAATACTCCTTTGGGTAAGTCCCGCTTTAATCCTTCGAAATAGTTCGGTTCAGTCCTTTCCCCTTCGCACACAATTAAATAATACACCCGCTTCGCTCGCGCATCTACCTTTCTTTTCTGCTCACTACGGGCAAATCTTTTTTTATGCTCGTTGGGAATCTTTATTTTTCTTGCCATTCCGTTGCGATCGTTGAAAGATTACCGATAAAAGGGATAGCTCCGTACCGGCCTTGAATATAATCCTTCTCAAAGGAACGGTCCTTTCTTATAGTCTTTGCATCCCCTTCCTCTTTGTACTCGACAAGAGAGTAAATGTCAGAGGCTCCAAATTCATCTTTTTCTACAAAATAGATCTGGTCCCTTCTGTAATTTCCATATGATAAAAGGTTGGTATCATGTGTAGCGAAAATGAGTTGAGCACTCCTAGGGTTATGCTCCTTAGAATTAAAAAGCCTCGTGATCGCCAGTGTCAATAGCGGGTGAAGACTGGCATCAAGTTCATCAACAATCAACACCCCTCCGTCGTGCAGGACGTCAAACACAGGACCAGAGATATTAAATACTTTGTTTGTTCCAGAAGATTCCTGACTATCCATGTCAAACTCCACCGTACCTACAACTTGCTTATCCTTGTCATACTGCTTATGAAGGGTCATAGCGTTAATCATTGTCTTACCCTTCAATCTTGTGCTGATCTCATTCATGATCGACTCAGGCATACCCTTAGGTAAACGTGAAGCATCAAACTCCTCCTCCGCCAGTCTCACTGAATCGAAACCCAAATCACTAGAATTGAAAAAATTTTGTAACAATGGTCTGGTTTCCTCTCTTTCAAGCATATCAAATGTCACCCGTTTATAGCCCTCGTGGCTTAAGCCTGAGATAGCAATAAAGTTGTTAAACCATTGAATGATACTCCCGGCCGTCGGTCCATTAAACTGATCGACTACATTGAGAAAAAGTGCGTTATGTCTCGTCTTCTCTTCCAAATTTTTGCCCTCTGAAAATAGCCTTGTTACTTCGATGCCCTCATCCTCGCGGATAAATAACTGTTTCTCCGTAGTTTTTCTATTTTCAAAAAGCCATTCCGATTTGACGGAGGTGTTGTCTACTTCAAAGCCATATCGGTACCTTACTTGATTAATAAGAAACAACACTTCAAAAAATGATGGCATTTCAGTGTTCTCCTTTTGCAATAAGAAAGGCGTAATGTCCAATTCAGAGGTCGAAGATTTTTCAAAGGTCTGCAGCACAAGTCTTCGCATTGTGGACATAGCTTTAATCAGATTACTTTTCCCGCTGGAATTAGCACCGTAGACAATGGCCCCTGTTAATGCACTATGACGCTCTCCGTAAATCAGATTGGTTCCCATATACTCCTTAATTGCCGTAGCATTCAAACTGAGTGTCTTTCTATCTCGAAAGGAAAGGAAATTACCAACGGTAAACTCGAGTAACATGGCGTTTTTTGATAAAAACTGAGAAATATTCTCAAATATAGTTAAAATTTTATGAATAGCTGACAAAATGAGAAAATTTCTCATTTTGTCAGCTATTCCTTGGTTTAATAGTAAGAAGTTAAGCTATTATCTCCTAAGCGCAGAACCAACACGATACCGGACCTGTGCTCTACCTAGAATGCCGAATAACAATTTAACGTCCTTTATACACCCAGCGACAGTTCTCGCTAGCCTTGACGGGATCGGAAACGTGGATAAGAGAAAAGTAAAATCTCCAACATCAGTGCAAATCCGAGCTCTCTTTATTTAAAAGTACAACAACCCGGCCGGACAGTCTAGCACGTTTATTACTCGAACAGGTTTTCTTACGTAATAGGGGCGGGAGCGGAGTTAGATGACGGGGGTCGAAGTAGAGATAAGCGCTATTTTCACGGTGTTTGCCCAAAGTCATATCGAGCGTCACGCAGGTTGACTTCTATTCGATATCTCCCGGGACAATGCGACATACAAAGTCAGATAACCTACTTAGTGAGCAAGCCTATGAAGAAAAATTAAAAATGTAGGTGAGTTTGTAGACGACTAACGAAAATAGCACCTAGCAATCAATACTAATCGCTTCATTTTCAGACAAATGTGGCTGGGATCATACCAACGATCCTCTGATTAACAGTCCATCCGATTCATCCCGAATATCTATTGCTGGCGCAATGCCTACTTTTACCAGTGGTTAAACCACTACAATATGCATCATCGGTTAGCGGAACTAACATCTCCATCATCCTTGCCAGTTCAACGATTAAACATTGGGACCTTCTTAGGCAATCCCCGATCTGGTCAATCGTCCTTAATCTACTATTTCGTACCAGCTACTGCCTCATAGCATCTCCCCTTCTTACGCGACGGCAAAGCAAAAAGACATAAAACAGCGCCAATAACATTCGGTTGATAAAATGAATTAGCCGACAACTCGCCGCTTTTTTGGTGGAAGCTTCAAATATTGGTCCGTCTCTGCTTGGAGCTCTTCGCTCGTCTTCCTCCTGCTATTTTTAACCCATTGATACAGCTCAGCCTTTTCGAAATAGAGCCGCTTACCTTTTTTGTGTACTGGTATCTCCATGCGGCATACCTTGATGTACAGCGTCGATTTAGCCAAGTTTAGAAACTCCGCCGCCTCGGAAATGCTTAAATAACTTGGCGTCTTCTCAGCGCCAAGGAACGCCTCTAAATAATTTTCAATGCGGAGCAGCCGCTCCCGGATTTCCCCTACCACCTGCGGCAGTTGCTCAAATGTCACTTGATCCATGTCGGTTGTGTTTGATTGTAGTTTTTCTAGTCTATGATTGCCGCCTCCCGGAGTATCTAGCAGAGATGATCCCTCAGCCCCCTAGAATACAATGGCGTCCGCTGCAATGTTTAATTTGATCCTATATGATGCATCCCGCTTTAGCTTGTCAACGATTTTCACATAGATCATTGTAGTCTTAATATCCTGATGCCCCAGCAGCTTGGAAACTGTCACAATATCTGTCCCCAATAAGAGCTGCAAGGTCGCAAATGTGTGCCGGAAGCAATGAAAACTAATGTGCTTATCAATTCCAGCGTCTTTTAGCCATTCCGGCAGGATGTAATTGACCTGAGTATATTTCAGCCTCTTAAATACTCGACCTTCCCCTTTCTGTCCCAACAATCCGTAAGCCTGATCCGAGATCGGCATGAATTCCGCCCGCCCGGTTTTGTCGATCAAAAACTGGATATAGTAATTACCCGTCTGCCCTCTTAGCTCTGACCAATCCAGAGTACTGATATCTGAAAATCTTAACCCGGTCAGTACTGAGAATAATGACGCCCTTTTAATTACCTCCGAACGGCAACCAGTATCTACGAGCTTCTGCACCTCATCCTCAAACAGAAACTCACGATGGGTATCCTTGGGAGTGATTGCGCTGACAATTTCGCCAAGATTTACCGGAAGGAAACCCTTTTTAAAAGCCTCTTTCAAAGTCGCACGATACTTGGCAAAATAACTGACTGCGGTGTTGCGGGAAATCTTCCTTTTAATCCGGCCGATTCCTGGCCCGGATAAAAGAAAATCTGCGTATTCTTCGCTGAACGTTTCATTGAGCCGTGGAAAAAGCACTTTCTCCCCAGCAAATTTCTTGAAGTAAGCAATGGCCATTTCCCAGTTTATCCTGTTTGAGCCCCTCCTCTTGTCTTTCTGGGCTTCAAAGAAGCTGACAAAATCACCATTCATCATCCGGCTCGACAAGAAACCAAACCGCTGATTTTGCACATCCAACTGCCTTCTTGAACGGACGGTTTCGGCCAGCTCCATCGTTTCCTTGTTATGCAGCCTTTCCAGCTCGGTTTTAGGCTTCTCGTAGAGATAAATCTTTAGATATTGCCTTCTGACAGGAATCCCGTTGTCAGGATTTGCGACTGGAGGATAGATGTCCAGGTAAAGTGACAACCTTCCCTTGCCAATTGTTCTGCGCCTTAGCGTTACCTTGCTCACTTTTCACCTCCTTTCGCTAAACGGTATGCCTTCTCGATATGCTTTTTGGAAATGTAAATCTCCTTGCCCTCCTGAAATTTAGGTATCTTCTTTCTGTTGACCATGCTGTAGACTGAATCTCGGGTAACACCCCACGAACTTGTAATCTCTTCCACCGTATAGCAATTTGCCTTGGTTAGAGGCTCCTCCTCAAGTTTCACTTTCCCGACAGGCTTCACTCTCAGTTCAGGAAGCTCGAACAGCCGCTGCAATTCTGTCCGGAGAATCCTGGTCTTACGAACACCTAGGTTGATCGCCGGCAGTCTGCCTGAGATTATCATCAAATGGATGGCCCGGTCAGAACACCCCAGAATTATCGCTGCTTCCTTGACAGTGAGAAATTCCTTCTCTAAGAGCTGCATCTTCGGAGCTTCTCTGACCAGTTGCGTCTGACGATTGCTTTCAGCGATCTTCTCGGTCATCTTCTGCTGCTTGGCAGTTTTCCGCCTGAGTTTGTAATTCCGCTTAGCGCAGTCATCGCCGCAAAATTTTGTCACCGTCGTTTTGGCCGTGAATTCGTTGCCGCAATGCTGGCATATTCTGGTGATGGAAATGTTTGAACTCATAAGCTTACTTAAAATGCAGTTAGGTCATATAAGATTATTTAAGCGTAAATAAGAGAAGTAATCTCTCCCATTTTGTCAGCCTTTCAAAACCGTCTGATCTTGAGGGACAAATGAGGGACAAAAATTAATAAATCATCCAGAAAAGAACAAAAGAAAACGCCTAAAAATTTAGATCAAATATCTAATTTTCAGGCGTTTGTATATTATTACTTAACGGTACTCCATGTACCTATTTACCGATACAAAACTTCCGAAAAATATTCTCCAACAAATCATCCGTAACAATTGTCCCCGTTATCTCCCCCAAATGATGCAGCGCCAGCCGAATATCCTGCGCCAGAAAATCCCCCGTAACCCCTAACGAAAGCCCATTCAAAACATCCGTCAAAGAATCCGAAGTCTTCATCAAATGCTCATAATGCCGCAAGTTGGTCACCACCGTATCCCCCGCAGCCTGCCCATGCACCAATGAAACAAGCCGCGAAGTCAATCCAGGTAAATTTTGCTGGGTATGGGCGGAAATAGGAATAATGTCCGAGGCATCAGCGGCTAGCTCGGAAGCCAAAGAAGGATTAATATCCGTTTTATTCAAAACAAAAACCACCTCTTTCCCCGCAGGCAGCAATGCAGCCAATACGCGGTTTTCTGCCAATGTCTCGGCGCTGTCGAAGAGGAAGATCACAATATCGGCCTTGTCCATCGCCGCTTTCGACCGCTCGATGCCGATGGATTCGACCACATCAGTAGTCTCCCGAATGCCCGCCGTATCAATAAAGCGGAATTTCAACCCATCCAGCACAATCGTATCCTCAATCACATCCCGCGTAGTACCCGCGATGGCGGTTACGATGGCCTTCTCCTCATTTAATAATGCATTCAGAAGCGTCGATTTGCCGACATTCGGGGATCCGATGATGGCGACGGGCACACCTTCCTTGATCGCATTACCGAAGTCAAATGAGCTGATCAGCGGCTCAATAGTGGCGAGCAATGCGTCAATCAAGCGCCGCAAATCGTCGCGTTCGGCGAATTCAACATCTTCTTCGCCGAAATCCAATTCAAGCTCAATCATCGAGGCAAAATGGATCAGTTCGGAGCGCAGCGAGGCGAGTTTCTTGGAGAAGCCGCCACGGAGCTGGTTCAATGCGGTTTTATGGCTGGCCTGCGAGTCGGCGGCGATGAGATCGGCCACGGCTTCGGCTTGTACCAGGTCGAACTGGCCGTTCAAAAAAGCACGCTGGGTGAATTCGCCCGGCTTGGCAATGCGGGCACCATTAACAATAAGCACCTTTAATATCTGCCGGATAATATAGTCCGACCCGTGGCAGGAAATCTCCACCGAATCCTCCTTGGTAAACGAACGCGGCGTTTTGAAAACGGTCACAAGCACTTCGTCGATGATTTCGCCGCCGGCGGCGATGGTGCCGAAATGTACGGTGTGGGACTCGGCATTTTCGAGGTTTTTGCCCTTGAAAACGCTGTTGACCATAGAAATCGAGCCCAGGCCCGACACGCGTATAACGCCTATCGCGCCCACGCCTGAGGGCGTCGCGAGCGCGCAAATCACTTCCTGCTGTTGTATTGCTTCTGAATTCATAACTGCAAATATGCTACTATTTGAGAGAACCGTTATCCCGCACAGGAAGTTTGAATTTTGTACCTTTACGGGATTTTTCCGGCGCCAAGGCGTGTTACACTTTTTTCAACATAAAGATTTCCAAGATTTTGCTTACCGAAACTTTGCCCATCGTTACTTCTGAACTTCCGGTGATGGAAGCCTTCTACACCTTGCAGGGTGAAGGCCAGCACAGCGGTCGTGCCGCGTATTTCATCCGCCTCGGCGGCTGCGACGTGGGCTGTCACTGGTGCGACGTGAAGGAGTCGTGGGACGCGAGTATCCACCCCAAATTCGACATTAATGCCATCGTGGATGGCGCATTGCAGTACCCCGGCAGATTAGCGGTTATTACCGGTGGGGAGCCATTAATGTACAATCTCGATGCGCTGACAGGCGCATTGCAGGAAGCTGGCTTCAAAACGAACATCGAAACTTCGGGCGTGTACCCATTCACGGGCCATTGGGATTGGGTGTGTTTTTCACCCAAAAAATTTAAAACGCCGCATCCCGACATTTACACTAATGCCGACGAGCTGAAAGCGATCATATATAATAAAAGTGATTTCGACTTCGCGGAGGAGCATGCGGCGAAAGTCTCGCCCGATTGCACGCTGCTGCTGCAACCCGAATGGAGTAAGCAGGACGTGATGTTGCCTTTGATAATTGACTATATCAAAGACAATCCCAAATGGAAAATGTCGTTACAAACTCACAAGTTTATGAACATTCCATAATGCACCGGGTTCTTCTTATTTGCTTCGCACTAGGCATCACTACACTCCAATCTGTTTCAGCTCAGGACGTTACATTATCCAGAACAGCCCGACAAGTATACGATAAGGCACAAAAAGCCTGGCAGGAAAGAAAGCTCCCCGAGGCGACGGAGCTCTTCGAAAAAGTGCTCGAAATGGAGCCGAACAGCTACGACACCAACCTGCGGCTCGCGCAGGTTTACGAACTGCAACGAAAGACAGACCTGGTCCGCAAATATTACTATAAGGCGATTAGTCTCAGGCCCGACGCGCCACAATCCGCCCCGGCGCTGCAGTGGATCGGCCGCGACCATTTCAATGCGCAGCGATACGACTCGGCGCAGGTGTATTTCGAAAAGGCATTTGCATTGTTCCCTCCGAAATCCAGCCTCGGCAGGCTGGCGGAAAAATCGGTAGCGTCGTCGAAGTTCGCTCAGCAGGCGGTGAAAAATCCGCTTACCATCGAGAAAAGGTCGATGGGTGACACGGTGAATTTCCTGGGAACACAATATTTCCCTGTTCTTACTGCCGATGACGAAACATTGATATTCACCGGGCTGACCGAAAACCGCGACGAAAATATTTACTTCACTCACCGGATCAAAGGTAGCAGCGGGGCCGATCGCAGCCCGGCTGACCGCAGCGTGGCTGACCACAGCCCGGCTGACCGTTGGGACGTGCCGGAGGAAATTTCCAAATCTATTAATACCACCAATAACGAAGGTACTTGCACAGTTTCCGCCGACGGCCGCACGCTTGTTTTCACGGCCTGCAACCGCCCCGACGGTCACGGTAGCTGCGATTTGTACATTTCCCATAAAGTAGGTAAGGAATGGAGCCAGCCCGTGAACCTCGGCCAGGAGGTCAATTCGCGGGAATGGGAATCGCAACCCTCGCTGTCTGCGGATGGTCATACGCTCTATTTCGCATCCGACCGGAAAGGCGGCGTGGGCAAGCGGGACATTTGGGTGACGCACCTGGACGATAAAAAGCAATGGACCGCACCCAAAAACCTCGGCCCGGTAATCAACACGACCGACGACGAGAATGCACCATTTATTCATGCCAACAACCGCACGCTGTTTTATTCGTCCAACGGCTTGCCGGGCATGGGTGGCTTTGATATTTTTATTACCCAAAAAATCGATACGGTATGGGCAACGCCGGCCAACATTGGATACCCTATCAACACGGTGTCCGATCAGGTAGGGCTGTTCATCGCTTCCAATGGCGAGAATGCCTATTATACGGATGACGACACCGAAAAAGGTGGCGGGCGCTCGCTGATCTATACTTTCCGGGTACCCGAGTCGCTGCAAAAGATCATCACGCCTACGCGCTATGCGAAGGGTAAGGTGTTTGATAAAAAAACGGGGACGGTACTCGCTTCCGAAATCGATCTTTTCGACCTGAAAACACAGAGCAAAGTAGGTTCATTTACTTCTGACGGCCAGAACGGCTCATTTCTGGCGGTTTTGAACAGCGGGGGTGAATATGCATTTTATGTTTCAAAACCGGGATATTTGTTTAAAAGTCTTTCATTCTCGGTTGGTAGCGACCAGTCGTTTGTCGACCTTGAAATCCCGCTGGAAGCGATTGAAAAGGACCGCTCGGAGGTTTTGAATAACATCTTCTTTAAAACAGGAGAATATATTCTCGACGACAAGTCGAAAGTGGAGCTCGACAAGCTGAGCGACTTTTTGCACAAAAACAAAACCATTAAAATCGAAATATCCGGCCACACCGACGATGTGGGCTCGGACACTGAGAATATGGCACTTTCGCAACGCCGGGCGCAGTCGGTGCAATATTATCTGCAACAGTCGGGAATTGCGGCGGACCGGATTTTGGCCAAAGGTTATGGTGAAACAACGCCCAAAGCGCCCAACGATTCGGATGAAAACCGGCAGAAAAACCGAAGGATCGAGTGGCGCATCCTCTAAATGCATTTGCATAACGGGCTGAAATTTTGCACTTTTGTCAGTCTGCCTGTGTTGTACCAACAAGTACAGAAAGGCAAAATTCACTTTCACACACGAAGATTTGCCTTGTCTGGCACCGCTGGAAACCCCAGCTGATCCATAGAACATTTGTCATTAACAGTAGTTTTTATAATAACATGTCATCCGAGAAAGTCTCCTGCTTAATTATCGGCTCCGGCCCTGCCGGTTACACAGCCGCCATATATGCATCCCGCGCGGGATTGAACCCAGTACTTTACCAGGGCGCCCAGCCGGGTGGCCAATTGACCATCACTACGGAAGTTGACAATTATCCGGGCTATCCCGACGGCATTACCGGCCCTGAAATGATGATCAACTTTGAAAAACAGGCCAAACGCTTCGGTACCGATGTGCGTTACGGCCTCGCCACTTCGGTTGATTTCACAGGTTACCCGCACAAAGTGATCATCGACAACAAGCACGAGATCACTGCCGATGCAGTCATTATTTCAACGGGTGCTTCGGCCAAATGGCTGGGCATTGAAGGGGAGGAACGTTTGAACGGGCATGGCGTATCTGCCTGCGCTGTTTGTGATGGTTTCTTCTTCCGCGGACAGGATGTGGTCGTAGTAGGTGCGGGTGATACCGCTGCCGAAGAAGCGAGCTACCTGGCGAAACTTTGCCGCAAAGTATACCTGCTCGTTCGCCGCGACGAAATGCGCGCATCGAAGATCATGCAGAAACGTTTGGAAACGCTACCGAATATCGAAATCCTTTGGAATACCGAAACCGTGAAATTGAACGGTGAGCACGGCCTGGAATCGGTGTTGGTCAAAAATAATAAAACGGGCGAGGAGCAACTTTTGGAAGCTACCGGTTTCTTTGTTGCGATTGGCCACAAACCGAACACGGATATTTTCAAAGGTTACCTCCATATGGACGAGACCGGATATATCCAGACCATTAAAGGCAGCTCCTGCACCAACATCAAAGGCGTATTTGCTTGCGGTGATGCTCAGGACAATGTTTACCGCCAGGCGATCACCGCTGCTGGAACAGGTTGTATGGCTGCGCTGGATGCTGAGAGATTCCTTGTGGAACGGGAAGTGGACGTTATAATCGAAGAAGAAACAGCTTAATTAATCGCACAACCCCTAATAGGAGTCAGGCTACGCTGAATGGTCAACACCAGCGTAGTCTGATTTGGTATTATACTTATGAAAGTAAAGCTTATTGTCTGTTTGCTAATGGCCGTGTGTCTGATCTCCTGGAACACGCAAGCGCAAGAGCGAGGAAAATTCCGTAAGAACCCCAAGATCAACCAGTCGGGCAACAATGCCAACGAGGGTCCGACTACCAAGGCCGCCGCCCCTCAGCCTGAGGATGAATACGAGGTGGAAACATCCAATCTGAAATTCCAGAGCCAGTTCGAGCCGGTTAAACCCCTCAACCCGGTTGTAAGTGAAGACACTGCGACGATCGATGAGAGCGAGCCGGAAGTTGCCATTGCCGAAGATTCGCTCCTCGTGGCAGACGAATGGGTAAAGGCAGCTGAATACTACGTGATCTGGGACGCCCGCACCATTAATCCCTATGGACTAAGCCCGGCTGAATTTGACGAGCCGGTAGACCTGAAACTGTATGACCAGGCCGCCAACCGCATGTGGGCCGCGCCGATGGACCGCACGCCGGTAACCTCCCATTTTGCATACCGCTGGGGCCGCTGGCACAACGGCACCGACCTCGACCTCGAAACAGGCGATTCTGTCCGCAGTACCTACGACGGCATGGTACGGATCGTGGCCTGGGATGGCAGCGGTTATGGCCGGTTTGTCGTAGTAAGGCATTATAACGGCCTCGAAACATTGTATGGCCACCTTTCGAAGCAAATGGTCGAATCAGGCCAGTTGGTGAAGGCGGGCGAGGTGATCGGTTTGGGTGGAAATACCGGCCGCAGCTCGGGTTCGCATTTGCATTATGAAAACCGGTACGAGGGTAACCCGTTTGACCCCGAACATATATTCGATTGGCCGGGAGCCGCCATTAAATCCGACCATTTTTTACTAACCAGCTCGGCTTGGAGCCACATACGCGGAAAATCAACCAAAAGCGAATTTGAATCCGGCGACGCACCTGCCGCTTATACCCGCTCCATTCTGCACAAAGTAAGATCCGGCGATACGCTCGGCTCCATTGCCTCCCGCTATGGTGTGAGCATTTCCTCCATTGCCCGCCGAAACCGCATGTCGACCCGCGCTACGCTGCGGATCGGACAGAAACTGCGCATTAAATAACCTGAAACGATCATGAAATTAGATATTCTTGCCATCACAGCACATCCCGACGATGTGGAACTGTGTTGTGCCGGTACGTTGCTCGCGCAAATCGCATTGGGCAAAAAAGTAGGTATTATTGATTTAACGAAAGGAGAACTCGGTACCCGCGGGACGCCCGAGGGACGCATTCAGGAGGGACTCGATGCCGCCCGCATTCTGGGAATTGAAGTACGCGAGAATGTAGGGCTAGCCGATGGTTTTTTTCAAAACAATGAGGAACACCAGAAAGCGATTATCCCTTTTATCCGCAAATACCAGCCCGAAATCGTTATTACCAACGCCATTAATGACCGCCATCCCGATCACGGTCGCGGAGCCGAGCTGGTCGCGGAAGCCTCCTTCTACTCGGGCCTGCGGATGGTCAAAACCTATGATGAGCAGGGAAATGAACAGGAAGCATGGCGGCCGAAACAAGTTTTCCATTCCATTCAGGACCGGTACATTACGCCTGATTTCATCGTAGATATTACCGATTTTCACGACAAAAAGATCCAGGCCATCAAGGCATTCAAAAGCCAGTTCCATGTGCCGGAGTACAAAGGTGAAGGCGAGCCGCAGAGCTACATTTCATCGCCGGAATTCCTGGAATTCGTCATCGCCCGCGCGCAGGAAATGGGTCACGCGATCGGCGTAAAGTATGGGGAAGGCTTCACGACATCCCGCAAACTGGGCGTGCGTGACTTGTCGGTGTTCATCTGACCTGCCTTGTGATACTTTTGTTATAAAATTCGGGGAATTTGTTTGACCTATCCGGTTGTTTA
The DNA here is from genome assembly GCF_946482605.1 of uncultured Dyadobacter sp. The sequence goes on along the minus strand of NZ_CAMLSE010000006.1, from coordinate 129,800 downwards.
AATCGTATATCAAGGAAAACAGATCATAACCGCATGAAAAATTTCATCATGGCAGCCATAGCCGGAGTATTCGCCCTCGCGCTGCAGAACTGCTACGGGCAATCCTCCGCCGACCAGGGCAAACCGGCCTCCAAAGCACCCGAATATTCGCGTACCGAGACGGCGCCCGTCAAAAAAAGTAACGACGACTGGCAAAAAGTCCTCTCTCCGGAAGTATACCGCGTAGCACGCCTGAAGGGCACCGAACGCCCGTTCACCAGCGAATACGAGCATTCCAAAGAGGTCGGCACATTCTACTGCGCCGTTTGCGGGAATGCCCTTTTCGAAAGCGACGCCAAGTACGAAAGCGGTTGCGGATGGCCCAGCTTCTTTGAGCCTATCAGCAAGAAGTCAATTATCGAAGCGACTGATAACAGCCTCGGAATGCACCGCATTGAGGTAATGTGCGGCCGTTGCAAATCGCACTTAGGTCACGTTTTCGACGATGGCCCGCCTCCTACCGGCCTCAGGTATTGTATCAACGGCGTGGTGCTGGATTTTGAAAAAGCCAAAACAGCCGAGAAGAAGTTCAACAGTAAGAAGAAAGCCGAAAGCGGCAGCTAGCGCCTTATCAACGGGTTAAGTTAGTAGTTGGGACATTCCTGGAATGCCGGGCCAAATGGCTCGCATTCAAAGCGGAATGTCCCTTTTGCTTTTTATCCCTAAAAAACTTTTTCACACTCTTTGTTCGATAATTTGTTCCAATTCTAAATAATATCTATGTTTGCCAAGGTTTATAATTGTTCTAAATAAACCATCGAGTTACATCCTTAACAAAAACGCTTACTGCATCAAATGCTACACTACAATTTCAAGTTGCGGGCTATGTTGTTCGCCTCTGTGGTTGCGTTCGGACTTGTCTCCTGCTCAGATGACGACGAGCCTACGCCTCCCGTACAACAAGATCTTCGCGCCAAGATCGACTACGCGAAAGTGACGCCTACAACGCCCTATAAAAGCCTCTTCGTTGACGCCAAAGGTGATACTACTGCCGATTTGAAGTCGGGCACCGACCGTTACAGGATGTTCCAGGCGTTGAATTACTACCTCGGCAGCGCGGTACGTGACTCGGCGACCCTTGATGCTGCTGTGATGAAAAACCTCTATGCGAATACTGGTAACCCGTTCAAAGACATTAAATCCGGCGCCGTGCAGGTAAATGGAAATGATTTGAACGCATCCGGCGTACAACTTCGCAGCGTAACTGCGTCGTCCAAGCCTGCCGCCGAAGCGGAAACGAACCGTGCCGCTTTGGAAGCTTACTTTGCGCAAATCGCCGAAGCCAGCAAATCCGTGAAAGCGAAAGCCGAGAAAGGAAAAGCGGGCAAGCTGGGCAACTACCTTGTGGATGCCAAAGGAATTGAAATCGCACAGATCATCCAGAAAGGCCTGATCGGCGCATTGCAGCTCGACTACATCGGCAATATTCAGCTGGACAAAGGCCTTGAAGCGGATAACAAAACGTTGGTTTCAGGCAAAAAGTACACTGCCCTGGAACACAATTGGGACGAAGCATTCGGCTTGCTCACGCCTAACCCGATCTTCCTCGAAGGCGCAACGGACGCTGCCAAAGGCGCCAAAGCTACCGAGTCCTTTCTGGGTTCATACCTTTGGGAATACAACAAGGCTAGCTATGCCAAAATCCACAGCGCATTCCTGAAAGGCCGCGTGGCGATCGTGAACAACGACAAAACCGAACTGAAAACGCAGGCGACATTCATTCGTACTGAAATGGAGAAAGCCATCGCTTCCGCTGCCCTGGGTTACCTCGGCAAATGGAAATCAGGGACCGACGACGCTACCCGTGCGCATGCCATGGGCGAAGGGCTGGGTTTCATTTACTCGCTCCGCTTCGCCACCATCAATGGTGCCGATGCAGCATTCTCCGACGCTATCCTGCTCGGCCTGATCGGCTCGCCAAACGGCTTCTGGGATCTTACCAATGACAAGATTAACGCGGCAGCAGACGCAATTACCAAGAAATTCAAGCTGTAACAGTTTATATTATCTCATTTCCAGTGGGTGGATCGGCGATTTAGCCGGTCCACCATTTGTCGTTTAAAATCTAACCTGTGACTCTGATGAAAAAGTACTTCGCCCTCCTGCTGACTTTGCTTTTCCTGGGCTGTTCGAGCGGAAGCGAAAAACCTGATCCCCAACCAGTCGATGAAGGAAAGGACCGGGCTGCGATGCTGAAAAGTATTGCGGAAAGGATTATACTCCCCTCTTATGATCAGTTCAAAACCCGCTTTGACCGGATGGTCGAGAAATCCAAAGCATTTACAGCCAAGCCGGATGCCCAGAATCTGACCGAATTCCGCGCCGCTTGGGCCACCGCCTACATTGCCTGGCAGCGTGTCGAGCTGTTTGATTTCGGCCCTGGCGAAAAACACACGATCCGCAACTTCTTCAACATCTATCCGGCCAATGTTAACGGCATTGCCGCCAACATCGCCGATCCCACATCCAGCCTCGAAGTCCCCGGCTCGTACGCCACCCAGGGCTTTCCCGCGCTCGATTACCTCATCAACGGCATCGGTGCTAACGACGCAGCTATCCTCGCAGAATATACGACAGCGAGTGATGCTGCCAAAAAACTCGCCTACATCAACCAGATCACTACCCGCATGGAATCGCTGCTGGGCAAGGTCATGGGAGAATGGAACGGGGAGTATCTCAATACATTTACTACCAAAACCGGCCTGGATATCGGTTCATCGACATCCCTGATGGTCAACGGCATTGTACTTCATTACGAGCGTTACATCCGCTCGGGTAAATTCGGCATTCCCTCCGGTGCGATGGCGAATGGCATTCCCGCTCCCGAAAAGGTGGAAGCTTATTATAAAAAGGATATTTCCAAGGTACTTGCCGAAACGGCACACAGGGCATACGTCGACTTTTTCAATGGCAAGCACACCGCTACCGGCGAAGCTGGTCCCGGACTTAAAAGCTACCTGGACGCATTGGGTGTGAAAGACAGCAGTACCGGTAAGTTACTGACCGAGAGCATCAACACACAATTCCAGGCGAGTACCGGTAAAATCGAGGTGTTAAAATCCAATCTGTACGAAGAGGTCAAAACCAACAACCAGGCCATGAAAGACACGTACAACGAAATGCAAAAGGCGGTGCGGATGCTGAAAGTGGATATGACCTCGGCCATGAGCATTACCATTACCTATACCGACAACGACGGCGACTAGTACGAATCCATGCGGGATTATCTGCAAAAATATTCCTCAGCGGCTCCGCTGGCCATGTTCAGGGCCATTTTCGGCCTGATGCTGTTGATTAGTGTCTGCCGTTTTGTGGCTATGGGCTGGGTCAGGGAGCTGTATATCGACCCGCAGTTCTTTTTCCCGTTCTACGGCTTTGCTTTCGTGAAGCCTCTGGGAGAATGGACCTACGTCCTTTTTGCAATATGCGGTTTTTCCGCCCTGCTGGTGGCCGTCGGTTGGTTTTACAGGTGGGCGTCGGTGGCGCTTTTTCTGAGTTTTACCTATATCGAACTCATCGATAAAAGCACCTACCTGAACCACTACTACTTCGTGAGCGTCCTTTGCTTTATGCTCATGTTTCTGCCTGCGCACACGCTATGGTCTGTGGACTCCTGCCGCGATCCAAAATTGCCGGCTTCGCAGATACCCGCGTGGTGCACCGACAGCATCCGGCTGGTGGTCTGCATACTCTACTTCTACGCCGGCCTGGCCAAGCTCAACAGTGATTGGCTGCTTCATGCATTGCCGCTCAAAATATGGCTGCCCGCCAAAAACGACATCCCGTTGATCGGGCCGCTGTTCAACGACACGTCGACAGCCTACGCTTTCAGCTGGGTAGGCTGCATGTATGACCTGAGCATTGGCTTTTTGCTATGGAACCGTAAAACCAGGCCATTTGCCTACGTTTCTGTGGTTGTTTTTCACCTGGCGACCTCGTTGCTGTTTCCGATCGGCATGTTTCCCTACATTATGATCGTCACCGCGCTGATCTTTTTCCCGGCCCGGTTCCATCAGAAAATCATTATCCGCATCTCCTCCTGGCTGCACCTGCCCCACTCCTATCTCAATCCGCAGGGGCGTTATCATTTCCCGACGTTTTTCCAGCCAGCACTGTACGCGGTATTTGCCCTGTTTTTTGCATTTCAGATCACATTTCCGTTCCGCTACCTGCTCTACCACGACGAGCTTTTCTGGACTGAGGAGGGCTATCGTTTTTCATGGCGGGTAATGCTCATGGAAAAAGCCGGTTATACCCAGTTTACGGTCACCGACGCAAACGGAAAGAAGCAGGTCGTCAACAATAATGCTTTTTTAACCCGCTTGCAGGAAAAAATGATGTCGACCCAACCCGATATGATCCTGCAATACGCGCATATGCTGCGCGACTACTATGCTGCGCGCGGTTTTCAGTCCCCGCAGGTGCATGTAGATTCCTATGTTGCCCTGAACGGACGCATGGGCAAACCATTAATCACCCCGGAAGTAGACCTGGCCCAACAGACCGAATCCCTCCGGCATAAATCCTGGATTACCCCATTTAACGATGAAATTAAAGGCCTTTAAACTACTGCCCCTCCTGCTGCTGATCACCGGAATTACCATGGCCCAGACCCGGCTGTCCGGCCGCATTTTGTCACGATCCGACAGTTCCGCCGTCGAGGGTTGCACCCTGTTTTTGAATGAAACACTGAGTACTTATACCGATCAGGATGGAAATTTTGTGTTCCCGTCGGTACCCAACGGAAACTACACCCTGCAAACTGCTTCATCCGGCTACCGCATTCAAAAGAAGCAGCTTAATGTCAGAGGAAAGGCGCTGCATGTTGAGCTGTATCTGATCAGCTCGGAACAAAACCTGGATGAGCTGACCGTGAAGGAAAAAGCAGCCGATTTCGGTTTTTCGCGGCTGCGGGGTGTTGAGAGTATGGGCATTTACGAGGGCAAGAAATCGGAAGTGATTACCCCTGACCAGCTTGTCGCTAACTTGTCGACCAACAATGCACGACAGGTGTACTCACGGGTGGCAGGACTCAATATCTGGGAAAACGAGGGCGGCGGCTTGCAGCTGAACATCGGAGGACGGGGCCTGGATCCCAACCGGACCTCCAATTTCAATGTACGCCAGAATGGCCATGACATCAGCGCGGATGCCCTGGGCTATCCCGAAAGCTATTACACTCCGCCCATCGAGGCTGTGGGCAAGATCCAAATCGTGCGCGGCGCCGCCTCCCTGCAATATGGGACACAGTTTGGCGGACTCATCAATTTCGTCATGAAAAAACCCGTTCAGGACCGGAAACTGGAATTGGTTGCCCGGCAGAGTGTGGGATCATTCGGCTTTTACAACACTTTCACCAGCGCCAGTGGCACGGTGGGTAAGCTGAGCTACTATACTTTTTTTCAATACAAACGAGCCGACGGATGGCGGGCTAACTCAAAATTCAATAACTATACAGCCTACGCAGATCTGGATTACAAACTCGGCGAAAAGACCAGCATTGGCCTCGATCTGACCCATATGCATTACCTTGCCAAACAACCCGGAGGCCTTTCCGACGCGATGTTCAGGCAGGATCCCCGGCAGACCAACCGGGAGCGGAACTGGTTTCAGGTCAATTGGAATATGGCTGCCATCCATTTTGACCACCGATTCAATGCAGCTAACGAATTCAACCTGAGACTTTTCGGACTTGCTGCCAATCGCTACTCGCTGGGCTTTCGTCCCAACCGCGTCGCAACGATCGACGATAATAGTGAACGTGATCTGATCAAAGGTGATTTCACCAACTGGGGAGCCGAGGCACGCTATCTGAAACGGTACTTTTTAGCTAAAAAAATGTCGGTATTGCTCCTGGGAAGCCGCTATTACTATGGCTATAACCATAACCTTCAGGGACTGGGGTCCAAAGGTAAAGATGCCGATTTCAAATTTGTGGAGCCAGACCGGTTCATCACCTACGACTACCGCTTCCCCAACCGCAACATTTCGTTTTTTGCAGAAAACATCTTTTACCTCAGCGACCGGTTTTCGATCACACCCGGTGTGCGTTTTGAGTACATCAAAACCACCGCAGATGGCTACTACGGCAACATCGCCCGCGATCTGGCAGGGAATGTGATCAATATTTCCAGGACCGACGAATACCGTACCAACGGACGACACTTTCTGCTGGCCGGTGTCGGGATCAGCTATAAGCCGCATCCCCATGTGGAGCTGTATGGGAACATGTCCCAAAACTACCGCTCGATTACATTCAGCGACATGCGCATTGCTAATCCGTCCTCGGTAATAGATCCCAACCTGAAAGACGAAAAGGGCTATTCTATCGATCTGGGCGTACGCAGTCACCAGACCGCCCTTTACAATTATGACGTCAGCCTTTTTTACCTGAACTACAATAACCGTATCGGCGAGGTACAGTTCTCCGATGAAAGCAACCGCGTCCTGCGGCTTCGCAGCAATGTAGGGCAAGCCATTATCATGGGTATAGAATCCTACGCCGAGGCAGATCTGCTGCGGCTGGCCAGGGGCGAGAGCGACCATTGGAGTGGCGTGCTGTTTGCCAATGCAGCATTGATCCGCTCTGATTACAAGCACAGCGAAATCCCCGGTGTGCAAGGTAATCAGGTCGAATTCGTACCCAAAGTAAATATCAAAACCGGTTTGAGGCTGGGATACAAAAAGCTGAAAGGTTCTTTTCAGTTTACACACCTGACCGATCAGTTTTCAGAAGCTACCAATGCGACCGACGGTGGCGTATCCTCGGTGGTGGGCCTCATTCCGGCCTACAAGATTATGGACGTGAGCTTGTCATATGAATGGAAGCGGTTCCGCGCGGAAGGCAGTGTCAACAACCTGGCCAACGAAATGTACTTCACCCGGCGCGCCACCGGTTACCCGGGCCCGGGAATACTGCCATCCGACGGACGGGGTTTTTATCTTACATTGCAGGTCAAAATTTAAGCGGGATCACAAAAGGCACACGAGGTGCGGCCAACCGACTCCATAGCTGATGAGGAGCTTCTCAGATGAAATCGAGGTGCATACATTGATTCCTGATCGTTTATCATCCGGATAACAATTAAAATACATCATGAAACTCTCTTCAAAAGCAGAAGAAATCCTGGGTCAAATCAATGTCCAAACCAAACTGGGCGACTTGCGCACAATCGCCAAGCATATCAGGAAGGATCATGAGCTGGCTATCGAGTTGTGGTCGACCGGGCGGTTTTTGCCCAGGCAACTAGCCATTTTGATTATGGACAACAAGCGTGTCTCACAAGACCTGATCGATCAATTCTGTGAAGATATACAGGCTCATCCATTTCACGAGCGGAATCAACTTATCGACTGGTTGATGGCCAATCAGCTTCTTAAAGACAAGAAGACCATCGCCCTCGTTGAATCGTGGGAAAATAGTGCTTTTTCGCTTCAACGAAGAGTGTTCTGGTATTATCAGGGGCGCCTGAGGTGGATGGGGCAGAAACCTGCTGCTAATACGGCCGAACTGTTGACTAAAATAGAAACCAGCATCGCCCGCGAAGAACCGGAAGTGCAGTGGGCAATGAACTTCACCGCTGGCTGGATTGGCATTTACGAAAATCAGTATCGGGATCGCTGCATAGCTCTGGGCGAGAAAACCGGTCTTTACAAAGGCGAAAAGGTATCAAAAGGATGCACTACCAACTATTTGCCAGAGTTCATCGCAATTGAAAGTAACAAGCGGGGCATATAGTTGTCCGTGTTTCGATCACTCTGACCGTCCGTTTTCTAAAACCGATGAGTGCTTGACTACTATCGCTTCCGGCAACTTCCCAAAAAAGATTCTAGAATTGTTGTGCAAAAATTTGTAAAAATAATTCTATAATTTATATTTGAAGTAACTCAGGGTTTCTTATTCACGAAACCTTTCAGCACCCTTACTTACAGGCATTGCATTGGTCGATCTCAGCTACTGACGATCGGCCGCTAAAAAGCTATTTGCGCCCATCAAATCATCTTTCAAAATTAAATTACCAACCCCGGTTGGCTGGCTTTTCATTGCCCCAACCGTGCAATGTGTGGCATGCTGGTAGAAATCGACAAACAAAATCATTGACAAAAAATGCTATGAAACATTTATTTCTAATCCTATTCACAGCTATTGCGGGTTTCCTTTCGTGCGTAGATGCAGATGGCGTGCAATCACGCTGTTTGCAGGGAAAATACCTGGGTATGTATTGTGAGGGTGCGGTGATCCAACTTTTTAATGATGAAGGTCCCGGAAAGACCTGGAAAAATCAATTTGGCACCACGATGTTTACAAACTGTGTTGTCGCGAATCTGGACACAACCGTCTTCAAAGGCATAACTGATCCTTTTAATATGAAGGGAGATTCAGTTTTTTACTTCCAATTTCGCGATGGTGGCTATGCCCGAAAAGAATTTAAGGTATGTGAACCATCATCTTTTATCACGATTACAAAGACTTCCCTGGGACCATGTTCGGATAAAATTGCTAAATAAATATTTCACCTAACACTTCATTAATTATGAGAAAGTACTATTACTCTTCAACAAAATGGTTCTATTTATCCTTTTTGCTTCTTAATTTAAGCCTAATTCATTACGCTGATGCTCAGATCATTACACGGGTTATACAACCCAATCTGGCGACAAAGTTAGGGGTTAAAGAGCTGTCAGCAATTGATGCTTTGCCAACTCATCGGCTTCCAAATATAGATGTGAAGGCGGAGTTAAAACAAGACTCACTTGAAAGGTTACAAGGGCTGCCGGTTCGATTCGGAAAATCATTTAAAGTGAATGCTGACGTCCTTGGGCAAGGCAAGCAATTTCGTTCAGCAGATTCAATTGTAACCAACTTTGTTGTCGCTTCTCAGGGAGCACGAACGATTAATTTGCTTTTTGATAGGTTCAAACTGTCGGCAGGAGCAAAATTATTAATTTATACCGTTGATAAGCGGGTTGTTTATGGTCCTGTAACGGCCGAAAACAACCCTGAAAATGGGGTATTTTGGACAGATCTCCTACCGGGTTCTGGTGTAGTCATTCAGTTAATTGAACCCGGCAATTCCCTTGAAAAGAGTCAGCTACATATAGCTAATGCAGTTTATGGATACAATACAGCGTATGCCGGATATGGAGAGTCTGCTGCATGTAACAGAGATATCGCATGTGCTGAGGGTAGCAACTGGCGTGATGAAGGAAACTCGGTTGCCCTTATGATAACTGGTGCCGGGCAACGATTCTGTACGGGTGCATTGGTAAATAATACGTGCCAAAACCTAACCCCCTATTTTCTGACGGCCTTTCATTGCCTTGATGGCAATCAGGATGGTAACCTGGATGGCGGAGACCAGGCGAGTGTCGCCAACTGGGTCTACCGGTTTAGATACGACAGTCCAAGTTGCGGCGGACCGGATGCTACGAGTTGGATCACTTACAATGGGTCTACTTTTAGAGCTGGCTTTCAGAACTCGGATTTTGCCCTTGTCGAATTACAAAATCGTCCGCAACCGGCCGATGGTGTCACCTACTCAGGATGGTCCAGGAGTACAACCGCTGCGACTTCCGCAGTAGCAATACATCATCCAAATGGAGATGTCAAAAAAATATCAGTTGACAATAATGGCCTCACCAACGTCGCCATTGCCACAGTATGGTTGCGGGATATTTTTGGAAACCCAGTAATTACACTGCCTGCTAATACGCACTGGGAGGCAAACTTCAACACGGGAACCGTACAACCAGGCTCTTCCGGGTCGCCCATTTACAATCAGAATAGTCGTATTGTAGGGCAATTGCATGGAGACCATCTAAATACGAATAACGACTTTTGTGGCAATCACCGTGGGCAATATGGCCGGTTCGATGTTTCCTGGGCTGGGGGCGGCGCCAACAACAACCGGCTAAGTAACTGGCTTGACCCGGCAAACACAGGGGCTACGGATCTGGGACCAATCTCCCCGCTGCCTTCCGTTTCAGGGCCCGCAATTCTATGCACAACCGGATCATATGTTTTAAATAATGTTCCTGCCGGAGCCGCAGTTACATGGTCGGTCTCGCCCACCGGATCAGTGTCGCCTTCGTCTGGAACAGGTAGCGTTGCCAACCTAACGAGCCTGGGAGTTGAAGATGTAACAATCACATTCAGAGTAGGGTGCAATCCAACCGGCGGCATTACGCATCGCATTTTTGTAGGGCCTCCCCAATTTGGTGGATTTCTGGTTAATGGTAATCCCACGTCCAATGGAACTGCTTGCGTGAACAGCTACACGCCGATCGCCGCCGTTCCTAACGACCCGTCGTCAACCTATTATTGGTCCCAAAGTGATCCAAATGCTTTTATTGCAAATGCCGGTTCATCGAGCACTGCTTTTACCGCTTACAATGCGAACTGCTATTACCTGAATCTCAACATTTGGAATACTTGTGGTTCCACCAATCAAACGCTGACAATTTGCACCAACAATTGTTTTGCGAGATACACGGTGTTTCCAAATCCCGCAAAAGATTTTGTAACTATTGACTTTGACCAGATTGAAAGTGCCGAGTCGTTGCCCGACCAAATTGCGCTTTACTCCGAAAAATCAGGGAAGCTGATCAAAACCGTTGATGTTCAAGATGTTTACAGGCGCAATGCGCTTACTAATGGAAGACAGATTCAAATTGACGCAAAATCATTGCCCCGCGGTACCTATTACATCCATGTAAAAAACAGCAGGCAAAAGGAAAAGGTGGATGCAATTCGTATACTGTTGGAATAGTTATCCTCGTAATATTGAAGAAAGGCGTCCGGTCAACCGGGCGCTTTTTCTTTGCCCTAGCCGTGCTGGCAATACATATTCAGGACACCGGCGCCGAATGCAATGCGATCCGGTTCCCTTCTGTGTCAAGGAAAGCAGCCATGTAGCCGTACTCGGGGCTAATCTGTGTCTTGGGAACAATGATTGTGCCGCCCGCCGCGGCAATCCGGTCCAGCACGATCTGCACATCCGGATTTGCATTCAGATAAATCAGCGGCCCCTCGGTAGCGGACGGCTTGTGAAAGCCCCCGCTAAAAACCAGCGCCCCGCCTGCGCCTGTGGCCATATCATCGATGGGAAACATCCGCATTTTCAGATTAGGAGTATCCAGCGGAAATAGCCGGATCTGGAAGATCTGTTCGTAAAAACCGGTAGCCCGGTCCAGGTCCGTGGTTGGAATTTCAAACCAGCTGATGGCATTGTTCATAGCAGGAGAATTTAGCAGTGAGCGATACTTCAAGGTAATCAATCTATACTCCTTTCCAAAAGCGTTTCGGTGGGAAACCCTCGGCCGCACAGCATTGATTATCTTCATTTGTCGACGTTTTGACTGTATTAGTCGAATTTTTGAAAAGTAAAGTCTACCGGATGCCTCTTTGTTTGCGAGAAAAAAGTAAATCGCATCACATTAACCGAGCAATCGGATAACGTTGAGTAAGTAGTTAAAATCATTTTTCCGAATCATTCGGAAAAATGATTTCTAATCGCTCCCTTTTTCCGATGCCCCATCCCGGTATCAGGGTTTCGGCCCCACCCCTCTCCATCCAAATTTCACGAATCCTATCATCGCCGGAAGCAGTCAAAAAAACGCCTTGAAACTGCAACTGATCCAGGCTTGTCCCAGCTTATTTCCAATGCCATCTTGACCGCTCCCAAGCGCGAGCTCGCACGCTCTTTTCGGTAGCCATAGCGTTCACAGCTGCATATTGCAGGCAATTTTTTACCGTTAAATCAAACTGGTTGTAATATGAATAGAACTAATTGGAATAAATGAGTTCATTGTAGCGATTTAGCGACAAGGTTTCTATATTCGAATATCTTGTTTACTCAACGTTAATTGCAGCGCGGGGTTCTGCATTTTGCAGCCCCGCGCTATCTGTTTTATCCGGCACCGTGGGCCTTGCCTTTCACAAATTTAAGGCGGGAAAACAGAAAGCCGACGCAGGTGGACTACGCCGGCAAGGCACGTCCCTTCGCAGTGCATTAATCTTTGAATTTTCCTAAAACGATCCCGAAATGCACGCCTAATGCGACACTCGGAACGAACTCCCTGGTGCGCGGCGAGACGCTTGTCCAAATGTCATCGACCGCGTATATCTGCCGGTTCCCGTCTTCCGGAGTCAGCGATTTACCGGTAATGCTGCGAAAACCGATACCGGTAAAAAGATCCAGCGTCATCCGGTTGGTAAAGTAGAACTGCCAGCCAAACCGTGCGTGTACAGCCACAGCCTGCTTGGCCACTTTCACCGGGTGTTGTTCGAAATAGCCGCAATTGCCATTGACGCACTCCATGCCGGCCCATTGATTTTCCCTGTAAACCACGCTCTTCAGCAGGAGCTCGGGCCCCACATAACCCCTCATTCTGCGCCTTTCGAAATAATAAAACCTGAACTGTGTCCTGCTTTTGAAAGTCCGTTTATCCGGAGACGGATCTTCGTCATAATACCATATGTTGAATGCAGAACTGCCGTAACCCAGATCCTGCTGAATCGTGAAGTCGCCATTTCCGAGCGGTATCTCGACCCCGAATTGAACGGTGTTGTCAAAATCGAACATGGTAGCGGGCGAATACTTGACGATCACGTGGCTTTTAGCCGATTCCGCATCGATCACCTGGGCAACCGAGACGCAAATCGTAGCCCAAAGGAAGGAAACGATCAGTAAAGGTCTTTTCATAGAACCGGAATCTGGCTTAGGTATTCAATGCTGTCCGATTCGTCGAACTTGTATTGGAACAGCCCTTTTTTGCCTGTGATAATGAGATGATTGTTACGAACGATCACATCGTAGGATGGAATATCCTGGTAAAAATGCTTAAACAAAGGCACCTTGGGATCTGTAATGTCCATCACACGGAAACCCTTATCGCCCTCGCAGACAAAGAGTTTATTGCCCGAAACCCCGAGCCCGTAAGGAGAGTCCAGCCGCTGGCTGTTGACCTGGGTCGGCCTTGTCAGATCGCTGATGTCGACTACATCCAGCGAACTGAACGAGCCGCCCGGCCGGCAACTGACTCCCGCCCGCAGCGTCACATAGGCATATTTCCCCTGCACCACCACCGGATCGCAGGAAAGCACATGCGTGAACTTGGACAGGAAGACGGGGTCATTGGGAGTGCTGTTGTTGTAAATGTACATCCCGTCATTAGCACCAATGAACAGGTTCTGCTGGTAAGGAAAGATGGTCTCAATGCCTACACCGAGGTCTTTCTTTGTCGCTTTGACCGGGCTGCCTGCGTCCTTGATATCGTAAACTTCGAGGGATTCCCTTGAAACGATATACAATGTGTTTCCGGTGATCGCAAAACGCGCCATCGACCCGCCTGACCCGGTTTGCGGGTTCACTGAAGGATCGCCGTCATTGCCGCCATCACATGCGTTGAGGATCAGCAACAAGCCTATGGCAGCCAGCCCGAGAAATAACAGGGGAATTATCTTTTTCATGACAGGATAAGTTGATTGTCAAATAATGGGGTTACTTCCGGCATCAACGGTAGCATTTGGGTTGTTTGTCCATCTCAACCTTTTCCCAGTCCACCACGACGCCCTTCTTACTGTCGGCGCATTCAAAATAAATGCCCTGGAGAGGTGGATAGTTATGGACCGGAATGGCGTTGGGAATGGTTTTCGTAACCTTGGGCTGAGTTGGATTAGTAATGTCGATCACCAGCAGGTTAGACAGATTATCCGCATACAGCCAGTTTTCCTTGACCGCGATATCATAATTACCGACAATGGAAATGAATGAAAGATTCTCAGGCTTTTTGGGATCCTGATTATCCACAATGTGAATTCCCTTACCCAACTCATTGATATACAAATACCGGCCAAATGTGTAGATCTTCCCGGGCTCCTTTAAAGATCGTGCTGCCCCCATTTCAACTTTGGCTACATCTTCCGGGTTTTTGTAGACAGGACGGTAACCGGTTCCGTCGAATTTGACATTACCTACGAAGGGCTCCGAATCGCGGTAATAGCACGAAATCAGCAGCAATGTCACGCAAGTCAGCAGTAATGTTCTCTTCATAGCGGTATAGTCAGGATGTACAGATTGCTAGCTTAGACACATTGTTGCATCTAAAGGTTGCAAGCGCCGAACTTTCGCTTAATAACTATTGCTTTGAGCCCTCCCCGATTTATCGTAAATTTTCCCAAAAAACTCACATTCACCTTTCTGTACTCCTCTATTATGAAGAAGCTCTTCAAAATCCTCGGCTTCGTGCTGCTGGCAATCATCCTGTTTGCCGCGGCCGCTGCTACGTACATCAAGACTGCTCTGCCCAACGTTGGCGAGCCCCCGGTTATCTCTGTTGAAAGAACGCCTGCCCGAATCGAGCGGGGCGAGTACCTGGCCAATCATGTCACGGTTTGTATGGATTGCCATAGTTCCCGCGACTGGACCCTGTTCTCTGCACCGCTGGCACCAGGCAATTTCGGCGGTGGCGGTGAGATTTTCAGCCGCGACCTGGGCTTCCCCGGCGTGTTTTATGCGCGTAATATCACTCCCTACGGCATTGGCAAATGGACAGACGGCGAAGTTTTCAGGGCTATCACAACCGGCCAGAGCCGCGACGGCCATGCATTGTTTCCCATCATGCCCTACCTGAACTACGGCCAGCTTGACCAGGAGGACATTTACAGCATTATCGCCTACGTACGCACACTCGCTCCCGTCGAGCACGATGTCGCGCCCGCCGAAGCAGATTTCCCTGTCAACATCCTGATCAACACCATGCCTACCAAATCCAATCTCACCACAAGGCCTGCCGAAACCGACCAGGTGAATTATGGCCGCTACATGGCCACTGCGGCCGGCTGCGTGGAATGCCACAGCAAGCGTGAAAAAGGCACCAGGGTTCCCGGAACCGAATACGGCGGCGGGATGGAGTTCATCATGCCCAACGGCATACTGACTTCGGCTAACATTAGTCCCGACAAGACTACCGGTATCGGGTCATGGACCGAAGACGCCTTTGTAAAAAGATTTAAAACCTACGCGGATTCATCGTACAAGCCACACAAGGTAGGACCAAAAGAAATGAACACGGCTATGCCCTGGATGATGTATGCCGGCATGAAAGAAACCGACCTGAAAGCGATCTTTGCTTACCTGCAGACCGTGCCGCCGCTTAATAACAAGGTAGTCAAGTTCAGACCTAATTGAGCTCGCCTGCCTGTTACATAGTCACGGCGTTTGCCTTGATATCCGCCTGACAATCAAAAAGCCCCGACGGGGCTTTTTGATTGTCAGCGCTGCCTGAAACCCGGCAGGGAGCCGTCTTATCTATTACGCCGGAGGCATCTACCGGCATTGCAGCCCGGCTTTCCTTTCCCGGGCCTTGTGATCACGAGTTAAATTCCGCTGCAACCTTTTGTTTCAGACTGTAAATCTGTTTGACGATTTCAAAGCACTCCTCCGTTTCCATCTGCGTGATGGTATTTCTGATATCGTTGTTCGTAATGCGTCCCTGGTCATCGACCGCCGGCCCGGAGCGGGAAACTCTTTGGCAGATCGCCTCCCATTCGGCAGCCAGGTCCTGAGAAAACATCTTGGAAGGAATGATCTTAAAGAAAGCATGTAAAGCCAAAAGATCAGACCGGCACCGGTCGACGTTGAGCGTTAAGCCTTCGGCGAATTTGGAAAGTTCAACGTAGGCAAAAATGTTTGATTGTTGCATTAATAGAGGGTAGGATGATTAATAAAAATAACGTTCAAATACGAATCTAAAATTATACGCCAATTCTTGCAATGTGGGCCAGCCGGCTGTCCACGGGCCATAATGAGTTAATTCCCTCAACCAACTCTGACGCAAACCCTTATGTTCACCAGAAAAAATTTCCCTGGTTGAAAATAATTCATATTCTTATTTAACGGTTCCTGCAGCAACGCATACTGCCGGGGGGCCCGGCGCACAGGCAGATTCCAAAAAAGCAGTCAGACCAAACTGAAACGCATCACGGGCAACAAAAAAACGGAGGCCGCCCGGGCCTCAGCACATACCATGCAGAGTTTCCGGCCGGCCTCAGATAAAGGAGGCTGTTAACGTTGAGTGGTTGAAGTCCAGCAAAGCGCACAACCATTGCTAGCGCTTCATGAATGGCAGTTTCTGCGTGAATCCTTTCTCATCCTCGAATTGGAGTACATACCATCCGGGGATCAGCTTTCCGACATCAAAAGCCCGGCCGGCATCGGCCTTGAATTCACCAAGAGATGATCCCGAACTATTGATCAGGACCGCGTTTCGTATGTCCCCGTTCCCCCCGACCCGCAACCGGTCGGCTACCGGATTGGGATATAGGTAGGATATCGGTAAGGTTCCGATTCGAACAGACCGGATAACGCTATACGCAAAGCTGTCATCACGGTCGACCGACTTGATCCGGAAATAATGAATGCCCGGATCATTGAGCGAATGTGCGTATGTATAGTGCGCGCGGACCTGGCTCTCGCCACGCGCTGCGACCTGGCCCACCTTTACCCAGTTTTGTCCCTGAAAACTATGCTCCACCTCGAAATGGTCGCTATTGATTTCTTCACTCGTGACCCATTCCAGATTCGCCGTGTTTTGTTCAGCCCTGGCAGCGAAACTGACCATACGGACCGGCAAAACGACCTCGGAATCAAAAATGGCCCAGGATGAAAAATCCGTAATGTTGCTCACATAAGCTGCCCCGGAGCTTACATCGACAGGACCCGCTTTGTTTTCCCAGTCAACCCCGTTCCACCTTTTGACGTAAGCATTAGATTTGATAAAATCCACAGGGGTGGCACTCAGAGGCCACTGGAAGATGATATTAAAGTAGTGCTCAAGGGTCTTGTCGATTAGTTCTGCGGAGATGTCCCACTGGCAGGGAATAGCATGGATGTCGCTTGGAAGCGGATGAGTGAACGTCGGGCTAGCCTTCGCAGAGAGCAGATAGGGCTTGTCAGAACCATTGTTTCCAACGCCACTGACAATTAGCGAGTAACCATCGAAGTTAAAACCACGCGAATAGGTATCCCCAGCGTTGAAATAATACCTGATCCTGCCGCTGCCGTCGGTTTGCGCATTTACATTGCTTTTTTCCACACCGGTGTCGGTCGGGCCGCCGAAAGTCGTCAGATTATAGTTTCCGAGCTTGAAAAGTCCGGTGACCGAGTACTGCCCGTTTCCGGGATCGGCCTCGTCATAGACCGAGACGTCGCCGGTCAGTACAACCCGCTGTGTCCCAAGTGCCCTGAGCTGTTTAACTTTCAAACCCGTCCCGTTTAAGGATGTTCCCTTTCTCAAAAGCAACCGAAAGACATCGAGCTGACCGTTCAATGCCAGATCACCATACACATCCAGCGTACGATCGGAAGACTGCGTGAGTAAGCCACCAGGATTGATCGTGAGATTATTAACGGTCCTATCGGTATCCAGGATCACATCACCATCGATAATGGCGTGATCATAAGGACGCGGAGGTCCTCCGGCCGGTACCCAGGATGTAGACTCGCTCCAGTTGCAGCCATCGCAAGACGCAGTTTTAGTAGCGGGCTCGTATATCACGGTGGTGGTAGGCACGGTCGAGTTGTAATACTCATTGGGCACCCACCCCGTCGCGGGAGGAGCGGGCGTCGTCAGATTAGTGTTGGTGCCGGCGGAAACCCAACCGCCATAAATAATTTGCAGTTCAATCCGCCACCGGTTTTCACCGGCATTAAAAATGATCCGTATTTTGTTGACGTACGGAATCTCGGTGGTGGCCCGCTCATAGATATTCCGGCCGGTGGCGTCGGTGCCGACCAGATCGTAAAGGCCGTTGCAGGAACAGTTACTGAGATTGCTCTGACTGATGGCGACACCCTGAGACCATGCAGCACAGGTGATCAGAAGAAAAAGTACGGTAAAAGTTTTACGCATGAGAGAATGGCTTTAAAATTTGGTATCAAAGGAATGATTTCAACCACTACCAGATTCAGGAAACTTCCCAAATGCCATTTTTTTCGTCCCGGGCCGCCGATCTGTCAAACAAGCCCTGTGGGCGGGACAATGGTCGGTCTGCTCCCGATCGCTTTACGGGATTTGTTTTTCCAAAGCGCATGGTATGTTCCCAAACCAGCTTTTCTTACTGCGAAACACCGCTTTTTACAAACCAGTCTGTAACCGAGAGTTTTCTTGCTGAAATTGTGTGCATTACTGATCCGTTTGTCTAAATTTACTTGCTCTGTTCCTGCTTCGCCCCCTCTGATCCGCATGAAAAGTTTCCGCATTTTCAGTTTTCTTCTGGGCATCGTATTCGCCTCTGGATTCACAGTCAGCTTCGCCCAGCGAGAGATCCTATCCCCCTATCAGCGACTGCTTGAAACGCGGGAAGACTACCTAAAAGCGCTAAAGACGGGTGACACGCTCGAAATTGCCGAGATGTGCTACCGGATGGGCAAGCGTTACATCGGTATCAACAACCTGGCAGAAGCCGAGCAATGGCTTCTTCGCTCTGCGCGAATGCGTGAACCCTATCAACCTCACCTCGACCTGGGTAAAGTCTACGCCAGACTTGCCGAATGCGAATTGTATATGGGAAACATCCGGAAGCAGTTCGATTATCTGGTTATTGCAGAGCGGCACCATCGCCTGGACGGTTCCGAACTGGGGCGAATGCTTGCCTACCGTTGTGCCGCCTCCCTGCACGATATCGCCCTCGGCATTACCGGGCAGCTTCCCGAACAAAAGGAATTCAAAGCCTCTGCTGACAGCTCGGAAAAATATCACCGCGCTTCGCTGGCGATCGCCAAAAAGCGGAAACTCTACGTCGACCAGGCCCTCACCCATCAATTTATCGGCAACCTGGCATTTCACAAAGGCCAAATGCAACAAGGCATAGCCGAATATCAACGAAGTTTTGCTATCTACCGCTCCGATCAACGCGACGCCAACCTCATAGCAGCCCGTGTAGAGCTGGCAAAGGTGTTGCTGAATCACAAGCTGCTTTCGCTGGCTAAAATTCAAATGGATAGCGCCTCGGCACTCGCCCGAACGCTCACCCAAATGCCTACTGTTGGGCAGCTGGCCTCATTAGATCTGGAATTGTCACGGTATTATCAGGCAAAGCAGAATTGGAAAGCCGCATTTTTCCATCAGCAGAAGTATGACAGCCTTACGCTCCTGGAGCGGGACCATTACAGGGAAACCGCGCTGGCGGGCATGAACGCACTTCATGACAACGAAACCAAAGAGCTTAAAATGGCCCTCTCCAGCAAAGAGCTGGCTATGGCAAAGCAAACGCAGGCCGACCAGCAAACCCTGCTCCGTGTCCTTCTGGGCATAACCTGCGCAGCATTGCTGGCCGGAGTCCTTTTTCACAGATTATACAAAAAATACCAGGCGCTCAGTGAGCAGAACAGTGCTTTGGTAAAAGAGCAGAGCCATCGCATCAAAAACAACCTGCAATCCGTCTCGGATCTGATGGGGCTCAGGCTGCTGAAACTAACCGATCCCCTCGCGATCAGCATGATCGAGGAAAGCTTGTCAAGGGTTGAAACCATTGCATTAATCCACAGACGACTGTATACCCACGAGCACCTGGATGCTATTGAGCTTGACGCTTTTATAAATGAATTGGTGGAAGAAATACTAACCTCCCGCGAGCTTCCAAACGTGAGACTGGATATCAACGTCGACCAGATACTGCTCTTTGTCGATCAGGCTATTCCACTCGGGCTCATCGTACATGAGCTGATCACCAATGCCTGCAAGTATGCATTCCCGGTGACCCGCGAGCCATCATTGCGAATCGACATCGATGTTGCCGACGGGTATCTTCAGGTTGATCTGGCCGACAATGGGCCGGGTTTCAAGCCAAAGCTTCCCTACGAAACCTTCGGAATGCAGGTCATTGGCCTGCTGGCAAAAAACCTGAAAGCACAGACAGCTTTTATACCGGTTACCAGGGGAAGTCATTTTAGTATGAAGTTCGCCATATCTCACCGGTCGCGTTACGCACAGTCACACGGACCTAAACTTACTACCGATGTCCTCGACTAACATACTCATTATTGAAGACGACGCCCTGCTGGCCGAGCGGCTGCGGCAGCACCTGCTGCTCGAAGGCTTCACGGTGGCAGGGATCGTGGAGACCGGGCAGGCTGCATTGGATCTGCTCAAAAAACAACACATTCCCATCGCATTGGTCGATATCCATTTACCGGGGCCGGAAAATGGCATCATCATTGCGCGGGAGATGGTCAGGAAATACTCTGTGGCTGTTATTTACATTTCCGGGGAATCATCGCCTGAAATTTTTGAATTGAGTCAAAAAACCTACCCCATTGCCTTTCTGTCCAAACCGCTCAACATGCGCGATGTCATCAGCCAGGTGAAGATCGTCGCTCACAATCTTGACGACGGCCTGTACACGTTCCCCGGTTCGCGCAGTGCATTGGAGAGCATTCACTTGCCGAGTACTTCGGGCCTGATCAGGTTGAAAACAGACGAAATCGCCTACATTCAAGCCGAGCGATCGCACTCCCGGATCTATTTGACCCAGGAGGGATTTCAGCGACTACACCCTGCCCCGGCAGCCTATCAACACATCCAGATCTGGACCCACATGGGCAACATTGTAGAGCAGCTTCCCTGGCACTTCCATCGGGTGTCGCGCTCACTGACCGTCAATCTTAACTGTATCGATCTGATCGAAAGTGACCGTATCCGGATCGGAAAGCAGGAAATCACATTGCCGGAAGGCTCACGGACTCCGCTGCTCAAAAGGTTGAATGTGGTCAGAACACGCTGATGACTGGACCCTAAAACCATATTTCTCAGCCTCTTCACCGCTGAATGCGAATCAGTTGACGCGAAATGCCCTAACTTTTGAAATAATTTGAAAACCATGCAGAGAATTTTGCCAAACCCTCGGCCAGGGTGCTGGCGGGTTTGTATCCCGTGGCTGCCTCCAATTGTGACTGATCGGCCCATGTCCGGGGTACATCGCCTGCCTGCATAGGCATAAAGCTTTTTAATGCGGGTTTTCCCAAACCTTTTTCAAGGGTTTCAATGAACTCCATCAAATTCACCGGCGAGCCGTTTCCAATGTTGAATATGCGGTAGTGGCTGCCTGCTGCGAAATCAGTCTTGGCTGTACTCACAACCCCGTTGACTATATCTCCCACGTAGGTAAAGTCCCGCTCCATGTTCCCGTTATTGAAAACCTGGATAGGCCGGCTGTCGGATATTGCGCTGGCAAAGAGCATCGGGGCCATATCCGGACGTCCCCACGGGCCGTAAACGGTAAAAAAACGCAGACAGGTAATGGGAATTTTGTAAAGCTCGCTGTAAGCGTGTGCCATTAACTCGTTACTCTTTTTGGTGGCCGCATATAAGCTCACAGGTGAATCGACTTTGTCGTCTTCTGAAAAAGGGATTTTTGCATTAGCACCATAAACCGAAGAAGAAGAGGCATGAACCAGGTGCTTCACCGGGAAATAGCGACAGGCTTCCAGGATATAATGAAAGCCCACGATGTTGGATTGCACGTAAACGTCCGGATTTTCAATCGAGTACCTGACGCCGGCCTGTGCGGCAAGATTGATCACGTAGTCAAACTTCTCGGTCTGAAAGAGGCTGAAAAGCTGCTGCTTATCTTCCAGGTTCATTCTTACAAACTGATACCTGGGATTCAGTTTGCTTTCGGCAAGTTTATACCATTTGACATCGTCCTGATGTATGCCTGCTTCTTTCAGGCGGGCGTACTTGAGTTGAGGCGAATAATAGTCGTTGATGTTATCGAGACCAACTACATCGAAACCCTCTTCCAGTAATTTGTTGACCGTGTGAAACCCGATGAATCCTGCACTTCCTGTTACTAAAACTTTCATTGCTAAGCGGTTTTTTTCTTGATACATGCCGGCAGGGGTACGCATGAGAACACATCCCAGGCATTGTATCAATTGTGTGTTACCATAGCTCAAAAGTAGTTTCTCGTTCGCGAGTCGCAAACAAAAATGACTTTTTAATTGTCATACAGCATCCGGAGACCAACGAACCGCTGCTGAAAGCCATCAAATCGCTATTTTGTGCATACATTCATGCCAACGTCCGCCGCCCGTCCGGGCTGCACCGGCTGCACTAAACCCGATCACCGATGAGAAGAATGCTCTTTCTGACCCTTTTACAAGTTATCACCATGCGGGCAGTGGCCCAGCAAACCCTGACCAGCGACGGCGCCTGGTGCTGGTTCAGCGACCCGCGTGCCCTGTACACGGATGCAACCGGCAGCAGGATCATAACCGGCTGGGTCACCAGACAAGGCGACATTCAGGCGGCCATGCTCGATGCGGGTTCAGGGAAGATCGACACCGCTACCCTGTATAATAAGCTGGAAGTGGACGACCACGACAATCCCGCCTTCGCTATGCTTCCCGACCGTCGCATTCTCGCACTCTACACCTGGCATGGCAGGAATGAAGAACCGAAAGGCGTGATCCGGAACACCACCCAAAAACCGCTCGATATCCGGACCTTTGACAAGGCGACCGTCTTCAAACCCCGCACCGACTCTCTGGTTGCACGCTACAAGAAGGAAACCTACACCTATGCCAATCCGTTTGTGCTCAAAAAAGAGAAAAACCGGCTGTACTGCTTCGGGCGCTGGATCGGCTACAAGCCCAACATGATCACCTCCGATGACAATGGCCTATCGTGGTCTGAGCCCAAAATCATGATCACCTCAAAAGTACTCAACACCAACAACAGGCCCTACGTTAAATACTACTCCGACGGGCAATCGCGAATCCACATCGTGTTCACAGACGGCCATCCGGCCGTGGAGCCGCTTAATTCGGTCTACTACTGCTATTACGAGAACAATGCATTCTGGCGTGCGGATGGCACCAGGATCTGTGCCGTGGATGCCCTGCCGTTTCATTCATCGGACGCGACGCCCGTCTACCAGGCAACACCCGAAACCGGCAAGGCCTGGATCTTCGACATCACAGCCGACCGCCGGGACCATCCTGTGATTCTCTACGCCCGCTACCCCACCGACCAGCAGCATCACTATTATTATACTTCCTTTGACGGCTCACGCTGGACTGACCAGAAGGTCATCGAAGCAGGTAAATGGTTTCCGCAAACGCCCCCAGGCCAGAAAGAACGGGAAGTCAACTACTCGGGCGGAATGACATTCGACCCGTCCTCTCCGGATATTATCTACTTTTCCCACCAGATCGGCGGCGTCTTTGAGATCTCGCGCGGGCAGACACGCGACCGGGGGCGCTCGTGGGATATTTCGCCCGTCACCCGCAATTCCCGGCTCGATAACGTCAGGCCATTCGTTCCCCGCAACAAAACGGCGAAGAACAAAACGGTACTGCTATGGATGCAGAACCGGTCTTACATTCACTACACCGACTACGACAGCAGTATTTTGTACAAACTCATAGAACCGTAGTGGATTCGCCGCGCTAATGCCCGGCAGGGAACGCAGCCGGGCGCTCTGCTACTTTTGTCCATATTTCTGATACTATCCTTCACAAACTGGGTTCGATTGAAAATTTGTATTAGTTTACATAGGCACTAAACCCCTGGACTATGAAAGCTGTTGAATTTCACTTACCTCAGGATGTCGACAAGTCCTTCATCGTATTTCGGGAAAGGGGCGATTTTTTCCCTGCTCCCTGGCATTACCACGCGCATTTCGAATTTGTACTGGTCAATAAAAGCACCGGCAAACGGATGGTTGGCGACCATATCGGGTATTTTGAAGAGGACGATCTGGTTTTCATGGGATCATTGCTTCCGCATGTATGGGTCAACGACCCCATCTACCTGGAACAGCGCGCCACCGACAAAGCCGATGCCCTGGTGATCCATTTTACGGATGATTTCCTGGGTGAAGATTTTATGAATATCCCTGAAATAGACAATTTTAGAAAAGTCCTGAACCTGGCGGACCGCGGCATGGCACTACGGGGTGAAACGCGCAGCAGGATCAACAAGCTGATCAGGGAAATGCCCGCCAAAAACGGGCTGCAACGTTTGTCATCATTGTTGCTGATTTTCGATATCATGTCCAGCACGACGGAGTACGATCTGCTGGCGAGTCCGCGCTTTGTGCAGAACTTTCATTACGACTCTTCGGACCGCTTCAAAAAGGTTACCGGATACATCATGCAGAACTTCGACAAGGACATCAGCCTCAGCGAGATCGCCTCGGTCAGCAGCATGGGCGTCACTGCTTTTTGCAACTTTTTTAAGGAACAGTTCCGCGTCACGTTCGTAGAATATCTCACCACCGTGCGTATCGGCCACGCATGCAAGCTGCTCTCTGAAAACGACCGTAATGTGGTAGAAGTGGCCTACGAATGCGGGTTCAATAACCTGGCCAACTTCAACCGGCAATTCAAGAAACACAAAAGTATGACCCCCAGTGACTATCGGAAGACACTGGTCGTCCGGTAGCATTTGACGGAAACGCTGAAAAATAGTATCAGCTTGCTGATATGCGAAGCTGTGCCGCCACTGCGAGCAGCTGGGCGCGAATTACCTGCTCCGCACCAGCGACCAGGCAACTGTACCGACAGCGCCAGGTCTCGTAACCACCGTTGGCTATTTCTCCGGAAGGCGGTACATATCCCACATTGCCATTCGCCATGCTGATGGTGAAGTAATGCTTTGCAACGGCATTTTCCTTCAGGTACAAGCCCGTTTCTGAGAAAAATTCGCCCGCCAGCCCGCCGATCATCCCCTCCCCGATCCTGATCACCTGTACCGGGCATTCCCGAAAATCAGCGGTTTCATGCAACAGCAATTGCTCCCGGGCATAGATCTGCCTTAAACCGGCCTCATCGGGCACAATGGTCTCGTAATGCGCCTGTGCTACGAGTCGGGCAGCGGCTTCCAGCTCCGCGGCAGTCGGTTTGGTGACCGGCACCCGAACGATTTCCATGGCAGCCTTTAACAGCGGCGCACTTTGCCAATCCAATGCATGTATGCTTTGAGCTACCTTATCGGCCAGGTCGGATCCGATCAGCTTACTTTTTGCAAAATGCGCTGTGGGATAACGGTCGGGTCTGAGAAAGTCCCAAATGTTGACATCACCGCTGGTTCCATTGCTCATGATGCCTACAAAATCCTCATCTGCCGCTAACTTCCGCCGGAGCTCTTCGGAGAAAACACCGAAATAATCGGCCGATATCGTGCCGTTTTCCCAATCGCCGACGTAATGCAGCGAGTAGTTGGCCAGCAAGCCTATCCACCGGTCGTCCAGTCCCTTTACAGCCAGATATCCCAGTTCAGGATCCGTGGGTGCAACTGCTTTCAGGATGTTATTTTCCGCTCCGAAAGGATTGGTTTTGATCGTGTCGGGCTGGCCGGTTACCGGATTGAAAGCTGTATAATCCGGATGCATTTCATACCTGCGGCAAAGCAGATGCTCCGGCGCCTGCACAGTACCGAAAGCGATCCGCGCAGGTCGCAGGTTTTGGATCGCATCCTGCACCGATGCCAGAATAAGTCCGGGTAATTTTTGAACATAAGCCGGATCAACGCTGCCCAAATGCACGTCGGCTACCGAGCCTGCCGCATGTGTGTGCGTACTGGAAATCATCTGGTGCGACGCCGAAATGCCGGTTGATTGGGTGATCCCGGCTTTCACCGAATCCAGAAAGTCTTTGGACATAACACAAATATCCACCACTACAAAAGCAACCAGGGTTTGGTCCTGTTTAAGAACCAAAGCTTTGGAATACAACGCATCGTGGATAGCGGTGGCATAATGCGTGATGAAGTCCCCATTGATCCGCGTTCCCAGCGGAGGGGTTGTGTCAATGCGCGCGGCGCCTGCTAAGAGTGGCAGCATATCTTTGCTTTCGGCGGTCGTGACAGACTCACCTTTATTTTTCAGTTCAACCATATCTTCATGCCTTCTTCCGGTTCACATTCGATCCTTTATCGTGTGATCCGCAGGTAACTTATTGCCCTCCCCAGGCCTTCCTCAAAAACCGGATCCAGTTCTGGCTGAATATATTATCTATATCTGCATCGGTATAACCCCGTCTTGCCAGAATGGACTCGTATTTCTGCAAATCAGCTATTGAATTCATATCCCAGGGAGACTGCTCGGTGCCAAAAATTCCGTCCAGATCACTGCCTATCGCCACATGACGACTGTTTCCGGCGAGCTGGCAGATGTGGTCCCAATGGTCAACCAGGTGTTCGAGCCTGATATCGAGCTGCCAGGGATCGGAAACCATATCGATAAAGCGAATATCCATCGCCCAGCAATCGAGCATGCCGCCGATCACCGCGCCGCGCTCGATCAGCCTTTTGATCTGATGGTCAGCTAGCTGGCGCTGATTGGGTACGATTTTGCGTACATTATGGTGACTCGACCACACAGGGCCATCATAGTAATCCAGGACCTGATCAAAACCTTCGTCGGTTAAATGCGTCGTGTCCAGGATCATGTTCAGTTTGGACATCTCCCGCATCAGCTCAAAACCCTGCCCGGTAACAGGGCCTTCCATTTTCGTTCCCGGGGCATATCTTCCCGGCCCGAAATGAGAAAGGCCAACCGCCCGTAAACCATACTCGTAAGCACGGTGCAGATAGGATACATCCACCAGGGAATCAGCTCCTTCCAGGCTGAGAATATAGCCTACCGGCTTCACTTCACCGGCTGGCGCGGTATCGTTCCAATGTGTTAAATGCCTGTCCAGACCGGCCAGGTCGGTGATCTGCACCATTTCTCCCAGCGCCTCCATTTCACGGTACCAGGCAAGCTGGGCCTGTGTCATCGCCCAGGCCTGCTGGGGCGAATTCCATCCCGGCAGGGCGCTGCCCGACGGTGTAAAGCGGGCAAGCTGCGTTGCTACCACCAGTCCAACGTTGCCCTTTCTGAGCTCAGGAAGACATACTGTTCCTTTGCCCCTGTCATTTTTGTCGGACATATGCATTTCCCGTTGGCGGATCTCGCTCAACGGTTGTGTAAGATCGCGGTTCCATTCGATGGCATTCATCGCCAGATCCAGATGGGCGTCGAAAATAAGTCTGCTCATGGTCTCATTAGTGAAAGTCAAAACCGCTGCGAACCGGCTCGGCTACTGCTCCCGGATTGTCTTGAAAAGGATATTTTTCAAATAGCTCCCCTACCTGCCGGCTGAATTCTCCCAGCAGTTCCTGCCACTTTTCACGCTCACCGGCCGCATAACTATAAAAACCCGCTCCATTCTCCATGCCAAATTTTTCCTCGGTCAACATCCGTTGGAAAAATTCGGGAGTATGCCCGTCAGTGGACAGCTCGGGATTCAGGTCTTTCATCACCATTCCGTAGGCATAGGTGCCCATCAGATCCATGTAACGAAGGTTTCCGGCAAAAGGCAGGTAGTAGCCCGCGTCATTGCGGCAGGCCCGGTCGATATCTTCCACGGTCGCATATCCGTTTTGCACCAGATAAAAAGCCTCCCGTATCAATGCGCCCGTCAACCGCGTGCGGATACCGCTGTTGCCATGAACGATGTAAGGGTCTTTGTTCCAGCTTTCTGTGGCGGTCCGGAGCAACTGGTTTGCCAGTTCCGGATCGGTTACCTGGTTGGCGATAATTTCGAGAAAACAGGTCGTATCCGCAGGCTCGGTCCAGTTCACTCCCATAATGCGTTGCGGAAAAGACGCATTCTCCTGCAAAAGGTCAAGGCCGATGGTCTCGGTATTAACCGCGATGATTGCGCCCGGATGCACTATTTTTTCCAGGTTGGTAAGCTGCTCTTTCTTGATTTGCAGGTCCTCTTCTGTGATCACGATTGCCAACCCGTAAGGCGTTCGTGCATGCGGCCGCGTTCTGTCCGGTGCGCGGCTTTCGGATGAAAAACTACATCCGCCGCGCTGTAAACAGGATGCAATGCTGCGTGTCAACCGATGATCGCCTATCAGCAAAACCGGTTCCATTTCTCGTCCCGTCTCTTTCATTGATCCGAATAAATACTTATTTCAAACAGTTTGAAGTACTTTACCGGCAATGGCTATCGCCTGTTCTATGTCCTCATCGGTATGCACGGCACTGATATACCAAAGCCCGCGGCCGATCACGCGGATGCCTTCCTCGTGCATTCCGGCAATAAACTTTCCCAGCTTTGCTTTGTCGGCTGCCAATGTATCACGGTAATCCCGGCTTTTTGTCAGATCGGTGAAGCTCACCGCAAACATCGGCCCGGGACCTTCTACGAGCAATGCATGGCCGTTTTGTGAGGCAGCCGCCCGCAGGCCTTCCATCAGCTTTTTCCCCAGCCGGAACATCTTTTCATGCGGCTGCTCTTTTTCCAGCACCCCGATCGTAGCCAATGCCGCCGCCACCGTTGGGTTACCGGCATTCATGGTACCGGCATGGATCACTCTGGCCTGTTCGATAAGCTGCATCCACTCGCGCTTTCCCACAATCGCGCTGATCGCATAACCACTGGCTATCGCCTTGGCAAAAATGGAAAGGTCCGGCGTGATACCGAAGTATTTTTGTGCACCTCCCAGCGAAATACGAAAGCCTGTGATAACCTCGTCAAATATCAGCGCGATGCCATACTGTGTGCAAATGTCCCTTAACCCCTGTAAAAATCCCGGATTAGGCTCAATGCAGCCATTATTGCACATAATAGGTTCAGTAATGATCGCGGCGATCTCAGAGGACCTTTCGGCCACCGTTTTCCGGACCAGATCCAGGTCGTTCCATGGCAGGACGATAAAGTCATTTTCAACGCCCTGTGGCAGGCCTTCCGTCCATGGAAATACGTTGGGGTTTTCGCGGCTGCCCAGCGCCTGGGGGGAAGGCGTCGAAATCCCCCAGCACACATTATCCATCCAGCCATGGTAATGCCCTTCAAAACGGAGAAATTTGTTTTTGCCCGTCTTTGCCCTGGCCACGCGGAATGCCGTTTGCACAGCCTCGGACCCGTCCAGGCAAAACCGCATCAGTTCCGCGGAAGGAATCAGCTCGCTGAGCTTTTCGGCCAGTTCAATTTCCCTGATATGCTGGCCGGCAAACAACTGGCCCATTTCCGAATATTCTGCGACCGCCTTTAAAACCTCCGGGTGTGAATGCCCCAGAATCAGCGGTCCCTGGCTAAGCGTAAAGTCCAGGTACTCGTTACCATCGACATCGTAAATGCGGCTCCCATTGCCGTGCGTATAAAAAAGTGCGTGCGGATGGTTGTATTTTCTGAATTCGGATGAAACGCCGCTGGCGAGCACCTTTCTGGCCCTTTCCAGCAAAGCTGCGGATTTCGTGTAGGTTCTCATGTCTGTATCGGTTGCGGCTGCCGGAGTTTTCAGGACTCCAGTTGCTGTTTTATTTTGCTTTCGGAATATTTGGCGGCCAGGGTATGTATTTCAAGGTTGAATCGGGTAAACGCCTCGTCCCACTGCTTGCCTTCCCCGGGCTCATAGGGATAGATCCCCTTGTCGTTGTGCACGCCCCGCGCACCTTCCGCTACCATGTTCTGCATGATTGCCGGCACTGCGGTGGTATTACTTAGCTCGGGAAGAAGCTTGTTCAGTATGGTAGCGTAGTCTTTCAGCCCCATATAATCCATTCTTCTGAAAATGCCCATCAATGTCATCCACGACCCCGCGTCGTAGCGAAAAGCCTTGTCGATGTCTTCCCGGCTGGCATTTCCGCTCTCGATCTGGTGAAAAATCTCGCGGTAAACCGAGTACATCAGCCGGTTGGTGATAAAACCACGAATGTCCTTTTTCAGCAGCGTCGGCTCCTTGCCCCATTGATGCGCCAGGGAGAAAATGCGGTCAGCGAATGTTTCAGCGGTTTGATTGCCACAGGTTATTTCAAGAAACCGGGTCATGTATGCAGGCTCGGCCCAGTGAATCCCCAGGAAGCGTCCGGGCTGTTCGACATAGGGTTGCAGCTCGCTGATCGGGATCGCGGAAGTATTGCTGCCGATAATGCAGCTGGCGCTGACTGCCGAGGTTATTTTCTTGTAAACCGCAGATTTGACTTCCAGCTGCTCGATCACGCATTCAATCACGACCTGGCAGGGCGCCAGCGATTCGTAGTCTTCTGAAACGACGAGCATCGCTTCAAACTTTGCCACTGAATCCGTCAATCCGGCTTGCAGGCAATAGTTTAACTGGGTCAATATACGTTCGTGTGCATGTTTGGCATCGGAGGCCAGCGGAATAATCGCTTTCACGGGATGTCCTGCAATCAGCAGCGCAGCAACAATGCTGCTGCCCATCAATCCCAAACCAACTACACCAACGGGTATCTCCGCCAGGTTCGACTGTTCATTCATAGTGCAGCGTTCAGGCAGGCAGTTTTACGATGCAGTCGATTTCGACTTTGATGTTTTCGGCCAAAACCGATTGAACGGTGGTACGGGCTGGCTTAATTCCCGGAAAATAGGTGGCATACACCGCATTATATCTGTCAAAATCATTGATATCCGATAAATGCGCGGTGCATTTCACTACGTTTTCCATCGAGCCGCCGGCAGCTTTGATGATGGCAGCGATGTTGTCGAGTGTGCGCGTTGTTTCCTCTTCGATGGTTCCCAGCACGAATTGAGAAGTCTTAAAATCTACCGCGGCCTGACCGCTTACAAACAGGAAACCGTCGGCCAGGATGCCGTCGGAATATGCGCCGGTAGCAAAGCCGGGGTCGCGATCAGGATGAATGATGTTTTTCATAAAAGCGAAACATTATTTCAAAAAATAACTACCTCACAAAAATACATATCACATACCCGGCCGTTCTCCTACTTTTCTGCCGATTACTAATACTATTTTTTAATGCCCTTTTATGCGTTCAGGCCGCCGTCCATGAGAATATTCTCCCCATTGATATAGGCCCCGGCATCCGAGGCGAGCAGCACCACGAGCCCTTTGATATCATCCTGGTTTGCCATACGGCGGAGCGGCACCTTCCGGGTGTAATTGTCGACGAATGCAGCCGGCTGGTTGTTAAAAAGTCCGCCCGGGCTAATGCAGTTGAAACGGACATCCTTTCCCGCGTTCATCTGGGCCATGTAGCGGCTAAGGTTGATCAGGCCCGCATTGTGGAAGAAATAATCCGGCGGCAGATCTCCCATATTTTCGGTGCCGTCGTAGTTGGAAAGATCCGGTCCGAACATACCCATCATCGAAGCAATATTGATCACACTGCCCCCACCGCTGCGGACGATCAGCTCTGTCATTTCGCGCAGCAGATCCAGCATCCCGGTGGCGTTGATCTGCATAGATTCTTCAAACTGACTCAAAGGCGCATGGTAGCCCTTCATCGGCCGGGAAACAGCATTGTTGACAAAACCATCGAGCCTGCCGAAAGTGTCCAGGATGTATTGCTTCACAGCCATTACCGACCCGTGATCTCCCTGATCGAGTTGCATCGGATGCACATCCAGGTCGCGCCGGGTGAAGCTAGCCGCCGTCGCCTGCGCCGAAGCCATGTCCCGCGAAGTGGTAATGACGGTAGCATCCGCTTCCGCAAGCCCCTCTACGATACATTTCCCATAATTCCCCGATCCTCCGGTCACCAGGATCACTTTATTTTTTAAACTTAATAAGTCTTTGATATGCATTAGCAAAATCGGTTAACAGTGAGATTATTGCCTGATACTGAGTCGTGACTGATCGTCGCCTGCGTGCCGGTCACCGGGTCATTTGCGACGCTTCCCGGCTCTCCCGGGCTGCGATGATAATCCGCATGATACGCTCGGTCTTTTCAAAGTCCAGCCTTGGCTTCCCTTCTTCTACCGAGCGGATGAATTCAATGAGGTTATCTCTGAACATCGAGTAGGAATTGCGGATATCAACCAGTTTCCAGGCGTGCTGCCCGAAAAGCGAGATCTGGAAAGTCCCGCTAATCTCGTTGAACAGGTGTAGCGTCACATCCGGACCATTTTCCAGACGCAAATGAACGATCTCCTTATCGGGCTGCCCGATATGCCGGACGGAAATGGCTTTTGGGTCGTCCAGAATTGCAAATATGGCTTCCAGTAAGTGAACCCCGTATTTTTTCCAGTCCTTCTTGCCCACAGCCGTCACCAGCTCGATTTTCCCAAGCGATTCCAGCTCCTGCCGGGCAATACGCGCCTCGTTGGCATAACGCATCGACGAACAAGACATAATGAACTTACCTGCCGCATGCTGGGCCGCAAACCAGTCCAGATCTTCGGTCGCATATGCCAGGGGTTTGTCTATAAAAATGGGTATGCCCGCTTCGATGAAAGGTCGCGACATTTCTTTATGATTTTCGGGATCGTCACGCGCCAGGATCACCGCATCGACTTGCCCTACCATATCTGCCAGCGTATCGACAGTCGCCGGTATGCCGGACGAGCTGGCAATATGCTGAGCTACTTCACGCTCCTGCGCCCACACATGGGTGACCTGCGCTGCGGGCAGGCCCAGTGTATCCCGGTTGGCATGCAGGTAGGCAGCCACGGCCGGATACCCTGCGCGGGCAATTTCATCACCGTCGAACTGGCCGTTGATGATCGCCGACCAGGAGTAAGGGTGGGCATTGCCGGGGCTCATGCCGATGATTCCGAGTTTTAACATATCGATTTTATTTTAGCCAACCCATTCTGTCCCAATGCGGAAGGTCCAGAAATGAGGGATCGGGATAAACGAGACTTCGGGCTCTTTGCAGCATATCCTGCTGCATGTAGTCGCCGCTGGCTGTGTCCAGCGCCTTCTGCAAATATTCCATCTTATCGATTCCCACCAATACCGAGGATATTTCTGCGAACGACAATGCAAACCGTGTCGCCAGGGTGGGAAGATCCGGAAACTGATCGCCGGTCAATGCCTGATAGTTTTGGATATGCGCTTCCACATCGGCCAAAGCCGGATGAAGGTTCTTACCCCTGTCGCTGAGCAGGCCTTTCATCAGCACCGACCTGATCACCAGTCCCACGCCGTTTTCCGAGGCGCTTTCAAAAAAAGCGCCCTGCCGCTGGTCCATCAGGTTAAATGGCAGCTGGATCACATCCCAGTTCCCGCTTTCGATCGCCAGCCGGGTTTCAGCGGCCAGGTAGGTAGATGCACCTGTGGCCCTGATAATTTGCCTCTGTTTCAATTCGGAAAACACCGCTGCGATAACCGGATTTTGCAGGATTTCCATGTCGGCCTGATGCAGCATAAAAATATCCAGGTAATCGGTCCTGAGCGCTTTGAGGCTTTGCTGTAAAGAATTCAGGATAAATGGCCTCAGCTCGTGGTCCGGTAGCAGCCTGCCGTCCTTTCTGAAATGATCGCATTTGGTTGCCAGCACGATCTCCGCCCTGCGGCCGTCGAATGCTTTCCCGATGATCGATTCGCTCTCACCATACAGGCGGGCGGTGTCAAAAAAATTGATACCCTTTTCCTGTGCCTGTTGCAGCAGATAGATCGCATCCCGTTCCGTAAGCATATCCTCTTTGCCCCTCACCCCGATGCCATAGGGCATACCGATTTCGACTCCGCCGAAAGCAATCTCAGATACCTGAATCCCGGTGTTACCCAGCGATCTGTTTTTCAATGTATGATCCGTTTTAAGTGAAGCAATTGTTCAGGTGTCCATATAGGACGTCCGCGGGACGGCGGCGGATTTAGTGAAAGCGCCTACCAGATCCTGGCAATAGTTTTTGACCCCTACCACATCGGCACCCATGCTGATGAACTGGTATCCCATCCCAACCAGCTCGTCCACGTTCCCGGGCCCTCCGACCGTGCCGGCGAACTTGCCGTGCTTGCGCGCCACCTGCGCTACTCTTTTTCTAGCCGCAATCAGCTCGGGGTGGTTCCATTCACCAGGCGCGCCAATGCCCTGACTGAAATCGCCCGGCCCGAAAAAGAGCATGTCATAACCATCCAGCGCGGCAATTTCTTCCAGCTCCGCCAAAGGTTCGGGATCTTCGATCTGAAAGATCACAAAACGCTGCCGGTTGGCCTGCACCAGGTATTCGTTGAAATCCAATGCCGTGTAGGCTCCGTCCGAGTTGCCGCCGTCGATCGGCCGGCGACCCACCGGGTGAAAGCGGGTCATGCTCACGATCAGTTCAGCTTCGGCCAGGTTCATGATGTGCGGGACCATGATCCCGGTCGCGTCCAGTTCGAGCGGACGGACAAAATCACTGTAACTGCCCTTCGGCACCCGTACGAGCAAATCGGTGTCGTGCGCCTTGGTAGCCCAGACATTGGAGGCCAGAATGGACCAATCCTGCCCGATATGCTCCTGATCCGTCCACACGCAATCAAAACCCGAGATAGCGGCGATTTCGGATACACGGGCGTCAGACAAATTTATTTTGAAACAGCTTGCTATTTCTCCTGCTCTGAGTTTTTTTAACACCCTGCTTTCCCGCATTTTCATAGTACTCTCTTTTGATCAAAATTAATATCCGTCCGTCAGCCGGTCTGTTACTTTCATTCCTATTACTGATACTATCATTCAATAACTTTACCCGGACCAGTTGTTTGGCAAACCGTTTTCAGCCTTTTCTTTGCATAATTTTCAAAATGGCATGAGCGGCGGCAGCGGCTACATCCGCCCGGTCGGCGTCGTTAGAGAACTGTCCCGGGCCGTCGAGCATCGGGAGCAGCAGTGCAATATCCCCGCCGGATCCTCTTTCCGCCAGTGCCGCGGCCATTTCCGAGATATGGCCTTTGGAGGTTGAGGTTCTGTATTCCAAAATTTCCTTGTGCAGCTGTTGCCACTGCTTTGCCCGCTGGTCGATAGCGGTAAAAGCAGCGCTCAGTAAATATATCCTTGCCGGCGAATCCCCGGGTTCTGCCAGGGCGGCATCCGCCAGCAGTCCGCGCTCCTGATCCGAAAGTCCCTTAAGCTGCCGCAGCGCGTAAGCTGGAATCACTTTGTCTGCCGATGGGGAATCAGGCGCGAGGGCCATCTTAAAAAACTGCTCGGAAACTGCTCTGATTGAACCCGGCGATGTAAATGCAATGCTCCATAATGTGTAAAGCGCCAGGGATTTCACCGGGCTTTTCAATGTGTTTGCGGTTAGATTCCTGTCATTTTCAAGGGGTG
The DNA here is from genome assembly GCF_946482605.1 of uncultured Dyadobacter sp. The sequence goes on along the minus strand of NZ_CAMLSE010000006.1, from coordinate 94,744 downwards.
AGATTTTAAGTTTAGCCAGCGTTTCAGCTGCATGCGTGCGGTCGGTTGCCGACGAATCCAGAAATACAGCCCTGATTTTGTCTGTCCATAGCTTCATCCCGGCTGGCGTTGTGGCTGCCTGTGCCAGTACGCGCCATATCCCAATGCGGTACTGCGGTTTAGCACCCCATAGTTTCTCTTCCCGTAAAAAAGCCTGCTGCACGCCGGCCGGATGCCCCGCCCAGATCAGGTATTCTGCCGCATGCACCTTCACCCATTCGTGTTGGGTAGCCAGCACCTGTCTTAATACCCCGATCGACTGCTGTCGGATTTGCTCAGTTTCCGACGAATCCGGCTTTCCGGTTACGCTAGCACCGCTCATGGCTGACAGGATCATAAGAGTTAAAAAAGTCAAAATACATTTCATAAAATTTTCAATATCAATGCCCGGTGTACACATCTGGCCAGTTACCAGCAGGTCCAGCCGCCATCCACAGCCAGATCCTGGCCTGTTATATAAGAAGCAGCATCGGACAACAGAAAAGCCACTGAACCTGCGATTTCCGAAGCCTGTCCGATGCGGCCCATCGGAGATTTCTGCGCCAGTCTGGCCACAAATGCCGGCTGCGTTTCCTGCACATCCGGGTTAGGGAAAGGCCCGGGAGCGATGCAGTTGCAGCGTACATTGTATTTACCCCAATGAACTGCCAGGTAGCGGCTCATTTGAGAAATGCCTGCTTTGCCTACCCCGTATTCAAGCGGGTTTTTGTTCATCGGCTCGTGGTAAACTTCCGGATATGGAGATACCGATCCATACATACTGGAAAAGAGCACCATGCTGCCCCGGTTTAGCGCAGCCATCCGGGCACCTACCGCCCGGGTAAGAATAAATGTCGCGGTTAGCCCGCCGTGATTTACTGCATCAAAATCATCGGCAGTAAGCTCTTCCATTTTCTTCGCAGTCGTGGCAGTGGTCAGGTTTACATAGCCATCTGGCACCCCGCTCTGAGCGATCTGATCGCTTACAAACTGCTCTGCGCGAAGCGTATCTCTGATGTCCAGCTCCGCATAGGTGGCGCCCGTCAGGTTTTCCTTTTTTACAAAAGCCTCCGCGCGGCTACCCAGGTCCACGCAAAGGACCTTCGCGCCCAGCGAATGAAGTGCTAAAACCGTGGCTTGTCCTAAATAGCCGGCCGCGCCAAAAACCCAGATGTGCTTGTCCTTTAAATTCAATATGTCGGCAGCCGCATTAGTCATTATTCAGGTGTTATCTACGTTTCAAAAACTTACCTTTTTTCAGTACTTCTGCCCAAAGCAGGTATCCTTCCGCCGTTAAATGGACGCCGTCCCAGGTCAGCTCTTTTTTTAACTTGCCGGCCGGGTCTGCAAAGTGGCGGTACAAGTCAATAAAGGTAAACCCTTCTGCTTTTGCCAACGCTTCCAGCCCGGCATTAACCTCCCTGATCAACCCGTCTTTATTACAATGCTGAGGCAGCTTATGGAAGGAATCGTTGGTAGGCAGCATGGTTTGGATATACACCCGGGTTGCAGGTGACTTCGACCTGATCGATGTTACAATCCGCCGGCAGTTGCCGATCAGCACGTTGACAGGCGTATTACGGGCCAGGTCATTGATTCCGATCATTAAAAACACCTTTGCAGGCTTCCCCGCGGTAATTTCATCCAGGCGGTCGAGTACCCCGTAGCTAGTATCTCCCGGAATCCCCCTGTTTCTGATATGGCTGTTTCTCAATAATTGCTGCCATTCGCCCCAGAATGTAATGCTGTTCCCTAAGAAGACAATGTCCTTTCGGGAGTGATCAAAAGTCTTCATCAGCGCGACGCGCGGGTGGTAGATCTCCGGGCGGACGGTGCTGTCCCAAGCCGCGGTCTGGCCGAGAACGCCACTCCATGTCAGCATCAGCAATGCCACGCATTTCCAGCCTGAATTCATAGCGATCAGCTTTTTCAAGCGCATTTCAGCTTTTGGAGAAATACCTATTTTATTTCCAGGATACTGCCTGCGATATGCTGCGGGCCGCCGGGCAGGTTGAAATAATAGCTGACCAGCACCCGGTTCTTGTCAAGCTGCACTGCCCAGGGGTAACCCAGGTCGGTAGTGCCGCCATCGGTACGCAGAATGATCTCGGGAGCCGTCGCAAAGTCGGTGCATTCTGCATTGAGAATGCGCGCCCTAATGCCCAGCGGTTTGTGACGATAGCCATAGGATATCAGCACACGGTTATCCGGCAACCGCAGCGCCTGCATGGGATGCCCCTGGAAACCCATTTTCTGCCAGGCCGTAAAAGTCTTGCCGCCGTCGGTGGAACGCGCAATGCAGGCCTGATCATCCAATCCGGCCGTTCTCAGGAAGGCAACAATGTCGCCCTTGGGTGTCTGGTAAACCGACGCTTCATTGAACGATACCTTATCGTCGACTGCCACGGGGGCGGAATATGTCCAGCTCAGCCCTTTGTCGGTGGAAATAAGCAAATGGTTCGAGGTTTTGTTCGGTGACTGGCGGTCTGTGGCGGCGACCACCCAGAAAATACGTCCGTCGCTCCCTTCATACATCGCTCCCCGGTTGTAAGCCGGTACCTGGTTCCCCATGGCGGTATGATTGATCTCAGGGGCGATATGCGGCGGGTACAGCGGCCCTTGCCACGACCTGGCCCCATCGGTGGAACGCAGTAGGTAGCCTCCCAGAAAAACCGCTCCGCCGGCCAGAAAGTAAGGTTTTGTAAGGTTGTCCATACCTTCGGGCCGCACAAAGGCCCAGCCATAACTCGCGCAGAGCAACGTACCGTCTTTCAATTGCAGCAGACAGGGGTCCTGCGATCCGCCGAATGCATGGGCGTAGATCAGCTCCGGCTCCGGTGTCCAGGTTTTGCCATCTTTGGATTTGACCGCGACCAGGTAACTGTTCGGGTCGACGTGGCTGGTTGCTTTTTCACCAAAAACCTTCCGGCTCGGCGCGCGGCGGAAGGCCAGTATAATCTCCCCGTTTTTCTTTCTGATCACCGAAGGAAAAGCCGAATGGAATTTTTCGTCACGATAAATGATCACATCTTCTACTTTGCGCACCCCCGGAACGCTGTCCGGAGTCGCGGTTTCGGGACGCAAAAACCTGCTTGCGGAAACGGCCGGAACCTGACAGGCAGACCATAGAAAAAGCAGAGCAGCGAATAGTATCTTCAACTTCATAGCAAACGGGTTAGTTTTTAAAATCAATAAGTCGGCCGCTCCGGGCATTACCTGGCCCTGAGGACTTCCAGCGGCCTGGGCTGAGCAAAAGGTGCATCTGAGGAGCTGGCAGGCACTTTGAACCGGTATGCGCGGATTCCGCTTCCCTTTCCTTCTTCGTAGTAAACCACTAGCACCGAACCATCTTTCAACTCGACGGTGGACGGGTATGCCCCCAGCGTTTCATCGACCAGGTAAGGCCCTTCCCATGTTTTTGCTTCATCCCTGCTGATGCGCAGCCCCGTGTAGCCTTTTTTGGAAGGCGCGTCGCGAAACGCCCTGGTCGTGAGCAGTATTGCGCCCGATTTCAGTCTGGTAAAGGAGGGTGAATGGCCGCGAAAGCCAATATCTTCGACGTCAGACCAGGTTTTACCCATATCCCTGCTTTTTGCAAAATGCATAGGTACTTCCTGTTGCGCCCGCAATGCTGCGTAAAGCGTGCCGTCTTTGAGCAGTATTATATCCGTCTCCGCCGCCAGCGGCAAATTGGCTTTTTCCCCGATGGGGATCACCGGGCCCCAGGTTTTACCCTTATCGCGGGACAACATGACCCCGCCCCAGGCTTTCAGGCCTCCTTTTCCTTCCTGGTGGTAAACCGGCAAAATGGTCGTCCCGTCAGGCATCTCCCGGACCTGCGCCGATGAAATCCAGTCGATATCACCCGTTTCCAGCAGCATTGCCTTCTTGCCCCAGGTCTTGCCGTTATCCCGCGACCAGAGCAGCTGCGGGCTTCCCAGTACTTTGTATTCCTTCGCACCAAATGTGGCATAACGGAGCGAAAAGAAGCTGACCACCACCGAGCCATCGCTGAGCTGAGCGATGTGCGGATCCCGGTTATCATCGGTATCATCGTAAATCGTGACCGGTTTGCTCCATGTGCGGCCTTCATCTTTGGAACGGACCAGACAGATCCGTCCTGCATTCGGATATTTCTCGCTCTGCCTGGTCACGTGCTCGTCGCCGGCATAAAACACGGCCACAATGTCACCGTTTTTGAGCCGGCATGCATCCGGAAAAGCCTGGTACTCTCCCGCGTCACCTCCTTTTGAGATCAACATGGGCTTTAATGTGTCGGAGACAGACGCCAGGCTTCTTTTTGCAGCCAGCGGACCAGCCCATGCCAGCAGAAAGCCGAGCAGCAGCCACCCAGGAAGTTTGTTGGTATTCATATTTTTAAAGGTTTAGAAATAAAATTGTTTGTAAATCAATAACCGGAAACTGCACCAGCTTGCCAACGCCGTCCCTTACTTCGTCTCCGCTTTGTCGGCGGTCATTCTTTTGATCAGGTACAAAAGCCCAATGCACACCAGCATCAGCACGCTTGCGGACTGAAATATCCTGCCCAGGTCCACATGCAGGTCACGCAGCACCCCACCGGCATACAAACCCAGTCCTCCGACGACGCAGGCAAAGAAATTCAGCACCCCGTAGCCGGTAGCGCGGTAGCGAGGGTCGGCGGCCAGGCACAGGATCGGCATCAGGTTGGCGTCACTGAACATGCGTGTGAGCCCGTAGAGCATGAACATCCCGATCGCCAGCGGCAGAAACGAAGTGTTACTGGCCATGAAAATGCTCGGAGCGGCAATGCTCAGACCGATCACAGGAAGCAGGAATTTGGAATGGGTACTCCCCTTTGCAAAACGGTCGGTTAGAAATCCTCCCAATATTACCCCGGCAATCGAGGCGGGATAGAGGTAACCCGTCGCGTACAACCCCGCCATTCCCTGCGAGAGGTTGAAATGCTCCTTATAATAAGTCGGCATCCAGCCCATCACCATCCATCCGATGATACCCAGTAAAGACCAGAAAATGATCAGCAGGATGAATGACCGCTGCCCAAAAAGGCTCCGGATTGCCTGCCAGAAATCGGTTTTAGGCTCCGAGGTCTTTTGCTCGACCTGCCCGCCCTTGGGGGCATCTTTCAACAACCAGAGCAGAATAAAGGAATATGCCACGCCGATGACTCCAAATACGCTGAATGGCGCACTCCAGTCGTGATCCTCGGCGATCCAGCCGCCTACAAAACCAAGGCTCTGGCCCACCATTACACCTGCAATGTGTATGCCCGAGGCCAGCGAACGGGTCGTGGTTTTGTGGTAATCTACGATCAGGGCGACAGCGGCGGGAATGTAACAGGCCTCACTGACGCCCATCAGAACCCTGGTAGCCAGCAATTGTTCGAAGGTGGTTGCATAGGCGGTAAGCCAGGTAACGGCAGACCATACAAAAAGGCTGACGATGATCACGCGGCTCCTGTTGAAATGATCCGCCAGAAAACCGGCGAAAGGGCTGAGCAATCCGTATACCCACAAAAAAACGGAGGTGAGCAAACCGAACTGGGCGTCGGTCATAGGCATTGCCTGGATGATCGAGGTACGCATGGTGGTAATCATGGTACGGTCCAGGTAATTGAGGCAGCCCACAAAACACAACAACACAACAATCCGCCAGGCGCCCGAAGGCAAAACGTGCTCGGCTTTCACTGGTGGTGCTTGGATTGCTGACATAAATAATGGGGTAATTTGAATGATAATTTACTGTTGAAATGCCGTTAAGGCTGCTTGCCGGTTTGCAGCTCTTTCAGCGGGATCTGCGCCTGGTAGATAATCGCTTTACCCTCGTGGCTGGAGTAGTAGGCTACATACAAGTCATTTTTTTCAACGATCAGGCCCGGATAGCTGCTGTCACCGTTACTGGGCAGCTTGATGGTTTTCAGGATCTGGCCTTCCAGGTCGGTGACGTGTAATGCCGTGGAAGCCTCTTTCCCCTCATGCAGCCTGGTTCCGATGATCAGCTTTTTGCTGCCCAGAAACTGGAAATTCGGCCCGCCGAGCCGGACGCTTAGCTTGTGGTATTGCCATTGGTTGTAAGGAAAATCACTCACCGCGAGCATGCCCATCTGATCTCCGGTCTCCCTTCTTACGAGCACATACATTTTGTTGTCTTTATCAAAACGGATAGTCGATTCATTCGGGCTGCCATCGACATTGAAGCCGGGTACCTTTTCATAGTACCGGCCATCTGTGGTGCGCAGCAGCTGGGCGTACATGGTCCTGACCCGCTTACCATCCACAAGTTGATAGTCGGCCGTGTACATAATGCCGTAGCCGATACCCTTGTGCCAGGTGATGCGCCAGATCCAGTCCAGGGTTGGCGTGATGTCCTTGCTGAAAGTGGTTTTTTCCGGCTGCGTGAAACGGCTGCCCGATTTGTCGGAAACAGAAACATAGGGCGCCAGCGTGAGGTATCTGCCGTCTTTGAAAATACCCGCCGCTACAATGGCCATCAACGTCCCGTCGGGCCGGACCGACAGCCTGGCTTCGCGGACATCCTCCGCATCCATGTCAAACAAAGCCACCGTCTCCCAATCTTTTCTGTTTCTAGACCTGATGATCCTTACTTTTCCATTGTTTTCATTGCCGACGTGATTGGCACCTTCCCGGAAAGTAATGTAGAAGTAGTCTTTAAACTGCACCAGATCGGGAAATGCATTGTGCTTTTCTTTGTCCCAGACCCTGGAAACCCGGATGGAATCTGCCGGATTTGCCGCATGTGCATAGCTTGCTCCACAGCCCGAAAGGAGTAAGATCAGAAATAACCATTTCATTTTTAGCATATGGGAACAGTGGTTGATTTTATCCGGATACCAATTCGTTTTTTTCACGCATTTCTTTTTGAAGCTGAGCCTGGTAGGCGGCCTTGGCCTCCACATCCTCCCGGGCCGATTCACCAAAATAGATAAAGCCCAGTGCCTTGCGGGTGCGGTCGGGCGTTTGGTTGCCGTCCGCGCGATGGATCGTCAGCGAGTCATGGATCAGCAGATCCCCCGGTTTTGCCGGAAATGCGATCTCGTGCTGTATATCTTCGGGCAGGCCGAAATCGGTAATTCCCTGCGAAAAGCCCAATGTCTGGGTACGCCCGTGCTGGCGCATGCCCTTTTTGTGAGAGCCTTTCACATATCGCACGCATCCATTGGCCTCGTCTACATCTTCGAGGGCCATCCACATGGTGACCGCCCTGGCAGGTTTGAGCATAAAATAGTATCCATCCTGGTGGGGAGGCGTCGGCTTTCCGATTCTGGGCGGCTTATTGAAATACTCCAAAATCCTGGGTACTACCGGCTCCTGCAACAGCTCCGCAGCTATTTTACTGAACTTGCTATCGTGGAGCATAGGCTCGAAATAGGGCTCGTAGTCCGAAACGTGCATAATCTGCTTCAAGGTGGCACGATCGCTTTTGTCCTCATAAAACACATCATGGGCAGGCAGGCCGGGCACTACATTTTCAATGAACCAGGCCAGCTTCTGATTCACGAGCGCGATTTCTTCCGCCGACAGAAATCCCGGCAAAAAGACATAACCGTCTTCTTCAAATTTGCTTTTGATCGATTCGATATCCATATCTTCTGTATTTAAAAAAGAATGTGCTCCGGTTGAATGCCGCTATTTATAACCGGGATTTTGCTTCACTTTGGGTTCCAGGCTCAGCACCGTATTGGCGATCGGGAAAAGTAACAGATAGTCCTGCCCTTTTCTGGCCTGAAGGTTGGGTACCAGCTCGAAAGCTTTCCCGAAACGGACCAGGTCCCACCATCTTTTCCCTTCATAAACCAGTTCAAAAAGTCTTTCTTTCAGGATAGCCTCGTCGTTGGCCTGCTTACTTCCTTTTACGAAAATATGCTTGCTGTATTGGCTCGCGTAAGCCCGCTGGCGCACCTTATTAATTTCTTCGCTGGGATCTTGATCGAGGGCATTCTTGGCTTCGGCTTTGAGTAAAAGCACGTCGGCATAACGGTAAAGCACAATATCGCTCAGAAAAAGTCTGGTTCCGCCGGTCAGTAGGCCGCGGCCTTTCATGGCCAGGGTTGTGTAAAAAGTAGGTTTTCCAGCCGCGTCGTAGGTGAATATTTCATGGAACGAGCCTTTTTTCCGGGTATCGTCTTCGGTAAACTGGTTGCGTACCAGCGGAGTGATCACCAGAAGGCCCTGCCCGCCCCCAACGGGCTGGATCAGCGCTTTGGTTGCCGCGTCGATGTTGGCGGGCACTGCGCTGTCGATGATCCAATGCAGCCAGAACTGGTTATTGGCCGCCCCGTCCAGATCCTGATAGCGTATGGTCATAATCGTTTCCTTATTGCCCTTGTTGGCATATTCAAACAGGTCCGCGAAATTGGGAAGCAGGGAAACGTCCGCCTTTTCGACTTCGGCGATCGCTGCCAGGGCGGTCGTAAAATCGGCCTGACCCCCGCCCATTCTTTTGCCCGTCCACAGAAATACGTCCGCTTTCAAAGTGTTGGCCCCTGCCCGCGACCATCGCGAGCGGCCTGTCGCGAAGCTATTGTCGGGAAAGAGGGACAGCGCCATCTCAATGTCACTTTTGATCAATGCAAAAACATCGGCTTGTGAAGAGCGCTCTTTGATGGTAATCTCGGCATTCGAACTTTCGGTTGGCTCTGTGCGCAGGATGAGCTCCCCCCATGTTTTAGTCATCACAAAATAGGTGTAAGCGCGCATCGCATAAGCCTGCGCCAGCACATAATTCCTGGCAGCTTCTGTTTTAAAGGTGATACCGGGCGTGTATTTGATAATGAGGTTAGCTGAATTTACAACCGTGTAAAACGCGCTCCAGTCGGGGTGATTGGGCTGGTCGCCGCTGAGCTCATTGAGAAACAGGTCGTTTCTGCCGCTGCCGTAAACGCCTCCTTCAAAGACCTCGCTGCGCTGCTCTCCCACGGTGTAGATAGCCCCGGATATATTCCGCAGGTTCACATACATTCCGTTCAGCGCTCCTTCCGCATCATTTTGCGTTTTCCAAAACGAAGTCGTGGTGATCACGCTGGTTGGGGACACATCCAGTACGTCACAGGAAGCGCCGCAGAAACATACCAGCAGTGCAAAGGCTATTTGTTTTATTTTTTTCATGATTTCTCTGATTATCAAAATGATAGATTTGCTCCGAAGATGATGTTTTTAGGCATTGCGTACCGGCCGTCGTCCACGCCTCCCTCTTCGGGGTTCAATCCTAAATATTTGGTGAAATAATGAATGTTGTTCGCGGTGACATTAAACCTGAGACTGGCTATTTTCAGTTTACTGAGGATTTTGGAGGGCACCGAATAGCTTAACGTCACCTCGCGGATGGCCAGAAAATCGCCTGTTTCCATGTACATCGAATTGCCGGAGGTAGTCACGCCATCGAACAGGTTGCGCTGCACGCGCTCGCCGCCCCAGTACGAGCGCGGCATATCGGTGATATCACCCTGCTTTTTCCAGGAACGGTCTACCATACGCTGGGTCAGGTTGCCGTCCGAATACATATTTCCGTCCAGGAACATCCGGCCCCAGTTGAAGATCGTATGCCCGGTCGTATAATCCATCCGTACATAGAGGTTGAAATTTTTATAGTTCAATGTGTTCGACAAACCTCCCGTCCAAAGCGGATAAGCGTTGCCCATGTATCTTTTGTCCCTGGAATCGATGATGCCGTTTTTGTCCGCGTCATAGAATTCCACATCGCCGCCGTACTGGGTTTTGTCCGCCCCCACGATGTAGGAAGCGACCGGGCCGTTTTTGGCATCTTCATCCGTAGGGTAGATCCTGACCTGCTGCCTGTCGAACATTTCTCCCAACCGCTGCCCTTCCTGCAAGCCGCCTTTCCACGCATAGTCCTGCTTGGCGTCGTCCCAGATCAGTATCCCTCCTACTCTGTTGTTTGCGATGCCATTATAGGGCAGCTTCAACACTTTATTCCTGGTTTTTGAAGCATTGAAGGAAACATTCCATTGCAGCGGTGAGCTGGCCGGCAGCACGCGCGCACCCAGTTCGATCTCAAAGCCTTTGTTTTCCAGCGTGCCCAGGTTGGTCAGCACGCTTCCAAAGCCTGTGGATTGGGGCAAGGGCAGACTGGTGAGCAGATTACTCGTCGCGCGCCTGTAATAATCCAGGATCACGGTGATCCGGTTGTCCAGGAATCCGAAGTCTGCACCCACATCGAAGGTTTTGGACTGTTCCCATTTCAGCTCGCTGTTTGGAATAACCGTATTCTGGATCGCCGCCGCACCGCCGTATTTTCCTCCCACACCATATGCACCCTGCGCGGTAAAATCACCCAGGCCGCTGATATTACCATTAACGCCATAGCTGCCCCTCAATTTTAGCTGCGAGACGCTTCTTGAAATTCCGGTCCAGAAATCTTCCTTGTGAATATTCCAGCCGAGCGATACCCCTGGGAAAAAGCCCCATTTATAATCGTCGCCCAGGTTAGAGGCCCCGTCATAGCGCATGTTCACAGTAAGCAGGTATTTGAGCCGGTAGTTATAGTTGGCGCTGCCAAAATAGCCCATAATCGTTTGCTTGGTCACCGAACCGCTCACAGCCGTGGCCTCCCCGGAGGCATTCAGCGTTGGGATCAGGTCGGTTGAGGCTCCCCGTCCTGTGGCGCTGATGCCGGAGGTGTCCCGAACAAAGTATGAAAAACCTGCTTTTACATCCAGGTTGTGGTCTTTGGCCAGTGTCTTGGTGTAAGAAAATACACCTTCGGCTTGTGTCTGCCGCCATTTGGACGCACTGGCAGAAGATATACGGGAGTCTACAAACGCAAGGGGACCATTCCAGTAACCGGGCTGGAACGAGCGCACGTCCCGGGAGACATTGTACATGGAGATCTGAGGATCAAAAGACAGTCCGGGCAGAATATCCCAGTGAGAACCCAATGTCATCGTGAGCTTTTCATTCGAATTATCATACACTCTTGTATTCATCTGGTACTCGGGATTACCTATCCCATTGTTGGTACCGGGCGCGAGCGTGCCGTCTTCGAACTTATATTTGGCCGTCGGTGCCAGGCCTGCATTGCGGTAAAACGTGACTGCCGTGGAACCATAAGGCATATTGGATTTGGCCCGTGAATACATCACCCGTGAATAGACGCTCAGGTTTTTTCTGACTTTGATATCCCCGTTCAGGCTGAAACTTAGCCGGTTGTATTTGGTCGTGATCACGGTACCATCCGCGGACATGTACCCTACCCCTGCATTGAAGGTGGCCTTTTCGGTACCGCCCGAAATGGCCAGGTTATGGTTGTGTGACAGGCCGGTCTGATAGTTAAGCGCCTGAAAATCGGTATCCTGAAAAATCAGGGTTTTGGTAGGATCTGCCGGATCGGGCATGCTTTGCCAGCCCTCTTTGAGCTTGTGCTCGTTGGCAGGTGTGAGGTATTGCGTAGTGAAGGCCGTGTTGTTGGTCAGATCGTTACCCGTTCCGTAGCCCATCGGCAAGGATAGCCGGGAGGTATAATCACCGAATTTGGCTGCACTGAAAACCCCCAATCTATTCACAGTCAGATAGTCCCTTGCATTGGCAAGTTCAAACAGCTTTCCCGGTTTCGAGGTGGTCAAATCGTAAGAATAGGATATGCGCGTCTGGCCTGCCTTACCATTTTTTGTAGTAATGATCACCACACCGTTGGAACCCCTGGCGCCGTAAATGGCCGTGGAAGCCGCATCCTTCAAAACCTGCATGGATGCGATGTCCTCGGAATTGATATCGGTCATGTCTGTACGTATCACACCGTCGATGATATATAGCGGACTGGCCCCATTCGGATTGTTAATGGATGTTCCGCCCCTTACTATGACGCGGGGTGCCGCACCGGGCTGTCCCGAAGTGCTCTGCACTCTTACGCCGGAAACGGTACCCTGCAGCGCCGAGGCGGCATTGGCAAAAGGTACATTTTCAAGCACTTTGTTATCGAGCTTGGAAATGGAGGTGGTGAGTGTCTCCCGCGACTGCACACCGTATCCGACCACCAGCACTTCCTGCAACACCGCAATGTCCGCTTTCAGGGTAACATTGATCTGTGAGTTATTTCCGATCGGTATTTCCTGGCTCTGGTAGCCTATGAAAGAGAATATCAGCGAAGAGCCGGATGGGGCGCTTACGGCGTAATTCCCGTCAGCATCGGTGCTGGCCCCGGTGGTGGTTCCCTTTACCTGAATGTTGACGCCAGGCAGCGCTTCGTTTTTTTCGTCGACAATCTTCCCCGAAACTCTGACTGCCGATTGGGAGAATACAACAGTCGCACAAAAGCACATCAATACAGCAAATAACAGACAGGATCTCCATTGGAAAAGATGCAGTAATATTCTCTTTTGCATAGCTACGGACTTAGAAGGTTTGGCTTGATTTAACAAATCCAAAATTAAGTTCCGCCGTTTCTGCGTTCCTCTACTTTTGTTTGCTTTTGTAATACTATTTTTCGATAAATTAAATGGGAGCTAATGAACCGATTATTCCCGGTCTGGAATGGCCCGCTTCACTTCAAATAACGCGCCGCAGGCACTGCCACTTTGCGTAGCGGAAAAGCCTTTGCCTTGTAGCTTTCAGGCATAGCAACGTCGCCATCCACATAAACAGGCCACAATGGATAAGGATAAACCGGGCGCCGGAAACGTACGCTCTTCTGAGGATCGGCCTGCTCGTAGGCGCTGCCCGTGAGCTGCTGGGGCGGTATCCCCTCTTCCTTCCATTTGATCAGCGCTCCCAGCATATCTCCTCCGTCGTTGAGTCCGGGCCCGCCACTGCAATGCCCCATGCCCGGTATCAGGAAAAAGCGGAAGAACTCCTGCGTCCTGGGCAATCCGCCCTGGGCTGCCGTAACTCTTTCATAATAATGCACTGCGTCCTGATAGGGAACCAGCGGGTCGGCCGTGCCGGAGTACATCAGCAGTTTCGAACCATTGCCATCGAATGCAGAAAGATCGGTGCTGTTCGCATTCAGAACCGGGCCGAGCAGGGAGTCGAGCCTGTCCTGGTCACGGTCGAAATCGAAGGTGTTGTAATCAAAATCAGGCCCGAATGCCCATTTGTACTGATAAAACAGCGCATTGGGCGATTGCTTCGCATTCTGTTGCAGCTCGATACCCGAAGTAACATTTTCACTTCCAAAAGGAATAGGCGTGTAAATACGTTCCCCGGTACGCGGGTTAACCGGACCTGCATAGATCTTTTGAAGTGCGGAGAGTTGTCGCTGGGTCAGGCAGCCCTCATGGTCGGTGCCCTCGGGGCATACAGGCAAGGTTTTCACATCGAAATGGCAGGCAGCCGGATCAGTCAGGAACTTGTCGCCGGGAGCGCCACCGTCTTTGCCTGCACAGGCCTTCAAGACGGCTTGGGTAACCATATCGATTTTTTGCCTGGGCAGTAATGCGCTGCCCCCGGCTTCATTGGTAACGCGCAGGTTCCAGACAAACCCGGTGTGCAAATGCGTCCGGTTGTTGGCCGGCGCACCGGCCAGGATGCCGTCGTAGTCCTGCGGATACCGTTGCGATTCCATCAAAGCTTGCTGGCCGCCGGTGGAGCAGCCCGAAAAGTAGGCGTGATGAGGCGCCTTTTGATAATAGGCAGAAGTGATCGCTTTGCCGGCCAGGGTCATTTCATGTGTGGCGCGGTGCCCGAAGTCGGTCCATTTCTCCGGATGACCTGTCAGTGCGCTCGCGCCCGGCGAGGTACCCATATCGGTATTGGCCGTTGCAAATCCTTTTTTTAGTCCCATTGCCAAAGACCCGTAATTGATATAACCTGCACCGCCCCCTGTTCCGGTACCCAGAAAACGCCCGTTCCACCCCTGCTCGGGAAGCCACAATTCGATGCGGATGTAAGAATCAGGCGTCGGTTTGAGCGTGGCTGCGACCCGGCAGAAGACAGGCAGCACCGATATTGGTTGGCTGCTGCCGGGCGGTGAGAAGTTCTCGGAAGTTATGCGCTCGGCGGAAGTAATGGTCGCCGCCGCAAAGTTCATGCCTGTAAGTCGCGCACAGGAGCAGGAATCCGACGAAACAGGCTCGGGACGCCGGGACGCTTCCAAAGTGCCGGCACTCCCGCCTAACAGGAGAAGAAATGTAAAAATCCTAAGCACAGCGTAATAATGAATAGTTGCCGATTTTATACCGGTCGTAAACATACGATCCATTTCAAGTATGTGGCCGACAAAGAGCAAAATTAAATCGCTCTTCATCGCATCAGCCAGCCCGTATCGATGCATTGCGTTGCATTCACACTCACCTGTACTTATATATAGGCGAGCCGTGCCGCTCAAAACACCTGGTAAAAGCCCCAGTAAAAGAAGAAGCCTATCAAAGTCAGGTAAACCAGGTTATTGACTGTAAAAAGCAATTTGGAAGATATCCACCAGCTATTCTCGCGCAATACCCTGACTTATAAGATTCTCCAATTATTGCTGGATAGTTGTGCTAAAATTCCGCGATTCTTTTTTTCAATCAACTGCTTTGATTTCAGATAAGTATCTAAATAAAAAGTACTCAACTCCCAAAGATCTATTTTAAATAAAACAGACATAAACAGAGCGTCATCCTTGCATGATCGGCTGCCCGGGAGCATATTTTACCGCTCCTGTAAATGAAAATGCATTGCTTTCACAGAGCAACCCTAAGCCACTCTTCTACTCTGCCGAACCATTCTCCAAATGAAGGATAGGTCAGAAAGCCATGCTCGCCTTTGGAATAGACATGAATGGCAGCCGCCACGCCATTTTTTCTGAGCGCATCGTAAAACCGCAGGCTGTTGGCAACCGGCACAACGACATCCGCACCACTGTGGATCAGGATCGCCGGGGGCGTGAGCGAATCGACCTGCTGTTCGTTGGAGAAAAGCCTGATCTGCTCATTCCTTGCCGCCGGACCGAGCAGCCGGTCACGCGATCCGATATGTCCGGTCGTGTCATTGAAGCTGACTACGGGGTTGATCAATATCATGAAATCCGGGCGCAGGCTCGTTTTGCCGTCGGGGTCTATGTAACGCTTCCCGAAATGTGTGCCGGCGGATGAGGCCAGATGCCCTCCGGCAGAAAAGCCCATGATGCCGATCTGGTCGCTTTTTATGCCAAACTCCGCCGCCCGCTCCCGTACCAGCCGGATGGCCTGCTGTGCGTCCTGAAGGGGCCCTATCGATTTGTCTTTCATGATCCGGTCGTCCGGAAGCCTGTATTTCAGCACAAACGCGGTAACGCCCAGTTTATTAAGCGCTCGTGCCACGTCGCTGCCCTCACGTTTGGTGAGCAGGACCCCGTAACCTCCCCCGGGGCAGATAATGACCGCCATTCCGTTCGCGTTTCCTTTCGGCGGCGCAAAGACGGTAAGATTGGGGACAGACACTTGCAAAGTCAGCGAATCGACCAATGCGTCTGGTTTTTTGAATTCCCGGTTTTCGGAAGGAATCGCGCCCGGGATCGGCCCGGAATAAAGCGTGATCACCGCTTGCGCCCTTGCCGGCCGCCCGGCAAGGGTAAGCACCAGTAGGATCAGGCTCCATTTCAAACCGGCCTCCTTTCGAATCAATATTGTTTTTTGCCTCACGTTACTTCACGGTAAGTATGCCTGTCATGACCCTCCAATGACCGGGGAAGGAGCATATAAACGGGTATTCGCCTGCCTGATCGGGCGCTTTGAAGTCCAGCCGGAACGACTTACCGGAGTTCACCAAAGGCGTCGCGAACAGCACATCCGGCGTTGACGGCACAAAATTCCTTTCAAAACCGTCTTTCAAACTTGCCATCGCATCTGCTGCCTCTCCCACTTTTTCGGCTGTGCCCGGCTTTACGATCACCACATTATGCGGCATCAGGTCGGGGTTTTCGAATACCAATGTCACAGCCCTTCCGGCCGGAACACTCAGTGCTTTTTTGTCAAAAGCCATCTTCGCCTCAATGGCTACGAGCTTTATTTCGATAGTCCCCATACTTTCCAGCATTGTCAACACATCTTTCCTGTCTTTTTCGGGCACAGCATTGACCATACTTTTCATTGCCGAAATGGCATCGGCGAATGCCCTTGTGTTCTGAATCGATTCGGGGGTTCTGCTTAGCTCTGTTATTAAATCTTTGGTTGGCTGCGTTTTAGCTTCACTCTCCATCGTCATTTTCATGAGCAAAGGGTAAGCGGCCGCTGGTGCCTGGGGCGCCAGGTCTTTTACCTTTTTATAAAATGAAGCTTTCAGATCTGCATTGGTCAGCATCGAGATACCGGTCAGATAAGCGGCCGTTTTATCCTGGATGGTCTTTTGCAGAACTTGGTCCGACTCCCCGGCGGTGATCACGGCCGCGAAACCTGTGGCCTGCATGGCCGGGCTGGCATCCTCGCTGATCATCCGCATGAGTCCGGCCTGGTTCTGTTTCAGCTCCGGTGCTCCTGATGCCAGCAAAAGTCCGACAAGCTCCCGCTGAACAGCACTTTGCTGCGAGCCTTTCCTATTTTGATCCTCGCCCCGGATCGCTTCCAGTAACACGGTCACCTGGTCTGTTTTCTGATCTTTGGCCAGGCGGTTGACGGCTTCCTGCTTCTTTGAAGCGTCCAGGTCAGGCCTGGTCAGCATGGCCGCCAGTACATCGGTCGTCTGAGGTAAGGAGGCCAGCTCCTGGGCGGTAGCCAATCTCAGCAAATAGCGACTGACCTGCGTTGGGTCTTCTCCAAAGCGCTTGCCCTGTCTCATGCCCGACAGCCAGATTGGTTTCAGGAAGCGGAAAGTCTCGTGAACTGCGTAATCCATATAATAGTCGGTCGGATATTTGAAAATATCCGCGGCAGCGGCTACGGCCTGCTCCGAATTGAAATAACTCAGCGCTACCACGGCCTCTATCCTCACCCGCGGCGATTCGTCATTCAATCTGGCGCGCATCAATTCCAGCGAGCCGGGAATGCGCTCACGCCAGTTGAGCAGCAATTTAGTGGCTGCGGCCCGGGCCTGCGGCTCTTTTGCGTTGAGCAGGGTTTTGAGAAGGGCGGGCTCAACCACATTGAAATCCTGATAAAGCCACAGCCCTTCCAGCATGTTATGCTCGTATTGCGGGTCCGTTTTGTCGAGGCCCGCCACCCATTTTTTCAATTCCGGCAACACCTGGGCGGCCTTCTTTTCCCTGATCTGAGCCCTGGAACGATAGCGAAAACGATCTTCGTAGACTTTCAGGTTGTCGAGTAATTCGGGGATGGTTTGCTTTGATACGTCAATTACTTTGAGCGCCGGCTTGCTTTTGTAGGTGATCCGCCAGACCCGCCCGTGTGATTTATCGCGGGCGGGATCGCGCGGCGGATTTTCGCCGTGTGAAATCAGCGGGTTATACCAATCTACAATGTACAAGCCACCATCCGGGCCAAATTCAATGTCGATCGGCCGGAAATTAGGATCCTCCGATTGCAGGATCGCTTCCACTTCCTTGCTGCCGATGCCCGAGCCGCGTGGAATAATCCGGTGCTGCTTTGTTCCCTGGAAACCAATGTTGTTGTTGACCAAAAAATCACCCTGTACCTGGTCGGGAAACTGGCTGCTGGAAACGATCTCGATCCCCGCGGTTGGCCTCACACGTGTTTCGGTGAACATCTCAATGCGCGGATGCTTGTCGGGATAAGTGACATTGCCGGTCATCGGCGGGGCGAAATAGTTGGAACCATCCGATGCGTCGCCGATCAGATGCATGCCCCATTTATCAAAAACACTTCCCCAGGGATTGTAGTAAGGATAGGAAATGTAATGGGTCAGCCTGGCCGTACGCGGCTCATAACGGTAGGTCGCGCCGGCATAGGAGCGGATCGGCCCGTAAGGCGTTTCCACCTGCGAATTCAGAAATGTTCCTTCATTAAAATACAAAGCACCATCCTGCCCGAATGTGAATGCGTGCGTGGCGTGATGGCTGTCTTCGGAGCCGAAGCCGGTCAGCACCACTTCACGGAAATCCGCTTTGTCGTCGCCGTCAGTGTCTTTCAAAAACACGATATCAGGCTCCTGGGAGACGTAAACGCCGCCGTCACCAAATTCAAAACCCAGCGGAAGATACAGATCGTCGGCAAAAACCGTGTGCTTATCAGCCTTGCCATCCGCATCGGTGTCTTCCAGGATCACAATTTTGTCGTGGACCGGAATGCCTGGAAAGTACTGCGGGTAGGTGGGCATGGTGGCCACCCAAAGCCTGCCGCGCGCATCAAAGTTCATCGCCACCGGCTTCTCAATGGGAAAGTCCTTCTCCGAAGCAAAAAGGTTGATCTGGTAGCCCTCAGGCAGCTTGAACTGATCGGTTGTGGCGGGCCACATTTTTTCGTGATGCGCGTGAGCGGCAGCCTTGGCGGCTTCCCCTTGCCTGCCGGTCATTGGAATGGCGGGGGTGAGCATCGGATCGATGGGCTTTCCACGCCGGTCCACGACTTCAAGCGCTTTTTTGTAAGCTTCGGAACCATTGCTTTTCCCCATTTCCCAGATCACCGAGTCCAGCGAGGCCGTCATCTGGTTTATTTTCCTGAGCTCGGGCGGAAAGGCGATCACACCGAAAGGCTCTCTCCTGCGGCCATAAATGTATTCGCCATTCACAGCGCGCCAGCGGTAAAAAAAATGATCGTCTTTCATTTTAATGACCGCCAAAAGCTTCTTGCCGTTGTCGGTGTTCAGGTCAGGCATTTTGCCAAAACCCAGCGATTGCCCCATCCATTCCGCAGCCAGCTTATAGCCGGCACCGGTCAGGTGAATACCATTGATGGTCAGTTTCTGCCCTTTCTGCTTCATTTTGGCCAGCGAAGGCGTGAAAAGGTCGATGAAATACAGTCCTTTCGCCGAAGCCGCTTTCTGCATAGCCTTGGTGTACAGTTCCAGATTTTTGTTCTGCTCCGCCGGATTTGGAAAATTAACACCCAACTCCTCGTGCGCGATCGGTGAAACCAGCACCAATGCGGGGGCCGCGTGGCCGTTGTAATGGTTGCTTTGCAGGTTTTGGATGAATACATGCAGGTCTTTTTCAAACTGCGGCAGGCCGGCCGGGCCCTTGAAGGCCTCGTTCATTCCAAAACAAAGCAGGATCATGTCCGCCTTCTGGTCATAAAGATCCTGGTTCAATCCTTCAAAATTAAGGGCGACAGGCATGACAATGCGCTCTCCCTCATGGGTAAAGCCCTGGAATTTCACCTCCTTCTGGCCTTCGGTCAGTCGCTTTGTTTTTTCTCCAAAACCCGGAAAATTGAGCGGACGTGGCTGTAACCCCACTTCGTCGGCGCTCCATCCCATATTGCGCATGGTAAGCTGCTTACCGGGGAAATTCTTTTGCAGCAATGTCTCGAAATAGCCATGATGACGCATCCGGTCCGCAAATGTGTTGCCGAGCAGGATGATATGATCGCCATTTTTGGGGGCAAAACCCGGATTAGGCGCTTGCCCGCGGACGGGTTTTAGAAATGCGACTGACAAAAAAACGATGGCCAGAAGGATATGCTGAAATTTGGACTTCATAGGAAATAAGCTAAGTCGGTAAAGGGTGGCTTGGTTTACCAGCCGGTATTTTGTTTCAGGTTAGGATTTTTCTCGATCTCGCGCTGCGGAATAGGCATAAAGTACATTTTGTCCTGAAAAACATAGGGAATGCCGTCCACGGGCTTTGGTTTGTAAGTGTAGGTCCCGTCCGCGTTTTTGGTAATGTACATCGCATTGAACTGCTTGCCGTTGAGTACTTCCGCCGCAATTTTCCAGCGTCTCAGATCCCAATAGCGTTTTCCTTCAAAGCTTAATTCAATAAAGCGTTCGTGCCGGATCTTCTCCCGCATTTGCACCTTGGAAAGTCCTGCCGCAAGCTGGTAAGGCAGCAAACCCGCCCGCTGGCGGACCGCTTCGATGGCTGCATAAACCGACGCGTCAGGTGCAGTTAATGCTTCATTTTTTGCTTCGGCATAATTCAAAAGCACCTCCGCGTAACGCAGCTCGGTCCAGTTCTGGTCGCTGCCCGCCCCGCCGTAGTAGTCCTTGTTGCCCTCGTTCATTCCTTTTCTGATCAGATAGCCCGTGATGGTCGCATAGGGAAGGTTAATGCCATCGATCGGCGCGCCTTCGTACATATAAATGGTGGCGCCGAAAAACGTCGCGCCATTGTACAGCACGGTTGCATCGAATCTCGGGTCGCGGTTCTTGTAAGGATTGGCCGGATCATAGCCTGAGCCCGTTTCATGGATGGCTTTGCCATTTTTCATTTCAAATGCATCCACAAATTCCTGCACCGGACTGCGGTTCACAGCGTCCTGTTTGGACTGGGAGTCGGGCTGGCCCCAGGAATCCCACCCGTGCTCGCGGAACGGCTTTTGAAACTGCACGCTGAAAATCTCTTCCTCATTGTTTTTATCGAGCATAATGTTGCGGAAGCTGCCGTGCAGCTTGTAATGGCCGCCATCCATGACTTCCTTGTTCACCAGGGCGGCCTTTTGCCAGCGCGCCACATCGCCCGCAGGGTTGTATAATGCACTCGCCCAATAGGTCAGTACGCGCCCCAAAAAGGCTTTTGCCGAATGCTTGTTGGCTTTTCCCACATCCACAGCACGGCTTCCATGCGTTTCGGGCAGTAGCGTAACAGCTTCCTCCAATTCCTTAATCACAAAGTCGAAACTTTCGTCGGTGGTCTGTCTGGACACAAAAAGGTCGTCATCAAGGCCTTGCGGTTCGGTAATGACCGGCACCCCGCCGTAGCGCTTGATCATATTGAAGTAGAGCATCGCGCGCAGGAATTTTACCTGTCCCTTGAAGTTAGCTTTCTGCTCCTGGTCAATGTTGGCTCCGTCGATCTTATCCAGGAACATATTCGTTTTCCGTACCGGTCCGTAAGCCCAGTATTCCATCGGGTTGTTATCGGGAAACCATTGCCCCTGAACTACATTTCTCGGGCCTCCACCCCAGTAGCAGCGCGATTCGTCGGTAATGTTGTCATATAAATTACGCTCAAAGGCGGGCACATCCAGGTACATATTGTTTACAAAAAGCTGGATCAGGGCCGGATCCTGGAAGATTTTTTCTTCCGGGATCGAATCGGTCGCCTGGCGTTCGAGGAACTCTTCATTGCAGGCGGTGGTCATAAGGATCATTATAACCAGCAGTGTTTTGGCAAATATTTTAGTCATGACAGTAAACATTAACTGATTAAAAAGTAAGGTTCAGGCCCAGGTTCAGCGTGCGCTGCTGCGGATAGTAGGTACCGGTAGTGTTCTCGATCTCAGGGTCGAACATCTTCATCTTTGACCAGACAAAAAGATTGGCTCCCGAGAAATAAACCCGCACATTACGGACACCCATCCTTTTGGTCAGCTCCGAAGGCAGGGAATAACCAAAATCGATGGACCTCAGCCGGACATAACTCGCATTGCGCAGGTACAGACTGGAAGTCAGCGAATTATTGGGATTAGGTCCCTCCCAGGGTCTGGGATATAATGCGTCCGGATTCTCGGGAGACCAGTGATCGAGCAAATCCACATAGGTATTGCGGGAGCCGCCCTGGAAAAAGTCGCGCGCAGCTCCGTAAAGCACCTGCCGGACCCGTCCGGCCGCCTGAAAAAGCACATTCAGGTCAAACCCTTTGAGCGAACCTCCGAACGATAATCCGCCGATCACCTTGGGCACATTATTGTCCATGGAGATGATGGTCAGGTCTTTGGCGTCCACTTTCTGGTCGCCATTGATGTCCGCGTATTTAACATCGCCTGCTTTTTGTCCTCCGTTGAACTGCGGCAGGTAAGCGGTAACCTCCTCATCTGTCTGGAAAAAGCCTAATGCCTTGTAACCTGTAATGAAGCCCAATGGCCGCCCTGTTTGCAGCAGATAGTCGGGAGTGTTAGCGGGCTCATCCAGGGTGATCACTTTGCTTTGCGAGAAGCTTCCATTCAGCTTTACAAAGTATTTCAAAGCCTGGAAACTATTCTGATGGCTCAGCATGAACTCGATGCCTTTGTTGTCTACTTTGGCATAATTCTCTGCCGGCAACTGCGCGCCCAGGGTCCCCGGGATCGAGCGGATGCGCGTGCGGAGAATATTGGAAGTCCTCTTATAAAACAGGTCGATTTCAAACTGAAGTTTTCCTCTCCAGAGCGAGCCTTCCAGCCCGACATCCGAAACCGATGCGGTTTCCCAGGTCACATCAGGGTTGGGCAAAATGCCCGGTGCAATGGTCGACAGGCCTTCATTGCCTGATACAATGGTCCCCGACGGGTTGTATACCTGAGAATACTGGAATGTGGGGTTTCGCAGCAGGTAACCTGTATACACGTTTCGGTCGTTACCCACGACCCCATAAGAAGCACGCAGTTTGAGGTTGTCCAGGAATGAAAGAGCAGTGCTGTTTTTAAGAAAAGGCTCTTCAATGATACGCCAGCCAGCCGAAACCGCCGGGAAAAACCCGTATTTCTTCGATGCAGGGAAAGCTACTGAGCCATCTCTTCGGAATGACGCTTCCAACAGGTAACGCTGCTGAAAACTGTAATTCACCCGGGCAATCGCGCCCCGCCGGCCATCAGTGAATGATCCGCCATTGGCATCCTTCTGGCTTTCACCCCCATAGAAAAATTCGTCCAGTCCCTGTGCAGGGAAGTTGGTTCGGAAAGCATAAAAGTTGTTGCCTTTCGCATCAAGCTGCTCGAACAGGAGCAAACCGCCGAATTCGTGCGCCCCAAAGGCGCGCGAATAGTTGAGCGAAGCATTCAGTGTGGTCGTATTATATTCGCTGAATGACTGGGTTAATGCTGTTTTGCCATTCCAGCCGCCATAAGGGTATATTTCCAGCGTATTACCATCGGCATCCTGGCGGTTCATGAAGATGGGTACATTGTAATGCTTGTTATTGGCGTATTCCTGGCCAAAAGAAGCGCGTCCCAAAACCGATAGGCCTTTTACGAATGGCAATGCATGCTTGACGGTCAATGTGGCCTGAAAAATATTGTTGCGTATCCGGTTATAGCCGGTCTTGATCTCCTCGACCGGATGCTGCTCGCGGGTATAGAAAATCGTCCCGTCGGGGTTGTAAGCCTTATCCAGCGGATACGCGGCCACGATGTCGTCGAAAATGGATTCGGGCGCATAGGCACTTTGATTCGTATTTCGGGCGCTTGCGTCGATATCGGCAGAAATGGTCAGGTTTTTGTTGATTTTGGCATCCACATTGGTCCGGATGGAATACCGCTGAAAATTAATGCGGTCATACATCCCGTCCTGATCCAGGTAGCCCAGCGAAAGGAAATACCGGATGGCATCCGAGCCGCCGCTGACGCTCAGGTTTTGCTGGGTCTGAAAGGACCGCTTCTTCAGCGTGTTGCCATACCAGTCATATTCGGGAAGCACGCCGGTGCGGATGTCTTCCAACTGCTGGTCGGAATATTGGATCGGTTTGCCCAGGTTCTTTACGGCCTTGTTTTTGGTGATTGCATACTCGTATGCATTCAGTACCCTGGGATATTGTGTGGGTTGTTGAAAACCTGCGAAACCGTTGTAATTGAATGTCGGCTTGCCGGTGGCGCCCCGCTTGGTAGTGACCAATATGACCCCGTTGGCTGCCCTGGACCCGTAAACGGCAGTTGCCGAAGCGTCTTTTAGAATGGATATGCTTTCCACCTCATTGGGATCGATCTGGTCGAAGGTCCGGATAATGCCGTCGACGACGATCAATGCGCTGTTGTCTCCGAATGTACTGGTCCCGCGGATGGAAATCGACGACCCGGCTCCGGGCTTTCCGTTACCGTTCACGGCGATCAGGCCGGGAAGCCTGCCTACAAGCGAATTGGTAATGTTGGTCGCCGGAGATTTCAGCAGCTCCTCGCCTTCCACCGAAGCAACCGAACCGGTCAGATTTACCTTTTTCTGCGTACCATAACCCACCACCACCACTTCCTGCAATGCTTTCAAATCATCTTTCATGACGATTTCCATGGTGCTCTGGTTCCCCACGGCAATCTCCTGGCTCAGGTAGCCTACGAAAGAGAATATGACCGTATGCTCGCCGTCGGGTATGCTCACTTCGAAATTCCCGTCGGTATCACTCAATGTCCCGCGCTGCGTCCCTTTCACCACGATGCTCACGCCCGGCAACGCCGCGCCCTTTTCGTCCTTCACCGATCCCTTAATGGTCTTGTCCACCGGCTTTTGCTCTTCGGTTTGCCGGGGGCTCAGTGGTTTCAGATCGGATACAATACTGAGCACAAGCTGGTTGCCGGACACTTCATAGCCGATGTTCAGCGGCGCAAAAAGCGACTCAAGAACTACATTAAGCGGCTCATTGTGAACCCGTAAAGTCACTTGACGCTCGACAGGTATCACCTGCGGACTGTACATGAACCGCACCGCCGCCTGGCGGCTGATCTGGCGGAGGGCCACACTTATTTTCTGATCATTCAGATCCAGTGAAATCCGACGGTTCAGTAATTCCTGCGCCCGGCTGTCGTTGGCCACAACCAACGATGTGCACAAGACAGACAGGATCAGCTGATAAATTGACATGCGCATGATTTTGAGTAAAATCCTGATCGGTTTCGTACTAATTTTCATAGATTTGTATGTATGCTTTTTTGAAAAATGAGGTACAAAAATCCCCTGCTCCGGTTTTAGCGAACCGGATTATTAATGGGAATTAAGAAGGGGGAAAGACAGGCCGGAGATGTTAGCGCATCTTCGGCTTGTTCGTTTTCACGTCAGGGTGGACGGCTGGGTTGGCGCATGGAGATTCGTCAGGGGGTTTAGGATGATATTCAATATTTATTTGCACGAACTTCCGTGAATGACTACCTGTCCGTCAATCACTTCATAGCGTGCCTGGATGGCCTTGCAGATCATGCCCAGTTTTTCAAACAGCGATTCCTGGCCCAGCTCCGCGGTTAGCTGGCAGCCGGCCATCAGGTCGGCATCGTATATGATCTGCACTTCATATCGTTTCCCGAGTGATTCGAAAACCTTTGCTACCGGGGCGTTTTCAAAGACAAGGTTCTGGCTGGTGACGTCTGCCGGACCGACCTGTGCAGGGTTATCGATCAGCGACCGTTTCATTTTCTGCTCGTCGCGGTGGTAGACAACCTGCTGGTTAGGTAAAAGAACGAGCTCGTTCTTTTCGGATTCCCGGGTTGCCCCCGGCGCTGCATTGGCTGATACAGTCACCCTTCCCGTTTTTACCACCACCCGCACATCTTGATCCCGATCGAATCCTTTTACGGTAAAGCTGGTACCCAAAACGGTGGTGACCACATCGCTGGTGTAGACTTTGAATGGGCTTTCAGGATTTTTGGTAACTTCAAAAAAAGCTTCGCCATTCAACAAAACTTCGCGCTCGCTTTTTACAAAAACGGCCGGGTACCTGATCTTGCTTTCGGGCGAAAGCCTTACAGAACTACCATCCGGCAACAGCACCTGTTTTGTTTTGGATTGATTATTAAAGACTTCAATCCATCGATCATGCTCCTGTATTGACTCCTGCCCGGTGTGCAAAGTACCTGTCCGGGCCGGCAAATGATCATAAAAATAAAACAGCACGACAAGGCAGGTCAGGGCTCCCAATGCGAGGGAAAGCCGGCCAAGCCAGCGACCGGACGGTTGGGCATACGGCTCTTCTTCCGTTGCCGACTTCCTTGCCGAAGTCAAGCGTTGTAATTCATGCTGCAATTCTTCCTCGCTCAGATAGTTCTGTGCATGGTGGATTTCCGAGATGAGCGCTTTCGCGGTCGTGACAATGCCGGTGCGGTCGGGGTTATTTCGGATCCAGTTATCCCAAAAAGCATTGTCGGCAGGCTTTTGATGCAGCACCCACCTGCAAAAAGCCTCGTCTGCCAAAAAGTCTTTTACATCGTATCTCGCGTAATCCTGCATTTTGCGTTTTCATTGGACTATATAATGAAATAGTACGTCCCTGAAAACGGATACCCTTGGGATGATAAAAATTTTAGAAATAATTTTACTTAAAAGGGATTGCAGCAAAATAATTTAATTCAATTCACTGATTATGAGTTGAGTATATCAGAGAAAAGATTTGCAGCAAACAGAAAAATTATTTGAGGAATGATCCTGGAAAATGAAGGCAGGTCATTTTTCAGCTGACCGATCGCCCGGTAAATGAAGTTGGAGACTGTCTGCCGCTCAATCTGCATCACCTGGGCAATCTCGTCGTTCGACAAGCCTTCGTAAAATTTCAGGAAAACTACCTCCTGCTGGCGCCTGGGCAGCCGGTTGATCGCATTACGGATCTCACGTTCTTTCTGCGACATGGATTCGGAGCTGATCAGCATCGTTTCCACGGTCAGGTTATCGGTAAAACCTTCGCAGCTGGCAGTAATATCGGCTGAGTCGTCCAGACGGGTGTTTACCTTCAGCTTTCGCAAAAGATTGTTGCGCAATGCACATATCAGGTACACGGTGACGTAGGAAGTGTCGGTAAGCCGTGTTCTGCGGTACCATAGTTCCAGAAACAGGTCCTGAATGCAATCCTTGATCAGTTCTGTGTCCTTGGTAAATTTGGTGGCATAATTGAACAGGAGCCGGTAGCGGCGCCGGGCGAGCTCGTCAAAAGCATGTTCATCGTTCTGGCGGAAACGGTTCCACAGATCGCCCAGGTGCGGTTCATCCTCGGGCACTGGTGTCGACTTCCTCATTCGGGCGCCATTGAAATGATGATATTTTTACTTTCAATATTCTAATTATTATTTCAGCAAGTTATCCTGTACCGTCCTGCATGGCAGCCGACATTTGACCGGACGCTCCTGGTTGATCATCCCATGTTGTTTTTACTGCCTGTTTGAGTCCCATTTTCTAAACATTAATGCCAGATCCTCACGTTAACGGTCAGCAACATTTCGCTTTACATTTGAAAGATGATCCTGAACGAAATGCATAGGGTGTCCTTGCCTTTAAAATATTTTGCCGGAAAGCGGGGCTTCTCGATAGCACCTTGCTTTCCGGCAAAATCACTGAATTCCTCGACTACTTAACGTCCGGATATTTCCCCAGGATTTC
This sequence comes from uncultured Dyadobacter sp., assembly GCF_946482605.1. The sequence continues at coordinate 67,742 of NZ_CAMLSE010000006.1, read as the reverse complement.
CCTGGCCTCCTTCGCAAACTGTTTGCTCAGGCCGGCAGCATCGTTCACAGGGTTTTCCATCGTTCCGCGCCACAGCAGCTCATTGCTTTTCGCATCTATCACATCGATCATCAGCGTTCCGTCTGTATAGCGTTCCTGATGATAGCCTGTATTCCAGGGATTGTAGTACCCTGCGTACGATATTGGTATTAACCTGCCATGGTAGTAGTAGGCCCGTGGCCCGAATCCATACCCGTAGTACGGATACACCGGCGCATTGGGAACGTTCTCCGTTTTCTGGGAGGTATAGATGTGATACATCAGAAGCAGATCCGGATTTTGCTCGTCTTCGGTGATCCCTTTTTTGCCAAACTCGGTCTTAACCGCAGTTCGGATGTTTTCCTCGGTGATCGAGCCCGACAATGCCGGAAGTTGCGAATTGTTTACCTCCGGTTTTACCCAGGCGTATTTTTTATAACTGCCAAGGTGCGCAGAATCAATCTGATCTACTTTCACCGACGCGCAGCTGGCCAGCGCGAGCAAGGTCGCAAGCGCGAGTGCATTGATGGTTGCTTTCATAAAATTGTAAGGTTTAAATGTATGATGTGGCGGGCGGGAAAGTCACAGATTCTTTCTGATGTAGGCTTTCAGCTTTGCAGTTTGCTGCATCAGGTCCGCTTTGGCCTTTTTTGCATCGGCTCCGGCGCTGTGTTCGGCTTTTGCTATCAGCGTCCGGGTCTCATCGATCAGCTGTTTACCTTCCTGTTTTACGGATGCCTCGGTGCCGGCCGTTTTCCTTTCCAATCCATCCAGCGCTGTCCGCAGATGGTCGTTGGATTTAACTTCAAACTCAGGAAGGCTCTCCCATTTTTCGATCTTGTAATGGGTGACCATCATTTCGGCCGGCCAAAAGCCCTTTTTGAGCTCCGCCGAAGTGAGACTGCCTTCACCGGCCAATTTTTGCAATTGCTGCAAATGTGCCACTGCTTTTGCAAATTCAGCTTTCAGCGCCCCTTTGTCCCCCACCCCTTCATTTCGAAGCGCCGCAATTCCTTCGTTAATCTCTACGGCTGCCTTTTTGTAATCTCTGCCATCCAGGTATTTCACCGCCGTATCGAAGTGTTTCTCAGATGGTGCCAATACCGGTTCGGCAATCTCTTCGGTCTTGTAGGCCGTGTCGTATGCTACCTTGTCGTCGCTGAGCGAGTCGGCCTGGTATTGCTGTTCAGCCTTTTTCTTGCTTTCGCATCCGGTTTGCAGGATGCCCAGGCCGACGGCCGCTATCGTTGTCGAAAAAATGATCCTTGTTTTCATGATTTTAAGCATTGGTTAAAACAGGTCTTTTCCTTGACTTATGTGGTGATAAAGTCAACCGAAAGTAGGAGCTGCCCCAGCAACAGGCAACACGCAGTCGTTGGAAACCGGGAAAGTGTCGTTAAACGCAACGGATGGGTCGGTGAGCGGCATCGGCCGCCCACTAATTTAAATTTCGGGGGCCAAATCCACCGGAGAAGCGGGGATTGTTTCTATATTAATGGACCGGAAGCAACAAAATCATCGTTCCGAACGGTGACCGGCATATTGGAACTATCATCTGTTGTATTACGCCATGACTCAGAATATCTCAACGCCCACCCTTTACGAATGGGCAGGAGGAATGCCGGTTTTTGAAAGACTCACCGATTCTTTCTACAAAAAAGTGTTGCAAGACCCGCTGCTGCAACCGGTTTTCAAGCATATGTCTCCCGAACATCAGTTGCATGTTGCGCATTTCATCGCCGAAGTACTCGGCGGCCCCGAATGGTACAGCACCGCCGAGGGCAGCCATTTCAAAATGATCCGGAAACATCTGGCCAAACATCTTACCGAGCAGCATCGCCAACGCTGGGTTTCGCTGCTGCTGGAAACCGCCGATGAAATCAACCTGCCCGACGATCCGGAGTTCCGTTCCGCATTCGTCGCCTACATCGAATGGGGTACCCGGATCGCGATCATCAATTCCAACAGCGACGATCTGCAAATGAATCCCGATGAACCGATGCCCAAATGGGGCTGGGGTGTTCCCGGGGGACCCTATATGGGCTAATGCAAGTCGGCAGGTAGCGATATTCGATCATCCGGGCAAATCGTCTGGTTTTTTTTAGCAAACATTTGCGAAACCAATCAGTTGCACATATATTTGCAACCAATTGGTTTCTCATCAAAACAACTACGACTATGAAACAGAAAATCTTATTCGTCCTGTGCTTGCTGACCGGCCTGATGTTCATCAACTCCGGCCTGGACAAATTTCTCCATTACATGCCCATTCCAGCGGACCTGCCCGAAAAGTTGGTGAAGGTGGGAATGGCGTTTTCGGAGATCGGATGGCTGCTGCCGCTGGTAGGTGCCGCAGAAATTGCCGGCGGCGCGCTGCTGCTGTTCCCCAGGACACGCGCCCTGGGCGCCATTGTTCTTGTACCCATTCTGACGGGCGTTCTGCTGACCCACATCACCGTCGCGCCTTCGGGCCTGCCTGTCGTCATTGCATTTATCGCCGTGATTGGCTGGGTCATTGTCGACAACAGGGAAAAGTACCTTCCGATCTTATCCAGGTAACAGCGGCCTATTATTTAACAAATCACAACACATGAGAAGAGACATTTTTCAAGCCATTGCCGATCCCACAAGAAGAGCGATTATAGTCCTGATTGCAGCGAATGCCATGACGCCGAATGCGATAGCGGAGCATTTTGACACGACCCGGCAGGCGGTTTCAAAGCACCTCAGGGTACTCACCGAGTGCGAGTTGGTACATCCGCAACAGCGGGGAAGAGAAATCTATTATCAGCTCGAAATCGAGAAAATGAAAGAAGTCGATCACTGGATGGAACAGTTCCGTAAGATCTGGGAGAGCCGCTTCGACCAACTTGACGACCTTTTATCCATACTTAAAAAACAACAGCAATGAGACACAACCTTCAATTCGACTTCCTGCAAGACAAAGAGAAAAACACGCTTACAATCAGAAGGGAGTTTCTCGCAGGCCGCGCGCTGGTCTGGGATTGCTACACAAAAAGCGAGCTTCTGGATCGGTGGTTTGCCCCAAAACCTCTGACTACCAAGACCAAATCGATGGATTTCCGCGAGGGCGGTCACTGGCACTACGCGATGGTAGAGCCTGACGGTAACGAATATTGGGGATGGACGGGTTACTTAAAGATCCAGCCTACCGACTACTTTACATCAACGGACGCTTTTTCGAATGCGGAGGGCGAGATCAACGAGGCCCTTCCGCAGGCCGGATGGGTCGTCACGTTTTCAGACAAAGGGGAGAATGCGCTGGTCGAAACGGTGGTGACCTACAAATCCCTGGAAGACCTTGAAGCTGTGATCCAGATGGGCATGGAGGAAGGCATGCTCGCAACGATGGAAAAGCTCGACGAACTGTTGTCGGATCTGACCGGCAGGAAATAGAGCATCCCGGCGCATTATGTGATAGCCTGCGGCTGCAATGCAGAAAGGTCTGTTCGTCAAATTGCAGGTGCAAGATGCGAACAGACCTTTTCAATTTATTCTAACGAAGAACCGTCACTTTCAGAAATGTGGCGGGGATGGAAGTCGCATTTTTGTCCGCGCTCTGATTTTGACTTTCAAACAACGCTTCCAACTCACGCTGAAGGTCGGCCTCCTTTCCATTTTTTTCCGCTGCTTCAAATGCATTCATGGTAGGACCGTAGTATTTTCTGAACGTTTCAAGAAATACAGCCGGGGAAAATGGCGCCTGAAAAACAAACGTTTCCCTTTCGAATGAGATGTTTTCAGCCAATGCGCCTGCGGCCACAAAGCGTTCCGTTACATTACTTTCCACTCCCCAAAGCATCGGACTTATAAAACCTTCCGGTGGCGCGGGCGTATAGGCGGAGCTCACTTTCAGGATCTGGGCAACCAGCGTCGGGTCGCCCGGTATCCAGTTACCCATCACGATCCTTCCGCCCGGACGCGTCACGCGGAACATTTCCTTGGCCACATCGAACGGCTTGGGTGCAAACATGGCGCCGAAAATACTGACCACCAGATCAAAGGTCTTATCTTCAATGTCATTCAAATCGATGGCGTCGCCTTCGCGGAAGGTAATGTTAGTCAACCCTTCGGCCTTTACCCGGGCATTGCCGGCTTCCACAAGGTTCCTCGCGATGTCTACCCCCTGAACATGGGCGCCGAGCCTGGCGGCAGGTATGGCAGTAGTGCCGTCACCGCAGCCCAGATCCAGGACCTGCATGCCTTCTTTAACTCCTAATTTTGCTACCAGTGCAGAACCGCTTTCGCGCATGGTTGCTGCCAGACGGGTGAAATCACCCTTTTCCCAAAGTGCTTTGTTTGCATTCATTTTATTTTTCGTTTTTTGTTAATAGATACTTGTTTTGAAATTCGATAGTCTGCTTATCGGTTTTAATACGCGGCGACCTGGTTTACTTTGACCTTGCGTGCTTCCCATCCGATTTTTACCACATACCGCGCTGAAACCGCGTCGGATTGAAGTGTAAGCTCATAGTCACCTGCTTGCAGCTCGGAAACATTCAGGAGCTTACCATAGTACAGGGTCGTGGTTTTGTCCTGATGCAATGCGTTTCCACCTTCATCACTAAAACGCACGTTCAGATCTGTATGCCTGGGATTAAAGATGTACACAAACACATTTCCATTGTCGTTAACCGTAATTTTCGGCATTACTCCAAAATGGGAGGTTAGCGGATTTGCAACCAGCCTGTCGCCGGCGGGATCAGCAGCGGGAACCAGTTCCTCGTTGACCCGGTTTGGGCCTGCCATCGCCAGATCGTGCTGCTGGGCAATCCCATGACTGAAAATTAATGAAAAGAGAAACGCGAGGATCAATGTAATTAATTGAAGATTTTTCATAGCTAATTTTGGATACGTCAGGGATCACCCGACAGCTGTCTTATTGTTTAAATTTTAATTTACTGATCACATTCTGGCCTACGATCTTTCCCTGCACCAGACTTACCTCACATGTTTTACGGTAATGGATCCCGGCATACACCCTGGAAACCGCAGCTTCCGCAGCAGCCTCCTCAAATGAATTGTAGTTCCGGGGCACAAAACCGGTCAGGTTGTAAGGCTTGTCTGTATAATGGTAGTTTTTACCAAAAATATCCGTCAATGCCTCGGCAGCGGCAGCCGACATGACCGAGTGCCCCGAAGGGTATTCCGGATGCGGCGGTGTAGGGATCACCGTGTTCCATTCGGGATGGTTCATCACGGTCCGGATGTAGGTTACCGGTCGCACACCCTGGTACACATATTTCCCTTTGCATAGACTAATGGCACCGTCGGACATAGCGATACTGAGCTGTGTAAATGCCTTCGCTGCTACTGCCAGGCCTGGTTTTTCAATTGTAAGCACCTGGCTGAGCACATTATGCCAGGAATTGTCGGGCCAAAAGGTCGCAATCGTACGCTGCTCCTGCGTGAGCGATTGGGAAATGGTGTACAATTCGGCAACCTGCTTGTAATACTCCGAAGCTTTCTCTTCCGAATATGCTACCGGGGCACCCTGCTCGGCACCTGCGTCACTGTTTGCTACGATGGTGCGTACCTTACCCCAATTTGCCAGGATAGCCGGGCCAAATGCGGGCGGTGTCGGTTTCCAGTAAGCCGGTCCGCTAAGCGGCGTATAAGGCGCGGCGTTATCGTAGCCGTCGGTCTTGGACCATTCAAACACCGCGGCTGCGATCTTCTTGCCGAAATCAATGGAATTGGCAAGCACATCTGGTTGCTGGTGCTGCTGGTAGCGCGCCAGGTTGGCCGCTTCAAGCGAATCGATGCGGGCCAGATTGGCACCCGAAATACCCGGATGAATGGCGCGGTTCATGGCCGCGAGCGCTGCATTGGCACTGGCCGGGTAGTAATAACCCAAAGATTTGGCAGGCTGGGGCAACGTGGGCAGACCATTGAGCTGGGGGGCGATCGACTGATAACCTGCCAGACCCGGCTGCAACGACTCCCATAACGCTACGCCACTGTAAGCCCATCTGCGGGCCAGAACGGGCGGAGGACCCGGCATAGCCTGCGCGATTTTCAGCTGCATCGTCAGCCATGATGTGACGACCTCTGAGGAAACATCCGGGCTGTTGGGAACCTGAGGACCTTCATGATCCGTACACGAGACGGCTACCATGGTGCAAGCAAGCAATCCGACTGCTGATCGTTTGATGCGATTCAATACTCTTAAATTTTTCATGTTTAAATAGATGATTGAGGCTGCAAAATTGCGGTTGGTGAGGCCTATGAAACTTGTAATGATGAAGCATATCCAGGTAATTATGCGTCAGTTGCAGGAGTGCCGCAGTACAGCCGCTCATAACTACCTGAATATGCATCCGGATTACAATTCAGGCTAATGGACACCTTCTACTTTTGCAATCGGTTCAGTCAACCGGTTTCCCCAAATCATTTATATTCAAAAAACAGCTATGAAAAAAAGTACATTTCTCCGCGGCCGCATTCTGGCCCTTGTAATGCTTCCCGCCTTCTTCAATGCCTGCACCGACCATGCGGATCCAGATCCGGTTACGCCTGCCGCCCTGATCGCCGCTAGTGAAAACCTGGCGATGCCCGCCGCTTTTACACTGCCTCCCCATCAGAAAGGTTATGAGCGCGTTGCCACCTATTATGCGGTGGGTGTGCAGAAATACAAAGCGCAGGTAAAGGCAGGTACAACGCCGGTGCAGTACGAATGGGTCTTCGTGGCGCCGCAAGCGGATCTCTATGATGTTTCCGATGCAAAAATCGGTACGCATTATGCCGGCCCGACGTGGAAAATTACAGGCACCGGCGATGCGATCATGGGCCAGGCATTCAGTCCTGCCAAAACCTACTCCAATGATCCGGCCAGCATCGACTGGTTGCTGCTGAGCAATAAAGCCGGGCAGGATCCGACAGGCATTTTTGCGGGCGTCGGCTACATTTTCAGAATAGCGACTACCGGCGGGAGGGCTCCGGGCACGGCTCCCGCCGATTTAGCGGCTACTGCCGATGTGCCTTATACGGCAGTTTACCGGTTTGTCAAACAGCTCCCCTGATCACCCTTCTTTTTGAGAAACCCTCGCAGCGTATTCGGTGGGGGTTTCTCCAAATTCCTTTTTAAAGCTTTTACTGAAATACGATTGATCGTTGAAGCCTACCGCGTATCCGATCTGAGTGATGGTGTCGGCCTTTTGACGGATCATTTCCGCCGCCTTCTGAAGACGCAGGTCCCGGATGAAGTCGTTCGGGGCAAGGCCGGTGAGCGCTTTCAGCTTCCGCAGCAGCTGGGTACGGCTCAGGCCTATTTCTTCCGCCATTTTTTCGACCGAGAACAGCACATCTTCCATATTCGCCTCGACGATTTCTTTGGCTTTCAGCAAAAATTTATCGTCGAGCGACATCTCCTCCGAAGCGGTTACATGCACCCTGATACGTTCCCGGTAGCGCTCGGCCAGCTTTTTTCTCAGTTCGATCAGGTTTCGGACGCGAACGGTGAGCTCCTCTACTGAAAATGGTTTGGTCAGGTAATCGTCTGCTCCTGTTTTCAGCCCATCGATCCGCGATTCCTGGCCGCTTTTCGCCGTCAGCAGGATCACCGGAATATGGCTGGTCCGCTCGTCGGATTTGATGTTGGCAGTCAGCTCCATCCCATCCATTCCGGGCATCATCAGATCGCTGATGATCAGGTTTGGAAGTACTTTTCGCGCGCAAGCCAGCGCTTCCACCCCGTCGGGCGCTTTGAAAACAACGTATTCGTCTTCCAGCAGTGAGGCCATGTAATCTCTGAGTTCCGCATTGTCCTCGGCGATCAGCACCGTTTCCCGGTTTGCCGGACCACGGTTTGCCGGACCACGGGATGCCGGACCACGGTGTGCCGGACCACGGTATGAAGGACCACGGTGTGTCGCCTGATGGCTTTCCGGCTCCCAGTTTAAGGCTATTTCGCCTGCCGATTCAAGCGGATACAGGGGGGCAGATGCCGTTGTCGCTGCCGGCAATGCGTATTCGTTCGGCTCGCGTTCAATGCGCTGAACCGCCTCATATGCCTCTTTATCCACCGGTATTTCAACCGAGAAGACCGACCCTTTTCCGGGCTCGCTTTGAAGCCGAATGTTTCCTTTGTGCAGCCTGACGAGCTCTTTGACCAGCGCCAGCCCCAGACCCGTGCCGCCATCCTGGTTTTCGACGGTCTGCCTGGCCTGGTAAAACGATTCAAAAACCTGCTTTTGCTCGTCCGGCGCAATGCCTTTTCCAGTATCGGAAACTGCCATTTGAAGGAGTTGCCGGCCATTGACCTCCCCGATGTGGGCGGCAAACATCACTGAGCCGCCGGACGGTGTGAATTTGAATGCATTGGAAAGCAGGTTAATAACGACCTTTTCCAGCTTATCCGGATCATACCAGAAAAGCCTCTCGGGCAGCCCGACTGTTTTTTCAAAAATAATCCCCTTATGCTGCGCCAGCGAGTCGAACGAGGACGACAGAATGCTAAGAAAATGACGCAGATCCCCCCTTTGCACTTGAAGTTCCATTTTATTGGCTTCCAGCTTCGACAGGTTCAGCAGTTGGTTCACCAGTTCCAGCAGCCGGTTGGCATAACGCTTCATGATGAGCAGCTTACCTTGGCCCTCGGGTGCTTTTTTGCTTAATTCCTCTTCTAGTGGTGCCAAAATCAACGTCAGCGGCGTCCGGAACTCGTGGGAAATATTGGCAAAGAAACGGGACTTCATCCGGTCCATTTCTTTGAGCTCTTCGGTTTGAAGCATGATCTTTTCGGTGCGTTCGCGAACGGTGTTTTCCAGCACAAGCTTCTCCATCTGCAACTTTCTCTCCCGGAACCGCACCAGCATAACCGCCGTTCCACCCAGCAGCAGCGCGTAAGCAGCAAACGCCCACCAGGTGCGGTACCAGGGCGGCAGAATGGTGAACGTCAGCCGGTCCTCCCCTCCCGCATCACCATATACGTTCCTGCCGCGTACCCTGAAAACGTAATTACCTTCCGGCAAATTGGTAAAATCCACAAACGACTCGCCCGACCAGGCCGACCATTGGTCCTGGAAACCTTCGAGAAGGTATTGAAATTGGTTTTTGGTTGAAAGATCATAGCTCGGCAATGCAAACTGAAAACGCAGTCCCTGAATGCCATATGTGATTTCGGGCGGCGATTGCGTATCGCGGAAACTGATCAGCGAATCCTTATTGACCAGAATCTGCCTGATCAGGGTTTTAAACGGTCTGGCAGCACCGGCTTTCAGGTTTTTATCAAAAAGTACAATCCATTTGTTGGAGCCAAAAAGCATAAACCCGTCCCCGCTATCATGCACTTTCGAAATCAGCGCGTCGGAAAGCCTTCCCGATACCGGCAATCGCTGCAACCGATTGTTTCCGTACCCGAAAACGTGGCTCTGGTAATTGTGATAGAGTGTAAACCACATCGTACCGTCGCGGCCTGCGACTATTTCGTTGATCCAACCGCCTTTGTAAGGTGATACACCGGCTGTGAGCAGTGTATCGACCTCAAAAACGCGTTTGAAGGCATTGAACCGGTGCATGGCTTCATCGGTTGAAGCAAAGACCGTATTCCCTACCCTTTCCAGCCAGCGGATCTTATTGGATGACAGTCCATTTTCAGGGCCGTGGTGAATGAGCTTGAATGCATCGCTGAGCGTATGCTGCGACGCTTGGTCGGTGCTTTGCCAGGCTATTTCATAAATCCCGTTTCGCCGGCTGTTAATGAAAATGGTCCCGTCCGCGGCGCGTGCGAAGCTTTCGGAGTAAAATTTCATGTCGTCATGCCTGGCACCCTGCACCCATTTCCCGTTTTTGAAAAGAAGCTCGGTGAGTCCGTTTCCTTCCAGGCCTGCCAGTAAATGGTGCGGCATTTGCGATGGCCTCGATTCTTCTACACGCACCACATTCTCTTTGGCTATCTGCGACCGCCTGCCATTTTGATCCAGCAGAAAAACGCCGTCGTAATTGGACACCACCAGCTCGTTCCCATAGGTCTGGCAATGCATCGTCAGGTTATCTATTCCCTCTATTTTCTTAAAATAAGGCTTTAACACGCCTTGTGAGGGCAGATTGTTCAACTCAAAAAGTCCCTTGCTGTTGGTGGTAAACAGCTTATCGTTAAAAACCTCAATATCCATCGGGTTTTCGTCCAGGCCGTGATTTTCATTCAGTACGCGCAGCGGTGAATTAATTTCCAGCCGGCTGATCCCATTGTCGGTAGCCAGCCACACATCTCCCTCCGCATCCTCAAAAACGGAATACACCGCGTCACTGGACAATCCTTCCTTGCGACAGATATTGCTTCGGATCTTCCCATCGTGATCCATCAGGTAAAAGCCCGAGCCTGTTGTGGCCAGGGCATAATCCCCGTTGCGCAATTGCAAGCCGTGGTATACCGCGTCCCTGATCTTCACCCTTTGGCCATCCTTCATAAAGGGGCCCAGTTTTGAACCATCATATATGAAGAATTCCTTGTCAAGCCCCACTGCCAGCAGCTTTTCTCCGTCATACGGCAGCAAGCCCGTCAATCCTATTCCTTTGAATGCCTCGCCGCCTTCAACCAGTTTTAGCGCGTCTTTTTCTTTCTTTAACAAACCCTTCTCACTTGCGCTTACGTACAAGGTCCCATGGATCAGCCAGGCAAAGCCGAGCACACCGATATCGCTTTTCCAAACCTTGAACTTCCCATTGACGAATTCGAGAATATGCAGATCGCAGACAAAATACACAGAGCCTTTGCCGGCAAAAGTAAACCAGATATTCCCGAAATTCCAGTCAGCACGATTGAGCTTGCTTTTCAGGGAATGGAAAACCATTTTGTTTTGCCCATTGGCAGCCAGGTAGCCTACCTCCCCCGATCCGCCCACATAGATACGTCCCCGGGAATCCTTGGCCAGCGACCGCACCGGATTACCCTCAGTGGTGGGGATCAGCTGCCAGGACGTACCATCGTATTCGAGGACGCCCGAGTTGTTGGCGGCGTACATCACGCCCTGGTCTCCCTGCACCAGCGCCCAGTTTTGAAATGCCGCCTTATACTCGTCAGTCGCGTAATTGGTAATAAAGGGAAGACTTTGCTGCCATATCCGGGCCAGCGGCGAATCCGGCTTTTGCGCCATTGCTTTCAGGCTGAATGCCAGAGCGAAAAGCAGGATTACTTCTTTCATGCGTTTGAGTAGTGGAAGGCCGAAATTTCATGATCAATCCGCATCTGACGCGCGCGATGCATCACCAGTACCTGGAATTGCAACCTGATTACCAGAATCTTGACCCGATGACGAATGCCGGTTCCCAGGCAAACACCACACAGCTGATTTATAGATAGTTATAAACGATAAAAGTATTGCATTTTGAAGTGGATACAATGGATAGTGTGCCGATCCGGCAGTGAACTTAGTTAACGGAGCAAAACCGGGCAACCTGGTCGCGGGCTGAAATCGATTCAGCCTTACCTTACTGCCCATCGCGCATGAGCCTGTCGGCTGCGCCCGGGGCGAGGTAGCTGAGCAACCGAAGCAATTTCGCTTTGCCGATATGACTTTCAAACTTGTTTCTCTCCAAATCACGCATGAATTCGTTCACCAAATCCTCAGGTGAAATCTTTGAACGCCCCCGTCCGGTCGTCATCGGCGTGTCGACCAGGGCCGGGATCACCTCGAAGACCTTTGTGCCGGTACTCTCCAACTGGTAGCGCAGGGTTTTGGAAAAGGAGTGGATCGCCGATTTGGTAGCGCAGTAGACAGAGGCCGATTTTTTTGGCGCCATATGCAAGCCGCTGCCCAGATTGATGACCGCACTGCTTTGGTTTCGGGCCAACACGGAAAGCAAAAGTGCCGTCAGCTTGATGGGTGCCGTCAGATTGGTGGCTACTTCATATTCGATCTTCTCCCGGACGCTTTCTTCGCCAGCGAAATCGTAGTTGTACTGGACGGCTGCATTGTTGACCAAAATGTTGAGACCGGGATAATTCGATTTGACAAACAAAACCAGCTCATCCAACGATTGTTGCCGGGTCAGGTCGCCGGCGAAAATACCTATCCCGGGATTTCCGGCCCTGACCAACTCCAACCTGGATTTGTCTCTGCCCGTAATGAGCACTTCATTTTGAAGATCGAGAAAACGCTTTGCCAGGGCGAGGCCAATCCCTGAGGAGCCGCCCGTAATTAAAACCGTATTGCCGGATAGATTCATCGCTGTTCAGGTTTTAACTTCTGATTAAAATCCTGGAACCGGTTTTGCTGCCCGACGATGATATCCCTGATCTCAAAGTACGGTGCGCCATAGATTTTTGTATCGCGTAACCGCTCGATCAGGTCCTGATAGTCGCTCAGGTTCTTGGCTTCGATGATCATAAAATCGGAAACCGACGCGTGAAAGTATTCGCTGTCGTATAGCCTGACGACGACGGTCTGGCTTACCCGCTGAAAAAGGGGCACTATTTCTTTTTCAAAGAAATCACTTCGCTTCTCCCTGGACAAGGCGAGCCATTTGGCGTGCGCATTCATCAGTACCAGGATCGTAAATGGTGTTGAGCTTTCCATACTCTTTTGATTAGTTTGTGCATTGCCCGCCAGCGAGAGTGCAGTCAATGCGATCAGAATTAATTGCTTCATCGGTAACGCCGTTTTGGTTTGATGAAGCAAAATTCCTGTTACGGAAAGCCATTTCCATTTACATATGTAAAGAAATCAACCCGTAGACATTTGCCTCCTGATGCGGCTCAGTTGTGTAGGTGTCACGCCCAGGTAAGAAGCAATGTGGTATTGCGGGATCTGTTGTTCCAGGCCGGGAAAGGTGCTACGAAAAATCTGGTACCGCTTTTCCGCATCAAGGGTAACCAGTTCGATCTCGCGCTGCTCCTTTTGTACAAAAAACTGTTCGGCCAGGACCCTGGCCGCCCTTTCGATGCTTGGAAACTCTGGGTACAAGGCCTGTACCTCTGTGAAAAGCGCTACCCGGATAGAACAGCCGGTAAGCGCCTGTTGATTGATCTGATTGGGTCTGCCGGTGATCAGCGACGCATAGCCGCCAATCAGACAAGGTGCCATAAAAAAATGCTTGTTGTATTCCACCCCCTGGTAACTGGTATAAAAGGCTCTGGCGATCCCGCTTTCCAAAAAAGCAATCTCTTTGGCCATTTGCCCGTCGCGAATAAAGAAGTCGCCCTTTTCGAGAACCCTGGATGTAAACAGCGATCCAAACCTTTCCCAGGCATCGGCAGGTATGGGTGTGAGGCTGGTAAAAAACTCTTTTATCGCCTCCATGAGGTGTCTGGTTTTGCTATCTGATTTACATTCTAACGAATAATGCCTTGAAGCCAATTAACAAAGGAACTTCTAAAATAGCACTAGCCCCAGCAAAAAACCTCGAATTTTCGGTAATGGCCGTAAATCAAAACAACCAATGCTTTCAGAGAAAGGACAACCGGCAGCTACCAGGATGACGAAGTACGGCTCTTTGAAAGGGAAGCCTGGGTACGCCAGGTCGGCAGCCATGCACTGTTCCTTGGGAAAGGACAGGCCGCCTACATCAATGTATCTCTCATTGCCCTCTTAAATGGCTCGAATTCGGCTGCGGCACCGGGTAATGCTTGAATGGCCATTAATTTATGGATATACCTTGCCGGAATTTCATATTATTTCTTCCTACATTTAACGCTGCCGACACCAAGATCAGCTAATAAATATAGGCTATTCACCTAGTTGCCTGTTATGGGAAATTGTAGTGCTTTTGACGAAACAGAGGTTCTGAGGTCGCTTGCCGAAGGAGACGAAGTTGCTTTCAAGCAGGTGTATAACCGTTACTGGAAAAGCGTTTACAAAGTTGCACTCCGCTATCTGCAGTCCGAAGATCTTGCACAGGATGTGGTGCAGGAGGTTTTTTCTGCCTTCTGGTACCGCCGGACTGAATTTACCCAAATCAGGAACATTGAGAGCTATCTGGTGGTGATGGCTCAGAATCACACCTATAAAGAGCTCAGAAAATGGGCTGCCGAACAGAAAAACAATCAGAAATATGTTTCCAATCTGGAAATAGTTACCGACAACAGCGATCACAAGGTCTTGACCAACCAATACGAGGCGCTGCTTGCGGAGGCGGTCAGGTTGCTGCCCCCGCAGCAACAGCAGGTTTTTCAACTGGCTAAAAAAGAAGGTCTTAGTCATGAGGCCATTGCTGCAAAGCTCAATTTATCACAGGGAACTGTCAAAAATCACATGGTACGCGCACTGCGGTTTATCCGGCATTATTTAGCCCCCCATGTTGGCATATACCTGATCTTCTGTATGCTCTTCCCTCTCGACCGCTGAGCTTTTCGTCTTTTTTTCAAGCCGAAACTTGGTCAGTATGGGCTATTGCAGTGTCGACGATACATTTCATTGTGTCATCAGAAACAAAAATATTCGCTGGTGACTGTCCCTATAGTCAGTTGAGAACACTCTGTGTATATATCTGTTCAATTCAAAATTCTGTGGTTGAAAAATTGGCGGAATCACACTTGAACCAATGCATCTTAGAAGTGAATAAATTGATAAGCTAAAACCCCGCCTTTTTCGGTGTAGGAGCCGGATGAGTGGGAGATGTTGCAAAAAGAGCTAACTATTAACGGTAACATTTTATGAACCCACAGTTCACAGGGTATCTGCACCCTGTCGGTCCGGCCTGTATCCGTCCCAAATGCCCCTCGTTACGAGACACGATCCTTTCATTTATTCTTTTACTTGCCGCAGTTCCAATGCTGAGCGCAGAAAACGGCAGGCGACAAGAACTAAACGATTTGACTATATCGATCGAGGCCCGCCAGGAAAGTTTGAAAAGCGTTTTAAAGAAAGTGGAAAAAAAGGCAGGTCTGTCCTTTGTGATTCCACTGGACGAGGTAGAAACGTATAGGGATATCAGTTTACCTAAAGCGAACCGTTCGGTAAAAGAAGTACTGGATCTTTTACTGAACGACACCGAACTTTCCTACCGGCAGATCGACGACAAAACCGTACTGATCTATGTTACGCGCAAAAAGAAAAAAAGATCTCTGAAATTGCAAACGTAAGGCTTCGCGTTGCGAAAGGAAGATTGAGCCGGCCAGGGAAGCGCATCGGTCTCGGTCAGGAATTCCACCTATGGGCGATAGCGACCCTAAAAAAAATTTCAAAAATGACTGTCCCTACAGATAAGGAAAATGACTCTGCATAAATAGGATACTACAATGATAATTTTATCTTTTGATAATATGATAGTTACCCCCATTTCTTACCATACCCATTAAACCGCTAAGCGTGTACAGCCATGAATGATCGTTTTGCATATCTTTTAAAACGTTACCTGGACAAGCAGGCCAGTGGAGAAGAATTGGAAGAACTCCGTTCGCTGATCCGGACAAATGAGTTCGAGGATATTGTCAAAAGCGATATTGCTGATTATCTGATGGCTGGTTTTAAAGACCCGGAAATGGGTCGGGAGCATCAGGCAGATGTTCTTTATGACCGGATACTGAATGAGGTCAGAGAGCCCTTCGTGAAGGTTGAGGCTGGCAGAAAAAGCAAATGGATGTGGGCGGCGGCGGCCGTACTTGCCGGCCTAGGTATAATGGTATGGAATCCGGTGAAATGGAAAAAGGAAGTAGCCAAAAATGTACAAGTCGTTGCTACCGACAGCCTTTTGACCTTTTCAAACAAAGATTTCATCCACTTGCCGGATGGCAGTACAGTGCTTCTGAATGCAGGCAGCGTGCTGAGCTATCATGCAAGCTACGGAAGTACTGTGCGGGAGGTAAGTCTGTCCGGCGAAGCCTATTTTGATATCAAAAAAGACCCTGAACACGCCTTTATCGTCCGCACAGGCAGGGTCATCACCAAAGTTCTCGGAACAGCTTTTAATATTGATACCCGCCAGAAGAAAATTGTGGTCACCGTAACACGCGGCCTTGTGGAAGTGGGTGACGGGCATCAGACCTACGGCAGGATCAAGCCGGACGAACAGATCACGGTGAATATGGAAAATAACGAATTCAAACTTGCGGAAGTGGATGCGCTATCGGAACTAAAATGGAAGAATGAGAGCCTGATTTTCGATGAAATCACGGTAGAAGAATCTGCGAAAATGATCGAAGAGCGCTTTCACGTGAAGGTTAACTTTGAAAATAACGAGATCAAAAATTGCCGCATTAGCGCATGGTTCCTGAATGGTGAAAGTCTTGATCACGTACTGGAAATGGTCAGCGGCACACGCCAGGCTTCCTTTGTAGTTAAAGGTGATCAGGTCAACATTATCGGCGGGTTCGGATGTGAATGATCGCCACGGAAATCTTTTAAAATGACCAAACCACTTAGCCTATGAGAAAGGATAATTAGTATAGAAGTTGTTCAAGAAAGAGGCTATCCGGTGTAGGAGCCGAATAGCCAGATGTGTTTAATAATCGTTTGAGCTAACTATTACAAAACAACCAAAGTTATGAATTTAATTTTTACGGAACCAGTACGTTCTGCCGGAGCGCCATGTCCCGGCCGGAAGCGCTC
The DNA here is from genome assembly GCF_946482605.1 of uncultured Dyadobacter sp. Next base: position 51,216 of record NZ_CAMLSE010000006.1, on the reverse strand, counting down.
ATTACTACGATTCACCATGCGGGTAAGCTTTTTTTACGTCCTCTTCCTCCTGAGTACCATTCAGTTTCTGATGGCTCACACCGGTAAAAGCCAGGGACTTGCGGATTTGACCATTACCATGGAGGTTCAACAGGAAAGCCTGAAAAATGTCCTGAAAAAAATAGAGAAAAAATCCGGCCTTTCCTTCGTGATCCCGGTGGATGAAGTCGAAGCGTATAGCGCTATCAGTTTGGCCAAAGCAACACGTAGCGTCAAGGAAACGCTGGATCTTGTATTGAGAGATACCGAGCTCTCATACCGCCAGACGAGCGACAAGACCGTGCTCATTTATGTGGTGAATAAAAAGAAGAAAAAAATCGCAGAGACAAACATCGACAGGATCGCGCCCGGTTCGGAAGTACAGGAAGCTGCTGTTTTGAATGTAGCCGGAAAAGTAACCGACGAAAGCAATGAACCTCTTCCCGGTGTTAGCGTCGTGATCAAAGGGACGCAGCGCGGGAGTGTAACCGGGCCCGACGGTAGATTTCACCTCGCGGTCGAAGACGCCTCCGCCATACTGATTTTCAGTTTTGTAGGTTATGAAAGCCAGGAAATAACGGTGGGAAACCAGACAAACATTGCCGTGACCATGAAAGCCGACATCAAAGCGCTGAGCGAAGTAGTGGTCGTTGGTTATGGCACCCAGAAGAAAACCTCTGTTACAGCTGCTGTAACGACCATGAAAGGAGAAGAAATTGCTGCTGTGCCGGTGGCTAACCTGAGCAACAGCCTAGGCGGCAGAATGTCCGGACTGATCGTGCGGCAGAACACCGGCGAGCCCGGAAGAGATGCCAGCAATATATTTATCAGGGGGGTGGCCACTACTGGCAACACACAGCCGCTGCTCGTTGTGGACAATATCCCGCGTGAATTTCAAAATCTTGATCCCAATACCATTGAAAGCATCACCATTCTGAAAGATGCGGCGGCGGTGGCGCCATACGGTGTGGCCGGCGCAAACGGGGTAATTCTGGTCACTACCAAGCGTGGAAAAACCGGTGTGCCCACCATCTCCTATAATGGCTATATCGGATTTCAGAACCCCACGGTACTGCCTAAACTTCCGAATGCATTCGAATATGCGAAGCTCAAAAACGAAGCGAGCATCAGCGTGGGCGGTGGACCGCTATATACGGCTGAGGACCTTAGAAAATTCCAGGACGGATCGGATCCCGACGGCCATCCCAACCAGAATATCTACGACATGCTTTTTGATAGAAACACCCCGCTCACCAGTCACAACATCGAGTTGAGCGGCGGTGCCGAGCGTATCCGGTACTATGCAAGCGTTGGCTACCAGCACCAGGCGGGAATTTGGTCCCCTACCTATCAGAACCGGTTCAACTATTCGATGAACCTGGATGCGGACGTCACAAAAACAACCAAATTGTCTTTCAACATCAATGGCCGAGAGCAAATCAACAATGCCCCGACCGTGAGTACAGACAGGCTTTTCGAACTGGTACATTACGCATCGCCTATCACCCCGATCCTTTTCTCGAATGGAGAAAGTGGTACCTATGTCTGGAATAATGTGCACGGCAGCGGCAATTCACGAACCAATACATCCCAGATCTATTCGCAACTTTCGCTGGAACAGGAACTTCCCTTTGTCAAAGGGCTCAGGTTCAAAGGAACAGTCGCTTTTGATCCGACACTTACGAGACGCAAAGCCTTCAGGACGCCGTCTCACCTGTGGTCGGTGGATACCACCCAAACCCCTTATGCTTTTGTGGACGGGATCTTTGAGCAGATCAAACCATCGCTTAACCAAAGCATGACGTATGCCAGGCAACTCACCTACCAGGCCAGCCTGAACTATTCGGGTTCATTCGGCAAGAGTACGGTTGGTGCGCTGGCGGTTTTTGAAGCCAAATCAAATGATTCTCAGAACTTTGCCGCAAGCAGAAGGAACTATAACCTTTCTGTGGACGAGCTGAGCATGGGTAGCTCTACCCTGGCCGATATCAGCAACTCCGGGCTGTCCTACTCCGGCCGGCAAATGGGTATTGTATACCGTCTCACTTATGATTACGACAATAAGTACCTTTTTGAGGCCAGCGGCAGGTACGACGGCAGTTATTACTTCGCCCCCGACCAGCGTTTCGGCTTTTTCCCTGCCTTCTCGGTGGGATGGAGATTATCTGAAGAGGCATTTTTCAAGAAGATCAACTGGGTCGACAATTTAAAAATCAGGGCTTCTTATGGAGAGGTCGGTGCTGTGGCAGGCTCCACGTTTCAATACCTGAGCCTTTATAATATTGCCGGCCCGTCGGCTGTTCTGGATGGTGCTGCGGTTCAGTCCGCCGCTGAGGGTATCGAGGCGAATCCCAATATTACCTGGGAGCGGGCACGGAAAACCAACGTTGGCCTGGAAGCAGTCCTTTGGAAAGGTCTTCTCAAACTGGAAGCCGATTACTTTTATGAACGCCGCGGCAACATGCTCACCAGCCCGACCGTGGTGGTACCGCTGGAATACGGTGTGGGGCTTAGCCAGGTAAACGCCGGAGAAATGTCAAACAAGGGAGTCGATTTTAACATCAGCTCTTCATACAGAGTCAACAAGGACCTCAACATCACGCTGGGGACCAATTTCACCTTCGCCAAAAACAAATTACTGCAGGTTTTTGAATCAGCGGCGACTTACGATAATCCAAACCGCCGGATAACAGGCCGGCCGCTGGGTACAAGGTTCGGATACGAATCAACCGGCTATTTCCAGGTAGAGGATTTCAACGACAAGGGAGATCTTTTGCCCAGTATCGCATCACAGCCCTGGGGAAAGGTATTTCCGGGTGATGTCCGCTACCGGGACGTTAACGGCGACGGCAAGATTGATAATAACGACATCGTTCCGATCGGTGTCGCTGATATCCCTCAGATTATCTACGGCTTGTTTTCAAATATTTCTTACAAACGCTTTGCGCTCGACCTGCTGTTTCAGGGCGCTGCCAAATCCAGTATTTACGGTCCGAGCGGTTACTGGCATCCATTCAACAACGGTCGCGGGGCTTATGCAAGCAACCTCGATTACTGGACTCCGGAAAACCGGAATGCTTCCCATGCAAGGATTACACCTTCGCCTACATCCAACAACAATCAGTTGTCGTCATACCTCATGTTCAACTCGCGTTACCTGCGACTTAAGAGCCTGAACCTGTCCTACTCGATCCCTGAAAGAATCAGCAGGAAGGTCGGAATGCAGAATGCGAGGGTATTTATGTCCGGCCAAAACCTGCTGACATTTACCCCTATCATCAATTACGATCCGGAAATTATCAATTCCCAGGCGCTGGATTATCCGCAGCAGAGAGTGGTATCATTTGGTTTTAACCTGACATTTTAAACGTATCGTCACATGAGAACTCATATAAAATTCAGCTGTACATCAGTTTGTTTTCTGCTCTTGACCGCCCTGTTTTCCTGCCAGGATTATCTGGATGTCATCCCCAAGGACCGGGTCGCCGATGCTACCCTCTGGTCGGACAAGGGTAATGCAGACCTTTTTTTGAATGGTATCTACGGAAGTATCCGCGGGCCTATCGATTTTTTCGATCATGGCGACAACTACACCGATAACACGATCAGCCAGTATCTGTGGGCGGGCAGCAGGTCACTGTACGTACTCGGTATCGAAACACCGGGTACGACTTCCAATCTTCAGCAGTGGGCGCAATTTACCAATGTCCGCAAATGCAATGTTTTTATTTCCAAAGCCGAAGCTTCCAGTCTGGACCCAGCCTGGAAAAAGTTAAGGATCGCCGAAGCGAAATTTTTACGCGCTTATTTTTACTCGCTCCTCTGGACCACCTACGGCGGCGTACCCATCATTACCGATGTACTGGACAGGAATACCCAGGGCGAGGAGATTTTCAGGGCACGGAACACCGATGAAGAGACTTTTAAATTTATCGTGGATGAATGTGCAGCCATTGCCAACGACCTGCCCGTGAAACCAGGCGGATCCAGGGCTGGCAAAGGTGCAGCTTTGACCTTAAAAGCATGGTGCGAACTGTTCAATGCGGGCCCGCTTAAAAATCCGGCCAATGACAAAGCCAGATGGGCTTTGGCGGCGGCAACCAACAAGCAGGTCATGGATTTAAAAGCCTATACGCTTTTCCCGGATCGTGAAACCATGCTTTTTGAAAGCAATAATAGAAATTCAGAAGTCATATTCGACAAAAGCTACCTGGGCGGTACCTCGATCGGTAACAGCCGTTCCGGACTGCAGCCGATTGGCGTGGTCGGCGGTACGCAGAATTCCTGGTCAGGGGTAAATGTAACCCAGGAACTCGTGGACGAATACACGATGGCAAACGGTCTTCTCATCACAGACCCGGCTTCCGGCTATAACCCTCAAAAACCTTATGAAAACCGTGAAAAGCGCTTTTATCAGGATATCATTTACGACGGCTCACTCTTTATGGGCCAGGAAGCGGTCTACTGGACGGGCTCCGGAAGCCTGAACGAACTCGACCTGAACTTCGGCAGTACCAATCGCCCCGCCACCGTATACCATCCGCGAAAAGCCATTGAAAGTCAGTATTATATCAATGGCTGGAATTACCTGAGCAGCGCCAACTGGGTGATCTTCAGGTACGCGGAAGTGCTACTGAGCTATGCCGAGGCGCAAAATGAAGCAGTGGGACCGGATGCTTCCGTGTATGAAGCGGTGAATGCCATAAGGGCACGGGTGGAATTGCCTGCATTGAAAACCGGCCTGACGCAGGCACAAATGCGCGTGGCTATTCAAAGGGAAAGAAGAGTAGAGCTCTGCTTCGAAGACAAACGCTGGCCCGACCTGATACGCCTGAAACTGGCTGAGAAACTGATCCCTCAAACCGTTCACACAATGAAAATTGAAAAGGTGAATGGCGTGAAGAAGTACACCATAGTAGAAACAGGCGGTAACAACAGGGCTTTTGATCCTGCCAAAAATTACCTGCTGCCGATCCCGAGAACCGCGATGGACCGCAACAAGAAGCTGGTTAACAACCCTGAGTACGGAGACAATTAAAAACTACATCAGATCAAACCCATGAACCGGAGATCCTTTATCCAAAACGCAGTTGTGGGCACGGCAGGTGCGTCCATACTTCCGTCGGCCGCCTTTTCACAGCATAAAGCGGGGACAACGTTTATAGCCAATTACGACACCGAAAGTAAAAACTGTCTGGAATACCTGGAAACGATTGTAAATATGCATATCAAGCACCAGATGCCGGCCACATTCTTCGTAGTTGCGAGCATCATCAACGATTCCAATAAGCAGCGGGTCGTCAGACTTCTGGACAATCCGCTTTTCGAAGTGGGCAGCCATTCCTACAACCACCAGGTCGTGATGGCGCATCCGCTGGCCAACTCTGTAGGCAACCCGCGGGTAGAGATTGTCGATAGTAAAAAGAAACTCGAAGATATATTCGGCAAAGGACTGACCGGCTTCGCGGCCCCGTATGCCTACACCGATGGTTTTAAAAATCAAAAACATATCCTGGAACTCGTACAGGAGGCTGGTTACAAATACACAAGCAGCATGTGCTGGGGTCCCGACTACTCATTACCAGCACCCATCCTGGAATCGTTCACTTATGAAAAAGATGGCTTCGCAGGTATAACAGAAATCCCCAAGCACGGCTGGCACGAAAACATTTTGAAAGGGCATACCGATGTAAGCAAGGTAAAAGTCCTGCAATGGCCTTCCATTTGGCCGGATGCTGCCGTACCGAAAGGTTTCGTGAAGACACCCAAAGAAGAGTTTCTGGTGAATCAATGCTTTTTGGATTTGGCAAGAAAACAAAACAAAAAGCACCTGACGCTCGCATGGCATCCCTGGTCAATCGGCCGGATGGATAAACACATGAAAGTGCTCGATCTGACTTTTGATTACGCAAAAAAGCAAGGATTCAACACAGCTACTTTCCGAGACTTTTATAAAACCCTGCGCGCCTAAGGACCTTCTTCCTATTCCTAAATCTTTAAAAACAGCAAATTCATGAAAGACATCACATACGACGCGATCGTCGTCGGCACGGGGATCAGCGGGGGCTGGGCAGCGAAGGAACTCTGTGAAAAAGGGTTAAAAACGCTTGTTCTGGAAAGAGGGAGGGATGTTAAACACATCATTGATTACGAAGATATGAAAGCACCCTGGGAGCTCGAACACCGGGGGCGCGTGACCCAGGAGGACCGGCGGATCAGTCCGGTGCAAAGTGGCGTGTACAATTACAATGAAGTGTCCAGGAAGTTTTTTGTCAATGACCTGGACCAGCCTTACGAGCAGGTAAAGCCATTTGAATGGGCGCGAGGGTACCAGGTCGGAGGGCGCAGCCTTTTGTGGGGCCGGCAATGTTATCGTCGCAGCGAGATCGACTTTGAAGCCAATGCAAAGGATGGTCATGGTGTGGACTGGCCGATCCGATACAAGGATATTGCCCCCTGGTACGATTACGTGGAACCGTTTGTCGGTATCAGCGGTCAGCGCGAAGGACTTGCGCATTTACCGGACGGAATCTATCAGCCTCCAATGGACATGAACTGCGTCGAAAAAATGGTGGCCGAACGCGTAAAGAAAGGCTTCGGTGGCAGCCGCCTGATCATCAACGGACGCACCGCAAACCACACGCGCCAGATCGGCAAGCGGGGTCCGTGCCAGTTTCGTGCCAAATGTGAGAGCGGTTGCAGCTACGGGGGTTATTTCAGTACCAATTCAGCCACGCTCCCGGCAGCCGCCGAAACCGGGAACATGACATTGCGCCCTTTTTCTGTTGTTCGGGAAATCATTTATGACAAAGAAAAGCGCCGGGCGAAAGGAGTCCGCATCATTGACTCCGAAACCATGGAAGAGCATGAGTATTATGCAAAAATCATCTTCCTGAATGCGTCTACCCTAAACACCACGGCTATCCTCCTGAATTCGGTTTCGGACGCTTTTCCAAACGGGTTAGGCAACGCCAGCGGCCAGGTCGGGCATAACCTGATGGACATGCCGTATGGAATGGGCGCTTCCGGTACCTATGAGGGATTCAAAGACCGGTACACTTTCGGCAACCGGCCAACCGGCGTATTCGTCCCGCGTTTCAGGAACATCAGCAAGGAAACGGAACGGACCGATTATGTGAGAGGCTTTACTTACCAGGGCGGTGCCGGCAGAGGAAGAGTTGGTTGGGCGGATGGCATTGGCGTTCAGTTTAAGGACGCACTCACAGAGTCGACCGACTGGAGCATGTCCATTACAGCCTGGGGGGAACACCTGCCTTATTATGACAACAAAGTCACTTTGCATAAAGAAAATAAGGACAAGTTCGGCATGCCGGTGCTGGTGATTGATTGTGAGTTCAGGGAAAACGAAAAAGCCCTGGGCAAAGACGCCATGAACAGCGCAGCGGAAATACTGGAAATGGGCGGGCTCAAAAACATTACCACTTACGACCGGGGCAAAATTCCGGGTTCCTGTATCCACGAAACCGGGACAGCCAGAATGGGTAAAGACCCGAAAACTTCGGTACTCAATCAATGGAACCAGATGCATGAGGTTAGCAACCTGTTCATTACCGACGGTTCCTCAGTATGCTCTTCGGGATGTACGCCGGGCCCGTCAGTCACTTATATGGCTTTGACAGCCCGCGCGGTCGATTATGCAACCAAAGAAATGAGAAAAGGAAACTTACGCTAATCATATCATGAACAGAAGAGAAGCACTTGAAAAAGTCAGCTACATGCTTGGAGGCGCTTTCGTAGGAGCCAGCGCCTTGCTGAATAGCGGGTTTACGCTTGCAGGTAAGGGCTTGTTCGACAAAGACCAAATCGCCTTCCTAAATGAAGTGGGTGAAACGATCTGGCCGAAAACAGACAGTCCCGGAGCAAAGGAGGCCGATGTCGGTTCATTTATGTCGGTCATTGTGAAAGACTGCTATACTCCCGCCGACCGAAAGGTTTTTACAGAAGGTATGGCTACGCTCGAACAACGTTGCAAGCAGGAAAACGGTAAAAGTTTTATGCATGCCACCCAAGCCCAGCGCACCGCTTTTCTAACCAAGCTGGACCAGGAAGCAAAGGATTATATGTCGAAAAGGAAGGGAGACCAGCCTGTTCATTATTTCCGGATGATGAAGGAACTGACGTTAGCAGGCTTTTATACCTCGGAGGTCGGTGCCACTCAGTTTTTAAAGTACAATCCGGCGCCGGGCCGGTACGATGGTTGCACTACTGAACGTCCCTGGTAATCAATGAATGTATTCAAACATACTTTACGCATTGTTTTCGTACTGATAGGTGTTTCCCTGTTCTCGGAAGGCCGCTGCCAGCAGGCAGATCATTATTTTACCGTACCTATCAACCTGAAATTTCCGGATAATGCATCGGTATCCGGCACCGTGCAGGATTCCGACAGTATTTATCACGATTGGGCGATACTAAAATTACCGTCGAACTATCGTAAAACCGGCGCACCTACCAGGCTGGTATTGATGGCCCACGGCGGGGGAGGCGGGGTTTCAGAAAATGACTGGTTTTTGAACCGGTACGCGTTGCAAGATAGCTTGCTGGCCAACGGATATGCTGTTTTTGATGTAAATGGAGGACCCTTGGTTGAAAATATGGGCGGAAGCTGGTCGGTGCAGGCAGCGCACAAAGCATACGAGCATATCCGGAAAAACTATAATGTGCATGCCAGGATTTTTGTAGCAGGGTTTTCAATGGGTGGGTGCTCTTCGGTCAATTTTGTTTACCGGCATAGCAACATCGTAATAGCCCATGCCATGTACAGTCCCGTACTTGATCTGTATGGACAAGCCTGGCAAAACCCGTGGCTGAAAACGACCCGGAAAGCCATTGCCGCCACCCACCATTTCGGTGACCCGACCGGAAACACCTGGGACGCAAAGCGCATTACCGGATGGAACCCATTGTGGATCAATACTTTTTACAATGGCCGGGATACTGTTAAAATTTATCCCGTACCGGTCAAGATATGGCACGGAAACAGAGATAAGGTAGTTAAAGTCCATGCTTCCCGCAGTTTTCAAAAATACATCCAACATGCGGGCGGGTATTGTGAGCTGCGTGAAATGGATAGTGAAGACCATGGATTAAGCTGCGGCAATCCGGTGATGAACCGGGAGCTGCTGCTCTTTTTCAAAAGATTTGATCAATAATAATGTCATTTTGTCTACATATAATTAATGAATTTCTCCACTACCCCTAAGCTCTTTACTGCATTACTCCTCTGCTGCCTGCTGGTAGCCATGAGCGGTAACCCGAAAACCGATTCCTCCCGCGAAGTACCACCGGAACAGGCGCTGGCCACATTCCAGCTGGCCGAAGGTTTCCAGATCGAAATGATCGCCAGCGAACCGCTGATCGCCGATCCGGTTGCTATGGAAATTGACGAATATGGCCGGATGTTCGTGGTGGAAATGCATGGTTACCCCCTCGACAAAAGCGGCTCGGGCAAGATCAAACTCCTGACCGACGCAGACGGCGATGGGAAAATGGACGACAGCAAGGTTTTTGCCGAAGGCCTTATGCTCCCTACCGGTGTTATGAGATGGAAAAAGGGCATCCTGGTAACTGACGCGCCGAATGTTTTGTATCTGGAAGATACCGACGGCGACGGCAGAGCAGATTTAAAGGATACGCTCATTACCGGTTTTGCATTGTCGAACCCCCAGCATAACCTCAACAACCCGATCCTTGGACTCGATAATTGGATCTATCTGGGTCATGAACCGGCGGTGTCCACACAGACCTTTAAAAGCGAATTTGGTGACCGAGGTGGTGATGTGTATTATCCTGGCAAAAAAGATAGTCCGCGCCTTCCCGATAACGCCCGGGGACGTAGCGTGAGGATGCGCCCGGACCGGAGTGGTCTGGAAATACTTTCGGCCAACACACAGTTCGGTCATTCATTTGATACCTGGGGGCATTATATGCTTGTGAGCAATGCTAACCATTTGATCCATCAGGTGATTTCATCGGCATATCTCAACCGGAACCCAAGCCTGCTGGTATCCAACTCCACGCAGTCCATATCCGATCACGGATCCGCCGCAGAGGTTTTTCCAATTACCCAAAACCCTCAAAATCAACTCCTGACCGATGTGGGCGTGTTCACCTCCGCCTGTGGTACTACCGTGTACCAGGGAGGGCTTTTTCCGGCGGCTTTCGATAGCATTGCTTTTGTGGCCGAGCCGGTTAGTAACATTGTCCATGCAGACCTGCTGCACAATAAGGGCGCTACTTTTACCGGTAGCCGAGTGTATCAGAATAAAGAATTCCTTGCCTCGACAGATGCCTGGTTCAGGCCGGTCAACATGTACACCGGGCCGGATGGTGCGCTGTATGTGGTGGACTATTACCGGCAGATCATCGAGCACCCCGAGTGGATGGCCGACGATGTTGTCAAATCCGGCGCCCTGTACAATGGCATCGACAAAGGCCGGCTGTATCGGATCACGCCCAAAGGGACAAAACCCTATTCGCTTTCAAAAGAACTGAAATCGGCGGACCTGAGCAATGCGCAATTGCTGAAAAGGCTCGGCGACCCTAACATCTGGTGGCGTCGCAACGCCCAGCGTCTGCTCACCGACCGGAATGCGACCAGTGAAACCGCATCATTGGAGCAAATGGCCATCTCGGACAAAAATCCGGTGGGGAGGCTGCACGCACTCTGGACCCTGGAAGGGCTTGGCTTGCTGAAACCATCGGTGATCATCACTGCATTGCAAGACCGGTCTGCGGGCGTGCGGGAAAACGCCGTGAAATTGTCGGAAGCTTTTGCTCTTGACGCAGGGGTGAAAAATGCACTCTATGCCTTGCAGGATGATGCCCATGCAAAAGTCCGTTTTCAGCTGCTTTGCACATTAGGTTCAATCGATACACCTGAATCGGCCCAGGCCAGGGAGAAGCTGCTTTTCAGGGACATGGAAGACCCGTGGATGCAGATCGCCGCCCTTTCTGCCGTGCCTTCTGCGAAGAGTAACCTGTTAAATGCCGTATTGAACCGATTTCAAAAAAATAAACCGGCCTACAACGCTCTGGTAGAGCGGCTCAGTATGATGACGGGCGCAGGAGGGACTTCCGGAGAGATCCGATCGGCCGTCCAAAAGTCCTTACAGCCAGGCAGCGGCCCTCATTCAGGCTGGCAGGCGGCTGTGCTACAGGGGCTTTCTCAGGGTTTGAAAAATAATAAGGAAGCAGCGGCGGCGCTCAAAGCCGACCAAAGTTTATTGGTCAGTGCAGCACTGAATAATAGTTCCATCGCAGTGCGCCAGGGCAGCATCCGGCTGTTGGGCATTACCGGCCTGCCGGCAACCACTTCCATTAAAACGGCTATCGAGAAATCTGCGAAAACGGCACTGGACAAAAAATCAACCCCTGAAACCAGGATCGCCGCCATCAATTTCCTTGCATTGGATAACCCCAAAGCACATACCGGGCTGTTGGAACGGCTCATCTCACCGACCGAGCCCACCGCCGTGCAGCTTGCCGCGCTCCAAACGCTGGCTTCCATTCCCGGTGTAATAGTGAGCGAGTTTGCTGTGGCACAATGGCCGTCCCTCACCCCGGACGTCCGGAATGCGGCTATCAATACTTTTATGGGCAATGATGCGCGGGTAACATTGCTGCTGGATGCCGTGGAAAAGAAGATTATCGATCCTTCCAGCATTGGCTGGCCGCGCAGCGTGGGGTTGATGGCCCAGGGGAATGCCGCCCTGAAAAGCCGCTCGCGTGCGTTGCTCACCAAAAAAGACGACGGCCGGCAGGAGGTCATCAAAAAGTATATGCCGGCATTATCGATGACAGGAAATGCCGACAAAGGAAAACAGGTGTTTACCAACAATTGCTCGGCCTGTCACCAGATCGGCGGTAAAGCCGGGACACCGTATGGCCCTGACTTAGGTACGATCCGAAACCGGCGTCCGGAGTCGATCATGGGCGATATTCTTAACCCCAACCAATCCATTGCTGACGGTTATGATATCTGGTCAGTGGAAATGAAAACGGGAGAAACGATCCAGGGCCTGATCGCCACGGAAACACCATCCGCATTGACCATCCGGAATTACGGCGGGCAGGAAACGGTCATTGCCAGACAAAACATCAAGTCGCTCAAAGCATTGGGGATGTCAGTCATGCCGGCGGGATTGGAAAACCAGATCACCCCCGAGGATATGGCTGACCTGCTGCTTTTCCTTAAACAAGGCAAGTGACGGCTTTTTTATAAAGAAATCAATATTCCTAACTCCAAAATCATCATGAATCCTAAACCCAAATATTTTTCGGGAACCTGGCAAACCAGCCTAATGGCGCTTCTCCTGTTGTGCCAGGTCTTCGGTGCAGGTGCCAGCGCCGGAGTTTTCCGGGCGGCCGTTGTGAAGGTTGACATTACCCCCGATAATCCCCAGATGCTGCTGGGCTACCAGGCCAGGCGGTCTACCGGTGTGCACGACAAGATCTACCACCGGATTATTGCCCTGGATGACGGCACGACACAGTTTTTTATCGTTTCGTCTGATATCTGTCTCGTATCGCCCGCCGAATACGACAAAGTTTCCGCCCGCCTTTTAAAAGAGCAGAAAGTGAGCCCTATTAATCTTTGGTGGACATTTACCCATACCCATTCCGCTCCCGAAGTAGGCCCTCCCGGTTTGCCGGTAATCTTCCTGGGGGATCGTTACAAGCATGAGTACGACACGGCCTATACAGCGATGGTCGAGCAGAAACTCATTGATGGCATCGCGGAGGCCCGCAAAAATTTGGCTCCTGCCAAACTGGGGATCGGCTGGGGTTTCGCCCAGGCAAATATCAACCGGCGGGCGCGCTTTGCTGATGGGAAAACCTCACTGGGCATGAACCCCGATGGTCCGGTCGACCGACGGATCGGCCTGCTCCGTCTTGAAAAAGCAGACGGCAGTCCGATGGCGCTGATCGCCAACTACGCCATGCATGGCACGGTCATGGGCGGCGCCAATCTGGAAATCAGTGGGGATGCACCGGGTATTGTATCGGAATATGTGGAGAGTAAAACCGGTGTACCTTTGTTGTACATCAATGGCGCAGCGGGAAATATCGCACCGATCTACAGTGTCTACCCAAGTCCCGGAGCAGGACATCTCGCGCAGTTTCAGGTTTTACTTGGCGACAAGATCCTGGATGCCAACAAAGCACTCACTGCCACTACTTCCGACATCCGGCTAAAATCTGCCGCGATTACTGTGGAAACGCCCCGTAAAACCGGATTGGGCTGGCCGGAGGAACTTGCGGCGTTTACGCGCACCAGTAAGGCAGGTGTGAATCTGGTCAAACTCCCCGTGCGTTTTTTGAAGATCAATGAAGAGTTGGCTATATGGGGAGCCCCTCTTGAATTGTTCTGCGAAATCTCGAATGAGATCCGCGAGCGCTCCCCTTTCCCGCACACGTTTTATTTTGGCTACACCAATGGCTGGCTCGGCTACCTGCTCACCGAAGAAGAGCTGAAATATGGCGGATATGAGCCTACCGTCTCTCCCTACTCGCCTTCCGCAGCCAAGGACCTTACCGATAGCGTAATCAATTATTTACAGGGTGAAATGAAAAATCCACGCTGAAATTAAATGCATCAATCCGTATTAAATCACTTTCCAAATGACCTCGACACTTCCCAAAAATTTCTTGTTCCTGCTTCTGACAGGAGTACTATTTATCCGCATTGAAACCGGGCTAGCCCAAAAAAGTACATTCGCCTGGCCGGAAGGCAAGAAAATCGCCATTAGTCTTTCATTCGATGATGCGAGGGCCAGCCAGGCCACTACCGGAATTCCTGTCCTGAACGAATACAATGTAAAAGGCACATTTTATGTAGTTCCATCGGCTGTGAAAGGTCAGCTGGAAAACTGGAAAAAGGCGGTTGCGGCTGGTCAGGAAATCGCCAATCATTCCGTAAATCACCCTTGTACCGGAAATTTCCCCTGGTCGCGTGCGAAGGCGCTGGAAGATTACACTCAAAAAACCATGCACGCCGAACTGACAGAAGCCAATGCACAGATCTTTAATTTGCTGGGCGTGAAGTGTGAAGGTTTCGCCTATCCATGCGGTAATACGTTTGTCGGCCGGGGTGTGAATACCAAAAGCTACGTGCCCGTGGTTGCGGACATTTTCGCAACGGGACGCGCCTGGCGCAACGAAGGCCCTAACGCTCCGGAATTCTGTGATATGGCACAGCTTACCGGGATGGAAATGGACGGAAGGGACTTCGAAGAGATCATGCCGATGATCGAGCAGGCCAAAGCCAATGGCCAATGGCTGATACTCGCCGGCCACGAAATGGGTGAAAACGGCCCGCAAACCACACGCATCTCCATGCTCAGAAAGCTGATCCAATATGCACAGGACCCGAAAAATGGCATCTGGATCGCACCGGTTGGAGAGGTCGCCAAATATGTGCTGACTACCAGAAGTGGCAAAACACCTGCACCGGAACATGGCTCGCTGACTCGCCCGGATGAAAAAGGGAATATCTCGCTGCATGCCGAAGCGGGGGTGGGAACAGGGCCGAAGATCAAATTTATGCCCGAATGGAAAGCGTTCGGATGGTTCACAGGCGAAGACAAGGTAACCTGGAATCTGGAAGTTCCACAAATGGGTAACTATGAAGTGCTGCTGGACTGGTCGGTCTCCGATGAGGATGCCGGAAAGTCATTTGTATTGGAATTAGGCAGCAAGAAAATTACCGGAAAGGTTGGTAAGAGCGGGTCCTGGGAGACTTTTAAGGAAAAGAAAATTGGCGAAATAAGCCTGTCGCCCGGCAAATACAAAGTTGTATTCCGCGCTGCTACCCCATTTAAAAACGGCGCATTACTGGATTTAAGGGAGGTGAAGCTGGTGGCGCAATCTAAGGGGTCTTAATGGACGATTGTAATCAGGTATGAACTATTGAAAATAATCCAGCCCATGCGCGCGGCTGGATTATTTTTCAACGGAATATATCCTGTCAGAAATCCAACTCTGTCTGGTCAAATGCCCGTAAAAAGGTGGCATTGGCTCCCTGATGCTCCCAAAGCGGCATTCCGTCGAGCAGTGACAAGGCCGCCAATCTGTTATCGGCCAAAAAGAAAACCCTACCGCCCTTACCCGTAATCTGGCTTGCATATCCCCCGTTCAGGCCGTTGCCCATACGCCTTGACCAAAGCGGCAAGCCAGTTTCAGCCTGCACTGCGTAAAGCGTTCCATCGACTCCGCCGAGCAGGAAAACCCCGTCATGAACAGCGGAATTACTATAATAAGGGATGGCACTGATGGAGCTGCGCCATTTTTCTTTACCGGTTTGCAGGTCGACACCATAATAAGTATGCGACCGTTCTGTCAATATGTCCGGCGAGCCTTCCAGGATTACAGTGTGCTTATCCACCCCGCGGATCCCGAGCGTTTCACCGGCATCAAATCTCCAAAGACTCTGCCCGGTCTGCGCCTCGATAGCTTGCACGGTATTGCCATCGATCGAGCAGAGCATGTCCTCGTTCAAGACAAAAACTGCCGGGTAGGGATACTCATTCAAGTTGGCGCCTGTCTTTATGTCAAGCGAAACAGCTACATTTTCATCGCTGGCGTACACCTTTCCGTTGACGACCTCGATCCGCTGCCTTGAGGAAACCTGCCGGGCCCATTGTATCACGCCGGATTCCATGTTTTTAACATACAACACCGCCCGAATAGTCGCAACCCAGTCTTCCTCGGTCAGTAACATCACAGCCGACTCTCCGCTTACGCCCAAGAGCTTGTTGGTCTGTTTGTTACTGCAGCAGCCAACCATATAGTTGGGTCGCAGCTGTGTGTTGAAGCGCGAAACAACCTTCCCGCTCATGGCCCCCACTTGCAACAGGTTCGAGAGCGTATCGTTGCTCTTGTAAAGCGCGACGGTGTCCTGGTAGCTCCCGAGGCGATATAGGTTGCGTGTCCAGTCGTTGAGAAAAAGTCTTTTACCTCCGACCGCTACCTGCCCTTGGAACGGTACGGTCCAGACCTCGCGCCCGGTACTGCCGTCAACGGCCGTCAGCACATGCGCCTGGTCTCGCACCCCGGCAACCAGGACCACACTGGAGTTTTCTGCCGGAGCCGGGGTTACAGCTTCCTTTTTCGATGAACAAGCTGCAACAGCCCAGATGGTGGCGATCAGGCAAGCTAAGCGGGTAACTTTTTTCATTGTAATAAAATGACGTTTTTGTATCCAATGATGGTTAGACAGTGCTCGTGCAGGGAGCGTTGCACGCGCACAGGCCCTTTACCTGATTCCCTTTCATCGTTGACAGTGACACCATAAAGGTATTGCCCCTGCATGGGTTTGTCTGCACGACTAGTGAATCACCTCCCAGTGGTGCAGTATCTTTCCGCATTTGATCCTGAAAATCCGTAGGCCTGCAAAACTACCACTCCCCTCGCCGGATCGCCAGTTCAAGGTAAAGTCACAGATAATAATGTCATCGTATTCGACGATTTTGTTAACCCGGGTGTGATGCGAGAATGTCGATCCGAGCTTTTTCAAATAGAGCTTCGTGCCTGTCCGGTTTTGCAGCGACTGGATCGGGACCGAATAATCGATAAAATCTTCATGCAGGAAATCGCCCAGCCGATCCAGCTGCCCGTCGTTCCAAATTGTGCGGATAAATCTCAAAATGAAAGCCTTGTTGGCGGATGGCCTGCTAGCCTCATCCTGAATCTGTTCAACCAATAGTCTCATAATAATGGTGTTTTTTGACCTACTCATTAAAAAAATACATCCCTGCCAGGTGCAGGGAGTATTCAGCTTATTCAAACATCCATCGACATGCAGGGTAATCCATTCCCAGTCCACCAGATTTGACTCAATGCCGGCAGGCTCCTCTTATGGTATTGTAACATGCTTCGTTTCCAGGGTATGGGCTGAAAATATGCCTAGTGCCCCGTTGGTGATATTGCCGGGCGGGTTGTTAGGCGTAATGCCGCCTCCCGGCCCGCTATCGCCGATCAACGCGAGGGTTTTGTAATACAGCGCCACCTTTGGGTCCACACATTGCATTTTCAAAGTGATCACGTCCCCACGCTTCAATTTCAGATCTTCGTCGTCGCTCACTTCCAGCCGCACGGTATTCTTCACACCATTTTTCACTTCGTCGTTCTGGATGAAATGCTGGTTCATCAGTTTGTCGTTCACCGATAGTTCAAAGCGGTAATTGTTTCCCTTTTCTGCCGGATCGACGTATTCCGGGATGATATTGAACTCGGTCTCTCCGGCAAAGACCACCTCCTCCACTTTAATCGCATTAAACGGCACCCGGGCCGGCATGGTGCTCTGGGCGGTGTACATCTGATTTTCCACTGCGATGTTCATGGTATAAGTCCTGCCCGCGACTCCCCTCAGTTTTTGGGTCTGATAAAGTCCGTTCCCCAGCGCGACGAGCGTGTCGGCATTGCCGGCATTATCACTGACGACCACTTTTGCGTGATCAACGACCGGGTAAGCACCGGTTTCCGAAAGGGCAACCGACCTGTGGATCTTGACAGTGTAAGGTCCAGCCCCGTCGGTGATATTGCCCTCGATCACAATCCGCGATTGATTGCCTTTGTAATCCAGCTCCACCACCTTTTCGCAGCTCGTCAGCAATAACGCGGCAGCAACTATGCGAATGATATTTTTCATGTTTTAGAATTTGAAATTATAAGTAATACCCGGTATCCATTGAAACAAAGACGTCTGAACGGCATCTATCTTCTGCGGGTTGGTTTTGTTCTCTTTAAAAGTCATCGTATATGGATTTTTGCGCCCATACACATTGTACAGTCCAAAACTCCACGAACCTTGAAATCTCTTACCCGACGGCCTTTCGTAGGTAGCGCTCAGGTCCAGCCGGTGCGTTGCCGGCATCCGGTCGGCGTTGCGGTTGCTGTACTGGTACATGACCATGTCGTTGAGTACATATTTGCCGGTGGGAAATGTCACGGCATTGCCGGTGTTATAGATGAAAGTGCCGGACAGTGTCCATTTTTCGGAGAGTGTGTAAATCCCCACCACCGATAAATCGTGCGTCCGGTCCTGTTTGGCATTGTACCATCCGCCCTGGTTAATGCCGTTGATCCGGCGCTCGGTTTTTGAAAGTGTGTATCCGATCCAGCCTGTGAGTTTGCCTGTCTTCTTTTTGAGCAAAACTTCCAGACCATAAGCCCTGCCCTTTCCGAATAGCAGCTCGCTTTCAATGTCGGGAACCGTATTGATGTCGGCCCCATCGCGGTAGTCGATCTGGTTTTTCATTGATTTGTAGTAGGCCTCCGCATTGAGCTCGTAGGCATTGTCGGCGAAGTTCCGGCTGTAACCGACACTAAGCTGGTCGGCCACCTCAGGCCTGATGTTATAGCTGTTTCCGATCCACTGGTCGGTGGGACTTCCGCCGGTGGAATTGCTCATTAAATGCAGACTTTGCGTATTACGGGCATAGCCGGCTTTCAGGCTGGAAACTTCGTTTAACCGGTAGTTGGCCGAAAACCTGGGCTCCCAGTTGGTATAGGTCTTTCCCACTTTCCCGCTGGCCAGTTTAACGGACCGCGCCAGCTCGTTGTTCCGGTAGACGTTATACGTATCGCCGCCCAGCACATTGTAGAATGAAAACCGCAATCCATAATCCAGACTGAGCCGCTCGGTTGCCTTGTAGGAATTGGCCACATACACTGCATTCTCCAAGCCCTTTCGGCTCTTTTTCTCGCTTACAATGTCAGTCCCCCCGGCCTTGGTCGGCGTAATGGTGTGATGTATGACATTAAAACCAAACCGGATGTTATTTTTCACATTGGCAAAATAGGTAAAGTCCTGTTTGAGGTTCAGGTCCTTGATATGCGAATTGAAATTGGTTTCGGCGCCGTCACTTTTAAAACCGACATTGAAATCATAATTGCTGTAAATGAATGAGGTATTGGAAAATAATTTGCTGTTGATGACGCTGTTCCACCTGAGCGTACCTGTGGAATTACCCCATTCACTGCCGAACAGGGTGGAAATACCCAGCACATCCTTGCCAAAATAGCCTGAGAAAAAAAGCTTGTTCTTATCATTGATTTCCAGGTTAGCCTTCACGTTCAGATCATAGAAATACAGCTTGATATCCTTGAAATCAGAAGAGAGTTTGGCGAACATATCCGCGTAGGTACGCCTGCCGGAAATGATAAACGAGGATTTGTTCTTCTGAATGGGCCCTTCGATCGTCAACCTACTGCTGATCAGACCGATGCCTCCGCTTACCTGGTAATTTTTATTGTTACCTTCCTTCATTTTCACATCCAGCACCGAGGAAAGGCGGCCTCCGAACTGCGCCGGGCTATTGCCCTTGATGATAGTGGCATCCTTAATGGCATCACTATTGAAAGTACTGAAAATGCCCAGCAAGTGCGATGCATTGTACACCGGCGCTTCATCGAGCAGGATCAGGTTCTGGTCGTTAGCACCGCCCCGCACTGAAAAACCATTGGTGCCCTCCCCATTGGATTTGACGCCAGGCATCAGCTGAATCGTCTTGACCAGGTCCTTCTCCCCGAAAACGACCGGTATCTTGGCGGCGGTCTTCATATTGAGCGTTTCGGTGCCCATCACGGCCTGCGTGAGGTTATCGTCGTCGCGTTTGGAAGTCACCACCACCTCCTGCAAGCTGATCTCATCGGATAAATCCACATTCAGTTTCGCATTGGCTTCCAGGTTGACCGGCATTGCCTCCTGCTTGTAGCCCACATAAGAAAATCGCAGGGTGTACCGGCCCTTCGGAAGCGACATCGAATAAAACCCATATTCATTTGTAATCACACCGACGGCAGGCAGCTCGGCTACCGTCACCGTTACGCCGATCAGCGTTTCGCCGGAAGATTTCTGCTTGACTATTCCGCTCACCGTATATTTGGATTGCGCCATCAACAACGTCGAACCCAGTAGCAGCAACAGACTTGTTAAAATAACTTTCTTGAACATCATGAATCCTGATTTTTTTGATCATTTTTTGCATCGGCGGCCGACTGCGGTACAAATGTGGGATCGAAAAAAAACCGGTAAAAATTAATGAGAAGAAGTGCGGGATTTGTGCGAAGAAGGTACCGAAGCGGTATTCTCAGGATGAATACCGGCTGAAAAACTCATCGGCATAGGTGCGCCCGATCGGGAATTCGTTCCCATCGATATAGATCGTTCCGCCCCGGACAGCCTCGATTTTGGAGAAAGGCAGAATATAGCTGCGGTGAACGCGGATGAAGTCACCCGAATTCAATTTTTCCATCATGTCCTTCATCGGCATCCGCGCTATGACGGGTTTGCGGTCCCTGATATATATTTTGAGGTAATCCGCCAGGCCTTCAATGTAAATGATATCTGCCAGCGGTACTTTGACTAAACTGAAATCGGAACGAACGAATATGTTCTGATCTGCGCTGTCATTCTTTTTATTGAGATAATCAAAATACTCTGCCGCCTTGCCGATAGCCTGCGTGAAACGTTTCTGATTGATTGGTTTGAGCAGGTAATCAATCGCATTCAATTCATAGCTGGTTACGGCATATTCACTGAATGCGGTCGTAAAAATGACCATTGTATTTTGCCGCAGCGACTTTACCAGGCTTATCCCGGTCATGGAAGGCATCTGAATGTCGCAGAATATCAGATCAACCGGAAATTTGTGCAGGTACCGCAGCGCCTCGTTGGGCTGGGTAAATGTCTTTTGGAGGTTAACGCTCCCGCTTCGGTCACAAAGCGACCGGATCACATTGAGCGCCAGCGGCTCGTCGTCTATGGCGATGGCGGTTATCATTGTAAATTCATGTGCAGGGATACGGTAAATTCTTTTTCAGTATCGTGAATGGTCAGCAAATGCCGCGACGGATAAATCAGGTCCAGCCGGTGCCTGGTGTTTTCAATGCCCAGTCCGCTCCGCTCAGAAATGTCCCGCTGAATATTCACTTTGTTATTTACGACACTTAATTGGAATTCGGTGCTGCTGATCTGCATTTCAATCCTGATCCGGCTCTTTTGCTCGGAATTCACGCCGTGCTTGAATGCATTTTCAACAAATGGGATCAGCAGCATTGGGGCGATCCTCAGATCAGGAATATTTTCGGGGCAATGGTATTCCAGCTTGACGCTCCTGTCCAGGCGAAGTTTTTGCAGCTCGATATAATTGCTGATGTAACGGATCTCATCCTCCAACAGCACAAAATCCTGCTGGGTGTCCTTCATGGTGTAGCGCATCATTTCAGACAATTTATCAATCATATCCGCCGCTTTGGGCGAGGTGTCGATGGCGATCGCGTAGATGTTGTTCAATGTATTAAAAAGAAAGTGCGGGTTGATCTGCGATTTTAGGGAAGCGATTTGTGCGGAAAGCTTTTCACTTTCAGTTTGCCTCAGTCTGTTGTAGATCGTCCATAAAATAGAAGAAACAATGGATAGCGACCATAGCAGCAACGCATTCACAATGATTACCGGGATAACCTTCTCAATGGCCGGATTGCTGTTGACCAAGCCGGCCAGGTTGAAATCCGACATCAAAAATATCCCGGCGAAGAGCGCTCCGACCACAGCGATTGCCGATAAAAGGGTCGCAATATAAGCCCAGTACCGCTTGGCGAGCAGGTATCTGGGTATCAGGAAAAAGTAATTGAAGTAGAAAATGATCAATAGAAAAGAGCTTAGGGTGAGGCATAGCAGCAGGTACTTTCTGTCTGACGAAGGGTTTAGTGTACTGAAAACCTGGTCGGTTGGGACATATGGGATAACCAGCAGCAGTGCCCAGACCAGGGCGTGCATGGCAATGGTAAAACGTTTGACTTTCATAACTGGCTGAAAAATAATCTCCAAACCAAAGACATATTTCCCTTTCCACAAAAAATTTGAGATGAACGGGGAATATTTGTAGATGTACGACGGCCCGGCCGCAGCCCAAAACAGCCGCCGGGTAATGAAGCGTCCCGGGCCTCGTCCGGGCGCTCAGCATGCCCGTACATGAGCAAAGTCAGTCCACAAAGCCCCACCGGTCACCTTTCAGCCCATTGCATCTCAATAACTTGCAGGCAATTCGCCTGACCTTGTCATTGCCTCACATCTTTGATCCATTTAAAAATCCTGTTACGATGAAAAATATCCGCCTTGTGATCGATTCGGATCACCTCAATACCCAGCACATTCAGTTCGCCTGCTATCTGGCTTCTTTGACCCGGTCCCGGCTAACCGGAATCTTTATGTATCCTGCCCCCTACCCGGAAATTCCCCGCATGAGGGCCTCCCAGGAAACGCACCGCATGGAAACCGCTACGCTGAGCGATCTGTCCAACTTTCAGGACCGGCAGGCATTGCGGCTTGAAAACGAAACTACCTTCCGCGCGATATGCGAGCAGCAGGGTGTGCACGTCAGCGTGCATGAAAACCCGCACGAGCCGCTTGAACAGATCCTGGCCGAAAGCCGCTATGCAGATCTGATGATCGTCGGCAGCGATCTGGCATTCGAAGCTGCGGATGAGAAAAAACCAAGCGCTTTCCTCAAAGAAGTGCTTGGCGCAATCGAATGCCCGGTCATGATAGCGCCAGGCAGTTTCGAAGGTGTTGAAGAGATCGTCTTCGCATACGACGGTAATGCGACCGCCGCGCACGCCATCAAACAGTTCTCCTACTTGTTGCCGGAACTGGAAGACTACCGGCTCACGATCGTACAAGTGATTGGCCAGGAAGAGCAGGAAGGTCCTGATACCGGCAAGTTAGCCCGGCTAATCAGCTCACACTACTCGAACGCGCACTTCAAGAAGCTTTACGGCCGTCCAGGCCCGGAGCTCTTTGCCTTTTTGAAGAATAAGAGAAAGGCGCTGGTGGTCATGGGATCTTACGGCCGAAGCACGTTTTCAAATATGCTTAACCCCAGCACTGCCGATCCGCTGATCCGCAACCTGAACCTGCCGATCTTTGTCGCCCACCCTTAAAGTCAGCAGTAATGCTTTGAACAACAAAGACGGGTTGCATGATGCAACCCGTCTTTGTTAATGCCTGAATGGGGTCATGCGATCTCAAACCAGCCCTCACTGCAAAACCGCTGCCGACCGACAGACCACGTGAGTTGGGCCAGCCAGAAGCCCTTTGCAAACTGGTGCGTCGGAATGCTTACACGGGGACCATCACCGGGCGCGAGAGGTACTCTGAGCTCGTCATCGGTCGATTGCCTGGTGAATGTCACTTCCGCTTTCATAAAATACAGGGGTAGTACGAATGCGACTCGCTTTTGATCTGCCTGGTAAGTCATAGTATTAAAGTTTAATGTGATACGAATACCTGCTGACGATGGCCGGTGGCCACGGTCCGGGCAGGTATCTTTTAATTGATCATATCCCGCACAAGCTGGAAGCGATGGCCTGAAAAACTGCAAAATCCGCAGTCAGCGTGCGGAATCGTGCGGCCGGGCTTTGCAATCAATGCTTTGTCTGTCGCGGATAGGTCAGATTATTGGTAACCCGGCAAACGCCGGTTACATGCTCAATCCGGGAACCGACAAGATCGCGGTCGCCCTCGAAGTCGACATGCCCTTCCAGAACCACCCAGCCATCATGCACACTCACATGGATACGGTGGTCATTAATGCGGACATCACGTGCCAAAATGCTACTGATCTGCTCAATAATAGCAAGATCGGGAATACAGGTTGTCATAGTAGATCCGGTTTTGGGTTACAAGGATTCTTCTCATAGGCTTGACGTTACAACTGGTGCGATTGCGCTACTTGTAATGTCGACTCTAAATTAGCCTCCTGCCCACACCGCCGCGATGACAGCAGGCACCGCAGAATATGATATCGCTCACTATGAATGGATTTTCGCCGGCAAAGGCCGGGGCTCCCGGTCCTCATTCCAGGGAATGCCTCACTCCCGCTGTCACAAGACCGGATCGTATTCAATCCCTGTGATAATGAAGCGTGCATAAGGCCGGTAGTGCTCGGAAAGATCCCAGGCGGCTTCCATTACGGTCGGGATCCATATACCGTTACGAAGCTGATACGCGCTCAGGTGGGTAACCCATTTTTGCCTCGGCCCCAAGCCCATGTTTCTCATCGCGGTCATTTGCTCGATTTCATGGGCGGCATTAAACCGGACCGTAAAGTTGAGTAGTATCCCCTGGTAGCTATATTCCAGAATGGCTGATTGCGCATCAACGGGATACCATTTCAGGTTCTGCGACGGCAGCAGGTTTGTCGGAAAACAAACGCTTTCACCAAGCCATCGCATCAGCTCGCTCCGGTTAAACTGCGGCCCCTGATTGTCCTGAATTTTAAAAAGTGAAAACAGTGACACCACCAGCCTGCCTTTACCATCAATGAACAGGTCGCGGGCTGTGAAAGTGGCCGTTTTGCCTTTCCAGACAAAACCGGGCCGATGCGTTGTAAAATACTCCTCACCCGAAATGCTTACCCAATCCTTTTTCAGGTTAGGTTTAAAAAATCCGGTGTGCGTTAGATGCACCCTCGAAATATAGGGCTGTCCGGGTTTGAGCACATGCTTAAAATATTGTTGTACCGGCAGTGGCAGCCCTTCCAGCTGCCGGTAATTAAATTTATGACCAGAAACATCCGCTGCATTAGCCAACAGCCTGGCCACATCGCCGCTGAACTGCAAAAACAGGTTCAATCGTCCACAAAAGAAAACAAGGGTAATTACCAGTATGATACCCAGTGCCCATTTGACCGCAGCCGAAACTTTACGCGGCTTTTTTGCGGAGCCTTTATCTGAAAGTAATCTGACGTTATCCATTAGTCGCGGATAAGAGATGGATTTGTATTAATGGAAATCCGGATCCGGCCGGGCAACAATTCAGTCAATGGCCGCTATCTTACGGAGGATCCGGCTACGCTGCTGCTCATCCAAATACCTGATCCGGCCTATTCGTGTCACTTTGACTGGCCTGATCCCGCAGAACTCAAGGGTAGCCTTCCTGACTGTTTTGATGTCACTGTCCGAATATTGCCACCAAAGCCAGATAGCAGGGGCATCCGATGTCGTGATGATATGCGCTGACCTTCCCGTCAGGTATTTGTCCCAAAACGGATCGTTCCGGTGGTATTTAAATGCGAAGCCCGGCAGCAGGGTCCGGTCCAGAAAGCCTTTCAAAATAGCAGGTACAGAACCCCACCAGACCGGATATATGATCACCCATCTGTTGCACCACAGTATATTTTCCTGGGCCTGCCGCAGATCCGGTTCCAGCTGCTGACCAGCAGCATATCCTGCCCATAACACCGGGTCAAATTGCATTTCTCCAATATTTTGCCTGCGGACAAGGTGTCCCGCGGCCTGCATCGCTGTTTCATAGGCATCTGCCAGCTGTCCGTTAAAGCTGGCCTTATCCGGATGTGCCAGTAGTATGTAAACATTCATTTCAGGTCGCGGTTGGATGGGACGGCTGCCCGCAGGCAGCGCACGTCAGCGAATTTTGCAAACATAACTGTATCAATGCATGGGCTTTGCCAGCTAAAAAAACGTTCCGGTGCAAACGCCTGCCTGGTACGCTAATCAATGAGCCGCAAGATGGCGACATCCTCAGGCAGCGGCGATGTTTATTGTCAGTTACAATAATGACTTAAATCATCGCAGTTCACCACCGATATCTGATTATTTGCCGGTCTTTTCCATTCAACCTCAAACAGGTATGCAACCCTATTATCAAATAGAGCCTGAGCAGGCCCTGGCGGCATTGGACAGCTCTCTTCGGGGGTTGTCCGATGCCGAGGTAGCACGTCGACGGGCTGAATCCGGATTAAATGAGCTGGTGGCGGGCAAGCAGCGATCCAAATGGACTATACTGCTCGGCCAGTTCAAGGATGCCATGATCCTGATTCTGATCATCGCTGCCGTTGTTTCCTTTTTTGCGGGCGAACACATCGATGCTTACGTGATCATCGGCATTATTTCAGCGAATGCCATCATGGGTTTCTTTCAGGAATACAATGCGGAAGAATCCATGAAAAAGCTGCAACAAATCTCCGCCCAGCATGCGGTAACGATCAGGGAAGGGATGCATCAGGAGGTGGACGCGAAAGAGCTTGTTCCAGGCGACATTGTTGCCCTGGATACCGGTAACATCATTCCCGCTGATGGGCGGCTTATCAAAATCAGCGCCTTCAAGACCCAGGAGGCGGTTCTGACCGGTGAAAGTCATGCCGTCGAAAAAGTGATTGTCCCTCTTATCGGGCGTGATCTTCTTCCTGCGGAGCAGCTCAATATGGTCTTCAAAGGAACCGTCGTGAGCGCCGGCTCAGGGCAAATGCTGGTCACCGGCACCGGCATGCAAACCGAAATCGGGCGTATCGCGGGACTTTTGGAACAGGATCCGATGATCACGCCCTTGCAGCAGCGGTTAAAAAAATTCAGCAAAGCCCTCGTCCTGGCCGTCATGGTTATCTGCGCACTGGTTTTCGGGTATGGGCTGCTCAGAGGTGAGAAGCCGCTGGCGATTTTTATGACTGCCTTGTCGTTGGCCGTCGCAGCGTTACCGGAAGCGCTACCCGCTGTGATCACCATCGGCTTGGCCAACGGGGCAGCGAGAATGGCGCGACATAAGGCTCTGATCAGGAAGTTGCCTGCTGTGGAGACGCTTGGATCGGTTACCTATATATGTTCTGATAAAACAGGCACGTTGACCAAAAACGAAATGAGCGTCGAAAAGGTCTGGGCGGTTCAGGATTCGCACGATCTGCTGCCTTATG
The DNA here is from genome assembly GCF_946482605.1 of uncultured Dyadobacter sp. Next base: position 24,466 of record NZ_CAMLSE010000006.1, on the reverse strand, counting down.
CCTGTATGCTCAATAACGAAGTGCATTTCGACCAGCAGGGCAGGTTGATGGGAGATCCGACTGAGACGGCGTTGGTGCGGTACGCGGAAAGCCTGGGACTCCTTAAAGAGGATGCCGAAAAGAAATATCCCTTACTGGAGACACTTCCTTTTGATTCGGACCGCATGCGAATGGCTACTTTACACCGCTACCAGGACCGCTATCTGCTGCTGGTGAAGGGAGCACCCGCCAGAATTGCCGAAGTACTTGAAGAGCAGCAGCAGGATTTGCTGGACCGAAACCGTGAATGGGCCCGTCAGGGACTTCGGGTACTGTTTTTTGCCTATAAAATACTTGATCAAAAGCCGGATAAACTAACCGCACAGGACGAGCACTCCCTACGGTTCCTGGGTATGGCCGGTATGATCGATCCTCCTCGGGAAAACGTCGTCGGGGCGATCCGTGATTGCAGAACAGCCGGGATCAGGGTTGTAATGATCACCGGGGACCAGCCGTTAACGGCCACCTCCATTGCAGAGCGGCTGGAAATTTCAGGCGCCGACCATTCCGGTGTTTTGACAGGAAAAGAATTACTGGACCTGGACGATACCCAACTGACGGCCCTCGTGCAGCAGATCTCGGTGTATGCGCGCGTCTCCCCGGAACAAAAGCTGCGAATCATCCGTGCATTGCAGAGCCAGGGGCAGTTTGTGGCCATGACAGGCGACGGGGTCAACGATGCCCCATCGCTCAAACAGGCCGATATAGGCGTAGCAATGGGCATAACCGGAACCGACGTGGCCAAAGAGGCCGCAGAAATGGTGCTGCTGGATGACAATTTCACCACGATCGTCAAGGCCGTCAGGGAAGGAAGAAGGATTTATGACAATATCCGCAAGTTTATCGTCTATGTACTCTCATGTAACCTGGGTGAAATACTTGTTATCGCATTTGCGCCGGTATTTGGGCTGGCCATCCCCTTGCTTCCCATTCATATTCTGTGGATTAATCTGGTTACAGATGGTCTGCCCGGGGTGGCGCTTGCCGCGCAGCAAGCCGAGAAGGGAATCATGAACCGCCAGCCCGTTCCGCCCGGGCAGAGTTTGTTTACCCGGGGACTCGCCATCCGGATCCTTGTCACGGCTGTACTAATGGCATCGGCCGCTTTTCTATTGCAGATCCTGGCAGTCAGGGCAGGGATGAATGTTCCCGTGCAACAGACCATGGTGTTTACCATGCTATGCATTGTTCAGTTGGGAAATGCCCTGAGTGTCTCCTCGCTAAGGCAGCCGGTTATCGGCGCCGGACTGTTCAACAATATCCCTTTGCTTATGACCGTCCTTTTAACGACCGGTTTGCAGATCCTGCTTTTATATGTTCCCGCGCTCAGGCTGCTTTTCAAGACCCAACCGCTCCCCATGGAAAGCATGCTGCTCACAGCCGTAGTGTCGCTGGGCTGCGTCGTGGCCATTGAGCTCTCTAAATTCGTTTCCAGCAAGGACCATCACGGCCATACCTGATACCACCCAGCAAGGGCGATACAAACCTGGTGCGAACCGGTCCCTGCGACAATTATACAACAAGTAACCCGCCTGAATTTCAGGTGAACAAAGCGTATACAAGCAGTCCTATTGCTGCTTTTCCCTTCGTATTTGGGCTTTCAGTTTTGTCAGTTCCCCCAAAAGTCTGGTTTCCCGTACCGCTTCGCTTTTCCCCATTTCTTCGGCGAGCCGTACGATTTCCAGATTCAAAGTATCAATCTCTGTGTGCCGGTTGCTGCGGATATCCTGCAAAGTCGAAATCAGCTGACCATCTGAGGCAATGCTGATTTCGAGCAGACTATCTTCGACCTCTTTTTGCAGCAGGTCTATTCCATTTTGATGTGCAATGAAAAGGCATTCAGATATAACCCTGCGGGCTATTTGTATCGCATGCGGATCCCGGTGAAAAATACCATTGTCAATTTCTAACAGCGGGCAAACCGAATTGAACACGCAATTGACGATCGCTTTCTTCCAGATCATGCTTTGCAGGTTGACTTTGCTTTCAAAAACGAATTGGGGCGTGGATAGCTGGCCAATGATGGTGCTCAGATGGTCCATACTGCCGCATTCGATACCAACCGGACAAGCTGCCACCGGTTTGAAGCGGACAGTCGTCTCGTCGATCACCTGGCTGGTGACCAGAAGGACTGCGCGATATACTTCCCGAAAATGCTGCGCGACGAAAGGCTGCTCAATGCCCAAACCGTTCTGCAAAAGCACAATAGGAGAATCCCCTGTCCTACCTTTCAGATCCGCGGCAAGCTGTTTGTTCGCATATGATTTGGCAGCCACCACGATAATCCCTTCGATGGCTGGAAAAGCGTTTAAAGTTGCAACATTAACTTCGGCCTCCAACAGGGCACCGTCCGGCATCCGCACTGAGAAGTTTGCCGACTTGACGCTGCCATCGTTGACGCTCCCCCTGATAATGGTAACCCCTTTTCCTGAATGTGTAAGGAAAACTGCCAGCGCCCTGCCAACCGCCCCTGACCCGATAATGTAAATGTGTTCTGTATCCAAAAGCATGCCGAGCTACTGTTTTGATCACTGCAAAATTGAAGAATGAAATTGTGCAATAGCAGATACAGTTTTGCTATTTTCGGCGATAGCAGTTGCTCCTGTGTGCTTATCAGTACAAAAAATAAACAGATTTAAAAACCGGGCGCGCTGGTCAGGTCCTTTCTTTGACGGTCTGCCGCCAGCCTCTCCCTGATCACAATCAACTGGTTCAGTAAAAAGATTACAATGACAACGCCTGCTAACCTTGTGCAGAATGCGGGGACGTACTGGCCCATCACAGTAAATGCATACGAGCCCGCTCCGAAAAGCACCAGAATAAAGACGCAGCAGCTGCAACCGACTGCAAATGCACTAGCGAATTCACGTCGCAGAGCGCTTTTTTGCGCTATTTTATGCATTGTCTTCCCGACAAACTCGTCGGAGGTATGCAGCATACCTGCCTTGACGATGGCTCTTGTGGTTTCCTCGTCCATATCAGATTTTAAAGTCATTTCCTGTAAGCTTTACCAGGATTTCATGCATGTTTTTTCTTGCCCTGTGCAGGATGACTTTAACATTTGGCTCGCTGTAATCAGTCACCTGGCTTACTTCCGCAATACTCAGCTCGCAAAGGTAAAAAAGTCTTAAAATGAGCGCTTCCTCCGATTTCATCATTTTAAAAGTGAGGGAAATATAGGCACTCTGCTCGTTTTGTTCCAACAGTTCGATACCCGATCTCTCCTTGGAATGGGTCGATTCGACCGAAGATAGTTCTTCAAAAAGACCGCTAGTGTCCCTTTCTTTGCTTCGAAGGCAAGTATTAACAACAATCCGGTAAAGCCAGGTGGCAAATTGAGATTCGAACCGGAATTGATGGATATTGTTGAATACCTTGATAAATGCCTCCTGTAATACGTCTTCGGCCTGCTGATTATTTTTAATATAGGAGCTGACCAGCGAAAGTGACATATCTTTATACTTCTCCACAATTACCCGAAACCCGGACGTGTCGCCTGCCCTTATTCTTTCAATCGTGTGCCGGTCGGGATCGATTTCATTTCGTTCCTTCACGCCTTTTACGGATAAGGTGTGCACACAAAAGTCCGAAACCTCCCCCCATCAGAATAGTCGCGTAAACCAGCATGTCCGTGGTATCCTCCGGAAGGTCCATTAGTGTAAAAACAGAGGAAACCCCTAAACCCAGGGCGATCCCCATGACAATGCATGCCATTTCTGCATAGCTCATCTTATTTGCATTGTCGGGCACTCCTTTTTCAGCAAAAACCTTTTTAGTGAGGTAACTATATTTTGCAATGATGAATATCACTAACACGCCCGAACCGAATATGGCGATACTTAGGAAAATGGTTTCTAAATTTTGCATGCGTGAACTGGTTTAAAATAGGAATCAAAATTCGTCGTCCAGATACTTACCGATGAGCGCATATAATTCAAATGCTTTCTCGGAATTTGTAAAAAGAACCAGTCCGTATCTGGTCTCCCTATTGAAACAGCAGTAAGACTGAAATCCGGAGTTGCTGCCCGTGTGCAGATATCGTATGCCATATGGCATAGGTTTCCTGGCAAAACCCAGGCACCATCCCGTTTGTCCCTCGGCAGTGAGATCGCTGCCCTCGGGGAAATGAACCTGTTCTTTCAGCATTTCATCGAATGTCTCTTTTCTTAATCCCTCACCAACGATCATCGCAATTAAAAACCGGGCATAATCGGCGGCTTCGGTATGGAGTGTATGCGCACCGCCAAAGGATATCGACCCATCCAGCCAGAAATCCTTCGCTTTCCCGCTCTTAAAATATCCTGTTGCCTTGTTGCTTGTTGTGTATGCATTTCGTACATAAAATGACCGCCTCATTCCCAGCGGCCTGGCAACGTCCCGCTGAAAAATTGAATCAAGGCCCTGTTGCCAGTTAGTGTGCTGAATCACCGCAAGCAATGCTGTCAGATACTGGTGCGCTTCCCCCGAGTAAGAGAAGCCGGTGCCGGGTGTAAACTTCATTTCAATCGGCTTGTCCACCGACCAGTTGGGAAAGCCCGTGGTATGGGACAAAACCATTCGTGGCGTAATTAACTCATATCTTTTATCATTGTCCTTGATAGCCGGATGCGGCATATATTGATAAAGCGGGTCATCCAAACCAATGACGCCTTTTTCTATCTGTTTCATCACAAAGTAAGAAAACAGCGGTTTGGAAAGCGAGGCTGCTTCAAATAGGGTATTGCTGTCGATGGGTAAACCTGTGTCAATGTTTTTGACCCCGAAAGTTTGGTGGTACACCGTTTTTGCATCATTGATAACGGCAATCGACAGTCCCGGTATTTTCAGGCTATCCATACTTTGCCGGATGAATTTGTCTAGTTGCCCGACTTCAATACGGCGACCGGTTACAGTGCTGATCCAACCAGCCTGACCCCATGATGCTACTCCCACCGTCATGAGTACCAATGTGATTGCCGCCCGCGAAAATATGCCCATGTTCTTTGATGTGATAGTTTTGAAGAGTACTCTTTGCATTCACACCATTTGATCCGGCACAACAAAAAAAGGTTACAACTGCAATGCAAAACTTATCTTTCCCGCTGAATGCTCGATTTAACTAGTCCCCATTCGACGCCGCCTATTTTAAAAGCCGGACAATTTCCGCTTCCAGCCTTGGCGAATACCCCTCTTCCATAAAGCATATCTTACCACGCTGGTCAATTAAAACGTAAAGCGGTATTGCCGTTAGCTGATAACTTCCCTTTGTCGACTGATTGCCGATTAGGGTCCGGAAGGAAATTCCCTTCTTTTTTACAAGTTTACGAGCGGCGTCAAGCTGCCTGGTTTCATGGGTAATGCCGTAAACCTGCAAACCCGACCCGGCATATTTTTCTGCCAATGCATCAATGCTGGCCATCGATTCGATACAGGGTCCGCACCAGACTTCCCAAAAATCCAGCAGTGTTACTTTTCCTTCGAAGGCGATCTCCGCGATTTTCTCTTCGTCCAAGGAAGGCAGCCTCAATGCAGGTGCCTGTTTGCCTTTCAGGTTCAGTACCGGCTTAGCGCGTTGATCCGGTTCTTCCGCCTGCTTGTAGACCCTCAAAAAGGCGGGCTCAAAAAAAGCTGCTGAAACGGGCACCTCCGAAAAAGTGACTGACTGTATTTCATAATACAAGTCCTGGGTTTTCCCCAGCGTCTGCTGGTGACGGCGGACACTGACCGGCAGCAGCGACGCTGAATCGATTGCCATTGTGGTGTAGCGATTGGTGACGTCGTAATCCGGCAGATCAGGATAATGCATGGAAAGCCAGATGTGTCTGCCATCGTTGGAACACGACAAACGGATGGCCTTAGCCGTATCAAGTTTGATCAGATCCGGCATTAAAAGCTGCCCCGCCGGGCTGTAAGGAAGGTTACTGAGCTTTTTACGGTCGGTTATCATCCGGTATGTCCGACCCCGATCGTCGATTTCATAGCCAACCCGGCCATTGTAGAGGACTTGCTGCGGGATGTCAGCCCGCTCAGCGTGGAAGATGAATCCGAACAGCGAATCAGCAGGGTCAACCTGAACCCGTACCCGGCCCTTCATTTTTCTGACGTCCCCGGTAACCAGGCTATCGGTCCGGCTGATGGAGTAGCTGACTACGCGTAGCTTTGCCTGCTGCGATTTAATCCTGGCTATCAAATCGACAGGATCCTGACCCGAGACAGCAATGGTCTTCAACAGACCCCAAAATACCCCGAATGCGAATGCTCTGATCATGACTTTACAGTTTGTTTCCGGCAACAAATTTATCCTGCCCCTGCTTTTTGAAAAGGCCAGCCCCGACCACAAGTCCAATAGCCTGCATCAAGCGGTTTGGTCGAAACGATCAGTGGGTTTGTCGAAAGTGGCTTGCCGATAAAAGCGCCGCATTACCGCAATTTGCAAATGCTGGATATCTTTGTCCAATGCGCCAATTTGCTGACAAGTACCTGAAATTAACCCCTACCGAGCTCGTGTTTTTCGGTGCGGTGTTTATTCTGTTCCCGATCCTGACCGAGTATGAGTACAGCCTCTACGAACAGATAAATGTACTGCCGTCGGCCAATGCTGTGCTGGAACGTACGCTTCTGAGTACGCTTCGGACGCTACCCTATCTGATCTACTACAAGGCTATTTTACCATTCACTTTCAAGAAAAGATATCTTGCTTTTGGCTGGCGCCTGATCCTGTTTTTCCTGTTCCTGGATGCCTACATGCATTACGCCGTTCATGGGTTGGTGATGCACATGAAGTTTCTGCCCGAGTTCATTACTGCAAATGCGAGAAGATGGTTTGATGCCTCCACACCGGTTCATTTCAGCATTGTTTATGTGATCAGAGAATTACTGATGGTCACTGCGCTGGGTTACTACCGTTATTCGTCAAATCAGAACAAAGAGCTTTCCGAACTCAGGGAATATCAGCTGCGGGCAGAACTGGACCTGCTGAAATTACAGATACAGCCACACTTCTTTTTTAACACGCTCAATAACATCTATGCACTCGCATTGCAGAATTCTCCCAAAACGGCCCCGCTGGTGGCGCAACATGCCGAAATTATGCGTTTTGTTCTCCATCAGTCCAACAGCAGCATTGTCCGCTTGTCGGAGGAGGTCGCATTTTTGACCAATTATGTGGCCGTAGAAAAAATCCGTTTCCCGGAGCAAATCCGCATTCAAATCGAAACGCAGGGCCGGCTTTCGGCCGTGGCGATCGAGCCGCTGCTGCTGCTGCCGTATATCGAAAACATTTTCAAACACGGGCTTCGAAATGAAAGCAATGGGGGTTACGCCGATATCGCCATTGTACTCATGGGTCAAGAGCTTATTTTGAGTGCGAAAAACAGCAAAGCCTCAATGAAACGTCTGCCGGCTAATCACGAATGCACTGGAATTACCAATTCCAGAAAAAGACTTGCACTTTTGTATCCGGAAAAACATCAGCTTAAAATCGATGAAGACCAGGCCAGCTATGCCGTCGAACTTCGAATAATCCTGCGCAATTATGACCCGATGCCTTCTGGTGGACGATGAGCCGCTCGCGCGCCAAATCCTGGAAACCTACATCCGGCAAAACGATGCGCTGGAATTGGCCCATAGCTGCTCGAATGCATTTGAAGCATTTGAAGTGCTTCATAGCGGCCAGGTCGATCTGCTCTTCCTGGATATCGAGCTCCCTGCGCTGACCGGAATCGATTTCATCCGGCAGCTGAAAAACCCGCCGCCGATTATTTTTACAACGGCTTATCAGCAGTATGCCGTAGAGAGCTACGAGGTGGAGGCGGTGGATTTCCTTTTGAAACCGATTACCTACGAACGTTTCCAGCAAGGTGTTTCAAGGTTCTTCAAGCGCTTGCCGGAAAAGGCGCCGCCGCCGGCCCACACCTATTTCAAAGTGAATGGCGAGCTCATCAGGCTAAGCCATGCAGATATCCTGTACGCTCAATCGTTAAAGGATTATTTGTTTATTCAAACCATGAAGGGGCATTACATCACCCACCTGACCATGAAAGCGTTGTCTGAATTATTACCGGCAACCCAGTTCAGGCGTGTGCACAGGTCATTCCTCATTAACAAATCACAAGTGACAGCCATCGGCCGGCACGAAATCAAGCTCGGCAAATACACGGTACCGATCGGAGACAGTTTCCGCCCGGACATGCTCTGATCGAACTATGCATTCAAGCGTCGTAACGTATATGCTTAAAAGTTACCATCGACCACCGTGCACTGGCAACTGCTGACGCCGGTGCGATCAACTTTTGGCATCGGAAAGACTACTTTGATCAACAAATCCGAAACATTGGCGGAAAATATAATTAGGAAGTACTTTCAGGTTAGACCAATGCATCTGACAACAAAAAGCAGGCCCATTTTGACTTAGTTTTTACATTTAATTTGCCCTCCACGGCGCACAATCATTTAGCTATTGCAATAATATTCACCCAATAAATATAACTATTCAAATAAATACCCTCATTTGTTACCATAATTTACATTGCTCTATTGCCAAAACTCCGTTTGTTTTATACTTTCAATCCTAGATTATGGCTGACTGAGGCTACTTTAACAGAAAACTCAGGTTGCACCAAAACAATACAGGACCATTAGTCGCAAGACCAGGTCGGCAAGCGGTACAGCTTCACACACCACATAGGATAAATAGCAATGAGGTTGATCCGACCTGATACGCCACGGCAGACTTAACAAATCTGTCATTAGTCGGAAACAATTCTGTTAGCGCTTTCGCAATTTGGGGTAGCGTGGTGGAATAAGGATCACATGCCGGCAGACAGGCATTTAGTTTTACTATTTAATAAGACGCATTTACTCAACGTTAATCTTTTTCTATTATGTTACTGACAAACAGCTCCATAGCCAGATCCAAGGGACAACTTCTCCCCTCAGTCCGACACCGACAGTTGCCGCTGGTAATCTAGGCAGCTCCCGGCGGTTCTTGTACTACAATTTCCCGTGCATTCATTGATGCCAATTAGCCAGGTCCTGGCTTTTTTCCACTGTGCTATTTCCATTCTGGCCCAGTCCGAAAGCTGACCCTGATCTGTTGGAGGTGATCACCGCAATTTTCCAGGTCCGGAAAGTTGATACAATCGAATGCTGTGAAAAAAATAGGCACGACAGAATTATAGAACTAATTACATTTTCGAGTAATAGCTCAGCTACATTAATTAAACCGGGTTCGTGCCTGACATCCGAAAAGTCAAATTGGTCGATGTCTGTTTCAAACCATTTTCTTAATTAACTGAATGCGTTTCTGCCATTAAACAGCATGGTGCATTGCCTGATCCTTTGTTAACCGGCGATGCGCAGCCCATTCAAATGACACGGTTTCTAAAAAATCACTTCCCATATCAGACTTGTTCTTAACATCCTCCAAAAACATGAAAATAGCACTGATCGATAGTCAACAGATCTTCTCGGAAGCATTGAAAACAATGCTGCTGAACTCGCTCCCGGGCGTTGAATCCGTGGACCGTTATGCCTCCATAGAAGCCTTTGTGAGCAGCGTGACCTACGATGTTCCGAACATCATCATCACCGAGCTCAGCTTCAAAGGCCAGCACGACAAATTTGCGCTTGATTCGATTTTTCATCTTTATCAAAACAACACCAAACTGATTATACTGACCTCTTTGAATGATCAGGGTTTGATCAGGAATTACATGTGGCAGGGAGCAAAAGCTTTCCTGACCAAAACATGTTCCTATCAGGAGCTGTTGGACGCCATTGCGCAGATTCAGAAAGGCAATTTGTTTCTATCTGAGGATGTTCAGAATTTACTGTTGACAGGACTGCAGGGAGGATGGCCATCTGCGGATGATTTATCGAGCATTGAAAGGGCAATCCTGGAAGGACTGGTCAGAGATGATTCCATGAAAGCGATCGCCGAATACCTGGACGTTTCATTGATCGAACTGAAATATTATCGTAAAATGCTCATGACCAGGTTTAGTCTAAAGCGTTATACAGACCTGGTCGATCTGGCCAAAAAGCCGGGCTTTCTCAAAAAGCAAGTTGCGGAGCGGAGAGGAATGATCGGACAACGCAGTAAACCGAAGCCTGTGCGACGGCGCAAAGAAGCTGTTTTACACGCCTAGCAATCCAGATCCTGTAACAGGTTGAACATGTCACCGTTTACGCATCTACCAGTTTCACGCGAACCTTTTAGTATGATTATACGCTGTGATTATCGGTGAAGAAATTCATGATTAAGTAGCGAGGCCAAAGTCAATATTGTGCAGAAATATAGCCGGGGCAAGAGCCCCGGCCTATCTAATATACTCAACGTATTAAAAATACAATAACAATGATACTAAAAATTCTACATCTAAACCATAAAATGTTTCAGTTTTGACACAAACTCTTTTCATCAATTAGCCACAGTTTTTGATTTTTTTCTACATTTAACAACTAGATAACCTACTTTAAGCGTCGCATTTTATCGATATATTGACTTAAATAACTCTTTATCAACCAGTGAAGAATTTCGCAAATACTATCAAGTACGAACGAACCACATCTCACGTAAGATGCGCAAAGAAAATACAAGTTTTTTACCATAAGGCGTGGAGATAGAGTGAAATCCGATAGTACATCAATCCGCTCAACTTTCTTATCGAACCTAAGGCCGATAGTACCGTGAGGAGGGTACACTCTCATCTGCTGCCTACCTTCCAAGAAGCCAAAGTGTAGGCTGGTGAGACAGACAGGCTGTTTGTTTATGGATAGATCCATAACGTTTTTTGATGGGCAGCGATAGTTTCATTTAGCTCAAAGAAATGAAGTCTTTGTTGCATTTATGGCTTCAAAGAAATTGGAGAAGTTCCTCTTATACTGTCCTAAAACGAGTGGGTGAGCCCATCGAGATTCTTCAAAATTTCCGATTCGTACGATAGTGCAAGCTCTGCCGCACTTATTGCTGTAACAAGGTGGCTATTGGGAAGATTATTGGTGGTTACTTGCTTTTATGGTTTAATCTGAAGACAATGACACGATACTAAAAGTCCTCTTCGATATGGAATCTGACCATTTATCTCAACAATTTTACGTTAAAATAATTCGTGCGCACCGCTCCAGGATAGTCATTGAGCGACAACGAATCGAAAGCCAAAAGGAAAGCCTGCGCCAAAATTACATCCACATGTTAAGCTCCTATAAGTATCGTTCACTGGTGAAACCATACTTGTGGGTCAATTTATTGTTGAGAATCTACGAATTTCAAAGCAAAGAGGAGCGCAGATTGCTGCGTATTCGCAATGCGCAAGAGCGTGCGTTACATATATTGAAGATTAACTCGCTATCCAAAAGCCTATCGTGACTATTTGTTCGATTTACTCTTACTAGAAGACCGGACTGAGCCCAAGCGACTCCCGGAGCTGTTCGTACGATCATAGCACATTCATAATGGCAAAGTGCTATGATGATGATACCAATCCCCATGAAAATATAAAGATAGAGTTCGTTCATATCCGTGGCATACTAAGGCTCCCTATCGTAGAGCCCCTTCTCCAAACAGCACAGGCCATCTGTGGGTATAAGGCTCCGATTTAATAGTACACCTATTAGGTGAAGACCATACTATTATGATCCTTAATCGATCAAACTCCGGCAATTTCATATGAGCCATAAAAGTTCGGCAAAATCAATCTTGTCTGGGATAAGCGCCTTAATGAGACCAGCTCCTGCACCACTTATTCCTTTCATGAACGACAGATCTGGCGGTACAAGCGGCCAGATATCTTCCCGTAGATCATATTCAAGCACTGCTTGAAAGCAGAACTGGGTAGCATCATTATACAGCTCGTTGCATGTTAGCTGGTGGGCCTTCTCGAAAACAAGAGCAGCGCCTGAAAAGCCATCAAGCATGCTGATGTCTATGGGCCTTTGACGCTCATTCAAAAGAACGTCAGCACATTGCTCTAATATCTGCTTTCCCTTTTCACTGTGAGCGCGATTGTTAAATACCAGCCCTGCTCTCAGCAAAGCATAACCTATTCCTAGGTCTCCTTCCTGAAAGCAAATACTTTTCCTACGGTCTAACAGCGCTTCATGTTTTAACAACACATAATCTACTAATCTACTCGAAATGTCGGAAATATAACTATCTGTCACACATCCTGTTTCGATCATTTTTGACATTAGCAGGATAATTGAACAAACTCCACAGGACAAATTAAGCTCATTGAGAGGATTCTGATCTATTCTGCTCAACCAGCTATAGCTTTCATACTCACTGCGAACTATACTATACCTTATCGCTGAAAAGAGCTCGGAGAGCATGATCGTGGATTGCTGGGGATTATAGTTTGCCCGATGTAAAAAATAAAGTCCATAGCCAGCCGCCCCAGTCGAGAATCCCGCGATATTGTTCTCGGTAATTTCACGGCGCATTCGGTTAGCCAGGAATCTATCAACATCCTCTAAAAAAATATTTGGCGTCAAATCAAGCACGCCTTCCTGAATCAGGTATTGAGCAGTTATTCCTAGATCGGCGAAATCAACGCAGTAGCTCACAGCAGGATCAATATTAATCGTCTGACAAGCAATATCAAAATACTTGGAAGATTGTTGTAAATAAGTGCTTTGTCCCGTATGAACACTGTACAGGTAACAAAATACAGAGATTCCCAAAAAACCGTTTCTAAACCCAAATCGATCGAGCCTGCCTCGTTCAGAGTCGACGGTGTCGTGTATTTTTTGGATCCTGACACAGGCAGGCCGTGAGTCGAATACAGGATTAACCATTGCTAAGCAGGTTGAAAATGTTGAGGCCGCAAATAAATTCTTGATGCTGTATCGACACAAATTTCTTCGGTAAAGTGGCCAGTTTTTTCGACCAACGCAAATCGCCGAAGAAAAGGGATGAGTCACCGAGATTTTAGACTTTGGCGTCTAATAGATTTTACAAACGTCTGTTGATCCGTGATTTTTGTCATCTCAGCTTTGACAAACCGGCAAAAATGGACGCTGTTGCACAAGATTTTTTTATGCTCAGAAGGCCCCTACTTCCTTTGGAAGCACTTTATCAGTTCAACGAAATGGCAGAATCCGCTCCCGAGAACTTCGAAGAGCAACTCATCTCCGTGTTTAATCAACCCTTATACTTGGAAGCGTTGTTCACTGTCTCGCCATCGCTTTACGATGCCTTTCTAACCCTAAGAGATGGTGGTATGAAGGATCGAAAGAAAATATTGGTGACACTTTACAAATATTTTGTGCGGATGTGCACCCGTGCAACGCCCTATGGGCTGTTTGCAGGCATAGCAGTCGGCAAACTTTCCAGCCATACCTGCATTCAATTCAGTGATGAGTCAGCGCTTAAAAAGCATACCCGCCTTGATATGGCTCTGCTCGCGAAGATATCATCAAGCTTTAAAAAGAATAAAGGCTTGCAAAGCCGTCTGCAATTCTTCCCCAATACCACCCTCTATTTTCTCGATGGATGTTACCGGTATATCGAAAGGGTTCAACTCAACGAAGACCATCAGTTTGTCATTGCCGCGATTCAAACGAATGCCGCCATGGAAAAGGTACTTAAATCCTGTAAAAATGGAGGCAAAATTCCCCAGATGGTAGAATCGCTCCGTGGTGAGATGTCAAAAAAACAAGCAAATGACTTTATTGAAGCCCTAATCAACGAGCAAGTTTTGTACAGCGAATTGGAGATAAGCGTAACCGGGCCGCTATATCAGGATCTGCTAATAAAAAAACTTTGCGGGCTCAGGATGAGTAAACAAGCAGCACATCTGAAAAAAATCACCAAATTAATAACCCCGCAGGCAGGTCTGACGCAATTGCTACAGGCACGCGGTACGATTTCCCGGCTGCCAATCGCAACTCCTACGATGATTCAAACGGACCTTCAATTTCAGACTGAGAGCTGCCGCCTTGGCCGATCCTGTATTAACATACTGGCGAAGGAATTCGAAAAAGTTATGAACGTGCTATACGCAAGAGAAGTCGACCGGGAAATCAAAGCCTTCAAAGATGACTTTTTCCGAAAGTATCAAAACCAAGAAATACCACTTCTGATCGCACTAGACAGCGAGTCAGGCGTTGGCTTTGGTGCCTCAAAACCTGGAAACAGCGATTACTTACCGCTTCTAGATGAGTTACCCCTCGGCTCTCTGGACAAAAGTCCTGATGGAGTTGACGAGTTGGCCTCTTTCAAAGAGGAGATTTTAGAACGAGCAATAACAGGTGGAACAACCATTGTGGAATTACTGGATGCCGATTTTTTACGATTCGAAAAAATCGCACCTCCTGAAGCCGAGGGATTCTATTGGTTGGGCAGCCTCATCTCAGACTCTCAGTCGGCCATAGATCAAGGAAATTTCAAATTCATTTTAAAAGGGCTTGGTGGCCCATCCGGTTTTGAATTGATTGGTAGGTTTTCTCATATCGATCAACGAATCAGTGAAAATTTAGCAAGCTGGGCCAGCACGCAGGACAGTGATGACTGTGTTTTTGCAGAAATAACCCACGTTCCTGAGCCAAAGATTGCCAATGTTCTTCAGCGTTCTCACATCAGGAAATACGAAATTGTGCTGTTATGTGGCAGTTCTTTACCCCGTGAAGACCAGCTGCCCCCCTCTGACTTAATGATTTCTGTGCCCAATGGAAAGGAAATTGTTGTTCGAAGCAAGCGACTTAACAAAAGGATTATCCCGCGAATGAGCACCGCACACAACTTTTCGCAAGGGCTACCCCTTTATAGATTTTTATGTAAACTTTCAGCCCAGGATAACCATTTTCTATATAACTGGAGCTGGGGACCTGTTTCCGCACGGGTTTTCCTTCCGCGCATCCAATACAAGCATTGGATAATAGCCCGAGCTAGCTGGCGCATCACCAAAGGAAACTATCCATCCATTTTCGAAGCTAAAAACAATTTTGACCAAGAGTGGAACAATCTTCAAAAAAACCTGAGCATACCACGATACATTCAAGTTTACCACGGAGACAACGAATTGCTCATCGATTGCGACAATAGGATTTCGCGCTGTTTACTGAAAAGTATTCTTAACAAGCAACTCCAAGTTACGCTTACTGAATTTCTAGATAAGCCAGGGCAGGGCTTCATTCAACAACAGGGCCGTTTCTTTACCAACGAGCTTGTTATTCCTTTTCAGCTAGACAGTTCCCTGACAACGCGAGGATTGCCAACTAACTTGAGCTCAAATCAATCGGCGATCCAAAGGGATTTTACTGTCGGTAGCGCTTGGCTCTACACAAAGATTTATGCAGGCACTAAATCCACAGATCAACTTTTGATAAAACTTATCAAACCCTTCTGCCGAGCTTTGATGCTGGAAAATAAGATCGAAAAGTGGTTTTTCATTCGTTATCAGGACCCCCTGCCACACATAAGACTCCGATTTTATAATGGCAATGATTTCTCTTTTTGGCAAATCGTTCTTGGCTCCTTGTCAAATCTATTGAGAGGCAAGGTAGAAAGCGGCTTGATTTCTAAATTTCAAACCGATATTTATCACCGAGAGATCGAACGATATCAAGGGCTGGACTTCGAACAAACCGAATCTATTTTCCATGCGGACAGCTTGGCAGTAATAGATATTCTCGAAATAATTGGAGAAGACAACGAGCAACTGCGCTGGCAGGCCGGACTGGTAGGCGCAAGCCAGCTGATCGAGGACTTAGGTTTTAGAGATATTCGGAAGCTAGAACTAATTCAAGTCGTTCATGGACAGCTTCTAACCGAACTATCCTCGAATAAGTTATTGACCAAACAACTCGATAAAAAATATCGCGCATTCAAAAACATTATTTGGCAAACCCTTGCGGGCGGAGATCACGAAAACCTCTACTCAATTAACAAAATACTCTCCCTCCGCTCCGAGCGCATCGCCTGCATTCTGAAAAATATCAATCCGCCTTTTCATTTAGACAACTCTACTGCCGCTAGCTTTATTCACATCTTTTTGAACAGACTTTTCACTTCTCGCGGCAGAGAACAGGAATTGGTCATTTATCACTATCTGTACAAACACTATAAATCGACAATGAAACGGCAAAATTTCGCCTGATAAAGCAAAAAACTGGCCCTTAAATCCATTGATTTTGTTCTCAGAATCAGTATTTTGTAATAGTGTCTGTTCCACGTCGGCCAGTCGAGCTTCCCTACGCTGTCCTTTCACCAGGTCAAAATCACTCTACTAAATGTGCACGGAAATGGAAAAAAGTAATATGATCAAAAGTAAATGTGTTATTGTCGACGACGAAGCTCCGGCACACAAAGCATTGATTCAACTCATTGAGCAGTTCAACTGGCTTGAACATGTTGCAAGCTGCTACAATGTCGTGGAGGCAGTTGATATCATCAGAAAGCTCAGTCCAGAAATTGTCTTTCTGGATGTAAATATGCCCGCAATAAATGGTTTGGAGTTAATTCCACTCCTGCCAACTCCTCGGCCACATTTGATCATAACTTCGGGCTACAGAGAATACGCCCTGGAAGGGTTTGATCACGCTGTGACTGACTATCTGCTAAAGCCCATTACAGCTGGCCGCTTTCTGCAAGCGGTCCAAAAAACAAGAAATGAGTCAAGCCAGCTGATTTCAGTCCAACCCACTCCGAGTTCAGAGGAACAAGGATATACTTGGGTGAAGACAGGCACCAAGATGCTCCAGATTCAGCTGAATGACATTTTTGCAATAGAAGGCATGGGCGACTACATCAAAATCTACCATAAGGGGGGCATGATAGTAAAATATGACACCATTAGGGGTTTTCTCGGGGAGCTACCTGCTGAACAATTCATCCGTATTCATCGCTCGTATATTGTGAATCGTTATGCCATCAGATCCATTGAGGGAAATATGGTCACAATGGTCAATAGTAAAGAATTTAGAATTTCAAGTCGGGGGAGCAGAGACCTGATCATCAAGCAGTTAACCAAACCGAAAAAATAGCCATGAGAATTTTGACCGAAAATCTATATAGCTACAGGAAGCTACTTTTCCCAGATAATCAAGCAAAAAGGGTCTTAATTCACATGCTGTTCTGGGGATTTTTCATTCTTTATCACCTTCTATTTTTCATCCCGGCTTTTAGTGACCGCCTCAAAGATTCTGAGCTGATCTGGGTCAATGTTCTTTACTATGGGCGGTACATCCCCATATTCTATTTGATGCAGATGTCGTATCGAATCAGCAAAAAGGTATTGAAAGGAGCTGTTCTTTTCCTCGTCCTATTTCTGAGCGCCTTTCTTGCCGAGCACATGGTGACCTTATCGTTGTACCAGTATTTTCAAGCTGCGATCGGGCTTGAGCACTTGCCGGGGAATTTTCCAGTCCTCGGTAAATTGTACCTCATTCCCATATCGCTAAAAAACGGGAAGGACTGGTTGGTCTTCACCTACGATCTTCTTGAAATGCAACTTTTAATACTGCCCATCGGAATCAAAATGATTAAGTATGGTGTCAGCCAGGATATCGAGGAAATTATCCGCCAAAAAAATCAAGTCCAATCCGAACTCAATACCCTTAGAGGACAACTCGCACCTCACTTCACATTCAATCTTTTAAATTCGGTTCACTCCGAAATCAGGTCCGTGTCCAAAGCATCCGCCAACTATATAGCGCAGGCAGCCGAGCTGATTCGCTTTTCCTTGTATGAAGCCTGCCAGGATTTCATTCCTCTTGACAGTGAGCTTTACTATATTGAGCAATATGTTGAGCTGGAATCTTTACGTACTTCTCAACGCGCGGAGATTAATTTCACAAAGAAAGGGAGTGTGAATACGCATTATCAAGTCCCTGCCCTTATGTTGATCACCCTTGTCGAAAATGCTTTTAAGCACAGCGTACACGCGACAACACAACGCTCTTGCGTGGAGATTACCAGTGATGTGTGCGAAGAAAGACTCCATTTTCAGGTCACCAACAGCATTCCCATTGATAAACCGCCGAAAAGTAACGTTCACAAAAAACAAGGGGGTTTAGGGTTGATGAATCTAAAGAGAGCACTGCAGTTATACTTTCCGGCAACTCACGAGCTGATAATAGAACAGAGCTCAACGCTATTCTCGATCAAGTTGCAAGTCCCGTTATCGAGAAAACTCCCCAGTTAGCTGGGTTTATGGACAACATCAACGAAAAATTTTATTTTTAAGGTAACACTACTATTAATTTGAGCAGCAAAACACGGTCACCTAAATTTAAATACCTCTATGAAAACGAAAAGTGGACTAACGCCGGGGTTGCTTAAAAAATTCATTGTTGCAAGATTAGACACGACTGTCAATCAATCCGCCTGCAAAAGTACAGAGACTACAAGCGGCACGACTTGCAACATCTCCCGCTGAAAGCACCCTGAGTAAAAAGCCTCAATACCTGAGAAGGTGGCGAGGCTTTTTGGGTTTGTAGCCACCTCCGGGCGCAGAGTCTAGCCCTCCCGAGTTGCTATACGGTTTAGAGTATAGCTCTGGCCCCCCCTCGCGTTTCTTACTTTATTTTGTTTCCGATGCTCCTGAGTGGGTCCGTTTTGGCGATCCTGAGTCTATGCTTGAACTGGGCCACCAATCAAGGGTGCGAGCCTGGCGGTGGTGATGTGTTAAAAGAAGGCGAAACTCAAAAAATGCACTCGTCTGCAACGTCCTTATTTACTAGATTTACATCTCTCAGATGCACAATACGTGGCCGGATAGATTCCAATTATCGTCGCAGTAAGCGATCAAGATTCTTTGAGCGATCGTCTTAAATACGCTTCCACTATTTTTATAGCATTGTTCCAATTTCGCTTTATGATGCTTGTAAACACCTTGGGCTGCATCAAGGATGCTAATAAGCCCGGGACATGCTACCGTTGTATCCACGCGATATACAGTCTTGAATGTCCGAATTTAAACCTATAGGCAGGCCGGGCTAACCCAGGAAGCATAAATTACTTTTCGGGTCAACGCCTCTGAATGCACTAGGCAGCTTTGTGTTTACCGACCAATATGTAACGACCAAAGAAGGTTCAATAAAGACGATTCTTGAAAAGTCAAATGCGATAGCCAGACCGAAATGTGAGTAATAGTTGAAAGCCATTTGTGATTTTGCTGCCAGCCACGTTCCATACCTCGGGTAGTTTTCCGCTTCGCTGCCACGGGAAGGGCCGTAGCGAATGCCGCGGAGCGCTGTATTTACATATTATAGCCTCGGCCGACAGCACATCGCGACTGGTGAGCCAATAGCTGGAAGAATAATGGCGGGCCGGGAAAAGGGTGGTCCGAGCGAGTCATCCCATCGCTCGCCCGGCCCAGATGAACTACTCTGAATTACATACGGCTAAACGCAGGCGCATACTCGAAATCACCGACTCGCTCAGCCAACTGATGTTTCTGGAATGCTGCGTTCAGGTTCACGACTCAACACCTCGACGTATGCAGTGCACCACAATTTGACAAAGCTTAGACAACGATGTTTTCGGTAAAGAGTCCGTCGCTTATATTCCGCTTGTACCGGCTGGCTATTTTGGCATTCGCACTGGGCCGCCGGCAACTGGTACTATGGCAGTATCACGGCAGCGCGTTTCGTCAACTATGGTGCAACAACGCCAATCTAGGATAGGCCGAAGCCAGACGGAAAAGCTCAATAATGAGCGTCGTAAAAAACTACAATTCACTCCGTCAATGCGCGCATGTCGAATAAACCAGGAGACTGACCGAAAAATTTTGAAAAAGTAGTCCGCTGGATGCAGCTTTGTAAATAATGTTAGAAATCAGATCTATTAATTGAAAGTATCAGATTGCACACAAAGCCTGCCAACGGTAAAGCCTATCTTAGGGAACCACAGTTTCATGTTGTGATGTTAATCCATTAAAACACGCACCTGTATTTTGGCTGATATTCGTGTGGTAAAAACAAGCATATTTATGAAACAGTCAAAAGTACTTACAACTGATCTAGAACGGGGCCGAGCTGTGATTCAACACCAAAAAGTTGCCAAGAAAACGGTCTTGCTCGTCACGATAGTGTACAAGTAATGCTTCTCAATTGAATAGGCATGCTCTGAGTGCACTGTCAAATCGGCTTACCAATTCCTGCTTCCATCTTCGCTCTGTGGTTTTGCGGTAAACCTTTCCAACCAATAGCAGTCCCATCTCGGCTCTGCCGGTGAGCGAGAAGAATCCCTTTGCTCCCTCCTAATTAGTTCGGTCCAAGAAACTAAAAATTCCAAATATTGGTGTTTAAAGTTACGCCGCCAGCGAGCTAAAACAACAATGAAATTATCAGGTGCCTTTTCCCTGTACAGCAGTAGGCTTACTAACTATTTACAGCCAAAGTCCGGACCATTGCTGACCAACAACGGTCCGTACCCGATCTGACCACGCTTTTCGATTTAGTTTTCCAGTAACTCATTACTCCTATTAACCCATGTTAATTATTATGCTTCGTAGCTACACCCTTGAATGGCTTGACCTAACTGTCAACACAACGCTAAACCCCCAAGAGTCGGGAGCATTGCATTTCAATAACAGCGGATATGATGAAATTATCAAAATTGCCGATCAGGAACGCGACAAACTACAGTCGCATTTGAAGGGCTTGGTATTTGGCATAACCACTAAGACCGAAATACAACTTGTTGTCCGCCAATATTACTCTGCATTAATTATTCTGCTCGACAGGGCACACTTCAACTATGATCATCTCCAAGTGGACAACCCTGAGTTTCGACATGTTTGCAAGACCATGATCAGTTGTTTAGAAGATTTGCTCCATTTCATTGAAACCCACTTCGCCAAGTATCTTGGACTCGATCAAAGAGTGCCTGTCACTTACCTTTTAGCTGTAAGAACGGAGCTAAAGCAGCGTCTAAATACATTAAAAGCACGTATATCGAGGCGGATTGCAGATAAGACATTGTCTAATCTCGTGTTTGAGACATTATATGATTTCGTCAATGGCTTCGACGACCGTAAAGTGACCTTCCGGGAAATGCTTTATAAAAAACAGCTAATAAAGGGCCTGGAGGAAATTTCATCTCTGAAACCGGAAAGAAATATTAGAAAGGCAGTCACCGCCCTTTTGATTTACCAGAACTATAATAAAAAGGCATTCCTGGAGTATTATACGCAAAGGGTCGCTGAGAAAGTTAAACACTTCGATTCATTATCTGAAAAACTGGAGGAACTACTTTTGAGCTACAAAGAATTCAATCAAATGCATAAAAAATCTGGGGTAAAGCTCAATCCAAATTATGCTGATGTCAAGGAAGTAATAGACAACTGGTTTGCGGAGGAAATAGGCTTCTTGGAGAAGAAATATCAATTCCAGATAAGTCCCTATGAGCTTTCTATGATTGAAAATTCTGAAGGCGTAGCTAGCAAAATACGTCTATCACTTAATGCGGACCAAATTGCCATCCTTCTACGGGCCGCCGTAGATGTGGGGGTTTTACACACCAAATCCGTCCAATTTGCTTTTAGAACCATAGTTCCGTTCCTAGCCTCGACCAAAGAAAATAATCTATCATGGGACAGTTTAAGAAAAAGATCCTATCAAGCAGAGAATAAAGACAAAACGGTTTTGATTGCAGTTCTACAAAAAGTAATCAATTGTGTACAACTATATTAATTCACTTCTGTGGTCAATTTCACTATTATGAAAAGAGAAATTACAATTGAGCTCACGGCCCAGTTTTCTTCGATCGCTAGTGAGATTGAGGAACTTCGGTCACACCGGCAGTACCTGATAGAAAACGCTCCGGCAAGGGTGACCAAATGGCCCGAAGGGTTTCTTGCTAAGCAGCAGGTGGAAGGAGTACAGATCACAACCTGGCTCTTCATGTCTAAAACGATCGAACCCATATTTGGGGTGCTGGAAATCAACATACCAAGTGCGCTATTTCTTTATGTCGCCAAAGGAAGATTAAGCTGTGAGTTTGACAAACAACGTAAAGTAATAAGTATTGGCCAGCACAGGTTGATCCAATTGTATTTACCCGCCAAACGCTACAAGATATCTATGGGTGCCGGACTGACAGTCTTTTATTGCTTTTCATTAACGGAACCATTTTTGATAGAGCTTTCCAAAGAATTTCCAACGCTCATATCTTCCCTACAACCCTCAAGAGATGAAAGTATAGATAATATTCGCGTAACTTTCGGAAAAATTAATCCAGGGATAATTGATGATTTTATCCGGCTCAAGGCCGATGCAAAAAAAGGTCTGGGGTTACAATCCGTGTTGCACTGGCTTGTTCTGCAACTTATCACCCAATTGAAACCGAACGGCAGCAGCAGCATGCTAACGACACCAGAAAAGACATTTTACGCCAAAGATTACATTGACGAAAATGTGAAGTTCGGAGCGATATTGACTGTCGGTGAAATTGCCGAACGTTACAGCCTACATTCAGACACTTTAAACCGCGCATTTAAATCTGTCTTTGGGGTTAGTTTGAAGAAATATATCAATCAAGTTAAAATGCAAGAAGCCCACCGATTGCTAACCCAAGAACAAATGCCGGTTATGCTGGTCGCCGAGCGCCTGGGCTACAATAATGCATCAAGCTTTAGCACGCAATTTCGCGCCCATTTTAACATGACGCCCACCATAGCTGTGTCACAATACAGAAATCTATCTCTAAACCTCCCATAGAAGGGCAAGCACTACCGGTAGCCGTTAAAACACCAAACCTTATTGGATTCATCAACAACTTAAAATACTCAACATACGGGTGCCAATCCATGCTCAACAGTTCTTAATTAAGACCGAACGGGCCGTCGAACGATTGTCAGTCAACACGCTCGAATCTCAACGACAAACTCGCAGCATTTTTTAAATATCAACTGATAATCAGAAATTACTGCTCGAAAAACTATTCCGCTGGTCGTCGTGCATGCCTACGATATCCAAGCAACACTCCGAAATAACTATTCATATAAAATGCTCGAGCGGTCGCATCATTCAACAGTCGGAAAATCGAAGACATTTCGTCGGGAAATCGAACGTGTAGATCACCACTCAATAGCGAAATTTGTTTGGCAATACTTACGCTAGCTAATAATTAGATTTTGATGACCCAATCATCAATTAATATAATATTTGGGTCGCATGTTCAAAATCCAATATTAGAATTCAGTATTTCATCAAAACTCTTTCGCTTTTTTCCGCCTATCCAAGTTTAGAAAAATACCTTATTGTCCCATCAAACAGAAGTTTTTCAATTTCCGCACAATGCAAACAACGAAGGATAAAGAGGTTGATCAATACAAGTTGGCAAACATGGCTACGCCAACTATTAGCTCATTTTTAATTCTGCTATGGGTTTTCACGGCGACAAGTAAGATTGCTGATTTCAGCACATTTAGATCGCAAATGCAAACACAGCCAATCCCTGAATGGCTATCAATTCCGTTGACTTGGTTGCTTCCTAGCGGTGAGCTTCTTATTGCCTGCATGCTCTTTATCAGGAAGACCCAATACATCGGTCTCTTTCTGTCAGTTTGTGCATTGTTTTGCTTCACACTCTACATTGGATGGATGCTGGTTAGCTTTCATGACCTACCATGCGCGTGTGGAGGTCCCATTAACGGTCTTAACTGGTGGCAACACGTCCTTTTCAATCTTTTTTTTAGTGCCTTAGCAGTGAGCGGTATTGTTTTAAATCTAAAGGAAAGGAGGTGCGCCTTCAAAAGTAAATAAACCATTACGTTTGGTCGATCCGGATCCCAGACCGAGCAGGCTCAGTATGCTGAACAGTGTTCAGCCTAAATGTTCCATTTTCACTCTAAATTTACGACAATGAAAAGATTCCAAACCATGTTACCAGCCCTTGCCGTCATGGCTGGCTTAACGATTAGCGCCTTCACAAACCAAAGCGTTAGACCGACTAACAAGACTCTGGTGGACTACGACTTTGTGAGAATCTCTGACAGCAGTACTTACACGGGAACCCGGGCTAGTGCCAAAACTACCCTCGGCTGTCCTTTGGATGACGGCGCTGTTTGTGCACAGGCATATACAGCTGGCCACTCGGGTGATCCTCTTCATAGACAAGGCGGTCAGGATATTTACAAAGCCTCACGTTGATTTGATTTCCATTACGTAACAGCTCGAGCCTTTCGGCTCGAGCTGTTTTTCTATGTATCACGAAATTTAATTGAAACATCTAGGGCATAGGATCGAATGAAGGCCTACGCCCCTTTTGAGCTGCCACAGTTATATACAGCAAGGTATTTCTCGCCACGCTGCAACACTGAAACATTTGACCGGCGGTTCAGCATTAAAATAAGGATATGCCAGGCCTCTAATCGTCGAAACGTGACGTATTCGAGTAGTATTGATAAAACTAATAACGCCTGACTTTTTTCGTAAAGCCTGCTAAGTTGGATATTCCGGAGCAAACAGAGCCAGTGTTCCGGCAACTTGAGCCGGTAATTCC
>NZ_CAMLSE010000005.1 GCF_946482605.1 uncultured Dyadobacter sp. | reverse complement strand
AAATATAATCGGAAAGCTCCATTTATTCAACGATCACTTTTAGGGGAAGCTGACAGAATTGGGAAACCAAGTCGTAAAACTCCATTCCGATTTTGCTACGGTTTTTACTAGAAATACAGGTGAGGAAGACCGGATGTTTCAACTTCTAAAAAAGGCCTACATTGATGCTAGGTATGAAAAGAGCTACAAGATTGAAAAAGAGGAACTGGAATATCTTGGCGGTCGGGTTGCATTGCTGAGGGATTTGACGGAGCGGATTTGTAGGGAGCGGATTGAAAGTTTCAGGGATAATCTTCCTATTGAATGAAAATAACTAATTGCTCCACCTTAATGCGGATTATAACTTCAAGACATTATACAATGTGAAGTTCTATGCGTAAACAATAGCATTGGTATGAAAAGACTAATCTGAAAAAGATTCAGAAATCATCAGCTCCAAGTTTTTATCCTCAATTTTGGGTAAAGCAAGGTGATACCTTTGCCTTATTACCTCAATCACCACACTAATACGAGTGGCTGTCAGTAAATTATGTTCTCGGTACCAATCTGTAAAAATTGCAGTGAGCTTAGTTACATCATCTACACGGCTCCAAAGCCCGGAACCGCTTAAACCTTCTAGAACTGGACCTATCGTCAGTTCTCCATTATCGCTTCGCACAGTTTTCCTTTTCTGGTATTTTGCAACAAGCTTATATTCTCTCCCCAAACCTAGTTTCTCGTGCCAATCTACAACTTCATGAGTTAATAGAGAATAGCTCTTACAGCTAAATGACTGGTTAGCTAGGTTATATTTTATCCGGTTGGCCGGATATCCAAGCAGCAAATACCAATTATCAATTGACTGGCTTGATCCAAAATTTATCCGACGATAATTGAGAAATTGGAAACCCGAGCTTTTCAGGGCAGTGACTGTATCCATCTCGATTTTTACTATACCTATATCAAACTTGTTATTTAACGTTTGCTCGTCTGAATCAAAGTAGTGAAAAGATAAGTCTTTGTGTAGAGGATAAAATTTTTTCTCCAACGCAAATCCTATATTGAGCTCAGAAGCGAGTACATGCCCCGCTGTTACTACAAAATATTGCCCACCTAATTCTAAGAGAACAGAGGTTGCATTAGGAATCGGCTTTTCATAGATACCGCTCTCTACACCAACAAATATTTGAGGCGATAACTTGCGCACCTCATCCTTGATGTGATTCAATTCTTCATTTTGTTCCTCGCTTAGTTTCATAAATGCCAATTCAACTATCCGACAATAAAATTATCATTAAAAGCCATAGTGATTAATTCAAGTTTTCGACTATTGTATTGAGCTTTAAGGTGATTTCAGGGTCGATTTCGTTAGTCTTCATTAGGCTAATAAGCTGATAATAATCTCTCTTGTAAAAATTCATCGGAATTCCTAGCCTGTGGTAGAATTCCGGGAAGATTACGTCAAGCCAATCGTCGGACAATTTGCTATCGAACCAGAACTTGTTTTCTCTGTCTTTTAACACTGCTGGCGCGGTATACTCAGCAACAACGTTGGTCATTGTAGCTTTTAATTTAGATATACCAATTTCCGGATGTTTGAATTCCAATAATCCTGCATGGCGAATCAAAAGATCCGGAAATGCGAAATAATTTTCTAGTTCGCGCCTCTCCCAGAATTGAACTGGTAGCGGAGCGCCGGGATATGGGTTGGTAATTCTATCAAATAATGCATAGCCACGTAATTCAGGTACAAATTCCTTTAATGCAGTATACATTTCTATTGCATTGTTCGGCAAATTGTTTGCAACATACTCTACATTCGCATTCTCTAAAAAAGAAAGTGCTGGGTGCTTCAAACGCTCAGCAAATTTTTTTAACATCTCTAAGTCTGTTGATCCCTCGAGAAAAAGAATATGTTTTTTTAGCTTCGCTAAATAGTAACGTTCCCACCCAATTTCAGTAAGTGCTTTTCGTATATAGTTTATTTGTTTTCTCTTTTTATCTGAATTTAGTTCAATTGCCTGACTGTCAATAACCGCGATAATATTTGATGCGTCGGCGGCCTCTTGAAGCACCACCTCAGAATGCGAAGCGATAATAACCTGTGATTGAGTTTCATTCGCAACAGCGTTAATTAATTGAAAAGCTTCCCGCTGCCTAATTACTTCCAAATGCGCGTCCGGCTCATCAAGTAGCAACGTTGTACCTGGGTGAGCATACATATATGCCAACAACAGTAAGGTTTGCTGAAATCCCCGCCCTCCCGATGCTATATCATATTGGATGTTGTTTTCAGTATATTGAAGTTGCAATAGGCCACTAGATCTAATGTACTCCGGCTCATGCAATGTGGCTCCAAACATTTTTTTTATTGCATCTTTAAGCTTTTTCCAATTCTCCTTCGCAATATTTTCCGCATCCGATTTTGATTCGGGATTGACTATGCTGTAACAAATATTCCTCAGAACTTCGGCTGTCCTTCCTTCGCCAAGTCGTCTGTCAACTGCACCAGGCGTAAGTAAATCTTCTTCTGTTGCTAGTCCAGACATCGGCTGCAAAAAGCCAAATCTTACGGAATTTCCATTTTTTATAAATTCAATATACTCCTTCACATTACCAGTTACCTTACACCCTATTGATTCAGCATTAGAGAATGTGAATTCAGCTTTACAATTCCAATCTTTGCCGGAAATGTCACCCACAATTTCAACGGATAGTCTTATGTGGTCAATGCCCCCACCTTCACGTTTCTCCGTTACCTTCTTATTTCTCCACAAGAAGCGCGCATCTGCGATAGGACTATTTAAGAGATCTTTCCTGTTAATAACAACTGCACCTGCACGATTTAAATCATTCTTTTGATATGCGCCTATGAAGTTGGTAACGCCAATCTCCCAAAGACACATTGCTTGAAAGATCGTGGATTTACCTGCATTATTCGGACCGATCAGCACAACTGATTGTGATAGAGGAAATTCAACAACTTCTAGCTTCTTAAAATTGTGTATAACGACCTTCGTAATCATGGAACAAGCTTGTTAATTTGCACTGTTGGGGAGCCGAAATTTACTGAATTCGACGCAAAGTTTAAGCAGGTGGTTCGGCATGGTTAAATACTCCCATCGGAATTGTTCATTGTTCTCAAATGTGATACAGACCTCAAGCACCTGGAACACGTGTAATTTCTTCGGGATCAGTCTGGTATTCAGGCTCGGCGACGCACTGGGAAGCCATTTAAGAGAAAACATCAAAATGCCAGAATTTACGCTTCAACACCAGGCGACATTTGGGAAAGACGAGGTGAGCAGTGTGTTGCATTTCAAACGCTCAGCCACTACGGATATGTATTTCTTCAACAGCTATGATGCCTCAATGAAACGGGATCAGCAAGGTGAGAAGATCAATCAGTCCTTCTATGTAGGGAAGGATAATAACATTACTTTGAAGGAAGGGCATAACCTTATGAGCGGCAGAGCCGTCAACAAAGACTTGACGAATAAGGAAGGTAAGATCTACAATGCCTGGCTTCAAATGGATTTCAAACAGACTGACAATGCCGGTAATTTCAAACTGAAGCAATTTCACTCGAATTATGGATTTGATCTTGAAAAGGAGGTTGCCAAACATCCGATTAAAGACTTGCAGAACGCGCAGGACAAATCCAGAATGCTGGATTCACTGCAAAAAGGTAACCGGCAGGCAGTGACATTTGTGGAAAATGGTAATGAGCAACGCAGGTATATTGAGGCGAACCCTCAGTTCAAAGCGGTAACAATCTACGATGCGAACATGCATAAGCTTCACAACCGTCAATCCCAGCAAATCTCCCAATCCAATGCACCAAAGCAGGAGCAGAAAGCGTCCCAGAATCTGGATGGTGACGATGGAAAGGACCATCATACAGGGAAGAAAGTCAAAAAATCAAAAGGGATGGCGATCAGCCAATAAGTTATGGATGTTTCATCTCACCTTAACCAATTTTTCAAGCGAATCAGTGTAGACGCCCGGGTGACTGTGACGCATATCAGCGTCTACAGTGCCATTCTTCAAACGACCTGCAAATTGGGCACGAATTGTCTTACTATGTTCAGTTTTGAATTGATGCAGGTGGCGAAGATATCAAGTGGCAAAACGTACTACAAGGTGGTTCGAGAGCTAAGTGATTTCGGGTACATCCGGTACGAACCATCATTCAATAAAAACAGACCTAGCCGTATTATTCTGCCAGAGCTGACAGTTTAAACAATTTTTGAAACAAAATGCTGTGAACGTGGAGCTGATTACCAGGGAAGATTTGCAAAAGTTCAGGCGTGATCTCCTGGAAGATTTGAAGCAGTTTATTTCGGGCTCCAAAACGGAACCCAAGAAATGGCTGAAAAGCGCGGAAGTGAAAATACTGCTCAACATTTCAGCAGGAACCTTGCAAAATCTGCGAGTTAACGGGCAGTTGAAGCCCAACAAAGTTGGCGGAACCTTTTATTACTTACTTCAAGACATCCAGTTCTTGCTTCAATCAGACATAAAATCAGTAAAATAATGGAACGTCCAGTATCAAAATACCTGAACCGCATTCTGGGAGATGCAAGAGTGAAAGTCTGGCACTTAGCATCTCATCCGTAATGGCGTATGGAGCAATCCTTATTGCCTTGGGCATTGGACTCCGCCTGTTCGTAGGCCAGCGCAGATTTAATAGAAGAGGTTACGGTGGTTCTTAGCATTACAGCACCTATCGGTCAGCTCTTTTGATCTCGACATTTGAGGGAGTTCTGATGATACTGTCTGCCGTATCAATCGTCTCAGGTGTATTCTTATTTGTTGTTGAGCTTTTCTACAGTTATTGACGAAAGCCTTTAAATATATCAAAGTTGAACCGCCCGCGATGGGGAGCTGATTAAAGCTTCACATCGTGGGCGGTTTGCATAAAAAAGGGGGAGCTGAGCTCCCCCGATCTTAGTTTAGATTCAGGCTTGAAATTCCGTTACTGGCGAAATCCGCGCAAAGATTATTTGGCGGTAATAAATATGCGCTCACCCTTACCCAACGAACCGGCAGTTTCATATAGAATTCCGTCACCGCCAACAATGCTGTCGAAAAATGTAAACGCATCTCGATTCTGAACAATTTGATAGTCTTTGCCAACTACACCCAATACCGCATTATTATCTGTTCTCATCGTAGCGTAATATCCTGGTACTGGCGTAGATCCTTCGCTAGATTCAACTTGATTCCCCCTGATGATAGCAGTTAAGTCTGCCTTTTCAACCTGGTAGTCTAAACCGGCGTGTTGGATTGCGTCTTTGCTATTAGGATACTGATCGACAATCTGTCCTAGTCCGTGCCAAGCCTTTTTTTTAACCGAGAAAAAACTGTGTTTGTCTGTCTTTTCATCGAAACTGATGTTGTGAGCCATGATCGTAGCTGTTAGAAGTTAGAAATGATTTTCTTTCTTCTTCCTCTCGCTCCCTTTAAATGAATGTTTGACAAAGAAAAAACGAGAAAAAAGAAAGCCCTTCTAACAGTGGCCCCCACATAGCCAAAAGGAAACGGAATAAGCGCCGCAGGCTGACGGCTGCTGTTTAATAATCTAACACCGTAAAAGCGCGTCATTATGCCGTAAGCTTTTGGCTATCTTATCGGCAGGCTCAAAATGGGGCTACTTATTTAGCTGCGCTTTTGCCGAGTTTTATTTGTCCAAACATTGCTTTATGGTGTCTTTTCAGGCAATTTTTCTATCTATCCAGCACAACGCTCAAAATAAGAAAAGCCGCCAAATCTGATTTGACGGCTCATTAACTCTTGCCTAAATCCGCTAATTACTTGTTCCTGTTTTTTTCGCTAATCGACCTTTGAGGGCTTGCATGTCCTCACTTACCTTCAAATCCAGGATTTTAGCATAAATCTGTGTCGTACGGATGCTCGTATGTCCCAACATCTTGGAAACACTTTCTATCGGTACACCGTTTTGCAAGGTAATGGTGGTGGCGAATGTATGCCTGGCCACATGTGAGGTCAGAACTTTGTCAATACCGCAAACAACCGCAATCTCTTTTAGATAGTCGTTCATTTTCTGATTGCTCGGAACTGGCAGAACTAGCCCACGGGACTGGCAAACAGGATCATCATTATAGCGGCTAATTATCTCTAGAGCCTCAGGAAGGAGAGGAATGTGCGATTTTACATTCGTTTTTGTACGTTGGGTAAATATCCATTGCTCACCATCAATCCCTCTGGAAATGTCGCTTCTTTCCAGACTCTGGATGTCTGAATATGCGAGACCGGTGTAACAGCAGAACAGGAAAGTATCCCTAACCTGGGTAAGCCGATCGCTCGCGAATTCCTTTCCGCCGATCATATCTAATTCCTCCTTCGTGAGAATGGCCTTATCAACTTTCTTAAATTTGCCTTTGAAGTTTAAGTATGGGTCAAGATTTATCCAGCCATTTCCAAGACAGATGTTCACGATTTTGCGAAACATCTTCATATGCTTCACCACAGCATTGTTTCCCATCTTACGAACAGAGCGGAGATGAAATTCATAGTCTGCAACGAATCCGAAATCAATGCGACTGATATCGAAGTCTTTAACATTGTAATTAGCCTTTAAGAAATTTTCCGTGTGGCGTCGCAAGACCTCGTACCTTTTGAATGTGCCTATCGCGTATTCCTGGCCGATCAATGAATGCAGCCTCCGATTGTGCTCGATTATGATTGACATGAGCATTCTCTGTTTCGGACCAATTCCCAGAAACTTGTTTTTAATGCTTTCAGCAGTGGCAAGATCCCCTTGTCGAATCAGGGATGCATGAGCATCCAGAAATTGTTGTTCGAGGTTCCCTAGATAGGCATTCAGAGATTTGACAGCTTCTTTGTTACCAAGCATGCGTCCAGCCGCAGCATTCCACATTTTAGGCTCACAATCCCGCCCGGTCGCCATCTCTGATCTTTTGCTATCGACAGTAACTCTTAGGTAGATGGGCACTGGCCCGTCTTGATAATTTCTCGGCTTCTTCAAATAGAAAAGCAGACTCAGCTTTGTTTTCATAACCATTCTCTGGTTTAAAGGTTAAACAAATGTAGTCTTGCAAGCCTAGTCAGCGCAAGATGTCCATCGCGTGGACATGTTGTCTTTCAATTAGTTACGTGATTTCTGGTGAGTAAACTTTGCAGGCGGATTGACTCACCGAATTACTCACCAAAACTTTGAGAATATTTGAACGTTTTGGTATAGTAGAGGCAAACAAAAAGCCTGCAATCGTTTGATTTGCAGGCTTTTGATGCTTTTTGTTACTTCTTCGAGTGATCCCGCTGGGAACATAACCTTGGATCTATTTTTTAGGTAGTGGATTTCGGATTCAATTTTGCCTTGGTGGACGTCGCGTTCGCGTCATTTCCTGAGTTGATTGTCTCTAACAGCGCCAAAAGCTTTGTAAGTTATTCGATTTCAGTCCCCTCAACTGCACCTCACGGGACAAGTCCAAATTAAACGGATTTGTCCCATTTTTTTTTGCCTTGTAACTTATTGGAAATCTGATAGATAAGGTCGATCCCTTCGTTTAAGCGTGGTTGAACTTAAATATCTGCCAGTCTCCATGACAGACTTGATGGATTCGCATAATCCAGCTGCATCTGAGCTCTTTGGCACAAAGCCATGCGCCCCAGCGTGCAGATAATGCAGGCCATATATCCGCTCTTCACAATCTGCAAATACCAGGATACGGGCCGAGCCTTGCCGCTTTCTAATCATTTTGATCAATTCAAATCCGTCCTGGCCGGGCAGCTGCGCATCGAGAATTGTCAGGTCGAACGAATGTAGTGAAAGCTGATCCACCATTTCGTAAAATGAGGCTGACTCATAAATCAAAGGCCGTTCGAGTAACTGTCTTAAAAGTGCTTTTGCAGCGTGCCTGATGATTTGAAAACGATCAACAAGTAAAACATTCATCCAATACCGGTTACGTAAAAGGTTTGCCTTGATAAGCTAGACGTAAAGCAGATAGTTTCCGCGAACCATAAATTCTTACTTTCGGTAGGTCTTGACCCTGACTTATCTAATACGGCTCTAAGACACTGACTATCTTCCGACCTGTTAACTTGTTTTGTGTGATGTTGTTCCGTAGATTATTAGTTAGGATCGTGCAGATTAGTGAGTTGACGATGGGAAATATTCTAATTGTGGGTGAGACGACAGACGCCTTAAATCAGGTTCGTTCCATTATTTCGAGACATTTAAAGCAGGCCAATATTGACGTTGTCAGGCCAGAGAATGCTTTGGGTCTAGTGCTGATTAATCGTATAGCCCTGACCGCATATGTGGTTTCACCACCAAAGAAGCCAGACTTAGGTGTAATCTCGGAAATCAGATCTGTGTCTAGTAAAATACCGCTTCTTATCTACGGTGATTTCGACTTTTCGCCTTATGATGTGATTTACCTGCTCAGCAGGGGGTGCATGGCCTTTTACCTGATAATTCCAATGTGTCAGAACATATAAAGGCGATTGATTCGCTGCTCCGGGGAGACTCGTATGTGAATGATGAAACTAAGCGTCAAGTAGTATGCCATTTGCTGGGTTGATAAATTGCGGGGCGCATGCGCTATGGTCGATCTAGAATAGGATCGCACAGTTCCCCAGGTATGTTAGCCGTCATCAAAGATGGATAACGCTAAACACCTATTTAAACTCTTACTAGCCGTTCAAAAACGAACACAACCTGTTGAAATCCGGACAACAGTCAGTTGTTGAGCGGTCTTACAGGCAATTTTAGCCATGTTTTTGAGAATGGCATGAGTATTTCCTTGTTACGTAAGAAATATTTCCTACCTTATAAATACCTGATGAAAACACTCATTATTCTGTTGATGGTAACTTGTTTCAGTTTTACCAATATGCTCTGTGCCCAGTCACGTCTTCTACACATTGATAGTTTAGTAGACTGGCATTTTGCAAATTCGGAACTGTCTGGCAATATCCTAATCGCCCAAAAAGGAGCCATATTCTATCAGAAATCGCTCGGTCTAGCGGATGTCCCCAACAGAGTGCCGTTGGATGAGCAATCAGCCTTTGAATTAGCCTCTGTCTCTAAGTTATTCACCTCAGTAGCCATCCTACAATTGAAACAAAAGGGAAAGCTCAGGCTGGATGATCCGGTAAAAAAATACCTCCCCATGTTCAGGTATCCACAGATAACCATCCGACATTTGCTTTCTCATACTTCCGGATTAGCTGATTTCCAGATGTTGGAGAAACCTTACGCGACCGACACCAGTAAGATATTTACGATCGCTGATTTAGTTCCGGCCATAAATCAGTCGGATGATGCGGTAAGGTTTAATCCCGGAGAAAAGTGGAGCTATTCCAATAGCGGATACGGTTTGCTGGCTTTGATCGTGGAAAAGGTGAGTGGCCTGCCATTTCCATCCTATCTGACCAGGTACATTTTTCAGCCCACCGGTATGAAACATACCTATGCCAGCAGCCCGCTCCTGAAAGTTGCCGACGCACATCGGGTGAAAGGCTACGATTACCCTAACTACGCCCCCTGGCTTCGGCATCGAATCGATTCACTGCCACGAAATCGTATTGAGCTGCATAATCTGGGCGGAATACTTGGGCCATCAAATGTGGTGAGTACGACCGGCGATTTGCTCTTATTTGACCGGGCACTGTATAGCTCTAAGTTGCTCAACAGTTCCACATTACAAGAGACATTCAGGCCAACTCGGCTCAGTAATCAGGAGCTGGCCAGCGCGGGTTGGGGGAACACTTCTTGTTATTATGGGCTGGGGTGGATGATACTAAAAGATACGACCTCTGGCAAAGTGGTTTTCCACAGCGGCGGTATGCCCGGAGCCGTTACATTGTTTTTACGTAATATCACTAAAGATCAAACGGTAATCCTGCTCAATAACGTAACCCACCGCGGCACTCATGGCATTGGGGTTAATTTGTTTAAGTTATTAAACGGCGGTTCCTTAATTGCTGACAAACAATCTCTGGCGAACCTGTATGCCCGGACGCTGATTAAGTTCGATGCCGAGTCGGCACTGGAAAAAATCAACGTCTATAATAACGATACGACCCACTATTATCTAAACGAGAGAGAGATGAACCTGCTGGGGCTGCAAATGTTCTATAATGGTTATCAAAAAGCGGGTTTGGAGGTTTTGCGATTAAATACGGTTTTGTATCCCGGCAGCTCGAACGTTTATGATAGTTATGCGGAAGGACTAAAAGTAGTCGGGCGTCGACAAGAAGCCATTCTAATGTACCGTAGAGCTTTGGAACTCAATCCGAAAAACAAAGGAGCCGTGCGAGCATTGGTAGACTTAATCCCGCAAAAAGAGTAGCCTTACAAAAGGGAT
Organism: uncultured Dyadobacter sp.; assembly: GCF_946482605.1. Next base: position 339,753 of record NZ_CAMLSE010000005.1, on the reverse strand, counting down.
ATCGAGTTGCCCTTTGACGGATGAGGACCAACTCACTCAAGTACCACCATCAGATATATTTATCCCAGTTTACTTGAACAATTCCTGCGTGATGACGAAATGACCGGTAATGTATAGATGACGCCCTGTCACTTTCAAAACAACTGTGTCGTATAGGTGCAGCAGGGCCGGTATGTTTTTATGCTTCTCTGATTATGCGGCGTATATCAGCAACGTAATTTACCGTCACCTCCATTGCCGAAGCGATCTGATTATCAGATAGTAAAGATTGCTTGACCAGGTTTCGTACAGCATTCTCGGTTCTTTTCTGATCACCCTCCTTACGACCTTTCTCTACAAAAATATCCAACGTGCTCATAACGGTTCCTTTGATTTGAGTGGGTAGTGATGTTATCAGTTCAATGATTTGCTGCTCGTCATATCCCTTATAGGAACGGACTAACCGGAAGGGCAGACATCGTTACTAGGGAGCGCAGTTTAGCAGAAAGATTGTTCGCCATGGTTAAGCGAGGTGGATAACAACTGTTATTTCGGATTCGATCAGGGCTGTTTGAACGAAATAACATGAGCGCGCAAAATTTTCGCGATATATAGTCAAGATGGGAGATCGATACCCAGCATTTAGCAGTTCCACGATAGTGTCTCGTTATTCTATTTCTGCGTTGTTAATATGCTTATGGAGTTTCCTCCTGTGATATCGATAGGAATTATAAGATCGTCCTAACCACTTGTGCTCAAAATAAAACCTCTCAGCAACGGTCAATTTGTATTGATCTCGAAGATCGATAGTTTCGAGAGTCGCACTGCCTAAATGTCTAACATGTGAGGTTAGGACCAACCCATGCTTTACTGAGTTTTTTTGCAAAGTATTTGCAAAATCGTTGTCAGCATACCAGAATCTATACTGAGGGTCGAACAGGCCTATTTTTGAAAGCAAGTCCCGTTTGACGAAAAGGCACCAGCCGGCAATATGTTTGCGGACTTCGTAACCATAGACCACATCAGTTGGTGAGGAGATCTCGAAAAAAGGATGGGTAATTGGGCAATACGGTGACGCACTGAGAAGCGTGTCATCTTTTGAAAACTGCTCAAGCATTTTAGACGCCCAATGTCTCTCAAAAATTAAGTCGTTATTGCAAACACATACGTACTCACTTTTTGTCGATTTGATTCCAATATTCACATAGCGGTGAAACCCAAACTTAGCTTTAGGATAAATTGTTCGCGAACCGGGATATTGGTACGGCTTAATTTCTTTATGCGATTCTATAACCAATATGTTGAAGTTTACTGTTTCCGAAATTTCGGATGATCGAAGCGATTGGATAGCATTATTGGTAACTGCACGTAATTCATCAGAGCTTCCGCAACTCAAAATAATAATATCAACATTAGTCGATTTTAGTGAGGCGTACTTGTTGACCATAGCGTCAAATTTGCGTTTTTTGGCTTTTCCATAGCCACTTCGAACTGGTTTGATCAATAGTTGACCTGTGGGAAACCTTCTAGAATTGGCCCCTAGACAAAGTATGTCAAATCTTTTAAACCGAACTGGGAAGGTAGTTGTCTTCCATTGAAAAAATATGTCGGCGTAAAGGTGACCTGATTAAGCTCTGTCCAGGAATGCATTGCTTTGAGATAATCATCCTGATCTGTAAGCGGTGTTTCAATTGGAAATCTGCTGGCGAACTTACTGTAATCCTTATTTTTGTTCAAGTACCAATCGTCCAATGCAGGTTTCACCTCTCTGGCTTTCCCCTTTCGGTAAAGGGCAAGAAAATGCCTGACGGGGTTCATACCTATGTCATAATTTGAATAGGATGTATTATATATGATCTGTACTCTTACATTATCACTACTTGCTAACAATTCCTTGATGTCGGGATGCGCGTTAGAGCAAGGATCGCAATATGGATTGCAAACCTTGACAACAGTATTTTTTGCATCGGGATTACCCAAAATGATTCCAAGACTATCATTGATGCCGGTCGCGACTTTTTGTGTGGAAAGGATAAAGTCAAAAATGTGCGGGTTTGACTTGATTCGATTCAACTCAAATTTGATTGAGTCGCTTTTTAATGATTTTAATAGAATTGGTTTGATCATAAACCATAGCACGGGGGCTAAGAGATAAATAAACAACAATTGCCCCACTTCTTTAATACTTACCAAAGTAGATGGCAATGTGTTCACTAAATCATCCACTAAATTTGTCGAACCCAAACTTACTGAGACTACAAATTCAAGAAATAGCAGTCCTTGCACCGAGAGGCAAAGCGGGCACCACTGTTTAATGACAAAGTATTGATAGAAAAGTGAATATGCGATAAACGGAAGGACTAAAATATTTAGCCAAATCACAAGTATCATTTGTGAAGGAAATAGCAGCATATAAATCCATCCTCCAGTGAAATAAAACAGTCCGACCTCGCTCCAACTTAACCAGTTAAAAAGTTTTGCCTGTGTGGAATTGAGGACAGCGTTACAATCACTTTTTGAACCCACACCTGAGCAGAGGGTTTTTAATGCCGAATTGTATTTGTCGACTTCAAGCCAGATCAACAACGCCGTTACCACTATTCCAGCCAACTTAATTATTAAGGCGAGTATATATTGAGAGGATAAGAGTAGGGAATGATCTAGTCCAAACAACATAGAAGCAAATATGGTCCACAAAACCGTCAACGTCGCAGCACTTATATAAGCAATGTATTTTCGAGATTGCTTTTTCTTCTTAGCAAAGTAGTTTTCGTCGCCTGATTTATCGGAAATTTCTGTCAGCAAGGCAACATCTTGCCATTGGCTAAGAAAAGTAGCACGATCCTCGATTTTTTTTTTGCCTGAGGAGTCAAGATAGTGGATATTATTAGCTTCAAGCTTTGTCACGACTTTTAGCTCGCCGCCCGCATAACCGATAAATGGCTCGGGTAGGGTGTCTATATCCAGGGCAGATATTCTTATCGCCGCGTTGTCAATGTTCCATTTGTTTAAAGAGTCGCTTACGCTTAGCAAGCTAGGATAATCCGGATGAGATAGAATCGTATCCCGAACTGTATCGTTTGTAATTCTTAGATTCAGCTGCTTACAGATTTGTTGAGTTACATTAACAAGGGGTTCGTTAGTATAGAATATTGATCCCAACATATAATTAAGATAGGTTTAGTTAACTATGGCACTAGCTAAGTGATTTTTCGAAGTGATAGGCAGGAGCGCATATTTTGAATTCGAGCGCCGGCGCTTATTCTGTCAATCGCAGTTAGTTCTTCATTTATAATAATGCTTTGTTTTGTATTAAGCCATATTCCCATTTTATTCGTGGACAATTGAGATAGGCCTAGATTAAAATCATCGTCAGTTTTTAGCTCATTCAAAATACATGAGTACAGACTTCGAAAGATGATCAAATAGTCAAATGAACTGAAGTTACTTATCCAGAATAGATAATCGTTAATTGGAACCGCATGATCGAAGCCGATAGCGTTTCCAATGAGCACATCGACGCCAATGGAATCCGCTAGCAATATTTGCCTAAAAAGGGTTAAGGTGTTTTCATTGAATAATTTAACCTGATTATTTTCCGAGAAAATGAAGACATCGTCGTCACTTTTCTCTGCCATTTTTACACAGCGTTTTAATAAATCTTGGAAATTATTTGTAGCCTCCTCTATTTTTGATTGAATAAAATATACACTTATATTCTTTTCTATTGTCGAATTAGAACTCATAGCAGATTCAGCAGAGTTATCGACAATGTAGTAAGATAGTGTTAGATCGGATAGTGCTGAATTTTCTACATCAGAAAAGCGTTTCATTGCGCTGATATAATAGGCTTCACCCCGTAACATATAGTTTATTGCCTGGCTGCTGTCGGCAAAGAGCTCAATTACTTTACCTGGCTTGTTATTCCTGATAGTCACGTCCGAATATCCAAAATCGCTTTGGATGGATATGAATGGGTAAATGAAAGCTTTTCTGGTTGTAAGCGAAGAAAGTTTTAAATCCGCTGCATCGTGCTCAGAAAAAGAACTTTCTAAAATCCGAGAAAATAAGCTTTTATGAATGATTGTGAATTGAAGTCCAGTAAAGCTTTCGGTCCAATAGAGTTGGCTGCTTATACTAAAAGTACTCCTAAGCCAGCTGACCCCGCCGGCCACTAAATTAATACCAAGCTCTCGTGCTATACGTATATTAAAAAGGAGCGTGTCGGGATGGTAGTGTTCCGTAAATTTGTGATCATCCTCGCAAAGAATTATGAACTGAGATTCTATTTCGCAGTTTAACTTAATAATGTCAGTAATTGTCGACCAAAGCCCCAGTGCACCTGTTGGATGGCTTATTGCTTCAACAATTTTAACCGAGAATTCGGCCCTGCCTGCGAATTCCGACAGGACGTGAGTTTTCCTGTCAGTCCTGTGCCTGAGATTGATAATAAAGGTAGGGATCGGGAACATCAATGGCCGCAGTTAGGCAGGCGGGGAAATGTGTTCCCCGCCTACTATTAGCCATTACATATAGCTCCAATGAGGTTACAGCTACATTGGGTCGTTCCTGATGGAGCGTAACATAGTGCCGACATGCCGCTACCGTCATGACATATACCACAGCTTCCGCTGCCAGCCATGATTTTTTTCATTTCGTCTCTTGATAGACGATCTGTTAGATTGTTAAGTTTAATCTTCTTCATGTTTGTAAAATATTAAGTGATAGATACATTGAATACAATTGTAGACTTCCTTATTTACCCACCAATTGGCCCAGCTGTTGTGTAAGTGCTGCGGATGACGGCCCAGTAGCGTTTTCACTCACAATTGTTCCATCTTTGATTTATAAAAGTTCATCTGGCAATGGCTGCGAGGAGATAATGCCTCCAAATAATTTGGATTATCAGTCGAGGATTGGTTTAACTGGAGTCCAGCGGACAATGATCCACTATCGATTGCTGTTTCCAGGTATTAACGTTACGATCAATGGAAAGAAACATAAATTAATGTCTGAAGTATCCTTAAAATGTTCGATTAGCTTTTTGATGATGGAAACAATTTAATCGCAACGAATTAATTGTTGCGCTGTGTAGTTGAACCGCTATGAGGGTAAATGTATCAATTGAGTTACAAAATTCCAAAAAAAAATTATTTTTGTCCTTTTTTTAAATGGATAGTCGCGGCGAATTGTGCCCGCATTGACATTATAGCATGTAAGGCTATCAAGTCAGGAATCGGCTGAGCTCAGCAAGCTTTTCAAGGCAAGTGCAGAAAGGTATCTGAGTGATTTTGCAAGGAAGAAATTGCTCGGTAAACCTGTCCTGGTCGCTACCCGAAACGCATCGCAGGACGGGCTCATCGAGCAGCTCGCAGGACTCCGCACCGAGCTCTCACGCCTAGGCACAAACTACAATCAGGCGGTCAAAAACTACATGCCCTCTCGCGCATCAAGGACTTCGAGCACTGGCTGGTTACCTATGAATTGGACCGCAGAAAGCTGCTGTCTCGGGTAGAACATACCGGGCAGGTGATCGCTGAATTGGCAGGGTTATGGTCGCAGTAATTCACAGTGGATCGTGTCTCAGGGAGGCGCTCAATTACAACGAAAATAAGGTCAAACTCGGTGTTGCCGAGTGCATCGATGCTGGTTATTATGTGAGGCTGCGGAAGATTTGAGCTATCGGGACAAGTGCTCTAGGCTACAAAAATTGATGGACCTCAATAGTCGGACGAAAGTCAATACGCTGCATATTTCACTGAATTTTGCAGCAGAAGACAAGCTAGACAAGGCATCACTCACGCAGATTGCAGGCGTGTACCTGGATAAGATAGGCTTCGCATCGCGCCCTATCTGCTGTACGAGCACCGGGATGCGGCTCATCAGCACGTGCATATTCTGACCACTAGTATCCTTGCCAACGGAAAGGCGATTAATCTTCACAATATCGGGAAATCCCGCTCGGAGGCTGCCCGTAAAGAGATCGAGAGCGAGTACTCTTTGGTGTGGGCCGAAGACCACAAGCGACAGGTTTTTGAGCTTAAGCCTGTGGCGCTTTCTCCCTTACAGTATGGGCGTGCAGAGACAAACCAAACCATAGCTAACCTGCTGCTGTGATGAAAGACTACCATTATGCATCGCTCGCTGAGTTCAATGCGGTTCTTGCACAGTACAATGTCTATGCCGATCCGGGTGCCGAAGGATCCCGCGTTAAACGAGGTGCAGGTTTGTTGTTCCGTGCTTTGGACGTGCTCGGACAAGGCGTTGGAGTGCCCATCAAAGCCAGTAATTTTCATTTTAAACCGACTTTAAAATCATTGCAAAGCCGTTTTCTCGTAGGCGAAGTCGCCCGTGAAAAGTATTCGGCACGCTTGAAGAATACGATTGACAAGGCGGTTTCCGCCACTAGTTTCGGTGATCTGTTTGCCCTTCAAGAGACGCTAAAATCAGAAGGAGTAGCGCTCGTTCTGCGCACGAGTAAGACCGGTTTGACCTATGGGCTTACCTACGTCGACCACAGGACCAAAGTGGTGTTTAACGGAAAGTATTTACCCAGTTCGGAGCAACTTACAGGGTTATTATCAATACATTGTCGCTTCGGCGATCCGATTTTAAAAAATCAGCGAACTCCTTAGTCATCCGAGTCCCCTGTTGTACCATATTCCAATCCCTGCTGATGATCTCGCCAGCGTCCTTGACTTCCCAGCGCCGACGCTTGATGCAGAGTGTAACCTTTTGATTTCGAATCGGAAAGTCCTGAATGTAGATCTCGGGTAGAAAACCCTTAGATTCTACTTTTCGCCTTTATATTCGGAAGGGGTGGGGCTCTTCCAGGTAGATGTGCAGACCAGTGAGGCCTTCAACGATTTTGGAAACTTCGAAATAATCGAGAATACCCTCGGGCAACAGGAAGCGGACTAGTGTTAAATAGGACTCTTGCAATGGATTCAATGTTGATTCATTGCAAAACAACTGACTTTTTGAATGCCCCACAACTTTTCGGACTGATCCTTGATCCTCCCAATTACAGTCAATGCGTAACTAGTCGCGTAACTAACGAAAAAGAAAAGAGCGTAAGTAATTTATTTTCAATCACATACGTTCCTTCTTTATGCCCGCAACCGAACAAATATCGAACCAATTTCTGGACGACCTGAAGTTAATTTCAGTGTTAAAAGCCTGATAAAGAGATTAGCGATATTTCTGTGCGTCGTAGCTAGTGTACGTTTATACCGTCGTTATTGTGCACTTGAGTCACTAGTGTGAATACCTGATTATGCACCGCTGGACTATCTTTTGGTATAGTTTGAGTCATAATGCGCCTGATAAACTGTAATTTGTGTTTGCCACCAAGGCGCCCACATACAAGCGCTGGTTTGTATGTGGACACGAGCGAATTTGAAGCCGGCAGTGTAGTTACAGATATGAGGACTAAAATTTTAAAGTGCGGACGTTGCTTGGTTTAATTTCTTTCATAATCAGTAGTTAAAGGCATACGTTTTGCTTACCACTCATTGAGTGGTAAGGGCAACCATGTCCTAATTTTAGTCATTATATTAGGTCCATAACATGCCAGATAAAGAGCAACCCCAATTGGTTTCAGTCCCCACTGTCTATGAGACTGCCTTCCATTTAATTGATCAGGGCTTCTGCCTGATGGAGAAAGTGATTACCGGCAATGAGCAGTCCGCTGATTTTCGCTATCTGCTGGTCAATCCGGCATTCGAAAGACACACCGGATTACAAGATGTCATCGGTAAAACCATTCGGCAAATGGTGCCAGGAGTAGAAGATAGCACGATGGCGATCTATGATCAGGTTACCTTAACGGGGCAGTCTACCCACTTTGAGACCTATGTAGCCCATTTAGATCTCTGGATAGAGGCCAATGTATTCCGTATCAGCCCCGAACCCGCTCAAATTGCCGTTTTGTTTACCAACATCACTGGCCGCAAACGGGCCGAAGAAATAGCGGCTGCCGAACTGCGCGACACACAGTTGTTGCAGGAACTTTCGGCGCGGCTCGTTTCGGAAGAGAACGCCCAGCCGATGTACGACCAAATCCTGATGGCAGCCATTACGCTCACCCGCGCCGACGCGGGAACGGTGCAGATCTACGACGCTCAAACCAAAGAACTCGTCCTGCTGGCCACTCATGGCTTCGGGCGTGAGATGACCGACTATTTTCACCGCGTGAACGCCGACAGCCATACCTCCTGCGGTATCGCCCGTAAAACCAACCAGCGCACGTTTGCGGATTTCAACGAGGGCGACTCCGACAAGGCGATCCGAATGCACGTACAGGCCGGTTATCGAGGAGACGATGAAGTCACTCGGGGCGAAGATCGGATCGCACTTTCAAGTATCTAACGTCGCATTCGGCGAGGTCGACGAACTGTATGAGGTGGTGACGGTCGCTCATGAGTGGCGTGCGGCGGACGCGCTGAGCTTTATAGGCGAATACCGCATCAGCGATTTTCTTGACGACGACCTTCTCCGCACGATGCGCGCAGGTGAGGTTTGGGTGATGAGCGACGTAATGAACGACGCTCGGGCAAACGCCGAAAAGATCGCCGCGCTCGGGATCGGGGCTATGGCGAGCGTGCCTTTTGCTCGCGACAACGAATGGCTCTTCAATCTCACCCTCTACGATCGTCAAGCACGTTACTGGCGCGAAGACGAGGTCGACCTGCTTCGCGAATTAGCAACCCACATCTGGACACGGCTTGAACGCGCCCGCGCCGAGGAGGCCTTGCGCGAGACACAAAAGCGCTTCGAATCGATTGCCAACCTGGTTCCCGACCTGCTGTGGGATAGTGAGCCCGATGGGTCAACCAACTGGTATAACCTCCGTTGGCTGGAGTATACCGGACAGCTGTTCGAAGAGGCCATTGGTTGGGGCTGGACCGACGCCATTCATCCCGACGACCGGGAAGCATCGGCCAGGCGCTACGGTCAGGCCGTGGCAGCGGGCGAACCGTTGCGACAGGAGCACCGGATCCGGCGCCACGACGGCGTGTATCGTTGGTTTGTCGTTAATGCCTCACCAATCAAGGACCGGGCCGGTGAGGTGGTCACCATGTATGGCGCAGCCACTGACATTCACGAAACCAAACGCCTGGAAATGACTCTTCTGGAAGCGGATCGGCGCAAAGACGAGTTTCTGGCCATGCTGGCTCATGAATTGCGTAACCCCATGTCGACCATCCGTTCGGGGCTGCAAATCCTAACCCTGACAACCGGTGGAGATGAAGATAGCACTGGGGAGATGGTGGCCTCTACCCTGGACATGATGAATCGACAAATGGATCACCTGGTGCGCATGGTCGATGATCTGCTGGACGTAAGCCGTATCAGTCGCGGCAAAATCGAACTGAAAAAAGAGCGGATCAACTTAGTCGAGATCGTAGGTCAGGCAGCCCAGTCGGTGCGGGGTTGTATCAGGAGCATGGCCGAACCCTGCAACTCACGCTGCCCACGGCTCCGATTTATTTAGCCGGTGATGCCACACGGCTGACCCAGGTGGTGGCCAATCTGTTAACCAATGGGGTACGCTACACGGGCCCGCATGGGCACGTCTGGTTAACTCTGGAACACCAGCATCAGGAAGCGTTAATCCAAGTTCGCGATAATGGCATCGGCTTAATGGCTGATCAACTGTCGGCCATTTTTGAGCTGTTCGTGCAGGTCGACAATTCGTTGGCCCGTTCGAAGGCGGTTTGGGCATCGGGCTGACACTGGTCAAGCGCCTGGTGGAACTGCACGACGGGCAGGTGGCGGTTCGAAGTAAAGGGCTGGGTCAGGGCAGTACCTTCAGCGTTCGCTTACCAACACTGGAAGTTGCTCCGCAAATTATCCCTGCGCCGAACGGTGAAAATCCAGCCAAAGGCGCCAGCTCTGACCGGATTTTGGTCATCGACGACAATGCTGACGCGGCTCAGACTTTGAGCATGCTATTAAAGCTGAAAGGCTTTCAGGTTCACACGCGTAACAGTGGTCAGTCAGGCATCGAAGCTGCTCAGGAGTTAAGCCCAAGGGCTATTCTGCTAGACCTGGGCATGCCGGGGATGGATGGGTATGAAACGTGCCGGCTAATTCGGCAGCAGACCTGGGGACAGACGGTGGTGGTAATTGCCTTATCAGGTTATGGTCAGCAGGAAGACCATCAGCGGACAAAGGAAATGGGCTTCGATGAGCATTTGGTCAAGCCGGTGGATTTAAATGAGTTAACGAACCTACTGACCAGACTGTTGGACTCGGGAAGATCAGTGTCCTAAAACAAGAGGAAACCAGGGACATTTAAATCTCCCAAATCTACGATTGCCCCGCTTTCTTCGAAGTACTGTTTTTGGTTGCTTTCCGGCCCTGAACAGTCGAACCGGATTTTTTCCGGCTCGATTCGTTCACACGACCTGGTCGATAAAGCCCGGGTCCGGGCCCAGCCCAGTGCAAACGGGTTTCGAGGTTATCTGTGAGACATCGGACATTGTTCAATCCACCAAAACATTCAAATCAAGTTAGGTTCTGGATTCGGCAATTGTTGTGCATCAATATACGATCATGTTTACATCGCTTGACGTGATTTTCTTGTAAGGATTGGCGAGGAATGATTTAACAATGGGGCGCATGGAATTGCCAATCACGCCGTGCCCTTTATTTTTAAGCAAGAAACGCTGACTGTTGGGCATGTAATGGCTAATGCGGTCGATGTACAAGGGGCGGCAGGCGGGGTCGAGCTCGCCGTCTGCAAGAAGAGCTGGGACAGTAGAATAGTAAGGATGCTTGGTATTTGGGCTGATCGGAGGTACTTTCCAGCAATCGCACATTTCGCGGTAGACATCGTTGATGTGGAAGCCCGCTAGATAGGGGTAGATCTTTTCCAGTTCTTTTCGAACTTTTTCGGAGTGATAGGCCGTTTGATCGGCACAGTATACCGACAAGCGCATGCCGTCCGGCGCACCGTCTCTGCGAAAGAAACCATCGAAATAGGGGCGGATGTAGGGTTGGTGATTGCCGTTTGCCATATCCGTAATGATGCGGGGCAAATCCTTCCGGCCGGAGTCATCGTAGAGCTTGTCGAGGATGATGGTCAGCAGCTCGTTTTTGGTGTATCGGATGCGGATCGAGTCATTGGTACGAGGTTCCAGGTACGGTAGTTCAAAAGTTTTGGTGGCGATGGAAGTGAAGTATTGGTGAAAACGGCCCCTAAGCCCGCCGTAAAGGTGATGGCTCGCGGAGTCCCTGGCAATATCTCCAAAATAGATATGTAATGCTTCCATAAAATTCACCGGTTCATCTTCATCGATAGGGACAAATGTCGGAAGCGGCGAATCCAGGATAAGCGAGCGGATGCGGCTGGGGTCACGTTGCAGTACAGCCGTCATCAGGCCACCGCTGTATGATACCCCGAACAAGTTTACCGAATCGATCGCCAATGCTTTCAACAAATCGTGGATGTCCGATACGGTTTCGTCGGTATTGTAGCCCGCAATATCAATGCCGCGCTTTTCGAGCGCGATCTTGTATTTTTTCAGGCCCACGATAGCCATGCTGTCTTTGTTTAAGTTGCGGCGGGTGGCTTCTTTGAGTGCTTTATCGAGTTCGAAAGTGCGCAGATAGGGTAATGCAAAACGGGTCCCGCGCTGCTCGAAAACAATGCAGTCCCGGTCTTCGATGAACGGACTTTTGGCAAGCCCCGCCGCCATTCCCAATGAGCTCCCGCCCGGCCCACCAGCCGAAAAAAGTACCGGGTCGCGGCGCTTGTCCGGATTTTTGCTTCTCACGACGATGAATGGCAGCTTGATCAGGCGTGCATTTTTCTTGCTGCGGTTCTCGGGAACAAGCAGGTAACCGCATTGCTTTTGAAAACTGCTATCTGGCAAGCCGGGGCCGGCCATGTAAGATTGCTTTGCATTGTCGGGGATCGTTTTCAGAAAATCGGGATCCACACGGAAGTCGCAGCCGGATTGCTCAATTTTGACGAACTGCGCGGAAAGGCGGCTGGTGCAAAGGATAATGATCAGACAAAGGGTGGTCAGACGAAGCATACAATATTTTTTTTCAAATTTAGGTAGCTGTCAGTATCTTCGTCAAGGTAAAAAACGGACAATTGAAAGAGATATTCGACCCGATCCGCGATCATTATACATTCGCCCAGCCTTCCGGCGAGCTTGCGAACCATATCGATTTTTTCTCCGAATCCATCGTCAATGATAGCGCGTTTACCGTCGAGATGTTCCCCAGCTGGACACCGACGATGTACTTCAATCTCGGCAATCCTTACCGCATTTCCTTGCACACGTCTACCTGGAACGTACATGCCGATGGGGATATTCTCGTACTTCGTGACCTGCCTACCACACGTCATAACCAGCCTGGCGACCGGATTTTTACAATCAAATTTCACCCTGGCGGATTGGAGACCATTCTAGGTGTATCCCAGGTTCAGCTCAAAGGAAGGCTCGTTCCGCTGCATCAGATATTGCCCGCAAGCGTGATTGGGCAATTGAAGAGCAGCCTCACCTTCGACGCCCGCCGACAGGTTGCCGAAATATTTTTTCTGAATAAATACCGTAAACGGGAAACCGATCATTATCTGACCTTGGTGCAGGATTTGACGGAAACCTACCATCAAACAAGTCTACAACTCAACGTGAGCCAGCTTGCCGAAAAGCATTTCATTAGTTCGAAGAGCATTAACCGCTACTTTCACCGCGTGATAGGCATCAATCCCAAGGGCTATTTCTCGATACTCCGTGCCAGGACAGCACTCACAGCTTATGCCGCGAGTCATGAGTTTGACCCATGTGCATTTGGCTATTACGACAGCAGCCATTTCTACAGGGAAGCGGTGAAATTTACGGGTACCCATTTATCAAACATTTAGTATACTCGGAACTGATTGTTTAGAGCAATTTATCTGGTACGACGTCAGTGGTCTGGTGCAGGCCACTGTCTGTTTGTGGATACCATCTGGTATCAAGAAATTTTGATATGATTACTTTTCGTTATAGATCACTTTCGAAAATTAATCCGATGGTTTAAGTGTACTGCGGGCTAGGGCGTGTAAGTTATGGTCAGATGAAGTTCGGATAAATTTTAGTTCAATATAGTTTTGATTGAACAACTTTAACTGTAAAGTTCGAAGAGGCTTTATCGGGGCTTACTTCAATTGGCGGAGGTGATAGAGAGGACGCCGGATCGGCCAATTCGACGAACATTGCCGCATTCACGGCGAATATAGCCTGCGATTTTATCGGAACTTTGTGGGGTAACTAGACGACGAAAAAATGGGAACGACAGATGTTAACCTTAATATCCCCGCTCTTGGCTTTGGGACTTTGATTGCAGACCCTGCATTAACGACCACCGCGACCAAGAATGCGTTGAAGGCTGGGTTCCGTCATTTTGATAGCGCCGAACGCTATCGGAACGAAATGGAGGTAGGCATAGCTTTGAAAGAATGGCTCGATGCCGGATTCGCGCGAGAAGACTTATTTATTACCACTAAACTATGGAATACGAACCACCGGCCAGAGCGGGTGGCCCCCGCATTTGAAGCGAGCCTGGAAAGATTACAGCTTGACTATCTCGATCTGTATCTCATTCACACGCCATTTGCATTTCAACCGGGGGAGGATCAGGACCCTCGCGATGAAAACGGCAATGTCATTTACGATCGCGGTGTGACTCTATTGGAAACGTGGCGGGCCATGGAGGAGTTGGTCGACTCGGGTAAATGCCGGGCTATCGGTCTATCCGACGTCAGTTTGAAAGAGCTGTTACCCATTTATGAGGCAGCCAGAATCAAGCCGGCAGTGGTGCAGGTGGAAGCGCATCCTTATTTGCCCGAAACGGATTTGCTCGAATTTTGTAAGGAAAATAATATCGTATTCCTGGCTTTTGCGCCGCTGGGACACGGCATAAAGCCAGGGCCGCTGGAAGATCCCGTGGTGTTGGAAATATCCGGGCGCATTGGTAAAACACCGGCCCAGGTACTTCTGGCCTGGGCGGTTCAGCGCGGCACGGCTTTACTAACCACGCCCAAAACAATGGAACGGGCAAGGGAAAATTTCGACGTTTCCCCGCTCCCCGAAGATGCGTTCGAAGCGATCAATCGCATTCAGACCCGGCAGCGATTCAATAATGTGGTCAATACCGGTGTCCCGGGTTTCATAGCGCGGAAGATCAGCCAGGAATAGGATTAGCGGTCAGTTTCAAGTGTTTTAAAAAACTCCGCGTAAGCAGCCACCAGCGCCGGTAATTGAAAAGCACGGTTCAATCCGCTCGGATTGGGCAGTATCCACACGGTAGCTCCTGCAATAACATCCTGCTGAACGCCCCAGCTCACATCTTTTTTTCGAGAAAAGCCCTGGAATGCCGCTTTCCCAAGGAATGCGATGTACCGGGGCTTGTAACGTTCCATCTTTATTTCAAAACTTATGGAGCCCTCGCGAAACTCGTCCGAAGATAGCTCGTCCGCACGCGTTGTCGGGCGCTCAACGGCCGTGGTAAGGCCATAACCGAAGTCGAGAATACTTCGGTCGTCCTTCGCTGCAATCTCGTAGGGTGTAAATCCTGCCAGGTGAAGTGCCCGCCAGAACCGATTGCTTCTACCTGAAAAGTGGTGACCGTCGATGGCTGATTTCAGGCCGGGATTGATTCCGCAAAAGACAACGGTCAGGTTGTCTGTCAGGATGTCGGGTAGCGAGGCAGGTATTTCAATTACTGGATTGCTGATTTTCATATAGGTTTGAACAAAAAATTAAAGGCAGTGTCACCGAAGCCTGATGTCGCTGATGCCCGCTCCTTGAGGGATCATCGGAAATACATTGTTTTCTTTAATCACCATTACTTCCAGCAGGAACGGGCCATCGGTTGCAAGCATTTCAGCCAGCGCCACACGGATATCTTCACGTCGGGAAACGCGCCGGCTTTTGATCTTGTAAGATACAGCAAGTGCTACGAAATCGGGGCTTTCAATTTCAACAAAGGAGTACCGCGAATCACTGAACAGCTCCTGCCACTGCCTTACCATTCCCAGGTAGTGGTTGTTGAGGATAATTATTTTAACGTTAAGCCGGGTTTGCATAATTGTACCCAATTCCTGCAAAGTCATCTGGAAACCACCGTCACCCACGACGGCAATCACGTTGCGGTCGGGCGCGCCGAACTTTGCGCCGATAGCTGCGGGCAATGCAAATCCCATCGTTCCCAGCCCCCCGCTGGTGACGCTGCTCCGAGTGTTGTTCAATTTCATATAACGGCACGCTACCATCTGGTTTTGGCCAACATCGGTCACCACTATCGCTTCGCCGCCCGTAAGCAGGTTTAATTGATGGATCACCTCACCCATCGTAATGCCACCCTTCGACGGGTTCAGCTCCGGATGGATAACCTGTTCCATCTCCTCGCCGTAAAGCGCCCGGAACATGCCAACCCATTTGTTATGGTTTTTTGTGACAATCAGGTTCGTTAGCATCGGAATGGTATCTTTGCAATTGCCGCAAACGGCAATATCGGCCTTTACGTTTTTGCCGATTTCGGCCCGGTCGATGTCCAGGTGAACGACTTTGGCCTGTTTAGCATATTTATCCAACCGCCCGGTTACCCGGTCGTCGAACCGCATGCCGATGGCAATCAGTACATCGCATTCATTGGTGAGCACATTTGGCGCGTAGTTGCCGTGCATGCCGAGCATGCCTGCATTCAGGGGGTGGTCGGTGGGAATGGCCCCGGCGCCGAGCAGTGTCCAGGCAGCGGGAATTCCGCTTTTTTCAACAAAGGCCTTGAATTCATTTTCCGCATTTCCCAGTATCACACCTTGTCCCCAAAGTATCATCGGCCATTCTGCATTATTAATCAATGCTGCTGCCGCCTGAATAGCGTCCTGTTTAACTGTCGGGCGGGGTTTATAGCTTCGGATGGCTGTTACTTTTTTATAGCCATCATATTTCAGCTTTTGAAGCTGGGCGTCTTTGGTAATATCGATGAGCACAGGTCCCGGCCTGCCTGAACGGGCGATGAAAAATGCTTTCGCTAGTACAGCCGGGATCTCGGAAGCGTCCGTAATCAGGTAATTCCATTTAGAGATGGAAGCGGAAATATTGACGACATCCGTCTCCTGAAAAGCATCCGTTCCGAGCAAATGCGAGTAAACCTGGCCGGTAATGCAAACCAGCGGAGTGCTGTCCATTTGGGCGTCGGCCACGCCGGTAAGAATATTGGTCGCTCCCGGCCCGCTCGTGGCAAATACGACCCCGACCTTCCCTGACACGCGCGCATAGCCCTGCGCAGCATGCACGCCCCCCTGCTCGTGCCGAACCAGTACATGCGTCAGCTGATCTTTGTAGTCATAAAGTGTATCATAAATCGGGAGGATGGCGCCGCCCGGAATCCCGAAAATAGTATCGGTACCCTCGGCTACCAACGCTTCCAGAACTGCTTGCGAGCCTGTGATTTCTTGTGCCTGGGTTAGCAGCCCGGTGGTGTCCGGCAATCCTTTTTCCTGGTTGGAGTTAATCATGACGATTATTTATTTGATGGTTAATAAACCGTTTGTTATGCGTTTGCGCACTCTTACATTATTTCGCGCATCTGTCGGTCCCGTACGGAAAGGGCCTGTTTCCAATATTTGATTGCCTGGTACGCCGCCGGGACGATCACGATCAGCAGCATAAGTACCAGCGACATTAGCGCGAAGAACATAAACAGGGCGCGGTAGGTGAGTAGCTGGCTTTGCTGGGTGAGAGTCTGTCCTATCGCCGTGTCAGCAAGCGTGGTGGCTTGCTCGCGGGTGAACCCTTTCGAGGCAAAAACCGACCGATAGTAATTCAGACGCTCGGCCATTGCGGGGGTTTCGGGGGTGAGGTAGGGTAGGAACTTCTCTTTAAAGTGCTGGTTGTAATGCAATTGCAGGTTATAGAAGCCGGCGATCGAATGCAAAGTGGCCGTAAAACGCGTGTAGGCGGCGATAACCAGGCCACTCGCGCCGGTGTCCTTCGGTGCGGAGGAAAGCACGAAAATCATGATCGGCACAAACAATAGTCCTGAGGCAGCTCCCTGCACGAGTATGGGAAGAAGCAGGTCGGAAAAGCTCAAATCGGGTGTGAGCAGAAAGTACATCCACAAATTGAATGCCCCCATCAGTGCAAACCCCGGTATCAGAAGCGTCCTGATCGTGACTTTTTTTGCCAAAAGCATCCGGCTGGAAAAAATCAGCAGGCACACCATCCCGGCCATATTACACGCTCCCAGCACTATCACCTGGAAAGTACTCCATTTGAGAAAGCCTCCGGTGTAGTTGAAGATCAGGTTCACGCTGTCCTTGCTGCCATAATAAATGGCCAGCAGGCCGATGCCGGCCACAAAATTCCGTGACCGGAATACCCTGAGGTGGATTGCGGGCCGTTTCGCGCTGTGCTGCCGGTATAGAAAGAAGACGATGCCGATGATGGTTGCGGCGGCACCGTAACAGATCCGCCGGTCGGTGAACCAGTAGTATTTGGAGCCATAAATGGTGGTATAGGCCAATGCCAGTGCAGCACATGCGAACAGGAGCGTTCCCGCCCAATCGATCTGGTACAGCGGGTAGGGCCGGTGCCCCGACGATCGCCTTAGCATCAGTACTATAACGAGCATCATTATCAGTTGGAATACGATCAGATAGTAGTATGTCGATTGCCAGTCGGCCGACTCCACCACCACACCCGCTACCAGGCCGATCAGAACGGTATTGCTAAGCATTGTTCCATAAAACACGGCCGGGGCGATCGTCTGAACGCGGTCGGATGGCAACCTCGAGATGATCAGGTGTAATGTAAAAACGATAATGCCGCCGGACACTGTTCCTTGCAAAAACCGGATCGCCAGAAACTGATCTATGTCCTGGCATTGCAGACAAATGTAGTTCAAGGCAATGGCCAGCATTATGTTTACCAACAAGTAGCTCCGAGTTTGGAAATACCTGAAAAACCGAAACTGAACGGGTATGACGGTGATAATACCCGCGTAAGTCGCCATTACCGCGAATGAAATGTCTTCCGGCTGCGCGCCCAGGCACGCGACCATGTACCCTTGCGTGAGCACAAACATACCCAGCTGCACCAGGGCCGACAGCAGCATCATGAATAAACCGGCGCGAGCAGCCCAGGGCCATTCGGCTACCCAATTTTTAAAATGTACCGGCTTCATGGCTGCCCTCTTTTTTAACGCCTACTGTTACGCTCATCCCGGGGATCACGTTCCCGGCGTCGGCATCTTTGAACTCGATTTTTACCGGCACGCGCTGGAAGATTTTTACAAAATTGCCCGTCGAATTGTCGGGAGGCAGCAGTGAGAAACGCGCGCCGGTAGATCCCGCAATGGCTACGATTCTTCCTTTAAATACCTTACCCGGTACCGCATCGACACGTATTTCGACCAGCTGGCCCACGTGCATACCCGCTACCTGGGTTTCTTTGTAATTGGCTGTGATCCATTTTTCGCCCTCGTTAATAATGCTCACCAATGGTTGCCCAGGCTGGATCTGCTGGCCTTCCAGGATATTCTTTCGCCCGAGACGGCCCGGGTAAGGCGCGCAAATGACCGTGTAAGATAAGTTGAGCCGCGCCAGCTCATACGCCGCTTCTTTTCGCTGAATATCTGCTTGCAGCGAAGCAAAACGCGTTTTCGACTCTGCAATACGAGCCAGGCTGGTTTTCAGGACATTTTGGGCAGCGCTATATTCGCTTTCGGCCACATCATAATGCGCTTTTACTGATTCAAGGTCGGCGCCGGTCGCGGCTTCTTCCTTTACCAGGTTGGTATAGCGGGCGATGTCCTGCTGTTGCTGCACATACCTGGCGTGCGCGCTGTTGATCTGGTCGTGATTGACAAGCACCCCGGTTTCAGCCGACCGGATCCCGGCCGACAGGATGGTGAGTTGTGCCCGCGCGTCGGCAACAGACGCTTCGGCAGCCGACAGTTAGGCCCGGTATTCCCGGTCGTCCAGCAGCACGAGCGTATCACCTTTTCGCACCAATTGATGTTCGTTGAAGCATACACGTTGAATATAGCCGCCCGCACGCGCGGAAACCGGGTTAATGTATGATTCGACTTGTGCGTCGTTCGTTTCTTCGTAGACTTCGCTGTATTTCCAGTATTGGAAAAAACAGGCTGCCCCGGCCATTACCATTCCCATCGCCGCGACGGTAATCATGGTGTGGACCGGATGGATTTTATGAGGTGCTGTTTTCATCTCTGTATGGTTTACAAATTGCCACTGCTGTAAAGGATATGGTAATAAATGTCGAGTGCATCGATTTGCGCCTTTACGAGGCTGAACCGCGACTCCTGGTAGAGATTGTCTGCATCGAGCAAGTCTGTGAGCAGTGATAGCTGATTGAGATACTTCGTTTCACGATCCGGTAATTGACTAGTGCCTGCTCCACCGATCGCTCGTTGACGGAAATCCTGGTCAATGCCTCACGGTACCTGATTAAGTATGCGTCGAGCTCACTCCGGACCTGGTCTCGGTAGGCTTGCTCTTGCATTTCAAGTTCTTTTACCCGCAGGCTGGCGGCCTGTTGCTTGCTTTTATTGTGGTAAACGGAGGAAATACTATACTGGGCTTTCAGACCGACAAAGCCGATCGCGTAAGCCTGATCTACCGGCGGGAAGAACAAGTAGTTCGGATAATTGAGGCCGTAGGCCCCGTAGAAGTTCAGGCTGGGCATATTGGCGCTTTGCACTACTTTCACCCGTGCCCGCTGCATTTGGACGTGCTGGGCTGCTCGCTGCACGGCGTAGGACGAAGCGCCTCCGGTTTCCAGGAGCGGCAGCAGCGAACGAATCTCGGGTTTTGGCATGGCGGCGGAATCTGATGGGGAAACCCGAATGGAATCGGCGACATTCATCAGTACCAATAACCGCTCGTTCGCAATGGAGAGGTCGTTTTCGTTCTGTTGGAGCGCGAGTTCGACGTTCGAGAGTGTCACTTCCGCCCGCAACAGGTCGCTTCTGGTAACTTTTTGATTCTTGTAAAGTGCCGTAATGCTGGCCAGGCGACTCTGCGCTCTTTTCAATTGATCTTTAATGAATTTGCCGAGTTCACCCAGCTTTACCAGATCGAGGTATCGGTCCGCCGTTTGCAGTGCGATATTTCTGGACTGGTCGCCGGTGTTCAGTTTTGCCAGGTTTAAATAGGAAGTTTGTTCCGACTGCAATGCACGCTGTTTTCCGCCATTGTAAAGGTTAAACAAAACCTCGACACCGACGGCCGCAGCATTGGACGTAAGCTTCCTGGGGCCGCTGGTGGTGTGGTCAAGACCTTCGGAAAACAGGGTCAGGTCGGAAAAGCGCTGGTAAGAGGCATTTGCATTGATCGTCGGCAATGCGGCTTTGAAAACATCCTTTCGACTCTCGTCGGCCGCAAGCTCCTCCATTTGGGCGGCCTGTACCCATTTGTTCCGCGTTTGAGCAAGGGCGATCGCTTCTGAAAGGCTGATTTGAAACTGCTTCGGAACTGCTCGCTGGGCATTTGTCTGAAAACCTGTTGAAATAAAACCAATTGATAATGTGGCTATTAATAAAAACCACCTGTTGCGCTGGCCACCCAAACCGGCCGCCATTCCGCCGACCGGCTTTTCGCCAATGCATGTCCCGAGGAAGGTTGACTTTGCCATGATTAAACTGGTTAAAGTTTTATAATGGCAAAATTCCCCTAATTTGAGGTAATTATGTAGACCAAAATACCTTGTTATTCGTCGAAATGGCGTAAATGGTCCACGCGCATTGCTTATTTTCAGCCAAGTTTTTTTCGGTATTTCACCGGCGATATTCCGGTATTTGCCCGGAAGAATTTTCCAAAAACAGATTGGTCCGAGAAATTGAGCATACCAGCCACCTGTGACACCGTGAGCGTTTCGTTTTGCAGCAATACCTTCGCTTCCAGGATCACCGTTTCGTCGATCCATTTACCGGCTGGCTTTCCCGTTTGTTTTTTGATTGCCGCCGATAACGATTTGGGGGCCAGATGCAGGCGCTCGGCATAAAAATCGAGCTTGCGCTCCTGCATGTAATGGCGTATGAGCAACTGGCGGAATTTCACGAACAACGGATGGTCTCTAAGTGGCGTGGGAGCCAGTGCATGGTCCTGCCGGTAACCGGCGTCGATCTCATATATCAGGGCGAAAATGTAGTTCCGCACCAGTTCGGCCTTATGGTGATTACCTGCCTCGTGGGTAAGGTGGATCAGCTCGTAGATCATATTGATCTTTACAAAACCGGCATCCGCGAGCGGCAGAACGTGATGATCGCTGTCGCTGAAAAAATCATATTTGGACAGAAAGAACGGGTCCGCATAACGCTCCATCAGGAAGGTATCTTTGAAAAACACCACATCCATTTTCAACAGGTCACTGGTTTTGATAAAAAACCGAATATCCGACGGAGCGAGCGTGATAATAGACGGCGCAACCACTTCCCACGACGATAAACCGACGTTGAGCCGCACGACCCCTTCCTTGATGTACGCCAGCGCGTAGCTTTCAGCGCGGTAAGGCTCCTCCTGGTAAGGCGTATCGCCCGATCGTACGAAAAGGTATTCCTTTCCGCTGTCTGGCACGGAAAATAGCCGGCTATGGCGTGAAAGGGAGAAGGTTCTGATATTTTTCATCCGGCCCGAATCGTTTGTAAGGCTATTGCGGGCTGAAAATAGGCAAAGTTGGCATGTTACCCCTACGTCCGACGCTGAAATGGAATGAAATGACGATTTATTTAAACATTGTCGAAACGATACCCACCCGGAAATCCGCCTCTAAGTTGCCCAAGTCACAAACCAAAATCTGCGATGTAGCAAGGGGAGTGCTCCTGGTCTTCAACTTGCAGGCTTTCGTAATAGATTTCATCTATCAGAAATGTGATGAGAATTAGTCGGTCGTTTAAGTGAAAATTAGAGACACCGCCCAAAGCTTGGCGTTGGTCGCTAGGAGGCATGTTTTACTTAATTTTAAGTGAGAGAACATCCCCTAAACTGTAAATTATGTCTTGCTCCAAGCGACCATATGCAAACCGTCGTATGTATGCGGACAAATATCATGAATGGAGCTCCTTCGTTGTAAAGTATGAGGAAACCTTGAGACCTATTAGACATTACTCGGCCGAGCTAAATGAATTATTTCTACTAACAGCATACAACGATTATTGCCAGAAAGCCTAATGGGCCAATTCTCGGATTACAATAACCTTCAATGAGCCTCTCGTAATTAACTACGTCTAGTATTTTCATCCGCTTTCTATTGTCCCAAGCCGAACAGTAATTGTCCAAAATCGGACGGTTACTGTTCGGATTTATTTGTTAAATGATTGATAATGAAGTTTTTTGATCTTGTATAGCTCTTAGGTATATGATTTGTTATACAGAAACAGATTATATATTGAAACCGATAAAATCCTGCTGTCAATGAGAAGGAGTGATCTGGGTGAATTTGAAGAGGTAGTTCTGTTGGCGGTTGCAGCTTTGTCGCCAAACGCCTACACGATCGCCATCGCAGAAGAGCTGGAACGCGAAACAGGTAATATCGTGACCTCCGGTGCCGTGCATGCAGCCATGCAGCGTCTTGAACAAAAAGGCTATTTAAGATCTGTCTGGGGGGACGCAACTGCGGAGAGGGGTGGTCGGCGGAAGCGGCTTTACGCGGTAACCGGCCTGGGCGGCCGGATTTTGGAAGAATCCAGGGCTGTCCGTAACCGGCTGTGGGACCGGATCCTGCCTGCCATCCGCCTGGAATGGAACTAATTATCTCTCCAAAGCCATGAAATCAGAAGAATCAAAGCCAGATCAGCCGCCCCGGTACCTTACGAGCTTCATAAAAATGCTGGTTGCTCCGCACCTGCATGAAGAAATACTGGGCGATTTGCAGGAACGTTACGAGCAGCGGGTGCAGCAACAGGGAGCGTCAAAAGCCGGAAGAAGGTATTGGCTGGAAACGATGGCCTACATGCGGCCGGCATTTATCAAAAGACAAAAAACGGAATATTCTTCACCTGGGCGGGACCTCGCTGAGCCGTCCACTCTTTACTATAGCCATAACATGATCCGGAATTATTTAAAAATCGCGATTCGCAATCTGAAACGACAAAAAGTTTCAACCAGCATTAATGTAGTTGGCCTGGCCATCGGATTGGCCACCTGCATACTGATCATGCTGTATGTGCAGGATGAATTATCCTACGATCGCTACAACGATAAAGCGGACCGGATTTTCCGGATTGCACTTAAGGTGAGGTTAAATGGTGATGACCATGACGGGCCTATGTTCGGTCAGAGTGCTGCCAGCGACTTAAAACAGCAGGTTCCGGAAGTACAGAAAGCAACGCGTTTCCGTGGACAGGGAGGCGAGTTTGTCAGCTATGGAACTACCTCATTTAAAGAAGATAACCTGCTAGTCGCCGACTCCTCTTTTTTTGACGTATTCAGTATTCCATTCCTGAAAGGAAACCCAAAACGGGCATTGAACGAGCCCAATACCGTGGTGGTAACCGAGGAGACTGCCCGGAAGTACTTTGGCAATGACGACCCGATCGGGAAAGTGTTGTCATTTGGCCGCGAAAAAACGCCGTACCGGATCACAGGTGTGGTCGGTGAGGTACCTGCCAGCTCGCATTTCCGGTTCGATATGCTGATTTCGTTTGCCGCCGACGAGGAGCAGCACCCGGGATGGATATACCGCATGAACTATTACACTTATGTGCTCCTGCCGGAGCATTACGATTACAAAAAAGTAGAAGCAAAGATTGCCCGGCTCGCTGAAAAACAGATTGGGGACGAGCTGCAGCAATGGCTGAAACTTACCCCGAAACAATTCCGCGCAAAAGGCGATGATTTCAGTGTCTTTCTTCAGCCACTCACCGGTATTCATTTGTATTCCATGTTCGGGACGGCCGAATTAAGTCCCGGAGGGAACATTATGTACGTCTACGTGCTGACCGCCATTGCTGCTTTTATGCTTTTGATAGCTTGTGTGAACTTCATGAACCTGTCGACGGCCACGGCGGTCAGGCGGTCGCGTGAGGTAGGCGTGCGTAAGGTGCTGGGTTCGGTAAAAGCGCAATTACGGCAGCAGTTTCTGATTGAATCGCTTTTAGTGGCGATGGGGGCATTGTTGGTTGGATTGTTGCTTGTAGCTGTGATGCTGCCATTTTTCAATCAGCTCACAAACAAGACCCTTACCCTGAGTTTACTGACCAACCCGTCCGTAGTGGCTGGCCTGGCAGCGGGAACCGTGCTGGTTGGGCTATTGGCAGGTAGTTACCCGGCATTTTACCTGGCATCCTTTAAACCTGTTTTAGTGTTGAAGGGAAGGTTTTCGGCTGGTCGAGGGAACCTCAACCTGCGGAGCGGACTGGTGGTCTTTCAATTTTTTGTCACTACCACGATGATCATCGCTACGGTCACCGCCGACCGGCAATTACGTTACATGCAAAACCAGAAAGTTGGTTTCGACCGTGAACAAGTGCTGGTAATCCAAAACACAAACATGCTCCGCAGTAATGAAAGTGTATTCCGCGATCAGATCATCCAATCGCCGCAAGTTGTTATGGGGAGCATTTCGGGGCAGGTGCCCGTTGGAAGTTCAATCATGGACAACAGCCCGGTCATGTCCAAAGAACACCCTGATCAGGGCGTCATGAGCCGGTTTTATTTTGTTGATACTGAGTATGTGCCGACATTAGGCATGAACATAGTCCAGGGCCGTAATTTTTCAAAAAGTTTCCCTACCGATGCTTCGGGTGTCATTCTGAATGAGACGGCCGTAAAGGCGTTGGGTTGGCAGCAAAACCCGATCGGAAGAGAGCTGATGGGCAACACGGACGATAACGGTGTAAAAACGTATTACAGGGTTATCGGTGTTGTAAAAGACTTCCATTTTGAATCTTTGAAACAAAAAATAGAACCACTGGTGATGTTTTTGGGTAAAAATTCAGGCAATATTCTGGTTAAAACCCGTACCGATCAACTTCCGCAATTTCTCGCTTCACTGAAACAGCAGTGGGAGGCATTTTCACCGGCCGCCCCTTTTTCCTACTCGTTTTTGGACGACCGTTTTGAGCAGGTTTATCTTAGTGAGCAAAAAATAGAACAGGTGCTGATGCTGTTCTCAAGCCTAACGATCTTCATCGCCTGTCTGGGGTTATTCGGACTGGCTACTTACACCGCCGAGCAGCGTACCAAAGAGATCGGCGTCCGGAAAGTATTGGGCGCATCCGTGGGCAGTGTGGTGACATTGCTTTCCAAAGACTTTATCAAGCTCATTCTGATATCACTATTGCTGGCTTCTCCCGTTGCCTGGTGGGGCATGAACCAGTGGCTGAACGAATTTGCCTACAAGGTTACCATCGACTGGTGGATTTTTGCCCTGGCAGGATTGCTGGCGATCGGGATTGCCTTGCTGACGGTGAGTTTCCAGAGTATCAAAGCTGCTATAATGGATCCCGTTAAAAGTTTACGCAGTGAATAGCAAATGGGGCATAGAGCCATTTTCGCTATGATTAGTCGCCCGTCGCACATACCCAGAAAGCCGCTAAGGAGGGACTTGTTATTCAATTGAAAGGCTGTTTAAAACCGCGTTCAGGACCCTTTGGCGCAACAAGGGATTCTCTGCGATCAATATTGTCGGACTAGGGTTTGGTATTCGCTTTCAATGTTAGAGAATATGCCTTCAATCCTGGCCTCTTCCGCCCCGGACAAATGCAGGGCGGGAAAGCCTATGCGACTTTCCCCATTATTACAAGAATTAGACGGTTATAGCTTAAATGAGTTTTTTCCTGGTTTAAGCGGAAGTGTTCTGCCTTTCCAGACGAAATTTCCGGTCGTCTTTTCCGGTGTAACTATGTCAGCTTGCAAAGCACCATTAGTTACTTTGTAGCTTACCGCAATCTTACCATTTGGGTGCGGCATTTCACCGCTGATTTCCTTGATGTCGCCCAAATGTGGTGTAATCAGGATTTTAGAAAAACCAGCGCCGTCACTGTTGATGCCCAGAATAGTGCGGAAAAATTCGATGTTTGGACTTGATCCCCACGCATGACAATCTGAGCGGGAAGTGCTCACATCCGACGTTTCCGCCCACGTTGTAAGTCCCAACGCCATGTTTTCGCGCCACTTGTCGAGCCAGCTCAGGTAGTTGTCTCCCAGTCCGGCCTTCGTATAAGCCTGGTGCAGGTAAAATTTGAAATAGATAGACGCAGGTGCCAGCGTCGTGTCACTTTGCATTTTACTTGCCAGCTGTTTGGCGTCTGCCGGTGTTACAATTCTCGAAAGAATGGCCAGTGAATTGGCGTGTTGAGAAAAAGTGTTCTTTTCTTTGGTGTCGGCGTACAGTCCTTTGCCAGCATCCCAGTATTTACTGTGAATGGTCTTTTTGAGCTGTTCTGCCTTGGCTTTGTAACGTCCCGCCAATTCTTTTAAGCCCAGATCGTTTTCCAGTTCCGCCGCCAGCTGGTACGTCCACAGTAGCTGCATATCCAGTACCGCCGATTCTCCGTCTTTGCCAACTGGTGCCATTCCGAAATCCCAGCCTTTGCCTTGCGTCCAGTCAGTAAAAATCCAATAAGGTACATTTTTCAGTGAGCCATCGGCACCCTGGTAGTGTTCAAAAAAGGATAGTACCTGCCTCGCTCCGGGAAGCTTGTCTTTGATAAAATTTTGATCCGGACGGTATATGTAGTAATCATGAAGCATCGCTACCCACCACAGTGAAAACGTTGGAATTTGCTGGTGCAGATCGGTAGGATATCGACTCAAAGTGATTCCTTCCGCAATGCGTGAATGATCCATTAGGGTTAATGCATTACGGATTAGTCGATCATCACCTGCGTTATACATGGAAACCAAAGCCTGTATCCTGGCATCGCCAATATATTGGAGCTGCTCGTAATAAGGACAGTCCATGTAGGTCTCAAATGCGCAGAGCCGGGCAGTCCGCCAGCCAATGTCAAGCATTTTGGCCATTTCAGGGTTTTGCGTTTGAAGCTTGGCTTTTTGTTCGAAAGGGTATCCGGTAAATGTTCCGTACAGGTCGTTGATAACCATCGGATCTGCTTTTGTTTCAACGGTGAGTTGAATATATCGGTAAGTCCGCCAGCTTAGCGGTGTGTATTGCTGGTTCGCCGCTCCGCTGGAACGCAGACTGTCCGTCCGACCGATAAAGAGCTTGTCATCAGTCTCATTTCTGTTCCCTTTGGGCAGCATGGGTAATCTCGGGTTTTTCAAAACTTCTTTTTTACCTATATAAAGTCCTTCCGAATAACCCATTGCAATCGCGGCCTCTTTTCCGCCACTGAATTCCAACGTAGGATAAGCATTGGTCAGAAATCCCTGATCAACCAGGATAGTGGCGGTCGAATTAGCCGGAATGGTCACATTACTTTTGGTAGCAGGAAATCCATTGGCGACTTGCGCGCCTTCTGCTTTCCGGGTTGTGGCAAGCCGCTGAACAGTCATTTCCATTTGTGGTATTTCAGATTGCACCAGCATCCAACCCGAGGAATTCACGGCTGCATCTTTGGTGACGCCCGGCCCGATCGAACGTGCCTTTACCCACTTACTATCATCGTATCCGTCCTTGTCCCAGCCCGTGACGTGTGTGTTCATATCAACCAGTTCCGCTGGCCCGGCCACATAGTAGCCCAATGCGCGTACCGATTTGGGGGCGATATCGACGGTTTCGAAATTCCAAAAATAAAGATCGCCTCTGGCAGGGCCTTGTGAAACGTGCTTTCCATTAATATATAGTTTGTACCGGTTATCGCCGGAAACATGGACTACAAAGGATGCTGGCTTGGCAGCCAACTCAATGGTTTTTCGGAATTTGAATACCCCATAATCCTTCAATGAAAGATCGGAGGCGGCAGTAAATCGGTTGATAGGCCTACCGGGGCCGGTGATCCATTGAGCTTTCCACGGTTTTTGTAAAAGATCTGCACTTAATTGTTGTGCAAGAGTATTTTGAGGCATCAAACAGGTGGCTATTGAAAGCATAACCACCACAATAGGGTAAATCTTTGGTTTCATGTTCCGGTTCATGAAGTGATTTATATATAAAAACAAAGCATTGGCTATAACTTGCCAGTCGACCGCCACATAGCCAACTCGCCCGCGTACCTGTCATTGATAATCTCGCATTTCTCTGCGATCCGCATCATCGGCCGTTCTTTTAAATTATAGGCTGGCCAGGCAGGCACGTCTTTGGCGGCAGGTTTGCCCGTGCGGGCGAATGTTGTCCATAGCTCGGCAAAGTGGTGTGAAGCCACAAAGCGCTCGGGTCGGTTGCCACCGAAGAAACTTTCCTTAGGCGCAGAGCCGTCCCTGGGAGGAATTTCATTATTGAATTTGAAAGAAATATCCATCGCGTGCGGTGTGCCCATCGGATAGTTCGTCCCCGGTATCTTCTTCTCGGACTTATAGCCGAAATTGTACAGATAAACCGGCGCGCCATTTTGTTTTACCTTCTTTTCCGCAATATCGATTGAGCCCAGGCCCATCATTGTTATCGAGGAGATCGCTACAAAAACATCCGGCGCTGTGGCGTCAGGTGTGGCTCTCCGATAGGCTTCGATCACCTTTTTCGTATCTGCACCATATTGTGGTTCCAGCTTTTTTTCCAAACCATCAAAATCCATTTTAAATGACTCGGTGTCTTTTCGCTCCCAGGCAAAAAAAGTGTACTCGTCCTCATTCCATCCTACCAGCAGAGGCTTGTCTTTCGAGATTGCCGGGGCTGTCGGGTCGAAAGGGTGGTTTGGCAAAACGATTCCATCCACCACCGGCCCGAAACCTCCCAATCTGCCCTGCAATGCTGCCCTTTTACTATTTCTTTCCTGAAAAGGAGGAACAAACGGCAGCTTTGCCTGCATGGCCAGCAGATCGGCGGCGGGAACTTCCAGCAACTTCTTCCAGTTGGTCGGTGAGATATTAAGCTCCTTCAAAAGCATGGCCGTGGTTTCAGCCGCGGTTTCTTTGGAGGACATCCGCACTCCTGGCCCACTTTCAATGGAAGCTTTGTTGAAGTAAGGCGCAGCTTCCGGCATTGCATACAGACAAGAAGTTTTTGCCCCGCCTCCCGATTCACCAAAAATCATCACATTGTTGGGGTCGCCGCCAAATTGTGAAATGTTTTCATGCACCCATTCCAGTCCGGCGGCAATGTCCAGGACACCCATATTGCCTGATCCCGCGTAGTCCTTCCCAGCAAGCTCATCCAGATACAAAAACCCGAGCAGGCCTAACCGGTGATTGGTCTGCACGACCACGACGTCAAAATTTCTTGCAAGATTAGAGCCGTCTTGTCCGGCCGAGGCGCCTGAGCCGATCACAAAGCCGCCTCCGTGGCTGTAAAACATGACAGGACGCTTTTTGTTGTCATTCGCCGGTGTCCAAACATTCAAAAACAGGCAGTCTTCCGAAGGTGCCGGTTCATTGCGGCGGGGAGACTGTATGGCAGGCGCACCAAATTCCAGCGCATCGCGAACACCGGTCCACTTTTCCAGGGGAGCAGGCCGGCGAAATCTTCTGTCACCAGAAACCCGGCCGCCATAGGGTATCCCCTTGAATATGTTTACACCATCCTTTCGTACGCCTTTTACTTTTCCGTGGGTTATTTCGGTGACGACAAACTCATCGGCCTTTGGAAGAAAACTGAACGACGGGAGTGAAATGGCAACTGTCGCCAATGATATTGATGAAAGAAAACCTCTTCTGTGAATCTGTTCCATGAGCAATTGAAAGGACAAGGGTAACTATCTATGCGGATTCAAATCGTGCAACAATACAAAACAATGTGAGTAAAGTCTAATCATAAATTCTTACGTCGTGATAAGTATTTCTTATCTGCGCCAGACCTTTTCGGTTGACAGACAACTCCAATGGAACTACGTCAATTAAAATACTTTGTCGGAGTAGCAGAGAACTTGCATTTTGGTAGGGCTGCCAAACAGCTCTTTGTTTCCCAGCCAGCGCTTAGCCAGCAGATCAAACTGTTAGAGGGTGAGCTGGGAACAGAATTATTTGTCCGCACGAAACGAGTTCAGCTGCATCAAGTGGTACTCACAGAGGCTGGTAAACGGTTTCTAATCGACGCGAAGGAGATTTTACAGCTGAGTGAAAAAGCAGTCATAAATGTCAGGAAAATTAGCTCTGTCCAACAGGTAATAACGCTTGGTGTGTTCAAACTGATCCTGCCAGAACGGGTCATGGGCATGCTTGATGTTTTTTCGACTCACTTCCCCGCGATTGAAGTAAAGTTGGTTGAGCTTCCTAATCCCGTTCAGGTTCAAGAGCAGGTCTTCGGCGAACAAATTGACCTGGGAATGACAGTGCTGCCATTAGACTTTAAAGGGCTGTCGGCCGTGCAATATGCCGAAGCCGACTACACCATTTTAATGAGCCGCACGCACCCCTTAGCTGAGCTTCCGGCTGTTCATTTAAATCAATTAAAGGACGAAAAATGGATCGACCACGGCAGGGATACCGGGCTCTACTATGAACAGCTCGGGCAGGCATGTCAACTCGCACATTTCGACAGGGACAGTAATATTGCCCACTTTGTGCCATCTTTTGAGCTTCTCAAAAGTATGGTGCGGCTTGGCAAAGGAATCGCGTTCATTCCTCAAACGCTGGATTTGACGCAGGAACCAGGTTTGATTTCAAAACCAATAGTCAATGTTGATGGCACCCCGTTCAAGCAGGTCGTGATCCAACACGTGCTTATCCATAAATCCAGGCAGCCAATAACAGATGCTATGGCGAAGGTGGTTAGAGAACAGGCTCAAAAACACTTCCAGTTTGGTGATAGAATTTAACCGGGAACAGAATAATGACAAGGCCAGGGCACAAATGGCGCTATCCATAATCTAAACACTGGTTATTTCTTACAGGTTGAACGATAATCGTAAGTACAAAAAGAACAAATAATGTCCGGATCAACAATTAAAGCGAGCTGTGCTTATCGGACATTTTAAACCGATAGAGATACGGCGCCGTATTCGCGGCACCCGTGTAGCGCTTTTGCAGCCTTTCAAGCACATTTAAATCGGCCATTTTCTTGGAAAAATTGTTGATAGCGAATGGCTTGTCGTACACAGCTTCATAAAGTTCCATGATTTCGCGCATGGTGAAAGTCTCCGGAAGCAGGTTAAAACCAATGAGCTTTTCGTCGAGGTTTTGCCTGAGCGCTTCGAGGGCGAAGCCCAGGATCTGGCTGTGGTCGTGCATCATTTCGGGAATGTCCTTAACGCTTCTCCATTCAAGGTAATCGTCCACGCGCCCCGCCTGCGGACTCACCTTGTTGATATCCACCAATGCATAGTAACCGATTCCTACAAAACGGCCTGTCATCCAGTCAACAACCCGGTCGGTGTATCGTTCCGGGTCGAATGCTTGCAACCCCGTTCTCAACGCCTGGTTGTATTTGCTGGTAACGATCCGATCCTGATCGCCGAACACCCGGAACTGTTCGAGGTATATATTGTCCAGCCCCGTCCGCTCACAGAGAATCCGGCTAGCAGCCTGGTCGGTGCTTTCGGTCTTGACGATGTACCCACCCGGAAGCGACCAGGCCCCGGCGCCAAACTTGAATTTGGAGATCAGAACCCGCAATTCCCTGTCGCGGAAACCGAATATGACGCAGTCGATGGACAGATTAGGAATGTAGTTATCGATGTCTAATTCGCGCATTATTTGTACAATGTATATTTTTTATAAAACTAAAAATATTTATCTTCTTTTTTATAGAAAATATGAATTTATCTCTACATTCGTCCAAGTCAATGTTTTTTCATCACTTAAACTCATTAGTTATGAAGACGATATTCGGTAATACGCCCCGCAGCCTCGCTGTCGGGGGCACAGCCTGTATTGCGTTTTTGCTCGCCATTGGCCGGACGGGCAGCGCTCAGCAGGTGTCCGCGGCAAGCGGTGATTCAACGGCCACCTACATCGACGTTACATCCCGGTATGTACCGGCTGCGCCCAGTCTGCACGCGTTGGACATTGCATTTGTGGATGTGGATCACGACGGCGACCTGGATGTGGTGCTCGCGGTGGAATACGGTGTCAACCGTCTCTACCTGAATGATGGCAAAGGAAAACTGACCTGGAAGGAAGGCGCCTTTGGCAATGTCCGGCACGATAGTGAGCATGTGTTGACTGCTGATTTCAATAAGGACGGTTATGCCGACATCGTATTTGTGGCCGAAGACGATCATTTCCATCAGCTCTTCCTGGGCGGGCCGGGAGGCAATTTTCAGGACGTCACCGACAGGCTTCCCGCGCAAAGTGAAGGCAATGCATTGGCCATCGGCGATGTTAACGGCGACGGCCTGCCCGACATTCTGGTTGGAAATTCGTCGGAGGACCGTGGAAAAGGCAAAGAGCGTGCTTCGGGGCAGGATTTCCTGTGGCTGAACGACGCTGCGCGCCCGGGTTATTTCAAAGACGTTACGTCAACCCACATGCCCAAAGACAATGACGACACGCAGGACATCAGGCTGGCCGACCTGGATGGAGATGGGGACCTGGATATGGTGATCGCCAACGAAACGCCGCCCAGCCGGTTGCTGCTCAATGACGGTAAAGGGCACTTCGCCGACGCTTCGGGCAGAATGGAGCTGAAAGTGCCGATGGAAACGCGGCAGGTGCATATTTTCGATGCCAATGGCGACAACTTCCCTGATTTACTTTTCCTGAATCTGACCAGTAACAACAAAGGGTGGGACAAAGACCCGCAGAATCGCTTGCTGATCAATGATGGCAAAGGGCGTTTCAACGACCAAACATTAGAGCGGCTTCCGAAAAATGAGTTTTCGAGTTGGAGCGGTGTCATCACCGATTTTAATGGAGATGGCCATCCCGATATCCTCGTTAGCGCGATAAAGGTTCCCGGCTTTGTCCCCATGCAGCTCCAAGCGTGGCAGAATGATGGTAAGGGACATTTTCGTGACGTCACCAGCAAAGTGGTCCCGGGCAGCACCGTGGGCCGGCATTGGGGAATGACCACCGGTGACCTGAATGGCGACGGCAAAACGGATGTGTTTATCGGAGCATGGGGCACGCAGGCCCGCATGTTATTTCATAAGTGAATGTTTGAATAATTTATTTTGTAATGTTCTGTAAAGCAGCTATTTGTGTAATTCCTATTTGAATTGAAGAATTTTTTTTAAAAAATTCTTCAATTCCCGAGGGGACACTTTCCACTTTTTTTACTCCTATACATGAATAGATATTCCTAATTAATCTTGGATTTGTATAGTGGAGCGATACGGAAATTATAAGGTTGAAGACTTTGTACAGGACGATTCTTTTCGCCTCTGGGTACTCTCGCCCGGGTCGGACACCGAAAGGTATTGGACGGATTTCCTGGCGCAATATCCTGACAAGCATACGGACGTTTCGCAGGCAAAGGCATTGCTGCTGGCGATGGACCAGTCGGGGATTTTGCCGACCGAGCTGCAAGGAATCCGCATGTGGGAGAAAATCGATGCCGCAACGGCCGAAGAGGAACGACGGGTGACTCCGCTTTGGCAGCACGTGCTGGCCCGCCACTGGATGTCTGCCGCAGCGGTGGTTTTGATCGGGTTGACGCTCTGGTGGCTGCTGGTGCTCCGCGATGGTCGTCAAATGCCCGGAAGCTACGAAAAACAGGTTGCCCGGATCAAGGAGCAGCTCATCGAGCACGCAAATCGGAAAGGAGAGAGTCAACGTATAGTGTTACCCGATGGCAGCATTGCCATGCTGGGCGCCGATAGCAAACTGAGTTATAAGAAGGATTTTGCGGGTGACCAGCGTGGTCTTTACCTGGCTGGCGAGGGGTATTTTGAAGTAGTGAAAAACGAGGCGAAGCCTTTTGTCGTCTTCACTGGTCAGGTGGTTACGCAGGTGGTCGGTACGCGGTTCACGGTCAGTAGTCCGAAGGGTGGGGAGCAGGTCAGCGTGTCGGTCCGGTCGGGTAAGGTGAAAGTTTTTACTATGGAACAATATGCTGATAGTAACTCCGGCAAGCCTGTTTTTCTAACAGCCAATCAAACGGCCGTCTACCGTGCAGAAGGCGGTTTTGTAACCCGCCCGACCATGCGAAGTCCGGACATTATCAAAGCGCCGGAAAAGTTTCCTGACTTTAATTTCCGCAGTACCGCCATCGCCACGGTATTCAGCACATTGGAAGAATCGTACGGCGTATCGATCGAATACGATGAGAATGTAATCGCGAATTGTGACCTGACTGCCCAGCTGGGCGATGAGCCATTGTTTAAAAAGCTGGATATTATTTGCCACACCATCGATGCCACTTATGAAGTTTGGGGCAACAAGATTGTGGTGACAGGAAAAGGTTGTACAAGCCATTAATCAAGTTTCTACTTTTCAGACCTGACTGCCTATGCGAAGACCGTAACTTTTCCCCACAAAAAATGCCGGCAATGTTCGAGCATTACCGGCACCGTTCCCCATGATTTAGTGATGATCCTTAACCATTTGCCTGTTTCAGCAGGCCAGGGATTGTTTTGTCCAGTATGTCCGATACATGAACCAAAACGGTGTAAATCTATGAAATTTTTATTCGATTATTTCCCACTATTGATCAGAGTTATGAAGATCACTTTCGCACAGCTCTTGCTGGTCTTGATCTTTACAAACCTGGGCCTGGCTGCCAGTGACGGCCACGCACAGGATGTGCTCAGTCGCCCGGTGTCCCTGAACGTAAAAGGGCAGGAGCTGGGTACGGTGCTTGATCAGCTATCCAAAGAGGCTAAAATCAAATTTACCTACGTACCCAAGCTGATCGACCAGGGGCAGCGGGTGACGTTTGTGGCTACCCGGGAAAAGCTGTCGGCTGTGCTCGACAGGCTTTTAAAACCGCTTCATATCAAATATGAAATCGACGGCGAGTTCGTGGTCCTCCGCAAGGAGCAAAACCAGGGCCTGCGCTCGCGCGGCTTCCAGGATATCCGAGAGTCGATGGCGGCTGCGCAGGTTGCCAAAGCGGACATCACGATCACCGGAGCGGTAACCGACGACAAGGGCGAGGGCTTACCCGGCGTAAGCATTATTCTCAAAGGCACCCAGCGCGGAACCAGTACGGATGTGGACGGCGGCTTTACCCTCAATGTGCCAGACAATACGGGCACGCTCGTGTTCAGCTACGTGGGCTATGTTTCGCAGGAAATTTCCATTGGTAACCAAAGCAAAATTGATGTAAAACTGGCTTCCGAAAGCAAGGCGCTCGAAGAGATCGTGGTCGTGGGCTATGGCGTCCAGGAGAAGAAGACATTAACAGGTGCAGTTTCGGCCATTGACGAAAAAGAGCTGCGCGCGGTACCCACCGGCGACGCGTCCGCCCGCTTGCAGGGGCGCGTGGCAGGTGTAACCGTGACCAACAGCAGCGAGCCCGGCGGACCCTCCACGGTGCGCGTTAGGGGCGTGGGGTCGATCAATAACAATGACCCGCTGTATGTCGTGGATGGCGTGCCGACGAACACCGGTTTGCAGGGCATTAACCCCAACGACGTCGAGTCGATGACCGTTTTGAAGGACGCCTCAGCGGCGGCTATCTATGGTTCCCGCGCGGCCAATGGGGTGATCGTGGTGACCACCAAGCGCGGTAAACAAGGGAAGATAAAAATGAACCTCGATGTGCGCTACGGCGCGCAGCGCGCTTCCAATAAACTGGATATGCTCAATTCGCAGGAACTGGGCGAGCTGCTGTGGCAGCGCAAGCGCAATGCAGGCCTCACACCCGGCGGTACGGGCTGGGCCGATGCCCAGTACGGCAATGGTGAAAATCCGGTGGTGCCCGATTACGTTCTGCCGGGCGGGGCCATGGAGGGGGAAGTCGATGAAAGCACCTATGCTTATCCAAATCCTTACAACGGCATTACCCGCGCCAACAAGCAGGGCACCGACTGGTTCGACGAGGTGTTCAGCGCTGCGCCGATTCAGGAATACAACCTGGCCATCATGGGCGGGGGTGAAAAGAGCAATTTCGCGATCAGCGGCGGTTACCTCAACCAGAAGGGAATCGTGAGCTATACCGGCTTCAAGCGCTACGCATTACGCGCCAATTCGGATTTCACTGTTTCGAAATGGCTGAAAGTAGGGCAGACCATCGGTGCCACCATGGCCGACCGGCTGGGCTTTATGGGAACAGCCTCGGGCAACCAGCCGGTTGCATTTGCCATCCGGCAGCATCCATTGATACCGGTGTACGATATCCGCGGCAACTTTGCGGGCACAAAAGCGCCGGGAACAGGAAACGGGCATAACCCGGTAGCCATGTTATACCGGGCCAAAGACAATGTGAGCCGCCAGATGCGGATCATGG
The DNA here is from genome assembly GCF_946482605.1 of uncultured Dyadobacter sp. The sequence continues at coordinate 303,421 of NZ_CAMLSE010000005.1, read as the reverse complement.
GAAGCGTGTACGCACAGATCGATTTTACGAAGGATTTGTGGTTCAAAAGCCTCATCGGCATTGACTATAACTCGACCCGCGGCAAGGCACGTACGCTGGCAGACCCGGAATGGACGCAGTCGACCAACAACAATGTACTCACGGAAAACCAGCGTAATATTTTCCAATACAACTGGACCAACACGCTGAATTTTCGCAAAACCTTCCTGGAAAAGCACAATCTGAACGTGCTGGCCGGTGTGGAGGCGATCAGTAATCGCGATGAGATTTTTGTCGCAAGTCGCTCTACCTTTCCTTTCACCGACCTGGACTACATGGTGCTCGACGCAGGCCAGAAAGACATCGCCAACTCCGGCACATTCGACCAATGGGCGCTGTTTTCCTACTTCCTGCGTGCCAATTATGATTTCAAAGGCAAATACCTTCTCGAAGCAACCGTCCGCCGTGACGCTTCTTCCCGGTTTGCTCCTGAAAATCGCTGGGGAACCTTCCCCGCTTTTTCGGCCGGCTGGCGGATCGTGGAAGAACCGTTCCTGCGGGATGTACGCTGGCTGAGCGATCTGAAAATACGAGCGGGCTGGGGACAAAACGGCAATGACAATGTAGGGAACTATAATGCGTATACCACTTACCGTGCGGCAGGTCTGGAATCATATTACAACATTTCCGGGACGAGCAGTACGCGCTCGGATGCAGGCCTGCATTTGTATTCGCTGGGCAACCGCGAGGGGCAGTGGGAAACCTCCATTACCACCAACCTGGGGATAGATGCGGTATTTTTCAATAATAAGCTCGAAGCGAATATCGACGTCTACAAACGCCGCACGACCAACATGCTTTACCCCGACTCGCGCCCGGATACCTGGGGTGGCGTAGTGCTGCCTTCGATTAACATCGGGGAAATGGAAAACAAGGGAATCGACCTGATCCTGAATTACAGAAACCGGATCGGCAAAGACCTGAACTTCAATATCGGCGCCAACCTGTCGCATTACAGAAACCGCGTAGTACGACTGAATGACAACCCGAAAGAGATCCGGTTTGGAAACACGCTGCTCAATGAGGTTTACACGGCCACTACGGCGGGCCAGCCGATCTCGTCCTTTTACGGATATGTGGTAGAGGGCATTTTCAATACCCAGGAAGAAGTATCCAATCACCCCAAATACAACCCGGATATCAATGGCCGGGACACATACAGCATGCCCGGCGTTTTCAAATACAAGGACGTGAACGGCGACGGCAAGATCACGACCGATGACCGCACATTCATCGGCAGCCCGCACCCGAGTCTTACTTATGGCCTCAACATTGGAATGGATTACAAAGGCTGGGACCTGACCATGTTTTTCCAGGGCGTAGTGGGCAGTCAGCTCGTGAACTTTACCAACCGGGAAATTCTGTTTACACGTCACGAAAGCAATTATCTCCGCCGCCGGCTCTACGAATCGTGGACGCAGGAGCGTTACGATAATGGCGAGAAGATCACCCTGCCGATCACGCTGGCCAATGACGGGAATATGCAGAAACCATCGACTTTCTTCGTCGAAAGCGGCCGGTACTTGCGCATGAAAGACTTTCAGGTAGGTTATACATTACCCAAGACATTGACGGAAAAGCTGAAAATGGACCGCCTGCGCATTTATTTCCAGTCGACCAACCTGTTTACGCTCACCAAATACACAGGCCTGGACCCGGAAGTAACCGAGCCTAACGACGGCCACAAGGGCGTAGATGCGGGCGTGTACCCGATTCCGCAGATTTTCATGCTGGGTGTGAACCTTAATTTCTAACTGATAACCCGATACAGATATGAAAAGCAAGATACTTGTAACCCTGGTAACGATTTCAGTCCTGGTATTTTCATGTACCGGCGATTTTCTGGACATCAAACCCAAAGGCCAGACTTTCTTCGAATCGCTGACCAACAAGCAAGGCGTAAACCTGCTGCTCACGGGCGCTTATTCCGTGATCGACGGTGCCAATGGCCGCACCGGCGACGGCTGGGCGAGCGCGGTCACCAACTGGGTGTGGGGCGGCGTGGCCTCCGACGACGCGATCAAAGGCTCCAATGCCGGAGACCAGAATGCGATCAATGCGATCGAAGGCTTCTTTGCCGATGCCGAAAACCTGTACGTCGCCCAGCATTGGTCGCCGCTTTACGACGGCATCGTACGCTCGAACGACGTGCTCAAAGCATTGAAACTGGCCACCGACATGACCGAAAACGAGAAGAAGCTCGCCGAGGGCCAGGCCCGCTTTCTGCGCGCGCACTTCTACGTAGAGCTTACCAAAGTGCACGGAAAAGTGCCTTACATCGACGAGAACACCGAAAATCCCACCATTGTACCCAACGATCGCCTGCTGTGGCCGGAAATTGAAGCCGATCTGAAATATGCGGTTTCGGTATTGCCTTCACGCTGGTCGGAAAAAGGTCGGGCTTCGCAGTGGGCGGCCAAAACCTACCTGGCCAGGGTATATATGTTCCAGAAGAAGTTTACAGAAGCGCACACGCTTTTGCAGGATGTGTATACCAATGGCGGCTTCACGCTGATGCCCAGCTTCGAGCAGAACTATATGATCCGGACCAATAACAATGCGGAATCGATCTTTGAAATACAAAATGCGGTGAACGACGGTTTTCCCAACTCCCCGAATGCGAACATCGGCGAATCGATCACCGGTCCGCATTTCATGGGATCGAGCGGTTTTTACCTGCCCACGCACAGCCTGGTGAGCGCCTATCGGGTAGGGGAAAATGGCCTGCCGCTTTTGGAAGATACCTATTCGCAGGACGATATTCTGCCGTATTCCACCACGGGCGCCGGAGTGTCGTACAAAGGGCCGGTTGATCCCCGGCTGGACCATACCGTAGGCCGGCCGGGTGTTCCATTCCTGGACTGGGGTGTCCACAAAGGCAATTCCTGGATACGCGACCCGGGGAATGCAGGCCCGTACATTAATAAGAAAAACATGTTCCTCAAATCGGAACTGGGTGCATTATCCAACACGACCGGCGTGCGCGTATTTCCCAATGCGAACAACTACCGGATGTTCAAATTGAGTAATGTGATTTTGTGGCTCGCCGAATGTGAAGCGGAAGTGGGCTCGCTGCAAAAAGCGACCGAACTCGTGAACCAGATCCGTAACCGCGCCAAAAACTCCAACGTGGTGCAGTTTGACGACGGTACGCCCGCTGCAAACTATAAGGTAGAGCCTTATCCGGCCACTTTCAGGGATAAAACCTACGCCCTGCTGGCAATCCGCCACGAAAACCGGATCGAGCTGGCTATGGAAGGCATCCGCTTCTTTGAACTGGTCCGCTGGGGACTCGCGGGGAAAGTGATCAATAACTACCTGACCGTGGAGGGGACCAAGCTGGCCTACAACCGCGGAAAAGTATTTACCGAAGGCCAGCACGAAATCTGGCCCATCCCGCAGCGGCAAATCGATATTTCGGTAGACAACGGCCGCTCGGTGCTGACGCAGAACCCGGGATATTAACAGTAAAAAACGCTTTATCAATGGGCTGCCTCGCGCAGCCCTGACATTCCTCTGCTTTAAACCAGATCATTATGCTCCAACACATTCAACTTCAAAAGCGAAAGATCATCCTGGCGGCAGCGTCAGCCCTGCTGGTTGGTTCGGTTGCTTTCAAAACTTTTCAGGATTCCGAAGACCCTTATTCCACCTGGGAAATATACGGGGGCGGCAGCGGGAATATCAAATTCTCGTCTCTGAGCCAGATCAATACCGGCAATGTTCAGCAGCTGAAAGTGGCCTGGGAATATGCTTCGGGCCAGGCTTCGAAGACGAACACGACCGACATGAAAACCAACCCGATCATTGTAGATGGCGTCATGTACGGGCTTAATCCGCAGCTGAAACTGTTTGCCCTGGACGCCGCTACCGGGAAGGAAAAGTGGGTGTACGACCCCGAATCCATTCCCGAGCAAGGGAGAAACTCGGGCCGCGGGCCATTCGGGCCTTCTACGAAAATCAGCCGCGGGGTTACTTTTTATGATGGGGGAAAAAATGACAGGCGCATTCTGTACACGCCCGGCGGCGGACACATGCTGTACTGCGTGGACGCCAACACCGGAAAGCTGGTCACCGATTTCGGCGATAACGGGCGGATCGATCTCCACGACGATCTGGACATCGAAAATGCGCACGACCTTCATATTTCCAACACCAGTCCGGGCATTATTTACAAGGACGTGATCATTCTCGGCTCGCGCCTCGCGGAGGCAGCCGAGGCTGCACCGGGGCACATTCGGGCTTACGACGTGCATACCGGCAAGCGCAAATGGATTTTCCATACCATCCCGCATCCGGGAGAACCGGGCTACGAAACCTGGGAGAACAAGGAAGCGTACAAATATGTAGGCGGCGCCAATGTTTGGGGCGGGTTTTGTCTGGATGAAAAGCGCGGGATCGTTTTTGCCGGCACCGGCTCGGCTACACCCGACTTTTACGGCGGTAACCGGAAAGGTAACAACCTGTACGCCAATTCTATTCTTGCATTGGACGCTGCGACGGGTAAACTGAAATGGCATTACCAAACGGTGCACCACGATTTGTGGGACTGGGACCACGCGGCGCACCCGATCCTGGTGACGGTCAAAAAGAATGGCAAGCCGGTGGATGCGGTGGTGCAGGTGACCAAGCAAGGTTTCATATTCATGTTCAACCGCGAAACCGGCGAGCCGATCCATCCGATCAAAGAAGTGCCCGTTCCGAAATCAGAACTGGCAGGCGAATGGACGTCATCCACGCAGCCGGTGCCTACCTTTTTCAAGCCATTCGTGAGGCAGCGGCTCACCGAAGCCGATTTGCTCAAAGAAGGCATTCCCGATTCGTCCTACCAGGACATTCTCAAACGTTTCCGCTCCTACAAAACCGATAATATGTGGAACCCGCCATCGCTGCAAGGCACGATCCAAAATCCGGGTTGGAACGGCGGGGCCGAATGGGGCGGTCCTACATTTGACCCCACCAGCGGCATTATGTATATCAATGCCAATGAATCGCCGTGGATTATGAAAATGCAGGAAGTGAAAAAAGGCGCCGTCGCTTCCAATCGCACCAACCTCGAAGCCGGTAAGCAGATTTACCAGCAAAATTGCAGCGGCTGCCATGGGCAGGACCGTCGGGGAGGAGAGGGGAACCCGGCCCTGGCGGCCAACCCTTCACTGGTCGGCATTGCCAAAAAGAGCAATATGAGCCCCGGTATGAAGTTCGACGAGCAGTCTTTTAAGAGCCTGGTAACGTCTGGCCGCAACAATATGCCGCCGTTCGCCCATTTGAGTGCCGAACAAAAAACAGCGCTGGCTTCGTTTATCCTCGATCTGGACGACATTAAAGATCAGCCATTCAAAGACCTGAACACGAAGGAAGAGCCCGAGCATTTCCGCTCGCCGTACAGCTTCGCGGGAGGTATGACCGGCGGGGGCAAGTTCCTTACGAAGGAAGGTTACCCGGCAGTAGCACCACCCTGGGGGCACCTGACGGCCATCGACCTCAATACCGGCAAGCAGGTATGGAAGCAGACCATCGGCGATTACCCCGAAATGAAGGCAAAGGGCATTCATACCGGCAGTGAAAACTTTGGCGGCTCGGTTGCCACGGCCGGTGGGCTGGTGTTCATTGCTGCTACGAGGGACGAGAAGATCAGGGCATTTGATAAAAAAACGGGTAAAATGCTTTGGGAAGCCGACTTACCTGCCGCTGGCATTGCTACCCCGGCAGTATATGAAGCGGGTGGAAAGCAGTTTGTCGTGATCGCCTGCGGAGGCGGAGGCAAGCAGCGGACGCGGTCCGGCGACAAATATGTGGCATTTGCCCTGCCGGATTCCAGTAAATGATTTTTTGAAATGACCGGAAATATGATGAGAAACAGATTCAAAATAATGCTTGGCATTACCATGCTGGGCGTCGCTATGCTGGCGGCGGCGTCGCAGCCGGCGCTAGCGCAGAAAGCGGATGGTGACTGGGAAATGCTTTTCAATGGAAAAGACCTGGCCGGCTGGAAACACCTGAACGGAAACCATAAAATAGAGGTGAAGGACGGCATGATTGTGGGCACGACCGTGCCGGGAGAGCCGAACGGATTTTTGTGTACCGAACGGGAATTCGGCGATTTTATCCTCGAACTGGAAGTGAGTATTGATACTACCATGAACAACTCGGGCATTCAGTTCCGTAGTTTGAGCAATATCGATTACCTGAACTACCGGCTGCACGGCTACCAGATGGAAGTAGATCCCAAGCCGCAGCGATGGAGCGGGAGCATTTACGATGAGGCACGCCGCGGCTGGCTGTACACGACCGAGCTGAACCTGCCCTCCAAAACCGCATTTAAAAACAATGCGTGGAACCACTACCGCATCGAATGTTTCGGGACCAGCAACCGGACGTGGGTAAATGGCGTTCCCGTTTCGCATTTGATCGACGATGAGACGGTCAAGGGTATGATCGGTTTGCAGCTGCACAGCAACAACCCGAACGATCCCATACCACCGGGCGACCATCAGATCCGTTTCAAAAACATCCGCATTAAAACCAAAAACATCCAACCCTCGCCGCCGGACGATGTATTTATCGTAAACCTGATCCCGAATGATTTGTCGGGAGCCGAAAAGCGGGCGGGATATAGTTTGCTATTTGATGGAAAAACGGCGAATGGGCTCTCAGGGGCAGGTAATGCAAAGTTCCCGGATTCGGATTGGGTGATCCAGAACGGCACACTCACCATCAAAGAATCGAAAAGGAAAGAAAAAAAGAGCGTGTTCTTGAAAAGCCCGTACGCGGCATTTGAACTGAAATTCGAGTTCAGGCTGGCCGAAGGCGCGGATAGCGGGGTGAAATACCAGTTAGTCGAAGCCGGCGAAAATTCGGAAGGCCTTGAATTCCAGATCCAGGACGATATGCTGCCTGGCAACGTCCCCAGGGGCACCGACCTGACCGCCCTGGGCTCGATCAATGGTGTGGCTGCATCCAAACAGACCATTTTTTCAAAGCGAAGGATCGGAACGTGGAGCAATGCGATGATCCGCGTTTACCCCGATGGTCGCGTGGAGCATTGGATCAATGGTTTCAAAATGCTGGAACACAAAGTAAAATCGCAGGATAAGGGCTTCCTGATGTTGGAAAATAAAGGATTATCGGTTTCTTACCGGAGCATTAAAATCAAAGAGCTACGCTGATGGAGAATGGAAGGGAGCGCTGTCCGTGCGGTAGCCGGCGGCACCTCTTCTTCCAAATGCAGAATTGTCAATGTATAACTGTCCTGAACTTGTCCTATGAACACTCCGATGCTGTTTTTCTCTTTTACAATGCTTGGATTGTGGTGGGTCGGCCATGTGTCCGGTGCCTTTCGTGGCGTTGCCAGGGCGAATGAGGGTACGCAGCTGAGTGATGAACTGCGCATTCAAACCGATGCGGATACCAGCATTTCCGTTTTTACATCCACTGGAAAACAGCTGGTGCTGCGGCAGGTGGCCAAGCCCGGTGAGCGTCCGTACATCCATCCCATCTACTTGCCGGACGGCGAAACTGTGGTCACCGAGTTCCGCCCGGGGCATCATATCCACCAAACCGGCCTCTACTGGGGCTTGAAACGGGTGAACGGGCGCGACTATTTCATGAATGGCCGGAGCGATTACTGGAAACGCGTATCGATGAAAATAATCCAAAACACGGGGAAGCAGGTGAAATGGCAGACCATTTACAGTCTGCTCGATTCGACCGGGCGGGAGACTATGCAGGAGGAGCACAACTGGGCTGCGGAAAAAATGGGGGAGAAGCTAATCCTGGATTTTACCTGGAAAGGAACGGCCAAGGTGGATGTGCACATCGGGAAATTCTACGTCGGAGGATTGTTCGCCCGCATGCCGTGGCGGAAAAACCGGCCCAGTGCCGCCACCAACGCCAACGGCCTCACGAACAAAGATGCCGAAGGGCAGCGTGCGGATTGGTTCGACGTGGGCATCCATCTGAAAGATCAAACGGAACCCGTGCACATGACGATTCTGGACCACCCTGCAAACGCCGCATTTCCTACACCCTGGCGGATAGATGGTGAATTCGGTTTCGGGCCTTCCCGGCAGATCATGGAAGATTGGCAGATTCCACAGGGCAAAACCGAGACTATCCGCTACCGCGTGATCGTCTCAGAAGGCGGGCTCGATAAGCAATGGGTCCAGCAGCAGGCCGAACGATACCAGCGTACGAAATAGCGCCTAGCCAGCATATCACCCCGGCGTTTTCAAAAATTGTCACATTCTTAACCGGCATCATCATGCCGACAAAATCCTTATTGCCTTATGAAATTGAATATAGCCATTGTGGGTCTGGGATTCGGTGCGGAGTTTATTCCTATTTATCAAAAACATCCTGATGCAAACATGTATGCGGTGTGCCAAAGGAATGCGGCTAAACTGAACGAAACCGCCGATGCTTATGGCGTAGCGGTGCGGTATTCCGATTTCGACGAGCTGCTCGCCGATCCTAACGTCGATGCGGTACACATCAATTCGCCCATTCCCAACCACGCAGAGCAAAGCCTTAAAGCGCTTCGGGCCGGAAAGCATGTGGCCTGCACTGTTCCTATGGCAACCAGTGTGGAGGATTGTATGGAAATTGTGCGGACGGTCCGCGAAACCGGCAGGAAATACATGATGATGGAGACCGTCGTGTATAGCCGGGAATTCCTGTTTGTGAAGGAGTTGTATGAAAAAGGTGAATTGGGGAAAATTCAATTTCTGAAAGCGAGCCATCAGCAGGACATGGACGGCTGGCCCGACTACTGGCCCGGCCTTCCGCCCATGCATTATGCAACGCATTGCGTGGGTCCGGTGGCGGGCTTGCTGCGCCTGGAAGCCGAATATGTGTCCTGCTTCGGCTCGGGCACGATCCGGGAGGAACTTGCCCAGATCCATCATTCTCCTTTTGCAGTGGAAACGGCCCATATTAAGTTCAAAAACAGTGATTTAACAGCGCACGTTTACCGCTCTTTGTTCGATGTGGCCCGGCAATACCGCGAAAGCTTTGAAGTGTACGGTTCCAAAAAGTCGTTCGAATGGCCGCTGATCGAAGGGGAAAATCCGGTGATCCACACAGCCAAGAAGCCCGAGCACGAGATCGCCACGCAAGTGACGGTGCCGGATTACGGTCATCTTTTGTCCCGGGAAATAGCGCCGTTCACCATGCAGGGCGTGTACAATGAGGAAGAGCAGCATTTGTCGTTCACGCAGGGCAGCGGGCACGGCGGTTCACATCCGCATATGGTGAATGAATTTATCACATCGATCCTGGAAGACAGGGAGCCGTTTCCCAATGCAGTACAATCCGCAAACTGGACCAGCGTGGGGATTCTGGCGCATAAGTCGGCATTGAACGGCGGGCAGATTATACCGGTTCCGGATTTTAACTATTACTAATATACGTAAATCGGTAGTTGGGTTACAACATATCGAAGCAGGGGAGCAGCACCAGCAGGTAATCGAAGTGTGGAATGCTTACGCGGAGATGGCTGATGGCTTTGTGAAGGGTGTTACGGACGGACTTTTCGGTAATGCCCATGATCATGGCGATTTCCGATGTAGGGAAATTTTCATAATAGCGCAGGATGATCACGTCCAGCTGCCTTTTGGGCAAGGTTTGCAGGGTGTGCTTCAACTTATCGACCAGCCATTTTTCATAATCGTCGTGCTCGTAACTGCTTTCCTCGCCCAGGCTCAGCAAATCCGAGAGTGTTTCAACATCCGTAAATGACTGCTCTTTTTTTAGTTTATGCAGGATTTCGCGCCGTACGATGGTGAAAAGGTAAGATTTTACATTCCGAACCTCGGGAAGCTTGTGCCGTGTGTGCCAGATGTTAATGAACAGGTCCTGGATCGTATCTTCAATGACATCCGTATCCGACAACAGCCTGGTTCCATAGCGGTACAGCTGGCGGTAATAGCGTTCATATAGCTCACCCAACGCGGCCTTTTCGCCATCCTTAATGGCATTCCAGAGCGTAGTGTCTGCATGTGATACCTGTTCCAATGCCCCAGTTTAAAGGTGATAAACAATGATTATATATAATTACAAATTTACAATTTAAAATCAAAATAACACAAAATTATTAGGTGGCATTTTGACACTTAATTCATTCAGCAACAGCGCGATTTATCGCTGTTATTTTTTGCTAAACGCTTAATCCAATCTTCCTATGACCTACGTTGTTAACCGCCACCGCTTGTTCCTGGCCAGCTGTTTCGCCATCATCACCACCGCATTTTCGTTCAGCATCCGGGCGGGTGTGCTTCCAGAGCTGGCAGCTGAATTTGGCCTTACTGCCGGGCAGCTGGGTTTTATCAATTCCATGTTCTTTTTCGGATTCCCGATCTCCATGGTGATCGGTGGAATCGTGTATCATTCGGTGGGGCCGAAAGCGATCATGCAGATCGCCGTGCTGGCGCACACGGCCGGGATTTTGCTGACGATTTATGCCGGAGGGTACGTGGGTCTGCTGGTTTCCACATTTTTTATCGGTTTCGGCAATGGCTGCACGGAGGCCGCCTGTAACCCGATGATCGCGGATATGTACGACGACAGCAAGCTGAACAAAATGCTGGGCAGGTTCCATATGTGGTTTCCCGGCGGCATTGTGATCGGCAGCCTGATTTCCAAATTCATGACCAGCGCCGGGCTTTCATGGCAGGCACAGATATGGACGCTGATGATTCCGACCGTGATTTACGCTATCCTGTTTTTCGCCCAGGTTTTTCCAAAACCGAAAGTCGAAGGCGTAACATCTATCTCGAAAAACTTTGAGGCAATGCGCACGCCACTGTTCCTTTTTACCTTTTGCTGCATGGCGATGACCGCCATCACGGAATTTGGCCCTAACCAATGGGTAACCGTCGTATTGAGCGCCAGCGGGGCCGATGCGATGCTCGTGCTTGCCCTTACATTCGGCGTGATGACGGTCGGAAGGATTTTCACCGGACCGGTCGTTGCGCGACTGGGACAAACGGGCGTTTTGCTCGGCGGCGCGGTTTTAGCGGCCGTTGGAATCTATATGTTCAGCACGCTAACGGGCCCGATCGCTTACCTGGCCGCTGTCATTTTTGGACTTGGCGTTTGTTTCAACTGGCCTGTCATGATCGGTTTCGTTGCGCAGCGCGTTCCGTTAAGCGGTGCGCTGGGAATGTCTGTAATTGGTGGGGTAGGGATGCTGTCGACCTCCATATTTCAACCTTTCATCGGGGCGTGGATTGACGATGCTTATGCTGAAAATGCCGCGAAAGGACTTACCGGAACGGCTTTGGAGCTGGCATCAGGGCAGGATACGCTCTCGATCATGCTTACTTTCCCATTGATCCTGATCGGCGCTTTCGTTGCTCTTTGGCTCTGGGTGGGCAATTCAAAGCCGCAAACTGCTTCGGAGCATCTGCTGGACCGCTCAGGATTGGAGGTTTGAACCGCGAAGAACCGTGGGCGACTTCAACGAAAATGCGATGGCCGGGGGCCAGTACAGACTATTTCCTGTGTTGTATTAAATTTTCCACATCCTGAGCATCTATACTGATCCCCGGGCTGAATGCATCCGAGTTCATGTAATCCAGCAAGCTGTGCCGCAGCTGCCGCGCTACGATGCGCTCGCTGAGGTCGCTGCTGATGTCCATGCTGCACACGATGAGTTTGCCGTTGCCGACTTTGGCTTCGAAAATGCTGCCTAGGTGCCGGTTGTTGGCAAAATTGTCGATGTTGCGCACGATGGGCGTGATGGCGGCGTCGGGGAGAGGCATGGAGGTGGCTTTGGTGCACAGGTCCCACCATTGCCAGTCGGTGAAAGAATCGGTGGGGAAATGCCGCAATGCGGGGTGCTTCGGGTCGCAGAGGATGCCCGTTGTACCTGCTTGCTCGGGGAAATGCACGGGGCTCCAGAATACCGGGACAAACTTTCCCGCAATGCCTTTGACCGTTTTGAAATCCGGGTTGAAAAGTACCTTCTTACCTTGCGCGAGGGCTGCATTCGCTTCGCTTACCGAGCGCGTCACGACCACATTTCCGAGATTGTCCGCCACCTTCGCAGGATATACCCATATGTGCCATTCGTTGGAATAGGGGGTGTTTTTCAATGATAAAGCCAATGTAAGGCGCTGCGCCGACTTTACGGATGTCAGTTTGGCCTGAATGCTGCCCAGCACAATGCCGTTGCCTATCGGCGCGGTGATAGCCGGAAGTTTGCCCCTGGCTACGGTTTTCCCGGATTGGTCGGTGAGCGTCCATTCGGGAGCGACGTTCGTCAGCGGCCCCGCGCCGAAATTAGCCAGCTCTGCGGTGGCTTGGAAGCTTTCCGCATTGGTGAAAGTGGCCTTGTCAAACCTCAATAATGGTACAACGGGCCCACAGAACCTCCGGAATTCTTCCGCCGAGAGAATGCCTTTGCTGTCCCAGAATGCATCCAGCAATCCGATATCCGCCGTGCCTTGTCCTGGAAAATCGTGCAGATCGAGCAGCTGAATGCCGCTGGCGCCTTTCGTACGGAGAATCCTTTCGAGTTCTTCCTTGTACAGAATGGCCGCGAGTTTTCCGCTGGCTTTCACATACGGGCCGGCGAGGGGCAGCATGCCTTTTTTACTTAAATCATTTTGAATGGCAAGCAGGTTGAGCGGTTTGAGCACGCCGGTGTATTTGCTGATCTCTGCAATATTCGGAAAAACGGCATATTGGCCTACTTCATGCGTCACGAGCGGCACAGGCAGTCCTGCAATGGATGCGGAAAAGTCTTCCTTAAATGAAGGAGAATTTTGATTAAAAACACCCTGCCCGCGTACCCAGCCGAGTTTGGTTTGCTGGGTAATGAAGTAATCGTCCGAAGGCTCAGGCCACGCGCCGTGCGGCGGCTGGAAGCTGTAAGTTGTGGTGGCGTAAAGGTGGCGCGCGTCGGATTTTTTGAGTTGGGTAACCAATGCATTCAGGAAATCGAAGTTGCCTTCCAGCTCATTGCCCATCGACCAGAAACAGAATGACGGATGGTTGCCGTATTCGCGGCTGATGCGCTCAGCTTCTTCCTTGATAAACCGGTCGGCTTTCGGGTCGAGGCCCACCTGGAGGCTCCACATTGGCAGTTCCACCTGCAAATAAACACCCAGCGAGTCGGCTACCTGGAATGCGGCCCGCGGTGGGCACCAGGAGTGGAAGCGGATGTGGTTCAGGCCATAATCTTTCGCCGTTGTGAATACTTTTTCCCAACCGGCCTTTTCCACCGGCGGGTGGCCGCTAACCGGGAAAATGGCGCTTTCGAGCGTGCCGCGGAGGAATAGTGGTCGGCCATTGATATGCAAAAGGCTGTTATCATTCGAAAGCTGCCGCACGCCGAAGCTGGTTTGCGCATTGCTTTTGACATGATTACCTGTAAATCCGGCCGTAAGCTGGTACACATTCGGTGTGAATTCATCCCATAGCTTAAAATTTTCTACCAGCGAGTAACTGGTTTCAAATACAAACATTCCCGTATCCACACGCACCGTCTGCTTGGTTTCGGGGAGATTTTTACCATTCAGTAGTGCATGCAGCAGCATTTGCCCCTGCACCGGCTGGCCGCTGCGGTTATGCAGCTCCACACGCACTTTTACGGATTTGGTGGCGGCGTCGGGCTCGGTGCGGATATGTTTGATCGCCACAGCATCGCTGGCGGAAATGGCCATCCGGCCGATGGCGCCGTTCCAAATCGTCTGCGTGCCGTCGGTGTAGGCATGGGCGAGGTTTTGGTAGCTGATGTCGTACTGGCGGGTGTTGTTGATCCGGAGCAGGATGGTGTGCTTTCCGGGCGCCAAAAGCTTGGTAAGGTCGTAGCGGTGTGGGGTAGTGAGGCTTTCCTGCTGGTTTTCGGGGGCTTGCTTGCCGTCGACAAACACGCGGCTCTGCCATAGCACGCGTTCCAGCGAAAGTTCGATCTGCTTGCCCTGCCAATCGGCCGGAATGTCGATCGTGCGGCGGTACCAGGCCGTGCCCACGAAGCGGTGCTTGCGCGTGAGCTGGTAGAGCGATGCCTTCGTCAGGCCCGGCTCAATGCTGATCGTATCGCCCAGGCCCGCCTCATCGGTGGTGCCGGGGAGCTGCATTTTGTGGGGGAACTTCCGGGTGAGGAAACGGTGCGCTCCTGCATCGTCGATATCGAATGCCACTTCCCATTCACCGGCCAGCGAAAGGCTTTCCTGGGCATGGGAGAATAACGGGAGCAATAATGCGAGCAGCAGGCAGCGGAATGTACAGAACATAATTATTGGAATATTACGTTGCAAAATTACCATTCATGCCCATACCTTTACATGACTTTTCTTATGAAAAAGCTGGACATAATTCTTATCCCATTTCACCCATGATCCGCAAGCAGGAAGGTTTCGTAGGGCAGCGCAGCGCCATCTTGCCGGGCGATCTGGTGGCGCAGGTAGCGCATCACCCGCTGTGCGAATCGCTGTACATTACCGATATCGGCTATTATCCCCATGCCTCATTTCACGACCGGGAGCGCAAAAAAGGCTGTTCCGAGCACATTCTGATCTATTGTGTGCAGGGAGCGGGTTGGTTTGAGTCGGAAGGGGCGCGGCACGTGGTGCTGGCCGATCATTTCTTTATCTTACCCGCCCATCAGCCGCATTCCTACGGCGCCGATCCGGTAGATCCATGGACGATTTACTGGGTACATTTCGCCGGCCAGCGCTCGGGTGAATTTTTGACTTTCCTGCAATCCGGCGGCGGGCCCGTGGCGGTAGAGCCCCGCGACGAACGCCTGGCGCTGTTCGAGGACATTATGGCGCACATGGAAATGGCTTTCAACGACGATAACCTCGTGTATGCCAACCACGCCCTCGCGCATTTTCTTACGACGCTCAAAAGCTCGCTATACAGCCCGACTGTGAATGCGAAGGCTGCCGATGATCCCGTAAGCCGCACAATCGCATTTATGAAACAGCATTTGGACCAAAACCTCACACTAGCCGAGCTCGCAGGCGTGGCCAATATGTCCAATTCGCATTATTCGGCCGTTTTCCGCGAGAAGGTTCAGCGCTCGCCCATTCATTTTTTTACTTTTCTTAAAATGCAAAAAGCGAGCCGTTTGCTGAAATACGGCTCGCTGCGCATCAATGAAATCGCGGAGCAACTCGGCTATCGCGATCCGTTTCATTTCAGCAGGGTGTTTACGGGGGTGATGGGCGTGTCGCCGAGGGATTTCCGCCGGAGCGAAAGCAATTAGCGCATTCGATCATCGGTAACTGCCCACGAATGTCGTCACAGATTTTGGCGTGAGTACCAGTTTGCGGGCGTCGGTGATGGTTTTGTGCAGGCTTTTTTCCCCGCTCGTGGTATAAGTTTCAAACCGGTTTTTGGGAATGGTAACACCTTCCAGCCCCAGCGCTACTTCCTTTTCCGTCACATTCACCGCCACGATCACCAGCTTTTTTGAAGCCGCATCCTTGTAAGCCGAAAGCATCACATTCCCCGCCTGCTCGATCAGGTCCGGGCTGCCCGGCAGCTGAATGTCCACGCGCTTCATGCCCGGGCGGATGAACCTTGCGTAGTTCCCAAACGCCCAAAGCTGCTTCGAATCGGCCACCAGGCCTTGTTCGCGGGTGTTGTTGTGGTTTTTGAAATTCCCGTCCTGATCATTGATATACACCAACGCGTCGCTGTAATTGTACGGACTCACCGCCAGCCACCATTGCCAGGAAGTGACATTGGCCACAGCCAGGTCGTGGTGGATGACCTTGGCTACGTACAGGCCATAGTCGATGCCCGTATTGCGCGGGTAGCCATTGAACTTCCCGCAAATATCCCCCAAAACGCCGAATTCGCTTTGCCATAATGCCACGCCCGCAGCTTTGGCGGCTTTGGCAGCTTGCTGACGCGTGGTTACCAGCACCGAGTCGTTGCAGGTGGTGAAGTAGCTGTGGTAGGAGAGGATCGGCGCAATGCCGGGCAGGTTTTTAAGGGATTTTTGTTGGGAAGAAAACAGCTCGCCCAACTGGTTACCGCGCCCGGTTTCTGCTTTGTCATAAATGTAATCCAGCTGCCCGGCCTCGCCCATGACGACGGTGGTTTCGCTTTTGTGCTTCAACATCCGTTCCGACAATGCAGCGGCGAGGCGAAGCATTTCGGCATTTGTAGCGGGCGTGCCTTCCTGGGTAGCCTTGCCGTTTTTGCCTGCCTTCCAATCCCATTGCGGCTCGTTGAGCGGGCTCAGGTAGTCGAACGCGAAATGCCGGGAAACATCGCCGAGGAATGCGGCGAAATCCGCCATGCGTTCCGGTTTGAGGTTCAGCGATTTTCCGCCGGGCGAAAAGGCCTTGCCGTTCAGGGTCATGTGCACGGGCGGCGAAACCGAAAATCCGAGCGTGTAGCGCACGCCGCGCTTCCGGGCGGCATTCAGAAACCACTGGCTGCCGGCTTGTTTGGACCAGTCGTAAGTGCCGTCCGCATTCTCAAAGCTTTCTTCGCGCCGCCATTCGTCGGCAATGAGGCTGGAATCGCCTTGTTCGAAGCTGCCCGCGCCGATATTCATCCGCCACAGCGAGAGTCCGATACCTTTGGGCTGGCCGTTGGCGAGGGTATCCATGCTGAAAAGCAGGTCAGCCACCTGGTTCTTCTTCTGCTCATCGCGCCAGGTGCCGATGAATTTGGTACTCCAGCAATCCGAAGCGCCGAAGCTGTGGATGGTCTGGATTTCTTTGTTTAATGAAATAACAGCTCTCTGGCCGCCGCTTTGGGCTGCCGCCTCCCAGCAAGGCAGGAAGGCAGCAGCCGCGATCAACGCTTTTTGCAACATATCAATAACCAGGGTTTTGGATTACCACACCATTGGACGCATTCACTTCCCGCGCCGGGATGGGCAGCAGGTCGTTTACACCCGCCCGGAAGTTCGTCCCTTTATCTTGCGGCTCCACATTGGAAGCAGTTTCAAATGCATCGGTGCTGTTGCGGTTGTAATTCACAAAACTGCCGTTCGGCCCCAGAATCGACTCGATGATCGGGCGACCGTTTTTCTTCACCCGGCGAATGTCGTCCCAGCGGAACGTGAGCTCGCCCGCCAGTTCGAGCCTGCGCTCGTTGATGATCGCGTCGATGAGGCCTTCGCCGGACAGACCGGTTTTGGCCGCCAGCTTCGCCCGGCGGCGAACGGTGTTGAGCGATTCCAATGCCTGGGCCGTTTTAGCCTGCCGCGCCGAGGCTTCGGCGTGGATCAGCAGCACTTCGCCATAGCGGATGAATATGTACGGAACCGGCACCCACACGCTCTGGTAGCTTTGGTTAGGCACCACGCGTTTGGCCCGCGGCACATAAAACTTCCGCCAGATGCGCCCCGACTTGTTACCCAGCGGCCGCGCATCGAAAATGCCCGTGCCCGAAGCCTGCGGATCGCCCCACACGCGCTGGCCGTGCTTGATGATCGTCCGCGCGAGCCGAACCGTGTCATTCTCAGCCAGAAATGCGCTTTCCAGATTGCTGCTTGGCACATTCCAGCCCCAGCCGCCGTCATTCCGCGAGCCGGCCGTCACGCCGCGCACATTGCCGTAAATGGTGCTTGAACTGATCTCGAAAATGGACTCGGAGCCATTGTAGTACCCGGCCTGAAAGATGTTGCCGAAGTCGGATTCGAGCGTGTATTCCCCTGACTCCATCAATTGCTTCGCCATTTGCTCGGCAAGCGGGTAGTTTTCAGCCCATAATGCGGCTTTGGCGGCAAATGCGAGTGCAGCGCCTTTCGAAGCCCGGCTTTTATCCAGCCCGGTGTAGGCGCTGCGCTGCGGCAGGTCCTGGGCAGCTTCCTGGAAGTCTTTTAGGATCTGGGCGTACACTTCCGCTTTCGGCGTCCGTGCGGTAGGCGCGTCGCTGGCGGTGCGGGCGGTGGTGTATAGCGGTACTTCGCCCCAGTTTTTCACCAGTTCAAAATAGAACCAGCCCCGGAGAAATTTCATTTCCGCTACCAGTCGGCGGCGCAGGGCATCGTCCACCGGCGCATCCGCAATGCGCTGAATGCCGAAGTTGGTCCGCTGCACGCCGAAATAATTGAACGACCAGTAGCCTTCCGTGTTGCCGTCGTTGGCGCTCAGCCCGATGAAATGCGCGATAGGCAGGTCGGTAGCGGCGTTTCCCCATTGTTCGAGGTTGCCCAGCCAGCCGTCGTCGGTGGCGGTTTCCAGGATCATTCTTTTGTATTGTACCTGCCACCAGTCGTCCCAGTTCAGGGCCGCGTAGCAGGAGTTGACGTAGTTGAGCGTGCCCTCCGCCGTGTCGAACACGTGCAGGTTATCGAGGGTCTGGATGCCGTCGAGCGGCAGGTCGGTGAAGCTTTCTTTGCAGGAAATGGTCGATACCGACAAAGCGGCCGCCACCAGCGTGGTTCTGAGAATATTTTTGAATTCCATGGGTCAGTTCAATTAGAAGGAAAGATTAAGGCCAACTTGCAGGTTGCGCGACACGGGATACTGCGCATGGTCGATGCCGAAGCCCAGCTGCGGCGTAGTGCCGTTGCCGTTGTTGGACTGCACCTCCGGATTCACACCTGAATATTTGGTGAGGGTAAACAGGTTTTGTGCGCCCACGTACACCCGCATCGCACGGATGCCTTTGATCAGGTTTTCGGGGAGGTTATAGCCCAGGATGATGTTGCGGCCGCGCACGAACGACCCTTTTTCGACATAATAACTCGAAGATTGCAGGTTACCCGCCGACGCATTCGGATTGGGGTGCTCGGCATCCTGGTTGTCGGGGCGCCAGACTTTATCATACGCACCTTCTTCTACATTGGAGAAATAATCGCCGTGCGTGAAATAGCGTTTCACGGTGTTGAATACATCCTGCCCGAACACGCCGTACAAATCGGCGGTAAGGTCAAACTGCTTGTAATTGAGGCGGATGTTGAGGTTGGCCGTGAGCTTGGGGTAGGGGTTGCCAAGGATCGTCCGGTCTTCGCCATTCACAACGCCGTCGCCATTGGTATCGGCAAATTTCAGGTCGCCCGGCTTCGCGCCCGGCTGGATAGGGCCGGTTGCGGAAGTGTAGGCATCCACCTCGGCCTGATCGCGGAACACGCCCAGCGCTTTGTATCCGTAGAATGTGCCCAGTCTGCCGCCGGCATAAGTGCGCGAAATGGTACCAAAGCGTTCGGCCTCACGGTAGTCCTGCCCGCCGCCGTCGAGGAACGCCAGCGTGCCGTAAAGCTGCTCCACGGTCGTTTTCACGTGGCTCAATGTGAGGTTGGTGCTGTACCCGAAGTCGCCTTTGGTATCGCCGTAGCTCAGCGTGGCCTCCCAGCCGCGGTTGCGCAATGCGCCGGCATTGAGCCACTGGCTGTTGCCCCATCCGTATTGCGTACCGAAGCTGAGCTGAATAGGCGCATTCAGAAGTAGTTTTTTAGCCTGGTTGTCAAAATATTCGAGGCTCACACGCAGCTTGTTGTTCAAGGTCGTCAGGTCCAGGCCGAGACTGAAATCCTCGTCCACTTCCCATTGCAGATTGGGATTGCCCGACAGCCACGGGCCGGTGCTGTACACGGTGTTTCCGGCGAATGCGTAGGGCCAGTCCACCTTGGCAATGTCATACGTAGCGGTAGGCGGAATCGCATTGCTGTTACCGCGCTGTCCCCAGCGGGCTTTCAGGAAAAGGTCGTTCACGGCGCGCACGTCTTTCAGGAAACCTTCCTGGCTGATGCGCCAGCCAAGCGATCCCGACGGGAACACGGCATACTGGTTGTTTTTGGTAAATTTCGAATTGCCATCCCGGCGGACGTTACCGGTGAAGTAGTACCTGCTCTTGTAGTTATATTCCAACCGACCGAGCAGGGAGGAAATGGCCTCTCTCCGGTTAATATCGGTGGTGACGCCATTCGTGCCCGGATACTGCCGGTCGATCTGCTGCGCGGAGCGGTCGGAAACGAGGTTGTCGATGGAATTGAAAAGCTGATCGTTCGTAGCCGAAGACGAGTAGCGCGTGGCCGAGCCGCTGTACCCGTCTATGTACTGCGCTTCCTGGCCGATGAGCACTTTCAGGTTATGCCCCTCGCCGAAGGTGTTGGAATAGCCCAAAGTATTGAACCACGACCACGAGTAATTGGTGTTGTAGCTCGATGACGCGCTTACCAGGTTCGAAAATGCCTGCGGGTCGAGGTAATATTTAGGGGAAAAATTCTGGTTGTTCGTATTATCAACGTTCCCGCCGATCTTGCTCGTGAATGTGAAATTTTTGTACGGCTTGATTTCCAGGTACGCATTGCTTTGCAGCCCATACACCATATTCCTCGCCAGTTGCGAGCGTTTCATCGAGAGAAAATAATTGACCGGGTTGTTCGACGGTCTTGCGTAAGGATAGCCCCAGCCGCTCCATTCAAGATCGTATTGCGCGCGCTGGTCGGCCGGAATATGATCCAGGTTATTGCGCTGCACAGCGGTGGTAGGGTCGGTTCCGAGCAGCCCGAGGAAGTCGGTTACCGCATAGTTCTTCCAGCTTTCCACCCTAGGCGCGAACACTACGCCGAATTTCAGCCAGTCGGTCGCCTGGAAGTCGCCGTTGAAACGGGCGTTGAGCCTTTCCCAATGGCCGTATTGTGCCTGCGCATCCTGCCGGTAATAGCCGAGCGTGGCCGCGTAGGTGCTGCGGTTGCTGCCGCCGGTGTAGGAAATGTTGGCATTGTAAATAGGTGCCGAAGGGCGGATCACTGCATCCCACCAATCGGTATTGTTGTCCAGGCTTTGCGATGGAGGTGGCGGGTTGAAGAAGCCCGGATTTTTGAGCCGCTGAAACTGTACATATTGCTGGGAATTAGCCATTTGATACGGCCGCTGCAACTGCTGCATCTGGTAATTGAAGTCTACATCGAGGCGCCCGGAGTTGACTTGCCCGCGCTTGGTCGTCACCACAATCACCCCGCCCGAAGCCTTCGCGCCGTAAATGGCGGCTGCGGAAGCGTCTTTAAGCACGTCCATGCTCGCTATGTCGTTGGGATTGATGGAGTTGAGCCCGCCGGAGTAAATGGGAATCCCATCCACCACGAGCAGCGGCTGGGTGCCGCCCTGCAAGGATGATATCCCGCGAATGTAGGTCGTCGGCTGCGCGCCGGGTCCGCCGCTGGGTGTAACTACCTGCACGCCAGCCAACTTCCCCTGAATGGCGGTGGCGGCATTGCCGGTTTTGAATTCGTTCAGCTCGCGGCCGGAAATGGAGGAAACTGCACTCACCAGGTCGCGACGCTTCGTTTCGCCGTAGCCGACCACCACCACTTCGCTCAATACTTTGTTGTCTTCTTGCAGGGTAACATCGATCTGCGTGCGGCCATTTACCGCAATTTGCTGGGAAGTATAGCCTACGTAGCTGATTACCAGCGTATCGGAGGCATTGGTGGCGAGCGAGTATTCGCCCGTGGCGCTGGCGGATGTGCCCTGGCTGGCCCCTTTAATGAGTACGTTCGCGCCCGGCACGGCGCTCGCCTGGGCATCGGTAATTTTTCCCCGGACCGTGAGCGACTGCGCCCGTGTGAGCACTGCACTACTTAATAGAAGCAGGCAGCAAAGTAGATGTTTTTTGATCATAATTTTAGAAAGAATCACTAGGGTTATAATGTGAATTTTGCGTGCACCCGATCGCACGGGAGGAAACAGGCAGGACAATTCTTTAATTGAATTGTACAAAATTGGTGGGCGACGAGCCTATGAGGGAATAGTAATAGTTATGGAAAAGCTGGATAAAATTATGATTGGCCTAAATCAGAAGAATATACATGCTTTTAGTAGTTTGATCCATTCCGTCGGCTGGCGGAAACGGCCATTTTTGCAACATCGGAATGCGCCCTCACGGCTGCCGTTCCTATTCACTAACCCGACAACCTGAATCGCATTCATATGAAAGCAGCGCAAAGCCCGCCACAGACCGGCTACAACAGCGGCTACATCATCGGCATCGCACTCATTTCCGCATTGGGCGGCTACCTTTTCGGTTTCGACTTCGCCGTCATCTCCGGCGCATTGCCGTTTTTACGCACCGAATTTCAACTCGATGTTTGGTGGGAAGGCTTTCTCACCGGCTCGCTGGCGCTCGGCTGCATTGTCGGCTGCGTGTTTGCGGGCAAGATCTCCGACGATTACGGCCGCAAATTTGGGCTCATCGTGGCCGCGGCGATATTCGCATTGTCGTCCATCGGCATGGCATTATCCGGTTCTTTGGCCGTTTTTGTGGCCATGCGCTTTGCGGCGGGTATTGGTGTGGGGATGGCTTCCATGCTGAGTCCTATGTACATCGCCGAAGTGTCGCCTGCCGAAATGCGGGGGCGCAATGTGTCCATCAACCAGCTGACCATTGTTTTTGGAATACTGATTACCAACCTGGTAAACTACCTGCTCGCCGACAATGGCCCCGATGCATGGCGGTGGATGTTCGGTCTGGGCGCGGTGCCGGCAGTTTTGTTCCTGGTGGGTGTGATATGGCTGCCCGAAAGCCCGCGCTGGCTCATTATGGCCGGGCAAACCGAGAAGGCGCGGAAGATTTTAGGTAAAATCGGCAATGCGCAGTTTGTGGAAAGCACCGAGTCGGCGATCCAGAAAACAATCACTGCGGCTCCTAAGGCCTCTTTTTCAGATGTATTTCAAAAATCGGTGCGGCCTGCGCTGGCCGTCGGGGTAATCCTGGCGGTGTTCCAGCAGCTGTGCGGCATTAATGTGGTGTTTAATTACACCTCCACCATTTTCGAATCCATCGGCGCCGACCTCGACCGGCAGCTGCTGGAAACGGTGGCGATCGGCGTGGTAAATTTGGTTTTCACGCTGGTAGCGATGTGGCAGGTGGATAAACTGGGCCGCCGTCCGCTGATGCTCATCGGCTCGCTGGGCTTGTCGATTGCCTACATTGCACTGGCATTTGTGCTGCAAAACGGCGCTGCGCCGGTGGTGGTGTCGGCCCTGGTGCTGATCTCGATCGCGATGTATGCGACCTCGCTGGCGCCGGTGACGTGGGTACTCATTACGGAGATTTTCCCCAACCATATCCGCGGCGTAGCCACATCCATCGCGACGGTCTCGCTCTGGATTGCCTACTTTATCCTCGTTTTTACCTTCCCTGTCCTGGCCAAATGGCTGGGCACCTACGGCCCATTCTACCTGTATGCGGCCATCTGCTTTGCGGGATTTTTGTTCATCAAAACCCGCGTCACCGAGACGAAAGGCCGCACCCTCGAAAACCTCGAAGAATCGTACATCAGACATTAATTTTTAAATACAGCATTACATGAACCATGTGGAAATCTGGGAATCGAAAGTGACGATTCCCACCTACGAAGTGGGTGAACGCGAGCGCAATCCCATGTTTTTCGAGAAGCGGGTGTACCAGGGCAGCAGTGGGGTCGTGTACCCCAACCCGGTCATCGAAAAGATATTCGATACGCGCATCGACAAGGAATATACCGGGTTGTTTCTGGAAAACAAATACCTGAAAATCATGATTCTGCCCGAGATCGGCGGGCGTGTGCAGCTGGCTTACGACAAGCTCAGGCAGCGGCATTTTGTGTATTACAACCAGGTGATCAAACCCGCGCTGGTTGGGCTCACCGGTCCCTGGATCTCGGGCGGCATCGAATTCAACTGGCCGCAGCACCACCGGCCGTCTACTTTCGAAAACGTGGATTACCGCATCGAAGAGAATGCAGACGGCAGCAAAACGGTGTGGGTGAATGAGATTGAAAAAATGTTCCATACCAAGGGAATGGCTGGCTTTACGCTCTATCCCGACCGCGCTTACCTGGAAATCAAAGCGCAGCTATATAACCGGACGTCCTTACCGCAAACTTTCCTGTGGTGGGCAAACCCGGCGGTGAAGGTGAATGAGGATTATCAATCGGTGTTTCCGTCGGATGTGAATGCGGTTTTTGATCATGGAAAAAGGGACGTGTCCAGCTTCCCGATCGCTACCGGCACTTACTATAAAGTGGATTACTCGCCCGGGACGGACATTTCGTGCTACAAAAACATTCCCGTGCCGACGTCCTACATGGCTATTAACTCGGATTACGACTTTGTGGGCGGCTATGAGCATGATTCTAAAGGCGGGCTGTTGCACGTAGCCAACCACCACGTGTCGCCCGGCAAGAAGCAATGGACGTGGGGCCATGGCGATTTCGGCCAGGCCTGGGACCGCAACCTCACCGACGAGGACGGCCCGTACATCGAGCTCATGACCGGCATGTTCACCGATAACCAGCCCGATTTCACCTGGCTGATGCCGAACGAGGAGAAGTCGTTTACCCAATATTTCCTGCCTTACCACGAGCTGGGCGTGGTGAAGAATGCGACCAAAGACATTTTGATCAACCTCGAAACCTCTGCCGACGCCGCGAAAATACAGGTGCTGGTCACTTCCGCGCAGCAGCAACTGACCGTTGCTTTGCAGCATGGCGAGCAGCTTTTGTTCGAAACCCGCGTCGATATTACGCCCGAGCAGATTTTTGAACACACCCTATCTCTCGACGACATTAAGCACCCCGAATCGCTGGCGCTGATCATTAACAATGCGGCCGGCAAAGAGCTGCTGCGCTATGATCCGTCGCGAAACCGTATGAATGAGTTGCCGAGCGCGGCGCAGGCCCCGGCGCTTCCGGCGGATGTGGAAAACAACGAGCAGCTATTTTTGATCGGGCAGCATTTGGAACAGTACCGTCACGCCACATACAGCCCGGTGCCTTACTACGAGGAGGCATTGCGCCGCGATCCGAAAGATATTCGCAATAACAATGCGCTGGGCGCCTGGTACCTCCGCCGCGGGCAGTTTGCGATAGCGGAAGGCTATTTCCGAAAGGCTGTGGAAACGTCCATCAGCCGCAATCCCAACCCTTATGACGGCGAGCCGTATTTCAATCTGGGGCTGAGCCTGGCATTTCAGGAGAAGCATGACGAGGCTTACGGTGCATTTTACAAAGCTGCCTGGTCGTCGGCCTGGCAGGATGCGGCATACCTCGCATTGGCGCAGATCGACGTGCAGCGCAGGGACTTCGTGCAGGCTTTGGAGCATATCAATTTCTCTCTCGACCGGAATGCGAAAAGCAGCAAGGCTTATGTGCTGAAATCGGCCGTTTTGCGCAAGTTGGGCCGTTTGGAAGAAGCGGTGCTCGTGTGCAAAGAAGCGTTGCGGCGCGATGGTTTTAATCTGGGTGCGCTGTATGAGTTAGGTCAAATGGAAGCGGCGAATGCGGCGGAGCATTTGGCAAACCTGCGAAAGCTAGCCCGCAATGCGGATCATAACTACATCGAATACGCATTGGATTATGCCTCGGCAGGACTTTACCACGAAGCGCTGGCTTTTCTTGGATTTGCGGAACAAGCAGGTTCGGGCAATCCGTTGGTTTTCTACCATATTGCCCATATTTACCAGCAAATGCAGCAGGCTGAAAAAGCAGCTTCCTACCGCGTCAAAGCAGCCAGGCAAAAGCCGGATTATTGTTTTCCCAACCGGTTGGAAGACATTGCAGCCCTGCGCTCTGCGACTGTGCTCAACCCGTCCGACGGTTTCGCGCCGTATTATCTCGGGAACCTGTTTTACGACAAGCGCCAGTACAGCGAGGCCATTGCATTGTGGGAGCAGTCCATTGCAATAAATGTGAATTTCCCGACGGCCTTCCGTAACCTGGGCATTGCGGTTTTCAACAAGCATAACGATGCCGACCGTGCTTTGGAATACTTCGAAAAAGCATTTGCACTGAACCCGGCCGATGCGCGTATATTGATGGAAGTTAATCAGCTGTATTTCCGACTGAACAAGCCGGTGGAGGAGCGGCTCTCATTCCTGGAAGCAAATCGCGAAGTGGTAGAGCACCGGGATGATCTGTACCTCGAACTGGCTGCATTGCATAACCTCAGCGGCGAACACGGCAAGGCTTTGGAGCTTATCCGGGCACGGAAATTCCACCCGTGGGAGGGAGGCGAAGGCAAAGTTTCGGGGCAATATGTGTTTGCATTAACCGCACTGGCGCGGGAAGCGATCGGTAATGACGACTTCCGGGAAGCCATCGGTTTGCTGGAAGCTGCGCAGACGTTCCCGCACAACCTGGGCGAAGGAAAATTGCCCGATGCGCCTGAAAACGACATATTTTACTGGCTGGGCTGCGCTTACGAAGGTTTGGGGCAGGAAGAAAATGCCCGCGCATATTTCCAAAAGGCAACCATCGGCATCAGCGAACCGGCGGCCGCCATTTTTTACAACGACCAGCAGCCCGACAAGATTTTTTACCAGGGACTTGCCTGGAAAAAGCTTGGCGAACCCGGCAGAGCGAATGCGATTTTTGAAAAGCTCATTGCCTACGGCGCATTGCACGAAAACGATTCGGTGACGCTCGATTACTTCGCCGTGTCACTTCCCCATCTGCTGATTTTCGATTCAGATTTGAATCAGCTCAACCGCATTCATTGCCTGTACGTGCGGGCATTGGGGCAGTTGGGCATGGAGAATTATGCCGGTTCGCAGCAGTTGTTTGCACAAATTCTCGCACTCGACGCTGCGCATCAGGGCGCTAGGCTCCATTTGGAACTGGTTAAAAACAATCTTACCGCGTAAATCCT
This sequence comes from uncultured Dyadobacter sp., assembly GCF_946482605.1. The sequence continues at coordinate 276,830 of NZ_CAMLSE010000005.1, read as the reverse complement.
CCCGGTCATGGCCGGGTACTTTTTGAAATGCAACAATCAGTATTACAGCAGTTTCGGCATCTGTATGGTGGCGAAGCTGCGCTCTATCGCGCGCCGGGCAGGATCAACCTGCTGGGCGAGCATACCGACTACAACGGCGGTTTTGTATTGCCCGCCGCTGTGGACCGCGAAATCTGGTTCGCAATCCGGCGTAATGATGGCGACTTGTGCCGGATTTACGCAATGGATTTGCAGGAAGAAGACCAATTCCAGGTTTCCAACGTGCAGAAATCACCCAAATCCTGGCCTAACTACCTCCGTGGCGTGGTGGCGCAGTTTGTCGCTGCGGGTTATCCATTGACGGGTTTTGATCTCGTATTCGGCGGGAATATCCCGCAGGGGGCAGGCATGTCGTCGTCGGCGGCGCTGGAATGTGGCCTTGCGACGGCGCTTAATGACCTGCACGGTTTTCAAATCCCCAAAACACAACTCGCATTACTCGCCCAGAAAGCGGAGCACGAATATGCGGGCGTGCATTGCGGGATCATGGACCAGTTCGCGAGCATTCACGGACGTGCCTCGCGCGCGATCCGCCTCGACTGCCGTTCGATGGAGTTCGCCTATTTTCCGATTGACCTTACCCGCCACACGCTGCTGCTTTGCAACACGGGTGTGAAGCACTCGCTGGCATCCAGCGAGTATAATACGCGCCGGAATGAATGCGAGCAGGGCCTGGCCGCTATCCGGCTCGGGGATCCCGCCATAGCAAGTTTGCGTGACGTTACCCCGGCGATCCTGGCCGATTTTGCTCCACAATTACCTGAAAATGTAGCCAAAAGGCTCACTTACGTGGTGCAGGAAAACGACCGGGTGGAGCAGGCCACTGCCGCGCTGGAAAGCAACGACTTGCCGCGCTTCGGCCAGCTTATGTACGATACGCATGCTGGCCTCCGCGACCTGTATGCCGTCAGCTGCGCAGAACTGGATTTGCTGGTGGACCAGACCATGGCCCGGCCGGAAGTGCTGGGGGCGCGGATAATGGGCGGCGGCTTCGGCGGCTGCACGCTTAACCTGGTCGAAACGGCGGGCGTCGATGCGCTCGTTCGTGACCTTTCCATTGCTTATTTCAATGCTTTTGGCGTTGCGCTGGAAGTGTATCCCATCAAAATCGTCGATGGCTGCGGCAAAGCGGCTTCGTAAAAATTCTGATCTCATGTCTACATTCGATCTCGCAGAGCATCCGCATCTGCGCTATAACCCGCTGACCGGCGAGCGCGTGCTCGTTTCCCCGCACCGTGCAAAACGGCCCTGGCAGGGCCACGAGGAAGAACCGCCTGTGATTGAAAAGCCCGAATACGATCCCGAATGCTATCTCTGTCCGGGCAACAAGCGGTTTGGCGAGGAGCGTAACCCGGGTTACGGGGATGTTTTTGTATTTCAAAACGATTTCGCGGCTTTGCAGCGGGGCACACCGGCTGGGCGCTTCGAGGATGGTGACCTTTTGCAGGCAGAGGCCGAGCAGGGAATCTGCAAGGTGATCTGCTTCTCGCCCCGCCACGATCAGACGCTTGCCGATATGAGCGTGGAGCAGATCCGCCGCGTGGTGGACGTTTGGCAAAATGAATACCTGCAACTCGGCGCGCTGGATTTTATACGTTACGTGCAGATTTTCGAAAACAAAGGCGCGATCATGGGTTGCAGCAATGCCCACCCGCACGGGCAGATATGGGCGCAGAGCTCGGTGCCTGCCGAGCCGGCCAAGGAAACGCATTCTCAGAAATTGTATTTCGAAAAACATCGCCGCAGCCTGCTGGCCGACTACCTGACCACTGAAACCCGGCTCCGAACCCGCATTGTAGCCGAAAATGCCGGCTTCGCATTGCTGGTGCCTTTCTGGGCGGTCTGGCCATTTGAAACGATGATTGTCAGCAAGCGGCATTTCGGAAGCCTGGCTGAGATGTCCGAATCAGAGAAAGACGATTTCGCAGGAATTCTGCAAGTTACTACGGCGCTTTACGACAAAGTGTTCAATGTTTCGTTTCCCTATTCGTCAGGCATTCACCAGTCGCCTACGGATGGTATTTACCCTTTCTGGCATTTTCATATGCATTTTTATCCGCCGCTGTTGCGTTCCGCATCGGTAAAGAAATTTATGGTGGGCTATGAATTGCTCGCAAATCCACAACGGGACATTACACCGGAAGCAGCGGCGGAATTGCTGAGGCGTGTACTTTATCAAATACCCTCCATCTCCTGATTTCATATTTACCTCAGGTTCAAATGCCTCCGCTGATCGAAAAGCGTTCATAGTCATCTAAGATTGTTATTAGGCTATTTTAACCTTTTCACTCTGATAATCCCTTCTACCCGATTGGTCCCTTCTTTAATGGGGGGCGTGGTAGCGTCTATCCATCCGGCAGGCTCCACGGTGAAGAAACCTTCGACCCATTCCTCATTTACGCGAGTGATGTTGAGCGAGCCGTTACTGACGAGAGGTTCACGGCCGTACAAATGCTGGTGTATTACACGCCCGTTGACGATACTGAAATTTACGTCGAGTCCTTTCGTCCACCTGAATGTGCCAGTAGGGCTACCCACCCAGCCGACGGAAATATTCAGGGTGCCTTCCTTGCCGGCGACGATGTTTTTGGTGGGGTTGATCACCGCCCCGCCGGCGTAAGTTCGCCACGAGCCGTTACCGATTTTAACCGTGATACCCTCCGGTGCTACCAAAATAGTGCTGACCAGGCGCAAGTCTTTAAAGGGAGAACCATTTACGACAACCGACTTGTTTAAGTGCACAGTTACCACCGCCGGATTGATGGCCGGTGTATGGGAAGGCGCATAATAATCCCCTTTCGTATTTTCATGCGTGAGAACGCCCTCACCTCTCAGTTCCCACCTTTTGATGTGTACTGCGTCCACCATTTTCGGCATCGGTATGGCTACCTCGCCCAAAACATCCACTTTCTCGGAATACACCTCGCGCACGACCAGATGAGCCTCTTCGCCCGGGTTTACGGTAGTATTCCCAGGCGAAATGTACATTTTCTGAAACAATCCCCAGTCGCTGAAATGGGTGGTTTCGACGGATACGGCGCGTGCCGCCGTATCCAGGTTCTGTACGGCTGTTGCCTGCCACACTCCATGGCTATCCTGGTAAGCAATGCCCAGCAGGGCCGCCGCCGACCCATTCGTATCGCTGTCGTGATAGTGGAATGTGATGGACGCGGGTTTGGCAAACTGAATGCCATGCGGCAAGAGGCGGAAAGCACTGCCCGTGCCTGCGGGACATTGGTTACTGACCGGCTGCACGGAAATCTGCTGTTCGACGGAAAGCGCATTAGCCGGAATGGCAATCCTGATCCGCTTGTCGGCCGACTCGATGATACCGCCGGCCGGGCCGATCTTTGCCGTTATAAGGTCGCCAGCCGGTACGCCAACGGGCGTAGCAGCACCAGCCTCGGGTGCCTCGGGGGCGTTGGGATGGCGTGCTCCGGGCGCATCAGATGTATCACATGAGGCGAAAGTGATCAGGATAATGAATGACAGGATGAAGTTTTTCATGGCTTTGACATTAGTAGTATAATTGGAAATCAGAACTGAAAATAAATGAAGGACCCTGAGCTTTTCTGAGTCAGAATAATCATGACCGCCATCATTGTCCACGCAGTACCCCAAATCCACCACGGAAGCCGGTTAACCAGGCTGCTCACCGTTGTGTTCCGTAAATTCCAGTGGCAAATGAGCAGTCCAACGGTTACAATCGCTACTTTAAGCATGTCGGGAGTACTGAGCAGCTTGGGACCCTGCGTGATGACACCGAACATGCAGAGCAGCATTTTTATGGCCTGAGTAAAATCCGGTGCACGGAAAAATACCCACGTCACATTCACGAGGAAAAAGGTGAGTAATGCCGCGAGGAAATTTTTCATATGCCTGCCCTGCACCGGAATCAATGACGCTTGCAGCACCAGCTCGTTCGGGATAATGCTTTTGCCGGACTTTTTGGAACGACCTTTGACAAGCCTTTCAATCCAGAGAAACAGCCCGTGAAGCCCTCCCCAGATCACGAAGTTCCAGGAAGCCCCATGCCACAATCCGCCCAGTAACATGGTGACCATCAGGTTCGCATAAGTCCTGAACCTCCCCGACCGGTTACCTCCCAGCGGGATATACAGGTAGTCGCGCAGCCAGGATGACAATGTAATGTGCCAGCGGCGCCAGAAATCAGAGAAGCCGATGGAGGCGTACGGATAACGGAAATTCTCCGGCAGCCTGAACCCCAGGCAGAGCGATACGCCGATGGCGCAGGTGGAATAGCCGCTGAAATCACAGAAAATTTGTCCTGAAAAAGCCAGTACAGCCGACCAGGCGTCCAACGGATTGACCGGAAACGGTACGCCGAAAATAAGGTCGGAGGTTTCGGAGAGCCAGCCGTCGGCGATCACCACTTTCAGGAAAAGGCCCAATGTAAGCAAAAACAATCCCCAAAGCATTTGTTGCGACGTGGCCCTGACAGGCTGTTTGAACTGCGGTATCAGTTCCTCGGGGCGAACGATGGGCCCGGCTACGAGGTGCGGAAAATAGGTAACAAAAAGTGCAAAATCCAGCAGCGACTTTTCAGGAGCGAACTTGCGTCTGTATACGTCGATCGTGTAGGAAAGCGTCACAAATGTGTAAAACGAAATGCCGACCGGCAGAATAATGTCCGGCTTGGCTGGCTGGAACGCGACACCTATTCCGTTCATGAGCGCTACAAAACTCTCCAACAGAAAGCCGCCGTATTTGAAGTAACTCAGCATACCCAGATTCAATACCAGGCTGACGGCGAGCCACAGCTTCCGACGGACTTTGTCGCCGGTCGCGGAAATGAGTTTTGCCATATAAAAATCCACGACCGTCGAAAGCCAGAGCAGCAGAATGAATGGCGGGTTCCAGAGGGCATAGAACAGGTAGCTGGCGGTCAGGAGATTGATTTTCTTGGCCTTCCAGGAAATGGGCAGGTTGTGCATTACCAACACCACTATGAAAAACAGGGCGAATGTGTATGAATTGAATATCATGGCTATGAGGATGTTAAATGTTTTTTTGAGCTAATGCATGTTGTAAGGGCCATTTCGTCCGGGCTTCGATGATCCGGGTCAGGCTTTGGGTAAACCGGCGCGCGTCGTCAGGCCGAAGGTGCGACCACTCGGGGCAGGTGTAACGCGACAGCTCGGGATAATCCGCGAAATGGATACCGGTCACACCGGTTTCTTTCAGCAGCCTGTCCCAATACAATGCACGCGGGTAGGCCTGCTGCTCGGCCTGCCAGACGGGACCACTGGAGGGAAAACGGACAAAAACCACCTGCCCTCCTCTCGCCCTGATCCGGTCGACGGACTGAGCCACGGACTGCATAATGTTGCTCAATGTGTCGCCGCCCACGCCCCTTTTCGAGCTCGTCAGGCCGAGCCGCGTCCATATGCCCTGCACATGGTGCTGCACGGCGGTGTCTTTCAGGAATGCATTGGTAAACGACAGCTGCCCATCCGGCAGCGCATATTGAATGTCGAGCGGGAAAGTCGGGAACACGAACACGCCCGGTCTGCTCCTGACGGGCAGCCTTTTAATCATTGCATTCAACGAAAACTGCTCTTCGTCAAGAAAAATCAAATGCTTTTCCAGTTGCTGGCCAATGTAGAAGCCTGCCTGCTGGGACAACGACCATCGCGGGTAAAAACTGAGCCGCTTTTTGGCCGAGCTTTCCATAAAAGAACCGTCGGGTAAAAAGAAAAGCGGCTCCATGACGTCTATCAGCACCGTTCCTTTAAAACCCGGATCGTTTGCGAGATTTCTCAGCACCGGCCGCGGGTTGGTCCCGACAATGGCGAGCTGCACCGGCGCCTGGCCGGTAATGCCTTTCCAGGTAGCCAGGTTAATGTCGAATTTGGCCCTGGAAGTGCCCACGATCACCGGCCCGGCAGGTGTGGTTTCATAGATTTTCTTCCGTGCATTGGCCCAAAGGCTTTCATCGTCATTATAGGAAAGCGTAAAACCCTGCTGACAGAGAAAGTACTCCCACAGGACAACGGAGGCAATCACGAGCGCGCCGGCCAGGCACGCCGCTTTGAGTGTTCGGCTTGTGTTTCTCATGGCTAAATGAATTAAGTGTATTATTTTGGTGCAAATAAACACGCTCGGTTTCGCCGGTTCAGTGATACTTCATGCCAATCTTATATTAGTTTACGCCAAGACGCCCTGAGATGTACGCAACTGTACGTGTATTACGCAATCTGATGTATGCAGCCTGCACGCGAGGCGCCAACCTTCAAAGACTATGTGCTGCTCTTGGCATAACCCCCGAAGATTTGCAGGATGTGGAAAGGCGCATTGAGGGCGTCCAGCCGGTGATCGACATGTGGGCGGAGGCAATGGCTTCGACGGGGGATCCTAACATTGGCTTGCATGCCGGTTTGGGAAATAACCCTTCCGTTTTCGGCTTGCTCGGCTACCTGATGCAAAGCTGCCGCACCATGAAAGACACCTACGAAGAACTCGAACGGTACCAGGAAATGGTGTCGGGCTGGATCAGGTATAAAATACGGGTCGACAAACATGAATGCATCCTCAAATTCATTGTTGACCCGGAGTGGTACACGATCTCGCCGGAAACGGCCCGGCAAGGCGTTGAGGCATCGATGACCGCTTCGTTGAGCTTCATTTACATTCTCACAGGCAAGAAAACGAGGCCGCTGAAAGCAGAACTGATTTGCCCGAACACGAGCTTCATAACTACCTATGAACGCGCTTTCAATTGCTCCGTAACGGTTGGCCACGATGAAAACAGGCTGATCTATGAACGGTCGTTTGCCGATACGCCGGTGATCAGCCACGACCAGTCGCTGTATGTCTATTTTACGGAAACACTGCGCGACAAGGTGGCGGCATTAAATAAGTCGGGCAACTTTTGCGACAAGGTCAGGCAGGTGATCATGCGAGATTTTATGGGCAAAATTCCGTCGCTTCAAGTGATCGCAGCACATATGAATATGAGTGAAAGGTCGTTTCAGCGCAAACTAAACGATAGCAAGGAGACGTACCGATCGTTGGGAACGGCCATCAAACGCGACCTGGCCCTGCACCTGCTCCGCAACAACGACCTAAAAGTCCACGCAGTTTCGGACGTATTGGGCTACGCCGAACCCAGCGCATTTCACAGGGCATTTAAAACCTGGACCCAAACCACGCCCAAGCAGCGCGACCCGACTTAGTCCTTATCTCAAAGACCTTGAAATCCTGCTTTTGGAAGCCAACCGTCATAACCTTTTTGCAAAATCTGCCTACACCTACAAATTAGATCGGCTGGATAATCCGGCTAGTGTTTATATTCCGAATAAGTAACAAATGTTTTTCCATCGAAAAGGTAGAGACCTGTTTCTCTTGTACCCACCCAAAGATTCCCGGTTTTATCTTCCAAAATTGTCCAAATGTCAGGATTGATAAGTCCATCTTTAAACAAAGTGAAAGATTTTCCATCGTAACGGGAAAGACCAAGATCACCACCAAACAAAAGGTTGCCGTTTTTGTCTTCTATAATCTTCTTAACCACACCATTATAACCTGGCAAACCGTCGTTTTTTGAAAAACCTGTAAATGTTTTTCCGTCATAACGGTAAGCTCCACCCCAATTGCTGAACCAAATATTCCCGTTTTTGTCTTGCAATTGAGGCCAAGCCCAATTATGACCGACTCGTCTCGAATCGAATTGAAGCGTTAGTTCTTTTAGTTTAAAGTTGGTTATGGATTTACCATCGTAACGAAAAACACCTTCGTTGGTTCGTCCACCAAACCAAATGTTACCTGCTTTATCTTCTAAAATACGTTCCACCTTATCATTACTGGTCAAAAAGCCATTTGCGGCCTCATTGATGATAAATGGAGTAAAGGATTTGCCATCGTAGATATAAACACCATCTATTGTTACAAACCATAGTTTCCCGCTTTTTGCTTGCATGATGCTGTATACCCAATGCGAGTTGCGATAATGGGGATTATTGTTGGGAGGCAGGTCCTTTGGTAAAGGAATCTGGATTTTGGCAAATGTTTTACCATCATAAAGACAAAGTCCCGCTTCGGTACCTATCCAAATTTTACCATCTCTATCTTCCAAAATAGAAGAAACATGATTACTGTTTAACCCGTCGGCTACTAAAAACTGGCTAAACGATTTTCCGTCATATTTATAAAGACCATTTTCTGTGGTGCCGAACCAAAGGTTACCTGCTTTGTCCTGCAAGCCACATTGAACATTTCCATACTTAGGCGACCCGATAGTTTTTATAAGCTTTGGATGTCCAGCAGATAGCATGTTTGATTCACCTACCTTTTCTTTTGGTAAGTCTTTTTTAACTTGTCCGTTGCAGGCAGTGCAAAAAACAGACAGCAACAACAAAGCATATAGGTGCATGAGTTTAGACATTTCTCTTTTTGTAAGGATTTCAACCACGGCGGTGGGCCGCCACCGCGGTGGCCGCCACGCGGTGGGTCGCAAACCTACAAGTCTTTTTGCTGAGGTGTGTTGAAGAGCCTGTAAAAGAATGTTAACGAAAGGTAAATGCCGCTTTTCCTGACTGCTGTGGAGGATCCTTTATATGGAGCTTATTTGCTCTAAACAGCCGTTTCTCTATTGCGTCTACCCAGGTTGGAAAATAAAGTAGGTAAGTATATGATTAACATCATCTCTTCACCCCGAAATAAATGGGATATTTACTATGTCCTAGTGACCCTTAACTCATTTAGATATGGACATACAACTTCTTCTTTCCGGGATTAAAGGTGTGGAACACGGGTTTAAGCACGTCATAACGGCTGGCAATCACTTGTTGTCATCCTCAAATTTGGATCATCAGGCTATTGCAACCGAATTTCTTAAAGATGAGAGTTACCAGGTAAGAATGTTGGGCGTTTATCTGCTTGGTGAACTTTCAGCTGACGACAACAAGGCACTGAAAATGCTGGAAACAGAAGTTACGGAGGACGAAAACTGGCGTGTGCAGGAAATGCTGGCAAAAGCTATTGACAGATATTGTGAACAGACGGGCTACGAAAAATCCTTGCCGAACATCCGGCAATGGTTGTCTGGTGATAACAGTAATCTGAAAAGAGCGGTAATTGAAGGGCTCCGCATCTGGACAAGCCGCCCTTACTTTAAGGAGCACCCTGCTATTGCAATTGAGCTGATCAGTCAGCATAAGGCTGCGCAGAGTGAATACCTGAGAAAGTCTGTCGGAAATGCATTGCGTGATATAGGCAAAAAACACAGGGAGTTGATCAATTCTGAAATTACTTCCTGGGATCAGTCAGACGAGAAAGTGCGGTTAACCTATCGGCATGCATTTAAAGGTTGACATCTTGCACAGTTACAACTTGAATATTATATGTGGATCGGGAGCGCTCTTTGAGGGGCTGGAAGCAGAATTGGCGCGCTTTGGACCAGATTACTACTAGATTTTAACAACCTGGGGGAGATTCCTGGCGAGCAGATCCAGGCGCTGCACAACAAGTTTTTAGCAGCCTCACTGCTTGCAATGCAATACAGTGTGTTAAAAGGCCAGCCAGGTGGCCTTTCAACACACTATATTGCAGCTGGTCGGCGAGATGGACAGAACTTGCAAGCCTGCCTGATTGTTTACGCATTCGTGAACAGTGAGCTGAGCGAACAGCAAATCATTGAGCTGACAACATCGCTCCCCATCCAAATTAAAGCAACAGTTATGAGCTCGTTAGATGTTTTTGTTGAGACAGGCCGGAAGCAAAAGACCGAAAATGCTGTACGAAATCTGATCAAGCAGTCTCTACTCACCGACAAGCAAATAGCCTCATTGAATCAGACTTCACATTGTGACACTTACTTTAAAGTAATTCCTGATCTACTTAACTCAATGTTGTAATTCTTACGAGTTTGATTGCCTTTGATTTCACCGATCTGCTCGCGGAAAGTTTTGTTATCCTCTTTAATTGCAATTGCTTCAAAAAAACCTTCCTGTTTAAACTGAAAGGATTGGTCAAGAAACGCAATCTCCGCGCTAGAGTTAAAAGGTATATCTGGTGATTTCAAAGGATAATGATATACGGAATCGTAAGCAATACGTTGTCCATTTTCGACTTCATATGCTATTACTTTAAGCTCCCTAAATACGGTGTTGTCTGAGTTCTTAAAAATAAAACTTACCTTTGCTGGTTCTTTTTCAGGTTCAAAAAGGTTGCAAGAAATACAGAGAAAAGTTAATAGCAATAGTGTGATTTTCTTTGCCATAACTAAACAGCTTAAAATTAATTATTATAATACATAAAATGTTGAAACCACCATGTATTAGCTCCATAGAGCTGACCCCAGTTGTTTGGTTCATTATTTAATCCTAAAACAATGTGATTGAGATAGTCAGGTACATTTATTACACCTGCATTATCAGCCCAGTTGCGCATTTGTAACTCGATACGGGATTCGGTTGGCATGTTTCGTACTGGACCTACTCCTCAACCGATTTCACTTCTCATCCAAGACCTTGCTGATATATTATTGAATAAATCCATCGCAACATCGTGATCATAAATATAGCAGCTAGAGCAGGTTATTTCGTGTGCTGTTGTTCCTTTCTGAGCATACTCGGTTGCATTATCTCGTGATGCACCTAAGATGATGGAATTACGAATAATAAGACAATTCCATGCGCCGTGTCTTAACGCATCTCCCTTTTGGCCAACATTGGAACTACCATATCTATCTCCCATTAACTTTGCTAATATAGTTGCAGAAGTATAACCTGGAACAAGACGTGGATTGTTCATAATTACGGTCTCTTCGTATGGATACAGTACGCCCAAAGGGTCTCCAATACCAGAAGTTCGAAGGCCACTTTTAACCTTGTTCTTTTTATATGCGACAACAGCTGGAACGGCCTCTTCTTTTAACAATGCTTCATAATATGCCAAAATTATATGTGACTTTTCTCTGATTTGTTCAACTGATCTAATATTGGGAAAGTCATTATAAATCCTAGCCTGGTCAGCCTTGGATATTTCTTTATCAATACTTACATCAGGATATTTTTTAGTAAGTGGGGAAATAATAGAATTGAGTTCTTCATAAGTAATTGTTCGTCCCTCAATAACGAGGCAGGTAAAGATAGAGATACATCGGTTACAAAAAAATCGATAGCTGATAAAAATTATTTTACGGTCTAATGTAGAATGTGTGCGACAGTTTGAGACGTAGTATAAGCAGGGTAGGAATTTCAACATATATAAGACCATTGAGGCCACTTGTGAGATGGACGACAAAAGCGAAGCGTTGCTCTGAAACGCTTCGGATAAGGTTACTTAGGGAATTTTGTACAAAAAAAGCTCCCTAACTTACGTTAAGGAGCTTCTGCACCCGCCCCGGAACGAGTGTCGAACCGGATGATTAAAAATCGATATGGCAGTTAACTGATGTCAATGAGTTTTACATGAATAATATTGAGATTGGTTCCGACAAATATTACTTCACCATTTTTATTGTTTCGGAAATGGCATTATCCCGGTATCGGATGAAATAAGTGCCGCTGCGCAAATGCTGTAAGGACATTGTATGAATAGGACCATTTACTGCTTCGGACTGTAATATTCTACCTGAAACATCAGAAACGGTAATGACCGCATTTTTACTAACCTTCCCGATACTCACTTGTACATTACCGGTAAAAGGATTGGGATAAGCGTTCATTGCAAAACCGCCTTCTTTTACCAAAACACCGGCTATTTTGCTGTACATCCGCGTGCCATCGATATTGACGAACCGGAAACGGTAATAATTGAGGCCTGCTACCGGATTTTCATGCATAAATGTATAACGACTGTCAGCAACACCCAAGGCACGGGTAATGCCGATCTGGTAAAACTTCCTGCCATCGACACTATGTTCTATTTCGAACAGATCTCCCGGATCTTCGGTGGCCGTATGCCAATTTAATACATTAATCCTCCCCTCGTTAGTCGCATTAAAACTAACTAGCGTAATGGGTAGCGTTACCTGACAAACCTGTTCCAGAACAGCGTCAGTTTCGCAATTACCCTTATTACCGTATACATATCTTGGGTGCGTCTCGGGGCTGTTGGCCAGGAAGGTACAGAAGTTATAGAAGCTGCATATCGAAAGAAGCGGATTGTTGACAATGAAAATAGCAACTATGGTGCCGGGAGCGATGTTACGCATGCCCGAAATGTTGGTGAGTTGGGGGTTATCCCGGATATCGAAGAGGCCATGAATACTAGTCAAATTGCTTAGGCCGTTAAGATTGGTCAGTAAGGTATTTTCTTTGATTTCCAGGTTTCCATCTACACCGGTAAGGCTACTTAATCCGTCAAGATTGGTTAACGCAGGATTGCTAATAATCCTGAGCTCATATCCGGTATTTTTAATATTTTGCAGTCCGCTGAGGTTGGTTAATGCAGTATTTTCGAGAATATCAATACGAGAACGGGATTCTGTAATAAAGCTTAATCCACTCAGGTCGCTGATGTCCGGACCGTTGATGACGATAGAGTTTAAAGATACGTTGGTGCAACCCGTGTAGGTCGTTGCGAACCAGTCGACGTCTGCCTGTGCTGAAAAAACCACATCCGTGGTGGGGCAGGGGGATGTGCAGGCTTGAATAAGGTACACATCGCTCTGGCAAGCCCCATTGTTTCCTGAGATATTTCTTGGGTGCGTCAGCGGATTACTGGCCAGATAGCTGCAAATACCCGGCAAATTGCAGAACGATAGAATCATATTATCGGTGATTTCCAGCCCGTCAATGGCGCCAAAGTCGACAATTGCCAACGCGGTGATGCTGGTCAGCCGGGGGTTTTCAAGAACAGTTACCTTCCCCGACACATTTGCCAAAGCGCCCAGACCGGTCAGGTTGATCAAAGATGAATTGTTGGAAACATAAAGGTTTCCGCCGATGCCTGCCAGACTGTTCAATCCGTTCAGGGTTTTCAACAACGCGTTCCTCTCGATCACCAGCGCCCCGCCGACACTTGCAACGCTTCCTAATCCGGTAAGCTGGCCGAGTGCAGCATTGTCCCGGATAGTCAGGTTCCCGTTGATTGTTGTGACATTACTCAGAGAGCTCAAGCTGGTGATGTCTGAACCACTTATCGTTACATTGTTTAAAATAATGTCGGTACAGTGGGAATACCGGGTTGCGAACTCATCGAGATCACTTTGTGAGCTAAAAGTGAAATTCCCCCAGGGGCAGGCAAGCGCACAGGCGGCCGTTAGAGCAGTATCGTCGAAACAGTTGCCCAGATTGTCGCTGATCGTCCTGGGTCGGCTGGCATCTGACAAATACTCGCAAAAATTAGGCATGTTGCATACCGAGAGTTTAGGGTTGCCTGCTATACCCAGACCTGCTACCCCTCCAATCGTACTCGGGTCGAGGTTCTGTAGACCCGAGATATCGGTAAGAGAAGTATTGTTGGTAATTAGCAGGTTCCCTCCGATACTTAACAAAGCACTCAGTCCGTCAAAGTTGGTGCAGGAAGCATTGCCCAGTAAAAAAACGTCTCCTCCGATTTCAGCGAGGCTAGCGAACCCGTCCAGGTTGGTCATGGCAGGGTTATCAACCAGCAAAAGATTGCCTCCGATAGATGAAAGATTAGTTAATCCATCAAGGTCAGCGAGTAGGGGATTATTTCCCATGTTTAAATTGCCTCCTATGTTCCTGACATTGCTCAAACCATCGAGATTGGTAATGTTATTCCCGTTAATGGTCACATTGCCCAAAGTGATATTGGGGCAATGAGCATAAGTACTTCCGAATGCATCGACATCCGCTTGTGTATAAAAGTTGAAATCCCCTGAGGGGCAGGCTACGGCGCAGGCCGTGGCCACCGCCGCAGCATTCAGACAGTTGCCCAAATTGCCGCTTATGATTGGCTCGTAACCTGGTCTAGCAAAATGCGAGCAGAAATTAGGCAGGTTGCACACCGATAGATTTGGGTTATCGATGATAGCCACCGTCAACAAGCGATATGGGCCGAATGACGGTTTGATCGACTTTAAGCCGGATATATCGGTAAGAGCAACGTTATCTCTAATCGTGACGGTTCCGTCGACGATGGTTAGCTTGTTCAATCCGTCCAGATTAGTGAGCAAGGGATTGCTGGTAATATCGACAATACCTTCGACAAATTCCAAAGCACCTAACCCGTCGACGTTGGTTAACAAGTTGTTTGCATAAATAACAAAATTTCCCGTAATGCGTTTGATACCGCTTAATCCGTTGAGATTGGTGATATCCGCACCAATAATGCTTACATATCCTGTAAGTTCCGAACAGCCGGGATGGCTTGTCGGGAAGGCATCAATGTCGGCTTGTGATGAAAAAGCAAAATTGTCTTCCACACATTGTCCGAAAGAGAGAGAACCCCCGAGCGCAATAAAAGCTAACAGAAGTAAAAGTTTGTATTTCATATCCTTTGAATAGGTTGGGCTTTGGATCAGGTAGCGTAGAATGGAGAGCCTTGACGCATATCGACTATGCGTTCTACAAAGGAAATTGCAATGAGCACAGTATTTCCTACCCATCTGGGTAGTTTTAGATCAGTAGCCTGTAAAATGCGGCGCCGTCACTGCGACGAAATACCATGTCGCCCGATTCGCCATCACTCACCACCTGCCATTCTAATCTGCCAGGTAACTTTGGAAGTACTTCCAGGACTTGTACTTGAAATCCCATACCGACTGGATAAGGTTTAAATCAACCCGGCAATCATAATCGATGCTTCTACAATTGATGATAAGGCGGGGTTGAATCTGGGCTGATTCTCCACCTTATTGTGATTTCTTACCAAATGTTAACCTGATTCAGTGCATGAGCAGATATTTTTGTATACAAATCAAAACGACTATGGAAAATTTGCGGTCAGCACTTGGGTTCGCGGGCATACTTGGCAAACAGGAAATCGAGACAGTCTTAAAGGATTTCAAGGGCCATACATTAAAGCCGGGCGAATACTTTCACCCTTTTGGTAAAGTCGCCAATGAAATGTGCTTTGTTTCACAGGGCGGGCTTCGCATATATGCCCTGGACGCATCCGGCAATGAAGTAACCAAATACTTTGTGAGAGAAAACCAGTTTACGGTCGATTTGAAAAGTTATTATTCCGAGCGCCCGTCAGAAGACGCGTTTCAGGCAATCGTAAACACTCAGATTTATATCATTCACAAAAGCGCTGTTGAAAGGCTTTGTGAGCAGCTCCCCACTTTCTATATTTTTCTCAAATGCATTACCGAGGCGCAGCTACTGAGCAAGATCAACGACAACGACTTTTTGAATTTTGGGGATGCTAAAACGAAATATCTCGAATTCATCAAAAGATACCCGTCGCTGGCCCGGCAGATCCCGCAGCAGTACATCGCATCCTATTTGAAAATAACTGCCCAATCCCTGAGCAGAATCAGGAAAAACCTGCAAAAGCAAGCATGAGTCCGAGTTTGTATCAAACCCGATAGTCACATCTCCACATCTCAATAAACTAATTTTATGATCACCATTGCCACAGAAAACGATTTTGACATTATCTACCAGATCATCAATGATTCAGCATCTGCTTATAAAGGAGTCATTCCGGCCGACAGGTGGCAGGATCCCTACATGCCAAAGGACGAGCTACGGGTTCAAATCGAGCAAGGCGTGCAGTTTTGGAAATACACCGATCAAGGCGATGTGCTGGGCGTGATGGGTATTCAGCCTTTGGATGGTGTCACGCTGATCAGACATGCTTATGTCAGATCAGCAGAAAGGGGAAAAGGAGTGGGAGGTATCTTGCTGGCACATCTGAGCAAGATGACCCAAGACCCAATATTGATCGGGACCTGGGCGCAAGCCAGTTGGGCTATTAAGTTTTACGAGAAGCATGGGTTTAGACTGTTAGGCGAACAGGAAAAGAACCAGTTGTTAAGCAAGTATTGGATCATTCCGGATCGTCAAAAAGAAACCTCTGTCGTGTTAGCCAGTAGCGCCTGGAAGCAATAAGGAAGTGACCGGCATCTATGAGGATGCCGGTCACCGGCGGTTTTAAAACCCCTGGCTACTTTAAGATCTGCAATTCGAACAGGCTTTCAGCGCACGCAATTACCGCTTCACGGGCGGAGCGTGTGTTCCATTGTAAGTCTCTTCTCGCTTTTGAGATGTCCAGTTTCCTTTTAATGCCCAGGTCAACCAGGATGGGTTTAATCGACGTATCAAAATTTGAAAACAGCCTAACCAGCAAATTGGGGAGTTGCTTGTTGGGAATTTTTCGATTTGGAAAATACTCTTTCAGAATTACAGCAATTTCCTTGAAAGTCAGATACCCTGCTGAGGCGATGTAACGCTCACCCGCTGCATGTGGCGTTTCCATGGCCTTGATCAGCAAGTCTGCCACCGAACGTACATCGACTATGTCAAAACCAATGTTAGGCAGCGCCGGAGAGCTGCCATCTAAAAGTTTGATGACGATATTGGCGGAAGTGCCAAAATCATCTTCCAGAACAGGCCCGAGTATTGCGCCAGGCAGCACGGAAGTCAGCTCCATTTGGCAGCCCGAACCTACGATAAATTCCCATGCCGCCTTTTCTGCAACTGTTTTACTTCTGAAATAGGGCGTATTGTCGCTGCTGTGGTCCTGGTTACTCCAATCGTCTTCGCTAAAAATCTTATTAAGTTCATGCCTGGCTTTGCCGTACACCACCGCTGCCACTGAGGAAGTCAACACGACGCGCTTGACATTGTTTTCGGCCGCCGCGTGCAAAATGTTTAGTGTCCCCGACTTGGCTGTATGGATTAATTCACTCTCACTTTTAGGCAAAGTCCTTGGAAATGGGGAAGCGATATGCTGGACATAGTCTTTCTGGCTGGTGAGCTCATTCCAGATTGCAGCGTCGTTTAGTTCTGCTTGGACCAGCTCAAGGTTACGGATATTTTCGGTGTGCCTGCCAATAATTGCCCTGATAGCGCTCGCCCTTTCAATAGCTCGTAACGTGCCTGTCACCTTGTAACCTGTATCTAATAGTTTAATGGCCGTATGGGAGCCCAAAAAGCCGCTAATTCCAGTCAATAATACCTTTTTTCCGCTCATGATTTTTTTTGAGCAAAATTTGGTATTCCACATCAGGCCACCATTACCATATGTTAAGAAATGAAATTGAAAGCGTCCAGCCGATGTTTTGTGCTGTCAAACCCCGGCAAAAAGGCCGACCACTGTCTGATAATCTCCTCACGGGTTAATACCGTAGCGGGCAGGTTCGTACACTCATTTCAAATTATAGAAATCAGATTGACTATTAGTATGGAATGGTTTACAGCGACTTTTTTGCAGAAACTTAGCGTATGAAACATCGGATAGCGATAGTGACTGGTGCCAGCAGCGGCATAGGCGCTCAAACGGCCATCAGGCTTTCCAAGGATTTTGACGGCATTGTTCTGGTAGCAAGGCGTAGCGAGCCACTGGAACAGACCGCAGGAGAAATTCAGGGTGAAGGGGGCGCTGCACACACAATTGTAGCCGATCTTCATCAATCCGCTGCCGCCGAAGACATTGTCCGTCAGACTATCGACCGCTTTGGTCGGATCGATGCTTTAGTCAATGTCGCCGGGGCTGTACCGCAAATGAATGTGCTTCAAATGACGGACCAGCAGTGGGATGATAGTATGCAGGTTAAATTCCATAGCGCGAGAAGGCTTGCGGTCCATGCATGGCCATACCTGATGCAGACCCGCGGCTCGGTGATATTTATGTCGGGGACCGCGGCCGAAAATCCCAAACCCGGCTCGGCGGCGATCGCTTCGATCAATGCGGCCATCAATGCATTGGCCAAGGCGTTTGCGGAACAGGGGATTCAGGATGGGGTTCGGGTGAATGCAGTCCTTCCCGGGCCTATCTGGACGGACAGGAGACAAGCTTTTCTTGAAAAATCGGCAACTGCTTCCGGCGCTGACCAGGAGGAAGCTTCACGAAAATTGCTGGCCCAGTTCGGAATAGCAAGATATGGTGAGCCGTCGGAAGTCGCTGAGCTGATCGCCTTCCTGCTTTCGGAACAAGCCAGGTTTATTACCGGCACTGCGATTCGCATCGATGGGGGTGAGGTGAAAGGTATTTAAGAAAGCCAGCCACGATAAAGTGGACGTTTTGCAAAAAAGAATGCACGTTTGCATTGCCCGGAATTTCTCATCAAGCCTCAGATTTGCACTATTCCTTTGAATTTTTGAAGGGTATTGTAATGGCAGCCCACAAGATCACGATCAAAATGGTCCGGAACGGCGCGTGGGCGGCGATACTGGAATGATCACCGTGACTACTCCCGATTGTGCCGCCGGGTGGGGGCAACAACGCAAAGGCCGGCATTCTGGTAATGCAAGCATATTGAGAAACAGTGCTATCACATTTAAATAGACTCCAATGATGAATATTCCGCAAACCCGGCGTCTTGCCGCTTTACGAACCCTGGCTATTTCCATCCTGGCCTGCATGGGCATTCAGGCAATGGCGCAAACGACAGATAGTAAAGCGCCCGTCGCGCCGGCCAGCTTGCCTGGCAATGGCCTCAAACGGTTTGATTTCTTTTATGCGGGTGAAGCAAAATCGCGTAATATGTACATCATCAAAGGTGGGCAGATCGCATGGTCGTACATCGACACGACGGGTAGGGGGGAGATCAGCGACGCGATATTGATGCGGAACGGGGATATTTTGTTCGCCCATCAGTATGGTGTGACCCTTATCAACAAGGATAAAAAAGTGCTTTGGAAATACGATGCGCCTGAAGGGTTCGAAACGCATACAGCCCAGCCGGTGGGGAAGGATCACGTGGTACTGGTGCAGAACGGCAAGCCTGCAAAAGTCTTTGCTTACAATATCAAAATGAACAAGGCTGTAAAGGAATTTGAATTGCCCTTTAAAAGCGGTACGCATGGGCAGATCAGGCACGCGCGGCTCACGGCAGAGGGCACGTTGCTTGTCGCACACATGGATTTGGGCAAGGTCAACGAATATGATTGGAATGGAAAGCTGCTTTCTTCTATTGACGTGCCGAGCGTCTGGTCGGCGGTTCCCCTGAAAAACGGGAACCTGCTGACGGCGAGCAACGAAAATGTTGTGAGGGAAATCACACGCGCAGGCAAGGTAGTATGGGATTACCCGCTAGCTGGTGCCGATGGTTATAAAATCACCAATCCCCAGATTGCCATGCGCCTTCCGAATGGCAACACGCTGATCAACAATTGGTTTAATCAATGGAGCGACAAGCTCGATATGAATAATGCGCCGGTGCAGGCGATTGAAGTCACGCCCGACAAAAAGATCGTTTGGGCACTCCGCTCATGGTCCGCCCCGGATTTGGGCCCTTCGACAACCATTCAGCTACTCGACGATCCGAATAATACCTACGAGACTGTTCATTTCGGTACTATCAAATAGAAAATTAGTATTCCAAACCCAATGCCTACCTACAACCGTCAGACGAAGAACCGATGACAGGAAGAAAGGGTCAATGGGTCAGGCAGGATGTCCTTTACCGGAAACCTCGGGCGGAGTATAATGTGTTCACACAGCTTTCTGACCGACAAGCAGATTGCCGATGTGCTGACTTATGTGCGCAATAGTTTTGGCAATAAAGCCAGCGCCATTACCCGTGCCGAGGTCACGGCCGTTCGTAAAAGAGACCAATAATGGCTGACCGATGTTTCCGGGGAAGGAAAATGCGGCCAGCATAAACGGTATGGGCTATCAACCAAACATGGCAATCAGTTGTTCGGCAGCCCCTTCCGCCAACATCCAGTCAGCGATTGCGAGGGATTCCCGCGCCTCCGCAGCGCCTCTTTCGAGCATTTCCTGTTCGTACGCGGCAATCGCCGTCTGCGTATCGGGGTGACGGTCACTGGTAAGGTAGTCCGCGAAGGTCAGTGCATCCAGCATGGCCAGGTTTACGCCTTCTCCCGAAGGTGGCATAGGATGGGCGGCATCGCCAAGCAACGTCAGGTCTGGCAACGTTTCCCAGCGATGTTCCACCGGCATACAGTATTGCGGGCGGTCCAGAAGGGGCATTTCGACGTGTGTAAAGAGGTCAAGCCATAGCGGGCTCCATCCGGCAAACTCCTGTTCGGCCCATTTGAGCAGTTGGGCTTTGTCGGATAAATCAATCCCCCTGTTTTGGATCCAATGCTCGTCCCTTTTAAAGGTTACGTAGAAATCGATGCTGCCGTCGCCTTTGGAAGAGACATGCAAATACTTTTCGTCTGCATGCACGTACAATTTTCCGCCGTTCAGCAGCTGATGGATTTCGGGAATGACCGTTGCGGAATGGGGCACATTCCCCTGCAGAATCGTTACACCAGAGTAAAATGGCTGTTCTGCCGTAAGGTAAGGCCTTACTTTGGAGTTAGCTCCGTCTGCGCCCACCACGATGTCGGCATAGGCTTTGCTCCCGTTGTGGAATTCCAGCAGCCAGCCGCCATTCTCGCGGGACATGCTTTTAAAATGGCTGTTCCAAACCACGGTACCGGGTTGCAGCGACGCCAATAGCATATCCCGCAGCGGCCCACGGTCGATTTCAGGCCTGAATTCTTCATGGCCAAAATCCAGTGAGTTGTCCTGATTCTCAGTTTCGAAAAGAATATTCCCATGTTCATCCGCAACACGGCCTCTTTCCGCGCCCGGACGGTATGTAGCTTTGAACGCATCCATCAGTCCCGCTGCATCCATTACCTTTAACCCCGAGTCAAAATGCAGGTCGAGCGTAGCGCCTTGCACGCGCGCGTGCTCGTCGTAATCGCGCTCATATACTTTCACATCTACGTCTTTAAGTTGCAAGAGCCTGGCTAGTGTGAGTCCTCCCGGACCGCCGCCTATGATGGCGACTTGTTTTTTTGTCAATAACATTTTCGTATTGTTTTATGATGGTTGTTTGATGATCACAAAAGTATCTGCATTTTTAAAGTTAAAATATCCGTATAAGCTCATAAAATAGTCGTAAATGAAAATATCGGTCACCGACGATGGGTCCGGGATTGCCCTCCAATTCGCGCGGGCGATCGGGGCACGTGTGGAAGGGCGGTTCATTCATATTCCGGAAAGCAAAGGCGCCGGGTATATCACCGGCTTTTCATGGGGAATGGATTTGAGGATGATGATCCGCAATTATTATCTGAATGAAGACGTGGAGGTGGAGCGAACCAATGCGCTTGCCGAAGGGCAGGAGGATGTCGTGTTTATGCTGGGCGGAATCTTTCCGTCCCTGGCGCAGCCGGGAACCGGGTTGCTCCCGGAGCAGGCCAATGTGCTGATTTGCAAGCATGCAGTTTCTGCGACTATGGCCATGCCCTCGCAGACAAAGTTCGGGAGTGTCACGATTGCCGTTTCCAAGAGCTATCTGAACCGGCTTTTCGGGCACATTCCGCATCCCGTGGTGACCAGCGTGCTCGAAGCACGCGACAGTCTATTTCTCGAAACAAGCGTTTCTTCGGGGATCGTCGGCACGGCAGAACAAATGCTGGGTAGCACCGTTCCTGAAAGCCTGGAAGACCAGTATTACCGGTTGAAGTGTGAAGAGTTGCTTTGCCACATCTTTGCGATTTTAATGCAGCGGGAGCAGGTGGTGCCGAGTGTGATGCATATCGACGACGTGAAGGCGGTTTACGCGATCAGGAACCGGCTGCAAGCCCACCCGGGCGAGCCGCCGCATATTTCAGTGCTCGCGCGGGAAGCAGGCATGAGCGAGCCGAAGCTGCGCAAGCTTTTCAAACAGACGTTCGGGAAAGGCGTTTTTGAATATTACCAGTCGTTACGCATGGTGGAGGCTGCCCGGCTGCTCAGGGAAGATCGCCTTTCTGTTTCAGAGGTGGGTTACCGACTGGGATTCACGAACCTGAGCCATTTTTCACGGGTTTTCGAGCAGTACATGGGAATTAAGCCCAAAAAGTACGCGATGGGTTGAGCAGGCCAATAAAGCGTTTTCGGTTTTAGCATAATGCGGTACCGGTCAGTGTTCCAATGCAGAAATATCACTGTATGATCCCGTGATTTCCTGATTGAGACTTGGGTTTTCAGCACAGCAGCCTGCTATCGTTGCCGCGGGTTGAGATTTAGATAAGCATACAAATTACCGGCTTTTGGAATCTTGACTTAATGCAAAACGTACATATATTTTTGCTATTCGTGCATTTAAGCCGCAAATAGCGCCCCAGTGATCAAGGCGCCAGTTGCTTATACAGGTTACTGAGCCGCTGTTCAATATTTTTCATGCCAAACTTGGTATCGTTTGCGTACCAGTCGGCAAACTGATCATGTTCGGATTGTCGGAGCCGCTGCTGGGCCAGGTGGATTTGATCCAGACTTTGCCCGATCAATTGCCGCTTGCCCGGTTTGTCGTCTTGTTTTTGGTAGGCCAGTGTCAGCAGTTGCAGCGAGCGGTTCAGGTACAGCATCAGGTATGCCTGGCCGCGCAGGTTGTCGTCGAAGAAACGCCTGCCTTCCTTTATTTTGGCGTAGAGTTGGTCGGCCTTAGCCACAACCGCTTCGAGTTTGGCAATGCTGGAAGTGGTACCTTTCAGCAAAGCGTCGACTTGGTCTGTCGCTGCATTATCTGCCGGTATTACGCGAAAATAGCCTACACTGCCTTTGTCAGGATTGTCCATCGGGTGGTTATCCAGCGGGTTGATACTGTATTTCCCCTTTTCCAGATCATTGAGAAGCATTTCCATCGCGCGGGCATAGCGCATATCCTGAAACAGGTATTGCCGTTCAAATCCCGGCAGGTCGCCTTTTTTCTGTTGCCAGTATGAATTGAAAAAGTCATTGTAAAGCGCTCCGATTTCCGCTCCGAATGGATCGCCGAAGTAGTTGGCACTAAACGATTGCAAAAACGCTCCGGGCTTGAAAGTTTTGAAATTCCACATCATTTCCGCGTTGGCGGATAATTCCAGCAAATGCTCGCGCATATTGCCCGCATTGACCACCGAGAAAATCAACTTGTTTCTGCTCAGGCTGTCGACCATACGGAAATTCTGCTGCATTTTCCTGGGCCCTTCTGCCTGCGCCAGGTGGGAGCCCGTTGAAGTAAACTGAAAGTTCATATAATAACCAGCCGGCTCGCCTGAGAACCGATGTGAGCGTACGTCGGCAGCCGGGAAATGTTCACGGCGCGCGGCGACGAAATTTCGTATCAATGAAGGTTCGTCAGGTAATTGGAAGAATCCGCCAGCCACCAGCGTTGACATTTCGTTGTAAAGTGTCAACCGCATCGGCGGATGCGGATCCTTGATTTTTTCTTTTAAAAGATCGATCTGCGTATGCACCATCTCATCGATCACCTTTGCCCTGCTTGCTGCATCGGAAGGCGCATCCGGAAAGAATTCCCAGAACGGGATGTCCCGGTTACCGCGAAAGCCCACCAGCCAGATAACGTCCAGCTTGTTTTTTACGGCCAGATCAATGTGATAAGCCCACCAGTCTTTCAATGCGTCCCGGTTTGCTATTTTCAGCTCGGGCACGGGCAGTTTGCGGATTTTTTGCCAATAATCCGCCCAGTTGGAATAATTCGAACCGAAAATCTGCATGTGGTGGCCTGTCGTGATCAGGCCGCGCTGCTGGCCGATCGTGGCATCCTTACCGGCAGGATACGGCGCTGCGAAACTGCTTTTGTCGGCAATTGATCCTTCAAGGGTATTGAGTTTCAGCCGAAGCATAGTTTCGTAGAAAGCCTCGTAATTTTCAGGCGAAAGCTTCTGCCAGGGCGTCAGGAAGTCGGTATCGTTGGGCAGCCAGGAGCGGTACTTCACGTACGGCGACGAAAACACTTTCAGATAATCCGGCGCGATCAGAACCTGCTTCTTTTGAGCCGGCTTTTCTGAGGTCCAGAACCAAAGCGGCTTCACGCCCAGGACAAACTCACTAAACGTGTACACGGCATAAATCGTCCCGCGCATATCAGCGCCGTTCAGGATCACGCGGCCATGGTCTGCATACACCTGGTGTGCTTCCAAGTCGCTTACCGGTTGCTGGCTGCCTTTGTATCTGGTTCCCGTAGCGACAACGATTACCGGGCCGGTTTCAGGCAACTTGTCGACTACCTGGGAAGGTTGTCCCAAAACGGTGTTCAAATCCCGGAGCAAATCAGTCACGGCCTTGCGGACGGGCGCCGGTTCTTCGGGGTGAATGTAAACAGGGACATTGCCGTGCAGGATAATCTCCTGCGCGGTGGCTGCTCTTGTGCCAAAAAACAGCAGCAAAATGATTGTGGAAAGCCAGTAGCGCATTGGTTTAATATCCCGGGTTTTGGTCAGCTTGCTCGATTTCGTTATTGACATCGATTTCTCTCTGCGGAATAGGGTATAGCAAATTTCTCGGGAGCGGGTTCTTTCCAGCCGCCTTCATTACTGGAATAAGTGTCTTGGTGCGGATCAGATCGAAAAACCGCTTGCTTTCAAAGCAAAACTCCCAGCTTCTTTCTTGCAGTACCGCGTCTCTGAATTGCTGCTGGGTCAGGCCCGTTTTCAATTCCGCCAGTTTTGCCCGGCGCCGGATCTTGTTAATGCTTTCGTAAGCTTGTTCACTGGGGCCGCCAGCCTCGTTAAGCGCTTCGGCATAGATCAGCAGCACATCTGCGAACCGCAGGATAGGGTAGTTGTTATTATTGTTGTTACGGGCAAATGAAGCCGGGTCATAATATTTGAATATGCTTAATTCGGACAGCAGGGTGGAAGGGTAGGTGACCACCTTCTGCGTTTTCGGATCGGTGAAACTTGACAGAATGGACGCATCGCGCCGGGTATCGCCGGCGGTAAAAGATTTCCAGAATGCATCTTCAACCAAATGTATCGCATAGCCGCTGCCACCGACCAAAATCGCATTGGCTTGCCGTGATGTGAAAAAGTGGTTGTACTGGCTCCCCAAGCCTTCGGGACCGGATTGGTACTGGCACATGAAGATATGCTCCTGCTTGTTTTCGTTTTGTATTTTCCATATATCCGCAGCATTCTCGAAAAGCGAATAGCCATAAGTAGCTGCCTTGTCAATCACTTCCTGGGACTTGGCCGCTGCATTGGTCCAGTCCTTTTTGGTCAGGTATACGTATGCCAGCAGCGTTGAGGCGGCGCCTTTGCTGGCTCTTCCCAGGTTGGCGCCCGTCTGCTGGTCGGGTAGGGAAGCTTCCGCCTCTTTCAAATCGGCAATGATCAGCGCATACACTTCTTCGACTGGGCTTCGGGCAATATCCAGGCCCGTTAATGAAGTAGTTTCCTGCACGCGCAACGGCACACCTCCGAAAAGACGTACCAGGTGAAAGTAGCTCAACGCGCGCAGAAAGCGGGCTTCGCCGATGATGGCATTCTTCCGCCCGGTATCCATCGTAATGCCTGGGACACGCTCTATGACGGCGTTGGCGCGGTTGATCGTCGAATAACTCTCGTTCCAAACCGCTGTCGTAATGGTATTGGTCGGCTCAAACTGAAAATTATCGATGTTGGTGCGGTCGATGTTCGAGCCGGTTCCCGGGTTGGTCTGATCGGAGGGTAAGTCAGCCAGAAAGTACATATTCTGGTTGTATGTACCTCTTAAATTCGCATAGGTCGCTATGACGGCGGCATTTGCATCGGCCTCGGACTGGTAAAAATTGACAGGTGATAAGAAGTCTTGCGGGTTTTCGTCCAAAAAGTGGTTTTCGCAGCTGTAAAGTGTTGGAAGAGAAACTGCCAGCATCAACCCGGCAATCATATGTTTGAATTTCATGGTTAGCTCAAAGGGTTAAAGACCAATATTGATTCCGAAAGTGAATAGTTTGGCGACCGGGTAGCTCCCGCGATCGACGCCGACACTTAAATTGTCCTGACCAAATGCGCTCACTTCGGGATCGTAGCCAGTATACTTGGTGAACGTCAACAGGTTCTGAGCGCTTACGTATACCCGCGCCGAGCGCAGATGCAAGAAGTTTGAAGCATTCTTGGGAAGATTATAGCCCAGCATAATGTTACGCAGGCGAAGGAAGGAGCCATCTTCGACGAGCTTATCGACAACCCGGCCGTTCGTCGGAGTACGCGGTACATCTGTGTTTGTATTGGTTGGCAACCAGCGGTTTTTCGCATCCAAAACACTGTTGTTAATTTCAGAATGCAGGTTCAGGTTTAAAATGCTGTTGCCTTCCACACCTTGAAAAAACACGCTCAGGTCGAAATTGTTGAACGAAAAGTTATTGGTGATCCCATAGAAAAATTTGGGCTGCGCATATCCCAGGATCGTGCGATCGTTGGCGTCCAGCGCCCCGTCGCCATTGAGGTCCTTGTAGCGGCGGTCGCCGGGCAATGCAGATGGCTGACCCGATTTTTTGATCTCGTCCAATGTTTGAAACAAGCCATCGGTGACGTATCCGTAGAATATCGCAACCGGTTCGCCCACGCGCAAGATGCCCGAATAAGGAATCTGCGAATTGGGACTTGCCTGCCCGGACGGCCTTTCATAATCGCCGCCCAGATTAAGTACTTTGTTTCTGTTAAAGGTGATATTGGCCGATGTTCTCCATTTGAATTTACCATCGATATTCACCGTGTTCAAAGCCAGTTCAAGTCCCTTGTTTTGGGTACTACCCACATTTTGTAGCGCTGATCCAAAACCGGAACTGTTCGGAATGGCTACGTCCAGAAGCAGGTCGGTCGTTTTCTTGTGATAGTAATCGGCGGTGAGCTGAATTCGGTTGGACAGAAAAGCCGCGTCAACACCGACGTCGAACTGGTCAGTCGATTCCCAGCGCAGATTCGGATTGGCAACCCGCGTCGAGCTCAGTCCGCTATTGATCACGCCACCAACAGGATAATTATTATTACCCAGGGCCGCCAAACTGCGGTATTGCGGGATTTCCTGATTACCGGTTCTGCCATAGCTCACGCGTAGTTTTAGGTCGCTCACCATTTTCACCGGTTTTAAAAATTTCTCTTCGGAAATGCGCCATGCAACCGATCCGGACGGGAAGAAGCTGTATTTATTGTCGGCGCCAAAGCGTGAAGAACCGTCAATACGGCCCGTCAAGGTCACCAAAAAACGGTCCTGATAGCCGTAATTAACCCTGCCAATGTAGGATTCGAGTGCCCAGTCAGTCTTGCCTGATTGCGGAGGCAAAGTCAATGCGCCGCTACCCAGGGAATTTGAGCCTAGAATGTCATTCACAAAACGCTGGGAACCGGTCCGTGCAGACTCACGCGTGAAAGCCTGGCGTGTAAAACCCAATAAGGCAGTTAAGGCGTGTTTTTTTGCAAACGTTTTTTGATAGGTAAGTGTGTTTTCGTTCAACCAGCTGAAACTTTGAACAAAACCTAGCCTGCCCACCGCGTCTACACCAGCATCCTGGATGAATGCGGGGAGATAGTAATCCTCTTTCACCGAAATCTGGTCGGCACCTAAACTGACGCGGGCCGTCAAACCTTCCAGAATTTGATAGTCGGCGAAAAAATTGCCCAGTACCCGGTTAGTTTTCGACTGGTTGGTTACTTCCAGCAATCGCGCGATCGGGTTGATCACAAAGTTGCTGTTGGCGTCGATAAACCGGCTGTAATTGCCGTTTTGATCATACACCGGCTCAGTCGGAGGCGTGGAAAGCAGGGATGATACCGATCCGAGCGTGTTGTTACTATTTGGATCGGTGTCTGAGGTAATCTGCTTGTTGACCGTCCGCGATGCATTGAAACTGATGCCGATCTTGAACTTGTCGCTCACACTTCTGTCCAGGTTCACCCGGATAGAACCCCTGTTCAGGTCCGAACCGAGGATGACACCCTGCTGCCGGAAATAATTTCCCGAGATGGCGTATTGCGTTTTGGCATCGCCACCGTTGAATGCAAGCTGGTAATTTTCAATGGGCGCAGTACGGAAAGCCGCCTTCTGCCAGTTGGTGCCCTGTCCGTACGACTGAGGATCGGGATAGGGCGCAGGCCGGCCCAGGTTCTTTTGATACTCATTCGCTACGATCGCAAAGTCCGTCGCATTCAACAGTGGTATTTCCTTATTGACCTGCTGCAAACCATAATATGCTTCCAGGGTTATATTGGATTGGCCCGATTTGCCTCTTTTCGTAGTGATAATTACAACGCCATTGGCGCCCCTCGCTCCGTAAATGGCTGTCGCAGAGGCGTCTTTCAGGATCTCGATAGACTCGATATCACTCGGGTTGATCGATGCCAATACGTTGGTAGGCTGACCGTTATTAAGCGCTCCCGAGCTATACTGTCCATTATCGTTGTAAACCGGAAATCCGTCAATCACATACAACGGCTCGTTACCGGCACTCAAAGAATTTCCTCCCCGTATCCTTACCGACGTATTTCCACCTGGCGCTGAGGAAGTTTGCGTCATCTGAACCCCGGCAGACCGGCCTTGCAGCGCCTGGTCTGCGGAAGTGAGGACAACTTTCTTGATTTCCGATTCGGAAATTGAGGAGATAGATCCGGTAATATCCTGGCGCTTCTGCGTCCCGTAACCGACTACCACCACTTCTTCAAGCGACTTGGTATCCGGTGCCATCTTAACATCGATCTGCGTCCGGTTTCCTACTTTTTCCTCGCGGGCCAGGTATCCCACGTAGCTAAATACCAGCACGTCGCCATCTTCCACCGAAATCGTGTACTTGCCCTTGTCATCGGTGGAGGTTCCTGTATTTTTTCCGGAAATCAGCACGGTAACTCCGGGGATACCTTCACCTGATTGGCTATCGGTCACCACGCCATTTACCGTCTTCGCTACGATTACCCGGGCAGACGGGGCCGCTTCGTTTCGGAGGGACGTTCCGGTACTCGCGAGCGTCGACCGCATAGGGCTGTCGCTTACGCTATCCACCTGATCGGACGTAGTCTTGTTTTTGAGGGATGGTTTTGCAACAATGATGTAAGCCTTTGCTTTTACCTTTCGGTATTGCAGGTCCATTGGTAGCAACAGCAAGTCGAGCACCTTTTCAACCCGGTCGTTTTTTTCGATCGCGGCGGTACTGACAAGTCCTTCGACGAGCTCTTCATCAAAAAGCAGGTCTACCTTGAACAGTTGTTTTACTTCGAGCAACACATCTTTCAGTTTACGGGGCGCCTGTTCGCCCGTGCGTTTTGAAATTCGCTGTTCTTGGGCAAAGTTGGCCGGATTACTCAAAGCTGGCCCAATCCCAGCCGCAAGTAGTAAATACAGGCAGGTAGCAGTTCGTTTCATTATGGAATTAGTTATTAAATGGGGGTTGAATGTGGGGAAATCAGAATGAAATTATCGTTGTCGGGTTCGAGTTTTAGCGAGTACATCTGGGCGAGTACTGACAACAATTCCTGGGCACTTTGTGCTGTGAAAGTTCCTGAAACGCGTTTTTGGCTCAATGCCGGGTCGGTCAGCCGCACGGTCACACCATAGTTGTCCTTGATGAGTTGCATTATTTCCAAAAGGCTTGAATTGTTAAAGACAAACTGCCCTTTTTTCCATGATGAGAATACCTCGGGATCAGTCTGGCTGGTCAATGCAACATTTCCTTTTTCATTGACTGTAACCACGTTTCCAGGTTTGAGGATAATTTGCTTTTGCCCAAATCCTGCTTCGGTATACCGGACATTAACCTTTCCTTTCAGCAGCGCGACGGTCGCCTTTGAACCTCTGTCGTTAACTGAGAACACAGTTCCTAAAACATCAACCGAAAGGTTATCCCGCGTGCGGACTATAAAGCGGCGGTGGTCTTTTGTATGGGTTACCACAAACTCGGCTTCACCGGTCAGCCATACTTCCCGATTGTCGTTTTCATCAGACCAACGCAGCACTTTCAGCTCCGAATTGGCATTTAGCGTAACCCGGCTTCCATCTGCCAATTGGATCGAGCGGGTTTCTCCAAAATCGGTGGCGAAGTGTTGATAGCGGATTGTGTCCCTAAAAAGAAAGCCCAGGCCGGCAAGTAACGCGATCGTTACGGAAGCGGCCATTAACCCGCGTTGCCACCAAAACCAGGAGGCATTATGCTGCACCTGCTGCGGCAGAGCCGGATTGGTATTGCGGGAAGGCTCGCGCAGGTAGGAGAAAAAGCGATCCTGCGCATCGCCCGTGTCCCCGCTCAATTGCGGATGCTGCCGCTCCCAGGCTTCCAGCGCGGCAAAATAAAGCTCCTCATTGGCCGTATC
This sequence comes from uncultured Dyadobacter sp., assembly GCF_946482605.1. Next base: position 246,681 of record NZ_CAMLSE010000005.1, on the reverse strand, counting down.
TTGAAGCCAATCCTCGATCAATTTGCGTTGCAATGAGGTGGCCCGCCCGTCAAAGAAGAGAAAAAGGGTTTGCTCAGTGATATGCTCAGTCATTTTTGATAGGAATGATGTTTCTCGGAGATGGACAAGTAAATGCGTCATTCCCCTTAGTGAAGCCAGTAAAATACAATGAGCAAAATCCACTCTTTGTTAAGTGCCTGGCGGATTGTCGAAAGCGCTTTTCGGATATGCACTTCTACCGTTCTTACCGAAAGGTTGGTCTGGTCGGCGATTTCGCGGTAGGATTTGCCTTCCAGCCGGCTAAGCAGGAACACTCTCCTGCATTGGTTTGGCAAGTTCTGAACGCTTTTGTCTAACTGCATTCTAAGCTCTTCCAGCAGCAGCGTGCCTTCCGGACCCGGAGAACTGTCGGTGAGCAACAAGCCCTCTTCGGCGCCGTTGCTGTCTTTTTTGAGCTCCCAAAGCACGTAATTTCGGGCACGGTTGCGCACCGCCTTGAACAAATATGCCCGATATGAAGTGGTGATCTGCTCATGTAGCCTGTTATCCCAGAAAGTACAGAATACATCCGATACCAGGTCTTCGGCGATCTGCCGCGAATACACAAAACGTACCGCATGGTTTCGCAATGGAGCGTAGTACCGTCGGAAAAGCAATTCACAACCCGCCACCGAATCTGTGGCGAAGGCCAACCTGATCAGGTGCTCGTCGTCGCGCACTGGATTTGGGCAAGGCGTATCCTGGACAGGTAGTGGATTGGCGATGGATGCCGGGTGATTTAATGGCTGCTGCAACACGATATAGTTTTGAAAAATAACCGTCCCCAACAAATGAGTGCGCTTTTGCCATTAGACAAGTAAATCTGATGTTACCCGTAACGGTGGGCTGATAATTTTGTTAAAAAATCTTGAATAAGTTTAAGAATCTGGTCGAGTGGGCTAGAACGGCGTAGGGCGCACCCTACGACTTTATATCCTCAAAATGAATAATCTGAACTTCCTAAGTGTTGGCAGCAAGGGCTACACCAATGGAAGTTTAATTACAAAGTCGTCCGGCGTCTCAATGATTTGCACCGCTATCGGTGATAGAAAACTATACAAGTTTACCAGGTGAATAAGTCCCTGTTTATTACTGGTTTCCACGAAGTTCTTTTTCTGCACATTGTTGCTGACTACCAGGTGCTGGCCCTCGGTATAAATCCGTATCACGAGCGGCGCGTCATCGCTGATGATGTTATGCTTGATCGCATTTTCAATCAGGTTTTGTATCGTAACAGGCGCTATCCTGAAATTGCCCATTGTTTCCGGCACAGCCGTATCGACTATCAATCCACTTCCAAACCGGGTACTTTGCAGCGCTATGTAGTTTTGGGCAAAGCTGATTTCTTCTTTCAGCGGAACGAGCTCTTTTTCCCGGTTTTTTAGAATGTAACGGTAAATGCGGCTCAACCCGTCCAGGAACGTGCTAGCCTTGGCAGCATCCAGCCAGATGAGGCTGTCAAGTGATGTTAGGGAGTTGAACAGGAAGTGGGGATTCAGCTGCTGTTTGAGGCTTTCGTACATAGCCATTGCTTTTTCTTTTTCGAGCTCGTTGGCCTTGCTTTGCAATGCGAAAACAGCCGCTTGCTGTTTACGTACTGCCGCCACGCGAATTTTAAACAGCAAGTTGATGATCGCCAGGATCACGACCGCTGCCAGAAGAAAAAACCACGGCCGCTTCCAGATTGGCGATAAAATTGAAAACACCACCGCCTGCCGTGAAGCATGCCACGAAATCCCGTCGAGGCTCGCTTGCAGATCGAACCGGTATTGGCCGGGAGCAAGCGAGGAAAAGCGTACGATGTTGTTATTGCCGTGGTAAATCCAGCCATCATCAAGTCCCGCAAGCCGGTAGCGGTATTTTACTTTGGAGGCATTCTGAAAATAGGTCGTCACAAACTGTATTTCCACTGTATTCTGGTTCCACGACAGTTCCAATGGCCGTCCCTGATAAAGCGAATCATTCTGGTTGATTTTAACCGAAGTGACCAGTACCGTCAGGTCTTTTCGCTGTGCGCCGATCAGTTCGGGACGGAAATAGTTAAGGCCATTGTTGCCGCCCAGGTACAGGTTGCCGTCGCCCGCCTGAAACAGACTGTTGGGATTCAATTGCTTGTTCTGAACATTGTCCCAGATATCAAACCATTCGAGTTTTTTGCTCCCTGCATCGTAGCGGTAGAAGCCGTCGTCGGCGCCTATCCAGATTTGACCGGTTTTATCCTGAAAAAGCATTGTGATCTGCTGATTGGCAAGTTCGGGAAGAATAGCCCGTCTGGTGAGCCGGTCGCCGCGCCTGGTAACCTCGAACAGCCCCACGCTCCCGGCCCAGGCAGTGGAGTCGTTCCTGACCAGAAGCGATGTCACCAGCTTACTGGGCGCCATAGTAGTATCCATAGCCAGCGTTTTGAACTTTTGATCCAAAAGCAGAAGCCCTTTGTAGGTGCCCACCCATATTTTCCCGGCATGGTCCTGAGCCGCGGTTTGCAGGATAAAATTCGAGCCGGTAAATGCCAGTTCGGAGATTTTGTAGGTGTTACGTTCCAGCAAATAACATGACAAGTCCCCCAAAACGAGCACATTACCATTTGAAAGCGGTACGATCGAGTAAATGTAATCCTGGCTGGCCTTCATACCGAGCGCGGGTTGACTGGCCGGGTAAACCGGTTTTTTGAACGTTTCGCTTATTGGGTCAAACAGCACTACACCACCGGCCCCAGGTCCCAGAATCAGGTTTTTTCCGTCATAAACGATCCCCTGGATGGACGGGAACTGGAATGCGGCTGATCGCGAGTTACTGGCATGGAAGGATTTCACGGTACCGTCTTTTAAACTTAGCCTGGACAAGCCCGCGGAGGTCGCCATCCATATATTTCCCTGGTTATCACCGGTTAGTGCGCGTATGTTGTTATTCCAATCCATCCCCTTCCTGTTGAAGCTTCTGAGCCAGCTTATGGTGTGCTGCAATGGCTTGAAGAAGATAATGCCCTGCTGTCCGAGCATCCAAAGGGTCTTGTCCTGGTCGAAATAGCTTGTGTAGATTTCGTTGTTGGCCAGCTCGCTGCCATAATGGTAAAGGACTGCTTTGTTGAACAAGCCCGATTTTCGGTTGTAGCGGAAGCAGCCCTTACTCGTGCTGACCAGGTAATTGTCGCCGCCCAGCGGTGCTACCGCGCTGATTTCCATAAAGTTTGATTCAAGACGGGGTTGGAATTTGCCGGCCTGAATAGGGGAGCTGCTGCCGGTCCTGAAATCGAGCTCAAATGTCTGCAAACGCGCGTCGGTAACCCAGAGAACATCTCCAGAAAACGGAGCTATCGCGCTTACGGCATTAAACGGAATGCTTCGGACCTTCTTAGTATTGGTATTGTATGCAAATAGGATGTGTGTGTTGCCTATGAAGAACTCATCCCCGGATTTCTGGAATATTTTTCTATAAAACTGCGTATCGGCAAGCCCCGGAATCGGCTGGTGGAGAAATGCGTCGGTGCGTTTGTCGTAAGCAAACAGCCCTTTTCCACTGATAATCCACACCTGGTTTTGCGTGCTCACCTGCATTACATTAAACTTGGTCGGCAAAGGGCCGTCGATACGCAGCCGTTGAAATCCCCGGCTGTCGCTGACAAAGCGCCTGATCGTCGACTGCGTACTTACCCATATTTTCCCGTCGTGATCCGCGACTATATCCAGCAAATCCTCACCATCGATGTCAAACCTTTTCAGGTTCTGGCCGTCGAAACGCTGTATGTATCGCGGCGAAAGCATCCACAGAAAACCATGGATGTCCTTGACCATCTTTAGTATGTTGGATGTTCGAATCTGATCTCCTTCGTCGAGCAGCTGAACATTGTAGTCTGCCAGCTGGGCATGCGCATTTTGCACCCTCATTGAGAGTACAAACCACAACAGAAGCAGGCAGAGGTTTAGCGGTCGAACCATTTTTTGAAGGACGGTGCTTTTTCCCTGCTTACATCGATTTCAGCCTTTAATGGTTTTTTCATAAACACGGTCAATTTCTGGTTTTCATGGAGCTGCACCGATGCGATTGCATTGATATTGACGATAAACTGCCGGTTCGCGCGGTAAAAAGTTCTCGGGTCCAGGATTTCTTCCAACTCATCCATCGAGTCGTATTCCAGCGGATGCTTCTCGCCCTGAAATGTATACAGGTAATAAATGTTGTCTTTTACAAAGTAGGCCACGTCGGCGGTGTCCACGGGTACCCACCGGTTTCTGACACTGATTATGAATTTTTCCTTATACACGGGCTGCCCCTGCCTGTTCGAAATGGAATGCAACAGGTTTTGAATGTCCAGCTGACTTTGGATGCTCGATTCCAGCAGCTTCCGGCATTTATCAATGGCCTTCTGTAATTCTGTTTCGCCAACGGGTTTCAGCAGGTAGTCGATCCCGTTGACTTTGAAGGCGCGGATCGCGTATTCATCATAAGCCGTTGTAAATATGACCGGGCTCGACAGCTGGTAGAAGTCAAACAGCTCAAAACTCATCCCGTCGCCCAGCTGTACATCCATAAAAATCAAGTCTGGCTCGGCGTTTTCCATAAACCATTTGCGTGCCGTCTTCAAGCTCGGCAGGATATGGATGATTTCGATATCGCTGGCCACGAGCTGTATTTTCCTTTCCAATTGTTTAGCTACCAGCAGCTCATCTTCCAGGATTATGGCCTTGATCATTTTAACATCGTTTTTATAGTAAAGTAATGGAGAAGACAATTATGCTGCTTATGTCTTATCAAAAGTGGTCGAATGATTATTAACTGACAATTTTTAATGACTAAAACATACCAAAAAGCTGCTGGAACGTGCTCAGATCGATTCCAGGCGTTGAAAAACAGCATGTCACCCGGCGATGAATTGAGTTAACGGTTCGCGGGCAATTTCGCCCTGTCTCGATGGATTTCTGCCCTGTTTGAAAGGAATAAATTTAGCCCGTCGGAGCCGGTGGGACTAGGTTTGTGTCAGAAAACAAAACGACAAATCCATGAGAAATTCATTTCAGCTTCTGCGCAAATTTTGCTTCGTACTGGCTCTTGCATTCATTTTTACCGGTTGCAGTAAAGATAAAGATCCTGCTCCTGCTCCGGCTCCAAAGGGAACTTTGCTGACCTACACCAATATCAACGACCGCAGTTTCGACCGCATTGATATCATCGTGGACGGAAAAGTTGCCGGAACACTTACCAAGCCTTTTGCAGTGAAACCGACCTGCGGCGCAGCAGCATCCGCGAGCGTGACAAGCATTGAGCTGCCTGTCGGAACGCACAAAGTTTATGCTATCCAATACAAAAACGGTGAAAATGTGGGTGAATGGGACGAGGAGTCTGAAACGATCAATGAAGGTAAATGCACGCCTATTAACTGGACGGAATAAGCGATTACCTGACTACCAAGAAGGTTTAAACACAATTAATCTATCAATGCCATGAAAAATAACTTTACCAGGCTCGTGCTATGCATTGCCGTGTGCCTTTCCGCATCCGAATTCTTGTTGTCGTGTGTCAAAGACCACGTCGTAACACCGGGGGGCGAACAAATCCGGGTGCCGGCGGAGTGGGAGGAGCAGGAGTCGGTGTGGATGGCCTGGCCTACTTATGACAACAAGCATGACTGGTCCGCCCAGACGGCATATGCTCAGATCATCAAGGGGTTGGTCGGTACCGCACATGTCGATCTGTGCGTGCCCGATGAGGCCACCGCGGCCGAAGCCAGGGCTTACCTCGGAAGCAACGGGGTGCCGCAGTCGGCATTGGCCGACAAGATCCGCTTCCATGTAACGGATTACGCCGACATCTGGCTCCGGGACACCGGGCCCATTTTCATCGAGAAAAACGGGCACACTGAAACCGTAGATTTCAAATTTGACGGCTGGGGCTGGGGGCTTTCGTTTATTCAGGATCCGGCATATCACGATGGAATCCTGTTGGACGAAACGCTCGATAAGCAGATTTCACAGAAGGTGAATGTGCCCTTCACCTCCTCTGCACTGATCATGGAAGGCGGGGCGTTGGAGTTTAATGGAAAAGGGACAGTCCTTGTTTCGGAAGATGTGGTATTTCAGCGCAATCCGACCTGGACCAAACCGCAGGTAGAAGCGGAATTCAGCAGGGTTTTGGGCACCCGAAAAGTGATCTGGCTCAAAGGCTACCTGGGCAATGATGCGCATCCGGTGATCAACGCGCCATTTGCGGTGCCTTTTGGAAACACGACACAAAACGTTTACACGCTGCTGACTACGAACGGTCATACCGATGAATTCGTCCGGTTCATCAATTCCAGCACGGTACTGCTTGCCGAGCCGCCATCAGAGCAGGAAGCAGCTCATAACCCGATCGCCGCGCAGAGCCGGAAGGCCATTCTTGAAACCAGGCAGATACTGACCAACTCGACCGATCAGGACGGCAGCCCGATCACCATTATCGACTTTCCGGAAGTAAAGCCCTTGTACGTGGACCTGGACGGAAGCGATGAGATGTTTATCCTGATGAGTACGCTTAATTTTGCCTCGGCAGGGAAACAAAATATCGACGAAAATGGCAGCTTCAAAGGTGTATTAGCCGCGAGTTACCTGAATTACCTGGTGATCAATGGGGTAGTGCTGGTTGCGCAATACGCGGGATTGTCCGCTGACATGGCCACCAATGATTCGGAAGCCATTCAGAAGCTCCAACAGGCATTTCCAGGCAAGACCGTGATCGGGATTGACGTGCGATCGATCAATGTAGGCGGAGGCGGCATTCACTGCATTACGCGCCAGATGCCCAAGATTCAATAGAGCGGCAATGTCTTTACAGGTGGCCTTTCGCCGGAGAATCTCGGCCGGTAAATGAGATAGCTGCCGATTTTGCCTGCCTGTTGATAATTTTTATCGATCAGGGCTATTGCCGCAGGACTATATCGATCAGCACTCCGAAGTGGCATGGTTACAATTAAGCTGTAATAGCCGCGCTCTAAAAGCTGCAAGTAAGGACTTTCGTCCCAGCCTCCGGCCATTGTCAGAAAGCTGAGGGTGGCCGGTTCGGCCTCAATAGCGCGGCCCGCTTTGGTAATGGCCAGCATATTGTCGGACAACACGGGGCCCGGCGTGGCCTTGATCAATGCTACGAGTTGCGCCTCTTCCTTTATTTGTCGGCCAAAATCCTCCGTGACTGTGGAAATTACCCAGCGACTGGGAACGAATAAAAGCATAACCAATGCGAAGAGGACAAACGGACGGCTTTTTGTGGGCCTGCAATGCATACGTAAGGTGGCCAGCAAACGAAACAAAAAGAGTGTCGCAAGCAAGCAAAGCGACAAATCCAACGCAAGAAAGAAGTTGTAGATCGACCCCATTTTACCGATGGATATCGCCAGCAGGCCCGCAAATCCTGCATTGATGCTGCCTATCAAGATCGTCCGGCCGTAGGCATTGCCGGATTTTAAGGAAACAAAATGCCTCCAACCGATGCGCCGAATGCCTTTTCTGTTGTACAAAGCCATTAATGCAGCCGCGGAAAGTATCAGTTTCAGTGTGATGTTCAGCCGCAGGTGACTCGCGAATTGGGCAAATACGATATTCCAGGAAAACGGGTTGAGGTTGTAGTTGAGAATGTTTTTCAGAAAGCCGCCGTCCGTCAACCCATAACAAATGGAAAGTCCGGCAAGGCCAAACAAAACCGCAAAACCGAACACCCGGACCGTCGTTTTGGGGTATGCAAAAAGACCAAAAGCTGCACAGGCCAAGGGTGCGCTAAGGAGCGTTTGCTTCGCGAAAACAGCCAGGACAAACAGAATGGCCGCACAATACTGTCCAGATTCGCTTTTGCCTGAGCGAATATAAACAGCCAGGCCGCCATACATCAGCATGAGCCCGAGCATATCTACCCGCATCAGACTCGCCCAACCAATCACGCTTCCAGTGGTAAACACCATTGCCGCTCCCAAAGCACCGATCGCCCGGCGCCACAGTCGCGGGTAGGATCCTGGGATGCCCTGAAAAGCCAGCAATCCCATTAATGCCGCCAAACCCAGCGTGCTCATCAGGGAAACGCTCCTGCCGGCGAGCAGCAAATCACCGGTTGCGAAACTGACTATTTTTGAAATAATCAGATATAATGGCGGATAAGGGAAAATGACATAGGGGAGTCCGTCGAGCGGCTTATAGGCGATTGCCAGGTTGGTGATTTGCTGCGACATCCAAAGCGTATGCCCCTCGCCATAATCACGCAGCACGTCTATGCGCATGAGGCGGAGTTGGATGGCCAGAAATAAAACACCTACTAGCAGCGAAGCACCAATGAGGCATAGACAAATAATCGATCGGGGATCACTTAGAGAAAACTTTTTCATTATAAAAGGATCTTTGCTGCGAGCATTCTTGCCCTGCTGATGGCCTGGTCCATGTCATAATACCGGTATTCGCCGAGCCGTCCGCAAATAAGGGTATTTGTTTCTTGCTCTGCAAGCCGCGCATACCGCTCGAACAAAGCCCGGTTGCCGGCATCCGGGAAAGGATACTCGTAGTGGTCCGGCACATCGGGTGTGATGGTTTGTTCCCGCGTGAGCAGTGTCCCCGGGATTCGTTTCGCAATCTCAGGCGGAAGCATATGTTTCCATTCCAATGTGCGAATATGAGGTCCGTTGTGCATTTGGGGATTGTTAATCTGCGGCCAGGGGTGCGCATAGGTGACGTCGGGCACGTACTGGTGTGTGCGCTGCTGGCCGCGATATTGCAATTTCCCGAGACAGAACCCGAAATATTCGTCGATAGGACCGGTGAATATGAGCAGTCGCCTGGCCTGGAATGCTTCCCGGTTTGTCAGGTAATCTACATTCAGCGCAGTGGGAATGCCTTTCAGCATATTGGCCATCCAAGCCGCGTAGCCATCGACCGGAAGACCCTGGTGCTTGTGCCGGCTGAACCTGGGATCGTCGTCCGATCTGACATCGAAGCGCTTTGCCAGGTCCGCGGACAGCTGGCTGGCTGGTACGCCCCATTGTTTTTCGCTGTATCCTTTCACAAACTTTTCGTAGATCGCCCGCGGCATCATGGCCAGCGAGGCTTCTTCGAAATTGCGCGCGACACCCTGATGTGCCGGTTGCCACGGCATACCTGCCACGCGCCGGATGTAAGCTTCGTCGACGGGCCATTGCTCGTAGGCGTTATCCACCCAGGACTTCACCTGGGCTTCAAACCGGTAAAATGCTCCGAACCGGTTCACATAAGCCCACAGTTTATCTGAGTTTGTTCGAAAATAATGAGGTCCGTAGGTGTGCATACGTATGCCGCTCGCGTGCGTATGGTCATGCACGTTCCCGCCCCCGTGCGAACGCCGGTCGATCACCATTACTTCCCGGTTATTGTCGGCCAGATGCCGGGCAATGGTTGCCCCGGTGAGCCCGGAGCCAACGATCAGGTAATCAACTTTCATCGGATGCTTCTTGCCTGGTTGTTCAACATATCCTGGATATTGCGGTACAGCTCCACTGCCTTCCTGCCGAAAAGCGGCAGTTTTACGCTCGGTTCGCCGCCATAGCGTTCTCTGAAACCAATGGGGACATAACTGTGGGTCACCGACTTGTCGCGTCGTAACAGGACGGCAAGCGCCACGTTGGCCAGGTGGAAATCCACGGGAATTTGAAGGATGGCATTCTGAATGCTATCCGTTTGCATGAGTCGGTAAGGGACATTGGCATCCGGACAATCGACCCTGAATGCCAGCAGCAACATCAGTCGCAAGGTTTTCGTGACGATAATGCGTTTCCAGCCATCATCCCGGCTTGTTCTGATTCCGGAAACCACCAATGCCTGGTTGCGAAGTTGCCAGAAAGCCTGGAAATAGCGGGGATCGCATTGCCAGTCGGAGTCGATTTGAAAAACAAAACGCGCGCCTAGCTCGCCCGCGCGGTGATATCCTTCCAGGCATGTTTGTCCATGCCCCCGGTTCGGTCGGCTGATGATCATCAGCCGCTGCCCATATTGCGCTTGCAACTGATATAAAATGGCCAGCGAGTTGTCCCGCGAACCGTCGTCGATAGCCAGTATAACAAAATTCGGGGACCATTTTTCCAGCGCCGGTATCCATTCACTAATCACTTTTTGAATAGAATCCTGCTCGTTGTAAACGGGAATTACTACCGCGAGTTCAGGCGGTATCTGACGATGCTCGCCAGTAGCCAAATCAGCATTCATTAAAATAAATTTCAGTATAGGATGGTAAACGTTAGTAATATTTTTGGCGGGCATAATTTTCGGTAATGACCGCCATTTATCAGATGAAAAACCATTGCTTTCCCGTGATTAATATCAGGAAAGGAACAAACTATTCGATAAAAAAGGTATTCACTCAATAAGCCAATGATTCCGTGTTCAATTCGGGATATTCCCGACGTCATTGCAAATCAATTCGCTCGTCATAGAAACTTAACATTAGTCAAATGTGATCAGAATTGTTGATCACACAATCTAAATGTTATTTAACGGCAATACGTACCGCATTGCAGGAGAAATTCCGACAAGTTCTCACGAAAACTCTTGACCGTTAAATAATATATTCGTTCCAAAATGCATTAAAAGTGATTCAAAAATGGCAATTATGGGTTAAATTGGAGACCTTAATTGGCCTATAAATTTCCATATCGTAAACATTATTAATCCTCATTTTTTATTGAAGTAATCCTATTTAAATGAAATTGGAAAAGGAATTTTTACCACGTTGGATAAATGCGAGCATGAAAAATTTAGGTTGGCTGGCGACCATCTGCTTCATTGTAATGACATTTATTCCTAGGTCTCTCGATGACGTGTTGTTCATGGACGGGTTAGCATATGCCGCGATTTCCCGGAATATGGCGCTAGGGCAAGGTAGTTTTTGGGAACCACATTTTGCTGATTCATTTTGGCTGCCATTTAATTATTGTGCCTTTTTTTGCGAACATCCGCCATGGATGTTCGGACTTGAATCTATATTATTTATAATCCTGGGTGATACGACGGCAGTTGAAAATATATATAATGCAATTATTCTAGCTTTCAGCGTCTGGTTGATATTTCTTATCTGGCAAAAATTATTTGAAAAAAATAGTGAAATCAGGGATCATGCATGGCTTCCGATATTATTTTGGTATGGCCTTAGAATCGTATGGTGGAGTGTGCCAAATAATTTATTGGATACAACAATGACTGTCTTTTGTTTGTGCTCCTGCTATTTCCAATTGGCCGGAATTACCAGCAAAATATTCAAACCAGGTTATTGGATGCTTTCCGGTTTAATGATCTTTCTGGCATGTATGACAAAAGGGCCTGTTGGAATTTATTCACTTGCGTTTCCGGCGATTTATTCTTTTGTTTATGGAAAAAGTTTTATCAGGACCGCGTTGAAAGGTACATTTGTGACCACTTCGGTATTTCTGTCACTGATGTACCTCGTTCTTCAATATCCACCTGCCAGGTATTTTCTCGATAATTATTTCCAGGGCCAGGTTATGGCAGCACTTTTGCAAAAAAGGGAGAAGGTCGGCGATGACTGGACCGCACATTTTCACCTGCTCAGGTTGCTATTGCTCAATATCATTCCGCATCTTCTCGTAGTTGCCGGCCTTTGGGCAGCTAATCTGTATTTTAAACTCGGACCGGCCATTTCTGCTCACACGAAAAAGGTATGTTTACTGACGTGTTTGATTTCGGCCTCGGTAGTCCTGCCTATGTTGGCCAGCGTGAAACAAGGCGACCACTACCTGCTGCCCGCGCTGCCCTTCGTCGGATTGTTTTTTGCAGCTTGTTCCATTGAGCTGCTTTTGCCATTGACTTCGAGTTTTCCAAATGCAACCCATGCCGCGCTGTGGGTTTTGTCAATCACATCATTGGTTACAATGACTTACTCGCTGGCCCATCCCGAACCGAACCGCCTGTTCGATGTTTCAAAAAAGCTTTCCGAGCACGTCCCGCCCAATTCAAAAATTTATCTTCCGGAGCAAATCTCGGATTATCCCGAAATTCATACCTCCTTTCAAAGGTATAGCCGGTTGTCCATCGCCTACGACCCCAATGACACCCGGTATTTGTTTTTTGATGACACAAAGGACATGATGCTGGATTCCATCAGACAAACAGGCGAATACAGGATTGTAGACCTGGGACTTGATGCTACGCTCGCGATTCACAACTGATACTGCGGATGGCAGATGTTGTTGCGGCGGTAGCGTGGTAAATCCCGTTATGTTTTACCGTGCAAATCGGCAAAAGGCAGTAAAAAGGGAAGTATCCAATGGAACACTTCCCTTATTTGCCTCATGCGTGTGGGAGTTAGAGCGGAGCGTAAATCGTTGAAAAAGTGCTTCCATAAACGACTGCACCATCGTCCGTGATGGCATAAGCACGATAGGAATACCGGAATACCCCCGTCAACTCCGGTTCCTCGGCCAATAAAACGGACTGGGTAAGCGTCGTAGCTGATGCTACCGGGCTTGAAAACGGCTTTTTGACATCACTAACAGTCGGTTCGGAACTGTCATTCTCGGGCGAAGCACGGAGCACAACTCCATACTCGGTGACAGGCCGGTTGCCGAGCTCTGTAAAACTCACTTTGTAATACCGGTGAGGCACCTGTTCGTCCGGATCGTCGCTGTATTTTAGCGTAACGATTATGGGGGCAATTTTGTCCGGGGTGACGTGGTCTGTGCAGGCCGATAATAATAGCAGCAACAGGAATGGATACAGCTGGGAGATTTTGATTTTCATAGAAACAGTTTAAATGATGCGACTAAAAATAGACGCGCTTGCCCGACAGGAGAATTTTTTATGCATCAAGCGTAGCTAACCCGCTGATGAAGCGTGGCTAACTACGCCGGAAGCGTTTTTATCAGCAATGCATGTACATTAAAGATCCCACTGACTGATCTTCAAAAGATTGTTCGTCACAACCGGGCCACGGGGTTCTTCAAATGCGGTGATGTTGGTGCCCCCTCCCGGAAGCTGCGTCCACAGGTTGCCCTGCCAGCGGTGGATCGAGTAGCCTCCCGACGGCATCGGCGTGCGACCGATGATATAGTAATACGAATCCGGGCCGGAGGCGATATCATAAGCAAGGCCGGGAATCTGGACGAAATGATGTCCGTTAAATATGAAAATCTGGCCTACGTTATTCACAATCATCGCATCTCCACCGGGTAAAACAGTGATCCGAACTGCTCCGCCCGGTTTTAAGGCCCAGCTGCCGTTCTCCCATTTGTAAATGGTGTAGCCGCCTGAGACAGGAGTTTTGCCGATAATCCAGGCCTCGCCGCCTTTACCAACCCCGATATCAGTCGCCTGTCCAGGATATGGCTGCCACGCGCCGCTTTCCAGGCGTTTGAAAATTTTACCTTCATTATTGACAATCCAGGGGGCTTTTTCGGGCCCGCCTGCGGCAATCCTGACGCCACCACCTGGTACCTGTTTCCAAACCTTGTAGGTCACATCATAATAGTGGACCGAATAGCCGCCGGAAACAGGAGTGTTGCCTATCGCCCAAAGTTTCCCGCCATAAGCAGCGGCCACATCCCGTGCTTCACCCGGCAGCTGCTTCCAGCCGCTGCTTGGATACAGGTAGTCGGCTGCACGCTGGTCGTCGATAGTGAAACCTTCCCAATTCATGTAATAGGGCTGCATGACTGATTTCGGATCGAGCCGGTTGGTGCCATTAATCTGGCTTGGAACCCATTCATTGGTTGTGCCGGTGTGCGAGAGGCCTATCATGTGACCAAGAGCATGGACGAGCGCGCCTTTTTTCTGGTTGGCCGTCAGGTAATTGGCCGATGGGTTTGTTGTCAGGTTTTTGTCAAAGTATCCTTCGTAGGTAGGCATCGGCTCGCGGACTGACCAGGTGATATCTCCGTTTGCCTTCCGGGAAAAATCCATGGTGATATGCGAACCTGTGGTCACGATCTTGAACTGGATTTTTCCTCCAAGAGCATTCCATTCCTTCACCGCTTCGGAGAGCGCAATCCGCCATTCCGAGGTGTGGTCGGGGACTATATCGATCTTGATCTGCCTGGCAACATCATCGCGAAGCAGAAACGGGCCGCGGCGTTGCGCTGTTTTAGAAACGTTCAGACGGTTTGCAGCGTCCTTTTTCGAAACAATGATTTCGTTGTGAATAATAAACTCCTCACTGGTCGAATCGTACTGCACTTCCTTTGGTGACGTCCCGGTTTCAGAGGCTAAAAACGCTTTCAGGCTTTCAACGGGAAAGCCAGCCGACTGCTCGTTTGTCACAGTCGGGGCTGCAAGTTCCTGAGGATCATTACATCCCTGCGTGGCCGCGGCAATGGTTAGCAAGAACACGGACCCATACTTCATTTGAATAAAAAACTGTTTGATTGCTGTTTTCATGACTTGACAATTGGATAATTTGAATCTTGGTAAATGGTTGGAAATGGAAGCAACTGGTACCGGTTACTCCTCAAAACCGGGGGCAAAACTAGGCCGGCGTCCCCCTTTCCATATATTTAAATCTTCTAAGACGCATCAGAAACCGATTGAGCCGTGGTCAAACAGCCCACCAACCGTTCACTCAAGTCCTGATTGATAGCGCTTAAATGCTAACCGGGAACCAATTGCCCGGGAAGTTTCTCAAATCGTTCGGCCGGAAGTTGCTGTTCTACCAATGTGAGCGCGTTCGAAGTCAGCATTCGTAGCATATTGTCATATGCCAGATAGCCAAGCGCGTAATTTTGCATTATTAAGTGATGGGGCTGGCATCACAGTTTCAAATGCCGAAACATCCGCCGGGAAGACCGCGACGTTTTGCAGCTTGGTGTCTATAATCTGCCAGTGAGTAATATTATTGTCGGGCCCGAACCGGCCGATGATGCAACTGTGCTTTACTTGCAAGATCTGCGCGCCACCTCTTCGATCCCTGTGTTTTACCACAGTTTTGACAAAGCGCATGTCATCCCGGGAGGGCCCTGTTTAAATCACCGTAACCGTGCCCCCCGACCAGACTAAAAGTCTCAGGTCGACCGGTGGCTCTCGATTTTGTTTTCTTGGCTACCGGTGGTTTGGGACCTTCTCATTAACCAGTATTTCCAGAGAGCGCCAGCTTTGCCGCAGGAAACTTATTTACCGGCTATTCAACGAGGTGTCTCGATACGTTCTGCCAAAAATTTAGCCTATTGATTGTTTCAGCCGTAAAGGCCAATGCTTTTATTTATATTACTGGAAATATTAATGTAACAATAGCTAGGAAAATGGAAGCATTCGATCGAATTGGCGTAACTAATACAGACCATGGTTACTTCTTCCGGGTTTGGGCACCAGATGCTCAAATAGTATCCCTTCTGATTCAGCAGGGTCCTTATTGGGAGAACGTCGGTGATGACACCCTGGTGGAGATGGAGCTGATTCAAGACGGCGACTATTGGAGTGCCACGGTAAGGGAGGCTCAGGCCTGGCAGCTTTATAGGTACCGCCTGACATTTGCCAGCGGCAAGGTTGTTGAACGGTTAGATCCGGCGGCACGTGATGTAATCAGTTCCGAACTTACAAGAAACGATCCAAGCAGCCGGAATGCTTCGGTGATTCCTGGCATTACGCTGACGTCTTGGCTCCCGTTCCAAACTCCGAAATTTGATGCATTCATTATTTATGAATTACATGTGGGTAGCTTTGCCGGTCGGGGAGATCATCTCCACAAATCCTGGTCGACATTTCTGGACATTGAAAGTAAACTTGGTTATATCAGGGAAATGGGTTTTACCTGTATAGAGCTTATGCCTGTCCACGAATGGCAGTTCGACCGCTCCTGGGGATATAATCCAGCTTCATTTTTCGCGCCAGAATCATCCTACGGCTCACCCTACAATTTGGCGCACCTGATCAACGCTGCGCATGAAACCGGATTGGCAGTCATTATTGACGTCGTTTACAATCACGCCGGACCTGGTGATAACGCCCTGCATCATTTTGGCTGCATCGAGCACGATGAGCTTGCACCTGATGCCGTTCATCCCGACGGAATGTACTTCGAGGGTGGGCAAAACACTTGGTGGGGGCGTGGACCGGCATGGTGGAAAAGGGAGGTACAGGACTATTTTTATCAAAACGCCCGCATGTTCATTGAAGAATACCATGCAGACGGGTTACGCTTTGATGTGACCACTCAAATTGACGGTAATGCTTTAAAATTGGTAATCGACAGGCTCCGGGAAGATTTTCCGGAAAAATACTTTATCGCCGAACACCTGCCCGCACATCCATGGATCATCAAAACTGGCGGATTTTCCGCTACCTGGTTTGCCGAATCACACCATGAATGCCAGCGTGCGCTGGCAGGACAGCAGCCCTTGCAAAGGATCAAGAGCATTTTAGGCTGGGATGGCTACGATCACGCATGGAACCTTGTAAAATATACGCTGGGTTCCCACGACGATATCGGCGATATGGAAAATGGAGATGCAGAACACGGGCTCAGTAACTGGGATACCAGACATCGTTATCTGATCGACCTTTTGGGGGGACGTGAGGATTGGACGGCGCGAGCCAAATGTCGGCTGGCTTGGGCACTTAACATTGCCATGCCCGGTACGCCGATGCTTTTTATGGGATCCGAGTGCCACATGGCATCGCCACATGTGCCGTTTGGGTACTGGCATGACGGCTCGGACAATTATGGTGATCACCGCTTTAACTGGGCGATAGCAGGCGATCCACTCGGCATTCAAATGCGGCGCCTGGTAAGTGAATGCAATCAAATTCGTTTGACAAATAAAGCTTTGCGCGTTGATTCGCTCGATATTGTCCATTCAGATGAATTTAATCAGGTCCTTGGTTTTGTCAGAGAAGACTTTAACAATATCGTCCTGACGATTGTCAACCTTAGTGAGCACGACTTTTCCAACCACAGTTATGGTGTTGCCACAGGTGCTCGGCAAGGGCAATGGTCACAAATCTTGTGTACCCAAGATAGTTCATTTGGAGGGTGGGATGGATCAGGAAACGCTTTTCATGAGCCGTGGACTCAACCCGATAATAAGATTTATGTTAACTTGCCCAAGTGGAGTGTTATTATAATGCGGCTTAAATAGTCTTTCCGAGAAAACCGGACGAGATGTTTGCACACTGGCCATGATGCTGATGATGGTCCTGCCGGGATTTTTCGGTATTTCAATATTCCCCCTGTCTTCACTCGAAAAGTATATGCACGCCCCGGCGAACTTGCCATCAAGATTTGCCGGGGCGGAATGGTGCTTCTGGATTGATAGAAGCGGTTTGGACGGGGCTTCGATCAAATGAGTTGGATGCATGGACAGATCAGACGTAATAATGCAAATCATATGCTGTGTTTTTTTGCAGCTACTGACATACGGCTGTCAATCGGTGGGTATTTCTTTGGGAATTCAAAAACTGAACGATTCCCTTTATGACATTTGTTTCGACCCGTATCATCACCGCCAACGTCGGTGCCCTTGTCGATTTTTACGAGCAGATTACCGGCCACTCTGCTGTCCGCTACACGGACGATTTTGCAGAGGTCCGCACGCCGTTGGCCGTACTTGCGATAGGAAGTACGCGAACTCTGCAGTTGTTTGGCGGCGACAGCGTCGCTTCACCTGCCACAAACCGTTCGCTCATTCTTGAATTCCGCGTCGATGATGTGGATTCGCATTTCAAACGACTTGCAGACTACCTTGGGCAAGCGCTCGTGCAGGAACCGACCACAATGCCATGGGGCAACCGGTCGCTGCTTTTCCGCGATCCTGATGGTAACCTGGTTAATTTCTTTACCCCTGTTACTCGGGAGGCTACAGAACGTCAGTAGACGGTTCAAATGGATGACGATCGAACAATGCGGCCAGTACTTTTACATTGCCATCGGCATTTAGTGCTTTTTTGTAGATGTTTCGACTTTTTTATACTCATTTCTAAGTATAAGGTTGCTTCCCAGTGTAGCAACCAGGAAGGCGAGTATTAAGAAAAGTAATAATTTATCACTGGTTTTCATCGGCTTGATTTTGAAGGTTGACTGGATTATTTGTTGAAATAAATTCATTGTAGAGTACTTTGATTTCTTCAATGCTGATGTCCAGCAATACAAGGTTGGAAAAGAAAACAGGTAGTTCTTTATCCATGAATCTTTGCTTGCGATAAACAATGATTAAGGCTTTGGCAGAATGAGACGCGGAGTATCCCAGTCCGCGTTTATTGAAAATGATGTCTTTATTTAAAAGAAAATCATAGCTGCGCAAAATCGTATGAGGATTTACCTCCATGATAACTGCAAGCTCGCGCACTGACGGTATTCGTTCGCCCTCTTGCCATTTTCCTTGCAGGATGCCCTCGCAAATGTGATCTGCGATCTGTAAATAAATTGATTGTTTATCTCTGAATTCCACCGCAATTTGGTTAAAGCTGCTTTTCCTGCAATCGCTTGTAAGCCACAAGCCACAAGCCCAATACCATGAGGGCAGGCAAACTATAAAGCCATGCGTAAGCCATGTCCGGAAACTGAATTTTATAAACTTTAAGGCTACTATCCTGAACCACGTTCCAGCCCCCAAATGGAACTGCGCCTAACATCATTGGGTACGAGGCTAAATATTTGGCAAAAGACGTGTTAGCCCAGCTAAGCGCAAACACTCCCAGGATGGCGCAGACCAGTGTCTTCACAAATGAGGACTTAGTGAAATAGATTGATCCGGCAAACACCATGCTGTTAAATAAGAAATAACAGTAGGTGAGATATATCGCCACTTCACGTGTGACAGGGCTATACTTGGCATGTGCTACTGGAATTCTTGCATTTGCAAAAAGCATTGTATAAAAATGCATTATCCAAAAGAAGGTCAGAAAGGAGATTAAAAAAACCAGGTTAACCAATAGGGCAGCAAGCGTCTTTTCACTTATTGAGGCAGGTGTCATTAATGCAAACATTCCTTTGTTGCCCGCCGCGTAGTCGGATAATGCAGTACTTGTGTAAAAACTGCTTCCGAAGATAAGGACCAGCGGAATTGCAGCATATTGGAGTAGCTGGCATTGGTGGTTGTAGGTATCAAAATACAATGTGGGCAATGTCATAGCTAATACACCTATAATCAGCAAGCAGCTAACCCACATATAATTTTTGCCATTTTGGGCAAAGTAAAGACCGAACAAAATACGGATCCGGTAAAAGGTAGATGACGTTTTCATATATAGCTGTTAATGTTAATTCCAGTGTGGGGGCCTCTGATGGAAGATTTTCTGCATTTCTGTTGGATTTTTGACGACCGCATTAAAAAATTGTTCAAGGTCCATTCTCGTCTCATTACCAAAGATATTTCTGCTGACTACTTTGCATCCATCCGGGCCAGGTTGTGCATAAAGGACACTGTCGCTTTCCTCATCAGTGCCAGCATACGTATCAAAAGACAAATGCTGGGCAACCGTTTCCAGCTCAACATGGATGGCTACCTTGTTTTCGTTTAGAATAATGACGCTATCAATAATATTATCAAGATCACGAACCTGGTGTGTGGCAATCACTATAATCTTTTCATCCGTCAGAGCGGAGAGTACCAATTTTCTGAATTGGATCTTTGATGGGATGTCCAAACCATTAGTAGGTTCATCCATTAGAAGCACTTTTGTATTGCAAGCCAGTCCGAAAGAGATGAACACTTTCTTTCTTTGTCCGTAGGACATTTGATCCAGTCTATCAGTATGAGAAACACTAAAATTTGAAATGCCTTCAAGGAATTTGGTTTGGTCATATTTCGGATAAAGCTTACCAAACGACTCCGAGAACTTTTTTACTGTAAGCGTTGGTAGATAGGGCTCCTCCGGAATAAAAAATACATCCTGCAAGAATTCAGCCTGCCTGTTGCTCGGCTTGAAACCCATTACACTGATTTCTCCCCGATTCGGAAAAAGCAGCCCGGCCATATTTCGAAGCAAACTGGATTTTCCTTCCCCATTTTTACCCAAAAGCCCATATATCCGTCCAGGGCACAAATGCAGGTCTAAATTTTCAAATAATGCCTTTTGCTTTCCATACCCAAAGCCAACTTGGTCGAAGTCTATCATATCTTGCGATTTAGTGTTGTAGATATCTACAACACTATAAGGGCATTGATTTTAAAAACTACTCAGACACAGAATTTATTTTGCCGACTGCCTCTGTCGGGTGAAGTCAAACCGTAACAACGACGAGCTAACTAATATTTACTAAATCGATCCAAAGGCACTTTCGAAAGGCGGAATTTGTCCGGTCTGCTACGCAAATCTTCGATAGGCTTTTTGTCTGCAACTGGCCGAACTTCGCGCCACGTCCTATAATAATGCTTCGGCGATTTTCTTCATTTTGTCGTTCCAATACACTTTGACCGCATCACGTTCCTTTTCGCTTTCCAGGTGGTCATGATGAAAACTGACGATCGCTTTTTGCTTGTCGCCCATGACACGTACCTGCAGATGGGTGGCCTGTTCGCGATTCTTTGGCTGCCAGGTCAATCTGATATGTGAGTAAGGATGTAAGACATTGATGCGCCCCTCAATTCCCTCAGCAGTGCTATACACCTTGTTTGTATCAAAATCTGTATCGAGCTTTCCCAACCATATCCTGAGCCCTATCTCTGAAAAAAGAAAATCCCAAACATCCTCGCGTGAGCGATGAAAGGTTTTGCGCACACCAAATTGCCAGCCTGCGTCTTTTGTGAGTCCGGTCGGTTTTTTCTTTTGCGTTGCTTCCATGGATTGCTAATTTTTTGACAATGGAAAATTCGGTGTAATGCAACGGCTTAACTTGGGGTAAGGCGTTTGTTATGCTCCGATGCAGACGCAATTAAACAAGAAGGTTTGACAACAGTATGTCAGCAGGTGCGCGGAAGAGCATTCTTCATATGTGGAAACCGCGATAATTTTGGGTTCTGTAAGCTTCCCATCACCGGCTAGCCTTGCGCCTTAGTTGACTGACAATATGAAAAAGTATCTGTGCAATTCTGGTTTTGGACAACAGTCATCTTCGTCCATATGTTAGTTTTTAGATCAAAAGTGGACACTTTGCCGAACATTCAATCTCTCGGACGCTGCTACTGAAAAAAAATTTTTGATAAAAGAGGATAATCCTGGGTAAGTATTGCACTAAGGCTTTGAAGCTGCTTCCAATGCTCCGCAGGCATTCTAGACAACCGCGGAAATGGGAAGGCTTTGCGCACAATGCGAAACTGCGCGATGAAGTTTCGCTTATTCCAAAAGCCTTTTTCTTCATGAGAAAAATCGTTTACCAGGCATCGAGGGCCATTACGCTTTTAGGCATAATGCTCTGTTTTGCAATGAATGCCTTCGGGCAGGGCCGCGTCGTGACCGGCAAGGTCAGCAGCGTCGCGGGGCCCGTTCCCGGCGTCAATATCCTGCTCAAAGGCAGCCAGACCGGAACATCCACGGATGTCGACGGCAATTTCAGTATCACGGTCCAGGGCGCCGACCCCGTGCTCGTCGCTTCTTCGATCGGCTACAAATCGCAGGAAGTGCGGGTGGGCAACAGTTCCAGCATCACCATCACGCTCGAAGATGATATCGCCGTGCTGACGGAAGTAGTGGTGACGGGCTATACCACCGAAAACCGCAGCCAGGTCACCGGGGCGGTTTCGACCGTAAAACCGCAGCAATTGCAGGTTGTCCCATCGTCCAACGTGGAGCAGCAGTTGCAGGGACGGGTATCCGGCCTGACGGTCATTTCCAATGGCCAGCCGGGGACATCCAGCCAGGTGCGTATCCGTGGGTTCGGGTCCTTTGGGGGTAATCAGCCGCTGTATGTGGTCGATGGGGTGCCCACGCAGAGCATCCAGTTTATCAATCCCAACGACATCGAATCGACGACGGTGTTGAAAGACGCTGCTTCGGCATCCATTTACGGTGCGCGGGCTGCGGCGGGGGTGATCGTGCTAACCACCAAAAAAGGACAAAAGAAAGCGCAGAAACTGCAAGTGACCTACGACGGCTTGTATGGTTTTACCAATCCGGGCAAAGGTCAGGAAATATTAAACCCGCAGGAGCAGGCCGACTGGACCTGGCAGGCGCGCAAAAACGACATTTTTCAGAATGGCGGCACCATTGGCCCTAACAGCTTCTCCGGCATTGCCAACGGGCAGTACGGTTCCGGCGCAAGCCCCGTTTTGCCCGATTACCTGCTGGTGGGCAGCAAGGTGGGGCAGCCAGCCTCGGCCGTGAACCTGGACGCCGAACGTGCAAAATACAACACCAACCCGGCTAATGGGGCCCACTACCTCGTCATGGAGGCCAATAAGCAGGGCACCGACTGGTACAAAGCCATTACCCGCAATGCCCCCATGACCCGGCACACGCTCGGGTTTTCGGGCGGCTCGGATTTCAGCCGGTACTATGTGAGCT
Source organism: uncultured Dyadobacter sp. (assembly GCF_946482605.1). The sequence continues at coordinate 224,284 of NZ_CAMLSE010000005.1, read as the reverse complement.
TCGGTATGCAGCAGCAGGACGGGATTGTGATCAACAACAAGTTTTCGCGCTACACGCTTCGTACGAATACGGAATTTGATTTGAGTAAAAAGCTGAGGATCGGTGAAAACATCCAGCTCGCTTACGTCGGTGCAACCGGCCTGCAAGGCAATTCGGGCAGCGCATTGGGCAATAGTACCAATAACAATTCCAGCATTTCGTCCGACGAGAACGATATCCTCTCGGCATTCCGCATGGCGCCGATACTTCCGGTGTACGATGCATTCGGCGGGTATGGCGGCACGGCGGCACCGGGCTTTGGTAACCCGCGAAACCCGCTCGCCAGCAGACAAGCGGCCGCCAACAACCGCAACCGCACGTTGTACGGATTTGGCAATGCATATATTGAATACGATGTGATCCCTTCTCTGACATTGCGCAGCAGCATTGGCGGTACCTATTTTGGGAATTACAACACCAGCTCCTCGCGCGCCACGTACGAGAACTCCGAGAACATCGCCAACTTTACCTATAATGAATCTTCCGGGTACGGGCTGGCCTGGACATTCACCAATACGGCTACATTCAAAAAGACCTTCGGCAAGCACGAAATCAATGTGCTCGGCGGCATCGAGTCGCTGAATACCGGCGCGGGCCGCAATATGAACGGCTCCGGCCTGAATCCCTTCTCGACCGACCCGGATTACATTACGCTGAGCACCACCACACCTGGTACCACACGGCAGGTAAACAGTGGTTATTCCAAAGGAAATAATTTCTATTCGCTCTTCGGGCAGGCCAAATACGTTTATAACGACCGTTACATTCTGACAGCGGTGGTGCGGCGCGATGGCTCGTCGCAATTTTCGCCCGGTAACCGGTTTGGCGTGTTCCCCGCATTCTCGGGTGCATGGCGGATTTCTGCGGAAAATTTCATGAAGGATATCAATTGGATCTCCGACCTGAAAATCCGCGGCGGCTATGGGCAAATGGGTAATTCCAACTACCTGAGCTCGACGAACCAGTATAGCCTGTATGCTTCCAATGCCGCAAACGGCTACGATCTGGGCGGTACCAACAACACCATTCTGCCTGGCTACTTTACGAGCCAGATCGGTAACCAGGATGCGAAATGGGAAACGAGCGTCACTTCCAATATCGGTATCGACGGCGCGCTGTTCAATAACAAGCTGGAAATTGTTGTGGATTTTTGGCGGAAGGACACGCGTGACCTGCTCTACCAGCTCGCATTGCCGGGCGTGGTGGGCGTGCGCGCCAATGCACCTTTCGTGAACGTGGCAAGCATGCGTAACCAAGGGATAGATTTGTTGCTCACCAACCGGGGCAAGGTTACCGGCGACCTCAACTATGAAGTGACGGCCATCGGGAGTTTTCTGAGTAACAGAATCACCGCCATTGCGCCATTGGTTCCATATTTCACGGGTGGCGGGACGCGCCTTGGTACGCCGGTGGTGCGCAATGAAGTGGGGCATACGCTGTCGGAGTTTTTCGGCTACCAGGTGGCTGGGCTGTTCAATAGCAAGGAGGAAGTCGCCGGTGCGCCCACGCAGGCAGGTGCCGCGCCGGGAAGGTTCCGGTTCGCCGACCTCAACAACGACGGCAAAATCAACGACGCCGACCGCGCTTACCTGGGTAGCCCGGTGCCGAAATTCACCGGTAGTATTTCCCTTGGGCTGACTTATAATGGCTTTGATATCAATACAAATGTGTACACCTCATTGGGGAACAAAATTTTCAATAACCAACGCTGGTTCACAGATTTCTACCCTTCGTTCACTGGCGGTGCCCTCAGCACGCGGGTGAAAGACTCCTGGCTACCCGACCGTACCGATACCACCGTGCCCATTTTCGAAAGCGCGGGGAATTTCAGTACCAACACCCAGGCCAATTCCTATTATGTAGAGAACGGTTCTTACGCCCGGATGCAGTACCTCAACCTGGGCTATACATTCCCGGCGGCGGCTATCAAGCGCATTGGCGTAAGCAGGCTGCGGGTATCGGTGTCGGCCACCAACCTTTTCACCATTACCAAATATTCGGGCCTCGACCCGGCGGTGGGCGGCTCGTCGGATTCTGCATTCGGGATCGACGTGGGCAATTATCCGGTGACCCGCGGCTATAACCTGGGTTTGAGTTTCACGCTGTAAATTATCAGATCAAAGCATTTAACCATGATCAAAAAACACATTCATAAATCCTGGGTCATCATGCTGCTGCTCACTTTCTGCAACAGCGCATGCTCGGACAAATTCCTGGAAGTGCCCGCAACGGGCCAGCTTTCAGAAGCGCAACTGAATTCGAAAGCCGGCATCGAAGGCTTGCTGGTAGCGGCATACGCCGAAACGAACGGCCGCGGTTTCAGACGGGTAACGAGTACTTTCAATTGGCTGCGCGGCAGCATTTCCGGGGGGGATGCCAACAAGGGCTCTAACTCGGGCGACTATGGCGACCTTATTCCCTGGATGACCTACCAGCTCTATCCAAGCCTTTTCGATATCGGCCAGAAATGGAATGCGATGTACGAAGGCGTCAGCCGCACCAATGCTGTCCTGCGTATCCTTCCCGAGGCAGGTGCGGACGTTTCCGACGCCGACAAGCAGCGCATTTCGGCCGAAGCGCGGTTTCTGCGTGCCCATTATTATTTCGATCTCAAACGGATGTTCGACAAAGTGCCGTTCGTGGATGAGACGATGACCTATGGAAACGGGATTGAAAAAGTACCTAACAATGCGGACATCTGGCCGAAAATCGAGGCAGACCTGGATTATGCCTACAAAAACCTCCCCGCCACGCAATCGCTCGTAGGCCGGGCCAACAAATGGGCGGCGGCGGCTTATCTGGCTAAAATTTATTTGTACCAGAAAAAATACCAGGAAGCCAAAACACTGTTCGACGAGGTAATCGCCAACGGCGTCACCAGCGGCGGGTTGAAATACGCATTGGTAGCCAACTATACCGACATTTTCAATGCAGCCAAAGAAACGAACTCCGAATCGGTATTCGCGATCCAGGCAGCGGCCAACACGGGCAGTACCGACAATGCAAACACCGATCTGGGGCTGAATTACCCCTACGGTTCCAGCGCGCCCGGCGGATGCTGCGGCTATTTCCAGCCGAGCTTCGAGCTGGCCAATTCGTTCCGCGTGAATGCGCAGGGCCTGCCATTGCTCGACGGTTCATATAATGCCACTGCCAACCAACTGAAAACCGACCAGGGAATGGTTTCGGACCAAGCTTTTGCGCCCGACGCCGGGCCGGTGGACCCGCGCCTCGACTGGTCGGTAGGCCGTCGCGGCATCCCGTTCCTCGATTGGGGCGTGCATCCGGGCTACTCCTGGATCCGCGACCAGAGCTTTGGAGGGCCGTATTCGCCCAAGAAGTTCATTCACTACAAATCACAGGTAAAGAACCTGTCGGATGCGACGGCTAGCACCGATACCTATTCGGCGATCAACTACAACATTATCCGCTTCGCTGATGTGCTGCTGATGGCTGCGGAAGCGGAAATAGAGGTGGGCAGCTTGCAAAAGGCGCAGACCTACGTGAATATGGTGCGTGAACGGGCTGCCAACCGGGAATCCTGGGTGAAAACGGCCGACGGCAAAAATGCCGCGAACTACACTATTGCACCTTATGCAGCGGTATGGGGCGATAAGGCCATTGCCCGCCAGGCCGTCCGTTTCGAGCGTAAGCTGGAACTCTCCGGCGAAGGCCACCGCTTTTTCGACCTTGTGCGCTGGGGCGATGCGGAGAAAGTCCTGAACGATTTCCTGAATTACGAAAAGACCAAATTGCCCGTAGCATACGCCGGCGGCAAGTTCACGTCCGGTCGCGACGAATATGCCCCGATCCCGCAAACGCAGATCGACTACCAGGGACCCGACGTGCTCACGCAGAATCCTAACTATTGACCGGCTACCTCAGCATGAAAAACAGCAGAAGGGATTTCCTGCAAAACCTCACTTTAGGCATTCCTGCGCTGGGCCTGAGCCACGCGGCCGACGCTTCGTCGGCCTCCGTGGTAGCGGCCCCCGTGGCGCCGGAAGGCGAGACAGTGAAAGCCTCCCGTGGCCTGGCCGTAGCCGACACAGCTAACGGCAAAGTGCGTGGCTACGTGCATCGTGACATTTTCAATTTCAAAGGCATTCCCTACGGCGCTTCCACAGCCGGAAAGGGCAGGTTTATGCCGTCATCCAAGCCGGAAGCATGGTCGGGCGTACGCGATACGCTCACCTACGGGCCCGTGTGTCCGCAAAAGCCCAACAAAGGCTGGGGCATGGAGGAATATGCTTTTTTATACCAATGGAATGACGGCTTCCAGGGCGAAGACTGCCTGCGGCTGAACATCTGGACGCCGGGTATTAATGACAACAAAAAGCGACCGGTGCTGTTCTGGATGCACGGCGGGGCATTTTTCTCCGGTTCGGCTCAGGAACACCCGTCCTACGACGGCGAAAACCTGAGCCGGTCGGGCGATGCGGTGGTGGTTTCGGTGAATCACCGCCTCAATGCATTTGGCTTTCTGGATTTGTCGGATTATGGCGATTCCTACGCCTACTCGGGCAATGCGGGCATGCTCGACCTCGTGGCCGCGCTCGAATGGGTACGCGACAATATCGCAGGCTTCGGCGGCGATGCGGGCAATGTTACCATTTTCGGGCAGTCGGGTGGGGCGGCCAAGGTTACCACGCTCATGGCGATGCCGTCGGCAAAGGGGCTTTTTCATAAGGCGATCTCCCAAAGCAGCTCTACGGTGCAGGTGGCCACGCAGGCCTATGCTTCGGAGCTGTCGGGTTTGGTATTGAATGAATTGAAAATCAGCCGGTCCAATATCGGGGACATTCATCAAATACCTTTTTCCGACATTGTGCGGGCCAGTACCGCCGCCGAGCAAAAGCTGGAAACGCAATTTCCGGTGGGCGTGGGCAGGGCAGGATGGCAGCCGGTGGTGGACGGTAAGGTGCTCCCGGCGCACCCGTTCGATCCCGTGGTGCCGGATTACTCCGCGCACATTCCAATGCTGATCGGTACCAACCGGAACGAGGCTTCGGCCAGCATTAACAATGCGGCAATGGAGTCGCTGGATGAAGATGGTTTAAAGAAAAAGCTCTCCGAGCGTTTCGGCGCGAAAGGCCGGCAGGTGTATGAAGTCATGCGGGGCGTTCACAAGCATGCCAAACCGGTTGAAATACTCTCCTACATTTCTCCCTACAACACGCTTGCTTACCTGCAAGCCGAACGAAAGGCGCAGCAGCAGGCAGCGCCGGTTTACCTCTACCTTTTCGCCTGGCAAACGCCCGTGCTCGACCAGCGGCCGCGCGCTTTCCATTGCAGCGAAATCCCGTTTGCATTCGCCAATACCGACCGTTGCGAGACGATGACCGGCGGCGGCCCGCAAGCCCGCGAACTCGCCGACCGCATGAGCAAAGCCTGGATCCATTTCGCGCGAACCGGCAACCCGTCGCACAAAGGTCTGCCCGAATGGCCGGAGTTTTCCAAAAGCAAAGGCGCCATGATGGTTTTCGACAATAAAAGTGAAGTCCGAATCGACCCCGACGGCCCGGCACGCCAGCTTTTAGAGCGCATTTTTTACAAAAGAGATTTTTAAAACTACGGTCATTGAATGACCTGTCATTATGAATAAGAAACTCATCCTGTTACTATTCCTAAGCCTCGGCTTTTCCTGGGCGTGCCTTGCCCAAAAGCGGCCCAGGGTGCTGATTTTCAGCAAAACACTCCGCTACTACCACGAATCGATCCCCAGCGGTATCCGGGCCATCACGGCGCTCGGCAAGGCCAATGGGTTCGATGTGGACACGACCAAAGACGCGGGCTATTTCACCGACCAGACATTGAAGCAATATGCGGCCGTAATCTGGCTTTCCACAACCGGCGACGTATTGAATGCAGCTCAGCAGGAAGCATTTGAGCGATACATCCGCAGCGGGCGGGGTTATGTGGGCATTCATTCGGCCTCCGCTTCGGAAAAAGAATGGCCGTGGTTTGGGCAATTGACGGGCGCCGTGTTCGTCAACCACCCGCCCGACCCAGTCCCCGGCGTAGTGCAGGTGACCAACCGCAAAGACCCTTCGACCGCGCATTTGCCCGAGCGCTGGGAGTGGAAAGACGAATGGTATAATTTCAACAAGCGCACCGGCAATGTGGAAGTGCTTTTCCTGGCTGACGAAAAAACCTACGAAGGCGGCACCGAGGGCGACTACCATCCGCTGGCCTGGAAACATTCGTTCGACGGCGGCAGGGCATTCTACACCGCGCTGGGGCATTTGGCCTCCGCCTATGAAGACCCGCTTTTTCAGAAGCATTTGCTGGGCGGTATCCGGTATGCCATTGGCCTTCCTAACCCTTAATCCACGCTTATGACCTCATTCAGATTAAAAGTTACAGGCGTCGTTTTGCTGGCTTCGCTTTGGCTGCTGTACTCGGCCATGACGGTGCGCCAGGCCGCAGCGCCATTGAAAGTGCTGGTTTTTACCAAAACAAAAGGCTGGCATCACAGCTCGATTCCATACGGCATTGGCGCCATTCAAAAACTAGGTTCGGAGCATGGTTTCTCAGTCGATACCACCACCGATGCTACCGCATTTACGGATCAGAACCTGAAAAACTACGCGGCCGTTATTTGGCTTAACACTACGGGGAATGTACTCAATGGCGGGCAGCAGGCAGCATTTGAACGCTACATCCAGGCCGGCGGCGGCTATGTGGGCGTTCACGCGGCGGCGGATACGGAGTATGATTGGCCGTGGTATGGTAAATTAATGGGGGCGCATTTCGCGAGCCACCCGCACAATCCCAACGTGCGGAAAGCGACGGTACGCGTGCTCGACAAAACGCATCCCGCCACCAGCGCATTACCCGACCAATGGGAACGCGCGGACGAATGGTACAATTACCGCTCGTTTTATTCGGGCATTAAAGTGCTGGCCGAGCTGGATGAAAATTCCTACGACGGCGGGACCAACGGCACGCGCCACCCGATTGCCTGGTACCATGCATTCGATGGCGGTCGGGCGTTTTATACCGGCAACGGGCACACCGACGAGAGTTACAGTGATCCTGCATTCCTGAAACATTTGCTCGGCGGCATCCGGTATGCGATCGGAGAGAATGTGCATCTGGATTATGCCAAAGCCTATTCCAAAGTGACGCCCGAGCAGAACCGGTTTGTCAAAAGCATTGTCGCCAATGATCTGAACTCGCCGATGGAGCTGGCCATCGCGCCGGATGGAAAGGTTTTTTACACCGAATTATTCGGTAACCTGTCTGTTTTTGATCCTAAAACGGGGAAGTCGCGGCTTATTCATAAGTTTTCCATCACCAACATGGGCGGTACGGGGCTGATAGGCATTGCATTAGATCCGCATTTTGCCCAAAACCGGCGGCTTTACCTTTACTACGCGCCGGAAGGGCTTACCGAGGAAAACCTGGCGTTCCAGCTTGCGAGGTTTACATTGACAGGCGACTATGCCATTGACCTCGCGTCTGAGAAAATCCTGCTGAAAGTGCCTGTGCAGAAAAACAGCGGATCGCACCACGGCGGCTCGCTGGCGTGGGACAAAGCGGGTAACCTGTACCTTTCCACCGGCGACAGTTCGACGCCCTTTCCGTCGGGCGGTTACTCGCCCATGGACGAGCGGTCGGGCAAGGAATTTTATAGCCAGGATTCGCAGCGTTCTTCGGCCAATACCAACGATTTGAAAGGAAAAATCCTGCGCATCCACCCCGAACCGGACGGCACGGTCACCATTCCCGAAGGAAACCTGTTCCCGAAAGACATGGCTGGTACCCGGCCCGAGATTTACGTAATGGGCTGCCGCAATCCCTACCGCATTGCCGTGAACCCGAAAACTTCCGTGCTGTATTGGGGTGAAATCGGGCCGGATGCGGGTAATGACGGTGCGCAGGGGCCACGCGGTTACGACGAGTTTAACCAGGCCAAAGAGGCCGGTAACTATGGTTGGCCCTATTTTTCGGGGAACAATGCAGCTTATGCCAAATGGGACTTCGCTACCAAAACTGCCGGCCCGAAATTTGACCCGGCAGCACCGGTGAACAACTCTCCGAACAATACCGGGCTTCGTGAACTGCCCCCGGCGGTACCGGCCATGATCTGGTACCCCTATGCCGCTTCGGAAGCGTTTCCTGAGCTCGGCGTCGGTGGACGGAGCGCAATGGCTGGCGAATTTTACACCTTCGACAATAAAGTGACCAGTCCTTCCAAATTCCCGGATTACTACGACGGGGCGCTATTTGTGTTCGACTGGATGCGTAACTGGGTAATGGCGCTACGGTTCGACGATCAGGAAAACTACGTCCGCAGCGAACCGTTCATGGCCGCCAATGGAGATTTCCGCCGCCCGATCGACCTCGCATTCGGGCCGGACGGGGCTATGTACATGCTCGAATACGGCTCGGTGTACGGGGCTGATAATGACGATGCCCGCCTGGTGAAGATCGAATACAACACCGGTAACCGCCCGCCTGTCGCGCAGGCCTACATCGTGGATTCCGCCCGGGAAGCATATGTGGACAAAACCGTGTTTCTGACGTCCGAACGAAGAAATTTCCCGATGGCCCGGCAAATGAGCGGCCAGTCGCCGCTGCGCATCACGTTCAGCAGCAAGGGAAGCAAGGACCTCGATGATGATGACGACATTACCTACCAATGGCTGTTCGATGGCAAAACCGTCGGCAGCAGCAAGCCTGTGGCCGGTTATGTTTACAAAAAGCCAGGCATTTACCATCCGGTTTTGCGCGTAACCGACAAGGCGGGGCTGGTGAGCACCGACACGCTCACGGTGCAGGTGGGCAATACCAAACCGCAGGTCAGCATCGCGGGCGTGTCCAACAAGTCGTTCTTCTGGGATGGTAAGCCGTTCAATTACGCCGTGAAGGTCAAAGACCGCGAAGATGGGCAGGCCGATCCGAAGCGCATTAAGGTGACCATGCGCTATAACCAACAGCCCGAGAGCCAGCAAAACCTCATTCCTGAAAATGCCGGCGCATTGCTGCAAGAGTCTGTTCCATTGGGCAAAACACTCATGGCGTCCAGCGATTGCCGGGCTTGTCACACCATCGATAAGCCTTCGGTAGGACCTACTTTTACGGCCATCGCCCGGCGGTACAAGGAAAAACCCGGCTCCACGGAGGCGTTGGCCGTGAAGATCATCAATGGCGGCGGAGGCAGCTGGGGCAAGGAGCACATTATGAGCGCCCACCCGCAGCTATCGACCCAGGACGCGCAGGAAATGGTGCGCTACATTTTCTCCCTCACCGACCGCAAAAAGGGCAGCAAGGCATTGCCGATCCAGGGCCAGGCCAGCCTCACGGAACATCCTGCTGGCGATCAGAAGGGCCAATATACCATTGTGGCTTCCTATGCGGATAAAGGTGGAAATGTGGTAGGCCCGCTCACGGGCATCGACGTCGTGAAATTGCGGAGCGCGAATGTGAAACCGGCCTTTGCCGATGCCTACACAGGTTTTGCGAGGTTCCGCGATAATCTTTCGCAGGGCGGCCACAAGTCTTTTATTTTACTAAAAAACATCGACCTGACCGGCATCCGGCAATTTGTGTATGAATATGCGTCGGCGGGCCAGCAGGGTACTATCCAGGTGCGCATGGATTCGCAGGCCGGGCCCGTGATCAGCACCGTGGCATTCGGGCCAACGGGCTCGTGGGACACGCTTCAAAAGGTGACGGGTACTTTGCAGAAGGCGATCAGCGGGCGGCACGACATTTACTTTTTCGCCATTAAACCCGAAAAGCCCAATGACGAAATTTTAAAGCTCACCAATATCCGATTTGAGCAATAGCAAATGCAATGCGAGCAGTACAATCGTCCAGAGTGCTTTCCAGTCAGAAGTGAGGTCTTTGAGGCTGGCGAGTGCCTTGTAAATCAGCTTGTAAACCGAGCCCGATGTAAGTTCCATCGCAGCGGCGATCTCCTCAGTGGATAGGCCGCTATAATATTTGAGGAAAATGATCTCCCGCTGGCGCGTAGGCAGTTTTTGAATAAATGCCGACAAGCCTTCGGAGATCATTTCTCCTGTTTGTATTTCAATGAGCTGGTCTTCGAAAGAAGCGTCGGGAAGTTCGGTTTCCTGGGTGACAAACTGGCGCTGGCGGGTAATGCGGCGCAGCAGCTCCCGGCGCAGGGCAACGATCATGTAGGCTTTTACGGAGGTGACGGCCGGAAGGCGGTCGGCCTGGTGCCAGATCTGGACGAAAAGGTCCTGCACGGCGTCTTTGACGAGCTCCTTATCGGCGACGAGGCGGTAACCGTAGTTATGAAGCATGCGCGCGTAGGTTTTATACAGCCATTCGAGCGCGGTTTCGTCTTTTTGTTGCAACCTGGACCAGCACCCCAGGGCCATCGTTTCGTCAGAACTTGCATGGTTCCCGTCGGGAGCATTTTGCAGGTTCTGATCTGTTTTCATACGCGTGGCACGCAGCGGGTTCCTGCGTTTTGTCCAATTAATTATTTATTTAAGCAGATTCAAAAATACCGATAAATAAATCAGAAAAAAATATCTTTCTATATTTATAGAACCGTTTTGGAGGCCGGTGCCGAATGGCTGATCCGGGAATTTTACCAAAATAACCTAATTGCCCGGAAGTGAGCGGGTAGGGTAAACTAATACATTCAAATATGCAGTCGTACGAGCATTTTTCGAGCCAGGATTTCGTGGCGGATGATGCCTTTATCAAATGGGTAACCGATCCTTCCGAATCTTCCGATGCATTCTGGCTGCAATGGCTCAGACTGCACCCGCACAAGCGCCCCGAAGTGGAAGCGGCGGTGCGGATCGTGAAAGAGCTCGCGGCGCAGACCGACGTTTTCGGAGCAGAAGAGTTGCAGGCCAACTGGGATCGCATCCGGCAAAAAACGATAGTCCGTGAAACGCCCGTAATGCCATTGCCGTCTGGCAGAAGATGGCTGGCAGTAGCGGCGAGTGTGGCCTTGCTGGTTTTGGCGGGTTTCGGTTTCTGGCAGTATACCAGGCCGGTGGGCTTTGCCACGGCATTCGGAGAGATTAAAACGATTACATTACCCGACGGCTCGGAAGTTACGCTGAACGGTAATACGGAGTTATCCTTCGCGAGAGGGTTGCTTGCCCGGAAAGTCAGCCTGAATGGGGAGGCATATTTCAAAGTAAAAAAAGAACAGAAGCTGGGCCGGGCGATAGGATTCAGGGTAGAGGCCGGTCGGGTGCAGGTGAATGTGCTCGGGACGGTTTTCAATGTCCGCAACCGGCGCGAGCACGTGGCGGTGGTGCTCACGGAAGGCAAGGTAAGGCTGGAAACTGCCGGCGCGCAGCTGGACCTCGCTCCCGGAGAACAGGCGACGCTTGACGCGAGGGCAAATCAATTGAAAAAATTCAAAACAGACGGCGAACAGCAAACCGCCTGGCTGCGGCATGAGCTGGTTTATAATGGAGAAACACTGCAAACGGTATTCGAGCAGCTGCAAGACGGTTTCGGGATCAGCACGCGCGTTGCCAGCCCCGAAATCCTCAAAAAGCGCTTTACCGGTTCGGTTACCACCGATTCCATTGCCAATTTCTACAACCAGTTGGGCGTCATTTACCATTTACAGGTGCAGCCGGTGCAGGGTGGTTATGTATTAAAATAATCAACTGGAAAACGATGGCGTCAATGCAAGGAAAGGGCTGGTCGCGAATGCGGATTGGGGTCGTACTGATGCTTGCATTGTTGTGTGGCTTTGAAACCTTCGCCCAGCAGCAAACGCTGCCGTCAATCCTGCGGCGTTTCGCGGAAGTTTACCATGTGACATTCAATTACGACACCGATTTGCTGGATGGCAAAATGGCCGTTTTCGACCGTTTCGAGGCCAATGCAGACCCGGACAAGGTTTTACAAAAACTGCTTGAACCACACCGCATCCGCTTCCGGCGTAGTGGAAATATCTACATTCTGTATCTGGAAAATGATGAGGACAATGCGGGCGACGAGAGGGTGGGCGAGGGAAGGTCGGCCAGTGAGGGCAATGGAACCTTCAAATGGCAGCTTACAGGCCGGGTGGAGAATGCATTGGGTGAGCCGCTGCCGGGTACCACGGTTGCCCTGAAAAATTCGGCTACCGGCACCGCAGCGGACGGTAAGGGCAACTTTTTGCTCGACGTCCCGCCTGAGGAAGGCAAACTGGTGTTTTCGTCTGTGGGTTTCGAGCGGAAGGAAATTGCATTTAAAAATGCGGGAACCGTACTTGTGCAGCTGGCAGAGGACACGCAGTTGCTTGGCGAAATGGTGGTGACGGGTTATGCTAGCGAGGAGCGGCGGGAGTTTACCGGTGCGGTATCGACAGTAAGGCCGCAAGACCTGATGACCGTGCCATCGGCCAATGTGGAGCAGCAATTGCAGGGCAGAGTAGCCGGGCTGACGCTCATTACCAATGGTCAGCCAGGCACATCTAGCCAGGTACGTATCCGCGGATTTGGTTCATTCGGGGGCAATCATCCTTTGTATGTGGTAGACGGCGTGCCAACGCAAACGATCAGTTTCCTTAATCCGGCCGATATAGCTTCCACCACGGTGCTGAAAGATGCCGCCTCGGCGTCGGTATATGGTGCGCGGGCGGCGGCGGGGGTGATTGTGATCACTACCAAACAAGGGCGCAAGGATAGCAACGGCATCCGGCTGAGCTATGACGGGCTGTTTGGTGTGACGGTCCGCGGCAAGGGCCTGCCGGTGCTAAGCCCGCAGGAGCAAGCCGAATGGACCTGGCAGGCGAGGCGTAATGATATTTTCCAGGCGGGAGGGACGACGGGCCCGGGGAGCTTCAATGGCATTGCCAACGGGCAGTACGGTTCCGGCGAAACACCGGTTTTGCCGGATTACCTGCTGGTAGGAAACCGGCCGGGTCTGTCGGCTTCGACGGTGGGTTTGCCGGCTGAACGTGCCAGATACAACACCGATCCCGCAGCAGGGCCTTACTACCTCGTCATTCCGGCCAACCCGGCCGGCACCGACTGGTATAAGGCCATTACCCGCAATGCGGCGCTGATGCGCCACTCGCTCGGGCTCTCGGGCGGGGGCGGGCAAAACCGCTATTATCTCGGTATCAGCTACCAGAAGCAGGACGGAATGGTGATCAACAACAATTTCGACCGCTACACTTTTCGCATTAACTCTGATTACGGCCTTACTAAAAAGTTACGCCTGGGCGAAAACCTGCAATTGACCTACATCTCTACCACCGGCCAGCAGGGCAGCAGCGGGGGATTTTTAGGAAATAACTTAAACAACAATCCTAGTGTATCGGCCGATGAAAACGATATTCTGGCGGCATTCCGCATGGCACCGATCATCCCGGTTTACAATGCATTTGGCGGGTACGCAGGCACGGCGGCACCGGGGTTCAGTAATCCACGCAATCCGGTTGCCAGCAGGCAGGCGGCTGCCAACAACTTCAACCGCACCGTGTATGGCTTCGGCAATGCATTTGCGGAATATGACATTGCCCCGTTTCTGGTTTTCCGCAGCAGTATAGGCGGTACCTTGTTTGCCAATTACAACGGCTCACTCACCCGCGCGACCTACGAAAACTCGGAGAACATCGCCAACACCACCTATACGGAAGGCTCCGGCTATGGTGTCGCCTGGACTTTCACGAATACCTTGCGGTTCAACAAACAGCTCGGCCGCCACCAGCTGGGCGCATTGCTGGGCATGGAGGCGTTGAACACCGGCGCGGGCAGGAACATGAGCGGGTCGGGCGTGAACCCATTCTCCACCGACCCTAACTACATTACGCTCGGGACCACGGTTCCTGGCTCCACGCGCCAGGTTGGGAGCGGCAGGGCGATGGGCAACCGGTTTTACTCACTGTTCGGGCAGTTGAAATACATCTATAACGATCGCTATATTTTCACATCGGTAATGCGAAGGGACGGCTCGTCGCAATTCGGGGCGGAGAACCGCTTTGGCTTTTTCCCGGCATTCTCGGCAGGCTGGCTGCTGGCCAATGAGGGTTTTATGCGCAACGTGCATTGGATTACGGATTTGAAAATCCGGGCGGGCTATGGGCGGATGGGTAATTCTAATTATCTGAGCTCCACCAATCAGTACAGCCTGTATCTTTCCAATGCAGCCAACGGCTACGACCTCGGGGCAACGAACGGCAGCATCGAAGCCGGGTATTATGCGAGCCAGATCGGGAATCCCAAAGCGCGGTGGGAGACGAGCATCACTTATAATGCGGGTTTTGATGCATCTTTTTTTAATCACAAACTGGAAGCGGTAGTGGATGTATGGCGCAAGGAAACGCGTGATTTGCTGTACCAGCTGCCCATTCCGGGCGTGGTTGGTACGCGGGCGAGCGCGCCGTTCGTGAATGTAGCGCGGATGCGCAACCAGGGCGTGGACCTTGCCCTGGCGACAAAAGGGACGGTCAACGGCGCGCTTGGGTACGAAATCTCGGTATCGGGCAGTTTTTTAAGCAACAAAATCACGCGCATTGCACCGCTTGTGCCTTACTTTTCAGCGGGTGGGACGCGCCTGGGGACGCCCGTTATCCGCAACGAGCCGGGGCATGCATTGTCTTCGTTTTATGGCTACGAGGTTACGGGGCTTTTCCAAAGCAAGGAAGAAGTAGCTTCTGCGCCGGCGCAATCCGGGGCCGCCCCAGGCCGGTTCCGGTTCAGGGACCTGAATGCCGATGGACGCATCAACGACAGCGACCGGACTTACCTCGGCAGCCCCATTCCGAAATTCACCGGAAGCCTGGCCGTAGTGCTGCGTTACAAGGGCCTCGACCTTAATGCCAGCCTGTACACCTCGCTCGGCAGTCAGATTTTCAACAACCAGCGCTGGTTTTCGGATTTTTACCCCTCGTTCAGCGGGGCCGCTGTGAGCACTCGCGTCCGCGACTCATGGCTTCCCACGCGCACCGGCGGCGGCGTTCCGATATTTGAAAGCGCCGCCAATTTCAGTACCAATACGCAGGCCAATTCTTACTACGTCGAAAACGGCTCCTATGCGCGCCTGCAACACCTCAGCCTCGGCTTCACATTCCCCGACCGCATGGCTCGCGTCGTGCGGTCGGAGCAGTTGCGGCTAGTAGTAATGGCTTCAAATCTTTTCACCGTCACCTCGTATAGCGGCCTCGATCCGGCAGTAGGGGGGATTTCGGACGTGGCATTCGGGATCGACGTGGGGAATTATCCGGTGCGCAAGGCCTTTGTTTTAGGTGTGAGTGCGCAGTTTTGACAGGTGTTCGGCCAGACATTAAGGGGCTCCCCACGAAGCACAATTACGGATTCAATTTCCTCAGAATCATTTCCAGTCTATTCAGATTTGATCTCTTCTGCTGGCCCAACAACCTCTGGCAATACTTGGTGTGATAACTATGAGCATTCAATAAGCCTAATGTGCCTTCCGTCCATCGGCGTTCATCGATCGGCTGTCCGATCCTGAACTCCACCTCCTTGTGCAGCAAGGTATCCTGGAAAAACAATTCCGAAGTGCCCAAATGGTAAAGATCAGCATCACAGATAATTTCTTGTAAAAGATCCTGAGGTCTTTGAGGTAAAATCGTGGCCATAATGCATGCCCGCACTCCTGCAATTATCTCGGCAGAAACAAAATTACCTTTCAGATACTTCTCAGCAAGTTCGGCTCCGAGAACTTCATGACCTTCAGGCTCATTCCGGATCAGGTATCCGATGTCATGAAACCAGGCAGCACTTTCCACAATGAATGAATCGTCATCATTTAACCCAGAATGTTGTGAAATCTCCCTGGTATGGCACACCACCTTAAAAGTGTGTTTCAAATTATGATACTTGAGCTCAGAATTACTGTTGTTTTCAAAAAACGTAACGACAAACTTTTCAATGTCCGGCAGCCCGAATCTGACGTCGGATTTAGGATTTGGACGGGCTGCGGCCTTTTTCCTACTATTTTCAAAAAGGTTATCTATGTATTGTTCCAAATCCTCCATTAATGTTCGTTATTGAATTCTGTGTTGAGCTTCCTGGTCGTTCATCGGATTCTTGCCCGTTTCAAGCACATCGATCTGCGGAAAATGGCTGGATAAATAAATGCAGCTCGGGATTCTTGCTAGTTGATTTTATAGGATGTAGTATCAAATTCGCCTAGCCTGAAATATCCCAACACTTCTTCGTTGGGATCATTGACATTGGTACAGTTTCCTTTTAACGGCACGGGAATAATTGGAAAAGGGCCAGCTTCATCACTTCCAGATTGCTGAATCAAGATATTTAAATAGTCATAATGTCGCTTTGAAACACCGTACACATTAATTCCCACAGTTACTCCGGCAATATAATTTTCGTTATCGTTCTCAATATAGTTTTCGTTGCCATCGGAAAATTTATCACTAATAACTGCAAGAGATGGCAGTGGTAAATTGGACGGAGTAAATTCGCCCAGATAATAATTTTTAGCACCTCTGAGGTCGTCAAAAAACACCTGAAGCAGGATTTCTGTGTCACCATCTGAGCCTTCAACGGTTTGCTCAACTCGATCAATAACAGGCGCTGCAATTAAGGTTTCTGTTGCTGTGTAGGTATTGCCGTTGTAAAGGACTTTCAAAGTGTACGATGCGTTTAATTCCGGGGCAAAATCGGTAGCAGTGTAACTGCCATTATTCTGGTCGGCAAACACAAATATTGACCCGTCGTTCTCTTTGGTCACCGTTACTACGGCACCCGTAACAGGGACATCTGTATTTTTATCAAAAAAAGCAGTTGATCTTCTGAGTTTAATGGTTTGTGTTTCCCCCAAAGTACCTTTCTGCCACTTAATTGAGGCATCAATCACCAACCGTGCACCACCGTTCGGGACCTTAACATCTATGACATCTGTGCATGAGTTTAAAAATCCTAATAATAGAAGGAGTGTTCCTAATTTGCTGTATATACTTATGTTTTTCATTGTCTTAAAAATTAAAATTATATGTTACTGAGGGTACAATACCAAATATGGAGGTGCGAGTGGCTTCGGTGACGCCGGTCTTTTGGTTTTGAGCGAAAGCAATAGATGCTGTATTTTTTCGGTTATAAGCGTTATATATTCCAAATACCCATTCTGCTTGCCATTTTCTATTTTTGTTTTTTTGAGGTGTTAAGGTTGCAGAAAGATCTAGTCTGTGGTAGGCTGGCAATCGGTTTGCATTCCTTTCGGAATAAGTCGCGACGGATAATCCGCTGTACACAAACTGTCCGTTCGGGTAGGTCACGGGTCGCCCTGTCTGGAATACCATGTTAGCCCCAAATCGCCATTTTTCGTTGAATTTGTAACTTCCAGTAAACGAAACGTCGTGGGTTCTGTCCGAGTTAGAACTATACCATTTCCCATTGTTAATGCCTGGTCCTCCGGCTGCTCCTCCGGGTGTGAGCTGTTGGGATTTTGACAACGTATACTCCACCCAACCTGTAAAATCACCTTGATTTTTCCGCAATAGAAACTCTAACCCATAAGCTCGGGCTTCACCAGTCAAAATTTCGGTTTCGATGGTGTTTTGTGCTATAAGTTCTGCGCCGTTGATATAATCGATCCTGTTGCCGATAGTTTTATAATAGGCTTCTGCTTCGATCGAAAACATATTTTCGTTTAAATTTTTGAAGTAGCCAACAGCATATTGGTCTGCAATCTGTGGTTTAATAAACTTTCCGCTGGGTGCCCAAACATCTAATGGCGTGGCTGATGAGGTATTGGAAATTAGATGCAGGTATTGAGCAATTCGGTTATAACTTGCTTTAAGGGAAGACTTCTCGTTAAGTTGATACGAAAGAGCAAACCGAGGCTCTAAGTTATTGAATGTAGCTATGCTCTTTCCTTTATCGTAGTTTGTATTTGAAATGGGCTCAGCACGCTCATAAATACCTAGCTCCTTGTTGTAAATTACTGGTAAATTATTGGCGTAGTTGTTTAATATTTGCTTTCCAAGTCGATTGAAGTAGCTAAAACGCAAGCCGTATTGAGCGGTGAGCTTTCCGGACATTTTATGTTCTAAACTTGCGTAAGCCCCAGTCTCAAAAGCAAATTTGTTATCTAACTTCTCCGGATTGACACCCGAAGCTGCATTTAAGGGATTGAGTCTTCCTGGATTAAAGTTGTAATAAATGCCATTTACTCCAAAATCAAATTTTAATTTATCGCTCGCATAGTACCCTAAGTCATAGCGCACATTATAATTGTTTATATCCGAGGTCCAGTCAATTCCCTCAATCGGAATTTCCAGATTGTAATTATACCGACTGTATATTAGGGATGCATTGGAGAATAACTTGTTACTAAAGATGTGATTCCATCGCAAGTTTCCTGAGAGGTTTCCGTATGAATTAGTAAAAAATCCGGCCAGATCAAAGTTGTCACTGCCTAAATAGCCAGATAGATATAGTTTGTTCTTTTCATCAATTTCATAATTAGCTTTCAGATTTAAATCGTAGAACCCGGCTCTGCTGCTTTGGTTAGCCAAGGCTAGAAATAAATTTACATAAGAAGCTCTTCCGGCTACTAAGAACGAACCTTTGTCTTTAAACATTGGCCCTTCTGCCGCTAAACGACTGGAAATAGCACCAATGCCGCCATTGAGTTCAAAGTCTTTACTATTTCCGTCTTTTTGTCGTATATCTAGTACCGAAGAAACTCGCCCTCCAAAACGTGCAGGAATTCCTCCCTTATAAAGGTTAACATCTTTAATGGCATCAGCATTGAACACCGAAAAGAAACCAAACAAATGGGAAGCGTTGTAAATAATTGCTTCATCCAAGAGAATTAGGTTCTGGTCTTCAGCGCCGCCGCGTACATTGAAACCCGATGCGCCCTCGCCGGCGTTGGTTACACCTGGGAGTAATTGAATGGACTTGATCAAATCCACCTCACCCAAAACAACAGGTATCTTTTTGATGTCCTTCGTTGAGAGTTTTGCCACACTCATTTGGGGTGTTTGAAGGTCAATTTTCTTGGATTCCTCAGCTGTAATGACTACTTCATCTAATTCAGCGGCATCCCCTTTGATCTCGATGTTAAGGTTTTGATTCGAGCTTAGGTCCACGGCCCTTTCAAGAGTTGTAAATCCCAAATAGGAAATGATTAAGGTATAATTTCCCTCGGGTGCTGTGATAGAGTAAAAACCATATTCGTTGGTCGTGCTTCCAATCGACGTGCCTTTTAAAAGGACAGTTGCGCCCGCGAGTGTTTCGCCATTGCCAGCATCCTTCACTATACCACTAATTGAATATTTTGTCTGTGCAAAAATGAATGCTGGGCAAAATATCATAACGGCAAGTAGCACCTGCCTTTTTAGTGACCTAAGGAATTTTAACTGATTCGTTTTTCTCATAATATTTTCTAAAAGTTTGTTTACGTGTTTTTTAAGATGTTTCATTAATGTTCATTTGTTAAGTTTGATATATTGTTCGCTATTTTTACAAGGGCGAGATTTCTATATCCCGTTATATCGCTATCCATTAGATTTTGAATATGCACAAGGTCATTTCCCGGTTTACCCGCGCTTAGTAATACTTCTGCCAATTTTCCTTCGATATATGGACTATTGGGATATGATTCCGAAAGGGATATTAGGTGTTGCAATGCCTCAAAAGGTTTTTTATCATAATATGTGCGAGATAAATGCCTGCCTCCGCCTTTGAGAACATGGATGTTTCCGAAGCCATTTTTAAGTTGTTTCAACCCTTCGGTTTTATCCCGATCCTGCATAAACCAGATAAATGTTTTATAAAATGGTTTGATGTGCACATACTCCCTCATAATAATTGAAAAATCCGGCGACGAGAAGAAAACCCGGATCGATCTTAGCCAGTGTTTGTTTGTCAAGTTGATCGAATAACCATGACGATGCCAGATCGATAGCCTGATGATAAACTTGGGCGACAGTCAAAAATAACGGATATTACTATACGCTTTCTAATATTCTAGCCATCGCT
This sequence comes from uncultured Dyadobacter sp., assembly GCF_946482605.1. The sequence goes on along the minus strand of NZ_CAMLSE010000005.1, from coordinate 204,326 downwards.
AATATAACGAGCGCTTTCCGTTGCATCCTGCCAGTGAGTGCAGTACAGAGAAAATGCTGGTATCTTACCGCTCTTAGGTGTTCTGGAAGACGATGATACCACTGAAAAAGCGTACATGATCACCGCACCTCTCCATTGTAGATGACATTCCCGGTCTAACTTAAATGAATCGTCACGGATACCTGTATTGATTTGAGAATTATAGCCACTCTGTGAAACTTCACCTGCCCGGGCATCATTGACACAACCACTCAGTACCACGGACCTGCCCGACACATTGCTAATTGGTGTCCCCAGTAAACTTAAAAAATACAGATGTTTGGTCATTGTCTGCTAATTAAGATGAGCATAAACCGGAAGCATAAACTTTGTGCGGAGAAAGTTTTGCCAGACTGTCTCAGATCGGGAATTGAAATATTCGTCACTTATTTCAACTTCCACCGCACGGATCATAATGTGGATCATCAGATCAAAAACATCGGTCAGATAAAACGTGGCATCGCTTGGGAAAATAACTCCGGTTTGCCCTTGAACGAAGCCAAGCATACGTCTAATCTGGTTATTAGACATTTTCAGATCAGCCTTGAAATTAGTTTCGAGGTTGACACGTTCGGGAGAAATTCCTTGCTGAATTAACAGGTGATATTTAAGAATATCCAAATTGAACTTCATAAAGTTTAATTGTTTTCTTTGACTTTGTTGACTATCCGCCTGATTTCACGCCTTGCAATTGGAGGATAACCGGTTCTTTGTCAATACGATCATCCGTCGGACTGAGTCCGCTGTGTCACATCTAATCTTCTATCTATCAGCCATATGTCGGCTGCCGAAGTGATATCTCCATCTATCAGAATAGTTGATCAGCAAAACCTCTCTATTTGCGAGGGTATACACCGGCTCATCAGACTTATCCTGTTTTTTATTTATTCTCATTTTCTATATTTAAGCTCTTTTTCGTAGATTTAGTCTCAGACGAACACAGCCTTAGCGGGCAATTCTGTGCCATTTGGGATCATGCACCCTGGTAACAGTGAAGTCCTGCCCGGCAACCACAAAAACGGTACAGTCGACGTGATCTTTTTTTAAGTAAACCATAGTTGAAAAGCGAAACGTGGTTAGGGAACGGGGATACACTGTTTTCAAAAGCCATTACGGACTGTCCGAAAAAGTGGTGGGGTGAATCCTAAAAAATCCTTCCTCCTAAAAAAATACAGAACCATACCCCACCTTTAGACATCCCCTTCCGTACGGGGAAGATGATGTCAAATATAATTATCCCTTGCTATTCAAAAGGAAAACTCTCTTTAACGATCAGGATCTCTCAAGCATTTTGGATGCCTGTAAGGATGGAAATACGCAGGCACAGCGATGTCTGATCCGACAATTTGCAGGATATGCCAAAAGCATTTCGGTTAGATATGCAGCTACCTTCGAGGAAGCCGAGGAGATTGTCAATGACTGCTTTTTAAAAGTGTTTATAAATTTACATAGCTATGACAAAGCTCAACCTTTTAAAGCATGGTTTCGAACAATTGCTATTAACACAGCCATTGACTATTATCGGAAGAATCTTAAATGGCAGGGACAGCTTAGTCTGGATGATCTGGAAGTTACGGACTGGAGTGATGATATTTTAAGTGAAATATCTGCCCAGGAAATATTGCTAATGATTCAGCGCCTTCCGCCCGCTTATAGAATGGTTTTTACACTTTTTGTGATTGATGGGTATTCGCATAAGGAAATAGCCAACATGCTTGGTATTCAGGAGGGAACATCAAAATCTAACCTAAGGGATGCCAGACGAAAGCTTCAAACTATGATAAAAATAAACTTTCCGAATTTGTATCAACTTTATAACTGGCCAAATAAAGGATTTGATGAAAACTGAACAATTTGACGATGAATTCCGGAAAAAGTTATTGGGTCTGGATCCAAGCGATGAAGAAGTCGATCGGATATATAACTATGTCTCTTCGCATGGTAACATTAGATCCTATTTTTCATGGGCCAAAATCCTGATTTATGGATTGGCTGCTTCGTTGTTGGTTGCCTCTCTAAGCTTTAATTACGTTCTAAACCTTAATAATAAAAAACTGTTATCCTCTCTGGATTCTTTAAAAAGCAAAATCGTTTATAATGATCTACATTCTACTCCAAAACAGGCTTTACGAGTTGACACGGTATACATTAACCGATATATTGAAAAATCCACTCTAACTGATCAGCCGGAGTTACTTTATAGCAGGCAGAACTCTTACAATGAAATTCAGCAGCCCAATAATGATCCACTAACCGATGAGACAGTAGGGAACCCAAACTTTAGGCCCACAGATTCATCCGGCACTGCGCCCAATGAACAGGCTGAAACGGCTTCAAAATCCATTGCTCAGATTAATGCTTCTGGTACAGAATTAAACGTCAACAGACCAGGCAATGCCGTAGTTAAGAAAGAACCTTTCCAGGTAGCCAGTGAAGATAATAAACCGTCTGACAACGCAGGGGACACCAACAACGACAACTTTCCCAAAGCTGGTAAGACAATAAAAAATTACTCCTCCGCTACCGACAACTCAAATAATGTGCCCCGAGGCAAGGAAAGCAAAAACTGGTTACTGTCGGAGCTAAACCCTATTGGTATCAGTCATTTTTCATTTATGGGGTTAAAATTGCCGGCTTTAAAGGCGCCGGAGAGATTATCTTCTGTTAATAAAGACAAACCCAAATACTACTCAGAGTCAATTAAGTCGGTTCTTAGAAAGATGGATTATTATGTGGGTGGAAGTCTTGGGGTAGGTAACAAACAGGTGGCAGGCTCAATTCTTGGGGAGCTACGGATCACTCCTAAATGGAGTTTTCAAGCCGGTGCTCGCTGGACAGAGATCACGGGTAAAAGTTACGACACGGCCGAGCAGTTTGGTCAAGAGACTGGCCGGGATTTTCGGGCTCTGTATGCGCCCTACTTAGCTCAAAATGTTGATTTGTTAAATATTGAACAAAATTGTCAGCTCGTTCAAATTCCCTTGGCAGTCGCTTATCATCACGAAATAATTCCGAATTGGGCTCTGCGGTTCGGGATAGGAACCGACCTTTCGGTTTACTCCCAAAAGGAAATCCATTTCGATTATAAAGAAAATAGTCAATCCTTTAATAAAGGAGAATATAATGCAAAATTGGCAATAAAGCCTTTTAACGATATTACAATTAACCTGGGTCTAGAGCGCCGCTCGAACAAGTTCCTGTTTAGGGTAAGCCCTTACGTTAATCCTCAATTGCGTAAAACAGAGTTTTCTGGAAAGGACCTTTTGTGGGGAGCTAGTGTGCAGGTTTTGTATAAACTAAACAGGTGACTTTTAATGAGTTATAGTTATGGAATTTGCAATTTTTCGCAAAAAAATTCTTGGAAGTTGGCAGTGATTACAGGTCTGAAATTCGTTGTTATTTCATATGTAACCTCAGCCCCCTCGCACATAGCTACCGAAGAGGGTGATCATTTCAGCCAGGACGTTGTCGATAACAATTTTAGTAGGAGATTTTAGCTGTCCTTACTTATTTGTGGGAGGAGAGTTGGGAAGGTTTTCATCTATGTGTGAGGTTCTAGAAATTTCTGTAACACACAAAGCTTCAAAAACCCATTTGCGGTATCTCCGCGATCAGGATCACCAAACTAATCTTAGCTTCGTAATTTAAGAAAAGCCAGGCTGGCAAATATTCCCGTTTTTAATAGTAGTAATTTTTAAGGAGGGACTGTTACATTCCTTTTGATGTTTTAAGCCTGTAAACATACCAGTAACGGGCGAGTTTTCCGCTTCTTTTTTGAGTGATTGTAGCAGCCTGTTCTATTATGTCAAATTTTCCAGAATAGAGTGTCTTTGGATCTGTGAAATTGTTAGAAGGTGAAATATAATAAGCATTTGATCCGGGCTCGATAGATCCATGTATCGAATTGAGCCATTGGAATTTATGCAGATCGTTCAGGTTCCCTAATCCGACAAACCTCATTTTCAGAGGATAAGCAACATAGTGGTAAATATGACCGCCAGGAAACCACTTATGTGCAACCATCGGGTCGGCTTCGACCATTCTTTTGTTTGCAATATCATCCTTCCGAATCTTCTCAAAAGCAGATAGCAGTTCATCCCAGCCATGCAAATCAAGTGTCGAGTCGTTTAGGCCTGTCTCGGGAGAAGCCTTATCTGAGGTTGTACCTGGAAAAAAGCAGATAAGCAAAGGGCTGGCAACACAGACAAAGCTGGTTATGAAGACAGCAGCTTTTAAAAAATAATACGGTTTTTTTGAATGTTGAGTTATGCTGAAATCAATGTAGATCGCTGCAATAATCATCAATCCGAGAAATCCGGGCCCGCTCCAATGAGGGAGTGTAGTTCTGAATAGGGAGACCAGAGTTGTTGCAAAAATAATCGGAGCACTGCACCATAGCAAGAACTGGGTGACATTGTTTCCTGTAAACTTTTTTCTTTTGACAAATGCTGTAAGGCAAATGATATAAATAACAAATTGTGCAGCGTTCGCATACAGGACCTGCCCGATTGTTGCCACTAGAAATGACTTGAAATTAATACCCTCGTGAACTGTAACTCTTTCACTATGGAACCCCCAGGTGATAAAATCGTTGCTGACATTCCAGTAGAGAATAGGGGAGATAAGTAGAAGTGTAATCGCTACTCCCAGATATAAAAAGGGGCTTTTCAGTAAAGAGCGGCGATGAAAAACAATGAAACCTATAAAGCCAAGCCAAAGAAAAATGCCATGAACTTTGCACATCATTGCTAAACCGATCCATATACCAACCAGTAAAATGCGATTGTCTTTATTTGCACTTTCTGGTGCGTCAACTATCTTCACCATTTCATGCAACGCCGCCATCCAAAATATAAGCTGCACCGAATCCGGTAAAATAAAAAGTCCGGAAATAAGACTCGTATAAATTGAAGCGTTGTAGAGAATGGAGGCGAAAATTCCTGCTCTTTCATTGGCTATTCGTTGTGTGCATTTTGCAATAAGCCATGTATTGATGGCAGCTCCGCAAATTGCTGGCAAGCGCATTGACACGTCATTTATCCAGGTCAGATTTAGCGTAGTGAGCCGAATAAAAAGTCCGACTAACGGAGGATGATCAAAGTGATTCCAGTCGGGTTGTACCGCGTAGGTAAAGTAATAAACTTCATCATTGCCAAGATTAAGAAAGGTGGCTAATAGAACGCGTATCAATGTCGTAATGACAATAATTTGAGCTAATGGATTGAATGACAGCGTTATTTGTGACACTAATAGGCGGGGGTTAGAGTTTGAAAGAGACCCATTCTCGGGAGTGACAATCCTGTTTCTTCCATTGCACCACTTTTCGCACCACAAACAGCCATATGAAAATAATTCCAACACCTAATGCACGAAACAACATCGTTTCCAGAGTATTTTCCGGAACTGTTGAAAGAATGGAATCATGATCATCCGAGTAAAACAAGGGATTTAGAAATAGCTTGGTACCGTTGTCAAAGGTGCAGGTGGCTCTGGCGTAATGATCGTTTTTATTGAGTACAAATTTGACTTTTTCAAGATTGCTGAACGACTGTATCACCTTTCCATTCTGACCGATAATAACAATTTCTCTGGCATGTTGGCTTACCTCGATTGTGATGATATCGGAATTGATTGTCAGGCTTTTGAGATAAGGTACAGAATCCACACTCTGATTGTCACCCATTATAACGCCATAACTATTTCCGGATTTGAGCGCCTCTAGAACTAGACCTTTACTGTTTTCCTGTACGTTTACAAATGTACACATCTTACCAAGTCGATCCTTTGTTATAACATTGTGTAAATCATCATCTCCGACAACAAAAGCTCTTCTCCCGGCAGAGAGAGCGGCATCCCATTGACCTGTTGAAATCACGGAGGGATTTAAAACTTCGATGCAATCATAACCTGACAGTGATTGAAAATCGCTATTAAGATAGCCTTTCCTTAATTCCGGGTGATTTAATATAGTAATTGAGTTAGCTTCCCTCAAATGATTAAGCACATCCTGTTTATTGTGAATAGTTTGTGGGAAAAGGTAGTCCAGCCATAAAACTTTCTTGCTTCCCAAAACGAGCTGGTGCGTTTTATTGACATTAAAGCCGTGTTCATAAGCAGATATATAGCTCTTTTTAAGTGAGCCGGTTGTGTCGATGCTATGATAATTGGAAACACAATGAACACCATATTTCAACGCTTTGTAGGCATTGTGAATATCATTTGCGGTCCCATTTCCATTAGTAATTCCATTCCAGCTTCTTGCATGCGCGTGAAAATTGCATTTTACCCAATGGTCCGGTTTTGCCGATTTATATGGATTGTAAATCGCGTTGCCATGGAAGGGTGCTGGCTGATAAAATTGAAATCTGGAGCAAAAAAAATACTGGTGTATCAATAGAAAAAGCACCAGAGTTACTAAGAAGATGGCGGCAGACCAAAGGGCTTTCATAAATTATGTAAAGTTGCATTCATGGGATTAGCAGAATGTTAACCCATTGATGACTTACAGCCATAATTGGGAAAGTCATGCAGGTTTCCTAATTGGAAACTGATGAAAGGTCGCCGATAATTACGATTGAATATTGGGAAAGGTGGGGTACTGGTGGAAATATAAAAAAACTTAGAAAGTTGGATTTTTGACCCCACTGTCGCGGCATTTATTCCGTATGGGAAGCGGAATGTATAACCTTATTTTATGGTGATTGCATGGCAATGCCTATCAAGTATCCGCCTATAAGAATTGCTGTAATGATAAATCTGATTAAACTAATTCCATGCTTTTTAGTGTGGCTTGCATTGCAGTTCCCGCTTTTATTTTCATATGATCAAATATAAATCAATTCAGAACCAGCAGATTAGTATTATCCTTCCGTGTTTCAATCCGCCGGTTGGCTGGATTGCCGGCTTATTAGGGAACATCAGTACGTTAAATGGCAAATTGCCGGATCATGAGATTCAGTATATTATTTCTAATGATGGATCAACGAGTCTGGAAAGAAATGAAGTTGCATTTCTCAGTTCCATCTCAGGTATCGTTTTCGTAGACAATATTGTAAATGAAGGAAAGGGCTCAGCGATAAGAAAGGGATCAAATTACGCAACTGGTGAGCTAATCATCTATACTGATATCGATTTTCCATTCGGGACGGACCCGATCGTGGAAATGGTGGAAATATTTAATAGAAACCCAGGCTGCTGTTTCATTTACGGCAACAGAAGTATGGAGTATTTTGAAAACCTTCCGTTGAAAAGAAGAGTTTTTTCAAAAATCCTTATGTTTTTAAATCGGATGATCCTGACCGGGAGTATAACAGACACTCAGGCGGGGGTTAAGGGATTCAGAAGGCAGATTCTTCCGGTTGTACAAGGAACAAGAACAAATACTTTTGTCTTCGAAATTGAATTGATACGAAAATTAGTTAATGAAGACATTGGCGTCGAAAGAGTGGACGTTTTTGCAGATCCCTCAATTGTTTTTACGGATTTTAGTTTCAACGTTCTTTTCAAGGAGGCTGTCAATTTTGCCCGAATTTTTACTGCGCCAAACGCCGATCCCAGGCAATAAAATTGTGGGGATTAGTTGCATACAAGGACATCACCCTGTCAGCGGTCTCATTTTGGTGAACGACCAAAATCTGATAGCTTCCAGATGATTTGTTTCTCTCGTAGGAAGAATTTTGCAAGACTGTTTTGAAATATTCACCTTTCACAAACAGTGAATGGATAAAAATGTTACTCTGCCTTCATCGATTCGATTGGGTTGACGAGGGCGGCTTTGACGCTCTGGAGACAAGTGGTAAGCAATGCAGTAAGCGCAGCCAATAGGCCGGCCAACAAGAAAATCCACCACTGCATCTCCACTTTATAGGCAAAATCTTTTAGCCAGTTATTCATGACAAACCAGGCAACGGGCGATGCGATTACGATGGCGATGAAGATCAGTTTCATGAAATCCTTCGATAGCAAGGTCGTAATGTTCAGAATCGTTGCGCCGAGCACTTTCCGGATGCCTATTTCTTTGGTCCGCTGTTCGGTGGTAAATGCGGTTAACCCCAGCAATCCCAGGCATGATATCACCATTGCAACACCCGCAAAAAAATTAAATAGCCGGCCTGTTTGCTCTTCAGTGCGATAGAGCGCATTGTAATCGGCGTCCAAAAAAGCATATTCGAATGGATAGGCAGGGATGTATTGCTTCCATAACTGCTCGGCTTTTCGAATAGCGGCCGGCGCAAGTCGTGCCGTTGTCCGCACGTGCACCTTGTAGTTGCCGTCAGGGTGACTGAATATAACCAAAGGGAAGATAGGAGTGCGGACCGACGTTATATTGAAATCTTTCACCACACCAATGATAGTCCCTTCCGTGGCATTAAGCTTAAATCGTTTGCCGATCGGATCCTTGATTCCTGTTTGTCTGACAGCAGTTTCATTCAGAATCACGGCGGTCGAATCTGCTTTGACGCCCCTGAAATTTCGTCCTGCCAGCAATTTCAATCTGAAATTGGGTATAAAGTCCCGATCCACATTCAGTTGGGCCATAATTAATGCCCTATCCTTGGCTTTTCCATCCCAATCCGTAGATAAAGTACCTGTTGAGACATTGACCGGCGTGTCGGTGGAAGTACTAACGCCCACTACACTCGACTCACTGCTGAGCGCCTGCTTGAACTGCGGTGTAAAAGTCCGGCCATCAAATGTGAAGGTGTGTTTTCGGTCAAAACCGGGATCGCGCTCTCGGATAAAACGCATTTGGCTGCCTATGACAAAGGTGCCTACCAGGAGTATGGTTGCCAATCCGAACTGAGCAACCACCAACGATTTGCGCAGCAATGCGCCACTCGCCTGGCCGGAACGTCCTCTCAAAGCCTGGATCGGGTTAAATCCGGAAATCAGAAATGTGGGATAAATGCCTGCCACAACAAAACAGAATGTAATTGCGCCGAGCAGAATTTGCCACACATGCGGATCGAACAGTGAAAAGTTACCGGATTTGCCCGTAACGCTTGCATAAAACGGCAGGATCCCTTGCAAAAGCCCAAGCGACAAAATCAGTGAAAGGCTTAACGTGAGCAAAGATTCTACCAGCAGCTGCGCGGCCAACTGCCGGGAGCCGGCACCTACGACTTTGCGAATACCAATTTCCTTGGCCCGCCTCGTGGCCCGCGCGGTGGTGAGATTGACATAATTAATGCAACCAATGCTGAGCAAAAGCAGCGCAACGGCTCCCATCATTCCCACTTGTTTACCCGCCGACTCATTCCCTTCCACAGCATAAAGGTGGATTTCAGAGAGCGGCTGCAACCGGAAGTCCGACGGGTTGGTGGCATCCTTGCGTATCTTGGCATGTAGGGCAGTCAGCTTTTTTGCCACCGCCGACGGATCAGCCTTGGCAGCCAGTTTTACATAAGTCCCAAACCCATAGTCGTCCCAATTTTCGTCTACCGGGCGTCCCCCGTTTTGTGGATTAAGGTTTTTCAAAACGGCCAGATTTACATACATGTCCCGTCTGAATGATGAATTGTCGGGTGCGTCTTCCAAAACTGCGCTTACGGTGAAGGTGGCATTGCTTTCTACATTGGTGAATGTTTTCCCAATGGCATCTGCCGTTCCGAAGAACTTACGGGCCAGTTTATCCGACAATACAACGGCATTGGGGGCCGGGAAAAGTTTATTTTTGTTACCGTGAAGAACTTTAAAGCCATTGAAGATCTCAACAAAATTCGCATCCGTATAGGCCAGATTATCCTTTTCCGTAAATGTTCTGTTGTTGGCGCGGAATGTTGCTGACGGATAATCACCCATGCGCACCGCGCTTTCCACTTCTGGCACTTCCCTGAGTGCTGCCACAGCAATAGGGCCTGGCGTTGAAGTGGTAGTATATTCGTCCTCTCCTTTGCCAAAATGAATATTAATCTGGTAAATCCGCTCGGCATCGGCATGAAACCGATCAAAGCTCAGCTCATTCTGAACCCACCAGAACAGAAGCAAACCAACAGCCAGCACCACGGCCAGGCCGCCAATGTTCAATGCAGAGTACCAGCCACCTGCATGCAGATTGCGAAGGGCCATTTTGAAGTAGTTTCGGATCATGGGCTAAGGAAATGAGGTATAACAAAGTAATACTAACTTAGTAATAGTAGTGTTGCAAATCCTTGAAATGTGTGGGTGTCTTATCCGATGATGAAGCAAATGAGCAGGAATTGTAGATTTTGTATGACAATGGCTGAAAAGCAAACAGCGTACGAGGTTCAAGATTTTTTTTGTTTATGATTCTTGAATATGCCAACCTGCAAAAGGTTTTACAGTCGCACAGTTTGGGCCACCATCCCGGCCGGTGCCGGGAACATTACTCTGCAACATCGCACCGCCAGATATTGTTAAATCAATTTCTTTCCAGGTAATTCCCGTCAAAGGGATTTTAAGCCGTCTAGACCAGACCGTATCATGCTGACCAGCATAGGTGCCGATGTCGATATAAACAAACCTACTATCGGCAGAACCTTGAACAAAACTGCCCGATAATTTGGGAAGTTTGTCTTTTAATCTGTCACCTTTTACCTTGATAGTAAACGTAAAAATTAAGTCGTTGGATGTGGAGATCTGCTTTTGCACCGTTTCGTAATTGGCACCAGCGCCCTTCTGAAGGCCAAAAACCACGTTTGGCGTGGGTTTAATTAGTATGATTTGCAGCGTTAATTCAGATTCCATTATTCGAAGAAATCAATTTTATGACAAAGTGCTACAACCAGGGCGTGATTCTATACGCGCATTGATCAGGCCTATTCCTTTGGCTCTATCAGATCCCATAAATTGCCATATAAATCTGCAAATACAGCCACTGTGCCATAAACGTCCTGTGTCGGCTCACGAACAATACGTATATTTTTATCGATGAGATTATTGTAATCCCGCCAAAAGTCATCAGTCCACAAAAACAAAAACACGCGTCCACCTGACTGGTTGCCAAACGATCGCTGCTCCTCTGTGGAAGCTTTGGCAAGCTGCTCGCAAGACATTTGGTACCAGCCTGGTAAATTTTATCTCTGCCATTGCGAACTATGATTTGCTAAAAAATTCTCCGAAATGCCAGAGTATACCGGAAGGGTCGTGAACAAAACATTCGCGGCCCCAATGCTCGACACGGATCGGTGTGAGCCGTACATTTTTGTATTTCGCAACGAGATCCAAAGTCGCTAGCGCATCCCAGAACGTCTGCACATCCTCGACTTCGAGAAATACCATGGTGTTGTCGATCCAGTCCCGATTGAATGCGTTTTGGAGATAGAAGCCGTAGTCCCCTGACTTGAATAGGGACATTTGTGGCGTCAAAACCGTTTCCTGAAACCCGAGGTCACGGTAGAAATTTCTGGATGTATCAAAATCAACAGCGCCGATAAAGGGCCGGATGGACAATGCGTTATGTTCCATTATTGTATGATTGGTTTGCCCAAAAGTAGTAAGTCAATCCCGTTATCAACCTTGATCGAAATCAAGAAATGCCTCTCTTGGCCAGACCATTTCTTACCCGACTGAGTGTTTCAGGAGTAACTTTGAGATAGGAGGAAATTAGTCGTAATGGGAAAGTCTGGATCAGGCTGGGGCGATGATCGAGGATGTAGCGATATTTTTCCACGGGAGTCATTCCATGATCGAAAAAGTTCATCCTTGCCAATGCCCCTTCTAAAACCTTGTTGAGTTGTAAAAATGAAACCGACTTTCCGGTCAGATAATGGACTGTTTCCAAACTTAATTCCAAAATCCGGCTATCGGTGTATGCTTCGATGAAAACCCTGGAAGGACGTTGGGAAATCAGACTCTCATAATTAAGAAACCATTCACCCGCAACGTGAAGATCGATCACGTTTTGCCCTAGTTCGCCTGCCATTTCATATTGTTGGGCAGAGCCCTCTAGAAGATAATACAACGATCGGGCAGTCTGACCTGTTTTGAGTAGCATTTCTTTTTTAGAGATCTGCCGCTCCCGGACCTGCTTTGTGAAAAGCGTTACTTCGTTATCGGTGTAATGGCCCGTTGCCCTCAGAATTTCAGCATACATGAATTGACTCGTTTGATCTCCTCACTGGATAGTGTGCTCATTTTGACAGTCTTTGCAATGTACAAACAATGATAATGTTTCGATTGTTTTCTTATTTCAGACATATATTGAAGCATGGCATCCAGTAAGTTTTAGTAGCTAATCTTCTTGACTTATAGATAGTAATAAGTTTGAGTCTGATTGGTTTGATTTTTCACAAAACTTTTATAATGAACTCATGTTCAAGGTGATAGCATGTATAGTTAACGCCAGAGAACACGAGCTGCTACAAATTCATTTTTTGAGAGATATAAGGAATGATTGCCGAGAAGGCTAAGTCGACGCATTCCCCGGGAGAATGTTTATGTGAGTTTAAAACAAGATTTGAATTGAGAGGAAGTTCGAAATCTGCATTGATACCAGTAAAGTTGGGGATTTCGTTGGTTCTGGCTTTTCTGTAAAGGCCTTTGACATCCCGGTTTTCACAAATTGAAACGGGACAATCTACAAAGACTTCAAAGTATTGATCGTTCAGGATTTCCCTGCAAAGCGCTCGCTGTTTCTGCATGGGTGTGATGAAAGAGCAAATTGTGATGATGTCTTTCTGTACCAGCATTTTGCTAATCTCAACCACTCTCCTGATATTTTCCAGTCGGTCGGCTTCCGTGAAGGTGAGATCACTGTTAATTCCGGAACGGATCAGATCGCCATCCATGGTGAAAGTGAAAAATCCGTTTTCGTTGAGCTTCGCTTCCAAACCTGTTGCTATCGTACTTTTACCTGCTCCGGAAAGTCCCATCAGCCAGATAACCATGCCTTTTTGATGCGGAATATTTTGCTTCATATCCGGTTAAAAGCTTAAACTACGCGTTGACTAGGCACAGAAAGCTGCCATTTAAAAGTGATTCTTTATTGTACAAAAATGGCGTTCCGTCCGGCTTGGTGAGGCTCCCGCCGCTCAGCGTTAATATCGCCTGGCCCGCAGCTGTATCCCATTCCATGGTAGGTCCCTGGCGGAAATAAATTTGCGCTAATCCCTCGGCCAGCAGGCAGAATTTTAATGAGCTTCCAATTGAGACACTGTTTATGACGGGATATTTTGCCAAAAGTTCAGCCTCTTCCGGAGCGCTGTGTGTCCGGCTTCCCACTGCCGTCCAGTCCGACGACTTGTTATCTACTCGCAAAGGACTTTTGTTCCCCTTACCGTCGATTTTCCAGGCACCGGTTTGCTTGGTTGCGTAATACATCGTGTCGGTGACCGGCACATATATTACGCCTAAAATAGGGGCCTGGTTGTGAATCAAAGCAATATTGACGGTGAATTCGCCATTTCTTTTCACGAATTCTTTTGTTCCGTCAAGCGGGTCTACGCACCAGAAATACGTCCAGTTTTTCCGTTCGGAGTAGGGGATGTTCCTGCCTTCCTCCGACAGTACCGGGATGTCGGGGGTAAGAATTTTCAGGCGGTTTGTAATTACCTCATTGGATGCTTCATCAGCAAGGGTTAAAGGGGAATCGTCGGCCTTAACCGTCACTTCTTCCGCCTTTTCAGGATCGTTGTAGACCTTTAAAATTGCTTCGCCTGCTTCCCTGGCAATAGTTAAGAGTTCTTCTATATCAATATGCATACTTGCTATTTATTGTCTAAGAAATCGTCGTTAGGCTCATTGAAAGGGGTAAATTTAACCCAATCCACATACATTTCCAGCGACTCGAAATTGGGTGCTTTATACGTTCCACTGTCATTCCCGGCCCACCAGGCAAACCAGTTGCCGACGTTAATATTGGAAGCAAAGTACGGAACTCTCGTGGTACTGGTGCGCATCAGCACGTCATCAATATAATATTCGACTCGGGCTTCCTGTCCATTACCACCCGTATGCCAGTCCCAACGGTACACATGAAACTTCTTGTCATTTAATCCGGTCGGATAGGCGACATTTTTACTATCGTATTCCCCGGTTTTCTCTCCGATCCAGTTGGTGTAAATCGGGTTACTCAGATTCGCACCTTTTACCTCAATGTCAATTTCATGGTTCAGGATAATTTTGCCATTGCTATCGGGAATATTCCCGGCGGCAATGGCCTTATTCCAAACTAGCGGATCCGAAGCTTGCGTAATTTCTTTGTACCAGAATGACCACGCTGCCGACAGCACACCCATATCCGGCGCCTGCAATACCCGCATTTTAAACTCGTATCGACCCGAAGCAAAGCGCTCTTTGGAAGTAAGTACTCCCCCCAACCGCTTCGTATGCCCTTGTGGCCCACGAAGCGTTCCGGTATACTGGTCGCCCAATGCGCGCATAATCGCGTTGCCACTTTTGGAATACACATTCTCGGGAATCACACCGCCATGCTGGTGCACAGGATTTGCGGATTGTCCCCACAAGCGGTTCATTTTCCCCCATTTGGTTTCATCGATCGGCCCTTCGAATTTGTCATAGAAAATACCGGGGGCCGACAAATCTCCTATATCCGGATCACCATCCAACTGTTCTTCCTCCGGTACCGGAGTCGGCGCTTCCGTTTGTCCATCGGATTTGCAACTAACGAACAACATCAATCCCAGACTTACTATTGCTATGTATTTCTTCATGGTTACTTGGGCTGTCAGCGACTGGCTTCTCGGCCATCAGCTGCGCGTGTTATATTAAGGATCAAATTGCTTGTCGGGTCCGGATTTCACCAAGAATGACTAATTGGGGTTCCCGCTTTTCCAGGTCACTTTTTCGTGCAGTTGCAAGCACTTCATTTTTAAGCAACTGATTTTCTTCCCGGTACTGGTCCAAACTTTCCTCCGAAATCAGCTCCGGATTATCCATGGAAGTGTACAAAGGGTAGCCTAGTTTTTGAAGCGTTTTCCCTGCCACCATTTCAAATATTTCGAGATCGCCTTCTTGGAATGCTTTCATGAATTTTCCGGTGTTGTCTCTCATGATCGGCTTTTCCAGATTGGCCCACATTTCGCCCGCGGCTGCCGTGATTTTTGACGAATTGGAAGTGTGGAAATGGAGCATTTCTTCATTGTAAGCAATATCCAGAAACGCACACAATGCTTTGACAGTGCGCTCTGGTTCGCTGATCAGCGTTTCGTAGTTTAATGCAAAAAAACGGTCTGCATCCAGCTGCGAGGCGAGGGCCAAGCAAGCTTCCTGGTCTTCCTTCCACTGCCTGGCCAGGAAATAGGTATGTTTATCGCCTACAACAGCCTTTTTGAACGAAGCAGCCACGTCCCGTCCGTCGCGGTAAAGGAAAATGTACTTGTCAATGATCCCGTATTTTTCTAGCTCTTCCGCATAGTGGACATTGGCCATACTTTTACAGCACCAGTACCGGGCGTTTTTTGCATGGGCCGCCTCCTCATAAATCTGCCTGTTGAGGTCAAAAAGCGTATACCGGTCCGAAGCATTGAAAATGGCTTCTTTATCCAATGCAACACCTTCCCATGGGACCGGATTCGCATGCACAAAATCGACCACGTCGCTCACCAGCATTTGATAATTTTCTTTGGTCAATGGCTCATACCTGGACATCAATGGCGCGAATGCTACCAGAATATGTGGCGGATGCGGGGACGCTATATCTGCCGACTGATCCAGAATCACCCGAAGCAAATTGGATCCGGAACGCTGGGTGCCGATGATCTGAATGCCGGTTGGCTTTCGGTGGACCGCTTGCTGCGACCGGCTTTCGGTTATCGCCAGGAATTCGTTATTCATGTTTTCAGCCATGTCTTTAAAATTTTATTGCCAGGAATAAAAGCTGATACCCGTAAGTATCGAGAGCAGGATCAGGTATACAGGACTTACTTTGAGGCGATAGCTCAGTGCAAAAACGACCACTGTAACGCCAATCAACAGATAGTCACTGGCAAATCCTTGCACGATTTTCACGCCCGCGACCAGGATCATCCCTACTACCACGGCCTTTATGCCGCTAAGCAGATTTTGTAAAAATTGCCGGTGTTTATTTTTTTCGAAGATTCCGGAAACGATGATCATCACAATCGCCGACGGAATAAATATCGCGGCCGTGGCAAGCAACGCTCCGCAAACACCGGCGAGCTTGTATCCGATGAAGGTCGCACTCACCAGGATGGGGCCCGGGGTGATCTGGCTAAATGCGATGGCATCCACAAATTCCTGTTTCAGCAACCATTTCAGGTCATCCACAAATAGTGCCTGCATAATCGGGATCATCACATAACCTCCCCCAAACAGCGACAAGCTGATTCCCGAAAAGATGAGACTTATTTTGATATAAATGTTTTCAAAATACCGGGCTACATTGGCAACGAAGGAGATTTCTACCAGTGCCAACAGCGCAAGCGTCCATGCGGCGGCCTTACCTGGTTTCAAACTAAAACCCGTCATGGAACTGTTCCGGGATTTGTTATCAGTTCCCAATTTCAACAGTACACCGACCACGCCTCCGGCTAGCAGGAGCAATACAGTGAGGAAATAACTCTTGAAAAATAGCAGCAGTAAGATGGCTGTGAAACATAAAACAAGCTTCAATGGCTTTCCGCCAACTTCCTTCTGGTACATCTGAACGCCGGTCGACAGTATGATCGCCGCAACCGTAGCCGGGACAAAGTACATACTTCCAACCCCTTCCGAGGTAAACGAATAAGCAAAGTACGCCCAGGAAAGCGCCAGCATCAGCGTACAGGCAGGAAGCAAGATTCCCAGCATACTGACCACTGCCCCCCTTTTTCCCTTCAAATGATAACCGAGGTAGGTGACGACATTAACTGCCATCGGGCCTGGTAAGAGACTTGCGATCCCAACCGCGTCCAGAATTGCCTCAGCGGAAATCGTTTTGTCCTTTTCCGCCATTTCGCGCTGAATAACGGAAATCAACGCCATATGCCCTCCAAAAGACACCATCCCAATTTTCAGAAAAGTGAAAAACAGGTAGCGCAAACTGATCGTTTGCCGTTCAATAGCCGTTTCGAAAGTAACTGCCATTTCAGAATGTCGGTTTATTCAATGCAAAACCCGGCGTTTGTTCCAATCGGTAAGGATCGCCGCCAATCAGAATTTTCCACAGGATTTGGCCCTTTAAATCGGTGATCAGGAAGGAGCGAGGGTCAGTCAGGCTGAACACCACTTTATCGCCATTGATAAACTGGGCATTCCCTTTGGCTGTGGTGTAATATTCCTTAGGTAATTTGATATCCAGCACGGTTTGCGCCGTCTTGTTGTTGGGATCTAATTTGAATGAAAGCGCACGTGTGGTCTGCTTCTTAACACCATTATCGAGCATCATTAACTCGTTGTTCGCAGTGGTATGCGCAAAATGCTGCGCGCTGAAAAGCTGGTTTTCAGTAAGCGGGAAATCCCCTTTATCGCCCAGTTTCCAAAGCACTTTTCCAGTTTTGAAATCTATTTTCCAGATCTGATTCAGGTCGCGGTAGGAGATCAGGAAGTTGCCATCGTCTTCCCGGTAAACCGAGTTGGCATGTACCCAGTCTTTTTTATGTTTCATAATTTCCGGATCCGACAATGGGTCCAGGTGATCGAGCATGGTCCATTCCCACAGTTTTTTCCCGTCACGACTGAAAATGACGATTCCATCACCTTTCACGGTGTCCTGTTTTGCTCCGCCAACGGAGGTCAGGTCAAATAATTTCTTGTCAAAAGTGAGTGCATAAATGTTGCCATCCTTATCGGTACGGACTTCGTGGTGGACCAATTTATCCATGTCGCCTTTGCCGACCTGTAAATGCGTGAGCACCTTTCCTGTCAGGTCCATTTCGATAATTTCATCTCCGCCCGAAGAAGGTATTTTCTCCGCCCCGACAATGCACATGACTGTTTTTTCGGGTGTCCAGTGTGAGACTTTTACCCCTTTTTTAAATGGCTCGTACCAGACAATCTCGCCCTTGTGATCAATGATAACGGCCGATCCGGGCTCGGATAAAATCTGGGTCAGGAAGTATTTATTCTCCATTTCTTTGGAGAAAGTACTATCCATGTGTTCAAGTGTGAAGTAAGGCGTGGCCTGGTAAATGGAGCGGGTTTCGAGCGGGTATTTTTTGCTCAGCACCGTTTTGGTGCCTGTCGAAGCTACTACCTGAAAAGTGTAACGCGTGTCTCCGGTTGTATTGACAACCCAGAGTGTGTGTGAATCAGTGTCTTTTGAAGTAGTGGAATACAATGTGTCCTTACTGTTCCGTTTCCAGTATTTTAAATAGGCATCCGACTTGCGGTTTGTTTTCACATTTACCTTAAAGCGAAGCCGGTTTTCGGGCACATGAACCAAATCGATCGCACCAATCCGGATGGGAGCTACATAATCCTTCACCGAATCCAACTGCCAGAGCAGTGCAATTCCCGCCAGAATTACGGCAATAAAAACAATGGGTTTCCTAAACTTCTGCATACCGAATTGACTGTTTACGAAGAGAAAGGTACCGGATTTGACAAAATCGGCACCTTTCCCCAAGCATGTATTTTGTTACCTGACCCTGCCTGCATTCACACCCGGTTCAAGGGATGTGTTGCTTTGAATTTCATTCTGAGGATAAGGATATTTGGTGTAATCCACGGCATCAGAATAGGTAGATGGCGATAGCAATCTTGGTACTATTTTCTCTTTAAATTTCAACAACGCATTGGTCCCGTTGCTTGCGCTTTTTCCCCAGCGTATGAGGTCATCGCGCTTACGGCCTTCCATAAAGAGCTCTTTGCTACGCTCCTCGAAAATTTCGTCCCGTAGTTTATCCTTGGTGGTAAAAGCGGCCAGCGTAAGCGCCGGAAGCCCGCTCCGCGTACGAACCTGGTTCAGCAGTGTAATGCTTTCCTGGTTAGGGCCGCTTACTTCGTTCAATGCTTCGGCACGCATCAGCAACACGTCGGCATAGCGAATGATGACAACGTTGTTAAAACCTGCGTAATTGTAGTTATTCACGTGCGGGTATTTCAGGTTATAAACGTACTTGGCCGCGGTCGTATCAGGAGCCGTTCCGCCAATACCACCAAACTCTTTCGGAACACTCACAATCGTCCCGTAAAGTGCTTTGTAAATACCAGTCAGCAGTTCTCGTCTTGCATCTGCCTTATCAAATTGCGCATAGAATTGCAGGTGGATCGGGAAGTTGTTCCAGCCCCTGTTGAAATCCCAGGGGACAGAATTAATACCAAAGCTGTTGCTATTGATACCATAAGAACCCGCCTCGTTCGACGACTTCAAAACAAAGATAAACTCGTTATCAGAGCGGTTGTCTGTCGCAAAAAGTGATTTGATACCACCCTCGGCCTTTGTCCGCAAATCGTAATTTTTGTTCATTACTTCCAACGATTTTTCAGCAGCTTTCTCAAACTCACCACGACGCATGTACAAACGAGCTAAAAGTGCCTTAGCCGCGCCGCTTGTTGCACGTGCCACTTCCGTTGCAGTATACGACTGAGGCAGGTTTTGCTCCGCAAATTGCAGATCGGCAATCATCGCTTCTTCAATGACCGACTGATCGGTTAAGGGCGGATTTTCATCACTTTCTGTGAATTTGGAAGAGGATTTGATAAACAGGGGCACTGCTCCCCAAAGTGATGTAGCATCGTAATAAGCCAATGCTCTCAGGAAACGAACTTCTCCCAAATTCTGGTTTTGAAGGGCGACTGTCGACGAGTTTCCTATATAATCAACATTGGAAATCAGCTCTTCCGCTTCGTTAGCTCTTGAAATCAGTTTGAAAATACTAATCCATACGCCATTGAATGTCGAGTTAGAGGCATCGTAGGTCAATTGATCGATCTGACCTCCCTGACGCGCCGTACCCGTGGTAGTTACCACTTCGCCCGGATATTCGTACAACCAATACAAGTGACCGGCATAGTAACCAAATCCGCCATTATCTTTCAGTGCTGCATACGCTCCGCGAACTGCCTGTTCGGCGTGCTCGGGTTTGGTAAGTACGTTCTGATTGTACACTGAAAACGTTTCGTCCTCCAATCCATTCTCACAACCCGTCGCCAGAAGAAGTCCGGAGAGTAGGGCTACGTTAATCATTCGATATGCATTCTTCATTTCTGATTCGATTTATATTTTGATTAAAACGTCAATCTTCCACCTAATAAAAACATGGTACTTACCGGATAAGCGTTAAAATCTATCCCTCTCGCCACGTTGCGGTTTTGCTGCGAGTTATCGACCAGGTTGCCAATCTCAGGATCTAAGCCAGAATATTTGGTGATTGTAGCCAGATTTTGCGCATTTACATAGATATCAAACGCGGCTATGCGTAAGCTTTTCAATATCGAAGCAGGAATGCTGTACGTAAGTGTTACATTTTTCAAACGAAGGAAATCCGAGCTTTCAACAAAACGCGAGTTGACAAAACCGCCGTGTGTATTACCATAAAAGCTGCGGGCCGGGATCGTACCGCCTGGATTCTCTGGCGACCAGGTGTCCGTTATTACCTGGTTAAGCACGTTCCCCTGGGTAATCGGGTTCAGTAGATCGACTTTCTGAACATTGACCAGCTTTCCTCCGGCTTGCCCCTGAACTACCACATCCAGTCTGAAATTCTTGTAAGTCAGGTTATTGGTAAAACCGAAGTTCACCTTAGGCACACCGGTTCCGAGCACTTTGCGATCGTCCGCATTCACGACTCCATCGCCATTAAGATCTGCAAATTTGGGATCCCCAGGCTTCGCATTAGGATGCGTGGCGAGTGCCGGATCGTTCTCCTGAAGAATTCCTTCGTATACATAGCCATAAATCGCACCGATAGGCTCGCCCACACGGATGATAAACGGACTTTCAAAATTTGCAGCTCCGTCCGGCTTGAAGCTCCCCACATAGATGTCCGAGTTATTGACACCCAATGACTTCACCTTATTTTTATTGTAGGCATAAGAGATCGTACTGTTCCATTTGAAATCCTTGCCATTCAGGTTAACCGTCTGAACAGAAAGTTCCACCCCTCTGTTTTGCACTTTACCGGCATTTCCGAAACGGGTTTCAAAACCTGTGGAAGGAGAAATACTTCTGTCAAGCAACAAATCATTGGTTTGCTTATCGTAGTAATCAGCCTCTACAATTAATCTGTTATTGAACAACCCTACTTCCAGTCCCAAGTCCCAGGCAGTAGTTTGTTCCCATTTCAGATCGGGGTTGGAAAGACGCGTAACCGCGATTCCGCTCACAGACGAAACTCCGTCAAAAGTATACCGCGTTGAATTATTGGCAGCGAACGTCGCCAGAGAGATGCCCGAACCGATACGGTCGTTTCCTGTGATACCATAACTTACGCGTGCTTTACCAGACGATAGGAACGACAGGTTCTTCAATGCTTCTTCCTGACCAAATTTCCATGCAAATGCCGCAGAAGGAAAATAACCCAGCTTGTTGTTGTCGCCAAAAACGGAAGAGCCGTCTATGCGGTAAATACCGGTAAAAATATACTTGTCATTAAAGTCATAATCCACACGTCCGAACCAGCTCTTTCGCTTGATCATGCTTTTTCCTGAGTAAGCATTGAACTCCTGGGCCGTTGCCAGGTTATCATAGCCAAGGTCGTCACTACTGAAATTGGTAGCCGTTATACCTGTTTCCTGATAGGTGAAGTGTTGATGATTGTAACCTGCCAATAGTTTGATGGAATGATCGCCCTTCTTGATATCGTAGTTGAGTGTCGGGTTAAAGATCAGATCCATTTCGTCTATGTTTGTCACGGTAGCCAAACCCTTTGTAGAGACAGCATTAGGTACTGTAGACGGAGCGAAGTAACGGTACTTGCTTTTGGTTATATCTGCACCGAAATCTCCTTGTAACAGCAACCCTTTGATTATTTCATATTTCAAAGAGAAATAGCCATTGGTACGATAGGAGGTATTCTCGCGATCCTCTGCCTGAACAAAGTGAAGCGGGTTACGGGCATCGCGTTGCGGAGGCAATCCTGAATCGTAAGTGGAAGCGGGATTGGCTCTCAAAACTTGCTTCAAAAATCCGTTGATCGTTGAAGGAGCGAGGGGCAGGTCATTTTGAATACCGTAGTTACCAAACACGCGGGCGGTCATTTTGAACTTATCATTCACTGTATGATCCACGTTGACACGACCGCCAATCCGTTTAAAGTTGGAATGAACAATGATACCTTCCTGATTCATGTAATCAAAGCTGGAAAAAATCGATGTTTTGTCATTCCCGCCGGTAAAACTAACTGTGTGATTTTGTACCGAAGCTGTACGGAAAAGCTCATCCTGCCAGTCGGTACCCAATATTCCGCGTTGCAACGAATCCAGTCGGCCAGCGCCATAAGGAGGCAGCTCCCCGTTGATTCCCGCCAATCTGTTGAGTCGCATTGCATGATCGTAAGGGCCAACCAGGTTAAAGCGGTTCACTACTTTCTGGATACCATAAGAGCTATGCAGACTAAGTCGGCTGGCTTTATTGGTTCCGTTTTTGGTTGTTACCAAAATTACCCCGTTGGCACCGCGTGATCCGTAGATTGCAGTGGAGGCCGCATCTTTAAGAATAGTGATGGAAGCGATATCTTCCGGGTTCAGGGTAAAGCCTACTCCGCCGTTCACAGGGAAACCATCAATTACGTACAACGGCTCACTATCGGCGTTCAATGAATTGGTACCACGAATCCGGATGGAAAGGGCTGCTCCGGGCGTACCGTTATTCTGTGTAACCTGCACACCCGCTGCCCTGCCTTGTAAAAGGTTTGCCATAGATAGGGAGGCCTGGTTAAGATCTTCCGAACCCAATGTCACGGCCGAGCCGGTAAAGCTGCTTTTGTTCTTGCTGCCATAGCCTACCACCATTACTTCGTTCAGCGAAGCAACGTCTGTAGTCATCGCCACGTCGAGCACCGATTTGCCTGCAACCGGCAATTCCATTGTTTCGTAGCCCAGCATTTTAAAGATGAGGATGGCATTGTCTTCAACTACCAGACTAAACTTGCCATTCGCATCCGTACTGGTGCCGTTCTGCGTTCCTTTCTCCATGACAGAGGCACCTGGAAGAAGTTCGCCTTCTTTTGATGCGACCTTACCCGAGATAGTAATCTTTTTAAACCTGCTGGTAACCGCTTTCGGTGACGCATGCACGGATACCACCGCTGTGCTGAGCACCAGCATCCCAGAAGCTGTAAAGAGCAGGGCGTTGCGTAGTTTTCTTGTAAATTTTAGCATCATTTTAATCAATAAGGGTTCTTGAAATTTGGTGGGCAGAAGGGCATGATCATTGGATCGATGATTGGTCCGATAAAACTACCGGCAGGGCGAATCTTGTCGTGTTCCAATAGTCCCGAATTGTGGTACATCTGTCCGTGAGGTTACTTAGGGCGAATTTTCTAGCGGTATTTTGAAGAATTCAGTAAGATTAAGTGCTCAAAATCGTAACTTCAAGAATTAAAGGTGGCGAAAGTCTTCGTTCAAGATATTTTAGTATGTTATACAGAGTTGCTGTGTTTTTGCTTGTTTTGCTGTCCAATTTCGTTTTCGCCCAAAATAGTAATGTAAAATTTCTCAACATCGGCAGCAACGACGGCTTATCTCAAAACACGGTTCGTTGCACATTTCAGGACAAAAATGGATTCATCTGGCTGGGCACCATGGATGGGCTCAATAAATACGACGGTTACAATTTTACCGTCTATAAAAAAGATCCCGGCGACCCGAACAGTTTAAGTTCCAATGATATCAAGTCCATTGCCGAGGATGCCGATGGAAAATTATGGCTTGCGACCTGGGAGGGTGGGGTCAACGTATTCGATCCGAAATTCAATCAATTTTACCACTACCGCGCGGGTACAAAATCTTCCACCACCGGCGCAATTTCCAGTGACTACATCGAATGTATTTTCGTCGACAGTGACAATAATGTATGGATCGGCACCGCTTCCAGCGGTCTTGATTTTTATGATGCTAAGAAGAAGCAGTTTTCACATTATGCTGCGGCAGGCAACCGACCTGGCGGATTGACGGGCAACAGTATCTCCCACATTTATGAGGACAAAAACAGAAATATCTGGATAGGGACCACGACCGGACTGAATCTTTACGACAAGAAAACACGGACGTTCCGAAACTTTACCCAGGCGATCCCACAAACGAATTCAGCTCCTTACAATAAGATCAAGTTTGTGTTCGAAGACAGTCACCGGAATTTTTGGGTAGGCACCTATGGCGGCGGGCTTAGTCAGCTCGATAGAAAATCGGGGGTGCTTAGCCCTTTTAAGCGTAAGGAACTAAGCAACGACGTACTGCTTTCCATTGCCGAAGATAATCTGGGCAATTTGTGGATAGGTACCGAAAACGACGGACTGACTCTTTTTAATCCCCAAAAGGACACTTTTACGCACTTCCGGGCCAACGATAATGACAAAACCAGCATCAGCAGCAACACGATAAACTCCGTGCTGAAAGACCGCCAGGGTAATATATGGATGGGGACGCTGAATGGTGGGGTAAATGTAGTAAACCCCGAAGCGGGTAAGTTTAACCATTACCGGCATCGGCAAGGAACCAATAGTTTGAGCAACAACATTGTAAACTTCATTTATGAGGACGCAAAGAACCTGCTTTGGATCGGTACCGACGGAGGCGGGTTGGACCGTTTCGACCGTTCAAAAAATGAGTTTAGAAATTACAAACACCTCAAAAACAATCAAAACTCCATTGCCGGCGACTACGTGCTGACGGTAGCAGAAGATAAGAACCATGATTTGTGGATAGGTACCTGGGGCGAGGGCATTACGGTATTCAACCCGGAGAAAAACAATTACCGGCATTATGTAAACGATCCCCAAAACCCGAAAAGCGTCAATAGTAATTACGCGTTTTACCTTTTCAAAGACAGCCAGGAACAGCTCTGGGTAGGTACCTATGGTGGCGGGCTCGATCGCTACAACCCGTCCGATCATTCGTTTACCCATTTTGTAAATGACCCTAAAAACCCCGCCAGCCTGAGCGGAAATTACATCCTGACTATTCAGGAAAGTCGCAGCGGCCAACTGCTCATAGGGACTGACGGGGGAGGACTTTCTATGATGGACAAGAAGACCGGCAAATTCCGCTCCTTTAAACACACAGAATCGACTAACAGTCTTAGTAACAATAGTGTAACCTGTATCTGGGAAGATGCTCAGGGGAATCTGTGGCTGGGTACCAACTATGGGATGAACCGCCTTGATCCGAAAACGGGTGAGATCGCCCAATGGTACACCGGGAATGGTCTGCCCAGCGATGTCATTACCGGTTTGCTTTCCGACGAATCCGGCAATCTGTGGATTAGTACAACCAAAGGGATTTCCAAGTACAACATCGCCAGAAATACATTTGAAAATTTTGGCATTACCGACGGATTGCAGGGAAATGAGTTTAAAGCCGCGCGCTGCCTGAGTCGAAATGGCAAAATGTACCTTGGAGGATTTAACGGATTCAATGAATTTGATCCAAAAGACACCCATACATCTACTACTGAACTTCCTGTCCTTTTCACCAGCTTCCAGATCTTCAATAAAGAAGTGCCGGTCAGGAAAAATGATTCTCCTTTAACTGAGAGCATTAACACGGCCAGGGAAATTGTACTATCCTACGCAGAGTCGGTCATAACATTCGAGTTCGCGGCTTTGAATTACATCAATAAAGAGAAGGTCAACTACGCTTACATGCTCGAAGGATTTGATAAGGAATGGAGCCGGATTGGATCAAAAAACAACGTAACATACACGAACCTCGATGCCGGAGAGTATCTGCTGAGGGTAAAAACTGTCGCCAATAATGGTGAGCTATCTGCTAACAGTGCGGAAATAGTACTGATCGTAACCCCGCCGTTCTGGAAAACCTGGTGGTTCAGGTTACTGATTCTTGTCACGATTGTCGGGGTTATCCTTTTGATATTTTACCAACGCCTGGCCTCCGTAGAGCAACAAAACCGGCAGCTTGAACAGGTGGTGACAGCCAGAACGCGTGAATTGAAGGAAGCCAATGAAGATCTGGAAATGAGTAATCATACCAAGGATCGCTTCTTTTCTATCCTTGCACATGACCTTAAAAATCCGGTGGCCGCTTTGTCCGGGATTTCCGATTTGCTCAAAGTGAAATTTGCGCAGCTGAGCAGCAACGAGATTTACAGCTACATCACGGATATCAATAAAAGTTCAAATTCCATTCAGAATCTGCTCATAACCCTGCTCGACTGGGCCCAAACACAGACGCAGAATATCACCTACCTTCCGGAAGACCTCAACCTGTACGAATTGCTGATCAAAAATGAAGCGCTTCTGGAACAGCAAATGAAAGGTAAGAACATTCACTTCTCTTTATTTGTAGATCCGGGACACACCATTTTTGCTGATGTCCAAATGATTGACACTGTTTTGCGTAACCTGTTGAGCAACAGCATTAAGTTTACGCCCGTAAACGGAGAAATCACCGTAGCGTCCAGTGTTAATGGCGATCAGATTATACTATCCATTACCGACACAGGCATTGGCATGAACCAGGAGCAGGCCACCAGCTTGTTCGATTTTCAGCGGCAAAGCATTACCATCGGTACTGCCGGCGAAACCGGCACCGGGCTCGGGCTTGTCATTGTCAAAGAATTTATTGAGGCTAACAAAGGCTCCATTTCCGTGGAAAGTGCGCCGGATCAGGGAACAACTTTTACCGTTATCCTTCCAAAATCAAGAAATACAGCGATTGATTCTTCTAGGATTACCCAATCGATTGCATCTCAACCAGCTACCGAAACCGCAACTGTTGAAACATTGTCAGCTGAAAAAGTGGAGGCATTACATGGAAAGAAAATCCTGATTGTTGATGACAACCCCGAGATACGGACGTTCCTTCGCCTTTTGCTTTCGGATGTATTCGATGTTTCCGAAGCGGAAAATGGGGTAGAGGCCATTCAGGTTGCAGCCGGGTCACAGCCCGATGTGATTATTTCAGACATGATCATGCCGGTAATGAACGGTTTGGAATTTTGCCAGACCATCAAAAATGATCCAAACACCAGCCATATTCCGGTTATTTTACTGACCAGTCAGGCCGGAGAAGACAGCCAGCTGTCGGGTTACGAAGCGGGGGCCGACGCCTACCTGATGAAACCTGTCAAACAGCATTTACTATTCCAGGTGGTGTATAACTTTATCCGTAACCAGGATATCATTCGGCAGAAGTTTGTCCAGTCGGACGAACTTTACCCTTCGGATCTGGTCACCAGCCAGCTGGATAAAGAGTTTTTGGATAACATAGTAACCTACATTGAAGAAAACCTCGCTGCGCCCGATCTGGACAATAAGAAAATCAGCGAGCTGACGAATCTGAGCCGGACGGTGCTGTATGCCAAGTTTAAATCGTTAACCGGCCAGGGTGTTCATGATTTTATTAAATCCGTGCGGCTAAAAAAAGGGTTGAAACTATTACAGGAAGGCCGGCTTAACATTAACCAGATCGCCTATGAAGTCGGGTTTAACACGCCTTCCTATTTCTCCAAAAGTTTCACGAAGCAATACGGTGTTTCACCATCCGAATACGTGGCGAAATTAAGGAACCATCAAGGCGCATAATCCTGCATTTTGTTGAATGGGATGGAGAGCCCGGGACTATTTTAACTTCTTTTGGGATCATTGGAACAGCCGCATTACTTGCTCAAACCTACTTTTGGGCTATGAATACGATATCCCGATTACTACGTGTCACTTTGCTTTTGGCTGGAAGTTTAAGCTGGTGTTTTGCTCAGCCGACTTTCCCAACAGGCACATTGACATACAAAATGGTGGTGGAGCGCGCAACTCCTGATGCCCCACTGAAAAGTGCAGTTGCATTGACCAATTCCGGTAAAACTGCGCTGCCGGTCAGTGGATGGGCCATTTATTTTAACAACTTCAAGAGATTACAAAAAGAAGAAAACCCGGATTTTGACATCACCGTATTGGATGGCGGATTGTACCGGATCACTCCGACCAAAAACTTCAAGCCATTAGCGCCCGGAGCAACTACCCGTATTAAAGTTACCGCGGAAGACTTTCGAAATCTCTCCGATTTATCGCTGGGTTTTTACATTGTTTGGGACAAAAATCCTGCTCATGGTGAAAAAATAGCCAATGCAGATCCTGACTACCTCGGTGCACTTCAAAACGAACCCGCCATTGCTGCTGCTACTTTTCAGCAAAACGCGCAGTTGAAATTTGGACCATTGGAGAAGCAAATCAAAATTTTTCCTACCCCTGCGAGCTACCGGGAAACCAACGGGAGCTTTCAGCTGAATGCCGGGATCAGGATCATTACCGATCCATCGTTCACCAGAGAAGCAAACTTACTGGCGGAAGAGCTTGCGAAGGTTTTGACCAAAAAATCGGTCGTCGCTGAAACCGGTACGGGCAAAGCTATTTTCCTGCAAAAAAATAACATAGCATCGGAAGCATACCAATTGTCTGTGCAAAAGGACAAAATCGTTGTGTCGGCCTCTTCGTCGGCTGGGATATTTTATGGGATACAGTCGCTAAAAACATTGCTCCCGGCTAATGCCTGGCAGCGTAAGCAAGCATCGTATGCACTTCCGACACTGGAAGTGGAAGACGCTCCAAGATTCGGTCACCGGGCATTGCTGGTTGATGTGGGGCGTAATTTCAGAACCAAAGCAGAGTTACTGAAAGTACTCGACCTGATGGCATTGTACAAAATGAATGTGCTCCATTTTCACCTGAACGACGATGAAGGCTGGCGCTTGGAAATACCCGGACTTCCTGAACTCACCGAGGTAGGCGCACGCCGCGGACATACCCTCGACGAAAAAGATCATCTCCGCCCGACTTATGGTTCAGGCCCCATTGCAGGTGCCTATCCGGGAAGTGGTTACTACACCAAAAGTGATTACATCGAGCTACTTCGCTTTGCCACGGCCAGGCACATTCGCGTCATTCCCGAGATTGAGACGCCCGGTCACGCGCGTGCTGCGATCTATTCGATGGAAAAACGCTATCGTGATTGGATGGCAAAGGGCCAAAAAGAAGAAGCAGAGAAATATCGTCTGAAAGACCCGGAAGATGCTTCGGAATATCGCTCGGTACAGGGTTGGAGAGACAACGTCGTTAATGTCGCCCTGCCATCGGTTTATAATTTCATGGAAAAAGTGACCGACGAACTCCTGGCGATGTATAAAGAGGCGAATGCACCTTTGGAGACCATCCATTTCGGTGGCGATGAAGTACCTGCGGGTGTATGGGAAAAATCACCGGCAGTGAAGGCTTTGCTCGAAAAAGATGCTTCGATAAAGGATGTTGATGAACTTTGGAAGTACTATTTCTCCAAAGTCAACATGATGCTGGAGAAGCGAAACCTTTACCTGTACGGCTGGGAAGAGATTGGTATGAAGAAAGTATTCAACAATGGCAGGAAACGAATGGTAGAGGACAGCTCTGTTGCCCACAATCGCTACCAGATGGATGTCTGGAACAACTTGCTCGGGACAGGTGCCGAGGACCTGGCCTACCGGATGGCCAATCTGGGTTACCGCGTGGTACTTTCCAATGTGACCAACAACTACGCCGACATGGCGGCCAACAAGAGTTTCAACGAACCGGGGATGTTCTGGGCCGGCTATGTAGATATAGACAAGCCCTATTACTTTATCCCTTTTGATTATTACAAGAACAGTCGCGAAGATCTGGACGGGAATCCGGTCTCGCCCAATGCTTACCGTGGCAAAAAAGCGCTTACCGAGGAAGGCAAGAAGAATATTGTCGGTCTGCAAATTGCACTTTGGGGTGAGACGATCGAAACCCCGGAACGATTTGAATATATGCTCCTTCCCAAACTACTAAGTGGCGCGGAAAGAGCCTGGGCAAAAGAACCCGATTGGGCCACGGAGGCCGATACAGCCAGGAGCAGTGCCGAATATCAGCTTGCATGGAATGGCTATGTGCAGCGTGTGTGGAGCCGTGAACTACCGCGTCTGGATTATTATGCGGGTGGGTTTGCCTACCGCGTGCCCACTGCCGGCGTGTTAATTGAAAACGGAAAAGTGACAGTGAACAGTCAGTATCCGGGCCTTGCCATACGCTATACAACCGACGGCACATCACCTACGATAAATAGTGCCCTCTATACTTCGCCGCTAACTTCGAAAGGCAACTACCTCTTCCGGACATTTACCCCGAAAGGGAACAGCAGCCGCATCATGAGGGTTGTGAATCAGTAATATGGTGAAGGCCGTTTCCATTAAGTAAACTCCCTTATTGTGCGGAAAGCTGGCTGATGCTCCATTTGGATGCCTCGCCAGCCTTTTCGTTTAATTCATAGCAAAAGTCAATCGAGCATGTAGCCGTCGGGTTCCGCCGTATCCAAAGTCGGCTTCCCGATGATTTCCAGAAGCGTTGTTTCAATCATCCTGCTCATCGCATTCAGTGGGAGGTCATTTGGCTCGGTGCCAAAAGGGTCTTCCAGTTCATCCGCAATTGCTTCGAAGGCGACAAATGTATAGGCGATGAAAACGGTGATGAAAGGTGTGATCCACCCCAGACTGTCGACCAATCCGAAAGGCAGCAGAAAGCAATACAAGTAAACGGTTCGGTGAAGCAGCACCTGGTAGGTGTAGGGGATAGGCGTAGAGGCGATCCTTTCGCAACCTCCCACAATGTCGGATAGTTTGTTCAGGTTGTCGTCGATCGCTACCTGACAAATCGGCT
This sequence comes from uncultured Dyadobacter sp., assembly GCF_946482605.1. The sequence continues at coordinate 173,601 of NZ_CAMLSE010000005.1, read as the reverse complement.
CGATGAGCCCTTTTTCCCGGGCTTGCTTTACCCAAATGCCCATCTCACGCATTAGAATGACCGGTTTGAAACGTGCATTTTTCAGCATTTCCGCAAGTTCGGCAGGAAGTCGTTGTTGAATATCGTGGGAGGGATCGGTTTTTCTGAGCTGATGTTTCAGGCAGTAGGTGAATGCGATGAGCATATCAACAAAATCACCGATTTCCTTGCCTTTGGGATCATAGCCAGTGAGCGTGAGAGCCTGGCGTGAGAGCGAACGGGTGTCGTTCAGCAATGCACCCCAGAGTTTTCGGCCTTCCCAAAACCGGTCGTAGCTGGCATTGTTGCGGAACCCGAGGAACAAGGCCAACGCGATCCCGAAAATCGTGAAAGGTGCAGGGCTTAGCGGGATTTTGTAATGGTAAAGCGTTCCATTCACGAATACGATCAGGACGGAGAGCACCAATAGCAGGAAAAGCCGTGGTACCAGTTGTGGGAGCACCGATCCGTGCCAGACAAAAAGCATCTTGAACCAATGCTCTTTTTTTCGTTGGATCATCTTGGATTCTAATTTTTGGCAATAACGGATAATTTCTAACTAAAAATGCCGCCCGGCCAACTGTAAAAGTTAGCGGAGCGGCGTTTAGATGAAATGTGAAGCGGATTACTTGCTGACTACGATCTTTCTGGCCGTCTGTAAACCATCTTTTGTGATGATTTTGATCAGGTAAATTCCGTTGGAAAGTTGGCTGAGATCGATTCCCTTCTCAGGTACAGAGCCCCATTGCACGACTATTTGTCCGTTGATATTCGCCAGCGAGATATGGCTGACCGATTTTGGATCAGTACCGCTGATATGAAGGACATTGGAAGCCGGATTCGGATACACGTGTACCGCCAGCCCTGCGTTACCCAGGTTCACGCTCTCGGTACGGGAGTAGGCGAAGGTATTGTCGTGGTCAACGGTTTTAAGGCGATAGTAACTAATTCCTGAAAGCGGCGCTTCGTCGACCGTCGTGTAGCTGTTCAGCTCGCGACTGTCGCCTATTGCAGCGGTTTTTGCGATCTTTTTCCAGTTTTTGGCGTCCTGGCTACGTTCCACGTCGAAGTGGGAAGCATTGGTTTCCTCGGCTGTTTTCCATGACAGACGAACCCGGTTTTCTTCCGGAACTGCCTTAAAACCAATCAGAGTTACCGGCAATGCACCTTCCCATGTGAGCGTGTAGTTAGCAGGACTCGCGTCGGTCAGCCCGTCGGCGTCGACGTATGCATATTGAAACGACGTGGTCGAATATCCGAGCCCGGTCATTTTGACACTGAACAATGCAGGATTCGTGAATAGCCTCTTGGTGGTCACCTCATTCTCCGTTACAAGAGATCCGTCATAATACAGTTCTCCATTGGTAGGAAGCGAAGCGATGATAACGCCTTGCGGGTTGGCATTGGTACCTGCATTGGCCAAATAGGTGCCATCCTCAGGGTCATTACCTGAAAACAACGGAGGATTCTCTGTAACGCCATTGAGCGGGATCACCTGGTCAACAGACGGCCTGCTAATGGATGTGGAGTGATCATCTGAATTGGGTGGCTGGGGATAAGTGACGGTAACAGTGGCGTCGTCCTTGTTATTCTCCTGATTGTCGTCGTTTTCGTTACCCTGCACAATCGCGGTATTTAAATAGGGGCCGGTCGCATTCACTTTGGCGGTAACCGTCATAGTAACGATCTCGTTTTCGGCAAGGTTACCAATTGTCCACGTATCGCTGGCTGCATTCCAGGATCCTTTAGAAACGCTGACATTCTCGACCGTATAGCCATCCGGAAGTGCATCGGTCACGATGACGCCCGTTGCGGTAATCGGGTTCCCGGCGTTCTCTGCCAGCGGGATATTGGTTGCCTGAATTGTAAAAGTGACGGTTTCGCCTACCTTGGTGGTTTCCGGAGACACGGTTTTAGTGACAGCCAGATCGATATCAGAAGTATAGTTGAAGATCAGTTCGCGGACAATTTCATCGTTGTAGGCACCCGTCCACGTGTTAATGGTGTTGTTTTGGCTAAAACCATTGTCTCCGTTGGCCCACCATTTATGATCCGGACCGAATACACCGGTTACATTCACCGGTACGCTTCTCGGGCTCATCGTGCTGGTGCCAGAGATATTGGCCCTTGCAATGTCTGAGTCGTCCCAATAAAGTTTGTCGTTGATGGGATCGGTACCGGTGCGGAGTGGTCGTACATGTTTGATGGTGATACCCAGGCTTTGCTCCATGTCGTAGATCGGGAAATGGACCGGGTAGAATAGCAGCGAGGACACAAAGTGAATAGCCGTACCGGTCGGCACGTCGGCACCGGTATTGTCCTTACCATTCCAGTAGATTTGGTAGGTGCCTGCGGCATTGTATTCGTTGGAAAGGATCACGTCTTTCCCGTCGTAGTAACTATTGCCGTTCAGGTCGATCAGAATGTCGACAATGGAAGGGTTATCGATGACAACTGTAAAGGAAGCCTGGCCCGCAGCGGGGGTGGAGCCGGGTCTTCTGGAGAACACCGCCTGGAAATCTGCGATCGGAAGTGGCGGAGAGGGCCATACACTCGCGTCCGGGTTCCGCAGGAATAAAGGGAAATGCGCATTCGAAGAAGAGCCATTCATAGACCGACGGTTTTGTTCGAATGTCAGGTCGTTCTTTGGGCCATTGAGGTTGGCAAAAAAGATGGCGTAGCCGGAGCTGCTGCTGCCGAAGTTGGCGTATTTAACGTAAAAATCGTTGGCAGGCGTATAGGTGTTATCGATAGGTATGTAAAAGCCAAAGTCGGAAGGGGCAGACGTAGCATTGGACGAACCTGCCGTGCTGGGCAGATCGTTCACAATACTCCAGTATTTACAGTAAAGGCGACCATTCTGCCTGGAATAGTTGCCTGCCGATCCCGAAGCCACAGTGACATCCCAATAGTTAAATTCCAGATTGTTCGACTGGATTTCGACCCAGAAAGCACGGTCGGCCCCGGTCGTGTTTTTAAATGAATAGGCCGTGTAGCCACTTCCGGTAACCTGGGAAGGTCCGGCGGTTGCCGCAGCCGCATTGGAGGGCCTGCCCGTGGCGCTGCCGGAACCTTGGGTGATATCCTGGTCCTGTACCTGGACTCTATTTGGGGCGGTCGTTGCCGCTGGATAATAACCCGTAGAAGAAGCGTCGTAATACCAGTTGAAATGGATTGTGGTACTACCCGAGGAAGTTCTGAAACCATAAAATACGGTTTCATTTGCCTTAACCCATACGTACATACGATGTGCGGGATTGTAGGGAGTACCTGCGGAACCTGTGTTGGAAGCAAGCATCATGAACCCCCGGGTCACGTATCCGGTATTGCCGCCCCCGGCGACGCCACCCGATGTCGCCGTCGACGGTATAAACAAGTTGGCTTGCCGGTTATCGGTCACGCCCCAGGCGCCGGATCCTTCGGCGTGCGCACCGTTCGGGCCATAGAGCAGCGCTAAGGCGAGTATGACAAGGCCCGGCAGCACAGGCCATAACCTCGAAAATTTTCTGGTAAAATGTTTGAATGTAGATTCTATTTGCATAGCTGATTATGAGGGTATTGGTTGTGGAAAATACAAGGAAATGCGAGCCGGGAGCGGACTCACGGAGGTTCTCTTTCTGATCATTTACCTGGGTGCTTTTGGGATCGGGCCGTAGTATTTGGATACTACTACAAGCTTGTGATCGCTTTCGGATAATTACTTAGGGTCTTTATGAGACATCCTTTTTTAGCCGAAAAGTAGCCTTCGTATTACTTCGCAAGTATAGCCGTTTCAGGCAGGCAAATTTTGTTTTTTGTGGTGACAATGGCTATTTCCTGGGGTGTGATACCGGCTTCACGGGGAGACGATTTCGGTCGCTCAAATGCCTTCGGGGTATCTTGAATTGGTACTACAAAACATTGTCAGGAACGAGCTAGGGGCATTTTGCAGAATTTGCCACCCCGCTTTGCGAGAAGGTTCGTCTGTTGATAGGAGTTTCGCCGGGTAAGCCTGTAAAAATAAATGGCGGCCAGTCTTCCGGAATACGGGCGAGGCTGTTGGCTTGTCCAGTACGGTCGATGGGCATGTTCATGTATACCGCCGAGAAGCCGAAGTAAATGGGAAATGCCCTTTACAAAAGCCATTAGCGAATTTGCCACCAAAGGTGGGGGTGAACCAGAAGTGTTAAATGCCGGCCAACTGCGGACGACAACCGGCTCGCGCTGAGTTGCCGGCATGATAGCCCCCCCCAAAGAGGGATACTGCGGTAACCGCCAATTGCTTCACTTTGCAGGCTTATGGAAAACTTTTGGCAACCTCAACCTATCTGATCCGGTATGAAAAAAATATTTCTGTTCGTGGCTGTTCTGTTTCAGTTTCAGGTCGGTTGGGCGCAATGCCCGACTCCCGGTCGCAATCAGACAACCTTTTTTACTACACAGGCTGGTATTGACGCCTTTCATACCGACTATCCCAATTGCACAGCACTTCCAGGTCAGCTTCACATTTCAGGGGCCGACATCACCGATTTATCCGGACTTTCTCAGATTACGAGCGCAGGTTCCGCGATAATCATGGAGACAGGTATTCAAAATCTGACAGGACTTGAAAACCTAATCACGCTGCAAGGGGGATATCAAATATTAGAAAACCAGGCCCTCACATCCCTGACAGGGCTTGGCGATGTCAACGAACTGTGGATTTCTTTAACCCAGAACAATGCCTTGACCAATCTTACAGGCATGGAACATTTCACCTCCATAAACTCACTAAGTGTAAGCGACAACTCCTCACTAACTAGTCTGAAGGGACTGGACAATCTCACGACAGTGACCAGGGTACTTGATATTTCAAGTGGTAGTCAATTCGCCGATTTAAAAGGAATTGAAAAATTGACTGATGTAGGCGATTTATGGCTGCAAAACGTTCATTCTTTGGCAGATATTAGTGCCCTTGCCAATTTAACGATGATTACCGGGTGGCTGTATATACGCAATTGCGATTTGATAACCGATCTAAATGGGCTATCAAAAGTCGAAGAGATAGGCGAATTGGCTCTTGAGTTCAATCAGTCTCTCACTTCTTTGACAGGAATGACAAGTCTGAGAAAAATAACCGACAGGGTGGTTATTGCAAATAACGAGCAGCTCAGTGAATGCGCAATACAGGCAATATGTGAATTTATAGCCGTAGAAAACGCAGCAGCAATTATCACAAACAACACGGGCAATTGCGAGGATATCGATGCTGTTCAGACAGCATGTAGCATACTGCCTGTAACTCTGACCCACTTTGCTGCTCATGAGGAAGCCGGACAGGCGCAATTGGTTTGGGAAACAGCCCAGGAAATGAATAGTGAATATTTTGAGATTCAAAGGAGTACGGATGCTAAAACCTGGCATCTGATAGGGTCGGTATCGGCAAAGGGAAACAGTCAGCAGCTGAGCAAATATGTGTTCACGGATCAACACCCGGCTTCGTCCATCAATTATTATAGATTGCGGTCGGTGGATCTGGATGGATCTTATAGTCTGAGCTCGATCGTATCGGTTAGTATGGCCAAACAAAATCAGCCACTGATATATCCTGTTCCAACCGCAGGCGGTGTATGGATACAAGGGGAAAAGATGACGAGCAGGAAGGCGGATTTGCTCAGCCCCACGGGAAGTGTAGTGAAAAGTTGGAAACTAACTTCCGACCGCAATTACCTGGAAATGGGTTCAATGCCCCCAGGCTCTTATTTAATCCGGCTCGAAGGGGAAGGTCCGTTAAGGTTGGTTAAAGAATAAAAACTTAAATGCAACTTGTAAGAGGCATTCGTCTGCAAGGTTTGAATTAGGAAACCACGTCGGTACACCTAGTAACCAACTTTCGGTAGAATAAGGATTAAGACTATATGTTTATAGCCCTTTAAAGAAGAAGTTCTGTCCCATTTTTACAGAAACAACTAGCTTTTCAGAAGCTGCTTGAGCCGGCTCTGATAAGCCTGCAGGTAATTTTGCTTTGTTGTTTCGTCGAGGAAAGACGCAGAGACTAACAGCTCCACTTGTTCGGACCCGCTGAGCATTTGAGAGACTGTACCGTTAAATACTTTCGAGTTAATTCCTGCTATCTCAGCTAGTAAGGTAAATTGCTGCATCACATCACCTTGGGCTAGCTTTTTGGGTAAAAGGCCTTCGTCTAATGCAAAATCTTTATCGCGGATATGTATACGGCTGTTGAGCAAATCATAGGCTGGACTCAAACGATAGTCACCCTGATCGGTTTCGAGCAACGAGAAGTTTTTAAAATGCGCGTCACCGTTAGAGAATAAATAATTAAACATTAATGTGCGGAGCAATTTTGGCGATTCGACTGTGTAAGCAGGAACATACTTTCGCATCAGCTCAAAAATATCCAGATAATTTCCTGAATATTTATAATGCTCTCCATGGGTTTGGGGTGTGCGTCCCGCCAGTGATGCAAAATCATCCTGCGCACATTTCCTGCCATCGGCGTGTCTATCAAAACGTTTCGTAATGTAGGCCTGCGCTCCGTCCGAAAAAAAGATCAACGCGTTCTCCGCTGTTTCGATACCATAAAGCTGCCTGGCGATCTGCATAGTCAGATGCTCGTTGGCCGGCATCTGATCCGGCCGGCGGCCAGTGGCTGGTATCGGCTTTAAAATGTAATTACCTTGCTCGCCGTCTTCGATCAATCGTAATTTATTCTTATCAAGGATTACCGAAAACTTTTCCTGGACACCCGATATCGACATCCACTTGCGGTTTTCTTCAAAAAGTTCATCGGTGTTTTGATTGGTCGTCGGCGAATCATAACTCAGAATATGGCTTACGCGCTTGCCGTTGAAGACCCGCTTCAGGCAATTCTTACTGTAAGTGTCATGGTCAGGTGCCAATGTGCCTGGGCAAAATTGAATATCTGGCAGGCCCATTACTTCTCGATTTTAATAATTGTCACAGCTCCAATCGTGTCGCTTTTCGCAGTCGTTAGTAGCAAGCCAAAGTAGTCGTCTCGATCCAAACGGTTCAGGTGACAAGCCATTTGTTTATTGGAGCCTTCCGGCAACATGTTATAAAAAAAAGGGAACAAGTATGGAGACTGATAGGCCTCAATTGTTTTTGGTAAAGTCAAACTGATAGGGGGTTTAGAACTGTCTTCTACCCATTCTTTGCGGTAGTGAAACTCAAATGCACCGTTGTTATCTTGCAATAGAGTACCGACCTCCTCTCCTCTAAAAAGAACCTTTGCACTTCTCATGGATTAATGTTTTTTACGCTTAAGGTGATTTCAAGCCCTAAGGCATCACATAGTTTTTTCAATGTTGATAAAGTAGGATTGCCTTTGCCGGACTCAAATTTTTTTAAAGCGCCCAGTGCTACACCAGATGAGTCTGATAGTGTTTTTTGCGTAACCCGTAATGATTCTCGCCTTGCCTTGATCGCCTCAATGATAACAAAGTGCATTATAATGTTCTTTTGATGGTAAAGGTAAGTATTTTGTCAAGAATTATCCTTAAAAGTATTTTATAATGCACTTTTCAGGTGGCACGCTGATGAGCGTTGAAGCATCGGGTAAAAAGTACATTAAAATAGACTTTCAATAAGCGCCCAAGCTTAAATCTTCAAGATAGCAATGGAGGTGCTTGATAATCAATTGTTTGTAAAGTGGGTCGTTAAGGGAGTTAGGCAGAGCACCCGGCAGTAGACAACCGAGAAGTCAATTACTGGTGAATTGGGAGCTGTTGATCACCGTAAGTCGCTTTGGGCTGACCATGCTATTTCGGGCTCAGTCTGCCATGGAATCTGGTGGTCTGCGACACCGTATTCTCCACTTGATAGCGAGTACGTCATAAATTCAACTCCGGTACCGATTTTTAAAAACCTCAAATTACACAGGGCAAGAAGGTCACGTTACATTAATTTGCCAAGGCCACATTGCATTCGTGCACTTAGATACCCGAAGATTTATCTGTGACGTTGAATGAACGTGCTCTTTTTACATCCTTTGGGTTGAGTCCAAAAAAGTTTCTGAATTCGCGGCTGAAGTATTTGCTGTCCTCGAACCCAACGATGGTCGATACCTCGCTGACTTGATAAGCGCCTGATTCGAGTAGCTTTTGGGCTTCGTTCATGCGAATGGTTTTGACAAATTCATTGATTGTCAGGTCGGTAAGGGACCGCATTTTCCGGTACAGCGCCGACACGCTCATCCCAACCTCAAAAGCCAGTTCGTTCACACCAAAGTTGGAATCTGAAATATTTTCCATGACCAGGGCTCTGAGTTTACCAATAAATGCCTCGTTCACATCCCGCGCGATGCTGAGTCCGGTGGTTTCTTCCACGACCACCGACTGTCGGTAACGCGCTTTCATTTCGTCCCGAACCCGTATCAGATTATTGATCTTCAGTTCGAGGATACGCGGGTCAAAGGGTTTGGCCAGGTAATCATCTGCACCTGTTGAAAGTCCTTCAATGATTTGTTCGTTCTGTGTTCGGGCGGTGAGTAGAACGACGGGAATATGGGAAGTGGTCTCGTTGTTTTTTAGTCGGTTACACACTTCGAGCCCGTTCATTTCAGGCATCATCACGTCGGACAGAATAATATCCGGAACGTGTTCATTCGCCAGATCCAGTCCGCGCAAGCCGTTTTCGGCTTCCAGCGTCTGGTAGTCGCCTTCAAACAATTCCCGGATGAACACGCGCAGTTGATCGTTATCTTCAATGATCAGAATGGTATTCCTTTGACCGGAAGGTATAATGCGTTCATTAGCCGGTGTGGCGATAGTCTCTGCCAGCATACTGCCGACAAGCTCGTTATTCTTTGCAGCCATTTCGTCCAGAGAAAAATGCCGGTTTTCGCGCAGCATACGAATGGTCAGCACGGTGCCACCCTGAGCGGATTCAGACGTTTCCCGGCTTTCAACGGCCAGCTGGCCATGGTGTTGTTCCACGATGCTCTTCGATAATGCAAGCCCGATTCCATAACCCGGTTTGTCGGAATCGGCCTGGTAGTAATAAGTAAACAGCTTTTGCAGATGGGCCTCCGACATCCCTTTTCCTGTGTCTTCCACCGCAATCTGCACCTCGTGTGCCGTCTCCGCTATACGTACGGTGATTCTGCCCCCCTCAGGCGTGAACTTGTAGGCGTTGCTGAGCAGGTTGTAAAATACCTTTTGCATCTGTGCGATGTCAAGCCACAACATAACGGGTGTTTCGGGACAAAGCACGAGCGTGTCAATGGATTTTTCCCGGGAAACGTGTTCAAACGCGGCGGTCACACTTTTGACTGTTTTGATGACATCATGCTCCCTAACCTGCAACCTCAGACCGCCGCTTTGGACCTTGCGGAAGTCGAGCAGTTCGTTGACCAGCAATAGCAGCCGGTCGGAGTTGTTACGGGCATAGTTTAGATTGCTTTCGATGTTTTTACCCTCCTTAAATTGCTCGTAGACCTTTTCCAATGGGCCCGAGATTAGCGAAAGATGCGTCCTGATTTCGTGGGAGACATTAGTGAAGAAATCAAGCTTAACCTTGTTCAACGCATTCTCCTTCCGAAATGAGGTTCGGAGCCAAAAGAAGCGGGTAATCGCGTAAACGGCCGCTGCGAAGACCACGATATAAAATAGGTAGGCGTACCAGGTTTTCCACCAGGGCGGTAAGATAGTAATGTCGACCTGTAGCATTTCTCTCATCCAGACGCCATCGCCGTTAGCTGCCCTGACCTGAAAGGTGTAATCGCCGGGGGGCAGGTTCATATAGGTAGCGGTTGGCAAGCTGGTTTCATTCCAGTCTTTATCGAAACCGGTCATCTTGTATTGATAATGGTTCTCATGCGAGCGCGCGTAGCTAAGCAGGGCAAATTCAATCGTGAAAATGTTCTGATCGTGTCTAAACACTAATTCCTTCATACCGGCTATGGAATGGTGAAGAATTCCAGTGCCATCATCCGGTAAGACTTCCTTATTAAAGAGTTTGAGCGAACTTAATGTCATGGTTGCCTCTTTTTGACGGGTCGAAATGTCGATAGGGTCAATGGAAAACATTTCCTGATTTGTATTAAAAAGGAGAATTCCATTGGCGGCTTGCGCTTTGCTAGGTGATATCGTTGCTTTTTTTGGCAGGCCGTCCAGAGAAGAATAAGATTGCAGGGTGCCGCGGTCGGGATGATATCTAAGCAGAGCTTTTCCGCTTGATAGCCACAAATAGCCATTGCGGTCTGGCAGAATGTCGAATATTCTTCTTGGCAATTTATCCTTTCCGTTCGGGTAATCCTTGAATTGATGACTTGTCGGGTCGTATAACTGCAGCGCCCTGGCAGTGGCAAGCCATATTCTGCCAACATTATCTTCCGTGATCCTCCATACGTCTACGCTGGCTGCCATATCTGACGACAAGGTCTTGTAGAGTACAATTCTTTCCGGTTTTCCCAATCCACCAGGAAACAACCAGACCTCGTTCTTGCCTCCGCACCAAATGTTTCCTTTTGAGTCCTCGAAGACATTCCAAACGCTTGAATCGATACCGGTACCGTGGATAGTTCCGTTTTTCTTGTCGAGATAAAAGACACCGAAGCTGCCGCACACCCAAAGCTGTCGCTGTTTGTCCTGGAAAATGCTTTTTATTCCCCCTCTTCCGTAAGGTGTATCCTTTGGTTCAGGAAATGCGTACTGTTTCCTAACCCCTTTCTTGAAGTCATAACTCCACAATACCCAATTCCCTCCACACCATATTTGGTCGCTTTCATCAACGAAGAAATATGTGCGATTTTGAGCGAAACTCATATCCAGGTCATGTTCGGACAATGTATTTGTTGTCAGATCGAAAGAGCGTATTTGACTCTTGTCGTGAGCCATCAACCAGGGTTTTTTGTCGGGTGTTAGTCCAATCCATGCCTCGTTGAATTTACTTCGGGTTCCTCGTTCGATAAAAAACGGCCACCTTGAAAAAACAGGAGAAGTTAGATTGATGTAGTCGATTCCGTTATTGTAGCAACCCAGCCAAAGCCCCTGCTCTTTGTCTTTGAAAATCGACATCACCGAGTTGCCGGCCAGCGTTTGATCGTTAACAGGGTCATTGACATACCACTTAGTTCGGAAAGTTCTAGTGTCAAAATTGGCCAATCCGGCCATCGTTGCTATCCAAATCTGGTTGCCCATGTCCTTCACAAATCCCGAAACGACAGGCCAGGCACCATCCGGGCTCTGGAATTTATCGAGAAAATCAAAATGTCTTGACGAAACATCAAACCTGACAAGCCCACCCATTCTTGTTCCCAGCCAAATGTTCCCGGATTCGTCGTTGAGTATGGACGTAAAGTCATTGATTGAGGGGAGCAAGGGATTCGCAGGGGCCTTGAAAACAAGGGATTGATTATCATTCATCCATACCAGACCATCAGTAGTGGCAAGCCATATTCCCGCTTTTTTGTCTGCTGCAATCCCCTGGACATTCACAGCTGGCGCTCCGCCCTTCCTTTGAAGAAAGCGGGTGAATCTTACTTGCCCATTGGTAAGCGTTACTTTATTAATTCCTGCATAGGTGCCAACCCAGAGATTTCCTTGCTTGTCTTCTGCAATACAATTAACCGTGTCCGTGCTGATTGAACCAATATCACCTGGAATTGGCTTGAACGTTTTAAAAGACTCACTTTTAGGGTTATATCGGCAAAGTCCATTTGCCGTACACGCCCAAATAAACCCCTTTAAGTCAGAAAAAATAGATGTAACATAATCGGCAGCCAAAGATGTGGAGTCGTTTGGATTGTGACGATAGTTTTTGAAGGAGTGCGAATCGTATCTGAAAATTCCCGAAGATGCGGAAAACCACATGAAGCCTGCGTTATCTTGTGTAGCAGATAAAACAGCATCTGGTGACGCTCCCGCCTTGTTCGAAATATGTTGAAATACCTGTGCTACAATTTTCACAGGCGTTACGCAAAAGACTGATAATGAGAGAAACAGTAGGCGTGCGATAAATCTCACTGCAAGAGAGCATTTTTTGTTCGAATAACTTCTAGTCAAATTTATATATCTATACGCAATTATCGAAAAGCTTTGATAAGACAATCTTCAAATGTGATGCCTCTTTGTAGTCAGCAAAAAAGGGAAATAGGATATTGTCCATGAAACGCCTTATGAAGTTCAGTCACTTATACACAGTCCGGATTTTAAGTCAATAGCGGATTATCAGACATTGTAGACCCTGGCACAGTTTCCGCCCCACAGCTTACTCTTTTCAGTCGGGCTGAGTGCAGCGGTGTTTTTTCTTAAAATCTCGCACACTTCCGCGTAAGAAGCTCCTACCAGGCATACCGGCCAGTCGCTTCCGAACATCAGCCGGTCGGGACCGAATATTTCCAGCATTTTATCGACGTATTTTTGAAAATCCCCGTACTTCCAGTTTTCCCAGTCGGCTTCGGTTACGAGGCCGGCCAGCTTGCAGCTTACATTTTCCATAGGGGCAAAGGCTTGCATCTGCTTGGCCCAGTCGTCGAAAAGCTGGTCTTTGATAAAGGGTTTGGCAAGATGGTCAACCACAAACCGCTGGTTCGGGAAAAGTTTCACGAAATCGACAGCGTACGGGATATGTTTCGGGTGGATCAGGACATCGTAAGTGAAATCGTGGCCGGAAAGTGCCGCAATGCCTTTGAGAAAATCGGGACGCAGCAGAAAACCCTCATCCGGCTCCGCCTGCACAATATGCCTGAAACCCTTGACAATGCTGAACTGCGAGAAATATTCCAGCCGCTCCTCAATGTTTTCGGCACGAAAGTCGACCCAGCCGACGACACCCTTTATGAAATCATATTCACGGGCCAGGTCCATCAGAAAATGGGTCTCCTTTTCACTCTGATCAGCCTGAACGGCGATACCGCCTTCAATTCCCTGTTCCTGCAAGAACGGCAGCAGGTCGCCGGGCATAAAATCGTCTTTGATTACCGCCATATCATCGGTGATCCAGGCGTCTTTGACAGGATCGTAATGCCAGAAATGGAGGTGGCTGTCTATTTTCATTACAAAGGGTTTTGATCATTAATAAGCAAGGCACGACGGCCCTATGGGTTCGAAAGATTTGTAGCCCAGCGAAAACTCCTGATGCCCGAGCTGTTCCGAACAGCTTTTTCCACCTTGTGCCACAAACATGACTTTGTCGAAAATTTCCTGTGCTACTTCTTCCATCGAAGCCTCATTGATCAGTATTTTTCCGGCATTGATATCCATATCCCCTTCCATTCTCGCAAAGGTTTCCGGGTTTGCGCAGATCTTGATAACCGGTGAAACTGCTGAGCCCGCCACCGATCCCCGGCCGGTGGTAAACAATACACAATGCGCGCCCGAAGCAATCAGCTCGTTCATTTCTGAAATATCATTCGGATTGGGAAACCCGAAACGCGGCTCCCCGTCAGGCACGATATCCATCAGGTACAGGCCCGGTATCGTTGTAAGATCGCCCGGTTTGATCAGCCCGGTAATAGGCACAGTGCCGCTTTTGCAGTATGCGCCCATCGATTTTTCTTCCAGGGTGGTAAGGCCTCCTTCCGCATTACCCGGTGCAAAGCTGCCATGACCCATTACGGCATGATAACGTGCTGCTTTTGCCACCGCTTTTTGTAATTCTCCTGCCAGTGCCGGATGTCGTGCCCGATTGCCGAGCAGGTTTTCAAGGCCGATCATTTCGCTGGTATTTTCAAAAATCGTGGTGCTGCCCGCTGCATTCAGCATGTCGAAGGCCAGTCCGGCTGCTGGGTTGGCTGTAATGCCGCTCGTTGCATCGCTTCCACCGGAAACGATCCCGACGATCAGCTCATCCACTGAAAACGGCACACGTGGCACTTCCCGGATTTTTTCCAGGGCCGAGGTAACGAAAGAAATACCTTCCTGCACACTGTTTCCGGTCCCTCCGGCCGTTTGTATGCCGATCAGCCTGACGGGTCTGCCGCTGGCGGCGATCTGTTCGTACAGCCGGTTCCGGTTAAAACTTTCACAACCCAGCGACACCAGCAGTACTGCGCCTACATTGGGATGTGTGCATAGGGCGTTCATCATTTTGTCGGCATACCCATTCGGATAACAGCCGCTGAACCCGATCAGATGCACCGGTTCATCCTCGAAACGCGAGGTTACCTTTCGCGCCACATGATGTGCACATTCCACCAGATAGACCACCAGCACAATGTTCCGGATGCCTTTTCGTCCGTCCTTGCGTAAAAATCCTGCGAATGGTTCAGGGCGTGATAAACTCATGATCCAAGGTGTAAGTGGGAATATAATCGCTCTTCAGATTGTGCAGGTGAACGTGGTCGCCGAAAGCGATGTCTTCCGTCGCCGAACCAATGGGGATGCCGAATTTAATCACCTGTTCTCCACGCGGAACAGCACCCGCAGCCACTTTATGTCCCAGCCCCAATGTCTTATTTGAAGTAAAAACATGACCATCTATGGCCATTTTTTCTCCTTTTTCTATTGTCTGCCGGACAACGTACACGTTATCCAGCGGATTTATTTTATATAATTTATCCATGATCAGACGCTTATACCGGTTTTCGGGAAAATGTTCTCAACAGTAGTTCCGGTCCTGATCCTGCTGCCTTTTACCGCGAAATACAGGATGTAAAAATAGGACGGTAGACAGACCAGATAGGCCAACTGATGCGTATAAAGGTCAGCGGCATAGCCAAACAGCAACGGCAGGATAGCGCCTCCGATGATCCCCATCACGAGAATAGAGGAGCCGGTTTTGGTGAATTTACCCAGGTCGGCCAATGCCAGTGGGAAAATGGCGGGCCAGAGCAATGAATTCGATAAGCCCAGCGCAGCGACAAGATAGATGGAAGTTGCCGGTGGAACCATCGTGATCGCAACGGTAATAAGCATGCCCGACAGTGCACAGAAAACCAGGGCCATACGCTGGCTTACCAGTTTTGGAATAAAAAACACACCAAGCAGATAACCCGCCACCATGCCAAACGTGGTCAGCCAGACGTAGTTTTCAGGTGAAGGCAGGTTCAGCACTTTGGCATAATCATTAATAGAACCCAACGCAACGATCTCGACACCGACATCAAAAAATATAGCCACCACACCCAGCAGCACATGCGGGATCTGCAGAATGCTGGTCTTACTGTTAGCGTAGACCGATACTTCATCGATTTCGTCTTCACTTTCGTCCTCGCCCGGAGCTGTGAGTTCGGGGAGGGGTGAGTAAAGCGAAAGCATACCGATCGCCGTCAACATTGCTGCAATCACGTAAAACGGTAAAATGGCATCTCTAAGCTGCACATTGCCCAGGTCCAGAAATATGCCCAGGATCAGCGATGCACCTGCAAGAGCCAGTTTGTCGGCGATGCCCATGGTGCTGATCCGGCTCGCTGCACTTTCAGCCGGGCCCAGTATAGTGACATAAGAGTTGATCGCCCCGGTGAGCAACGTCTGGCCAGTGCCGATGATAAAAAGTGCAAAAAGGAAAAGCGAAAAGCTCACAATATCAGCAGCATAGCCGATCATGGCGAAGCCCGCAGCAATAATAGTAAAAGCAATGCTGATCCCCTTTTTGTAACCGAGGGCTTTGAGAACGCTGCCCGAAGGCACGCCAAAAATTACGTAAGCCGAAAAAGTGGCGGTCATGATCAGGTAGGAAGCAGCCGTGGAAACAGTGAATGCCTCCTGCACAAACGGTATAAAATAAGCATTGATGCCGACAGAAAATCCCAGAATTACATACATGCTGCCGATGATAAGCATAGGGAGAACGGGCGTTTTTTTGCTATTATTCATGGCTTTCCAATGTTTTTCTGAGGTGGTCGAGGATGAGTTCTTTTACCTTGTCGCCGTATTCCTTTGTGGCTTCCGGGGCGCTTTCGGTATACCAGGTTCCTGTTGTGAAACGCTGCATATCAGCTCCCTCCGGGCATAGGGATTGCATGAGCGCGGTTTCCAGCTTGGCTGCATGGTCGATGGGATGTTCCGCCTGGATTTCCGGGCTGAGAAAAGGGTGAATGCGTATCCAGTTGAAAGGATCGCTTCCCTGATTGTGCTGCTCATAATAGTCGGATGAAGCCGGGTTGCCCCACCAACCTTCGCCCCGTTCTTTTTCCAGAAACGAAAAAGTGGCCTGGCGGGCCGCCAGTTTAAAAGAAAGGTCCGTAGGCATACCGGCAGTGAAATTTTCGCTCTGATGATGTACAAACACATGAATGTTCCGGAAACCGATGCGCAGCAGATTGTCAAAGAGGTTCTGGGCAAAAGGATACAGGATTTGCGGGCCGGTGTGCACGCTGCCTTTTCGTTCGGGAGGCTCTACCGCGAAGCTACTCGCTCCATAGTAAAAAGGTGGCAGGATCACCATAGGAAGCTCTTTTTCGAGGATTTCCAGGGCGCGGACGATCACAAGCGTGTCCACGCCCGTCACCAGGTGTTCACCATGGTATTCCAGCACTCCGAGTGCCAGTACCGCCGGCGTATTGCTATCGATGGCAGCACGAATGTCGGCCGGGTACATAAGTTCGTAACGCATGGGGTTTAATGCTATGGGTTTAGAGGTTCTTCCAAGAAATGTGTTCTTGGCTCAGGACAGGAAAATCGGGATTGGTAGTTAGGAATTCATGCCCATAACCGGCAGAGGAATGAAAACCCGTAATCGGAGGAAGAGAAAAATAAAAATGTCGGGCCTGTATTTTTCAAAATGCAATCGGCAGGTGGATATTACTTTCGTCCTGGGCTTGCCGAACCTTTCAGTATGGGGTAGGAGAGGGTATTATGTTGTATTTAATGTAAAATGTAGTTTTATAAATTGTCAATATTACAATTCATGTTATTTCGGGATAAGTAAAAAGAATAAAATGTGTGAAGTTGTTTTTTATGTCTCGCTTAAAACCTAACTTACGGTTTCTAAGAAGTTCAGGCCCGGTTGAACGCGGCGTGTTTTCAGGTGGCACTGCGGCAGGCAGTTACCTTGTAAGTCAGCAGATTTTCTTCGCCAGATGCGAAATGAGACTTCACCGGCACCAACAATGAATTCGGGATCGGAAGAATATAAAATGAAGCAGTAAATTCAGGAACAAGGCAACCTTTATAAAGTTATAGTTCATACTCCTTTTACAACATAGCTGTTTCCAGGCATTTTATGTACATTATAAGTACTCATACCTGAGTACACATTATTGGAACTGCATACCAGTACTTTTCAAATTAACCAGGGGATGACAGATTTAAATTCCAAAAAGCGGTGTTTTACCCAGATTGCTGAGGGTGATAAGAAAGCTTTTGATGTTTTTTTTAAATATTATTATCCCAAACTGATCCAGTTTGCCCGCATTTATGTGGACTCCGTCCCACAGGCCGAAGATGTAGTCGCCGATGTACTGACCAATATCCTGGTCAACCGCAAAAGGGTTTTTATTCTTGACCATTTCGAGTCTTACCTTTATTTCTCGGTTAAGAACAAAGCCATTTCCTCCATCAAAAGGCAGCAAAGGGAAAACCCCTTTCTTTTTGATTCCAGCGATATTATCCTCAATTCCATGGCGGAAACTGATCCACATGAGATGCTGGTAGGGGTGGAACTGCAGGATCAGGTCGATGAGATCATCCGGCAGTTTCCCCCAAAAAGAAAAATGGTTTTCCAGTTGATCCGGGAAGAAGGTTTTACGTACCGGCAGGTGGCTGAACTGATGAACATTTCCGAACGCACAGTAGAAGTGCACCTAAAGCTCGCCGTAAAAGAGCTCCGCGAAGGAATTGAAAATTTTTTGGGTGATAGAAAATCCCGGAAAAATATGCACAAAACCTCCGAAAAACATTAGTCTGTTTGCATTTCGGGAAGTCTGCTGCTTCTTTTCCGTTAGTCCCCTGATGCGGAAATGCTTGAAATAAACCTGGTCCCCTGCTCTGCAAACCTCTTTCGTAGCTCGTCAGCTTCAAGCCATTCAACCGGTGTTCAGCATGTTTTCCTTTTGAAATGCCCCCCGCGCCTTGTTACATTGTCCGGTCGGCAGCATTTTTCCTTTGGGTACATATAGTAAACAGGCCAACCCGGCAGATGATGCGCCATTCGCGTCTTCTTCCGAATGATGCTTTTTGTTAATACAAAGATCCTCCCGCACATAACCATTATCGTTCTAAAACCCCTGTGAAGGAAAGTCAAAAAGTGAAAAAAAGTATTAACGTATAAATATAATCGTTAGTTACAGGAGGTAGGCGGCACCAGGTGCAACGCACCGGAATATCCCAGCCCGGCGCAATGCACTGAAATACCCTGGGCGAGGCGCATCGCGCCCGGCTGTTTGCGACGGCTATGACACAATGCAACCGGCAAATGAAAAAATATTTAAAATAATTCAGGATCAATTACGGGTTTTCCCCTGGATGTGGGTTATGGGGGTATAAACCGGATTTCATGAGCTATAATCACTTACATATCGACCATTTAATAGCACAATTCCTCAGCGGAAATGCGACAGAGCATGAGCGGGCGGAATTGGAAGAATGGTTGGCGGTGTCTGCTGATAACCGTGCTGTTTTTGAAGAGTTGAAAAAAGCGTGGCAGACCCCTCCGGTTGATGAATACGAAAAGCGAATGGACAATATCAGGGACCGGATCTGGGAGGATGCAGTGGCTGATGAGGAGGCAGGTGAAGAGGGTTTGGGTATCAGAAAGATATTTTTATTCCCCTGGCGGTCGATAGCGGCGGCTTTTTTACTAGTCGTTGCAGGTCTTTATTTTTATTCCAATACCCTTGAACATAACAAAAGCAGAGTGGCTGGGAAGCCGGATGTATGGGTGGAAAAGGAAAATCCGACAGGAAAAAGATCGGTTTATTTCCTGCCCGACAGCACCAAGGTATGGCTGAATGCGGAGAGCACGATCGGATTTTCGGAGAATTTTTCGGATACGCTGAGGTATGTCAGGCTGCGGGGAGAGGCGTTTTTTGAGGTGGTGAAAGATGCTTCCAGGCCGTTTATCGTAGAAGCGAACGGGATCACGGTACAGGCTTTGGGAACAGCATTCAATGTATCCCAGAACCTGGGAGAGCCCGATATTACAGTGGCCCTCCTCGAAGGAAAAGTAAAGATTGAAAACAAGGAAAAAACACACACCGTGATATTGAAACCTGGCGAAGAGCTGGTCGCCTCCAAAGGCAACACCGTTTTCGCGACCCAGCGTTTCAACTACGATGCCGCAATAGGCTGGAAGGATGGCATTCTCGTTCTTCAGCAAGACAATTTTTCATCCTTCTGCAGAAAGATCGAAAAATGGTATGATGTGAAGATTGAAGTGAAAGGCAAGGCGCCCGACGACTGGCAGATCAGGGCCAGGTACCAGAACGAAAGCCTTAGAAATGTGCTGAAGGATCTGAGTTTCAATAAGGATTTTGCTTACAAGATCGAAGACAAAATGGTATACCTGACTTTCTGATCACCCCGCAGAAAGCGCTGCCGAATACATCAGCAAACGGACTAAAAAGCCAACAATACGGAGAATTCGAATTCTTAATCTTTGTCAGATTAATGTGCCCGTCATTGGTAAAATGGCCCTGCCCAGTGTCGGGAAATAAAGCTAAACCGCGTCTTAACCTACAACAAAAGAAGTATGAAAAAATTACTCTACTCGCAACTTGCCAGGAGTGCAGGTTATGTATTCATCGTTGTGATACCCCAGCTCCTCTTTGCGGGTATAAGCCAGGCGAAAGAAACCACGGAAATCAAGAGCATTCACGAAGTGACTATCCGGACGGCATACAGCAATGCGCTGCTAGCCGATGTTTTCAAGGATATTGAGTCAAGAACCGACTTCGTGTTTACGTTCGATGCGAAGGACTCGTTTTTAAAAGACCGTTACAGCAAACCGATGGGCAGGTCGTCGGTGGCCCATGTGCTGGAAGGTATCGCTAATTCCTCAAGGCTGGCGTTTCAGCAGATCAACCAGAACATCAGTGTGAGAAGACAAAGTGTAGGCATGTCCGTTGAAACTGCGACGGAGACCCGGATGGCGCTCATCAACGTGGCCGGAAAGGTCATATCTGCCGCCGACAAGCAGGGACTGCCGGGGGTGAGTATTCTGGTAAAAGGCACTACCACCGGTACAGTGACGGACGGCGAGGGCAATTACAGCATTTCGCTTCCCGGCGATGACGGTACGCTGGTGTTTTCTTCGATCGGGTTCATCACCCAGGAAGTGCTGATCAAAGGTCGGTCGACCGTAGATGTGACTATGGAAGAAGACCTCAAAAAGCTGAACGAAGTGGTGGTTACAGCCTTTGGTATCGAAAGGGATAAAAAGAGCCTTACCTATTCCACGCAGAATGTGGATGTGGCAGCGATCTCAAAATCAAGGGAATACAATGTGCTCAACTCACTCGCGGGAAAAGTGGCGGGTCTTAATTTCCAGACTTCCAGCACCGGGGTAGGCGGTACTTCGCGGATCGTATTGCGCGGTAACAGGTCGATCAGCGGCAACAGTCAGCCATTGTACATTGTGGACGGTGTGCCGGGCAACCTTTCTGACCTCAATCCCGACGACATAGAATCAATGACCGTGCTGAAAGGCCCCAATGCGGCCGCCCTCTATGGAAGCCAGGCCAATAACGGCGCCATTGTGGTTACGACAAAAAGAGGAGGGAATACTTCCGGGCGTTATGATGTGTCTGTTAGCCAATCATATACCCTTGAAATACCCAATATCCTCGTCGATTACCAGGACTCTTACGGGCAGGGACTGAACGGCCAGTACCTTGCGAACACGTCCAGCAACTGGGGGCCGAAAATGGATGGGCAGATGGTACAACATTGGTCAAATAATCCCAACTGGGCCGGCCCGAAAACATACGCGTACGCACCTCAGCCCAATAATGTGCGGGACTTTTTCAAAGTCGGACACAATTCTGCTACTAATCTGTCAATCAGTACAGGAAGCGAGAAAGCGCAAACGTATTTTTCCTATACTTACACGGATGGCGCGGGGGTTGTACCTTTCAACGAACTTTCCAGGCACAATGCAAACTTGCGTTTTTCTAATAATCTTGGCAAAAGGCTGAGCATCGACGGAAAACTGACCTACATGCGGCAGGAGATCAAAAACGGGCTTGGTGTTTCCATCGATTACAGTAATCCGTTGCGCCACGCCTACCGGATTCCAAGAAATGTACGGACGCAGGATGCGGAGATCTATGAATTTTACAACGACAACGGAATCCCGGTTACACATACATGGAGCTCATCCGAACTGGTGGAAACCAATCCCTACACAGCTGTAAATGGGATTTCCTCCAAAAGTGTAAGGGACCGGGTGGCTGCGCTTGCGAGTATGAAGTATAATGTAACCGATAAGCTGAGCCTGCAGGTAAGATCCTCGTTGAACCGTGCTTTTGAAAACTATCAGAATGAGATCAAAGGCGGTATTTCCAAGGTATCACCGGTAGACGGCTACTTCGGGGTTTCTTCGTCTGAGAGCACGAGCTTCAACAACGACTTTTTGGTCTCTTACAACGACAACATTTCCAGTACATTGAAATACAATGTGAATGTCGGTGGTAACAGCCTGATCAACCGGAATACTTCCATTTCAGCCAATACGGGCACAACTTTAACTATTCCTAATTTCTTTACCCTCTCCAATACGCAATACCTGCAGGCGTCAAACAGCGTCGGCGGCCCGAGTAATATCAATTCCCTGTATGCGTTCGGGCAGATCAGCTACAAGGATGCGATATTCCTGGACCTGACCGGAAGGAATGACTGGAGTTCTACCTTACCCAAGAGCAACTGGTCCTTCTTTTACCCTTCCGTCGGTCTGAACGGCGTGGTGTCGGAGCTGGTGAAGCTGCCTGCGGTGATATCGTTTTTCAAAGTACGGGGATCTTACGCTATTGTGGGTAACGGTACAAGTCCTTTCTCCCTGTCGCGCTATGCCACGCTGAGCAGGGGAGGCAAAGCAGGGCTGATGTCGGTAAGCGGTACTTTGCCCAATGAAAACCTGAAACCGGAAAAAACAGCGAGTCTGGAACTGGGTGGCGACCTGCGTTTCTTTGAGGACAGGCTTGGTCTGGACTTTACCTACTACGTGACTAACACCACCAACCAGCTTTTTTCCATTTCGCTGCCGCCTGCGTCAGGTGCCTCGGGATTTTTCACAAACGGGGGTGATGTGGAGAATAAAGGGGTTGAAATGGTATTCACTCTAAAGCCTATCGTAAAAGCGGATTTTGGCTGGGATATCGGTCTTAATTTTTCCAAAAACAAAAACATTGTCAAGAAGATTAATGATCAGCGCCCTTCCATTGTGATGGGAAACAATGACTTACGCGAGATCAGACTGGAACAGGGCAAGCAGTGGGGAGGGATATATGTAAAAGGTTTCCAGCGCGACGACAAAGGAAATGTGATCGTTGGTCCGAATGGGATTCCGCTTTATACAACCGGTAAAACCGTGTTCGTGGGAAATTCGGAGCCTAAATGGCTGGGTGGTATCCGCAATACTTTCCGTTACAAAAAACTGAGCCTGAGCGTGCTGATAGACATTCGTCACGGAGGCGTGATCTCTTCATTCGCGAATTCGGTACTGGCTGCTGACGGCTCTACGAAGGAAACGGAAGCAGGCCGTGACGGAAAGCTGGTCTTCGGCAAGGATTTCTTCCCTGGGGAAAATGCCGTGAAGCAGGACGGATCGGTTAACGACCTGCCTATCAACGTCCAGGACTTCTGGATCGGAAGCGGCGGACGCACTGCGGGGCTGGTGGGCGAGATACATACATCGGATGCATCCAATGTCAGGCTTCGCGAAGCGCAACTGAGTTACAGCCTGCCCAAGGGAATATTTGGTTACCCGGTGAGTCTTTCACTGGTAGGACGAAACCTGTTTTTCCTGTCTAATAAAGCCAAATACCTCGATCCTGAAATTTTCGTAGGGGCAGACAACGGCGCCCAGAGCGACGCCAGTTTTACGCTGCCTACCACACGCTCGATCGGGTTTAATGTACGTGTCAACTTTAAATAATCAGCAAGATCATGAAAAAAATAAAAATCATATTCGCTACATGTTTTTGCATGGTTTTCGGCAGCTGTACCGACGTTTTTGAAGAGTTGAACACGCCTTCCAATCTGCTGGTTGCCGATAAACTCGACATTGGAAATGTAGGCCAGGTATTTGCTACCACCCAGTTCAATGCCATGTACATGTCGGGCTACGAAATCAGCCAGAACCTTTTTGCAGACCTTTTCAGTCAGTATTTTACACTGCTGCGGGTTAACTTTTACTCAGACCGCTACGTAGACGTGGCAAGCTGGTCGAATGCCAATTTTACCGGTTTTTATACTTCGGTTGCCAAGGACCTCAGCTTTGTGGAAAAATATACAGCTGAAAAGAATTTTCCTTTGCAGAATGCGGTGATCAAAGTCTGGAAAATACAGGCATTTCATAGACTGACCGACTATTATGGTCCGATTCCTTATCTGGAAGTAGGAAGCGGCGCTACCAGTGTACCTTATGATTCGCAGGAAGTGATATATAAGGATTTCTTTAAAACCCTTGACGAAGCAGTTACGGTTTTGAAACAGAACAAAGGCGCTAGCGTGTTTTCAAGAGACGACCTGGTTTTCTCGGGTGATGTAAACAAGTGGCTGACCTTCGCCAATTCTCTCAGGCTAAGACTTGCGTTGCGGGTAAAATATGCCGCTCCTGCGCTGGCCAAGGCAGAAGCCGAAAAAGCAGTAGCGGACGGGGTGATGCTCACAGCGGCCGAAAATGCCAATGTTTTTACCAATGATCTGAGCAAAAATAACCTGGGGACGATCGCAAACTATGACAACTGGCGGATGAGCGCGACGATGGAAAGTGTAATGGTTGGGTTCAACGATCCCCGGCTCGACGCATTCTGGAACCCGGTGGTAACCGATAACCGGAACGATGGCAGCAAATTTCACGGAATTCGGAACGGCCTGCCTATCGCATTGATAGACAATCCGGTGCAGGTCGCTACCAATTCGAAGATCGATACCAAATGGTGGAGGCTGGAAGACGGAGGCACAAACCCGCCCTACCAGGTGATGAGGGCCGAAGAGGTTTATTTTTTACGGGCCGAAGGTGCAGTGGAAGGCTGGAATATGGGTGGTACCGCCAAAGAATTGTACGACAAAGGAATAGAAGTATCAATCTCGTCCCGGACTGCGGCGACGGCTGTGGATATTGCCAATTTTCTCAAAAGTACCAGTACGCCAAAAGCGCTCAAAGATCAGTGGAATACGCCCGCGGTTTCTGACATTCCTGTTGCTTTCCTCGCTACGGGAGCAAAAGAAAAACAATTGGAGCAGATAGGCACGCAGAAGTGGATCGGGCTGTTTCCGGATGGCTGGGAAGCATGGGCTGAAATGAGAAGGACCGGTTATCCCAAACTGCTTCCCAGGATCCAATCGGAAAACCCCGATGTGCCAGCCGACAAGATGATCAGAAGGCTGTTGTTTGTGGACGGGGAGTACGCTAACAACAAACAGGCCGTGACAGCCGCGCTTACTTTGCCTGAACTAGTCACCAAAGGAGGAAATAAGAACAGTACAAGATTATGGTGGGACGCTAAATAAATATCATGGCTGAAAGATTAAATACATTGGGCCGCCGGGATTTTGTGAAAAACCTGGCGGCCGGAGGGATCGGTATGGGCCTGGCAGGTGCTTCTTCCTCATCATTTGCAACAGCGATTGCGAAGGATATCAAGATCGGAGTGGTAGGACTTTCTGTCCACAGCGCAGCTTTTTCCCAGATTTTGAACGACGCCAATAAAACATCCGACCTGGCGGGATGTAAGATCACGGCGCTGTATCACCCGCCCGGAAATCCCGATGTGGATTTTACCAAAGAGCAGCTTGCCAAATTCGAATCGGACATCCGGGCCATGGGTGTCAAAATTGTAGGCTCGATGAGCGAAATGCTTGGGCTGGTGGATGCGGTGATGATCGAAACCAACGATGGACGTCCGCACATGAAAGAGGTTTTGCCCGCTTTTGAGGCCGGAAAGCCGGTTTTCCTCGACAAGCCTGTGGCCGCTTCATTGAATGGGGTGATCGAAATCTATGAAAAAGCGAAGCAGTTTAACGTCCCTGTTTTTACATCTTCGGCGCTGAGGTACATTCCCGGGGTGGCCGGTATCAAAAGCAGCGAAGTCCTGAGCGCGGGCACATTCAGTCCGGCAGCATTTCAGAAAAGCCATACCGACCAGTTTTGGTACGGGATCCATGGGATCGAGCTGCTATTCAGAGCGATGGGGCCGGGGTGCGTCGAGGTAGCGCATGTACATCACAGCAAGGCCGACGACCTGCTCGTCGGTTACTGGAACAACGACCGGGTCGGGACTTTCAGAGGAATCCGGGAAGGGAAAAGGGATTTCGGAGGTACCGCCTACATGCAGGATCAGATCGCCACACTCGGTACGTTTACAGGATACCGTGACCTGGTGGTGAAGGTGGTTGAATTTTTCCTGACCAAAGTTCCGCCGGTACCCGTGAGCGAAACGCTCGAAATATATGCCTTCATGGAAGCCGCTATGGAAAGCCGCAAAAACGGAGGCATTAAAGTGAGTCTGGAAAAAACATTAAGCAAAGCATACAAAGCAAATAAGGTTAAACAATAATTATCAGTAACCAGAAAAACTATGGGAAAGTTGAATGTAGGAATTATTGGGTACGGCTGGGTTGCTACCGCACATATTACGGCAATACAGGCGGGCAATGGAGCACAGGTAACTGCTATTTACTCTTCAAGAAAACTCGATGATGCAGAACTGAGTACAAAATGGGGCGGGGACGTTACTTCCTACACTGACCTGGATGCCCTGCTGGCCAACAAGGATATCGATGTAGTTTCGATATGCAGCTACACGTATCAGCACGTGGATCACGCCGTAAAAGCCGCCAAAGCGGGAAAACACATTATCCTGGAAAAGCCGATGGCATTGACCTGGGCCGACTGCCAGGCTATCGAAGCTGCTGTAAAAGAAGCCAATGTGAAGTTCTGTATCTGTTTTGAATGCCGGTATTCCAATCAGTTCATATCCACAAAAGCCATTCTCGATCAGGGCCTGATCGGCGACCTGCATTATGCGGAAGTAGATTACCTGCACGGGATCGGCCCCTGGTACGGGCAGTTTGAATGGAATGCGAAAAAAGGCGGCGGCGGCAGTTCGCTGCTCACAGCGGGCTGCCACGCGCTGGATTCCCTGCTGATGTTTATGGGCACGGATGTGGAAGAAGTGACGAGCTATGACACCAAATCCAAGAGCCCGATTTTTGCACCTTACGAATACACGACCACCAGCGTCACGATATTGAAATTCAAAAGCGGCAAGATCGCCAAATGTGCCGCCAGTGTGGACTGTCTCCAGCCTTACTATTTCCATACGCATCTGTTTGGAAGTGAGGGTAGTATCCTCGACAATAAGATCCATTCCGAAAAATTGAAGTCGGATAAGCACAAATGGAGCGAGATGTCGATGGCCATGCTCGACTCCGGCGATGTGGCCGACCACCCTTACAAGTTACAGTTCGATACTTTCTTTGAATCGATCCAAAACAATACCGAAATGCCACTTACCGGCTTGAAAGAGGCAATCAAAACGCACGAAATCATTTTCGCTGCCGACCAGTCTGCCGCTACCGGCAAGAGCGTAAAACTGTAATCCCATGAAAAAAGTCGCCATGGCAGTAGCCGCCCATCCGGACGATATCGAATTCCTGATGGCCGGGACGCTTGTTCTTCTCAAAAACGCGGGTTACGAGATCCACTACATGAACCTTTCGACCGGAAACTGTGGGAGTACAATCCACGATTCGGAGAGTACGACCAGGATCCGGTTAAAAGAAGCTCAAAATGCATCGGAAGTCTTGGGCGCAACTTTTCATCCGCCCATTACCAATGATTTCGAGATCATGTACGACGTGGAACTGCTCCGCAAACTGGCCGCGGTGATCCGTAAAGTGAAGCCTTCGGTTTTGCTCACGCATTCGCCTTCCGACTATATGGAGGACCACATGAACACGAGCCGACTGGCTACCACGGCGGCTTTTGTACGGGGAGTACCCAATTTCGCGACCGGCGAGCCAGCTACTTCGAACTACAATTGTGCCATTTACCACGCTGTCCCGCACGGACTGATGGACCCCCTGCGGCAGAAAGTGTATCCGGAAATGTTCGTCGACACGGCATCGGTTCAACCGATAAAACGGAAGGCACTCGAAGCCCATCAAAGCCAGCAGGAATGGTTGCAGGACAGCCAGAAAATGAATTCTTACATCCAGGCCATGGAAGACTTTTCACTGGAAATAGGGCGTATGTCGGATGCTTTTGAGCATGCCGAGGGCTGGCGGAGACATACGCATTATGGTTTTTCCGAAGCCGGGTTTGACCCTTTACAAGCGCTGGGCCGGTTGGTCGCGCGCAATGAAGCCTACGCTAAAACAGCATAAGGTCAAGTCATTCAAATCAATTTTAAAAATATTATATATGCGTAAAACGAGTTCAATAGCTCCGGGCTGGTGGGATTACACCACCCTGGAACTGGATCAGAAATTAACGGACAAAATTGCCGCTATGGGGCCAGAGGATATGATCAAATTGTCCCGGCCGGGTTTTAGAGTGGTTTTTTATGATACCATCGAAGAATTTTACCTCGCCGAAGCATTGGAATATGTGGACGTCTGGAAACAGTCGACCGCCGCAAATCCGGTAGGGCTGTGCGGGCCGATCGGTCCTACGGAGCAACTGCCACTGGTAGCACGGATTATCAATGAGCTGAAAATTTCCGTCAAAAATGCGCACTTCTGGAGTATGGACGAATGGGTTGTGGACGGAAAGGAAGTTTCCGGAGACCATCCATTGTCATTTCAAAGAACATTTAAATCGCTTTGCTACAATAGGATAGATAAAAGCCTGGCGATGCCGGAAGAAAACCTGCATTTTCCCAAAGCCGATACCAGCGCATTTATCGAAAGCTGGAAACAGGCCAAATGCCTCATCATGCAAGGCGGGCAGGGCGATGTAAAACACTGGGCTTTTAACGAGCCTCCCAAAAGAGAAGGGATTTACAAAGATACCCCGCAGACCGTAGAGGAATACAAGCAGCTCGCGACCAGGGTATTGGATCTGCACCCGATCACGGTTCAGCAGAACTCGCGCCTGCATTGCGGAGGCAACGTCCCGCTGATCCCGACACAAGCCGTGACAGTAGGGCCGAAGGAAACCTGGGAAACGGATAAAGTCTCGATCTGGCATGCCGGGGCGCATGACAATCCCTTCGGGCAGCGTCTTACCACCTACATGATCTCCAACAAAATCCCCGATACCTGCGTGCCGATGTCCGTGCTCGCAGACCACCCCAACGTGCAGTTCAATTTTTTCCGTCCGGGCCTGGGGACCTGTTCGATAGAGATGCATTGACCTGCGCGTATGACCGGGAAGCGGTTGTATTCAAATCAGTAAAATTCAAAGCAAATGATCGTATTTAGAAAAGCGAAATATCCGGCGCGAGGTGCTGTGTATGTATTGCTGGTATTGGCCGGCCTGTATATGACCGGTTGCGGCGGCGCTCAAAATATCGAGCTGAAAGAAGGGGACCGGATTGCCGTTATCGGCAATTCGCTCGCCGAACGCTTTCAGCAGGACGGGTGGTTTGAAACCTATCTGCAGGCCGCCAATCCGGAGAGCAAACTAGTGGTCAGAAACCTCGGCTATTCGGGCGACCAGGTACATTACCGGCCCCGCGCTCACAAGGGTTTCGGGGACAGCGACGCGCATCTGGCGGAAGTGAAGGCGAATGTGATATTTTCTTTCTTCGGCTATAACGAGTCTTTTGAAGACAAGCCCGAAGAGTTCAGAAAACAGCTGATTGCCTGGATAGACCATGTGCAGACGCAGAAGTATGATTCGGTCAATACGCCCCGCATCGTGATGTTTTCGCCGATTGCGCATGAAAACCTCAAAACACCCAATTTGCCCGACGGTACCGAAAACAACCGGCGGCTTGCCGCCTACACCAAAGTCATGGAGGAAGTGGCGGCGGAAAAGAAAACAGGGTTTGTGGACTTGTTCAGTGCAACGCAGAAAATGTACGAAACCTCGGACAAGCCGCTCACCATCAACGGAATCCACCTGAATGAAGAAGGAAACCGTCAGTTGGCGCAATATTTCTCAGAGTCTGTTTTGAAAGAAAAAGTAAGCCTGGACGAAGTGAAGCTGGATTCTCTGAGAAATGCGGTCCTGGATAAAGACGATCACTGGTTCCAGAAATACCGGACGATCAGCGGAAACGATGTATGGGGGACGCGGTCCACCCAGGACGGAAATTATGCGACTTTAAATCAGGAACTGAAGGTACTCGACGTGATGACCGCCAACCGGGACAAAAGGATATGGGCGCGTGCGCAGGGAAAGGATGAAAAGCTGGATGACAGCAATGTACCCGAACTGCTCGTTGTAGGAACCCACATTACCCGCGACGTAACTTATGTAGACCCACAGGAGGCGATCAGCAAAATGACATTCCCGAAGGAGCTGGAAGTCAATTTGTTTGCATCGGAAAAAACCTTTCCGGAAATAGCCAAACCTGTTGCCATGCAGGTCGATACCAGGGGCAGGATATGGGTGGCATCCTGGGCTACCTATCCCAAATGGGAGCCCGGCAAACCCATGAACGACCGCCTGGTTATCTTATCCGATGAAAACGGCGACGGCGTGGCCGACAAGTCGAAAACCTTCGCATACATTTCGCATCCGACCGGTTTTGAATTCTGGAACGATGGTGTGATCGTAGTTTCGGCCCCGGATATCTATTATCTCAAAGACACCGACGGGGACGATGTGGCCGATGTAAAGATCAAAATGTTCGGGGGCATAGGTTCCGACGATACGCACCACTCGGCCAACAACCTGATCTACGGGCCGGACGGGAATATCTATTACCAGCGAGGAATTTTTATCCTCGAAAACATAGAAACGCCCTGGCGTGTGAGCGAAGAATCGGGAACGCCCGGCCTTTACAGGTTCAATCCCCGTACTTTCGATTTCTCTTTTGTGGTGGAAAATACGCCTAACGCGCACGGTATCAGTTTTGATAAATGGGGAAACCCGCTTGTCACCGATGGTACCAGCGGCAAGGCCTTCCAGGTGTACTATGATCGTAAAGTTACTTCCACGACAGATGTGAACCGGTACGAAAAAAGACCATTGTTTACGCCGACGGTCAGGCCGATCACCGCCAATATGATTTTGTCCAGCAGCCATTTTCCGGATGCATATCAAAACAATTTTCTGCTTTTCAATGTCATCGGCTTTCAGGGTATCAAACGATACAGGCTTGATTATAAAGAGGATGGGGTAGTGGAAGGGGTGGAAAACGGCGATTTGCTGTACACCGGGAACCAGCCGACATTTGCGCCCAGCACCGAGGCTGCACCACGTATTGTGCCAAAAGACTACACAGGCGATCCCAACTTCAGGCCCACCGACGGGGTGATCGGGGGAGACGGTGCATTGTATTTCAGCGACTGGCAAAACCCGGTGATCACGCACTCTCCCTATAACCTCCGCGACGCCAGCCGCGACCATACCCACGGCAGGATTTACAGGATTACCGCCAAAAACCGGCCTTTACAAAGCCCGGTTGCGATTCACGGAGCGAAAGTGGAAGATTTGCTGGAACTGTTCAAAAGCCCGGTCGATGGCATCCGCCACCGCGTGCGGGTGGAACTCAGCGGCCGGAATACCGACGAAGTGATCAAAAAAGCCCAGGCGTGGGTGGCGAAACTGGACCTGGACAAAAAGGAGAATGCACTGCCGATGCTGGAAATACTCTGGCTCCACCAGCAACACAATGTGGTCAACCGCGACCTGCTGGGCAATGCGCTGAAGTCTCCCGAAGGGCAGGTAAGGATCGCTGCCCAGAAAGTAGCCTGGGTGTGGAGCACACGCGAATCACATCTCAGAGGCGGCACGGGTAATGATATTTCGGGAATGCAGTTTCGGACTTTCTATGAAAAATTCTGGAAAGACCCTGATAGTACTTCCCGTATGACCAGCCATGTGGAGCATAAGATTGTCCCTACCGGTGACGCAAAAAAATCGGATGGTTTTGACAAAAAACTGGATCTGAGGAAAAGTGACATTGCCAGTGTGACGCTGGAAGCCATTCAGCTGCGTTTCAATGTCGCCGAGTTTACCGTAAAACCCGGGCAGAAAGTAGAAATCACGCTCGATAACATCGATCTGATGCCGCATAACCTGGTGATCACCGAACCGGGAGCAGCCGATGAGGTTGCCCAGCAGGCGATCGCACTCGGTGACAACGGCCCCGCAAAGAACTATGTGCCGGACAACAAAAAGGTGCTGTTCTCATCCCGCCTCATTGAAGCCAAAAAGAAGGAAACACTGAAGTTCAAAGCCCCGGCCATCCCGGGCGACTATCAGTTCGTTTGCACGTTTCCGGGGCACGCCCCGGTGATGCGCGGCATTATGAAAGTTGTTCAGTAGCCATACCATTTTTTCATGAATCAATCTGAAAAGAACCGCCGTGACTTCCTCGTGAAGACCGTCACGGCGGGGCTGGCCTTCGGGCTGGGAAATGACGCCAGGTCAATGTTTTGGTCTGAGCCCAAAACAATCCGGGTGGGTGTTATCGGCTTGTCTGTTCACAGCGCGGACTTTACTGAAATCATGAACTCCGGGCAGAATGATCCGCTGTTTGCAGGCTGCAAAGCAGTCGCGCTGCATCATCCGAAAGGCAATGAGGACGTGGAATTTTCGCCGGAACAACTCAGTCAGTTTACCAATACGGTTCAGAAAAACAGCGTTGAACTGGTTTCGTCCACAGCGGAGTTGCTGAAAAAATCGGATGCCATTATGCTCCTCACCAACGACGGCAGGCCACATCAGGAACAGATCCTGCCGGTTTTGAAGGCAGGCAAGCCGGTGTTTGTGGACAAGCCTATGGCCGAATCCCTTTCGAATGTCATCGCGCTTTTTGAGTCGGCCAAAAAATATAAAACGCCCATTTTTTCCAGTTCGCCATTGCGCTATGTCCGGAACATTCAGGACCTGGCCACAGGAAAAATCGCGGGGGAAATACTGGGCGCCGATACTTACGGGCCGGCTCCTTTGCAACAATCCCACGCCGACCTGTTTTGGGACGGCATACATGCTATCGAGTTGCTTTATGCAGTGATGGGGCCGGGCTGCCAGTCGGTGACACGGACTTATTCCGATGGTACCGACGTGGTCACCGGCATTTGGAAAGGAGGAAAAATCGGCGTTTTCAGAGGGCTGCGCAAGGGGAAGATCGGGTTTGGGGGCACGGCTTATGGTTCGGAGAAAATCACTGAGATCGGCAAGTTTGAAGGGTACAAAAATCTGGTGGCGGAGATCGTCACATTTTTCAGGACCAGTCAGTCGCCGGTTGCAGCCGCCGAAACCATTGAAATATACACATTTATGGAAGCCGCGCACGAAAGCAAAAGACGTGGTGGAGCCCCGGTTGCATTGTCAGATATTCTTGCCAAAACAAAAAAAGGACAATAAGCGGCGTGCATGGAAACAATGTCCGCAGATTTAAAAATTACAGTCAGTTTAAATTCAGTACAATATGAAAGCGAGCAGAATCAACAGGTTGTTTAATGCAAAATCGGGTAAATGTTTTGATGTGGCGATCGACCACGGGTTCTTTTGTGAATCCTCATTTTTGCCAGGCATTGAAAATATAGAAAAGTCGGTAAAAGTGCTGATCGATGCCGATCCCGACGCCATACAACTCACGGTTGGGCAGGCGCATCACCTGCAATCGGTGCCGGGAAAAAGCAAACCAGCCCTGGTGCTGCGCACGGACGTAGCCAATGTCTACGGGTCGGAACTCCCGGACGTATTGTACAGCCGGATCATCGAAGAGCCTGTGTTGCAGGCGGTAAGGCTGGATGCGGCCTGCGTCGTGGTTAATCTTTTCCGAATTCCGGGCGCGCCGGAAGTCACAGACCATTGTATCCAGAATATCCTGAAACTAAAACCGCTCTGCGATTTTTATTCTATGCCCTTAATGATCGAGCCGCTGGTTTTCAGGCCGAATCAGGAAGCGGGAGGTTATATGGTGGATGGAAATATCAAACTCATCACGCCGATGGTGAGACAGGCGGTTGAACTGGGCGCGGATCTGATCAAGGCGGACCCTACCGATGATGTGGAGGAGTATCACAAAGTAGTGGAGATCGCCGGTTCGGTGCCGATCCTGGTACGGGGAGGCGGCAGGGCCAGCGACGAAGAGATCCTCGACCGGACCTACCGGCTGATGAAACAGGGTGCAAAAGGCATTGTATACGGCCGTAACGTAGTCCAGCACGCCAATCCGGGCGGTATGACTCGTGCATTGATGGCGATTGTCCACGACAATGCGGAGCCCAAGGATGTGATCAACCTGATATAAAACCGATGAAACAGAGAACAGTAAATGTCGGGATAATCGGTGGTGGGTTGATGGGTAAGGAGGTCGCCAGCGCGCTCGGAAGGTGGTTTGCATTGAACGAGTATCCTGTAAAAGTAGAATTAAAGGCAGTCTGCGACCTTAACGTCAATGCCCTGACATGGTACGAAAATGTGCCCTCGGTGGATTTGCGTACGACGGACTACAAAGAGTTGCTGGCTTCGCCGGATTTGTCGGTGATATATGTCGCGCTGCCGCACAATTTGCATAAAAAATATTACACGGAAGTCCTGGAAGCTGGCAAGGATCTGCTCGCAGAAAAACCTTTTGGTATAGACCTCGACTCAGCAAAGGAAATTAGTGAAACGGCTGACCGGCTTGGCAGGTTTGTGAGATGCAGTTCGGAAATGCCTTTTTTGCCTGGTGCGCAGCGGGTTATTGCGGAAGTTCAGTCGGGGCGGATCGGCAAGATCATCGATATCAAAGCGGGGTTCTGCCATTCCAGCGACATGGACCCTCTCAAACCGATCAACTGGAAACGGCAGTCGCAGTACTGCGGGAATATAGGCGTGATGGGCGATCTCGGGATGCATGTGCTGCATATTCCGCTGAGAATGGGCTGGGTACCGAAACGCGTTTTTGCGCAGCTGCAAAAAATAATCACCACACGCCCCGACGGAAAAGGCGGCTGGGGCGAATGCGATACCTGGAACAATGCCACCCTGTCAACGACAATCGATGTGGAAGGCGAAGAAATTCCGATGATGCTGGAAATGAAACGGCTGGCTCCCGGCGAAACGAATTCCTGGTACATTGAAATATATGGGACCCAGGGCGGGGTGAAGTTCAATACCAAGGATACCAAAGCACTATGGACGTTCAGCAGGGGCAAGGAGCAAACCTGGCAACGGACCGATCTGGGTTTTCAGGTTGCATTTCCGACGATCACGGGCTCCATATTCGAAGCCGGTTTCTCAGACTGTTTTATGCAAATGCTGGCGGCCTATTTCGCGGAGCGGGAAGGATTGCTCAACAACCGTTTTGGTTGCGTTACGCCCCGGGAAGCGATGATGAGCCACAGGCTTTTTGAAAGCGCGCTTCGATCGCACGAGTCGAGATCAGCGGTGGAAATAGCATATGATTGACGTATGGAAAAGAACAAAAGAAGAGGCGTACTGGCAGGCGGGAACTGGATTATTGATTTTATCAAAATAATCCATTGTTACCCACAAGAGAATGCGCTGGCCAACATTCTGCATCAGGATTCGGGCAATGGCGGGGCGCCTTTCAATGTATTGAAGGCGCTCCATAAAATGAAAGTTTCTTTTCCGCTGGAAGGCATAGGAGCCATTGGAAATGATGAAAAAGGCGATGAGATCATACGACAGTGTAGCA
Source organism: uncultured Dyadobacter sp. (assembly GCF_946482605.1). The sequence continues at coordinate 138,770 of NZ_CAMLSE010000005.1, read as the reverse complement.
GCATGGGTATCGACTCCCGACAGATAAAAGTGCTGCCAGGCGTAGAAACGTCCTATACCGATGTAATGACGGTTTCCGAAACCGGCCGACGCACTTTCTTTCATTACCGGGGCACCAATGCATTCCTGGATACGGGCGATTTTGATTTCTCCTTTTCGCAGGCCAAAATATTTCATCTGGGCTACCTGCTATTGCTGGATAAACTGGATGAACTGGGGCAGGACGGCATGTCGGGTGCGGCAAGGGTTTTGCAGCAGGCAAAAAACGCTGGCTTTATCACCTCGGCGGATATCGTCAGCGAGCAGTCCGACCGGTATACTACTATCATCCCACCTTCTTTGCCATTTATCGATATGCTGTTTATCAATGAGTTGGAAGCCAAAATGTTGACCGGCATTGAGCTCGTCGATGCAGGCGGTATGGTATCTGTTTCAGAAGGTTACCGGGCCGCGGAGGCTATCCTGGACATGGGGGTTTTGAAGTGGGTGATACTGCATTTTCCCGAAGGGGCCATTGCTGTCGGTAAGGACGGAAAGCAAATTTTTCAACCCGGTATCGATATGCCGCCAGCGCTGGTAAAAGGCACCGTGGGTGCCGGCGATGCCTTTGCAGCGGGTGTGCTGGCTGGTGTACATGAAGACTGGGAGATGGAAAAAAGCCTTCTTTCAGGTGTTTCTGTGGCCGCCAGAAGTCTTTTAGATTCCAATGCTTCGGAAAGCATCATTGCGTGGGAGGAATGCCTGGATTTTGGTAAGGGTCTGGGTTACCGGAGCGCATAATTTTCAATGGGTATTACATTGTTCGAAAAACCTTTTTAATGTTGATGAGCTGACCAATTATGTATAAAAATCTTAGCCGGAGGAAGTTTCTCGGCGCTACCGGAATAGGTGTTGCGGGTGCTGCGATGCTGGCAGAAGCATCGCAACAGGTCAATTTGCCCGTGGGCGAAAACCCGCGGGAAATTGCATTTACTACCGAGTCGTTTGCGCGCGAAGTGGAGCGGGTATTGCCTGTTGACAAACCTTTTGGCTACCAGCAGCGGATCAGGGAATCCGCTTTGCATCAGCTGGCGAAAGCCCCCGGTGCCATGCCGTTGCATACTGAATTTGCACTGGACAAGGATGTGAGGCTCTGTTATGTCGAGGATAATTCTGATCTGATCAAAGGTGCGGTGAAGGATTTTAAAGACTATCTGAAAACTGCTATGGAAGTCGACAGCCAGACCGACCTGCGTAAATCATGGAAAGGAGTCAAAAGCGGCGACAACGTAGTACTGATAGGAACGCGGCACCAATTGCCGGAATACGGAAAACAGCTCAAAGGCACGAAAAGTTATGCTTTGGTAAAAACGCCCAAAGGGCTCGTTGTTTGCGGTTATGATGATCATGGCGTGCTGCATGGGCTTTATAATCTTCAGGCCAGGATGAACCTTCGGGAAGGCCCTTTTTTACCCAAAGAACTGAAAGTTAGCCGCCAAAGTCTCTATCAGAGGCGAATGGCGCTTTCAGGTATGGGCTGGATGGAATGGCCCGACCAGATCCTTTCTGCGATGGCACACAATGGTTTCGACGGGATTTTTGCCTCGGTATACGCCAACCCGAACGGTGACCGTACCACCGCTGAAAATTCTACCGATTTTTATGCAAGATTGCTCCATAAGGTCCGTAAGCAGGACCCGGCGAAGATCCACGACCTGATTAGCCGCGCGGGGAAATTTGGTATTAAAGTTTACACGCCGATTATTTACCAATATACCGGAACACCCGAAAGTGAAGCCGGGCTGCGCAAGCTGGTCCGGGATATCATCAAAGAATTTCCCCTGATCAAAGGGTATGTATTGCTCACCGAAGGATTTTGGTACAAAAAATGGGGCGGACTGCACGGAGCCGATGAAGAACATGTGCAGGACTGGGCAAGGAACTGGAGTAAGGCGATTGCGATGGTGACCGAAGAATGTCATAAAGTTAACCCTGAGACAGAAATACTGGCCTGGGAATACAACATTGATTTTCGTCCGCAGAACACCAAACTAAAAAAATATTTTATCCAGCAGCTGCCTGCCGACGCGATCCCGATGCTGACCTGGGAAAACGGAAAGGGCTTTGAACTGGATGGCATGCAGGGCTATCTGCGCGATTATTCGCTGTCGCAGGTAGGGCCGGCGGAGGTTACGCAGGCGCAGATCGGGGAGGCAAATGGGCGGTCCATGAAGGTGTATTCCAAAGTGGACACTTTCGCCAGCTGGCAGTTCGGTACCATTCCCTACCTGCCTTTTCCCGGGCAATGGCGCAAGCGTTACGATGCATTACAGGCCTATGGCGTGAACGGCACATTGGAAAGTTGGAGCAGCGGCTACACCCCGAATTTCATTGCAGAACTCCGCTACTGGACCTGCTGGGACAATTCCATGTCATTCCAGGAACTTCTCGGCGCGATGGCCTCCCGGTTGTTCGGGGAGGCGCAGCAGGAAAAAGTACTGAAGGCCTGGGAGCATTTTGACAATGCGATCCGTCTTGTGCCGGACACGGGGCCTAATATGGGAACCAACAATGCGATCGGAAATCCATTGTTTTTTCAAGAACCACCCGTCCGAACTGCCACTTTTCACAATTCCTGGACAGACCACGAAGGCTGGATGGGCTACCTGGGCGGGGAGTTGAACCCATACTGGCCCTTTACCGTGTCTAGAATGGTTTTTTATCCCGATTTTTCCAATAAGACAAACCGGGCCGAACAATATGCGAGGGCCGCTACCGGCATAGTGGCTCCAAAAGAAGTGGCGTTGCTCCCCGTTTTCCTGAAACACCTGAAAATGGCCGCCGCCGAAATGGAGGAAGGACTGAAATTGTATCGGGCCGCCGCTATGGAAAGCCCGGAATGGAAAAGAAAGCGTGCAGTTTCCGAGGTTGTTGTGGCGGAGCATCTGCACCGGATGATGGAGAGCAATTGTGCGGTGCTGGAATTTGAGGAATTACGGTTTAGCCGTGCACAAGAAAAGGACAGTAAAAAAGCCGCCGAAATGTTGAAGAAGATGGCGAAGATTGTGGAGGCTGAAATTGCCCGAACCAAACTTTCGCTGATCGCGGCCACACACGATTCGCGGCTGGGGTTCCAATTTGAGCAAGATTATGTGTACACACCTTATTCGCTGAAAGAAAAGCTCTTGCTTTTGCAAGATACTTTGAACACACAATTGCCTCTTGCAGCCGAAGAATAATAATACGATAGCGATTTCCTAAACCATACATACCTAAACCCGTTAATTGCATGAAAAACAGCCACCTTGTTTTTTGTTTTCTGCTTTCGCTTTTTTTCACGACGCCCCAACTGCATTACGCCCAGACCGCCGCTGAAACCCTGAAAAACAATAACCTCGTCAGCCAGCGGACCGTCTCATTGTTTAACGGGAAAAATCTGGACGGCTGGTATACCTACCTGAATAAACAGGGCCGCGACAAAGACCCGGATCAGGTTTTTAAAGTTGAGAAAAAACAGATCCATATTTCGGGCTATGAATATGGATGCATTACCACAAACAAAGAATATGAGGATTATGACCTGGTGGTAGAATTTAAGTGGGGCGACAAAACCCATGCGCCCAGGGGTACCGCTGCCCGCGATAACGGCGTGCTGATCCATTCCCAGGGAAAAGATGGAGCATTTTCGGGGAATTGGATGTACTCTATTGAATGTCAGATTATTGAAGGAGGGACGGGCGATTTTTTGGTGGTCGGCGATGGTAGCTACAAGTTTTCCATCACTTGCCCGGTTGCACCCGAAAAACAGGGCGGAGCCTACATTTACAAAGAGGGCGGAGAAAATGTGACGATCAATAAAGGCAGGATCAACTGGTTTGCCCGTGATGCCGCGTGGAAAGATGTGAAGGATTTCAGGGGAGCGAAAGATGTCGAAAAGCCGGTCGGGAAGTGGAACAAGGTGAGGGTGATCGCAATGGACGATGATATTTATTTTTATCTCAATGGCGTACTGGTGAACAGGGCTATGCGCGTAAAACCATCGGTCGGCCGGATCCAGATCCAGTCAGAAGGAGCGGAAATGTTTGTGAGAAGGGTGGAACTGACGCCTTTGATAAAGAAATAGGAAAAACGATGCACTACACTGCCAAACTTTCTCTTATCCCGCTGATTTTCCTGCTTCTGATGGCGGGTACTGGCGAAAATAGCTTTAAAAACACTTCATCTTATGCCTCTGCGGATTCCGCCCGGCTGAAAAAAGCGATGGAAAGTTTCAGGCTGGAACCCGGTCTGCGCATTGAGCTGATCGCGGCGGAACCGCTGGTGGTGGACCCGGTCGCGTTGGCTTTTGATGAAAGCCGGCGTATGTATGTGGTTGAGGACCGGGGCTATCCCGACCCGGCCGAAGGAGGGACGCCCACCACGCTGGGCAGGATCGCGCTGCTGGAAGACCGCGACGGTGACGGAAAGTATGATCATCGTTCCGAATTTGCGACGGGGCTTACTTATCCCAACGGTTTGATGGTCTGGAAAGGCGGGGTCTTTGTCACCTGTGCGCCGGACATTTATTATCTCAAAGATACCGACGGGGATGGTGTGGCTGATGTAAAACAGGTAGTACTGACTGGTTTTAGCAACAAACAAACCGCCCAGATCCGTGTAAGCCATCCCACGCTTGGACTTGATGGTCAGGTATATGTTACCAGCGGACTCAATAGCGGGGAAGTAACATCGCCCCTGCATCCCGGGCGGGCGGCCGTTTCATTTTCCGCATCCGACTCTCGTTTCAATCCCGAAACATTTGAATTTGAAACGACTGGTGGCAGAAGCCAGTTCGGGCTGACATTTGATGCATACGGGCGGCGGTTTGGTTGCTCCAACCGGCATCCGGTGCGGCAGATCGTGATGGAGCCGTGGTATTTGCGCCGGAACCAGCATTTGCCTTTTACAGAAACCACGGAAAACGTATCGAAAGTTGAGGCGGAAGCTACGGTTTTTCCGATCAGCGGAGCAGTAACTTCTGCTGAATTTATACCAAAACTAATTGGTTTGTCGCACACGGGCACGTTCACTTCTGCGAGTGGTGTAATGGTGTTCAATGGTACAGGACTTACTTCCGGCCACCGGGGCAATGTTTTTATCTGCGAGTCGGCTCAAAATCTTGTGCAACGGCAGGTCGTTTCCCCGAAAGGAGTTTCTTTCACCTCCGAATTACCTTACCAGGGCAAGGAGTTTCTTGCATCCACCGATGAATGGTTCAGGCCAGTGTTTTTGCAGCACGGTCCCGAAGGCGCATTGTATGTGGCCGATATGCACAGAAAAGTGATCGATCATCCTTCTTATGTGCCAGAAGAGGCGCGGGGCGGGCTGGATTTTGAAAGCGGGAAAACGGACGGACGGATTTACAGGATTGTTAATGCTAATTTCAAAGATAAAAAGCAGGTTACCCGGTTTGGAACAATGAAAGAGCAGGTTGCTGCATTGCAGTCGGCCGAGGAATGGGAGCGGCAGACTGCCCACCGTCTTCTGCTCGAAAAAAGGGAACCGGATGCAGTCCCGCTTTTGAAACAAATTGTAACTACTTCGAAAATCCCTGAAAGCCGGCTTAGGGCGTTGTGGCTGCTGGATTCTTATACAGCACTCGATGTGCCGACTTTGAAAATTGCTTGGGCTGACAAAGAGCCGGGTGTGCGTGAAAATGTGGTTTTGCTGGCAGGTCATTTATACAAAAAAAATCCCGGACTGATGAGTCCCCTCACCTCGGCTGCCAGCGACCCAGCCGCACGGGTGCGTTTTACGGCCGCCCTGGTGTTGGGTTTTATCGAAGGGAAGGAGGCCATTGCCTCATTGGCACAGATTGCCGCAAGAGATGGTGCCGACCGCTGGGTAAGGGCCGCAGTACTGAGTGGGATCGGTAACCGGCTGCCGGAATTCCTGGCTGCTTTTCGCCCGAGATCAAAGGTGAATCCGAAAGCATTTACGGCTGTTATGCAGGATCTTGGCCAGTTGTTTGGAAACGGCGCCTCGCTGGCCGACTGCCGTGTTTTGTTAAAAGATATGATCACGGTTCCGGGCGATTACGGCTCCCGGATCTCAACTGCGCTTGGTTTGGCTGAGGGAATAAGCCGGCGGACAGAAATTGAAAAATCCCCGAAAGGTATTTTATATGCGTTGCTGGGAGACGACGCTTCCCCAACAGAAAAGCAACGCCTCGACCAATTCATTAGCCAGGCCTCGGCACGGGCGCGGAATGCTGCATTACCGGCCGGCTCGCGTGTTACAGCCGCGGCGTTCCTGGGTTACACGGATTTTGATAAGAGCGGGAATGTGCTCAGGAAACTGATGGATGCAAAAAATCCTCCCGAAGTACAGCTTGAAGCCGTGGCAGCATTGGCACGCCTCGGCGATTCCCGCGGGGGGGCTTTTTTAACACAAAAAAACATCTGGACAAACTATACACCCCGGGTAAAATCGGCGGTGGTATCCGCCCTGGTTTCCCAGCCGGTCTTTATTGATGTGCTTTTCAATGCAATACAAAATGGCGTGATTGCCTCCGCGGAAATTTCGTCTATGGACAGGCAGCGGCTGATGAAACACAAGGAAAAAGCAGTTAGCGACAGGGCTAATGACCTTTTCAAAGAATTGGAAGGGGGCGGCAGGATGAAAATCTATCAGGACTACCGGGCTATACTCAATACGAATGCCGATGCAAAACCGGGTAAAGCGATATTTGAAAAAGCCTGTTCCGCATGTCATACCTATGCCGGGCAAGGCGGAAAAGTAGGGCCGGATCTCACCGGTGTGCGCAACCAGCCAGCCGACGCATTGCTGCTGCATATCCTGGTGCCTAACTACGAGGTTTATCCCGCATACCAGGCGATTTCGGTTGAGACCAACGACGGCCGGTCGTTTTCGGGATGGCTTATGGCAGAAACCGATAACAGCCTTACTTTGAAAACGGCCTTTGGTACACAGGAATCAGTCCTCCGCAAGAACATTAAATCGCTGTCCAACTCGGGGCTTTCGCTGATGCCGGAAGGGTTGGAACAAACCATGACCAAAGATGAAATGGCGCAATTGATCGCGTTTTTAAAAGCCGGCAGCTAAGCTTTGTTGATAGTTTCCTAAACCTGTTTGTATATGAAAAAATTGATTTTTGCCATCGCCTTCCTGCTTTTTGGAACGGTGCTCCAAGCTCAGCAGACCTCTACCGGGAAGGTTTTCCGGGCGGGAGCGGCCACCAGCAATATCACGCCTAAGATCGGCACGTCCAATAATGGTGGTATGCAGGACATTACGATCAAAAGCATTCATGACGAAACGCATGCGCGCGGGCTGGTGCTGGACGACGGACAGACCCGTCTCGCTATCGTGGTGTCTGATCTTTGTATGATCCCCAGAGAGGTGATCGACGAAGCGAAAAAGCGGGCGAGCGAGGTTACCAAAATTCCTGCTGCAAACATGATGATGTCTGCCACGCATACCCATTCCGGCGGTACGGCCTGTTCGGTTTTTCAAAGTGATCCCGATAAGGATTATGTTAAATTCCTGAGCGAACGTATTGCCGATGCGGTGATACGTGCCAACCACAATCTGGCCCCTGCCCGAATCGGCTGGGGTGTTGGCAGTGAGGCTACCCAGGTATTTAACCGGCGCTGGAAAATGAAACCCGGCAAGCCGATCATGAATCCGTTTGGCAAAGAAGACCAGGTCAAGATGAACCCGGGCATTGAAAATCCTGATCTGCTGGAACCCTCCGGGCCGGTCGACCCTGAAATTCCGGTGATATCCGTCCAATCGGTTAGCGGGAACCCTATTGCACTGCTGGCCAATTATTCGCTGCATTATGTAGGTGGAGTGGGTCCGGGGGAGATTTCTGCCGACTACTATGGCATGTTTGCTAACCGCATGCAGCAGATGGTAGGTGTGGAAGGGCAGGATCCGCCATTTGTTCCGATCATGTCCAACGGTACCAGCGGCAACATTAATAATATCAATTGGGGAGGAAAAATACCGGCCGCGGTTAAGCCCTATGAAAAAATGAGGTCGGTAGCCAACATCATTGGAGCAGAAGTATTCAAAGTTTATCAGAACATAAAATACCAGGACTGGATATCGCTGGCCGCCGTGCAGAAGGAGATTTCTCTCGGCGTGCGGAAACCGGATGCAGGTGAAATAGCGAGGGCAAAAGACATTATCGCCAAAGCGAATAAGCCCGTTATGACTTCTATGGAAGAGATTTATGCACGGGAAACCATGGCTATCAAAGATTACCCCGATCAGGTACCGCTGGTTCTTCAGGCTTTTCGAATCGGCGACCTCGCCATTACGGCCATTCCTTGCGAGGTCTTCGTTGAAATTGGCCTCGATATCAAAAAAAGAAGCCCTTTTAAACCCACGTTCAGTGTTTCGCTGGCGAACGGATATAATGGTTACCTGCCCACTCCAGAGCACCACAAACTGGGCGGTTATGAAACATGGCGGGCGAAATCCAGTTATCTGGAAGTAGATGCTTCCACAAAAATCACAAAGACCTTATTTGAGCTCCTTAACAAACTCAAAGCCGCCATTCCCTAAGCAATACAATGACACTTACACGAAAAGAATTTTTAAGATCTGCTACGTTGGCAACTGCCGGTCTGCTGGCCATAACTCCCTCCCTGACATTCGCCGACGGAGGGTATATTGCAAATCCTGCGCTGCCTTTGTCTCATTTTCCAGATAATCTACATGCTTTTTTGTGGAGGAACTGGGGGCTGGTATCCACCGAAAGGTTGGCCAAAGTTTTGAAATCGAATGAGGAAGAAATACGCAAACTCGCCTCGGTAATAGGCCTTCCCGCTCCCAAACCTGTAACTTCCGATCAGGAACAGCGGAGCTATCTTACCGTAATCCGCCGCAACTGGCACCTGCTTCCCAGGGAGCAAATGCTAGAACTTCTCGACTGGACTGACGAGAAACTGACATTCACTTTGCAGGAGGATGATTTTTTCTATATCAAGCTGGGGAGCGTCAAGCCGGAATGCAAACCCGTACAATTCCGGGCTTCGACGGACGCAGTGAAGGAGCGGGAAAAATGGCTGTCCAAAGTGATCAGCGAAGAATTCCGGGATGGTTTGCCGCAGCATCATCAGCCTTTGTTCCAGTTTGTGACCGACCTTTCCAAAGCACCCGAAAATGCAGGGAAGCAATCGCCTTCGGGATTTGCTCCCAGGTTTGGATATGCATATTTTGCCCTTTTCGGCGATCCGTTACTGCAGCCTGACATTGATCCGTATCCTGACGGTTACCTGGCGCAAATGGCCGCATCGGGCATGGATGGCACCTGGATGCACATTGTATTGTCTAAACTCACACCCTTTCCCTGGGACCCGGCATTGAGCGAGCATTGGGAACAGCGGCTGGAAAACCTGGGGGAACTGGTTGCGAAGGCTAAAAAACACGGCATAGGCATTTACCTGTATCTCAATGAACCCCGGTTCATGCCGCTTGCTTTTTTTGAAAAACACCCGGAACTGAAAGGCGTGAAGATTGGCGACCAGGCTTCACTTTGTACCAGCCATCCCCAGGTGCAGAAGTACCTTGTGGATTCGATGGCGACGATCACGGCCCGTGTTCCCGATCTGGCAGGATTTTTCTCGATCACCGCGTCCGAAAACCATACCAATTGCTGGTCGCACGGAAAAGGTGCGGAGTGCCCGCGCTGCGCAAAACGCGGCCCATCGGAGGTGATTGCGGAACTGAACCAGCTTTATCTCAAAGGAATAAAACAAGGCTTAGCCAATCATAAACAGAAAAAAGGGCCGGGGTTGATCGTCTGGGACTGGGGGTGGCAAAATGGCTGGGCGGAAGAGATTATTCCTGCGTTGCCCAAAAGTGCTTCACTGATGAGCGTGAGCGAGTGGGATCTTGAAATTAATCGCGGAGGTGTTAAAAATAAAGTCGGGGAATATTCTATTTCGTCCATTGGGCCAGGCCCGCGCGCTTTGCGGCACTGGGCGATCGCCCGGAAAAACGGGTTGAAAACGATAGCGAAAATCCAGGCGGGCTGCACCTGGGAAATTGCGGCCGTGCCATACATTCCGGCCATGGAAAATGCAGCCACGCATGCTCAGAACCTTAGAAATACCAAGGTGGACGGGCTGTTGCTCGGCTGGACATTGGGCGGCTATCCTTCACCAAATCTGGAAATTGTGGCGGAAATGGGAGGCAGCAAAACCATTACCCCGCTGGAGGCCATGCAGAAAGTGGCTCAGCGCAGGTATGGAGCAGCAGGGGTAGCGGTTACGGAGGCCTGGCGGCAGTACAGCAAAGCTTTTAGCGAGTTTCCATACCATGTCGGAGTGGTGTATTCGGCTCCTCTGCAGGCAGGGCCTTCCAATTTGCTTTGGTCGAAACCTACGGGTTACAAGGCCAGTATGGTGGGGCTGGCCTATGATGATGTGAACAGCTGGCGGGCCAATTATCCGGTCGATGTTTTTGTATCGCAATTACGGAAAGTGGCTGATGGTTTTAAAGACGCACTCACTAAACTGAGGCGGGAAACTGCCGGTATGCAGCTCACCCCGCAAATGCGCCAGGCTCTGGCAGACGAATGCGGGGTGGCCGAAACGGTATCGATACATTACAGTACGGTTGCTAACCAGGCTATGTTTGTTACTGTAAGGGATCAGCTTGCTTTGGAAAAAGATAAAAAGCTGAAAATGGAATTGGCCGGACAACTTGAAAAGATACTATTGCTGGAAATTGAACTCGCCAAACGCATGGCTATGTTACAGGGCGGCGATAGCAGGCTCGGATTCGAAGCGTCCAACCATTACTTCTATGTCTGCAATGACCTGGCCGAAAAAGTCATTAACTGCCGGGACCTGTTGGACCATTGGCTTCCTGCTGTGAAAAAGACATTATAACTGCTGGGGTGTGCGAGTTGCGCACTACGATAGTATCAGTATTGAGAATGATAGTACAAGAATTTGACGGGCGAGGAATATAATTTTGCCAGAAACAGAAAACGTGAAACAATATTGGTCGTAATTCCTGATTCTTTGAAAGAATAATGGTGAAGATCTTTTGTTGGCAAATATAGTCCTGTCTGGAAATGATCAAGCTGAAATACTTCTTGCTACATGTCTGCCTCTCTTGCACCGCCGTTGCCTCGGTTGGCGGGCAAATGTGGAAGACGGATGAAACTGTCGAAAATGCCCTCACCTACGAGGTGGTGCGTGCCCGGGGAAATGTAAAAATCGACGCGGACTGGAACAAAGCGGCCTGGAAAAAGACGAAATCCATAGTCATCGAAAAGTACATGGGTGCCATTCCAAAATTCAAGCCCGGGGTGGAAGCCAAAATGATGTACGACGATGAAAATATGTATGCCATTTTTCGGGTGAAAGACCGCTATGTGCGCAGTGTGGTGCAAGAGTACAACGGGAATGTTTCCGGCGACGCCTGCGTAGAACTCTTCTTCTCGCCCGACCAGGCATTGCCCGAAAAGTACTTTAACCTGGAAGTGAACGCGGGTGGCACGCCGCTGCTTTTTTACGTTACCAAACCGTGGACCGGTTTCCGGAAGCTGGAAGCGGAAGATATCCGTCAGATAGAGATCGCCCACTCGCTTCCGGCCAAAATTGACCCCGAAATTTCTGAACCGGTTACCTGGACGATCGAATACCGCATCCCGCTGGCGATGCTCGCAAAATTCTCGAATGTGACCTATCCCGCGCCAGGGGTCAGGTGGAAAGCTAATTTTTACAAAACCGCCAGCCAGAGCTCCAATCCGCATTGGATCACCTGGTCACATGTAGACAACCCCAAGCCAAACTTTCACTTGCCCCAGTTTTTCGGGACCCTGATTTTTAAGTAATGTGAACGATGAAAGCGAGTATGTCAGCCAGTACGATTACGAAGTTCCTACTCTTAGCCATTTTGACCTTGGAAACGGTTTCTAATACCCACGCGCAACCTGCCGGCAACTTGTACAAATCCGTTCCGTTTACACCCGTTCATAGCTTTACTTCGGGAGCGGAGGGGCCGGCGGTGGACAGGAATGGTATGCTTTATGCCGTCAATTTTGAAAAGCAGGGCACGATCGGGCAGATAACTCCGGCGGGGAAGGGCAATATTTTTATAGAACTACCGGGCGGCAGCGTTGGCAATGGTATTCGCTTCCATAGCGACGGGCGCATGTTTATCGCAGATTATAAAAACCACAATATCCTGCAAGTGGAGATGGCGACCCGCAAGGTGAGCGTCTTTGCGCACGAGCCCAAAATGAACCAACCCAATGATATTGCAATCGACGATCAAAACCGGCTCTATGCCAGCGACCCCAATTGGGCGAACGGCACCGGCAACATCTGGTGCATTGATGAAGAGGGGAAGATAACGCTTCTGGAGGCCAATACCGGCACGACCAACGGCATTGAGGTGAGTCCGGATAACAGGACTTTGTATGTGAATGAAAGCGTTCAGCGGAAGGTATGGGCCTATGATCTGGCCGGGGGGCGCATCAGCAACAAGCGGCTGCTGATCGAATTTGAAGACTTTGGGATGGACGGAATGCGATGCGATTCGCGGGGGAACCTCTACATCACCAGGCATGAGAAGGGTACCGTCGCCAAAGTGTCACCAGCTGGAAAAGTACTGTTAGAAGTGACGGTTGGCGGGAAGCAACCGAGCAACCTTGCCTTTGGCGGAGAAGACGGCCGCACCGTGTATGTGACATTGCAGGACACCGGGAATGTGGAAAAATTTCGGGTCGAAGATCCGGGCCGCGAATGGAAAATGCTGAAAAAATGAGCAGAAATATACTTTACAAAGTCGCTCTTGCCATTTCATTGGTCTGCATGCTGATCACCGGCTGGATGATCTTCAAAGGCAGGATATCTTCTGCCGGGCCTTTTTTTGTCACTTTTCTGATAGCCTTGTCGATCAGTTTCAGGGGTATCCCGCTTCTGAAGGGCCTGGCTTTTACTGTGTTCATACTGGGCGTTTCCACGACCGCGCTTTACTACCCGGCATTGTTTACCCGTGTCAATGGCTTCGAGCTCGCCGCGTTGATTACCCCGCTGGTACAGCTTATCATGTTCGGGACCGGCTCTTCGATGGGCGTCAAGGACTTTATTGAACTTTCGAAATCGCCGAAATCAGTGATTACCGGTGTGCTCGCCCAGTATATCATCATGCCGTCGCTGGGCTTTTTGCTTGCCAAGGTTACCGATTTTCCCACAGGGATTTCGGCGGGTATTGTCCTGCTGGGGTGCGCGCCCACGTCGGTGACGGCGAGCCTGTTTGCCTACCTTGCCAAAGCCAACGTTGCCCTGGCGATCACCGTCACCTCGCTCACGACCCTGCTGGCGCCATTGCTGATTCCTTTGCTGATGAAACTTTTCGCCGACGGCTTCATCGAAATCGACGTGTTCGGCATGATGTGGGGAATGATCAAAATGGTGCTTTTACCCATTGGTGCCGGACTATTGTTTAACAAGCTGCTTAGCGGACGCGCGAAATGGCTCGATGCCGGAATGCCTTATGTATCCATGTTCGGCGTGGCGCTGATCGTGGCGATTATCATGGCTGCCGGGCGCGACAGCGTGCTCAATATCGGTTTTACGCTGCTGCTGATCGTGCTCGCGCACAATCTGCTGGGCTATTTCTTCGGATACCTGGCCGCGAGGTTGTGCCGCCTCAACGAACGCGACGCGCGCACGATCGCCATTGCCACCGGCATGCAGAATGCGGGACTCGTTTCGGGAATTGCGAAGGTAATGGGCAAAATAGGCACAGTGGGACTCGCATCGGCAATCTGCGGGCCGCTGATGGGGCTGACCGCCTCGGTGCTCGCCTCGTACTGGAGCGGGCACGCAGCAAAAGAAATGGCCGAAAAGGAGCAGGCTATGTGATTTTTAGTGAAGCTTCTAAAGAAGCCATATTAACCGTTTTTGTCATGCCAAAAAGAATAGCCCTGCTGGGAATTTACCACGAATCGAACACCTTCGCCCAGGATCCGACAAGGCTGGCTGACTTTCAAAAAGGACACTCCCTGCTCGGCCCGGATATTCGCAATGAGTATCAGCATGCGCATCACGAAGTAGGAGGCATGATTGAAGTCATTGATAAGGCAGGTATGGAGCTGGTACCTGTGGTATTTTCGGAAGCAACGCCGGGAGGAACTGTTTCCGGCGAGACTTACGCATTTCTGCAAGCGCAAATGCTTACTTTGCTGGAAAATGTATTGCCGGTGGACGGTGTGCTGGTTGTACCGCACGGTGCCGGTGTCAGTGAAGATTTTCCGGACATGGATGGTCACTGGATCAGCGCTGTAAGGAACCGGGTAGGGGCGGACGTTCCGATTGTGGGTTCACTCGATCTGCACGCCAACGTCAGCCAGTTGATGGCCGCTTCTGTAAATGCATTTGTATCCTATAAGAAGAACCCTCACATAGATCAGCGGCAGACCGGGAGGGCGGCAGCGGAAATTCTGGTCGGTATGCTGGAAGAGAAAACCAGGCCCCAACAAGTCCTTGTGCAGGTGCCGCTTGCAATCAGTATCGAGCAGCAGTTTACCAGCAACGAACCTTGCAAAAGCCTTTATGCCCTTGCCCGCGAACTTTCTCAAACTGAAGGTATTTTGTCGGTGAGCATCCTGCTCGGATTCCCGTATGCCGATGTTGCTGAAATGGGGACTTCGCTGGTCGTAGTCTCCGACAACGATCCCGAACTGGCTTTGCGTACGGGAAAACAGCTGGAAGCCTATATTCTCGCCAATCGCGCGCTTTTTGTAGGGACCAAAAACGACATTCCATCCACCATCCGTATGGTCGCCGACAGGGAGAAGCCTGTTCTGCTGCTTGATATGGGCGATAATATCGGTGGAGGTAGTCCAGGCAACAATGTTTGCCTGCTCGAAGGCCTCGAAGCGGATGGTAGACTTCGGTACTTCGTGTGTATCCATGATCCTGCGGCCGTGCAACTTGCATTAGGTTTCCGGCCTGGTGATACTTTCAATTTATCGATCAAAGGGACAACTCCCGACGGGCTGAAAGATCTGGAATATACGGTTACCCTGTTAATGCACTCTGATGGCGATTTCAAAGAGGAAAACCCGCGCCATGGCGGACAAGTTAATTATTCCATGGGTAAAACAGCGGTGGTGGCGCGGCCTGATGGCAGCGTAATCATGCTTACTTCGCGAAGGGTGCCGCCTTTCAGCCTCGGTCAGCTTACCTCCTGTAACGTCGATCCCCGCTCATTCGACGTGATCGTCGCCAAAGGCGTAATTGCACCGATCGCAGCGTACGCACCGGTTTGTCCGTCGATTATTCAGGTTAATACCCCCGGCGTTACCCAGGCGGATATGACGATGTTTAGCTATAAAAACCGCTGTAAACCGCTCTTCCCTTTTGAAGATCCCTGATACTGTTCCTATTCCCTTAAATAACTTTTGAAAATGAATAAGCTGTCTGTTTTTGTGCTGATCGTGTCCACTTTACTGGCCGGCGTTGTATCCGCCCAGGTCAAAAGCAACGATCCCGAGTCCCGTCTGAAGGAGATGGGCATCACATTAAAAAAGCCTGGTAAGCCGACTGCCAATTTCCTGCTCGCGGTGCGCGTCGGTAACCTGGTTTACCTTTCCGGCCACGGGCCGGTTAAGGAGGATGGCGAATACATGAAGGGGAAAGTGGGTGATCAGATCAATTTTGAGCAGGCGCAGGAAGCCGCAAGGCTGACTGGAATTTCTATTCTGTCGGCCCTGAAAGCCGAGATCGGTGACCTGAGCAAGGTAAAGAGACTGGTGAAAGTGCTTGGGATGGTAAATGCAGTCCCAACGTTCGACCGGCATTCTCAGGTCATCAATGGCTTTTCGGATCTGATGGTGGCTGTTTTCGGTGAAAATGGCAAGCATGCACGTTCGGCAATCGGCCTGGGTTCATTGCCGATGGGTATCCCGGTCGAAATAGAAATGATTGTAGAACTGAAAGAATAATGGGTCCTATGATGAAATTGAAAAAAAAATCTACCCTGAAGAACATCATACTGCTTGGCCTCGTGGGTGCATGGCTATTGGGGAGCATGCATGACGCTACGGCCCAGGTGGCGAAGAGCAATCTTCGGCCGGCCTCTTTGGGCAAGATCGGCATGGTCGCGTCGGCCAATCCGCTGGCGAGCCTTGCAGGGCAGAAAATCCTGATCAAGGGGGGCAATGCCATCGACGCTATCGTAGCAACCGCGGCGTCGCTCAACGCCGTGGAGCCTTACATGTCCGGAACAGCGGGGGTAGGCTACATGCTTTTTTATTCTGCCAAAGATAAAAAGGTAAGGTCGCTCGTTTTCGGAGGCTGGGTTCCCACCAATTTCGATCCGAAAGCCATGAAGACCGATGCTAAACTGGCTGATGGTGCCGGGCACGGCGGAATGGAGACGATCGGGCCGCGGACTCCTGCTGTCCCCGGAAACCTGGCAGGGTGGGACCGTGCGCTCAAAGATTACGGGACCATGTCTCTTGGGGAAGTCTTCGAAAGCACAATTGATTACCTCGAAAATGGCGTTCCCATCACCGAATTCGACCAGGCAATGTGGGAAGGTACCATCGACCGCATTGCTCCACATCCGGAAGCAGCCGCGATTTTCCTGAAACCGGATAAGTCGATATACAAGATCGGTGATTTTTTTACCAATAAGCCACTTGCCAAAACCATGCGGCGTATCGCGAAGGAAGGTGTCGATGTTTTTTACAAAGGCGAGATCGCGCGGGAAATGGCTGCTGCATTTAAGCGCGACGGCGGGTTTATTACCGTGGAAGACCTTGCGTCTGTGCCTGGTAAGGTGCAGTGGACGGAGCCTATTTCCGTCAAATACCATGATTACACCGTGTACAATAACCCACCTCCCGGGATGGGAATTCAGCAGTTGCAGGTTTTGAAGATCATGGAGGGGTTTGATGTCAGGAAAATGGGACACAACAGCACCGAATACCTCGCACACCTGATGGAGGCGATCTTCCTCAGCCGCCTCGACACGGACAAATACATAGGCGATCCGAAATTCGTAGATGTACCCGTAACCAGGCTGTTGTCGGACAGCTACATCGCCGGGCAAAGAGCGAAGGTAGTAGCCCGTATCAACGATCGGAAAGCGAATATGAAAAAGCAGTCGCTGCTCGAACGGTTGCCCGCCCCTTTCGAAAACTCGGTTCCTGACCAATACAAATATGCTACCACCAGTTTGTCGGCGACCGACAGGTGGGGAAATGCGGTGGTGATCATCCAAACGCACGGCGGCGGATTCGGGTCGGGGTATGTCGCCGGCAAAACGGGGGTGGTTTTCAACAGTGCGCTCGATTGGATGACGCTGACACCCGGGCTGGCCAATACCGTGGCTCCGGGAAAGGCGGTAGGCTGGTGCATCGGAGGCATGATGCAATTTCACAGGAACGGCAAACCGGAACTGATCGTCGGATCGCCCGGCAGCTTCGGTATTCTGCAATCGGTACCACAGGTAGCCATGAACGTTGTTGACTTTGGCATGAATATCCAGGATGCGATCAGCGCACCCCGGTTCCGCTGGAAGGACGAACTGGGCTCTGTGCCCGCAAAGGAGCTGATTGTCGAAACCAGAATATCCGAGAAGACATTGCAGGAACTCAGAAACATGGGCTACGTGCTCGACACCAGTCTGGGCGAATGGTCTATGACCGTCGGTGGTGCACAAGGCATCACGATCGACCACCAGAACGGTTGGTTCATGGGCGGGGCAGACCCGAGGAGAAATGGATATTCAATTGGCTGGTAACTATTCCTGATCACTTTATCATGAAAAAAGAAACGACTACCCCACGGCGGCAGTTCCTTAAAAAAACGGCCGGTGCAGCTGCGAGCTTTTCGATGCTGTCCGCAGTTTTTCCCAATGGTTTTGTCAACCTGACCCGCCCGGCGATTCCTCCCGAAAATGGAAAACCCACATCCAATGCATTGAAACGCATTGCCGTCGTTGCGAACATCTACCGCAACAGCGCTCATGCGGATGTTATTATTACCAAACTCTTTGCAGGCATTCCGACCGACGACGGTATGGTGGCCCCGAGAGTCCAGATCGTGTCCATGTGGATTGACCAGATCGGAGCGAATGACACGGGGGTAAGGATCGCCCAAATGAATAATGTGCCCATGTACCCTACCATTGCCCAGGCATTGACGCTCGGGGGAGACAAGCTGGCTGTGGATGCGGTGATCTACATCGGAGAACATGGCGAATATCCGTACAGCCGCAATGGTGTCAAAATGTATCCCCGCATGAATTATCTCGAACAGATTTTTCGCGTTTTCGACGCCTCCAACCGATCGGTACCGCTTTTTTCCGATAAGCACCTGGCTTATTCGTGGCTGGACAGCAAATGGGTTTACGACCGTGCCCAGGAACTTAATGCACCTATGATGGCAGGATCGTCGCTTCCATATTGCTGGCGTGATCCGATGCTGGTGCACCCACTGGGGACCAGGATCAGCGAAGCGGTGGCGATCGGATACGCTTCCCTGGATGCATACGGTTTCCATGTACTGGAAATTCTGCAATGCATGGTTGAACGCCGCGCGGGTGGGGAGACCGGCGTAGCCAGTGTGCAGGGCCTTACCGGTGATGCGGTGTGGCAGGCCATTGACGCGGGAAAAATCTCCAAAGACCTCGTGGAAGCGGCATGTAACAGTATAAAGGGCCGGGCGAAGGGGAATATGCGCGAAATCGTAAAAGACCCGAAGGCGATCCTGATCCGGTACAACGACGGATTGAAAGGGGCAATCCTGATGCTTGATGAGCTCGTTAACACCGGCTGGGCGTACGCGGCCCGAACAAACGGCAGGGTAGCGGCCACGGAGTTTGTACTCGACAATAGCATGAGCTACTCGCATTTCAGTTATCTTACATTAAACATTCAACAGTTTCTGGTATCCGGCAAGCCACAGGGGCCGGTAGAGCGGACGTTGCTCACCAGCGGGATTATCGACATGGGAATCAGGTCGGTGGTGGATGGGGGCAAAGAGCGGAAAACGCCCTTTTTGAACGTGAAATATACTGCGGCAGGCTACGAACCGATCATACCTTCGGCTCCAAGGCCTACCGGGCAGAGCATTGGCCCGTGGCCGCCGGAAGGATACGAATTCATTATTCCGGACAAGTTTAAAAAGCAGTAGAACCGTTAAACGAAAACATATGCATCGTCGGGATTTGTTGAAAAGGTTGTCTGTGCTGCCGGTCGCGGGCGTAGCGTCCGGGCAGGTGCTTGCTGCCGAAACGGCGGTTTCGCCACAAAAGCGCGACCTGTTTAAAGAGCTGGGTCTGCGCACATTCATCAACGCAGCCGGAAATTATACCTCCATGACCGCGTCGCTCATGCCGCAGGAAGTCCTCGAAGCGATCCAGGCCGGGGCTGGGGAGTATGTAATGCTGGAAGATGTGCAGGACAAGGTGGGGGAAAAGATCGCGGCGATTTGCCATGCGGAGGCTGCGATGGTGACGGCCGGGTGCTGGTCTGCGCTGGTGCTGGGCATGGCTGGCGTGCTGACGGGTATGGATCCCAAAAAAGTGGCACAGCTGCCCTTTCTGGAAGGTACCGGCATGAAATCGGAGGTGATTGTGCAGAAGACGCACGCGAACGGCTACCACCTCGCGCTCACCAATGCGGGCGTGAAGATCGTCACAGTGGAGACGCGTGAGGAGGTCGAAAAGGCTATTAATGAGAAAACCGCGCTGCTGTGGTTCCTGAACAGGGAAGCGCCGGTCGGTAAAATCAAGCATGAAGAATGGCTGGATTTCGCCCGAAAGCATAACCTGCCGACCATGATTGACATCGCAGCCGACGTGCCGCCGGTCGAAAACCTCTGGAAGTACAATGATATGGGCTTCGACCTGGTATGCATTTCTGGTGGAAAAGCCATACGCGGTCCTCAGAGTGCCGGGATTTTGATGGGTAAAAAGGCGTTTATCGCCGCTGCCCGCCTCAGTGCTCCCCCACGGAGTGGAATCGGACGCGGACAAAAGGTAAACAAAGAGGAAATCCTGGGCATGTACGTCGCATTGGAAAAATATGTGAAGCACGATCACGCCAAAGAATGGAAAATGTGGGAAGAGAAAATAGCATTGATTGATAACGCTGTTAAAGGAATTAGTGGCGTAAAAACGGAGGTTGTAGTGCCACCCGTTGCCAATCACACACCTTCGTTGAGTATCACCTGGGATGCCAAAAAGATCAGGTTGACAAAGGAGACGATGGGCGAGAAGCTCAGAAAAGGGACGCCGTCTATTGAAGTGATCGCATGGGAAACCGACAACAACATCAGGCTGACGGTTTTTATGTTAAAACCAGGCCAGGAAAAAGTGGTCGCAGAGCGGATCAAAGCGGAGCTCATCCAGGCGTCAGTATGATACAAAATATGAACAGTTTCCCTTCCTAATCCATGAACAATATCAGGCTTTTTACATTACTGCTCCTGTCGGTCCCGGTTGCATCGCTTGCGCAGACTTATGACATCATCATCAAAGGCGGTCACGTGATCGACCCGAAAAACGGAATCAACGCCGTCATGGATGTAGCGATCAGGGGAGATAAAATCGGAAAAGTTGCCAAAAATATTCCCGAAGCAACGGGTAAACAGGTGATCGACGCGGCCGGACTGTACATTACGCCGGGCCTTATCGATATGCACGGCCATGTTTTCGCCGGTACAACATCTGACGGTGACCTGAGTAATGGGTTCAGTTCACTCCCGCCAGACGGTTTTACTTTCCGCGTCGGTGTCACAACGATCGTCGATGCCGGCGGGGCAGGGGCAAAATCATTCCCTGAGTTCAAGAGGAACATTATCGACCGTTCGCAAACGCGCGTGCTGGCATTTGTCAATATTTCGAGTGAAGGGATGCGTGGCGACGAGCATTCCGTTTACCAGCAGGACGTAAAGTTTATGGATCCGCAGCTGGTGGCCAATGCAGCCCGCGACTACAAGGATTACATTGTAGGTGTGAAGGTTGCCCATTTTCACAAGTCCGATTTTATCGCAGTCGACCGTGCACTGGAAGCCGGAAAGCTGGCGAGTATTCCGGTAATGGTCGATTTCGGCGGCAGTAAACCCAGGTTGTCGATCGAGGACCTGTTTATGAAGAGACTGCGTCCAGGCGATATCTTTACACATACCTACGGCCAGATACTGGAAACAAAAGAGTCGATCGTGGATATTGAAACCGGTCAGCTGAAACCGTTTGTCGTTGCAGCCCGCAAACGCGGTGTGATTTTCGATGTTGGCCACGGAGGAGGAAGCTTTACTTATTCGCAAGCGCTGCCCGCGACAAGGGCCGGTTTTTACCCCGAAACAATCAGTACCGACCTGCATACCGGCAGCATGAACGGCGCCATGAAAGACATGCTCAATGTAATGTCCAAATTCATGGCGTTGAAGATGGATCTCGTGCGTGTGATCACCGCCAGTACCTGGGCCCCGGCCCGGGCAATCAAACGGGAGGAACTCGGCCACATTTCCGAGGGAGCCCATGCGGACGTGGCTATTCTGAATCTCCGTAAAGGTAAGTTCGGCTTTTATGACGTGGCCCGCTACAAGTCGGAAGGTTCCGAGAAACTGGAATGCGAATTGACGATCAAGGCTGGAAAGATCGTATATGATCTCAACGCCCGCGCTATTCCGCTGCCTCCGAAGCGATGAACGTTACCTCGTATCAATTATTCCTAAATGCTTGATTATCAGAATGAAATGTTTTTTTCAGATCCCGGTAAGAATTCTTTCAAAAGCCAGGCTTGTGGCGTTCGTTGTGGCAGCGCTGTCGCTGGGCGCTGGTTTTGCGGGGTTTCAGGCTATCGATAAACTGCCCAAAGGCGATCCCGATAATGGTGGTCTCGTCCTGCCAGGGGGCTTTGAGGCCGTGGTTGTGGCGGACAGTATCGGCCCCGCCAGGCATTTGGCGGTCAACCACAACGGCGACATCTATGTCAAACTGAGAAGCGTAGGGCCTAAGGGTGGTAGTGTCGCGCTGCGTGACACCGACAACGACGGCAAGGCGAACATCGTTCAGTATTTTGGCGACTACGAGGATCCGGGGACTTACGGCACTGCCATGCGCATTTACAACGATTATATTTATTACAGTACGGCGGGAGTTGTTTTCCGAAACAAGCTGGCTCCCGGCAAGCTTATTCCGGAAAGTAAGGCAGAGGTGATCCTGACCGATGATTATAAAAGCAAGGTGCATGGCTCAGAGCATATCGCTAAACCCATCACATTTGACAATCAGGGGCATATGTATGTGCCTTTTGGTGCGCCCGGCGATGTGTGCCAGGCGCAGAACCGTGTACCCGGATTGAAGGGGCAGGACCCATGCCCGCAGCTGGAAGAACATGGGGGAGTTTGGCAGTTTGACGCGAACAGAACCGGCCAGTTACAGTCCGACGGTAAAAGGTACGCCACCGGTATCCGTAGTATCGTGGCCATGGACTGGAATAAAGCCGACAATACCCTTTATGCGCTGCAGCACGGTCGTGACAACCTGGTACGTACCTGGCCCGACCTTTTCAACGCCTGGCAAAGTGCGGTGTTGCCATCCGAGGAATTTCTTCGTGTGAAGGAAGGCACCAATGCAGGCTGGCCGTATTACTATTATGACCATATGAAAGGCAAAAAACTACTGAATCCGGAGTATGGGGGCGACGGCAAAAAAGAAGGTAAAGGAGCTGAGTTTGAACAGCCGATTATTGGCTTCCCCGGGCACTGGGCGCCCAACGATCTGCATTTCTACCAGGGAGACCAATTTCCTGCACGGTACAAAAATGGCGCTTTCATTGCGTTCCACGGTTCCACGATCCGGGCGCCCTACCCGCAGGCCGGTTACTTCGTTTGTTTCGTTCCATTCAAAAATGGCGCACCTTCAGGCCCATGGGAGGTTTTTGCGGATGGTTTTGCCCGAACAGACACGATCGTCAATACGGCCGATGCGAAAGCGCGCCCGATGGGAATCGCAATGGGGCCGGATGGTTCCCTGTACATCACCGAAAGCGTGAAGGGCAAGGTTTGGCGGATCATGTACAAAGGCAACCCCGACAAATTCGGCCATGCACAGCTTGCGGCAATGGAAAAGCGCAAGCAGCGTACCAATATCAAAGAGCCCGATATTGTAAAAGACAACCTCGAAAAGAAGATTCTGGCGGCCGGACAGCGAGCGTACAATCTGTATTGCGGCGCCTGCCACCAGGGCGACGGCAAGGGCGATGGAAGCCGTTTCCCTCCCCTGGTCGGATCAGAGCGGGTGCTGGGCGACAAGCGTAAATTGATTGAGGTAGTACTCAAGGGAATGAGTGGGCCACTGACGGTCAAAGGGGAGGTATACAACGGGGTAATGCCTGCACACGATTTTCTGAAAAATGAAGAGATCGCCCAGATATTGACGTACATCCGTGCAAGTTTCGGTAACAATGCCAGCAGCGTCGGAGTTGGCGAGGTATTAAAGGTCAAGAGCATGCAGTAGCCGCCACAAGCTCCATAAGTAAAGAGTCTCCGGAAATGTGATCCTGGGACTCTTTTTCTTTACCAGCAAGCGGTTTTGACTTTATTCCCAAAGTCTGCCCCCGGTCGTCCGCAGTGCTTTTGCGGGATGGGCACGCATACCCAAGTATACCATGAGTTTCAAATTTGAAGAATAGTAGGACAATGGCATATAATAGTATCAGCTTTTGGTATTGATAAACTTTAATATTGCGATTGATGGAATTCTCGAAATAATGTATCGTTCAGGTAAACAAAGGTGTGATTATGTTTGGATATTCTTTACTAGGCTCATTCAGATGGATGAATTGTACTTTTAGGAACCGGGCCTGTGCCGTTCCTCTGAGGTCCGGGATCTTGCTTGTTTTGATGTTGCTCGCGGCGGGTTTGGTTTCGAAGGCTGTGGGGCAGGAATTGAAAGTAAGCGGCAAAGTGACAGACGACAAAGGGGCACCGCTGCCAGGCGTAAATGTGCTCATCAAGGGCGCGACCAAAGGGACTTCGACGGACACCGAAGGCGCTTACAGCCTATCTGTACCATCCGCATCCGAGTCATTGGTTTTTTCTTTCATCGGGTATGCTTCCCAGGATGTAGCCGTGGCCGGGAGGTCGGTCATCAACGTCACCCTTAAAGAAGACGCCACTCAGCTCGGTGAGGTGGTGGTGACCGCCCTGGGGATCGAAAGAAGTGCTAAAACGCTCACTTATGCGACCCAGCAGCTATCGGGCAAGCAGCTAACGGATGTTCGTGACGCAAACTTTGTCAACACGCTGACGGGTAAAGTGGCGGGTATCGTGGTGACGCAGGGCTCATCGGGTCCGGGTTCGGCTACCCGCGTAACGCTGAGAGGTAACCGCTCGATTGGGGGGAATAACAATGCGTTGTTTGTTGTGGACGGCGTGCCGATCGACAACTCGGTACGAAACCAGGTAAACTCAGATTTCGGGGGGGTGAACCGCAGTGATGGTGCGGCCAACATCAACCCCGACGATATCGAATCGATGAATGTATTGAAAGGCCCCGCCGCGTCGGCCCTTTATGGCAGCAGGGCGGCGAACGGGGTTATCATGATCACTACCAAAAAAGGGAAAGCGGGTAAGATCAGCACCGACATCAACTCGGGAGTCTCGATAGAATCGCCTCTGCTGCTGCCCAGCCTGCAAAATACTTACGGGCAGGGTGCCGGCGGCAAATCCAGTGAAAATGCTTCGGGAAGCTGGGGGGCAAAAGCGACGACGTATCCGGACAATATCAGGAGTTTTTACCGGAACGGGGTGTCGACGAACAACTCGGTGGGGTTATCGGGTGGAAGTGAAAACATTCAGACTTACATGTCGTACACCTACAACAAAAACCAGGGTCTTATCCCCAACAACGACCTGCAACGGAATACCCTCAATCTGCGGATCAGTGCTAACCTGACTAAAAAGCTGAGTGTGGACGGCAAGATAACCTACATTAATCAGGACATTAAGAACAAACCCTATTCGGGCGAGAACAGCGGGCCGATCATGAACTTGCTCAAAACACCAAGAAGTGTAGACCTAAAAGCGTACAAAGCTTACGAGACCGGGGCCGGGACACCCACGTACTGGACCAGCTCAGGTATCTACATGAATCCTTACTGGACGCTCAACAAAACTTTTGGCCGTGAAAAGCGGGACCGTTCCATTATTCTCGGCTCGGCCAAATACGAGATCGCCCAATGGCTGAATGTACAGGGCAGGATCAGTTATGATACCTACGTGGATGAGTACGAGCGTGGCTATTCACACAATACGCTCCTGTATGCGGCTGCCGGCGGGAACTATGAGAATTTCGACGGGAAAACGCTGGAACGGAATATGGACCTTATTTTCTCCGGGAACCACAAGATCGGCGAAAAATCGGGCCTGACTTACAATTTCGGGGCCGGTTCTACCTATAATAAATATTCGGAAGTGGGTGGTTTGGCGACAGGTCTCTCCGTAATCAACAAATTCGACCTGTCATTCGCCACCAACCTTACCAAGGTTTCGGCCTTCTCGGAAAAAGAGCTCCAATATGTTTTCGGTTCGGCATCATTTTCTTTCAAAGATTACCTCACGCTCGATGCGTCTGTTCGCAACGACTGGTCATCCACACTTCCTAATCCATATTCCTACACTTACTACTCGCTGGGAGGAAATTTTGTCCTGTCGGATGCCATGACCCTGCCGGCCTGGATCAGTTTTGCCAAAATTCGCGGGTCCTGGGCGCAGGTGGGTAACGATACAAGCCCTTATCAGCTGGATCCTTTTTATGCCTTTACCGCCGGTGGCAGCATTGGCTATATTTCGCGTAACACCACCCTGCCCAATGCCAACCTGAAACCGGAAATTTCGTCGGCAACAGAATTCGGGATTGATTTCAGGGTATTGAATGGAAAGCTTGGTCTGGATGTGACCTACTACAATAGCAATACCGTCAACCAGATCCTGTCGCTTCCGCTCGCTGCGCCGTCGGGGTATAACACGCAGGTGATCAATGCGGGTAAAGTCAATAACAAGGGTGTAGAGATCATCCTGTCGGCCAGCCCTTTAAAAGGCGGCAAGTTCTCCTGGGAGACGAGTGTGAACTTTGCCCGCAACATCAATAAGGTGGTTTACCTGCATGAAAGCATTAAAAAAGTGAGTCTGGGTAGCGGTATCCGCTCCGCCTCGCCGGTGGTTACCGAAGGCGGTTCGTTCGGGGACATGGAAGCAAATACCTGGCTGAGAGATGCGAAGGGACAATACGTTGTCACTGCTGCGGGTGTACCTGCCGTGGGGCCGATCTCGGTGATCGGGAACTATAATCCGAAATTTACGCTGGGCTGGAACAACACATTTAACTATAAGAATTTTGTATTCTCCTTCCTGGTGGACGGCCGGGTAGGGGGTGTGGTTACTTCGGGTACCGAGGCGAACCTTGCTTTCGACGGCAACGCCGACTATACCGAACAATACCGCGAGGGAGGATGGGTGTTGCCGGCCGTAAAAGCCGACGGCGCGGCCAACACGACAGCCATTAATGCGGAGACCTTCTGGCAAACTGTCTCGCAGGGTCGTTATTCGTGGGGAGAGTTCTTTACCTACTCAGCTACTAATTTCCGCTTGCGGGAACTCACACTGGGTTACAAAATTCCGTTCGCTGCGGGCTTTTTCTTCAAGAATGCCCGGTTGTCCCTCACCGCCCGCAACCTTTTGTTCCTGTACAGAGGCCACGCGAAGCTGGATATTCCAGGTCTGGCCAAACGGAAGCTGCCGTTTGATCCCGACATGAACCTGGGTGCAGGCAACTTCCAGGGACTCGATTACGGTAACCTCCCTTCGTCCAGAACCGTAGGATTAAACCTTAAACTCAGTTTTTAACAGAGGGGTACTTTGTATTTTAAATTTTGAAATATCATGAGAAGAAATATAGAACTGAAATTAAGGAAAGTCCTCGGAGTGGCTTCAATGGGTTTGGTGGGCATGTTCGCCGCAGCCTGTACCGACGATTTCGAGGCAATGAACAAGAGCAAAACGGCACTCGTGGAGTTGACGCCGGCGGAGTATCCGAAGCTATTCTCCCAGGCGTTGTCCCAGGGGTCTTATCATCCCTCTTACCAGACAGCCACCAACCTTTTTGCAGATCTTTACGCCCAGTATTTCGCGACAACTACCGCCAACTTTCAGTCGGACAGGTATTTTACCAATATGTCATGGATCAATTCGCACTGGAACCCGATCTACATTCAGGTGGTACCCCAGCTGAGGACTTTGTTTGAAAACAACGATCCGAACAGCGCTGAATATTCCCTGGCAAGTATCTGGTGGGTATTTTCGTTTCACCGCGTCACCGATTATTACGGCCCCATTCCCTATTTCGATGCGGGTATCCCCGCACAAAGTGTCAAGTATGACGCACAGGATGTGATCTATGACGATTTTTTCAAGCGTCTCGACGCCGCCGTGACGATCCTGAAGGGTAAAACGGCCGAGAAACCTTTCGGGGCTGGGGATATCATTTACTCCGGCGATGTGAACAAATGGATCAAATTTGCAAATACCTTGCGGTTGCGTCTCGCGATGCGTATTTCAAAAGTAGACCCCGCCCGGGCGAAGAAGGAAGCGGAGGCCGCCGTAGCGGGAGGTGTGTTGACCAGCGCTACCGAAGACGCTATGATGGTGCGGACGGCGGTAAGCAGTGCAGATGCGAATGGCCTGTCGAGGATCGCGGCCTGGGGTGAATTCCGGATGAGCGCTACGATGGAGTCCATTCTGAAAGGGTATAAGGATCCGCGTATGGAAGTGTTCTTCCAACCGGCGTTCAGCACGAAAACATACGAGGGGCTGCGGAATGGTTTGAGCCCTGCCCAGCTGATCGAGCCGCTGAATACCAATGACAACAACTCGAACATCGGTGCGAGATGGGTACGTAATACGGGTACCGGTTCCGGATGGGAGAACATTCTGGCTGTGAAAGCGGATATCATGCACGCGGGTGAGTCGTATTTCCTGAGATCGGAAGGGGCGCTCAACGGCTGGAACATGGGCGGCACGGCGAAGGAGCTGTACGACGACGGTATCCGGCAGTCGATGGCTACCTGGGGTTACAGCGGTTCTGTAGTTGAAGCCTATATAAGCGGTACCACGACGCCCATTGCCCCTGGCGATTCGCAAAATTCGCCGGCCGTCAGCAATATTCCGGTAAAATGGGGCGCAACGGAGGCAATTCAGCGCGAGCAGGTTGGCACCCAGAAATGGCTTGCGCTGTACCCCGACGGCCTGGAAGCGTGGGCTGAATTCCGCCGATCGCTTTATCCGAAGCTTTATCATGTGGTCAACTCGGTAAACCCAGACGTTCCGGCTACGCAGTTTATCCGTAGATTTCCTTTCATTGACAGTGAAAAACAAAATAATTCCGCCGCGGTAACCGCAGCATTGCAGCTCCTGAAAGGAGAAGACAAAGCGAGTACGCCGCTCTGGTGGGATAAAAATTAAGCGATGGAATGGCAAGTATATCCCGGCGCGACACCGCGTTGCCGCCGGGATATTTGCTTTTTTCTATTTTTGACAAAACCCGACGCAACCAACCGACCCCAATATGACCAGAGCAAGATCCTATGTATATCCGCTTACCATCATCGCTATCCTGTTCTTTGTTTTCGGCTTCATCACGTGGGTCAATGGCATCCTGATCCCGTACTTTCAGATATGCCTGGAACTTACCAACTTCGAGTCGCTGTTGGTGGCATTTGCTTCTTACATTGCCTATTTCTTTATGGCAATACCCTCCGCATGGATCTTGAAACATACGGGTTACCGAAAGGGGATGGTGATCGGTTTGCTGGTCATGGCGCTGGGAACGGCTATGTTTATCCCGGCGGCGTATGCGCGTACCTATCTGCTTTTCCTGGCTGGTTTGTTTGTGACCGGTACCGGCCTGGCGCTTCTGCAGACTGCCGCCAACCCTTATGTGGCGATGATCGGCCCCGTCGAAAGTACGGCCCAGCGGATCGGTTTCATGGGCGTGGCTAACAAGACAGCCGGAATATTGAGCCAGCGCATACTGGGTGCCATTTTTCTCTTGAATGCCGACGCAGTTGTTGCCCGGATTTCTACCGCCGGCGCTGCGGAAAAGACCGTGATCCTGGATGAATATGTATTGAAGGTGGTGAATCCCTATCTGGTCATTACAGGAATACTTGCGCTGCTGGCGCTCATGGTGTTTTTCTCACGGCTTCCCGAAGCGCAGGAACGCGAAGAAGAGGAGGTCCCGGGCCTGACCCAACAGGAGCAAGGTAAAGCATCCGTATCCGAGTATCCATATCTCGTACTCGGTGTAATCGCGCTCCTGATGGCTGGGGGCTGCGAGGTGATCCCGATCGACGGCATTATTTTATACAGCCGGTCGCTGGGAATTTCCTTGCAGGAGTCGAGGCATTTCGCAGAATATTCCCTGTATGCCATGCTGATTGGCTATGTGGCAAGTACGGTGCTGATCCCCAAATGGTTTTCCCAGCAGGCGGCATTAAAATATTGCGCGCTCGCGGGCATCGTGCTGGTGACAGCGGCGTGCTTCACCACCGGTATTGTCTCCATTTATTGCCTCATCGCTACCGGTTTCGGGGCGGCAATGCTTTGGGGGACGATCTGGGGCCTGGCGATCCGCAATTTGGGCAAGTTCACCAAGATCGGGTCGGCGCTGTTGCTGATGTCGGTGATCGGCGGAGGTATTTTTCCACTGGTATTCGGAAGCCTGATCGACCTGTATCCCGCCACACCGCAGGTTTCGCTGCTGGTGCTGATTATCTGCTATATGTATTTACTGTACTATGCCACGCGGGGCTTCAAAAAACTCGAATGGAGAAAGCGGGTTTCGGACGCTGTAACACGGCGTATTTATGCTCCCAATGACGAGACTCCCATTTAGCAGACGCAAAAGCAAGCGTTGCAGTGGCGCGTCTGTCTTAAAAAGTTGCCAGCGTTTTTGCTTCACAGGCAAAGACCTGAAAGCTGATTTTTAGTGCCTGCCTGACAAGCTTACCATGCCAGACAGAGCAAAATATACGATATCCTTTTTCTCATGGTTTCCGTCTGGAAGTTGTACAATCGCTTAGATGCGAAATATGCAACGCCGGAATGCACGAAGTTAATTTTTTAAGTATCAGCACTTCCGTTGGTAAAACGCATGCGGGAAAACGCCAGGAGTGCAGAATTTTTCATTGGGTGTGCGTCATTTCAGGGTGCAATTTGGGTCTTTTAATCGAAGACGGACACAAGGAGCATTTAACGGACAACCCACTTCATGAAATTGATATTCATCCTTTGCGCTGCATTATTGGGATCTGTCCTTTGGATCCTGCCCTCGGAAACCAAGCCAGTTTCTTTTCGAATGAACAATAAAGACTGGGTTTTTCCTGCCAACGTAGGTGAAGCAGTGACAAAATATCAACTGGATTACAAGCCACCCGGATATTACTATAAGGAATATGCGGATGGAAGTGAAGTCATCCTGTACTACCACTATGCGGACGGGGATTTTGACAATGGATCACAGTATAAGGAGGTATTGTTTCCCCGGAAACTGCATTCCTACGCGTTCAGGTTTGCGAATAGTCCCCGCGTACTGGACTCGCTGCGTCAAAATTTGGAGGCAACATATCATAGGAAAATTGTGCTGACCGAATCTCCGGAATATGAGAAAACGTCTATTGCATCCGGTAAGCCCAATTCCAGGTGGGGGCTCCTCACTGTTAATGACGAATTAACTATTGGGGTTGCGCAGGGGGAAAGAAAGATCGTCGTAAGGTATATGTATAATTTACGGCCAGGTTTAATGGAAGAATATATGAAAAGGTTTGCTGAATAGATTTTGAATTGAACCAATTCTATTCCTCACGATCGCATGCACCCACGCGGCGAGGAACCTCATGTACTTTTATGAAGTCAATCCGATCTTAATGACTTGACCGGATTGGCCAGGGCTGCCTTTATACTATGGAAGCTTACCGTCATCAGGGCGATACCCAGGGCAATAAGCCCGGCCAGCAGGCACAACCACCAGTTGATGTCAATGTGATAAGCAAAGCTGCCGAGCCATTGGTTCATAGCATAAAATGCGAGCGGGCTTGCAAGTAAGATTGCCATCATGATGATGATTAGATACTCTCTCGTCAATAGTGCAACAATCCCTGATACCGACGCCCCGAGAACCTTTCTTATGCCAATTTCCTTTACTCTCAGGCTGGTTGAAAATGTGACGAGACTCAACAGGCCCAGGCACGAGACAAAGACGGTTAGGAATGCGAAAATGTTAAACAATGTCATCATAACGCCGTCTTTCCTGTATTGCGCTTCAAAAGTACTGTCCAGAAACCTGTATTCGAACGGAAAATCCGGATAATGATTTTTCCAGGCGCTTTGAATCAAAGTCAGGTTTTCCGGTTTGGTTTTTATCATTACGGAAGCAGGGGGTGAAGTATTGTAAACCATCACCAGGGGTTCTATTGCATTGTGTAGCGAGCGATAATTAAAGTCTTTGACCACTCCGATCACTTCACCTTTGTGAAAAAAGCCATCGATCGGTTCTCCAACGGGGTTTTTCCAGCCCGACATTTTTACAAATGCCTCGTTGACAATAAAACCACCATGAATGTCTGAAACTTGGTTTGATGACAAATTTCTGCCCTGCAATAATTTGATGTCGAGCGTGGAAAGGAAATGTTCGTCAATAAAAAAGTAATTGCTGATCACCTCTTTTCTCTTGCCATTGGCTTTGAAAATAGTTGTGCCCGCAGGATACGTCTCGTCAACCGACATGACATTTGAACCAACTGTGACCCGCCTGGCATAGCTTTGCTGACGCAATATTGTCGCAAAAGCGTTCATTTTCGAGCGGCCTGCCGAATCGTCGGGAGCGGAAATTGCCATTACCTGTTCTCTGTCGAAACCCGGATTGTGATTTCGCAGGAACTTCATTTGCTGATGGATAACCAAAACGCCGAAAACCATCGCTACCGCAAGGGAAAACTGAAAGAGGGTGATCCCTTTTCTGAGCCACACGGACTGCCCGTCCGATTTCAATGTGCCTTTTAAAGCTTTTACCGGCTTGAAAGATGACAGTATAAATGACGGATATACGCCCGCAAGAATGGTAATCATTATCATACTCAGCACACCAGCCGCAGCGATACTGCTCCATTCCGCGATCAACCTGATTTGAAGAAGGTTGTTTAAAAAAGGAATAGCTATTTTCAGGATTAGCGCGCCCATTATCACTGAAATCGTGGTGATGATCAGGGACTCTAAAAGAAATTGCGACACAAGCTGGCCGCGCGTGGCACCATTCGTCTTCCTGACACCCACTTCCCGGGATCTCTCCATAGCAGTGGCTGTTAAGAGATTAATGTAATTCAAAACGGCGATAATGAGCACGAACAATGCCAGGAACGAGAACAGGTAGCCATATTGCTTATTGCCCTTAGGTGTATCGCCCATTTTGCCAACACTGTAATGCACATCTTTCAATGGCTCAGTCTGAAAAATAAGCTTGTATCCGTCTGCCCCCTGCGCTTTAAGTTCCGGTTGAATGTATCGCTGGCTCAACGCCTGAAGTTTTTTGTCAAAAGAGTTTAAATCAGGTTTTTGCGTGAAAAGTGCAAAGGTGTAAACTGGAAAATCATCCGTAAGCCAATCCTTGGTGCCTAAAAAGTCGCGTGATAGCAGGACCGATATCTTCAAGTCTGAATTCGACGGGAGATTTGCCAACACGCCGGTGATTTCGTAATGCGTTTGATTAACCTGGATAGTCCGTCCCAATGCAGGGGCATTTCCGAAATATTTTTCTGCAAACTTCTGGGTAACGATCGCCGTATTGTTTTTTTTCAAAGCATTTGCTGCGCTTCCTTCCAAAAATGTGAACGAAAAGATCTCCAAGACTGATTGTTCCGAAAAATAAACATTTTGCTCCTTCTGTAATTGCTCGTTATGTTTCACAATTGCCTCTGTAATTTGGAGGCGGGCGGTTTTTTCTATCTCAGGATAATCTTTGTTCAGGTAGGAGGCCAGCAAAACCGGAGTGTTGGCAACCAGCATCGGTTTGTCAGGCGTTTCAAATTTCGTTGTAATTCTAATAATCCTGTCAGATTTGGCATGATGGCGATCATAGGTAAATTCATGTTTTACATAAAAAACAATAGTCAGGCAAACCGCCAGCCCGATCGCTAATCCGCCGACATTTACAGCAGCATAAAACTTCCTGCGCAAGATGTTTCTGATTGCAATTTTGAAATAGTTTTCCAGCATCGTTATCGCAGTATTGGTTTAGGGAAAAAGTTTAGATTACAGATCAATACGCCTTTTTGATCAAAATTGTTGACAATGCTATCGCTGCGAGGTCTTTATTGTTTCATTTCCATCGGATTATGAAATGTTTTTAACCTATTTATATTTACGTTAACTTAGAGTATAGCAAAATCGAATTGTCACGCTCGTCTACTTCCCATTGGTTATCGTGTTTATAGCGACTTACCTGCCTGACTACATGAAGAATTTGCAAAAATGGAAGTAATCGTTATCGCAACAATGCCTGCCTGTAATCTACTTCACCACTTGATATGAAAATAAAAACAGCCTCACCATCCGAGCAAGCCCGCACTATTGGCATACTAACACTAGCATTCAGCGTTGATCCGATGGCCAGGTGGTCTTTGCCCGATCCGGAAAGATATTTGGCAATTTTTGCTTCCATTGCGTCAGCATTCGGAGGAAGCGCGTTTGAGAAGGGGACGGCTTACGTCACCGATTGGTTTACCGGCGCTGCCCTGTGGTTGCCGCCAGGTGCTCAGTCCGATGATGAGTCCTTAAAAAGACTGTTTGACGAGAACACAGGCGACGACATAAAAGAGGATATGCAGGAGATTTTTGAGCAAATGGAACAATTTCATCCAACCGACCCTCATTGGTACTTGCCCATGATCGGTGTCGACCCGGTACATCAGGGCGAGGGAATAGGCTCCGCATTGATGACCGAAACACTCAAAGCCGTTGACAGTAGCGGATCAATTGCATATCTCGAATCTTCCAACCCCCGAAATATTTCGCTATATGAACGTCACGGTTTCGAGGTTATCGGCGAAATTCAATGCGGTAGCTCACCTGTTTTGCGCCCCATGCTGAGGCGTGCGAGATGAAGCGACGAAAACGGCAGGTAAATACCGACCATTATTCCGGTAATTCTGAGACCCGTTGTTCGTTTAAAAAATTGCCTATCAGCAATAATACCTCGTCAAAATGGGTATCAAGAACATCGTGCCCTCCGTCGAGGATATGAATTTGTGCTTTCGGCAGGTCGCGCTTATAACAAGGTACTTCATCTACGGAGAAAAATATTTCATATTTCCCCCAAATAACAAGGGCTGGTGGTTGATGATCCCGGAAATACGCCTGGTATGCCGGAAACATTTCCATGTGTGTTTTAAAATCACAATTAAGTTCGAACTGCTTTTCGATATTACCAGGTCTTTTTAGGAACTCCCAATCCAACATCCACAATTCAGGACTAACCCTGGGTAATATCTCTTCCGACAAACCACCGAAATACTGGTTTTTTGTCCCTTCGGCACTGAGGAATCTGATGAGAATTTCCTTTTTCTCAGCCGTCGGATTGTTCCAATATTCAATGTATTCGTCCCATTCGGGCCCCATGCCTTCGCGATGTGCATTGCCACTCTGCACAATGATACCGGCAATTTTTTCCGGGTGATTTACGCACAATTGGAGGCCGATTGGTGCACCATAATCGTGGAGATAAATAAAGAACTTATTTAGCCCTATTGCCTCTGTAAATTTGCTGATCAATGCTGATATATTTCCAAATGTGTAGTCAAAATGATCTGGCACGGGAAATTCGCTGAAACCAAAACCGGGATAATCCGGAGCGATAAGGTGATAGCGGTCCGACATTGCGATCATCAAATTTTTGAAGGCTATAGAAGAAGTCGGAAATCCGTGAAGGAGCAGCAGTGATGGATTCTTTTCATCGCCTGCCTCCCGATAAAAAAGCTCAATGCCGTCGACTTTTATGGTCCTGTTGTGAATTTGCCTTGTCATGAGATTCTCACAGTTTGTCATATATGAGTTTCAAAGTATTCTCCCCGGAACCGGAGTCTGAAATGGCCCGGACCGAAACAGAATTTCCATCATTTTTCCTTTCGTAACTGCTACACAGGAAACATCGACAGCAAAGCGTAGTAAAATAATGCCATGGCGCTGGTCTTTCACCCTAATGGAGGCATAAGGGTCTTGATGACATCGTTTTTCGGCAGTGGAGAATACTATTTTTGACTATTATTGTGGACTTAATGTCAACAATACTTGACAATATGAAATGTTTGCATATCTTTATTGCAAAAACTAACATTTTTGCTCACATGGAACATTCAACAAAATCCGCAAGCCAGAATTCGGTTATTTCTGCTCTGATCTACGGCGCTACCTATCTGCCGGCAGCATGGCTTCTCAAACACCATGTATTTATTCCGTCCATTGCCATTCTCATTGCTGTAATTCCGGTTATTACATTTTCAGTCTTTGTTTTTATGTTAATCAAGGCGTTTTCGGTGATGGATGAAGTGAAGCAACGCGTACAATTGGAGGCTGTTGTGATTGGGTTTTCATTGACGGCCATGTTGATAATGCTTTTGTTTTTATTGGATCTGTGCGGCATTTCAAGCCCAACATGGTTTGGGTATGGTCATTTGGTCGGTTACTGCTGGGTCTTTTATTTTGTTGGATGGTTTTTTTCGAAGAGAAAGTACGGAGTATGAGGAACACAATAAAGGTTGAACGCGCAAAAAAGAATTGGACACAGGCCGAGCTTGCAAAGCATATCGGGATTTCGCGGCAAGGTTTAAATTCGATCGAGACCGGGAAATTCATCCCGTCGACCGTGCTTGCACTGCGAATGGCAAGAGTTTTTGAAACCACGGTAGAGGTATTGTTCCAATTGGACGATTCCGGGGAGTAATCTATCTACACATAAGATAACTTACAGAAATTTAGTGCGAGGTGAAAAGATCAGGTTCCCGCCTGAGATTGTCACAGCTGCAAAACACCATAATGGGCTTGCCCGTCAGGGATCGATTGGTGGGCTTCCTGGTCGTTCCCGATCAGCTCCATTGCCTACATCCTGGGAAGATGAATGAAGTCCAAAACTAAATAATTTCCCATGTGGCGTATAATACTTCTACATTTTGTGATTTAAAACTACTCGCTCATCCGCATTTAATCTATCACCTAAGTTGTTTTTGTTTCCCAACTTTCGGTCATCGAATCTGTCTTTTCGGCTTCGACAGGCACCGGATGGTGCAGAGATTATTGTTTCACATAAACACTGAAAGTAATGCTGAAGACTTCTGCAATCGCATTGATCTGTCTTGGTTTGCCCTTAATTTCACACGCACAGACCATTCCTCCATTGACTAGCTCCATTAGCGGAATTGTTTGGGAAGAGTCAAAACCCCGTGATGATGTCCGTACTCTTGCAGACAAAAACGTAGCAGGGATCTTAGTCAAATTGTTGGATGCGAACACCAATGATGTTGTGTCGACTGCCCTGAGTGGGGCTAATGGAGAATTTACCTTACACGCAAACGCGGGCACCTATGTAATCGAATACGTTTACCCCTCAGATGGCTTTTCGCTGGCTTCTCAGCGTACGGGGGTGGATAATACGGTTAACAGTGCCGCAGATGCGACAAATTTCTCGGCACAATTTACGGTAGCTGACAATGAGCAGGTCAACGACTACGGGCTCGGGTTGGTGCCTAATCCGAATACTTTGACTTATTGCACTCAAAACGGGTCCATTGTGACAGAATGGAATGAGAACCTGCTGTTGCCGAAGTCATCTGTTACGCCTGTTCCGTTGAACGTTAAGTTGTTCGCTGCCGAATCGGTATACCATCCCATGATCGGGGTCGAGAACACTGGTACGGCTAACGCCTACTCGATATCGACAGCAGGGAAAATTACCATGACCATGCCGATCACCCCCGCAAATTTAATAATGAACAGTGACGTTACGATCGAGGGAAACCTCAGCGATTTTGACGGACAGGAGGATTATGCAGGAGCTTCGGGGGCTACATTTTATAACAGGTCTTCATTTGCCGATGCTTATCCCGCCCGCAACACCAGCTCTCAAAGCATTATCACGAGTACTTTCGTGGGTAGTGCAGGAGAGACTTTTTCAATCCCAACCAGAGCTCAGAGTACTGTCAGCTTCACAGGTGCG
This sequence comes from uncultured Dyadobacter sp., assembly GCF_946482605.1. The sequence continues at coordinate 101,478 of NZ_CAMLSE010000005.1, read as the reverse complement.
GGCAATTTGAAGACGGCAGTCCAAACCTATGTCAACGCAGGAGCTTGCGTGGTATACACCTATGAGGCAGGGGCACTGCCGGTGAAGCTTGCGTCGTTTGATGCCAACAGGGAAGGCCAGGTGGCCAGTTTAAGCTGGACAACAACGGAAGAGCTGGGAAGTGACCGGTTTGAAATCCAGCGGAGCACCGATGGAAAGCAGTGGGCTTCCATAGGGTCTGTGAAAGCTGTCGGAACGACTCGCACGCTTAATAAGTATTCTTTCTCGGACCAGGATCCGGTCAATGGTCAAAACTTGTATCGCTTGAAAATGGTCGACCTGGACAGCACTTTTGCTTACAGCAAGATGACAAGTTTAACTTTTGCTAAGCCATTGTCGATTTACCCCAACCCCGCAGCGAACACATTACATGTGCGTGGCGTATCTGCAGAGGTAGCACAGGTGCTGATTTATGATTTGGCAGGAAGACTTATGAAGCAAAGCGTCGCAAAAGCCGAAGTCGATGTCCGCTCACTTCCGCAAGGATTATACTTTGTCAAGGCGGTGTATTCAGATGGTAATTCTTCATCATCCAGTATTCTCATTAGCCGTTAAGGGATAAATTTGTCCGGCCATATTTAATTAAAAAGGTTTCACACTATCACACCAGTGCCACGCTTGTATGCCAGCTGAAAGACATCATTTATATATGATCGAAATTGGCTGGCAGTACAACAACTATTTTTTATTTCGGAAAATCTGTAATGAATAACCTTCTTATAGTTGATGACCACCCACTAATGCGGTTTGGTTTAAGACTCCAGGTCAAAGAGGCATTTCCTGAGTGCGAGATCCATCTCGCCGCTTCTTACGACGAAGCGATGGCGGTGATTAAAGAAAAAGCCATCGATCTTATTGTACTCGACATCGTTATACCAAAAGGTCAGGGCCTTCATATGGTTGAAGAGCTGAAGACCAGGTATCCGGACACCAAAATACTTGTTTTCACCAGCAAGGATGAAGAGTTCAATGCCCCTTTGTATCTGCAGGCAGGTGCCGATGGCTTTTTAAGTAAACTGGCCCAGCAAGAGGAATTTATCAAAGCCCTCCAGGTCATTTTAAAAGGACATCGATTTCTCAGCATGCGAATGCAGGAGTATTATCTTTTTGAGTCAGCCGCGTCCCGGAAATTCAGGCAGAGTGAGTACGAGCAGCTGTCGCCAAGAGAGAAACAGATTTTGTACTATATCCTGGAAGGCAGACCGGCTAAGGAGATCTGTTATCTGACCGATTTAAAACAGTCGACTGTCAGTTCATTCAAAGACCGGATTCTCAAAAAAATGAATGTATCCAACACTGTTGAGCTCATCCATAAAATGAATGTCATCAATAAAGGTCTGTTTTAGCAGACTGTCCTGCTTTGACGGCCGAATAGCAAAAGGAAATAGGATGATCAAGCCAACATAGGCGGAGAAAAGGTGAAGCGTATTCATTTTACAATAAAAACAGTAGCAGGTTTAGGCCCGCTACTGTTTTTATCGTGAAATTATGTTGTTGAAATGAACTATCCCGGACTTCCAGGAAGAGTCCAATCACTTACCAACCACTATCCGGTGTACACTTACTGTACCTCCCGAGAGGGTGATCTTAAAAATATATATTCCGGGTTTCAGCCCTTTTAGACTAATCGTACCGGCGAAGGAAGCAGGCGATGCTAATTTATAAACCTGAGCGCCTTGAACGTTTATGATTGAAAGCTCCCTGGCATTTTTTAACAGGTCAGTTCCTGCGCGGTCCTTTACGTACAGGATATCGGTGGCAGGGTTTGGATAAATACTTACGTCGAATGCCCGCGGGCCAAATTCTATGCTTCTGATGCTACTAAAAGCATAAGTACCATCGTTATCGACCATTTTCAGACGATAGTAGTTGATTGCTGGCAGTGGTGTATCGTCGGTTAAACGGTAATCCAGGAGGTCTTTACTTTCACCTGCCGATTGCTGAACCCCGATGGTAATCCACTGTTTTGCGTCCAGGCTGCGCTCAACCTCGAACCGGTCGCTGTTTGTTTCCCGGGTGGTCGACCAAGTCAAATTGACCGTCTTGCCTTCCGGGCGGGCTTCAAAGCTGACCAGCGTTACAGGCAAAGGCGGATTGGACGCCAGCAAGCAAAGTGCGCCGTCGTTGTTGGAAGATGGAGCTGCTATGGCAGAGACTTGTTTAGCGACTTTTGTCGTAACATTTATCCGGTATAAATGTCCTGTAACATTACCAAATACTAGCAGGTTTCCATTTGTATCGACAATGCTCGAACCGAAGTCCTGTGCACTCGTTTGCAGCCCTTCGCCATTGACTTGCCCGGGTAGCAGCGTGGTGGAACCGGTGAGTGGATTGACTTGCAAAATCTGGTATGGTGCGGTACTGCTGCCGTCGGTCAGTGCGTAAATGAGATTATCGGCATTGTTGAATGACCAGTCGGAAATGCCATAACCGCCGCCCGATAATGCTGTTCCCCATGGTGTTGCAGTTTTGGCCACAAAGCCTGCGGTAGGGTCTACGATTTTAAGGTAGGTTTCACTGCGGGAAGGATCGATATCGATCGTGATGTATTCCAATCCGTTCTTCTCGTACAGGTACATGTATCCGTTGGTACTTACGGTACCGACCTGACGGCCGTCAGGTTGGATGGTAGCAGGCATATTGGACACTGAGAATCGTTGGATAATGCCGTTTGCACCCAATTTGAATACCTGGTTCGATGCATTGTCGTATCCCCACAGCAGGTTGTCTACGTTGCTGTAACCAATCGCATTGAGGTTACCCGACAGCGTCGCTACCAGACTACGGGTTCCATGTGCGTCGACGCTGTAAAGTTTATCTGTTTCAACCTGATAATAGGCATCGGAGCAAACAAATGGCGTAGGAGCATTTGCCAGTGCGCACGAAGCACCATCACTGCTTGTCAGGGGGTATGGTTTTGTGGATAACTGCGTTGCAGTATTGGTAGCCGGATCTATCGAGTACCAATTGGAAGAAAAAACGATAAGGTTTCCATTAGTATCAAAAAATTGTGAATCGAATACCGCTGTGGGATGTGAATCGATACTTGCGCCACTTACCGCGGTGGCGGATAAAGTGGAGACCCCGGTCACGGGGTTCAACAGCGAGACGTAGTATGCGTCACTGCCAGCTCCATTGATAAGTGCATGGATCAATCCGGTGGTTGGATTATAAGCCCAGTCGAAAATGTTTCTCGCTATTGTGGTCGTGCCCCAGGGAGCGCCGGTTTTGGCAACGAACGAATTGGTGGGATCTACAATTTTAAGATAGGTAGCGGTACGCGCAGGGTTGATATCGATTGTAATGTATTCCGCCGCATTAGCTTCGTAAAGGTACAAATAACCATTCAGGTCTACGGTTCCAACGGTTCTGCTCGTAGCAGAAGCTGGCGCGGGCATGTTGGGTATTGTAAAGAGTTCCGAGCCATTGGCGCCCAGCTTGGTCACCTGATTGGTCGAACGATCGTACCCCCAGATAAAATTGTCAAGCACATTGTAACCGATCGCGTTCGGATCACCCTGTACAGGTGTTCCGCCAGAGCGGGTTCCCGTGGCAATGTCTACTTTATATAACACCTTGTTGTCCACATAAAAATAGGCGTCTGCACAGGCAAATGGCGTTAATGGCGTCGACCAGGTCGCCGATGCCTCGCGGAACGGATAGAGAATGTCACCTTTATTTAGCCCAATGAACCCCTGAAAATCGTCCAGGCCCGTACAGGGTTCATATATGATCAGATTATTAACATTCCAGAAACCCGGTTGATTATACACAACACGTAAGGTCGCACTCCCAGCTACCGTATTGGTCACCGAAACCGTCGCAGAACCAGGTGATGCGGCAAAAGTGATCGTTCCGTTCCCGGCATCATATGCCGCCCCGGTAACCGAGTTGACTGTTACGCCGGCAGGAACTTCCAATTTGAAAATTCTCGGATGTCCGCCATCGTCGGCGAGATTAACCGTAAAGTTTTGGGCTGTTCCGGCAGCGGTTGGCGCTGCCGGACCGGTAACTGAAAACGTCGGTTCAGCCGGGCTGGGCAGACTTGGGATAGCATCGATCGCGTCCCCGTGAAGTCCGGAATAGTGCACTGTGTAGTCAGGGCCGGTAGTTGAATTCACTGCCGACTGGACGTCCATGAAATTTTGATAGTTTGTAACGGGCGTAGAAATATTATTCAAAATGTATACCAGGCGTGCCGCTTTTAGCTGATCGACTGCATTTGCACTTCCCGATTTATCCAGATCAGGGCGAACGCTGGGAAAAAATATTACTTCACCTATATAATTGCTGTTGGCCATGGAAGGGGCAGGCTTTCCGTAGTCAATACAAAAAGAGATCTCGGAGGAAACGAGATTCTTATTTTCGTCAAAATAGGCGGTAGCAATGGGTGCCGCTTCTTCCGGATAAGAGTCCATCGCCGTATATGAATTAGCGGTAATGAACTTTTTCCAATACGCAACCTGAAAACCAAATGCAGAAGTGGTCGTTTCGTCACCGGTCGTATAGGGGATGTATATTTTAAAATCGCCACTTGCAGCGGGAACCGGGCTTTCGAATGTCACGGTGACGGAGCCGGTGTACGTACGCGTTTGCAATACATAACCAGGCGCGTTCACCGACGTGATCGTTTCTGCGGGCGTCCCACTGGCCGACGTGCCCTGGTAGATTTTGATAACGGCCGAGGGCGCCATGTCCAGGAAATCAAACCGAAGGACAACTTTGCCCGTTGTACCATCCGAGAGTTCAGGATTAATGGTTACAGAACGAAGGGGATAAACAGCATTCATAGTCTCCTCGAGCGTGAGCTTACCGGAGGTAGCCCTGCCGCTTCCGGTTTTCCCTGCTGGTACGATTTCCGGAAAGAAAGCCTCGTTCCCGCTGCCATCAAAGAAATACCAACGGGTCCCACCGCCAGGATCCGGACAGGACTGGGCATTTGCAAAGGTCAAAGCATTCAACGTCAGGATAGCGGCAAGAATCAAACTACTGAACTTGGCGGTCAGAAGATTGCGACATGAGTCAACATTTACCATATTATTTATCGATTTAAGTTGGAATTACTTCTATGTGCACGCACGAAACCAATTTGTTACCCTCGGGCAGAATTTCCGCCGGTAACTTTTATTTCTAGGCCAGAAAGTATCTTGATCTGTGGCCGTTTTTTGGGAAATAATTTTTCTTCGGGCGTGTCCGGGGATTCGCGATCATCAGCTCGACCGCTATCTGCATATTGAGGTGAATCCGATTTGCTGCTATGGAAGTGACACATTCTCTAAGTTCACTTTCGCCGAAGTCTTCGGGAAGATATCCATTGATTTTTTCTTTGAAAAAATCAACGATGTTGTGAATCGAATACTGGTAATCATAAAGAATAATCTTGCAGGATTTTTGGGATAGCCGCGCTTTGTTAATGCTGCTAAAAATAGTTTGATCGGAAGTATTTCCGATTCTTATCATAAAATATACGGAGCTGCCGTTGATACTATCCAGCGGCACTTCATTAAAAGAATCTCGTTCCAGAAAAACACACCCCGGTAGTATTGATTGAAAATTTGACTTTATGCCGGTTCTGTACATAGGGCGAGTGTCGACTATTACTACCAGGGTTTCTTCATTTGTGTAATTTTGGATCATTTCGATAAGTTGTTTTTTTTGGTTATTGAAGTGCATTACCCATTTTTTCTGGATTATATTGACGAAATTGTTGTTTTATTTTTATAACGATGGGTGATTTATTTGTCTTTTTGGTGTGATTTTTTTAGATCAGGCAAATTTGTGCCGCACGATCATTTTCGAAATGATCGTTGTTGACTGATGGATCTGTTTTTTTTAATAACCGCATCCGTGCGGAAGGGGAGAAAATCTTACCAATTTGGTGAGATTTTTGCGTTTATGGCTGATTTTGAGATTTGTCCCATTGGTAGCGGATTTGCGTTGGGCTATGTTTGTGCACATCCGTTGGGGGATGCAAGCAACCTTTTTATTGAAAATTATAGCGCTTTGAAAGTGTTATGGACTCGCAGGATAGGAAACAGGCCCTTATTGTTTACGATAGCAAAGATCTATTTGATTTTGGAAGTGAAGTATTGGCAAAGAGCTTCCGGGTAGTGAATGGCAATATAGGAGATGACGGACTTTCCTTGGTCACACAATGGAGGCCTGATTTAATAATATGTGACATTTCTGCATCGTCACCTAATGGGCTTTCTTTTTGTGCAAAATTAAAATCGGACGCTGCCACAAGCCATATCTTTGTTATCTTGTTAGGGCCGGACGGATACCAAATCGAAGGGCTTCGTGCTGGTGCAGAAGATTACGTATCGCTTCCATATGATAACTATGCGCTTGGATTGAAAATAGAAAACCTGATCCGGCTTCGCCAGGCAGTGCGTGGCAAGGTTATGCAGGATATGTCTTTTCAATCCGAATTGAAAGGAGAAAGTGATCTTTTTGTTGAAAGATTGGAGCGACTGGTTTTTGAAAACATTACCGACCCGGACTTTGGTGTTAACGAAATGGCATTTCAAATAGGAACAAGTGTGTCCGTTCTTTATCGAAAACTTAGATTGCTGGCGGGTGTTACCGTAAATGAGTTTGTTAAAAATATTCGAATGAAGCGAGCTATGAAACTATTGGAGACTGGAATATATCCGGTAAACGAAGTAGCTGCTGCAATAGGTTATGAGGACAGTAAATATTTTAGCAAGGAATTTAGAAAACTTTTTAATAAAACTCCCGCCGAAATAAAACGTGGTGCAATCTGAATGGATGACAATTATTTTTCAATAAAAGTCACTAAATTGATTTGTTTTATACACTGATATATGCACACTAAAATCTGCCGGAGTACCGGCAAACGTTGAGTAATAGGTCAGCCTCCTGGAATTTCCGGGAGGCTTGATTTTTTCAGTCAAATGAATCTGTATCTCTCAAATATTTCTTCGCAACGCCCGATCATCAGCATGCGATATCCTCAATCGCATCCGTGGGCTGCGGGTATCCTGCCTGGTTGTGACAAATATCGGCCTGCGTTTTTTGACAAGAAAAGACGCCTAATTAGCCAAAATAGTCGCCCGTACTAATCGAATTTAGTTGGGACATTTGTCGTAGAAATATTTTCAGTCTATCTCCCGGATTAGAACTAATTCTTTCGACATACTACCCTCAAAATCATGTAGCGCTATACCACACTACACCACTAATATTTTCTAATGCTACGGCCTTTCATCAGGTCTGTATAAAAGTCTTGACGCTGAATTGTGTGAGGAATTCGTCCTGTGCCAGGTCGACTGCGACCGCGCGGCCGGATGTAATGTCAGGGCGCCTGATCTGGCAGGTCAGAACGAGATCGTTAGGGCATGTACAACAATTTTATAATAGATTTTTAACTCTTAATGTGCTGACTATGAATAAATAAAAGGAGAAATAGCATGTAAACTTTTTATGAACAAATGAATACTATTTTATGAAACTAAATGTACAATTTGCCGCCGTCGCGCTTGCTTCTGCAATGCTCGCCTGCTTTGGCGCGCGGGCGCAAACACCCGGAGGGGTTTCCGCTAATCTGCGAGTATGGTTACGTTCGGATAATGGTTTCACCCCCGCCTCCTGGACGGACGGGTCCGGTAATGCCAACCATTATACGCAAACCAATGCCAGCCGCCAACCTTTTGTGGCTGCGGATTACTATAATTTCAATCCGGTAGTCGACTTCGGAACTTCGGGCAGTGATGCCCGCTTTATGGTGGTTCCCGCAGGTAAACCTTATTCGGCTAATGGCACCAGTAGTTCTGTTTTTACAGTAAACCTGGACAGAGCTGTCGGAGGATATGGCGATATTATTGGGTTTGGGGCTACCACGACCACTACCAGTCTGATCAATGCAAATAATCCTGTGTTTACAAGGTTGGGTACGAACGTAGTCAATTACCCATATTCGGATGCCAGTCCTGCTTTACCTGCTGTGGCGGTCAACAAATTATATATCAATGATGTATCATTTACCGTAGGCTCTGCCGGCATTAAGTATGGTCAGAACGGTACAACCGGATCCAATACGCAAACTTTCACTGCAGGTAATTCGAGACATGCCGACGGAAGTGTATTGGGATCGCAGCCGGAGGTTAGAAATGGTTTGATAGGTGAGGTAATTGCCTATGAAAGAGATCTTTCCGAGGCGGAAAAACAACGGGTAAGAACCTATACCGCGATCAAGTATGGCATTACTTTGCCACACAACTATATTGCGAGCAATGGAAGTACAATCATCTGGAATCAGGCTGCCAATACCGGCTACAACAATAACATTGCGGGGATTGCAAAGGATGATAACGGTGCATTACATCAAAAACAATCCCGTAGTATTAACAACGGCAATCAGGTATTAATTGGCACGGCTGGTTTGGCCAATACCAACACATTAAATACGACAGGTCTTACTAATGGCCAGTTCCTTGTGTGGGGTGATAATGGTTTAGCCAAAAGCCCTTCTATTGTGACCAGCGACTTAGGAGCAGACGTGAATGCCCGTTTTGCTGCAATATGGAAGGCGCAAAATGTTGGCACGGGAACTGTGCGTGTTGCATGGCCTAAGGGATTGGATAACCTGAAATTGATTCAGAGTGGAGATGCGGTCATAGACGGAAGCGATGTGATTACGGCTATGTCGGCTGAGACTGCTCCAATTAACGGCGTTGTGTACAACTATGCCGATGTGACACTGGCTGATGGTCAGTTTTTCACTTTTGCAGCTAAAGTGAATGCTCCGGGCGGCGTCGTTGCTGACCTTAGAGTTTGGTTGAAACCCGACAACGGTTTTACACCGGCGCAATGGAATGATTTCTCAGGAAACGCAAACCACTATACGCAAACGAATGCAAGCCGTCAGCCTTTCACAGCTACGACAGCTTACAATTTTAACCCGGTTGTTGACTTCGGTACAACTGGCAGCAATGCCCGTTTCATGGTAGTTCCTGCGGGTAAACCATATTCGGCAAATGGTACCAACAGTACGATGTTTACCGTAAACCTGGACAGAAGTGTCGGGGGATATGCCGATATATTAGGGTTTGGAGCAACTACGACAGGTTCAGGCCTTATTAATGCTAATTCACCTGTATTTACGCGTTTGGGACAAAATGTGGTCAATTATCCATATACGGATTCCAATCCTGCGCTGCCTGCAGTAGTAACCAACAGGCTTTATCTGAATGACGTGTCGTTTACCGTAGGAACTGCGGGCATTAAGTACGGTCAGAATGGCACCACCAGCTCAAACACGCAAACATTCAATGCTGTTTATGCGCAACACGCTGACGGTAGTGTATTGGGTTCGCAGCCGGAAGAAAGAAATGGTTTAATTGGAGAGGTTATCGCGTATGAAAGAGATCTTACAGAAGCTGAAAAACAACGCGTAAGAACCTACACGGCGATTAAGTATGGCATCACTTTGCCGCATAATTACATCGCAAGCAACGGAACGACGGTGATTTGGAATCAGGCGACGAATACGGGTTACAGCAAAAATATTGCCGGTATCGCGAGCGATGAGACCAGTGCGTTGGTTCAGAAGCAATCAAAAAGTATTAACACAGGTGCCCAGGTGCTGATAGCAACTACCGGTTTAGCGGATAATAATGCATCGAATGTCACTGCCTTAGATAATGGGAGGGCACTTTTGTGGGGTGACAATGGTCTTTCCAAGACCCTTTCGTCGTCGTTTAGTTTCCCTAGTGTCCCTACGCTCAATCTTCGTTTTGCTGCCATTTGGAAAGTGCAGAACACGGGATCGGTTGGGACTGTACGTGTGACGTGGCCGGCGGGGATTCCAAGCCTGGCGCTTATTCAAAGTTCCGACGCTACCATTGACGATACTGACACAAGAACAGATATGACCGCAAATTCAATGTCTGTCAACGGTGTTTCTTACAACTATGCCGACGTTACATTAAGCGATGGGCAGTACTTTACCTTCGCAGGGTTTGTGTCCGGCCCCGGCAATGTAGCCTCAGCCGCCTGGTACAGAGCGGATGCAGCAGGTCAGCAGTTTTCTGATGCAGGCACAACCGCTGCGGCTGATGGAGCTACTATTCAGCAATGGAACGAATACAAGGGAACTGGCTTTAACTTAACACAGGCAAGTGCAGGTGACAGACCAGCATTTTCCAATACATCGACACTGGCGAATTTCAACCCAACCGTAACCTTTAACGGTAGCCAATGGATGCGATATACTGCTCCGACAGGAGTAGATGTCATTGACAGAGCAAACGGATCGATCTTCGCGGCGGGGTATATGAACAGCTTACAAAATGTTGGCTTTGCCGGTTTCCATTCTTCAATGGATTATCCTGGCTTACATACCTATCCGACAGGAGGTAACTACAATCTTTTGTTTTTTACTGGTGGCCCCGGATATCAGGGTTTGTCGGGTAATAGTTTTGTGAATAAGAACTATTTTACCATCGGATCCGGATGGGAAAACGGTCAGGGAAGTACGGCTGCTTATGCGGGTGCTACCGTGTCGTTAAACGGAAATCGCACCGTTTATTCAGGTACCAACCAGATTCAAAATGCGGTAATCAATACTGCTTCCAGGGATTTCCAAATTGGTCAGGATGACAACCATGGACCTTTAAACGGCCAACTAAACGAAGTAGTTGTATTTGAACAGCGACTTAGTGAAGATGAGATGAACCGGGTTGAAACATACATGGCGATCAAGTATGGTACAACCTATGCAGCAGGTACAAAAGATTACGTGAACTCGTCTTCTGGTACTGTGTGGGCGAATGCGGCCAACAGCGGTTATCATTTCAACATTGCAGGTGTTGCCCGTGACGATATGGGATCTTTGTATCAGAAGCAATCATGGAGCACAAATCCCGGACGTCAGGTATTGATAAGTACAACGGGATTGGACAATACCAATGCAGCCAATTCCGGAGTGCTGGCAAATGGCCAGTTCCTGATATGGGGAGATAACAATCTCGCAAAAGCGCCAACGGTTTCTATCGCTGGAGTAAGTGGAGTTAACTACCACTTTGCTTCTATCTGGAAGGCACAAAACACCAGTGGTGTGGGAACCGTAAGGGTTGCATGGCCTCAGGGTTTGACTAATCTGAAGTTGATTCAAAGTGCAGATGCGACGATCAACAGTTCGGACATAATTACGGATATGGCTGGTGTGCAAACTGTAAACGGCGTAGACTATGCCTATGCAGACGTTACAATTAGCAATGGTCAATACTTTACTTTTGCTGCATTGGTACAAGGACCAGGTGGAGTTACCAATCATCTTAGCCACTGGTACCGGGCAGATAAACTGACTGAATCGACAGGCGACGGTGCAGACCTTACCCGTTGGACGGACTTTACCTCAGGTGTTGTTTCTTCTCAACTGGGAGAATCTCCATTGCCTAAATTCAAGCAAGGCGATGCTACTTATTTTAACTTCAATCCGGGTGTAAACTTTGCTGCTGGTGATCAGAAAATTGGCAATATTGAAGTTCAAACTTTGAGCTCGCTGAACTTTGATGTTTTCTCGCTTACAAAGGAGAATATGTTAGGAACACGCTACTTCAATATCGGTATGGATAATACCACTTTAAATGGTAGTAACTGGGATCAACCAGGTTTTTATGCCAATGGTGGTTATGCCAGAAGAAGCAATACGGGTGGCATCATATACAATGCAGTGCCAGGAGGCGGTAATCCAGCTTTTGGAACTACTGCACCTAATATTATGTATCACACGTTCGCAGATATTTCTTTCAGCAAGGGCTTGAATGGTGGTGCAAATGGTACTGCTGTGGCTCATGCGCCGATTGGTGCAGTTACTGGTGGTCACATTTTTGGAGCAAACAGTGGTTCAGGAACTAGTGGTGATGATGCTGGAATTATCGGTCATATTGGTGAGCTGGTTATTTACGGAGCGGGAACAGTTACGGCTGCCGAGCGAAATAAGGTAGATTCTTATCTGGCGATTAAATACGGGGTTACGCTGAGTAATACCAATAATTACACTACCTCACAAAATGTGGTGGTATGGAATGCTACGGATAATGCTGCTCATTATAACAACGTAGCAGGTATTGGAAACGACTTTATCTCTGCATTGCATCAGAAACAGAGCCGTAGCCAGCATACCAATACGAACAATCAGGTAATTATGAGTTTGGGTGAAATTGCTGCTACCAATGCTGCCAATGCAGGTTCGCTAACCGATGGGCAGTTCCTCGTTTGGGGTGACAATGGTAACACGCAGGCAATGACCAACACTGCAAGCACCTACACCAGCTTTACTTATGCAGGGAGTGCAAGCAACGGACGCCGCATGAACCGGGTCTGGAAAGTCCAGAACACCAACAACGTGTCCAACGATGTACAGATTCGCTTCCCGATCGCTTCTGTTGGTACCACTACGTTTGCAACGGGTGATGCCTGCGGGGATTATGTGATCATTTTCGCTGACGACGCTGCATTTACAACCAACGTCACTGTCAAGGCGCTGACCGTGAACGGAACGGACTATGATTTGGCACACAACTTCCCGAATGGAGCCAGCTACTTCACCTATGGTAAAGTAACACCGTTCAACCAGGGTGTGGTTTATTTGCCTGCAACTACGGAAACAACCAGCAATTCGACCAACGCCTGCGATGTAGGTACCTGGAAGTATTTCCGCAAGACAGCAGACAACACCCAGAAATTGCTGGGAATTACAGGCTATACCAATCCTGAACTGGCCAACCTGGCGGTAACAATTACACCTCTCGGCGCGAGCTACGATGACGGAAGCCGCAAAACCAACCTGATGGCACGGATTACCACGGTGACAAACAGTGGTTCGTCTCCATTGTCAGCTGGCAAAGTGCGTATCTATTACAGCCTGCCCGAGAAAAATGCAACGGCTGTGCCAAGCGAGCAATCATTTGGATGGTACAGGTACCAGGGCATTGCCGACGAAGTGATCGCGAATGTTTATGCCTACGGAAGACTCGACGCTTCGAAGGCGGTTTCGCTGACGCCCGATGCCACCGGCGTGGAGGATGGTGTGAACTATGTCGAGTTCCATAACATCACTTCGTTCTCTTCGTTTGTCTACCTGTCTACAACAGAGGAATCTGCGCTGCCTGTTACAATGGCCTATTTCAATGCGGCCAAAGAAGGAAATACAGCCAGCCTGACCTGGGCAACGACCGAGGAAATAAACAATACCGGATTTGAAATCCAGAGAAGCACGGATGCCCGCAAATGGCACGCGATCGGTTTTGTAGAAAACCAGACGGCCGACGGCGATAGCAAAAGCCTGTTGACCTATGCCTTCGCAGACGCTGCACCATCGGCGGGTACAAACTACTATCGTCTGAAACAAATCGATGCCGATGGATCCTACGCGTACAGCTCTATTGCCGCTGTTCGGTTCGAGTCGGGTAAGAATGCATTATCCGTATATCCTAACCCGGTAGCGGATGGAAAACTGTCGCTAACGTTGCCGCAATCCGGTTCGTACAAGCTTTCGGTGTACAATGTTGCAGGTATGGAGGTGTTGAATGCTGCACAGTCCGGAAACATGTTGGATATCAGAAGCCTTCGTGCGGGTGTGTATGTGTTGCGCGTTACGTATGCAAGCGGGGAAGTTCACAGCAAGACGTTTGTGGTGAAGTAACCGAAGTTGGGGTAATAAACGAAACGGGATCCGAATTTCGGATCCCGTTTTTCTTAGCATATCAATGACAGGCCATCACCCTAGATTCTTATTCCCGTGATGGAATTGCCCATCGCTCCAGCCAAATCAGTGATGTTGGTGACATTTGTTTTTTTGAAAATGTTCGATTTTATATTGCTGATCGTCGATGTGTTTCGGTGCATCTCCCGGGCAATCAGCGATTGGCTCAATCCACTGACCAGTAAATTAGCCACCCTCACCTCCGTTGGTGTAAGTGCGCCGCTCTTTAGTTCTTGTCTTTTGGTCCTAATGCTTAGCAGCTCAATTACTATTTGTGTGTCGACATAAATCCGGCCTGCCGCGATCGACGTAAGGCATTCTTTGAGATCGTTTTCTCCGAAATCCTCAGGCAGGTAAGCATCGATTTTTTCTTTTAGAAACTGGAGGATGTATTGAATTGGTTGTTTGTAGCCGTACAGGATAATCTTACATGGCTTTCCCGAATACTTTAATGCCCTGATGTTGTTAATGATGATTTTGTCCGACGTGTTTCCTGCCCAGAGCAGAATGTAAAATGAATTGGCTTCTGAATTGGAAGAAAGGAATTTATCCAATCGATAACACTCCGAGAACTCAGGTTTAGGCATGATCGATTGAATGGCTGACTTTATTCCCGCCCTTAACATGGGACGGTCGTCTATTATTACCATTAAATGGCTTCGCTCGCTATCTGGATGTCCCATAATTGTATAGTGGGTTTTGTTTGGATAGTTGTTTTGTTCAAAGCTGTATTCGAAATAATCGAGACTGCTTTCAACGCAAATTGTCTTTTTATTTCCAAACAGCTGGTGGATAAACTTGTCATTTTGAGGTGTTATTTGATCCTTTTTGAGTGTATTTAATTATTTGAATAGCGCTATTTAATTCAAAATATATTTTGAATTAAAATCTAAAATATCGCACTCCATGAGTGTTATGAAATCGAAGAATATCAGAAAGATTTTAATTTTTTCCGGCAGTATGGAGCCTGACGATTTTGGTACGGAGGCTCTGAGGAAAAATTTTCATGTCCTGACAAGTAACAGGGGGAGTCATGCCGTAGCTTTGACTCGCCAGATGAGCCCGGACCTGATTATTTGTGAAATAGCCGATCCGAAAGTCGACGGCCTGGCGATCTGCGCGGCGTTGAAATCCGATGTTGTTACGAGCCATATATCTGTGATCCTGCTTGGGCCGCGAGAACAGGAAGTTGATGGGTTACAGGCAGGGGCCGATACTTATATCCTGCACCCAGGCAATAGTGACGTGCTTGGGCTTAAAATTGAAAACCTGATCCGAATGCGGGAGACGTTGCAAGAGCTGTACTTGCGGGAGGCTTTTGATAAAACTGAATCCAACCAGCTGGGCGGCTGGTTCATCGAAAAGCTGAGGCAGCAGGTGGTCGAGAATATTTCCGATCCGAATTTCGGCGTTCATGAAATTGCGTTTCAGATCGGCATCAGCGTTTCTGTCCTTTATCGTAAAATCAGGATGCTTAAAGGGATTACAGTCAATGAATTCGTGAAGGCGATTCGAATGGAGCGGGCTATGCAATTATTGGAAAGCGGGACCTATCCCGTAAATGCGGTGGCTGCTGCGGTAGGGTATGAAGATGTCAAGTATTTCAGCAAGGAATTTCGCAAGTTCTTTGAGATTACGCCAATTGAAGTTAAATGCCGTAAACTTAGATAGCTACCTCAGATATGGAAGTCAATTGCTGTTTTTCCCTTTAACTTCATTAGGTGTTTTTCCAAAAACCTTTTTAAACTCTTTACTAAAATATTTACTGTCTTCGAAGCCAATGATGGCGGCAACTTCGCCTACATTGTAAATACCTGATTCAAGAAGTTTTTTCGCTTCATTTAAACGGAGGGTTTTGACAAATTCATTGATCGTCATACCGGTAAGTGATCGCAGCTTTCGGTAGAGCACAGACACACTCATCCCTGCCTCAAAAGCAAGTTCACCAACACCGAAGTTGACGTCCGAAATATGATCGACAACCAGCCCTTTAAGCTTGGCAATGAAAGCCTCATTCGTATCCTGGGCAACACTTCGCTGGACTCCGGGCGCCTCCAATACCGACTGCCGGAAGCGCTGCTTCATCTCGTCCCGTAAACGGAGCAGGTTGTTGATCTTCAATGTGATGATTCTCGGATCGAATGGTTTCATCAAATAATCGTCAGCCCCCACTTCAAGTCCTTCGATGATTTGTTCGCTCTGCGTTCTGGCCGTCAGCAACACAACCGGAATATGAGCGGTATTGGCCTCATTCTTCAATCGGCGACATACCTGCAGTCCGTTCATTTCCGGCATCATCACGTCGGTCAGGATAATGTCCGGGATGTATTCATTGGCCAATTGAATGCCACGAAGACCGTTTTCTGCTTCAAGTGTGTTGTATTCTCTCTCGAAAAGCTCGCAGATAAACCCCCGTAGTTCATCGTTATCCTCAATGATCAGGATGGTGTTGAGTTGTTTATCCGCGATTTCGTTGCCCATCGACGTGACTGCGCCTGTTTTGGTGAATAAGCCAGAGACATAATCGTGACCTTTCGGTGCAATTTCCTGGGCGCCGTAGTGCCTGTTTTCGCGCAGTAAACGGATGATTAGTTTTGTTTCACCTTGTGCGGTTTCGGTTGCAGGTCGGCTTTCCGCGGTCAGATAGCCGTGATGACGCTCAACAATGCTTTTCGAAAGGGCCAATCCGATTCCGTAACCTGGCTTTTCCGAGTCGGCCTGATAATAGTAGGTAAACAGCTTCTTGAGATGATCGGGCGAGATTCCCCTGCCGTTGTCCTTTACCATGATTTTGACTTCATTTGAAATCTCGATAATGTGAACGGAAACCTTACCGCCGGTGGGCGTGAATTTGTACGCGTTGCTCAACAGGTTGTAGAACACCTTTTGCATCTGTGCGATATCAAACCAAATCAGCACGGGTGTATCAGGGCAAACCAGCGTTGTTTCAATATCCTTCTCAACCGAGCTGTGTTCAAATGCGGCGAGGATACTCTTCATGATTTTCACCACATCATGTTCGCGCACCTGTAACTGCACACTGCCGCTCTGGATTTTGCGAAAGTCAAGCAGTTCGTTGACCAACAGCATGAGCCTGTCGCTACTGTTTCTGGCATAATTCAGGTGGTGCTCAACACGCTGCGGATCTTGCAGTTGCTGATGGGCTTGTTCCAAAGGCCCGCTGATCAACGAGAGGTGTGTCCGGATCTCATGCGACACATTCGTGAAAAAATCCAGCTTAGCCTGATTCAGGTAATTTTCTTTCCGGAATGACGAGCGGAGCCAGAAAAACCTGTTGATCGCGTAAATCGCCCCGGCTATGACAAGGAAGTAGAACAGATACGCATACCAGGTTTTCCACCACGGAGGGAGGACGATGATTTTTACTTTTAAAGGCTCGTTCATCCAGAAGCCATCACCATTGGCGGCTTTGACCATGAAAGTGTAAGTTCCTGACGGCAAGTTAGTATACGTAGCCGACGGGGTTCCGACATGGTTCCAGTCGCGGTCTATCCCATCGATTTTGTAGGCATATTTGTTCTGGCCGGAACGTACATAATCCAGCAGCGCAAAGTCCAGTGTGAAAATGTCCTGGTCGTGTCGAAAGGTAATCTCTTTTGTTTTCCACAGTGGCTGCACCAGGAGCCCTGTACTGTCGCCGGTAGTAACTTCATTGTTGTACAGTTTCAGTGAAGTGAGAACAAGGGGTGGGGTATTTTTATTTACAGCAATAGCCGACGGATCAAACGAAAATGATCCCTGATTGGTGAGAAAATAGAGGTTTCCATGGCCATCTTTGGCTCCGAAACCCTGAATCAGCTGACCATTTTGCGGTAAGCCATCTCCATCGTCATAAGATTGAAGCGTCCTGTTTTGAGGATGGTATCTATACAGCATATGCGCGGCGCTGAGCCACAAGTAGCCCAGCTTGTCCGGCACAACATCTTTGATATAGCCGCCAGGGATATCTGCATTCGGTTCAAACCTGTTGTTTTTCGGATTGTAATGAAAAAGTGAGGTCGTGCCGGCAGCCCAGATATTCCCGGAAAGGTCTTCGGCTATCCGCCAGAAATATTCGGCCATGCTGGGTCCGACGGGAATTTTTTCTAATACCGGCGCCGGCGAAGCACTATTCTTGGAGCTGACATGATAGACTTCATTCGTACTACCCACCCAGATATTGCGTCGGGAATCCTCGAAAATACTTCGGACGCTGATGTTTGGAGCGTTTTGCAAAAGGAAAATGCCCTGTTTTTCATCGAACAGAAGCAATCCGTAATAACCACCAATCCAAAATCGATTGTAGCTGTCCTTCAGG
The DNA here is from genome assembly GCF_946482605.1 of uncultured Dyadobacter sp. Next base: position 83,389 of record NZ_CAMLSE010000005.1, on the reverse strand, counting down.
ATCGCAAATGTCCTGGCGTTAACTGGTACAGATTGACCCTGGATGATAAGCGGGTAATGATGATAATTGCCGGTACGGAGATTGAAACTAGTCAATACGGCGTTGCCTGCGGCCCAGAGTACATCGTTTTCGTCCAGTAAAAAGCAATAATAATCGGCCTCTTTCGAAAGTTTCAGGTTGAAAGTCAAGGGTGGCTTACCAACGGAGTTAAAGACGAGAAGTTTGTCCAGATTAATTGAAATAGACCAGATTTCTTTTGTTTTACCCTTGCCTAACCATCCATTTGAAAACGGCTGGTTCCGTGGATCATTGGCGGCAAATGGCCAGGATCTAAACCGGGGAGAATCATAATGAAGATAACTGATGCCGACGTAAAAAGACCCGCACCAAAGCCCGCCCTGCCGATCCAGGTACAACGAGTAAAGCATGGTGTTGGCCAGGCTGTTGGGATCGCCGGGATGATTGACATACCATTCGACTTGTGAAGTAAGCGGATCGAAATGAACAAGTCCTAAGGAAGTTGACATCCAATATTTCCCCTTGCTATCCTGTGCCATCTTGGAAACACGGGGAAGTTCACCATTCGGCGCTCTAAGCGTTTGGATTAACTTGAAGCGCTCGGTAAAAGGATTGAATTGATATAATCCGGTCCCGTTACTCCCCAGCCATATCATACCGCTGCTGTCTGCATACACAAAAATGAGGTCGCTGAGGTGGATTTGTTTTTCTGGGGACGGAATCCGGTACAACCTGGGTTTGCTGCCATTATTTTGCATTTTAACTAATCCGTCACCGGTCGCCATCCAGATGTTGCCGGTTTTATCCTCGGTTAGTGATCTGATCTGCAGGGTCTGCGCAGAGAATTCAGTTTGTAAATGGCGCGTTATCCTGATTTTTCCACGATCCTTTGTGATGCGTGACAGCCCATGCTGGGTTCCGGCCCACACCTGGTCATGGCGGTCTACCATCACGCAGTTGACCGAATTGTGAGAGAGCGAATTGACGTTTGCTGAATCAGGCTCGAAGTTTGTAAAAGTATCGGTATCGGGTTCAAAGAGATACAAACCGGATCTTATCGACGCAATCCATATGTTTCCATGAGAATCAGTAGCCAGGTCCCTGATGAACCTGGGATTATTCAATTTGCCATTATGGTATCGATCGAATGTTTTACTGTTGTAGCGATACAGCCCGGCCTCGGTGCCAAACCACATGAAACCTTGCTTGTCCTGGGTAATTCCCAATGTGGCCGATAGCGGAACTCCATTGACTTCCTTGAAATTTTTAAAAACCTGTCCGTAAGAGATGGTAAAAAAAAATAAGACGCAGAACGCTGTGGTCAAAAGACGTTTGCTGTTCTCCATATTCGAGCAGAATGGATAGGGATGCATGATGAAGTAAATATATGTCACGACACTACGCATGGTCAACAGGTGTAGTAGACGTTCAGAATGAAAGACAGGATAGTCTACCATTATGACAAAAAAAACAACCGTTTTTCGTGAAATCGAATTGCTGAGGAATCGGCAGATTAAATCAGGGGTCGAATAAATTTGACTTGGTGACACATTCAGCTCTGAAACTGCCTGACTATTTTTACCGGATGGCAGTGCCCACCATCAGTGATTCGATTCGATCGCGAATCTGCTCTGGGTGTCCGGTAATGCTTAGGTAAGCATGTAGCCCGTTTGAGGGAGAAGTCCAGAGGTTACTTCCGTCAGCAGCCACCTGGCAATGGCCATTTTGAACTACATTAAAGTATCGCTGGGCTCCCTCGATCGCTTCCAAAACAGCGATCTGGTCCCAGCTGGCACGTCCCTGGAAATTGTTGTAGAGCTCGTATGCGTGAAATACCGGACTGTCTGGTTTGCATTTTGTTCGGAATGACCTGCCGCCGGTGACAATTTTATTACCTACTTCCCAGCCGGCAAAAGTTACAGGCATTCTCCAACTAGCAAGGGAAGTGATCGTCGAAGCAGGGTCCGGGCGGTAGAAATTGGCTTCTTTTCCTTCCGGAAACTGACCGCCCATGCATGACCATCGTTTCACCTTTTTCTTTACCAGGTCACTTCCGCTCAATGGACTTATTGCATCCGGACCGGAACTCAGAAGGCGAGCAAGACTTGTCAGGTGCCCGATCGTAATGATGACCACGCTTCCGTCAGGCTCCCTGGCCAGCAGCGTTCGGTAGAGCGCTGTCCCGTCTTCCGCGTCCGCGTTGGTTTGAAACCGGCTTGCAAAGCGCTCGGATATCTGCCTGGTGTACTTAGAGAAGCTGCGTAGCGAATCCTTTTGACTAACACCGATGGGGATGTCTTTTCGGCCAAACCATTGGTTGATTGCGTCTGTGCACGGAGCGCTGTATTGCTCGTCGCTGGTGACGATAATCCCTAAAATCCGGGCCATATTTTGTTTTTCATAGGCATGGAGCATCGCCAATGCGCCAACGTCGTCTACATCCGAATCCATGTCGGTGTCAAGAATTACGGAGACAACAGGGTTAGCGGGTGTCTGGGCACTGAGTTGCTGGCACGCCCAAAGCATCCATAATAATACAAAGCATGTTGAACGCTGCCAGTTCATCTGTATCAGTCCAATGTGATTAAGCACGATGCGTCAGGAATATGATTTACCAAACGAAAGCAACCATTGAAGACATTCTAACTGAAAAGGTGTTGCCAGAAATACTTCTGCCAAGCTGCCGTCTGGGCTTTGCTGGCTCAGGGTTTGGTCTCGGGCTTATGTGCTTTTCTCGCACATTTTTTAACCCTGGTCGACAGAATCTGCATTCTGTCGACTGAACAGTTAAAACGTTTTATGGGCTGAGTGTCTGTGGTTAATCTTGTAACTTAAAACAATAGCCATGAGACAACTATTACTTCTTGCGATCCTTCTCGCTTTTCTCCTAAGCGCATGCAAACCCGGTACCGACAAGGGGCCGTCTTATCAATTTGAAAAAGGATTTGGCGACTCGAAAGAGGATCCCGTCGGCACCCCGTTTACCTGGCCGGCAGGGATACGCCTCCTAGATAAGCCGAATTCTACCGAGGATTGCTTCTACGACTCAATGAGAAAGAACCGGTTCCATGGCCATGGCGGTAATGTTCAAATTTGCCTGAACCTTTATAATGAAACCAATGCACCCATTCTGGTCAAACTTCCTCCCGGGCTGATGTTTGTAGCAAAGAGCCTGAAGGTGCAGAATGGATTTCTTGTTACGGGAGTCACCATAGAAGTGCCGCCCCAGGAGCAATATTTTGCAACACTTTATATGATCTGCGCAAACACAGACAGGAGCTCGCCGTTCAACGATGAAATTGAAGAACAGGCCATTGTGACTGATCACCCGGCGCTGAGAGAACTTGCAAAACTGCTCGAAAATAAAAAATGCAACTTTGAAGACTACGGTGGGAGGTATTTGGATCCGGATGCTGTGGCCGCATCAGATCTTCCAATGCTGGCAGCGAAGAACCTGATCTACGGAAAGCCGGTATCCGAAGATGTCATGGCAGGAATTTTGGCGTTGCCGGAAAGGTAAACTTCTCCGGAGCCGTTATCCCGGGTTTCTATCGTATTCGCGCAACCGTTAATTTCGGCACTTTTTTCTCCGTTGTTTTCCGTCGGCCCCACCAAATGAAAAAGCCGGTAACAGGCAGCGACGCGCTGATCAGCGACACGAAGAATGCGATCGTCATGCCCAGGTAGCCTAGTGTTTTGCCGGTATGCAAGTCGTAGTTGCTGTTCCGCCATTTCTGGCCGGTGGTTTTTTCGTTTTGCAGCAACTTGCCGTATTCCTTACCGGTGGAAAGGTTGTACATGTAGTAATTGTAAGCCGTCCAAAGTGTTTTTTGTTTGAAATTGGCACCGGCTGTGAGCGTATTGCCTGCGTGGTTTGTCGAAATAAATATCCTGTAATATGCAGGATTGGCTTTCACGACACGCTCATACACCTGGTCGAGCAGGTGTGCGGGAATGGGCGCGCTGGGCTTTCTGTCAGGATTTTTCGGTAAGGTAAAATGCACCACTTTACCGTCCAGTGCCCGGTACACGATGTTTTCCCACCAATCAAATGACCATACGATGCCTGTGAGGGCGATGAAAAGCCCGAAAGTGAGCATGTAAAAGCCCAGGATGTTGTGCAGGTCGTAATTTTTCCGCTTCCAACGCGTGGTGTCTTTCCATCGGAATGCGTACCGCTGTTTTGCCGCGGCTTTGTTTTTGGGCCACCATAAAATCAGGCCGGAAATGAGCAGGATCACGAATATAATAGTGGCGCTCCCGACGATGGGACTGCCGACGTCGGGCCGGATCAGGAGATTCTGGTGCGTGGCACGCACGAGCGTGAAGAACTCATACCGCATGTTCATCAGGCCGTTTACCTGGCCGGTGTACGGATTCACATAAGCCCGTTTCCATTCCAGCCCCCCGCCGTCCCAGAAGCTCGCGGCGGCTTTCTTCTCGTCATACCGGAAAATATCGAACTCCCAGGCGCGATCGGCTTCCGGGTAAATGTTAATGAGCGTGACGGTATCGCGGCCACCGAGCGCCTTTTGCGCAGATTGCTCCAATATCGTTACCGGCAGCTTCCTGGCGCCATCAGCCGCGGGCTGCACCTGCACAAGTTTGGAATGGAAAACATTGAAAAGCTCTTCTTCGAAAGCAAAAATGCAACCCGTGACCGACACGATAAACACCACCAGCCCGGACGCCAGTCCGAGCCAGAGGTGCAATGTTCCTGTGATTTTTTTGAAGGTCATGCGGTGTTAAAACTTGATAGCCAGGTCCACCGAGAAATTCCGTGTTGGATTGTAAATTCCATAAGAATCCCAGTACTTCGTGTTGCCTATGTTGTTCAATTTCAATCCGGTACGCCATTTGTCATTTTCGTAGAACAGGGTCGCATTAAGCACGCTGTAGGATGGAATGGTGACCGTATTGGCATCGCTGAAATAAGAGTGGCTCGCATGGTTACCGCCAATTCCCGCGCCCAGGTTTTTTAAAGCCTGTCCGCTGAACTTGTAGCTCACCCAATAGGTCGTGATGTTTTTCGGTGCGCCTGCCACAATATTGCCCTGGTTTACTTCTGCTTTCACAATCCGGTTTTCATTGTATCCATAGCCCAGCATCACATTCAGCCCTGTTACCGGGCTGGCCAGAATGTCCAGCTCGACACCTTTGCTCTGCTGCTGACCGTCCTGGCGGGTGAAGCGGCTGTCGTCGGTGCGCAGTGCATTGTCAATGTTAATGGTGTAATAGCTCAATGTCGCATTCACCTTGCCGTCGAGCCATTCGCTCTTGATACCCGCTTCCCATTGATTGGCATACAATGGCTTGATATTCAATATTGAACCGTCGGGCTGCTCTATCTGTGGGTTGGTGTTCTGGAAGCCATTCATATAGTTCCCGAATACCGATACCTTGTTTTTGATGAGCTGGTACACGAGGCCTAGCTTTGGAGAAAGCGAATTTTGCTCATAACCACCCGGTGTAAATCCGCCCGTAGCTTGTTTAAATCTGTCGAAACGAAGGCTCAGCATCGCGTATAAACGGTCGCCCAGGTTCACTACCTCCGACACGTATGCACCCATGTATTGATTTTTGGTTGTGCCGCGGCTGCTTACCCGTGCGGGTTGGAGCAAAATCCGGTCGGTATACACCTTGTCGATGAGCTTGTAGGAATTCGATATGCTGATCGTATCGAAATTCGGGCCGCTTTTGCTCATGCCGTTCGCGTAAAGGTTGGTGTAGCTCAATCCGGCCAGCAAAGTGTGCTTCACCGCGCCCGTCCGGAGTTTCCCGACAAAATTCTGCTGTGCATTCACGTAAGTGTTCTTAATAGGCCCCCAAATGCCGACATAACGCGCGACGCGATCCCTGGTGATCCAGGTGTTGTAGGTCTGATAGCTGTAATCGGTAAACTCGTTGACGTAGGAAATGTTGGTCGATGAAGTCCAGTCGCTGTTGATACGGTATTTGGCTTCCACGAAATACTTCTGCGATTGTGTTTTTGAATCCAGGTCATTGTCGTACAGAGACTTCCGGTAGCCGATCGGGATCTCTTTGTAGTTGGAAATGCCCGATTGGGGTCCGAAGCGGGTGTAGGTCGGTCTGGATGAATTGGCATTGAAAACCTCGGCGTCGAAAAGCACGGTCAGCCGGTCGGTGGCTTTGAAAAGCAAACTTGGCGCAAATGCGAAGCTGTTGTTACGGCCAAAATCGCTGAAACTATTCTGCCGGTGCAGCGCGGTATTCACGCGTACGAGCACCGTTTTTTCCTTGTTCAGCGGGCTATTTACATCCGCCGTAATGCGCGACAGGCCGAAACTGCCTAATGTGAGTGAGACATTGCCGGCGAAATTTTCGCCTGGACGCTTCGTGACCAGGTTTACAAGCCCTCCAAACGACGAAACGCTCGACCCGAACAATGTACCAGAGGGCCCTTTAATGAACTCGATCCGCTCGATATTGGACACGTCCGCGCTGGAACGGCCGAGGTCGGATTGCAGGCCGTTGCGTGCGCCAATGCTGGTCCCGAACCCGCGCGACATTACACCGATCCCGCCGCTGGGGTAGGACACCGCCACCACGCCCGGCGCGGCTTTGAGGGCGTCCGTCATCACGGTTACTACCTGCTCTTTCAGCAACTCTTTGTTTACTACATTATATACCTGGGGATTTTCGAGGTTTTTAAGCGGCATCCGCGCCACATTGTCGCTTTCCTTGTTCACCAGCCGGCTGTTGCCTTTTACGATCACTTCCTGCAATTGCTGGTTGTCCTCCGCGAGCACGAAATCGAGAACGGTCGTCTCGCCAGCCGCTATCGTCACTTCCTGTTTCTGGGTCAAAAGCCCGGTAAAGCTTGCCACCACCGTGTAAGTCCCGGCGGTAATGCGTCCAATCGTATATTTTCCATTCTGGTTGACCACAGCCGCACGGCTGGTTTTTTCCAGTACAACGTTAACAAACTCCGCCGGCGCCCCGTCCGACGTGGTAATGGTACCCTTAATCGCCCCCGTCTGGGCCAGTGCATGGATCTGAAAGAGGAGGCAAATAAGCAGATAAACTTTTCTCATGAATTGATTTATTTTAAATAGACTAATTATAAATAAAAGCAAATGTACATGTTTTCGCTCAATCAAACCAAAAAAATACCTTACGAGCTCCACGTTCTACCCCGGATAGCGCCAGTTGGGGTGGTAGAATTTTTGGGTAAACGGATATTTAACCCGGCCCACGTCGGCGCCGGTATAAATCTCTTCAACAGCGTGATACGGATATTTGGTTACTCATTCACGTTCTGTATCGAACGATGGTGTCCGAATTTGGACATTTGTAAGCAAATTTTCATTCATTAAGTTATTGATTGTTAGGTTTTTGGTATGTATTTTTCCTTTGGTGTACTATTTGAGCACAAAAAAATTGGTGGCGCAATGTCCTGACATGGTCTGAGCAAGTAGTTTATAAACCGACTCCAAAAATGATACGAAGTTATTTCAAGATCGCCCGGCGAAATCTGATTCGCAACAAAGCTTTTTCGATAATAAATATTTTGGGTTTGGCGTTGGGCATGGCTTCCGCTTTGTTCATTTTTCTTTGGATTCAGGATGAGTTAAGCATTGGTACACAGTATGATAACGCTCCAAACTTATACCGTGTCATGGAGCGGGAATTCACCGATGGCAAAGTTGTTGCAGATGATGATACGCCTGGTTTACTGGCTGACGAACTAAAAAAGCAATTTCCGGAAGTGGTTCATGCAGCCGGATTTTCCTGGCAGGAGGGCCACGTACTGGCAGTAGGAAATAAAACTGCCAGACAGACCGGTTGTTATGCCGGGCCCGATTGGTTTAAGATGTACAGCATTCCACTTCTTGCGGGCACAGCTTCCACCGCACTCAACGCACCGAATAGTCTCGCAATTTCACGAAAACTTGCAGAAATTTATTTTGGCAATCCGGAAAGGGCACTTGGCAAATCCGTTCAGTTTGACAATACTGTAAGTTATCAGGTGACCGCTGTCTTTGAAAATTTGCCCGCCAATTCATCTGATCAGTATGAGTTTTTACTAAGCTGGCAGGATTTTATGGCCAGGAATTCCTGGGTGAAAGACTGGAACAATGCAGGGCCCAAAACCAGATTTCAACTCCGGGCGGATACCGATCCCGTCAAATTTAATGCTAAACTCAAATGGTTTCTGAAAGGACGCAATACCGATTTTAGCAAGACTTTTCATATCAATCTTTTTCTTCAGCCCGAAACCGAGGCGCACCTTTATTCCAGCTTCAAGGACGGCTACCCCGATGGCGGTCGCATTGAGTATGTAAGGTTAATGGCTGTTGTAGCCGTTTTTTTATTGCTGATCGCTGTGATCAACTTTATGAATCTGGCTACGGCAAGGTCGGCTAAAAGAGCGAGAGAAGTGGGGGTTCGTAAAGTGGTAGGAGCAGGACATGGATCTCTCATTGGTCAATTTATGAGTGAAGCGATGCTTCTGGCGGCTCTTTCGTTAGCAACCGCTATTGCGTTGGTTATGCTGTTTTTGCCAGTTTTTAATCAACTGACCGACAAACAACTATTTCTGCCATGGAATCAGCCTGTTTTTGTAATTGGCCTGTCCGGATTGTTGCTGGTAACCGGGATTTTGTCGGGTAGTTATCCGGCGCTATTCTTGTCTGCTCTTAATCCCATTAAAGTGCTCAAAGGTGCCGGCTCGTTGTCACGGCTTGGCAATGGCACTGGTACACAGTTATTTCGACGCGGTTTGGTCGTTTTTTAGTTTATCATGTCCATGCTTTTAATTGTCGGTACGGTAGTGGTTTACCGGCAACTTCAGTACATTCAAACCAAGAACCTGGGTTATGAGCGCGAAAATTTGATCAGCATTCCTGTCGAGGGAGAATTAGTGAAACTTTACCCTCTGTTCAAGCAGCAATTGTTAGCTATGGGTGGCATACAATCCGTCACAAATATGTACGGAAGCCCTTTGGGGAATGGCAGCACGACCGAAGGAGTGAGCTGGCCCGGAAAGGATCCTGATGCTGCTATTTCATTTAACAACACAGCCGTAGGGTATGATTTCGCAAAGACTTTGAAACTGAAATTCGTTGGCGGCCGCGATTTTTCCACGAATTTTGGAACGGATTCCAGCAACTATCTGATCAATCAGGCAGCAGCCAAACGCATTGGTTATAAAGATCCCGTCGGACAGCCACTCACATTCTGGAGCAGACCCGGAAAAATTGTGGGATTGATCGAAGATTTTCATTTCAACTCACTTCATGAACCCATCAGGCCTCTAATCATTCGCCTGGCCAACAAATATTACGGCAATATTCTGATACGGACCCAGCCCGGGCAAACTGAGAATGCTCTTGCAGGCATTGAAAAAGTCTATAAGAAATTAAATCCCAAATTCCCGTTTGCGTATTCGTTTGTAGATAACGAATATCAAAAAATTTACAGAGGAGAGACTGTGGTCGGTACGCTTTCAACCATTTTCGCACTCCTGGCTATTTTCATTGCCTGTCTTGGATTATTTGGTTTGGCAGCTTTTACGGCGGAGCAACGTGTAAAGGAAATTGGTGTTCGTAAAGTGCTGGGTGCATCCGTAGCGAGCATTGTGTCCTTGTTGTCCAGAGATTTCGTAAAACTGGTACTCATCGCCATCGTCATTGCTTCACCCATTGCATGGTATGTCATGAATCAATGGTTGCAGAACTTCGCATATAAAATTGACATAGACTGGTGGGTTTTCGCATTTGCCGGTTTACTTTCATTGATAGTTGCGCTGCTGACCATTAGTTTTCAGAGCATTAAAGCAGGGTTGATGAATCCTGTTAAATCATTGAAGTCTGAATAAAAGGTTGGGCATTGAGGATGTTGACCGCGAAATCTTCACAGGGTATTGTTACACATCCCGACTTGTCATTTCGAAAGATATCCTGACTAATATCATAAAGTAACCGGAATTTCATAGATTAACCGTGGGTTACATTTACACGCTTGATCATGTTATGGATTCTCACTGCATAAAGTGGTTGCGTTCGGCTATTTTTCTTCTCGTATTGTCACTGGAAAGTTTGTTTAAACCGGCAATCGCGCAGGACTACGTGATCAGCAAACTCAAACTTTTTCCCGACCGTGATGAAGTGCTGATCAAAGATGTAGCTACGGATAGCAAAGGGTTCATATGGTTTCTTACCAATGGTGAAATATACCGGTACGATGGCTATCGGTCGCTCGATGTTCTTAAAACCATTGCAGACCAGGTGCATGTGACCGATATGCCGCAGCACATCCTCATCGATCGCCGCGACAGGTTGTGGATGACCGGCAATGCGCACCTCAGTTACCTCGATCTGAGGACCTGGAAGGTACGCCAGGTGGCTTCGAATGTGCTTCCGCCAGTTCAGGATCGTGCGGTTTACTCCATTACGGAACTGTCCGATTCGACCATTGTCATAGCCTACGAAAACGGGCATTTGCTGCTGGTGAAGGGGGACCGGTTCTTCCGGGTGGATGATCTGTTTGAGCTTGGCAAAAAGACCAGCAATAAATTGTCTCCGAGGAGCATAACTTTCTGGAAAAACAAAATTTGGATAGGCACCACCGGCGGCAGCCTGCTGTCTGTCGATCCTGCCCGGGGGTATAGAACGCAAATCAGGAAACTGCCGGGCGAGGATGGGAACGTACGAACGCTGATAGGCTATTCGGATACGTTGTTTATCGATGTCCCGGGCGATGTGCGTATCGGATTGGATGAAGGCTTTGGGTGGCAAATGCGGCCGCGGGGCTTTGAGCTGTCGGCCGACAAGTATTTTGTCGTGAAGGAGGGTACCGACATGCATATTTATGCCGAGGACGACGCTTTGTGCGTGATGGACCCTGCATTACGTTTGCGGCAGCGGTTAAAAATACCGACCCGACGCAAGTTCAGGACGGTTGCTGCGCAGATCTCGAAGAATGAAATTTTGCTCGGAACCGAAGAAGGAATATTTGTGGCTTATCCCAAAACAAAAGGGCTCTCGGAACTCAGCATTAGCGTAGGGCTTAATACAAGCGCTCGGGGCATTTACGTCTACCCGGATGGCTCGCTTTTCTATGGCACGTATAGCGGGGCGGGTTATGTGGAAGCTGGCGGAAAGGCTTTTGTGTTTCCCGGGTTGAAGCACGCTTACACGATCTTACCTATGAATGAGAACGAACTGTTGGTAGGTACGGAAGGTGGGTTTCTGAAAGTCTTCAACAGGCGGGAGCGAAGGATTGAACCAGTAAAATATAGCCTTTCGCCAAATGTACAGTCAAAGCATATGGCGCACCTCCCGATTTACGTCATGTGCCTGGCCGAAACCGCGAACGATTTCCTCATCGGCGGAATGAACGGGCTCTGGTTGCTGAATAAAAAGAGCCGGCAGCTCGACCGGTACGAACTGGCCAGCGGCTCCCCGCACGCACTCGATTTGCAGATCAGGCACATTCAGCCGCTGTCCGGAGAACGCTTGCTGCTGAGTACCAACCTCGGGCTTTTTGAATTAAACCATGGAATACTATCGAAAAAGTACCCGGCATCCGGCAATACGGGCGTTTACAAAGTCATCGTCGAGGGCAGTAAGCTATGGGTCGCCACACAGGGAGCAGGGCTGGTGGCGTTGGATAGAGATGGCCGCGAGATTCGGGATTTGACCACCGAAAATGGTCTCAGCAACAATCTGGTTTACAGTCTGGAACGGGTAGGCGGCGTGATGATCCTTGGCACCGCCGACGGGCTGAACCTCGTGGATGCGCAGCAGCGGGTGCGGCGCATTGGTATGGAGGAGGGATTGAGCCAGTCGGAATTCAATTCGGGAGCCTCTTATGTGGACAAGGTGCGTAAGCGCGTGTATGTGGGAGGGCTAATGGGTTATACTGTTTTAAACATGAGCTACGACTGGTTCGATAAGAATGATCAGCTGGAAAGCTATGTGACTGAAATTCACACCTCCACGGGCAGAGCGGGGCAGCGGGTCAGGGATTATACCTGGCCCTATCGCGGGCAGGGGCAACTGTCGCTCGATCACAACCAAAGCCTGACCGCCTTGTATGTAGGCACACCCGGGAACTACCGGGCCAACAGCCACGTGACCTACTCCCTGAATGAAGGCGATTGGGAGCCGCTCATCCGGGGGCAGTTTATTTCGCTCATCGAGCCGTCGCCGGGGGAGTACAAACTCCATTTACAGACCCGCAGCTTCGGCTTGGAGAGCAGACAGAATGTAGTGACGGTCATTAAGAAACCACACTTTTCACAGACCTGGTGGTTCCGGGGACTGCTTGGCCTGTGCGCCGTCGCCATTGTCGTGCTATGGTACCAAAGTCGTATTGCAAAGATTCGGCGCGAGCAGCATATCCGTACCCGCATTGCGACGGACCTGCACGATGAAGTAGGCAGTCTGCTCACGAGGATATTTTTCCAGACAAGCACGCTGGCCGGCAATCCGCTGGCCGGCAATCCGGTGGCCGGCCACCGGGCTGCCGGCAGTCAGGAGGCACCAGAGCGGCAGGACAGGCAATTGGAGTTGATCGCCGATACGAGCAAGCAGGCCCTGTTGACGATGAGCGATATGGTATGGTCCATAGATTCGCGGTTTGACAACATGAAAGATTTGGTGATCCGGATGAAAGACTACGTGTACAGGCTCAGGGAGGAAATGGATTTCAAATACCGTTTTGAGGAAGGCGAGGAGGTAGAATCCGGCAAAGTTTCCCAGGCCGTCAGGCAGAACCTTTTCCTGATTTTTAAGGAAGCCCTGATAAACGCTATCAAGTATAGCGACGGGGCTGAAATCCTTATTTCATTGCATGTAGAACCGGTTATCAGGCTGGTTGTGGCCAATGGCTACCTGCCAAAGTCGGCTACTCCGGGCGATCGCCAGGGAGGGAGAGGGCTGGAAAATATGGAATTGCGTGCAGGGAAAATCGGGGGAAAGCTTTCAGTGAGCGATGCGGGAGGTATTTTTTACATTGTTTTCGAGATACCACCCAAAAGAGGGATGTAAACTTAAAAATCCGCAGCCTAAATTTGTTTAATGATACGCTTGGGCATTATTGAAGACGACGATGAAATCAGGGGCATGCTGGACCAATATTTGGGAAACCAGCCGGGCATTTCCGTTTTGTTATCGGCACCTTCGGTAGAGTCGTTTTTTGAGCATTGGCACGATGCGATCTACCTCGATATCGTTCTGTCCGATATCGGCCTGCCGGGTGAGTCGGGTATTAAGGGAGTTTCGCGTATCAAGCGGCGGGCGCCCAAATGCGCTGTGATGATGCTTACGGTGTACGACGATGCCAGCCGGATCTTCCAGGCATTGTGTAACGGCGCAACGGGTTACCTGCTGAAACAAACTCCATTACCGCAGATTAAGGAAGCGGTAACATCCCTGTACGATGGGGGCGCGCCGATGTCGCCCGGCATAGCGCGGAAGGTCGTTGAATATTTCAATCCTAAAAATGCCGGTCAGCTGTCGGACAATCTGACGCCCCGGGAGTCGCAGATCGTCCTGGCGATTGAAGAAGGCCTTACCAACAAGGAAGTGGCCATTCGGATGGACATTTCCCTGGAAACCGTTAAGTACCACATCAAAAATATTTACGAGAAACTTCAGGTAAGCAATCGCCACGCGATCATCAGCAGGAAATACAAATAACCTTCCCCCCCAAAAGAGGGATACCGTCGCAACCGTGAATTGATTCACTTTGCGATGCTATGGAAAAACTTCTACAAATTATATCGATAGGCTGCGATCGTTTGGTTAATGGTCGCCGGGCCTTATGGACTATTCTGCTGTGCTTGCAGGGAATTACTTTTGGTTATACAACTGCATCGGGTCAGGGGATTTCTCCCGACGGAAGCAACGTTTTGTATGTCAACATCAACGTGAACACCGGCGCTGGCGGCTACACGGGCGCAGGGGATTCCTGGGCCAATGCCGTCCCGCAACTCGCAGACGCGCTCAGATGGGCCAGACAGGAATATGCTGGCGGCGACCACGGTTGGAGCAGCGCGAACCCCCTTCGTATTTTTGTTGCGAAAGGGAAGTATTTGCCGGCGTATCATGTAGACGACCGGTTTTACACCACCGACGGCGGCAGAAACAATGGGTTTGTAATGGTACGCGATGTACAGCTTTACGGCGGGTTCGACCCGACCGCTGGAATTGAAGACCTCGACGATGAACGGATACTCCCTAATGTCGCTTCGCCCGCAAACGGAACGGTACTAAGCGGCGATCTGACGGGAAACGACAATGCCGACGATTTCGAGAATCATGGCGAAAATGCATATCACGTGGTCCTGGCGGGAGGTATAGTTGGGGCGGGAAGCATCGATGGTTTTACGATATCAGGCGGCGGCGCCGAAGATGGTGCGCAGGACGCACTTCCGGTAAACGGGCAGCTGGTCTTTACTTCTTCGGGAGGTGGAATGTATTTGAGCAATGCATCACCATCGGTGATCGACTGCCTCTTTTACCGGAATAAGGGAAACCTGGGAGGAGGTGCGGCCATTATGAGCTCGGCTTCGGAGCCTGTCTTTACCCGGTGTACGTTCAATGCAAATTCGGCCAGCGAGGGTGCCGGCGTGATCAACTGGACTGCGGGACCGGTATTCAATGATTGTGTGTTTTCGGATAATGTTGCTTCAAGTAGTGGAGGAGGAGTGGTCAATATGCAGGCCAATCCCTCTTTTGCCAACTGCCTCTTTACAGGTAACTCCGCGGATGCAGGGGGAGGAATGTTGAACAACCAGAGCAATCCTACCATAACGAATAGCAACTTCATAGAAAATACGGCCAGAAATGGCGGGGGTATGTCCAACGGCGGCGGCCTCGTCACGCTGAACGGGTGCGGGTTTTCAGGAAATACGGCCGAGGCGGATGGCGGTGGGTTACACAATGTCATGACCCAGGTTTCTTTTTCCAAATGCTTTTTTGAGGGAAATAAGGCAGACCAGCGCGGAGGGGCTATGCGAAACGACCGGGCCACCGTGACGATCAAAAGTAGCCGGATCACCGCCAACAATTCCGTGCAGGGCGGTGGCATTATGAATGAGTCGTGCCCTTCCGTTTCGATCATCAACAGTACATTTTCACAGAACACAGGGGCGCAGGCAGGAGCTATGATCAGTGGGCTGTGCGGTTCCGTTGTAATGACTAACTGCACCGTTTGGGGGAACGTGGCTAGCTTCAGTACAGGCGGCCTGTTGAATTTGCAATCACCGTTTACGCTGAGCAACAGCATTATATGGGGAAATGAGACAAACGGAGTAACTAACACCCCCGAAGTGACATTATACAACCAGGGAGGGGAATTGCCGCTAGTTACAAACAGCTTATTGGCCAACTGGGCTGGAAGTGACAACTGGGATGACCTCAGGGGCGTAGACGGTGGCGGTAACATCGATGTTGACCCCGGGTTCGCCTCGATCTTGCCCACAGACGCAAACTTTCTGCATCTGGCCGGTTCAAGCCCTGCCCGCGACGCCGCGAGCAATAGTGCCTACACAACAGCGGGGGGCAATTTGGCTAATGACAAGGACCTCGATGGCAATCCGCGGTCCTTTGGCCCGTCCATCGATATGGGTGCCTATGAAAATCAGCAGGCGCAAGCCGTAACGCGGGTGCTGCATGTCGACGCAGCAGCGGGGGACGATAGCGCGGACGGCACTTCATGGGGCGCGGCATTCAAAACTTTATCGCACGCACTATCCGTCGCCAATGAGAATGCCGACGTGGATACGGTTCTGGTAGCAAAAGGCACGTATTATCCCACAGGTGTTGCTTCGGGTACCAACCGGGCAGATGCGTTTCAGATCGCCCGGGGAGGCATCAAAATTTATGGCGGATACGATGCCATTACCGGCCAGCGAAACCTGGCGGCCAATCGCACGACCCTGAGCGGAGCAATCGGGGATGCAGGCTCTCCCAGCGACAATAGCTACCATGTGATGGTGATAGCCGGCATTCCCTCGGATGCGGATAGCATTGAGGTGGACGGCTTTGTGATCACGGATAGCTATGCGGACGGGGCTGGCAGCAGACAGTACAACGGCGTGGACGTGGCGCAGAGCTATGGCGGGGGTATTTACAGTAAACAAAATGGTTTAGGGTCAAAACTAAGGTTGGCCAATCTGATCATCCGGAATAACTATGCCAACTACGCAGCGGGGATATTCAACGATGAGCAATCGTCGCCTTTGGTGGTCAACTGTCAGATAACCGGTAATGCCGCGGCTTACAACGGGGGCGGAATACTCAACAGAAACGGATCTTCGCCCCAGATCATCAACTGTACGATCGCGGGAAATGAGGCCGACGACGGAGCTGGGATATTCAATAATACCAATGCTTCACCGGGTATTCACAATACCATCATTTATGGCAACCGCTCGGGCATCAGGAACTATGGCGCCAGCAACCCGACGCTCACTTACAGTCTGGTTCAGGGCCAGTCCGGCGGATCGGGCAATGTAGAAGGGGCTGTTAATCCCGGCTTTGTAAACCAGGTAGGATTCGAGCTTGCACCGAACAATGGAGGCGATTATCGCTTGCAGCCATGCAGCCCCGTGGTGAATAGGGGCAATAACACGTTAATTCCACAAAATGCAACGCATGATGCAAACGGCGACATACGAGCGGCGCATATGTCGGTCGACCTGGGGGCGTTCGAGTTCCAGGGGACGCTTCTGACAGCGGCCGACGCATTGGCAAAAAATGGGGATCAAAGCGCCAGGACGGTCGCAGGGGTAACCGATTTCCAGGCTAATGACGAAGCCTGTCGGCTGGTAGCCCGGTTGGAACCCATTGGCAGCACCCCGTTGGCCGGCAGCGTGACGGCCCGGGTAGAAATCGACGCCCAGGTGGCCTTCCACAAGGGCTCACCTTACGTCCAGCGACATTACCTCTTCAATGGACCTGCCAGCGGCTCGGCCAGAATGACCCTCTATTTTACCCAAGCCGAGTTTAATCAATTCAATGTCGCACTCCCTTCCGGCCCGCTTCCCGGCAATGCCGCGGATAACGCTCACAAAAGTAATCTCCGCGTGTTCCAATATGAGGGCGCGGCAGGAAGCAAGCCGGGCGATTTTCAGGGTGCTCCATCAGTAATTGATCCGGACGACGGTAATATCCGCTGGCATGAGGCGACTCAACGGTGGGAAGTCAGTTTCGACGTTGAAGGTTTCAGCGGTTTCTTCATCGGGTCGATAGCCAGCCCATTGCCTGTGAAGCTGGTATCATTTGCAGGATCGGTAGATTCAGAAAATGCCGTCTCGCTGGATTGGCGGGTAGCAGAGCAGGTCGATATCACGGCCTATGACATTCAGTACAGCACCAATGGACGGGATTTTCAGCACGCCGGAACGGTGTCAGCCACGCAGGAAGCCGAAACCAGCTACACGTTCCGCCATCACCCGCCGCTGAGCAGTGCGCTGCTTTATTATCGTTTGCTGGTCTTGGAAGCGGACGGAAGTCAAAGTTTCAGCAAAATTATCAGTTTGAAAATTCAGGATTTGAAACCTGCGTTCGTCTATCCCAACCCGGCCACACAGGGCATCCGTATCAAAAGACAGGGAGCCGCGGGTACCACCGCGAGCCTGGTTAACATAGTCGGTTCGCATCTGAAAACTTGGAAATTCAGCTCCGACGAGGAATACGTGGACATCTCGTCGCTGCCTGCCGGTGTTTACTTTATCCGGTTCAACGACGGAACTTCGGTGAAAATGGTTAAAAATTAGATCAAAGTGTTGGTATCTGACTTGCACAAATCGTAATTCTTCTTTTTCCATATGAAATTTTAATTTGGCTCATTGTTTTTTCACCTCTATGATAGCCTTCTTTGCATTCATAACCTCGTTTTCCGTGATACCCGAAGATAACTTTCCAAATTTCTCACGGACATAACTGCCGATTCCGGCGAGCTGCGCATCGGTCAGAAAGCTGAATGCGGGCATTGCCTCGCCGGTCGGCGCTTGCGAACCTTTCATAATGAAATGTAGCAAAGCCGATTTGTCGCCTGTAACAAGCTTTGAGGTTACCAGCGAAGGAAATGATCCCGCAACTCCCTGACCGTCGGCTTTGTGGCAGGACTCGCAGAAATTGGAATACAATGTGGCGGCGTCCGTTTTTTCGCTTTCTGACTTTTTCCTAACGGTGCGGTCGGATTTTGGAAGAATACCGGAGCGACTGATTTTGATGATCCGATCGTCGCTTTTAATTGGAAAATTGGCCGGCGGGTTCCAGTCGCGGTTGCTGGTGGAAATGTAAATGTCGCCCGCAGGTGAAACGCACACATCGCGCAGGCGACCATACTTTTTACTGAAAACAATATCCTCGCCGGTCACTTTTTCTTGTTTTGGATCCAAATGTAAAACGCGCAGGCTCTGATCTTTCAGGGTTGTGAGCAGCAGTGCGTTGTTCCATTCGGGAATGTTGCCGGTATAATATGCCATGCCCGCCGGCGC
Source organism: uncultured Dyadobacter sp. (assembly GCF_946482605.1). Next base: position 64,893 of record NZ_CAMLSE010000005.1, on the reverse strand, counting down.
GATCGTGGGTGTCCAGGCTTTCGCGGGTGCGATGGCGGAATCCGGGCCGCTTTCCTGCTCTTCGGGCTGGTCCCGGAAACCGGCAATCGCTGGCCAGCCGTAGCTGTTTCTTTTCAAAACCAGATTCACTTCATCGTCGGTCGCGTCGCCATGCTCTGCAATAAAAAGGTTTCCATTTTGAGTGTAAGTCAAGCCTTGCGGCACACGAAATCCCATTGCCCAAACCGGGCTGCCGGGATAAGGATTGTCTTTCGGAATGCTGCCATCGAGATTCAATCTCAGTACCTTACCATTTGCAAACGCCGGATTCTGAACCGTTCCTTTTTGTTTCAAATCGCCGGTGGCCCAAAGTATCTTCCGGTCTTTGCTGATCAGCAACCTCGATCCATTGTGTCCCAGATAACCGGGAATCTGGAATAGCAACTTCGGCTCGCCCAGCATTTTGCCGTTGTAAGTGAAGCGAACCAATTTGGAAACAATGGCGGAATCGCTCTGAATGTGGCTGTAATTGATGAAAACGTATGGGTTTTTCTGCCAGTCGGGATGCAGTACCATACTCATCAGTCCCAGCCGCTTCCTGTAATAATCCTTGATCTGCAAAATGTCGATGAGCTGGCCGGTTTTTGGGTTCAACCTGCTCACTTTCCCATCCTGATTGCTAAACCAGATCCAGTTATCCGGCCCCCACGACATATCCCAGACCGCATTGAGGTTCGAGGCGACGGGTTCCAGTTTCAAAACAGTAGAATCGAGTTCGTAACGCTCAGTCGCGAAATCCGCCGGAAGTTCTTTTTTGAATGCAACTGAAAATAAGCAGGTTGCGCACAAAGCCGCGGCAATCCAAATACCTGAAGGCCGGTTTTTCATCGAGCAGGTTTTTCTTCAAAATAATCATAAAAAACATTCGGCAGCTGACTTCCTAATAAAAGCCAATCCTTTGCAAGCGGCGCTTTTTTCAAACCCGCTACCCACTCGTAATTAAGCTCATAAACGGCTGCTTCAATGCCAAAACGTTCCATAAAACCCTCGCCTAATGTTCCCGGGTTGCGAAATCCAGGTTTTGTGGAGCCTTCGGTGTACCAGGTGTGCTTGCGCAAAAGCGAGTCCAGGCTGGCCATATGGTTGAGATATCGCTGCGTATCGCCGTCGGGACGACTCACGTGGAGGTTGCCACCATTATCGTTATGCACATCAAGCGCCAGATCAGGCTTTTTCTTCGCGTCAATCATTTTTTGAAGCCATTTTTCCAGGTAAAAATTCTCCGGCGCGATCAGCTGGTCGGCAGGTTTGTCCCATTTGCGGTTCAGGTCATAGCCATTTGCATTGAAACGCGTCTTTCCCCGGGCCACGCCGTCTTTGTTGGTCATCGGCAGAATGTACACACAGTAGCGTTTCAGCCACTTTTTAGATTCTTCGTCGTTTTGCAAAAGACGGTTTGCAAATCCTTCCAGCGTCCAGTTTCCGCCGGCCTCGAATGCATGTGCGCGGCCGCGGAGGAAAAGCCGTTTGGGCGCTTTTTCATTTCCGATCCGGATAATTTCCAGCGAGCGCCCCTCCACAGTCTGGCCGATCTGCGTAATGCTAACCAGTTTGTTATTTTTGATTTTGGCCAAAAAACGGTCCAGGTCACTGATCCTGTAAGGTTCGATGCTGGCAATGTACACGCTCGGGCCGGTCATTTTGAGCTTGATCTGCAAGCGGTTATCCGGCAAAAATTCAGCCGGACGGATTTCCCAGGTTTTATTGTCAAAAGAAACCACGACCGGCGATTGTTTCGAGATCGGGCTCGCATGAATGTTATTCCACACATTATCAAAGTTTTGCAGGATCACCGTCACCTCCGTACCGGTCTGCGCTTCCACTTTAAAATGCCAGTGGTTATTGGCGCGGTTCTCGGAAAAGCGCTCGTGATCGTAAACCAGGCTTCCCAGCACGCGACCTTGCGCGTCAATTTCCCAGTTCATGGGTGAGGCATTTTCAAAACCGGTATTGATGAATATTTTCGGCGCAGTAATCGTATCTGCCAATGTATTTCCGCCATTTTCCCGGGCGTTCGCAGCCTGGGAAAATGGATTGGAAGCGATGGTAGCAACGATCAGTACTGCGCGCAGCAATGCATTCCTGTTCATAATTTCAGTTGTTTCAATTCAAACAGAAACTTAAAAAGTATAACCGGGATTTTGCTTGATACCCGACGGGTTCACGTCAATCTGCGTCTGCGGGATCGGGAATACAGCATTGAATGCTGCGACCACGGGCGCTTTGAAATGCGCGTTCATGACCGTCACTTCCCGACCGGTGCGCACCAGATCAAACCAGCGATGACCTTCAAAAGCCAGCTCCACCTGTCGCTCATGCTCCACAGCCAGCGCAAATGCCGCTTTGGATAGTCCCGCCGGGAGTAATGCCAGTTTCGCACGTTTTCTCACGGCATTGATCGCCTCGTAAGCCTCTGCATCCGGGCCGGTGGTTTCGTTGACGGCCTCGGCGTACATTAAAAGGACATCTGCGTAGCGCAAAACCACCCAATTGTTGTCCGCGTCGCCCTCACTGAATGGCGTGTCGCGGTATTTCAGCGTATAGGGGTCGGCTACAAATTTACCCGTCAGAACATCCGTATAACCCGTCGCCAGTGAAACCGCTTTGCGGGCATCGCCAGCGTCATAGGCACTGATCAGGTCGCTTGTCGGATTGTTCCGTCCGCCTGCAAACCCGACCTGAATGACCGAACTGCCCGAATTTCTGGGAGCGAAATTGTTATAGAAGCTGCTTCCCGTGCCTGTTCCGCCTTTTTTAAACTGTACTTCAAAAATGGATTCCTCGTTATTGGCATTTGCTACCGGCCACAATGCGGCGTAATCGGCAAGGAGCTTGTAAGTACCCTGGGCGATTACCTGTTTCAGAATGTCTTTCGCTTTGGCGAAATCTTTGATGGTCAGGTACACTTTGCCCAGCAATGCCTGCGCGGCTCCTTTGGTGGCGCGCCCGATGTTGTTTCCGGTGTATGAAGCCGGCAGTTTTGAAGCGGCCTCGTTCAGGTCGGCAATGATCTGGGCATATACCTCCGCTTGCGGCACACGGGCCTGGCTGTACCCTTCGTCCACCGTTTTGGTCTCCTTCAAAACCAGCGGCACATCGCCGAACGTGCGCACTAGGTTAAAGTATTTCAATGCCCGAAGGAATTTGGCTTCGCCTATGAACCGCTGGCGTAGCGCATCGTCCATCTGGGCGCCGTCGATATGGTCGAGAACCGAGTTGCAGGCCAGAATGCCGCGGTAAGTGTCGACCCACATGAGCCGGATTATTTCGTTGGTCGACGACATTTTGAACTGGTCGAGTTCCGCGTCGGGCAGGTTTCCGCCGCCTTCCCAGTTGAAGGTATTATCCGAGCGAACTTCCGACACATTATAATAGGCATAGCCATATTCCCCCGCCGAGGCAAGCATGCCGTAAGCTGCGTCCACCGCGGCCTGCATATCCGCCGCATTTTTGTAGAAATTGCCTACGTTGGCAGCATCGCGGGGCGATAAATCGAGGAAATCGGTGCAGCTGGCTGATAATAAGACCAGTGAAGCGAGTGCTAGTTTATGAAGTTTCATTGTGAGATGCCGGGTTTAGTTAAAAGGTCAGGTTTACGCCGAGGGTATAGGTGCGTGCCAGTGGGTAGCCGTTAAAATCCACCCCGGGCGTCAGCGCGCTGCTTCCGTTCAGGCTTTGCTCGGGATTGTAGCCCAGGTATTTGGTGAATGTCAATGCATTTTGCACGGAAAGACTGATGCTGGCCTGCTGCATAAAAATGGTTTTGGACACTTTTTCCGGAAGGGCGTACCGGAGGTTGACGTTGCGGATGCGGAAGAAAGAAGCATCCTCCACCAGCAAGCTCGATACGTAGCTCACATTGCCGCCCGTTGGGGCTACATTGGCGCGGGGCGTGCGGCCATCGCCGGGGTTCTCAGGAGATTGCCAGCGACCGAGCACATCCGAGCGACTGTAACTGCCGTGTACCAAACCGATGTTTCTCCGTGAACCATTCAGCAATTGAATTCCCTGCACACCGTCGGCCAGGATACTGAGGCTCAGTGGTCCGTAGCTGAAATTGTTGGTAATGCCGTAGAAAAAGTCGGGGTTGTTATCGCCGATAATGGTTACGTCGCTAGGCGTGATGACGCCGTCACCGTCGATGTCGCGGAATTTGAGATCACCGGGCCGCGAGCCTGCGCTTCCCTGCACCACGGGATTATTTTTCACGTCTTCCGCATTCTGATAAACGCCGATCGCATCATAGCCCCAGAAGCTGCCGATCGGCGAGCCTATGCGGGTAATGTGGGTGTTCGGGCTGAATGAAGGGCTTTTCGAGATGATTGCATTGCCTGATGGACCTAGTTTTTTCACTTCATTTTTGTTAAATGAAATATTGAAACTGGTCGACCATTTGAATGCACCGGTAAAGTTTTTGGAATTGACACTGAATTCCCAGCCGCGGTTATTGAGCTTGCCTATGTTTTGCAGCGCCGTTTCGTAGCCTGTGGAAGCCGGTACCGGCACATTGAGCAGCAGGTCGGTGGTGTTTTTGTTGTAATAATCGATGGTGAATGTCAGCCTGTTACGAAGCATTCCGAAGTCGATACCGATGTCAAACTGGTGCATCATTTCCCAGCCCAGCTGCTGGTTGGAGATCGAGCCGGGATAGAGTCCGTAAACGACGCTGCCCGTGCCTGCGCCCAGGCTGTATCGCCGGTTGGTAAGCAACCCGATGTGGTTGTAATTTCCGATGGTATTGTTACCCGCCAATCCGTAGCTCGCGCGCAATTTCATGTCGCTTACGATCTGCTGGCCTTTCATGAAGTTTTCTTCGGACAAATACCAGCCCACGGAAGCCGACGGGAATGTGCCCCACTTGTTCCTCGACCCAAACCGGGAAGAACCGTCGCGGCGTACAGTGGCCGAAAGCAGGTATTTGCTCGCAAAAGTATAGTTAACCCTTGCCAAGTAGGATAGAAGAGACCATTCCGAAATGCCCGTTCCGCCGGAGGTTACCTGGCCGGCATTCAATGTGGGCACAAGGTCGGTCGGGAAGTTGGTGGCGGCTAGTGAAGCGTATTCTGACTTGGCTTTTTGCGAAGTAAAACCGGCCAGTACATCCAGTTCATGCTTTTCTCCAATCGTCTTTTTGTAAGATAGGATATTTTCATTCAGCCAGTTGATATCGCGGGCAGTGGCAGCGGTAGCTCTTGCCTGCACCGGAGCAGGCACGCCATTCCAGCCGAGATTGGAAGGGTAGTAGGCTGCCTGGCGGGAATCGGCGTAATCGAGACCGAAAGAAGTGCGGAATTTCAAGCCTTCAATAATGTCCAATTCTGCATATACATTACCCAATGTGCGGAAAAACGACTTTTTGTCTTTGACCTTGTTGGCAATTGCTACCGGGTTGTCGATCACACCAATGTTGTATGGCGAAGGGCCGAGTAATGTGGTGTACGAACCGTCGGGATTGTAAACGGGCACGGTTGGCGGCAGCGAAAGTGCCGAGCCGAGGATGCCGCCCGTAAATACCTGATCTTCAACTGGAAGTAGTTTGTTGGAAGAAAATGAAGGCGACAAATTCATGCCGATCTTCACGTGCTTAGCAACTTTATGATCCACATTAATGCGCGCTGAATAACGGTCAAAACCGGTGTTCATCACAATCCCGTCCTGGCGGAAATAGGCGCCTGAGAGGAACATTTGCGTTTTTTCATTTCCACCGGAAACCGACAATTGGTAATTCTGAATAGGCGCAGTCACAAAAACCTCGTCCTGCCAGTCGGTGCCCTTTCCCAGTGATTGCGGATTCTGGAACATTTCCGGTATCTGCAAATTGGCCGGGCGTGCGCTGTTCGGGTCACTGGCTTTTCCACCACGATCGACCCACGCATTGTTCCGGGCTTCGGTGTTGAAAATCGCGTACTCGCGGGCATCCAGCAAACCGATCTTGTTCGCTACTTCCTGCACGCCAAAATAGGCATCCAAAGTCACGGTCGACTTACCCGATTTTCCGCGTTTGGTAGTGACCAGCACTACGCCATTACTCCCGCGCGACCCGTAAATAGCAGCCGCCGAAGCGTCTTTTAAGATTTCGATCGATTCAATGTCAGTTGGGTTAATGGTCGATAATGCGTTGAACGAACTGTTGAAATCCGCCGAAACCGGGAAGCCATCGATCACATAAAGCGGCTCATTTCCAGCGCCGATAGAGCCAGTTCCTCTCACTCTCACCGAGACACCGCCACCGGGAGCTCCTTTGGTTTGAGCCACATTCACGCCCGCTATTTGTCCGCCTAATGCCTGATCCAGACTAGTAACAGGCTGATTGGCAATGCTTTTAATGGGAAGAGAGGCTACGGAGCCGGTAATGCTGCTCTTGGCCTGGGTGCCATAACCGACCACTACAACGTCATTCAGCGACTTGGTATCGATCGCCATTTGGAAATTGATCTCCTGCCGGTTGCCAACCACGAGCTCCTGGCTTTTGTAACCCACAAAACTAGCGATCAGGGTAAGCTCACCCTGCACCAGTGCGTCGGGTACATTCAGGCGGAATTCGCCGTTTCCATCGCTCGTAGTGCCCGTTTGTGAGTTTTTTACCAGAATGCTCACACCCGGAAACCCGTTGCCATTTTCATCGGTCACTTTCCCGCGCACCAGCCGGTCCAATTGCCGCGGGGCCGGCTCTTCAATGCCTTGATGGTTGATGATTACGCTGGGTGTGATCTCGGGCGTCTTCACGGGCAGGAGGGTTTGCTGCGGCTGCTTCCTCTCCACTTTTTTCAGGACAATGTTCTGGTTGAAGATTTTGTATGATACGGACAAGTCACGAAAAACGGCGACGAGCGTCTGCTCAATATCAGCGTTTTTAATCTGTACAGATATTTTTTGAGTGCCGGGCAGATCCAGTTTGTCGTACAGGAACGAGTATCCCGACTGCTTTTCAATCGTTTTCAGCACATTGGACAGCGGGACGTTTTTGGCATTCAGCGAAATCTTCTGGCCAAAACCGTCGGCCGCTACATGCGACAGCGTGACGATTAGAATAAGCATGATCCGGGTCATCGTGATTAAAATTTTGGCAGCAAGATACGGCTGCTTACGACCTGCCATGCAGGGTAAGTAGTTGTTTTTCATAAAAAATAAAGGGTTTGGAATAAAATTTAACGCACTAGAATATACGCATCAGGGGTCGATGATAATGGTTTTGTCGTTCAAGCGACAGTTTACACCGGCGAATTGCAGCATCCTGGTAATCTCTGCCAGGTTTACCTGTCGCGAAATGCGGCCGGAGAATTGTTTAGGCGGGATTTCTCCCCGATAGCTGATAGAAACATTGTACCATCTCGAAAGCTGGCGCATTACTTCCTGCACGCTCGCATCCTGGAAGTAAAATTCCCCATTTTTCCAAGCAACGACCTCTTCCACAGGTGTAAACCTGGTTTTGATCTGACCCGACGCGAGTACTGCCGCCTGCTGGCCAGGTTTGAGCTTTGCATTCTGATCTACGTTTTTGATCGAAACGGAGCCTTCCACCAAAGTCGTTCTGGAAACGCCCTCCTCGGGGTACGCCATGATATTAAAACTCGTTCCCAGCACCTGCACTTCCGATCGGTCGAACTTCACTTTGAATGGTTTGTTTTTGTCTTTCGCCACTTCAAAATATGCTTCTCCTGTAATCTCCACATTGCGCTCGTTTCCGGAGAAAACGGATGGAAAGCGAATGGACGAATTCGCATTCAGCCACACTTTGCTTCCGTCGGGCAGGCGTACCTGGTATTGCCCGCCCTTGGGCGTGGTAATCTTGTTGATCGTCAGCTTCCCCGGGCTAACCGTGTTTTTAGCATTATAAACCAATATTCCGTCCTGCGCCTTGGTGATTTCGGCATCGCCCTGCTGCGCTACAAATCCGCTGCCTACGTCTTCCAATGCGATCGCGGAACCGTCGGATAATGTGAGCAGTGCCTTATTGCCGCCGGGCTGAACGTCCGCTGTATTTGTCAGCTGTCCGAAAATATTCCGCTCCCCGCCGCGATTCTGAACATTGTACCAAACGCCAAAGCCTGTGGCTATCAGCATGGCAGCCGCGGCATAACGGATCCAGCCTAGCCGGACGATTCGTGACTTTTTAGTCTTGGCACTCCCTGCAACGCCGAGGATTGAATGGAGGATCGCACTGCTCTTTTCCTGAGAAAACAGTTTCTCTCCTTCGTCCACATTCAACCATTTGTCCTTCATGTAATCTTTCAATAGCGCATCATGCCCGCCTTTGCGGACGAGCGACATCAGCTCTTCCTTCTCCTGCCCGGAAGCGGTTCCATTGTAGTAGCGATCAATCAGATACTGCCACCGGCTATCGGAATCATTCATTGTTTTTTGCTTGATGACCTTCACCATTAGGACAAACGGGCAGGCCAAAAAAGGGCTAGTGTTGTGGAAGTTTTTTTAAAAAAAATATTTTGAAGCAATCAAGAAGCTGATAATCAATTTTTTGCGGATATGCATTGAGATCGATTCTGTTGCAATTTGAAGGTATTTCTTCACCGTTTCTTTCGAAATTTTCATGCGGTCGGAAATTTCCGCATACGAAAGCCGCTCATGTCTCCTGAGCAGGTATACCAGCTTTTGCTGGGGTGGCAGCTGGTCGATGGCCTCGTCGATCAGCAGGTAGCGATGGTCTTCCTCGCTCGTTTCAGCAGCGATCGTGTCATCTTCCAGGTCGAGGTCAACGATCCGGGCGCTTTCATAGGCAACTTTTTTCAGGCAGTTGAATGCAGCATTTTTAGAAATGACATACAGATACACTCTGAAGTTCTCGATTTTCAAAAGCAATTTTCGGTTCAGCCAGATTTTCAGGAACACATCCTGCACCACCTCTTCGGCGAGTTGTTCAGATTTGGTGAATTTGAAAATATGCAAGCCCAGCGGCTGGTGAAAGTGATTGAAAAGCTCCGCGAAAGCCCGCTCATTGCCCTGCGCTACCTGCTGCAAAATCTCGTTTTCCCGATGCATAGCAGTAAGGTAAGGCATTTGAGGTGATGGTTTCGTACTAGTTAATGACCCTGGGCCGAGAAAAATAACCAAAGCCTGAACACTTTACATTCTACTAAACCGGAATTTTTCTTCCACGCGCCGTGGCTCATGCCGCGCGAATGCTGCCGAGAAGTCTTTTTCTGGTTTAGCTCAATGGGTGCTCTGGCGGAAATTGGCGGAAGACGTCAATTTGCAGAAAAACTGCATTGGGGGCTGCATAACGACAAGCCTTTCGCTTACGGGTACAGGAGATACTTCTTTCTGATCGCCTTAAACTTCTGCAATCCAGGTTCCCAGCTTTTTCTGATCTCCGCTTCCGATATGCCCGCTATGATCTGTTTTCTTAATTGATCAGTCCCTATTCGCAGGTCAAAGGCGGATATATCCTGGTTAGCCCTTCCGGGTGTAAAGAAATGGGTTTTATCCGGATAGGCATTGTACAACTCGATGAGCCATGCTAAATTGATCTGGCGGCTCTTGCGAAGACTTGCAATATCGTATTGCCGAAGGTCGAGCCCGTAACAAACGGAGTCTTTGTGATTGGGGCGCTCACTCATTCCGGGAATACCGACCGGTTTGTAAGAGAATGAATACTTGCCTTTCAATGCAGGTGCCCCCAGAATGGTAAATGGCATATAGGTTCCCCGTCCTTCATTGATGGCGGTTCCTTCAAACATACATAAGCTGGGGAAAAGCATGACGGCTTGCCGGGTATTCAGATTGGGCGATGGATTGATTGGCAATGTATACTCGCTATCATGGTCATAGTTTGCGACCTTGATGATCTTGACTTTGCATTGTTTTGGTAAATATCCTTCACCGTTAAGGTATTGGGCAAATTCCCCGATCGTCATGCCGTGTGTCATGGGCGTATAATGGATCCCTATGGCCGATTTAAATCGATCGTCGGTCATTACCGGGCCGTCTACTACATATCCGTTTGGGTTGGGCCTGTCAAGAATGAGCAGTTCTTTATCATTTTCCCCACAGGCCTCCATTACATACTCAAGGGTATTGATATTGGTATAATAGCGGCAGCCCACATCCTGAATATCAAATACAAGCAGGTCGATATCCGCCAGCTGTTCTTTCGTCGGTTTCTGGTTTTTGCCATATAAAGAGATAATGGGAATGCCGGTTTTGGCGTCTGTCTCATTGCTTACGACGGCTCCGTTACTGGCGTTGCCCCTGAAACCATGTTCAGGTCCAAATACTTTAACAATCTTAATGCCAAGGCTCAACAAACTGTCTACGCTGCTCTTCGTGCCGATGATTGAACTCTGATTTGCCACCAGGCCGATTCGTTTTCCTTTTAAAAGCGGTAAATATTTTTCAGTCTGGTCCGCGCCTGTGAGAATTTCCTGCTTGCCGGATACGCGTTGATCTGGTGATGCAGTTTGTGCGACACATTCAATAATGCCTGCACACAGTATTGTCAAAAAAAACATAGAAATAAGCTTCGTCATTTTTGAAAGGGTTATGATTGGGTTATTGTCATTCGTAGCCGGCTAAGGTCCCAAGACAAATGGCAAATTAGCCAATTTAGTGATTGAAATGTACTTGGAGCTAACAGAACATAAATCAATGAATATTTTTGGCGCACGGTAGAGTCAGTAAGGTAGATTTTATGCGAGGTGTTCGAACGGTGATTCCAAGGAACGACCCGTTTTCTCAAGCAAATCGCACAAAATCTCAAGTTTTACTGACAACCATCTTTAACAAGCCACCATACTTTTGTTTCGGGAACAACGATGCCATGCCAAATAGATTCTAACGGTTTTTGCTGGCAGATGGGAAATTGACTGCTCTGTCCGAATTTAAATGATTGCGATTCAGCATGGCACAGAAAGTTTCAAAGGAAAAAATCAAGAAATAGAAACATGGAAAGAACAGACATTACCAGAAAAGAGGTTGTGGAGGCCGAAAACAAACTTTTTTCGGCTCAACTTGTGAGCGATGTGGACATGCTAGACCAACTGCTGCACAATGATTTAATTGCAGTTGCGCCGACAGGACAAGTCCTGACCAAAAAAATGGACCTGGACTCACATAAGGCAAAAACGATGATTATTGAAGAGGCTTCAACAATCATTGATGAGATTAAAATAATTGGCGACACCGCACTTTCAATCGTTACAATGACAGCGAAAGGGAAAATGATGGGAACACCATTGGAGGGGCAATTCAGATATTTCAGAGTTTGGAAACGCTTTCACAATGAGTTGAAAGTGATCGGTGCAAGTTTCATGCAACTACCATAGGATATACCTGCGATCAGTTCGTCCTGAAAAACGGCAGTACGACCCGGGCGATTAATTTTTATACAATTTCTGATACAAATTGTTAATGGAATGCGAACAAATGATGTTCAAGAAACATGAGTTTCACCGAATATCTACCGGCGCCCGGCTGGTGCGACCATGTTGCCGCCTATTGGGTGCGAAAGACTGGTCCGAAGAAAGCTGAATCGTCCGGCAGGCGGGTCTATGCCGATGGCTGTGTTGATTTGATTTGCAACGCAGGTCATACAACGGCACACTTTTATCCGGCCGCTCCTGGCCACCATCCAATTCCACTATTGCCAGGCCGGTTGTATCTGGGCGGCACGATGACCGGCTATGGCGTGCTAAGAAGTGAGGAAGGATGCATTTTGACCGGTATCCGTTTCCTGCCAGGCGGCTTTTATGCATGGTTCGGCCAGGATATGGAGCAGGCAGTCGATTCGGTTAGGGAATTTCACGAGGAGCCGCTGCGTGCATTGATGCTGGCTGAGTCCAACCTGGACGTCAAACTGAACGAATGGTTTTTGGAACAGTCCCAGAGGATGATGCAGCCAAACAGGGGTTTTCCCGATTTTTTGTTGCTGCGAAAACTCATGTACGATTCAGAGGGACAAGTGTCGGTGGAAGAGCTGGCCCGGCAAATGAATGCGAGCATCAGGACTTTGGAACGCGTGTTCAAAAAAAATGTCGGTATTCCACCCAAGGAATTTTTGCGCATTGTTCGGTTTCAGCAAGTCCTGAAACGCTTGCGAGGCGTACCAGTCCGAAACGGGTCACCGGTAGCGGCAAAAGATAGCCTTCTGGGAATCGCATTCGAGCTTGGGTATTACGACCATGCGCACCTGACCAGCGAATTCAAAAAGTACTCCGGAGTTCTTCCTTCCGAACTGTCGCATTTTTACAAAACCCGAATATCCGGTGGTCAGTACTTTTGACCTAAAAAAAAGTATGACCATTTTCTTGACGTGGCTGATTTGCGGCAGCCTGGATTGTATTGCAGCTTTGCTGCTTTTTACTTCACTTACCAGGCAGAAACCCATGGTGCTCTTCCTGTATATCGCCAGCGCCGCTTTCGGGCCAAAAGCATTCCGGAAAGGGTGGAAGATGGTGATTGGGGGAATTTGCTTTCACTACCTGATCGCATTCATTTGGACCGCGCTGTATTTTCAGATTTTCGCACAAGTGTTAGCGGATCGAACTCCGGTTTTTTTGAATGGAGCCGCCTACGGGCTGCTTATTTGGTTGGTGATGAATCTGGTAGTACTTCCGCTTTCGAAGGCGGAGCGCAGACCGTTTTCGCTTCTGCCGGCCTTAATCAACATTCTTATCTTGATAATGGCGATCGGGATACCTTGTGCTTATGCCACGAAGCATTATGTATTCTAGAAGTCGACGACCTGGCTCCGCCATGATGCTGGCATTGCATTTGGCTTTCAATGGCCTGTGCTATGAAATGTTACCTCGGCTATGAAAATCCTCTAAAAAACTCAGGTACTCAGGAATGCTTCTGTCAATCCATTCATTTGACGAATTGAGCTCGATACCATAATATGCGAAGAATGGGCGATAGTCTGCCTTAACATATTCGAAGGTCAGCTCGAAAGGGCGGGTAAGTTCTTCAATGGTGTACTTGTACTTCGCGGAATGGCGATACTCTTCCTGGTCAATGCCAAGGGAAATGGCCAATGCCACCTTTTTACCGGCCATTTTGAATCCGCTGCGGCTTCCGTATGCCCAGCCGTAGGTCATCACTTCGTCAAGCCACTTCTTGAATAGCGGCGGGCAGTTGAACCAGTAAAAGGGAAACTGAAAGATAATCTTGTCGTGCTGCTCAACCAACCGCTGCTCAAAGGGAATGTCGAGTTTTTCGTCGGGATAAGCTTCATGCAACTGATGGACCGTGAACTTATCGGGAAAGCTTTTTAGGGTTTCAACCCACCTTCTGTTGATCGCCGAATTTTTGATATCGGGATGGATACTAATTACCAAAGTCTTCATTAAACCAAGCATATGTTTCCACCAAAAATAGAACAGGTACCTTAGTTTTTGTATATTAGCTACCAAATGTTGGGTACTATAAAAAATGTAAGTAATGTCAAAAATTAAGGAAAGCTCTACTAATTATGCCAATAAGAAAGCGTTGAGCGATGAGTGCTCGGAAGTATATGCTGCAAGTATCATCGGCGGACAATGGTCATTGGCTATTATTTCGTGGCTGATAAACGGTAAGCTCAGGTTTGGACAGTTAAGGAAGCTCATGCCAGGCATTACTGAACGCATGCTCACATTGCAATTACGAAAGTTAGAGGAAAACCAAATCATCACGCGGACGGTTTATGCCGAGATTCCGCCGCGGGTGGAATACGAACTTACCCCAATCGGCAATGATCTCAAGCCTATCATCAAACTGCTTGAAAGTTGGGGAGACGCGCACAGGAAGTTGTAATGGCGGTCAATGCCCCGCACTTGGCTGGTCCTTTTGGCATCTTTGGTCATTGATGCAGTCATAGCAAGGTTGAGGGCGCGTAAATGTACATTTTGCACAAAACAATGGACGTTTACGTCGTTGTTGAAAACCGTCGAAGCGGGTAATTTGCACATTCTTTTAAGTTTTTGAGTGGTATAGAATCGCCTGGCGGCGCTTTGGCTGGAAATATGGATTGATCCCGGGTCAGACGTAAAGCCGCGGTCACTACCCGTGGACTGCACCGGAGTGGTGCGTAATGGCGGCTCGGCGGCAGTGCCTGGGTAATTTAATGTGCAAATTGGTAATGCAATTATATTAAGATTGAGGCTAACACATTTAATCCCGATATTACCTATGAGACTGTTCATTTCGGTGATATCAAATAAATTTAAACCCCGCTTACTCCGATGCACAAATATCCCAGCCCGATGAAGAACCGACGCTTGAAAGCATTACTCGTTCCAATGCTGATTTTAACATTAGTGCTTACATCATCGAAGAGTCCGCGCATTGGTCAGGAAGAGTTGCCCAATGCCGGCCTGACAACACCGGAAGGTTTTTCGGTAGTAAAATTGATTGAAGGAATCGGGAAAGTCAGACACCTGATCGTTACGCCGAAAGGAACCATGTTTGCACGACTGGCACGGCCTGTTAATGGTCAGGGAACATTGGTATTGACCGAAAGCAACGGAAAGGCGGTCGTAAAATCGGGCTTTGGTAATTACGGCGGTACCGGGGTACACCTTTATAATGGTTATTTGTATACATCATCCAACTCGGAGATATTCCGCTATAAAGTGGATGAGAACGAACAGGTGATCAATCCCGACGCGCCGGAAGTGATCGTCACAGGGTTGGTGGACAAAGGGACCCATGAGACCAAGTCGATCATGACGGATAATGCCGGAAATATGTACATTCCAATCGGTTGCCCTTCCAATTCCTGCCAGGTCGAAGATAGGAAGAAAGGGTCTTTGGGGCAGCCGGGTTGTCCGTTGCTGGAAACCTCGGGTGGAGTTTGGAAATTTAGCCCTGATAAGCTCAAACAGACCTATGCAGACGGTACGCGCTATGCAACGGGACTGAGGAATGTCGTCGCCGTTGACTGGAATAATCAGACTAACCAACTGTATGTGATGCAACATGGCCGGGACCAGCTAAATAATCTTTTTCCCGACTTGTATAACAGTAAAGACAATGCGGAACTGCCAGCTGAGTGTATGTATGCGCTCAAAAGTGGCGACAATGCGGGCTGGCCCTATATTTATTATGATCCTGTCCAGCAGAAAAAAATCCTCGCACCCGAGTATGGCGGTGACGGTAAAAAGGAGGGTAGTTCGGAATACATTGATCCGGTAGCGGCATTTCCCGCGCACATGGCTCCCAATGACATTCTTTTTTATACGGGAAATCAATTCCCGGCCAGGTACAAGAATGGGGCATTCATCGCCTTTCATGGTTCCTGGAATCGCAGCCCGGAGCCACAGGCTGGTTATTTTGTGGTTTTTCAACCGTTCAAAAATGGCAAGCCGTTCGGTAAATGGGAGGTTTTTGCGGACGGATTTTCAGGATCACCCGAAAAAACAGCGTCGGGAAGGGCTGATCATCGCCCATGCGGACTGGCACAGGGCCCGGATGGTTCGCTTTACGTGAGCGATGATTCGAAAGGTGCTATTTATAAAATTACATACGGCAAAGCCAATTTAAGTAAGCCAGTTGAAACTTCTTCAACAAGCGCCTCTGCCGGAACGGCTAAGACGAAAGCTTCCGTGCAAAGCATACCAGCTGCGATAAAGTCGTCGTATCTGGCCGGGCAGGTAATTTATAGCAAGCATTGCCTGGTTTGCCACCAGGCGGACGGCGGCGGTGTTCAAAATTTGAATGCGCCGCTGGTCAAAACCGATTATTTGCTGGGGGACAAAGACCGGTTGATCCAGGTCATACTTAACGGTATGGGTGGCGTGGACGTGAATGACGAAAAATATAGCAATGTAATGCCTTCACATAGCTTTCTGTCGGACAAGCAGATTGCGGATGTCCTAACCTACGTGCGTAACAGTTTTGGCAACAAGGCCAGTGCGGTAACATCGCAGCAAGTCGCGGCTGCGCGAAAAAGGAAGTGAGATGGTAGTATGAGTTGCTGCAAATCCTGCCTGGCGACTCAGAATACCCATTCCTGGGAAGGTAAGCCCGGCCCAGGAACGCCGCCAGCAGGGTCATCAACCCGCTGCACAGGGTTTGGTGAATTTCATTAAAGAGCGTCGGTTTTAGTAAAAACTTTTAGCCAGCAAGCATCGCGTACGCAATGCTTGCATGGCATCATTAAATATAGCTTCGGTTTAGTTAAATACGTTTTGGTCAGGATTCGTGCGTTTTAAGGCTTGCATAAACTGCAGCGGTGATTTGCCGTACTCCTTTTTGAACACCCGGGAGAAATTGGAACTACTTTGCAAACCGACCCGCTCTACGACTTTATTGAGCGGGATATCCTCATGGGTCATGATCTGGATAGCCTTTTTAAGCTTGATGGTCCTAATGAAATCACCCACGGACTGATCGGTAATGCTCTTGATTTTTTGATAAAGCTTCGTCCGGCTAACATACAGGTTTTTACATAAGAAGTCGACGTCCAGTTCAGGGTCCTGCATGTGATCTTCGATTAATTTTAGCAATGACTGGAAAAATTCTTTGTCCTTCTCCGAATGGACCAGTTCGGTAGCCTGGGACAGATAGTTATTTGTGAATTTCTGTTGAAGCTTTTCCCTTTGGTCAAAAATATTATTGACCGTCAGCATGAGCAGATCCACGCTAAGGGGTTTGGCAAAATAAAAATCTGCACCCGATTCCATTCCTTCGATCTTGCTGTCGAGTGCGTCTTTGGCCGAGAGGATAATGAATGGAATGTGGCTGGTTTCAAAGCGCTCTTTCACCTGCCGGCATAGCTCGATGCCGCTGATACCCGGCATCATGATGTCACTGATAATCAAATCAGGAATTTTATCCGCTGCAAGCTTTAAAGCGGAGTCGCCGTCTGATGCCTCATAAACAAAGTACTGTTTCTCCAATTTCTGTTTCAGGAATATGCGGAGTTCAGCATTGTCATCTACCAGCAGAATGCGTTTTTTGACCGACGTAGGTGCTGCTTGCTCGGCGCTCGAGGGATCGGCTATTGGCAGTAGCGTCGAGTTGTCAATCGCTTCGAGGCGAACATGCGGCTCAAACTGGGATGGCGCCCGCTCTGCCTGGGTCCAGTTCTGCTCGCCCAGCGGTATGCCTATGATAATTTCGGTGCCTTTATAATGCTCGCTGTACACATAAATATCTCCCTTGTGCAACTGCGTGAGGCTTTTAACCAGTGCCAGACCGACCCCCGAACCCATATGGTCGCGGCTGATCCGGTAGTAGCGTTCAAAAATGCGGCTGATCGTGTCCGAAGAGATGCCGACGCCGGTATCGGCTATCCGGAAGTAAAGGTACTTGTCAGCACGGTGCGTTTCGTGCAGCAGCTCAAAACCCGATGCGAACGAGGGCTTGAACTTATTAATATCCGTGAAAACCTCAAATGTAATCTCCCCGCCGGGCTCGGTGAACTTAAATGAGTTATTGAGCAGGTTTAGGAGTATTTTTTCCAGCACCTGCGCGTCGAAAAGCCCGGTTACGGGCCAGTAGGTATTCTTTCGGGTGTGGTCGACCAGGTTTAAGGTAATGTTTTTGCCAAAGGCAACAAGCTGAAATTCATCAACGAGCTGCTGGCAAAACCGGCTGATCGTAAGCGGCGCCACTTGCAGCTTAATGAGGCTGTCCGACACTTTTTTAAAATTCATCAGCTCACTGATCAGGTTGATCAGCCGTTTGGCATTCCTGTGCATGAGCTGGTAGGAGTGGTCGAGAACAGTGTTGCTGTTCTGGCTGATCAATGCATCAAGCGGGCCGAGAATAAGCGAAAGCGGCGTGCGGAATTCGTGTGATATATTGGTAAAAAACAGGAGCTGTTGCTGGTAAAGCTCTTCTCGCTGCCGGTGGATCTCCTCGCGTTTTTGCTCGGCGAGCGCGCGCACTTCAACTTCCCTTTTCAACCGGTACCACCGCGCCTGGTAGATGTAAATGCCGGCCAACGCCGAGATGAACAGCAATGCGTATAAGAATTTGGCAAGATCCGACTTCCACCAGGGAGGTGTTATGCTGATAAACGTTGTCGCCTGGTGCCTACTCCATATGCCGTCGCTATTCGTGGCTTCAACAATGAACTTGTATTGACCGTAATTTAAGTTGCTGTAAACAGCACCGGGATTGCTCCCGTCGGTGTAGTTCCATTGCTGATCAAATCCAATCAATTTGTACCGGTATTTGCATTTGAGCGGATTGGCAAAATGCATCGCCGAAAAGGTGATTACAAAATTGTTTTGCAGGTAGTTAAGGGTGAGACCGTCATCATATCCGACTGCATGACGGATGATACTCTCGGCACCCCGCGAGTCGCTGTATGCCGGTCTGCGGTTATTGATTAGAATTCCGGTCAGCGCTGGACGAGCCTGGATTACATTGGTGTGGATCTGGCCGGGATGGAAGTAATTCAGGCCGTTTATCCCGCCAAAGTATAATGTTCCATCTTTTGCGGAGAACGAGGACCTGATCTTAAAACTGTTGCCTTGTAATCCATCCTCTTTGTCGTACCGCGTTATTTTACCTGTGTTCGGAGCCATACGCAGCAGGCCGTTACCTGCCAGCCATACGCCGCCCTGGTTGTCAATTTCAATACCTTCAACATCGTTGAAGATACCGTCTTTTTCTCCAAAGCGGGTGAAATGAAAGGAACGATCGCGCTTACGTATCGTGAGCCGGTTTAAGCCGCCTCCGATTGTGCCGACCCAATATGTTGTGTCGTTCTGCTTTCGGATAACCGCCGTGTAATCGGAACTAATGGAGTTAGGTTTGTCGGAAGCCCGGTATAGGTCCTGTTTTAAAATACTGCCCTGGGCATCGATGGTCAGATGCTTTAAACCCTTCCTGCTGCCGACGAGCAATTCTGCTTTTTGCTGGTCGGCCAGGATAAAATTCCCCTCCGGATATTCCTTAACCCGGTACCTGCCCGAAGCATCCTTCCAGATCACACCGAGATGTTCCAGGTTCCCAAACCAGATATTTCCAAAGTAGTCGGTGGCCAGCGTCACGATCGAGTAGGTCGGGAATTTTTCGTAGCCGTCGGGTTTCCACAGCGTTTTTTTGTCTGGACTCAAAACCTGAATACCCCCGGCCGTACCTATCCACAAATTGCGATCGCGATCGAGGTTCAAAGCGGTAACAGAGTTGGTGTTCGACATCGCTCCGTGGCCTCTGGTATCGTAGCGGGCGACTACCCGGCCCGATTTCCGCTCCAAAAGATTTAACCCATGCGCATCAGTTCCGATCCAGAGATCATCGCCGTCTTCGATGATTGTTCGTATATAGTTACCCGTTATAGAATTTTCATCGCCTGGTTCGTGGCGGATGGTATAAAATCGTTTCTGATTAAGGTCACAATAGTTCAATCCGCCACCCGCAGTGCCCACCCAAAGACAGTCTGACCTGTCTATAAACACACGGCTGATGCCATTCGCGTTCAGGCCACGCGGCGTTTCATCCTGGTCGATTTTTTGCACCAGGCGAAAGTCGTTGTTGAGCCGGATCAGGGATGAGCCGGTATTAAGCCAATAGTCCCCGGTGGTTCCGGCAGCAATGCCCCTGATGCTTGTGCAATCATCACAATTAAATTGTGTCTTTATCGCAGCGGAATTTTCAATAAGAAAAACGCTGCTTCCGGAAGCGGCGAGCAGATTGTTCTTCAAATCAAAAAAAAGTGCTTTAACCTCGTTTGGCAGCCCGGGTACCGACACACGGATCAGTTTTCGTTCGCCGTCCAGCCGCCAGATGCCCTTGTTACCTGCGAAGTAAAGCACGCCTTGACGGTCGGCTTCCATATCCGAAAACTGCACCCCTGCCGGCATGGAAAATGCCTGTTTTTTCAAAATATTCCCTGACACGCGGTACAAGCTAATCTGATGGTCCGCGTAGATGTATAGTAGGTCAGTGTCTGTCTTGTAATGTTTCCAGGAAATCGGGCTTTTTCCGGTATTGCCGATGGTATAGTTGGTGTATTTTTCAACCGCTGGATCGAATGATTGCAAACCGTCCTCAGTACTCAGCCAGATCGTTCCTTTTTTATCGGGGAACATTCGGATAATCCTGTTCTAGAATGCATTATGGAGGGGGAAGTTGCTGTTGTAAAATTTTCTTATCGAGTAACCGTCGTACCGGTCGAGCCCGAAGTTGGTGGCAACCCAAATATACCCCTTGCCATCCTGCACAACATCATTCACATCCGTGTGTGAAAGGCCTTCGTCGACGGTGAGGTATTTGAACGAATAGGGAAAACTTTGACCGCACGCCAGCTGAATCGACGTTGCGAAAGCAGAGACGACTAACAGACAAACAACTAGACATGATTTAGAAAATGACGGCAAGGCGCTTTATTTTGATCGTTATCAAGCATACGCGACACTGCAAGTTTGGCCGATTCGTATCCTATCGATTATTGGCAGAGTGCTATTTTGTAACAAAAATAAAGAATCGTGCGATGAAGGATACGGCAGAATCTGATCTTGTACCTCAGGTTAAAAAAAATGTACGAAATGCCAAGGCTTCTCCGGTTTTGGGAAACAGGTAAACTGCCAGTCGGTAGGTTTAATGCATTGTAAATCAATAGGCCTAACTGGGTTTGCGATAGGCGGTGGTACCAGGTTTGAAGAGTAGATTTGCATTTGTAACTATTTTGCGTGTCGTATTTTCATATTTCAATCAATTCCAATCAAGCTCAATGAACCGAAACTTGTTTTTGAAGAATGCCGCCCTGCTGGGCACCGGACTGATGATCGGCAAAATGCCGGCCTTTGCCCGACCCGATTTTCCGACCGTGCGCGTACCTGCCGACAAGCGCCATTTCACCAGCGCGGCGGTGGAAGAAGCCATCAGGGAATTCCAGTCCAAAGTGAAAGACCAGGAATTGGGTTGGTTGTTCGGCAACTGTTTTCCCAATACCCTCGACACTACCGTTACGCACAAAACAGAGGGAGGCCGCCCCGACACCTATGTGATCACGGGCGATATCGACGCGATGTGGCTCCGCGACAGCACTGCCCAGGTGTGGCCGTACCTGCATTTTGTCAAAAAGGACAAACCGTTGCAGCAGCTCATTGCCGGGGTGATTAACCGCCAGACGGCCTGCATCCTGCGCGATCCATACGCGAATGCATTCTACGACGATCCCGTCAAAGTAGGGGAGTGGAAGGACGATGACACCGATATGAAGCCCGGCCTGCACGAACGCAAATGGGAGATCGATTCGCTGTGTTACCCGATACGCCTTGCGCACCGTTACTGGCAGCTTACCGGTGATACCGCTCCATTCGATGCCAACTGGCAAAAGGCGATCGCGCTGACACTTCAAACTTTCAGGGAACAGCAGCGAAAGGAAAGTAATGGTCCCTATCGTTTTCAGCGCAAGACCGCCTGGGCAACCGACGGCGTGCCCATGAACGGCTATGGCTACCCGGTCAAACCAGTTGGCCTGATCTGCTCCGCGTTCCGCCCGAGCGACGATGCGACGATTTATTCGTTCCTGGTTCCGTCCAACTTTTTTGCGGTGACGAGCCTGCGCCAGGCCGCCACGATGCTTGGCAAGTTGAAAGGTGAAAAGTCGCTGATCGCCGAGCTCACCGCGCTGGCCAGCGAAGTGGAGCAGGCATTGAAGCAACATGCCGTTGTGACACACCCGCAATACGGGAAGGTGTACGCCTACGAAGTGAATGGGTTCGGCAGCTACAATCTCATGGACGACGCGAATGTACCCAGCCTGTTGGGCATGCCTTACCTGGACGCAATGCCCGTTTCCGACCCGATTTATCAGAATACCCGCAAGCTGATCCTTTCGCTAAACAATCCTTTCTTCTTCAAAGGCAAAGCGGCGGAGGGCATCGGAGGTCCGCACATCGGACTGGATATGATTTGGCCCATCGGCATTACGATCCGCGGTATGACCAGCAATAACAATCAGGAGATCCGCGAATGCATTCAAACGCTGAAAAAGAACCATGGCGGGACCGGCTTTATGCATGAATCTTTTCATAAGGACGATCCGACCAGGTTCACGCGCGCCTGGTTTGCCTGGGCTAATACATTGTTCGGGGAATTCCTATGGGAAACATACCAATCCCGCCCGCAACTGCTTGCCTAAGCGGACACCCGGACACAAATGGACGATGTGTCAAAAAAGTTGAATATTCAGGCAAGCGACTAAATGGAGGTATGGCGGTTATTTGTGCTGTATTTATTTAAAGCAAAATAATCACCGAATACTTATATCGATCTGTGTGGACTCCCGGGGCCGAAGCTAAGCATGACTAAGCGGTTGGCCTCGCGGGTTCGTACACGATATTGAAGGATTCACAGCCAGAACCGCATGAACCTATTCAACATTAACAGACGCCGTTTTCTGTATGGCGCCACAGCCTCGCTTGCACTTTCCAACTTGGGTGCGTATGGATTGGATGTGATTCATCCGCCTCAAACTTTTCGGGTTGCCCTAATTGGCACGGGTTGGTACGGAAAAAGTGATTTGTTTCGGCTGATGCAGGTCGCGCCGGTAGAAGTCGTAGGGCTATGCGACGTTGACAAAAACCAGCTGGCCGCCGCCGCGAAGCTCGTAAGTGCGCGCCAGAAGTCCGGCAAGGCCCCGAAACTATATGGCGACTACCGCAAATTGCTGGCTGAAAACGAGTTGGATATCGTACTCGTTGGAACGCCGGACCACTGGCACGCATTGCAGATGATCGATGCGGTCAAGGCTGGTGCGCACGTGTATGTGCAAAAGCCGATCAGCGTTGACGTGATGGAAGGGGAAGCCATGATAGCCGCAGCACGTAAATATAAAAAAGTAGTGCAGGTCGGCACGCAGCGGAAGAGTACCCCGCATTTGATGGAAGCCAAAAAAAACATTGTGGACACCGGCCTGCTGGGCAAAGTATCGCATGTGGAAATGTGCTGCTACATCCACATGAGGGGCAACGGCAATCCGCCCGTAACGCCCGTTCCCGATTTTCTCGACTACGAAATGTGGACGGGTCCGGCTCCATTGAGACCTTACGACGGACTGCCCCACCTGCGCTGGTGGCGTACTTTTAACGAATACGGAAACGGAATTATGGGCGACATGTGCATTCACATGTTCGATACCGTCCGGTGGATGCTGGGCCTTGGATGGCCGTCTAAAATATCTTCACAGGGAGGTATTTATGTTCAGAAGGAAGGTAAATCCAATATTACCGACACCCAATCGGCAGTTTTTGAATATCCGGGGCTCAACTGCGTATGGCAGCACCGCACCTGGGGAGCGCCTAACAATCCGGACTACCCGTGGTCATTCACGCTCTACGGAGACAAAGGGACGCTTTGGGCGAGCACGATGCGCTATGACTTCATTCCTGCCGAAAAGGACGGCCGTAAAATTCAGAAGGACGTTATTTACGAGCGGGAGAAGTATCCAGAAGATCTGACCGAGGCCAACATTGAGCTTAACGCCGCTCCCGCCACCCGGCTTCACATGCTCGACTTTCTGGCTGCGATCGAAAAAAGTAGCAGGCCGGTTGCCGACATCGAACAGGGCCATATCTCGACTGCAAGCTGCCTGCTGGCGAACCTGGCGATGCAGCTTGGCAGGCCGGTTGTCTATGATCCTGTCAAACGGGAAGTTTCCGGCGATGCGGAAGCTACCAGGCTCTTATCGCGGGCTTACCGCTCGCCATGGGTTCATCCTGATGCGTTTAATATTTAGATCTCCATCCATACCTTTATGAAAACGCCCGACATTATTCCGATTCTCGGCAAATCGCCGATAGGACATGCTAAAATTCATTCACAGCAAACGCTCAACAACCTGATTTGCAAGCGGCTTTATCTTTCAATTCGGCAGCAGTCCCCCTGGAAAGGTACGCTAGTATTGGATGTCACGAATAACTCCCGGTCTTCGGATCCCCAAACATTAAGCGATTTTAATGCATACGTGGAATCCATCGATGCGCTGTCGGAAATTTCGATTGGACATAAGCGGGCATTTATCCAGCTTTACGCACGTTGGCTCTCGGAGCTGGGACGCCAGCCGGATCGGTTGAGGGTAATCTATGACAAGGAAACAGGCTTTGTCGAGTACGACGTTAAAGTGGAGATGCAAAAGGAAAAAATAGTCATACAAGTTCGATAGCTGCCCGCTCGCCAAAAGGATACTTCTCAACGCTAACATTGTTTAGGTTGAGAAGTTTCTTTTTGTGGGGTTTCGCCGAATCCGTTGCTCCCGATTTAACTACGGAGTTCGCGTTTGTAAGTTTACTCGAAAAGTCGTTGTGAGAGCATGTGCTAAGAAATCTTTGTCGTCGCGCACCA
This sequence comes from uncultured Dyadobacter sp., assembly GCF_946482605.1. The sequence goes on along the minus strand of NZ_CAMLSE010000005.1, from coordinate 40,617 downwards.
GATTGTCAATAGCCTGTTAATACGTTTGCCAATAATTAGTGTGCTTATAACCATTTATCAGTCCCGCCGAAATTGTGAATGTAAATTAGTATACCAATTCATTTATTTTGACGACAAACAATAACTCCTGCTAATTTGTTAGCCAATCATTAGTATGCTCATATTTAATTAACCGGTCGTATATAATTGTTAATCTAATTAAAATACAGGACCTGATTTTTAATTCGTAATAATGAATTGCCAGTAATGAGTTTGCCAATAGTTAGTATACTCACAACCATGTAATCGTCGGCTGGAAACTGTGGTTGATATATATATTTATTATTCGGTCGAACAAAAAAGCTGAGCTGGTGCGTATGCTGACGAAACTTTTTGTCCGAAAAAAAATATTAAATATTCAATATTTTTTTTGAGTATTCTTTTCTATACATTTGATTCATCTCTACTGATAATGACTATCATAAGCAAAATGTTTATGTATCAGGTGTCAGGTTGTAAGATTGTAAAATCTACCAGAGTATATCGGCGCCCTCCAAATGGAACATCTTTATCAGGAAAAAATTGGAATAATTGGCTTGGGCTATGTAGGCCTTCCATTAGCAGTGGAGTTTGGAAAAAAGTACCCTGTAATAGGATTCGATCTTAACATAGAAAGGGTGTGTCAGTTAGCCATGGGCACGGATCACACGCGGGAAGTTGATAGAGATGAATTGAAAAGTTCTCCAAATCTATCGTTTACACATCACTCAGATGACTTGAAGGATTGCAATATCTTCATCGTTACGGTTCCCACTCCAATTGACCAATTCAATCGTCCCGACCTAAGTTTTCTTATGAAAGCATCGGCCATGATTGGCAAGCTTTTGAAAAAAGGAGACATCGTTGTATATGAGTCAACAGTATATCCGGGTTGCACAGAAGAGGAATGCGTTCCGTTACTGGAAAAACATAGCAAGCTGACATATAACGAAGATTTTTTTTGCGGATACTCCCCGGAACGCGTAAATCCGGGCGATAAGGAACGCAAAATTACAAAAATCATAAAGATTGTTTCCGGCTCCACACCGGAAGTGGCGGAAACCCTGGCCAAACTTTACGGGTCAATTATAGATGCAGGTATTTATAAAGCGGCTTCCATTAAAGTTGCAGAAGCAGCCAAGGCAATTGAAAATGCACAGCGGGATATTAACATATCTTTTGTAAATGAACTTGCCCTGATGTTTGACCGGATGAATATCGATACAACTGAGGTATTGGAGGCTGCCGGAACCAAATGGAACTTTCTCAAATTCAAGCCGGGCCTGGTGGGCGGGCATTGCATAAGTGTTGACCCCTATTACCTTGTTTACAAGTCACAGAGCCTGGGTTATTACCCGCAGGTGATTTTATCAGGTCGGATGATCAATGAAGGAATGGGTGTTTTTGTTGCAAGGAAATTGCTTAAATCGCTTATTGCCAATGGTTTGAAGCTACAATCCTGCCGTGTTCTCATTCTTGGGATAACTTTCAAGGAGAATTGTCCCGATATCCGCAATACAAAAGTTGTCGATGTATACAGGGAGTTGAAGGATTTCGGGCTTCGCGTGGATGTGTACGATCCCTGGGCACAAAATGTGGAAGTATCCAAGCAATACGGTCTGGAGCTTACGCATTCACTGGAGGAAAACGGCTATGACGGGATCATTATCGCTGTCGCTCATCATGAATTTGGGGCATTTCCACTTGAGCGGTACAAAAGACATGCCGATTCAGTTGTTTTTGATGTAAAGTCTATATACGATAAAAATAGAGTCAATCTCCGGTTCTGATAACCAGTACTTGGAGGCAAAATTTTGTTTTAAGTTGAATAAAAAGTGCGGACGCCTTTGGTCAGCATTTAATAAAATCAGTAGCTGATAAGAGTAATTAATGGTCAATCGCTCAACAGATATATAATGGAACAGGTTTACACAGGAGAGGCCGGTGCGTCGCTACTGCCTCATACCGTTATTTTGGATGATGTTGTCTCAGGATACGATACCAATTCTAAGATTTACCCAAATGATGAACTGAGAGAATGTATACTTGATTTTGCTTCGGAACATGAGTGGGATGCGATTAGTCATACAACAACCATAAACCTCACGGTCAATCGCAAGCACCTATACCTGGATTCTCCACTCACCAGAACCCCTTTTCTCAATCAGTTTTTCGAAAATACCAGGAAAGCACTATCAGACGACCAGTATTTCGCATTCACGGCGGTAACAGCTGAGAATATTAAATTCATATTCAGGAAAAAATACCCCTCTTTACTATTTAGCATCTATTATCCCTTTCATTTTTTAGGACGCAGAGTTTGTCCAAAATTGAAAGGACTTAGGAAAGTGACCCGCAAACTGGGCATTAAAGCCGATATGTCGAAGTCTGAAATCATGGGGCGCCTTATTTATCATGGATTCAAAATTGCTCACATCAAGGAAAATATACAAACCACTGTTTTTGTTGTTAAGCCTCATCCCGACATAAATCCAAGTTCTTCCGTTCCGCCGTCCAGCGAGGGATTTTTATTTTCAATGCAGCGGGTTGGAAAAAATAAAAAGCCGGTTACAATTTACAAACTCCGCTCCATGCATCCATATTCAGAGTTTGTTCAGGCGTATTTGCATGAAACAAATGGATTGGATGAGGGCGGAAAGTTTAAAAATGATTTTCGAGTAAGTACCGGTGGAAAGTTGATTAGGAAGTACTGGATCGATGAACTTCCGATGTTATATAATTTATTAAAAGGAGACATTAAGCTGGTAGGGGTTCGTCCCATCAGCGAGCATTATCTTGGTTTGTATCCAGAGCCACTCAGGACAACGCGTAATAAACATAAGCCCGGATTATTTCCACCTTTTTATGCGGATTTGCCTTCAAATTTTCAGGAAATACTGGCATCCGAGCAAAAATATATGGAATCCTACGAGAAAGCACCTCTCAAAACGGACTGGTCTTACTTCTGGCGAATTATTGCAAACATTATTATTCACAAAGCAAGAAGCAAATAATTTCACACACTGGCTGATTACCATACCGGTGCAACATTAATATACTCAACCTCCTCTATGAACATTGTGCCTCAACTTTCAGAAGCCATTCAAATGGTCGATCTGAAAAAGCAGTATCTGAGAGTAAAACCAGAAGTCGACTCTGCCATTCAGAAGTGTATTGATGAAGCAGTATTCATAAAAGGTAGCCAGGTAGGCGCGTTTGAAGAGGCCTTGGCTCATTATTTGAATGTAGGGGAGGTTGTTTCTTGTGCAAATGGCACTGACGCGCTTCAGGTTGCATTGATGTCTCTTGATCTCAAACCGGGAGACGAAGTCATTGTACCGGCTTTTACATATGTAGCTGCGGCTGAGGTGATCGCGCTCCTGGGTCTTAAGCCCGTCATGGTTGATGTAAATCCTTTTACTTTCAATCTAGAGCCGGGTCTCGTAGAAGAGGCGATCAGCCCGCAAACAAAAGCAGTTGTTGCCGTGCACCTGTTTGGTCAATGTGCGGATATGGAAAGTATCAGCAAGATCAGCAATGCCAGACAATTATATATTGTGGAAGACAATGCGCAGTCCCTGGGGGCCAGGTATAGATTCAGCTCCGGAGAAGTGAAGGCGGCTGGAAGCATGGGGCATCTAGGGACGACTTCATTTTTTCCCTCTAAAAACCTGGGTTGTTTCGGGGATGGAGGGGCCATTTATACCGATTCTCCTGAGTTTGCAAAAAAAATACGTTCTATCTCGAATCACGGTCAGGTCCAGAAATATAAGCATGATCGGATCGGCGTGAATTCGCGTTTGGATACGATTCAGGCTGCTATCCTGCTCGAAAAGCTGAAACACCTTGACGAGTATACGGCGGCGCGCCAAAAAGTGGCAGATTCGTATGATCGGGCGTTTGCCGACATTCCAGACATCGATATCCCTCAACGCGTGTCTTATTCGACCCATGTGTACAATCAATACACGATAAAAGTCCCATCCGAAAGGCGTGACGGGCTCAAAGCATATTTGCAACAGAAAAATATCCCCAGCATGATATACTACCCTTTGCCGCTGTCGAAGCAGCAGGCATTTCAGGGATTAGGGCGGGTATCGGGAAATCTGGCCGTTGCAAAGCAATTATGCCAATCCGTCATATCACTTCCTATTCACACCGAGCTGTCGGAAAGCCAGCTGGAGTACATCTGTGAGGAGGTCAAAAAATACTTTGGACATTCAGCATATTAAGCCCTTTCTATCGATCTGTTAGCTATGGACTTGAAATACATTCACCCGACAGCTGTTGTTGATGAGGGTTGCCTTATAGGGAATGGGACCAAAATATGGCATTTCTGTCATATCATGCCCAACTGCATAATAGGGGAAAATTGTAACCTGGGCCAAAACGTGGTCGTATCGCCGGATGTCGTACTGGGCAATCGTGTGAAAGTCCAGAACAATGTTTCCATATATACGGGCGTAACCTGCGAGGACGAGGTGTTTTTGGGGCCTTCGATGGTTTTTACCAATGTAATTAATCCGCGCAGCGCGATTAATCGAAGTAACCAATTTCTAAAAACAAGGGTGGGCAAGGGGGCCAGCATTGGCGGAAATGCGACAATCGTCTGCGGAAATGATATTGGTGAATATGCTTTCGTCGGAGCGGGTGCGGTGGTGACCAAAAGTATTCCAGCCTATGCCCTGGTGATGGGAAATCCCGCAAAGCAGGTCGGTTGGATGAGTGAATACGGCCACCGTCTTCATTTCGACGAGCAAAGCCGTGCGGTATGCCCTGAAAGCAAAGAAGTTTATCAGTTAGCGAATGGTCAGGTGAGGAAGATATAGCGATCAATGCTCAGTAATAAAATGTAAGCTTCGAAACATGATGAAAACTTTTGCCCTCATTGGCGCTGCCGGCTTTATTGCTCCACGTCATCTCAGAGCCATCAAGGAGACGAACAATACCTTGGTGGCAGCATTGGATCTTTTTGATTGTGTAGGAATAATAGACAGCTATTTTCCCAAGGCTGCTTTTTTTGTAGAATTTGAGCGATTTGATCGTCATATTGACAAGCTTCGGCGAATTGGCGAAACCATCGATTTTGTGAGCATATGCAGTCCGAACTACCTGCACGATGCGCACATCCGTTTTGCCCTGCGAAACCATGCGAATGTAATCTGTGAAAAACCGCTGGTGTTGAACCCCTGGAATATCGACGCGTTGGTGGATATCGAAAGGGAAACCGGTCGCCGCGCCTTCTCCATTCTTCAGTTGAGATTGCATCCCAGCATCATTGCTCTGAGAGAACAGGTTAGGCAAAGTGCTCCTCACCAGGTATTTGATGTGGACTTGACCTATATCACGTCGCGCGGTAACTGGTATTATTCATCCTGGAAAGGGGATTTGACAAAATCGGGAGGAATTGCAACGAATATCGGCGTGCATTTCTACGATATGCTGTCCTGGGTCTTTGGCGAACTGAAAACCAATATTGTTCACGTACATACACACGATCGCGCTGCCGGTTACCTGGAATTCGCGAAAGCCAGGGTCCGATGGTTCCTATCCATCAATGCCCAGACGCTTCCTGCGCATGTCAGGGAAAAAGGACAAACAACATACAGGTCCATTACCATGAGTGGGCAGGAAATTGAGTTCAGCGAAGGCTTCACCGACCTTCACACAACGAGCTATCAACATATTTTAAGCGGTCAGGGATTTGGTATGGAAGAGGCCCGGGCATCGATTGAAATCGTTCATGCCATTCGCTTTGCGCCCGTGACGCCTTTGCAGGGTGACTATCATCCCATGGTCAAATTTCCATTGACAAAGCACCCTTTTCAAAGAAGCGGATAGCGACGGACCCGGGTTTAGTGAATGAATGGTAGCATGTCAAAGCCAAACAACATCAGCCTTATGAATACTTCCCTTCCCTGGCGCGTGATCCAGACCAGATCGCGATCAGAAAAGAAGGCCGCCGCTTTTATCAAAGCGATGGGCGCACCAGTGTATCTGCCTTTAATCAAAACAAAAAAGCAGTGGAGTGACCGGGTAAAGCTGGTTGAAGAGCCGCTATTTCCGGGATACCTATTCGCCAGATTTGATGAAGCCCAGCGGTATCCGCTGCTCAACATGCCCGGGATAGTACGCATTGTATCTTTTGGCGGCACTTATGCATCCATTCCAGATGTGCAGATAGACGCTTTGCAGAAGTTCAGGCAGCAGGATAGCGAAGTAATAACAATGGACATGGGAGCGATACCCGGCCAGCAGGTATTTATAGCCTCCGGTCCCTTTAAAAACTGTTCCGGACGCCTGGTCCGTCATAATGGGAAAGGAAAGCTGTTAATTGAATTTACGGCAATGGGCCAAGGGCTGCTGCTTGAATTGGGTCACACGAAGATATTACATAGTTCTTCGGCGATGCCTGTTTAGACGAGTATTAATAATGAAGCATTCCTTTAGTTATGCAGGGCACGTGATCATAGGCTGATTAGGTATGCCAAATGGAGATTTGACTGAATTACTGCGCAGCTTCGGGGGAATGGTGATCGAGTGATTAAAAAATAGAAGTATTTAATATGCTGATAATTAGGCTCTTGTGAAAATTTCATGGGAGTGAGAGGGCGAAGCTGTGTCCCTAGGTCCGTACCACACGCTTGAAGCATATATTGATTTGAATGAGCACCCGACAAACTGAATACGCCAATTCCATTACACCTCAGGACAATCTGTTCGATCTGCGTTTGGCTGAAATATGGCTCTACCGCGACCTGCTGATGCTGTTTGTGAGAAGGGACTTTGTGGCGAAGTACAAGCAAACTGTTCTGGGCCCCCTGTGGTTTTTCATCCAGCCGATATTTCAGACGGCTGTGTTGGCTGTTGTGTTTGGTGGAATGGCAAAACTGTCCACCGATGGTGTTCCTCCACTGCTTTTCTATTCTGCGGGGGTGACTGCATGGACCTATTTTTCAAACTGCCTGCGATCCACTTCCAACACATTTACAGCCAATGCGGCATTGTTCGGCAAGGTGTATTTCCCAAGGGCCGTTGTACCGATTTCCATCGTAATCAGTAACCTGATCCAATTTGGTATCGGATTGTTGATTTTTCTGGTGCTGTATCTTTTTTTTGCCATCAGTGGCTGTAAACTACTGCCTCAAAGTACGCTGGTGCTTTTGCCAATCCTTATTTTGATGATGGGTTTTATGGGCCTTGGCCTGGGGATGCTCGTCTCTGCGATGACAACCCGTTACCGCGACTTGCAATACCTGGTTGAGTTTGGTGTGCAGCTACTGATGTACGCAACGCCCGTCATCATCCCGCTATCGGCGGTGCCGGAAAAATTTAAGTTCATTATGCTGGTCAATCCCATGACAGGTGTTATTGAAACGTTCAAATACTGTTTTTTCGGGACCGGAGCAATTTCATTGCCATTATTAGGCTATTCAATGGGCTTCACAGTAGTCATTTTCCTATTGGGATTGGCCGTGTTCAATCAAACGGAAAAGAATTTTATGGACACCGTGTAGGTTTGGTACCGAATCAGACGATGAAGCCAATTATCAAAGTAGAAAACCTATCTAAGCAATATCGTCTCGGGACTATAGGGACGGGTACGATCCGTGAAGACGTCCAGCGGTGGTGGCACAGGGTTAGGGGTAAGGAAGATCCTTATCTGAAGATCGGTGAGATCAATGAACGCAGTGCTAAGGGCAATAGCGAATATGTGTGGGCACTCAAAGACGTTAATTTCGAAGTAATGCCTGGGGAAGTAATGGGGATTATCGGGAAAAACGGGGCTGGGAAATCCACGCTGCTTAAAATCCTTTCGAAGGTAACAGGGCCCACCAAAGGGCGTATTGCCTACAACGGCCGGATCGGAAGCTTATTGGAAGTAGGAACAGGCTTTCACCCCGACCTGACCGGACGCGAGAACATTTTCCTCAATGGTGCAATTTTGGGAATGTCTAAGCGTGAAATCCGGTCGAAATTCGATGAAATAGTAGATTTTTCTGGCTGTGAGCGCTACATCGATACTCCCGTAAAGCGCTATTCGAGTGGTATGACAGTCCGTCTGGGCTTTGCCGTAGCTGCTCACCTGGATCCCGAAATATTAGTGGTAGATGAAGTCTTGGCAGTTGGAGATGCTGATTTTCAGAAAAAAGCGATCGGGAAAATGCATGAAATAAGTCGGGACGAAGGGCGGACGGTCCTGTTTGTGAGCCACAATATGGCAGCAATTCGCAGCATGTGTTCACATGTGGTCGTGTTGGAAAAGGCAACCGTCATTTTTAATGGGAAAACTAATGAGGGAATCGCGTATTATCTGAACTCGGGAGCGAGGCAGGAATCGGGTAAAATAATTGATAAAATATCCTGGAAGGCAAGCGATATCGAAATCAATTTAATAGAAGTCAATGGCTCTGAGTCGGATCTGGTTGAATTGGCCAGCGGACAATCCAGTTTTACTGTCAGGATTTCGGGCACACTGGCCAACGACCGAAATATGTCGCTGGCGGTTTGTATCAACGACGATGAAGAGAACAGAATTGCCACCTTTGACCCTGCTTTCATCCATGGCGGTTCCCCCCTTCTTAAAAAAGGGTATTTTGAAATTGTTGAAAAAATCACATTGCCAAAATTTGTAAATCAGGGAGATTACGCGGTTGACATATTGCTGATCCACCAGGGAGTGGAATACATTTTTAAGGCTTACAAATGCATTCGGATACGCATTGAAGGCTACACCACAGCCAGCGGAAAAGTAATGGATTCGAAACTGGGCGGCTTTTTACATTTGGAATAACCCGATCGTTTGAATGCCGGCACTGTCCATTATTACCATAAATTTAAACAATAGGGCGGGCTTAATCCGGACGCTGCAGAGTGTCATAAGCCAAACCTTCCCTGATTTCGAATACATTGTCATTGACGGTAACTCAACCGACGGAAGTCAGCAGGCTATACAGGACTACGCCGATATGATCCGCCACCAGGTATCGGAACCCGACCGCGGGATTTATCATGCGATGAACAAAGGAATACAGCTTGCCCAAGGTGAATACTGCTTGTTCCTGAATTCCGGTGACTGGCTTGTAGGAGCCGATACCTTAAAGAATATGTTTTCGGCCGCTCCCTCCGCCGATATCGTGTCCGGTGATGTTTATTTCTATGATAATCAGAAGGATGAAATTAAATGGCACGTACCATCTCCCGACCAGGTGACAGCGGCAACCTTGTTTTTGGGTTCACTTCCGCACCAGGCTACATTGATCCGCAGAAGTTTGTTTGATAAGATCGGTTTGTATAACGAGCAGATGAAAATTGTTTCAGACTGGCTTTTCTTTATAGAGGCCCTGTTGATTCACCATTGTACTTATCAGCACCATCGGGCGCCGATAGCCTATTTTAGTATGGATGGAATCAGCTGTAATCCTGAAACTGAGCCGCTACGCCGGCAAGAGCAATCAGATATTCTTGCGCAAAGATATCCCATGTTTTTGCCTGACTACGAGCGCATGGATTTACTGGAAAAGCAATCGCAGCAATGGCTTGGAAGTCCGGAGTACAAGGTTTATAAATCACTTGAAAAGACTGGAATCATCAAACTGGGTACTCTGGCAAGAAGAGTATGGCGGGTAATTTCAAGGAAGATGCGCAGCACTACTACACTATGAAAAAGCTTGTAAAGCAGTTCTTACAGCGGTTTGGATACGATGTGCTGCGACTACCAACGGACCCGATCGTACGCCAGCAGCGCGATTTGTTTAGCAAATACGGGATCAATCTGGTCTTTGATATTGGCGCCAACGTTGGTCAATTTGGTCAAAGACTTAGAAAAATGGGATTCGGAGGACAGATCGTTTCTTTCGAACCATTGCCCGATGCATTTGCGCGTGTCAAAGCCATTGCAGACATGGATCCCGCCTGGACGGTCGTTCACACGGCAATGGGCAATTTCATTGGTGAAACTCAGATTAATGTCTCCAAAAATTCGTACAGCAGCTCCATTCTCGAAGTGCTCCCGGTCCATGTGGAAAGCGCACCCGACTCCGCTTACACGCATCGGATCACTGTTCCATTGCAAACTGTCGATTCCTTGATCGACCGGTACTATAAGGAAAGCAGCCGGCTGTATATCAAGATCGATACACAGGGATTTGAGAAAGAAGTGCTGGAAGGAAGTCTGCTATCACTGGACAAAATCACCGCATTTCAGATGGAATTATCGTTGGTACCCCTCTACCAGGGAGAGATGCTGATGTATGAAATGGTGGATTTGCTTCGCCAACACGGCTTTAAGCTCATGCTCATCGAAGGCGGGCACCGAAACTACAAAACCGGAGAGTTGTTACAGGTCGAAGGTTATTTTTATCGCACTGAGGAATAGGAGAAGTCAAACTACTGTATTAATACCTAAATATTAGTTAACAGATGGTTAAGTCGTTCAAAAGAGGAATTCATACAATCATCGGAGGTCTGGGTTATGAATTGAAAAAGATCAGGGAAAACAAATTTCCAGATCAACTGGACCTGGCCTACAAGGTAAATACCGGAGGCCTTAAAAAGATACATTACGGTTGTGGGATAAAATTGATGAACGGCTGGGTGAATGTCGATTCGTTACCCATCGAACTACTTGAAAGCTGGCGAAAAGACCAGATCCCGGACGCCGGACGAGCCGGGATTGAAAGTTTTTTCTATCGGTCATTAGATCTCACCTCACGCCAGCCATTTGCCGACAATAGTTTTGAGTTTGCTTTCACAGAGGATTTTGTCGAACATCTCAGTCAGGCCGAGTCCATTATATTTCTAAGCGAATGCTACCGGGTGTTACAGCCGGGCGGGGTGCTGAGAATGAGCTTTCCCGGACTGGAAGGAATCCTGAAAAGTCACTATTTTAGGCCAACGGGTTACCAATCGGCCTACGAAGCAAAAATAGACTGCTACGATCAATGGGAGCACATCCATTTTTATAGCCGGGAGGAGCTTCGTCTGGTAGCCCTGCATTTGGGTTACTCCGATGTCTGCTTTCCGGAATATGGCCAATCACAATATGAATCACTAACAGGTTTGGATACGCGGGCGAATCAGGTGAATGTCAACACCTATGTAGAACTGTCAAAATAGCTGCGATTTAGAGCCGGGAGGAACATATGGATAAGAAAATTTCCATTATAACAATTAATTGGAATAATGCGGCCGGATTGGAGAAGACTATTGCGAGTGTCGCGAGTCAATTGAATGAGCACTGCGAATATATCGTCGTGGACGGGCAGTCTGAGGACGGTAGCATCGATGTAATCAACACCTTTAAAGATAAAATTACAACCTACATTTCCGAAGCCAATGAAGGTATTTACGGCAATATGAATAAGGGGATTGCGAGGGCTGAGGGCGAGTATTGCCTGTTTCTTAATTCCGGTGATTGGTTGAATAACAATATATTAGACCAGGCTGTCGAAGCATGTACGGGTGAGGATGTTATCTATTTTAATACCTATCTGAGCTATGACGGAAGCCGATTTGAGGAACTTAAATATCCATCAAAGCTCACAATGCGGAGCTTTTTTAAGAGGACAATCTGTCATCAATCCACACTCATCAAAAGAGATTTGTTTACCAGGAACGGTCCTTACAGCCTAAGCTACCGACTGTATTCGGACTACGAATTCTGGATCAAGTCCATCATTGTTGGAAACGCAACCTGTAAATACGTTGACAAGTTTCTTTGCTACTATGACATGGGAGGACAGAGCTCGGCACCGAAGGAAAGTGATTTGCGCGAAGTTAATTTGATTCAGAACAGGTATCTTCCTTCGAGGGTGCTGGACGATTACGAATACTGGTATGTAAAAGATAGGGAAATGGAGACTCTTTTGTGGTATAAGGATCAGAAGATACTCTACGGAGGGCTTGTGTTTATTTATAAAGTAGTGAAAAACATAAACAGGCTGATCTCCAAATTTCCCGGATAATTTCTCTGCATGGAAGAAAAAAAGCTGAGATATTTGAACGTAGGCTGTGGGAATAAATTCCATTCGGATTGGGTCAATATCGATATGGTATCCTACCATCCTGATGTGATTGAACATAACGTATTGAGCGGGCTTCCGTTTCCGGAAGACTATTTTGACGTAGTATATCATTCGCAAGTTTTGGAACATATTCCTAAGAACAAAGCAAATGATTTTCTGGCTGAATGCTTTCGTGTCCTGAAACCTGGCGGTATCATAAGGATAGTGCTGCCCGATCTTGAAAATATTGTCAGGGAGTATCAAAGGCACCTGGAATCATGTCTTTCGGATGGAGATAAACTGAGCGAAGCAAATTATGACTGGATACTTTTGGAAATGTATGACCAGGCGGTCAGAAATTCGCCAGGAGGACAGATGGCTGCATACATTCAAAAGCCGGTTTTGATTAATGAAGAATATGTTTTTGGCAGAATAGGTCATGTCGGTAGATTAATCAGAAGCAGTTATCTGGAAAGCCTTGACACGCCTAAGGAAATAAATGCGTCAATCTTGGAAAAGTATATTGGAAGGATTGTCAGGAACTTTAAATTCAGTAAAATCAGAAAGAGGATAGTTTCGGCCTTGCTTACGGGCAAGGAAAGAGAGTTTTTGAAAATTGGCCAGTTCCGGAATGGGGGCGAAATACATTATTGTATGTACGACAGGTTTTCGTTATCAAGATTACTGCGCACAATTGGTTTCACAGCGCTAAATGTCCTTGACCCATACAGGAGTGATATTTTGAATTGGTCACAATATGAGCTGGATGTAAAAGACAGTCATGCCTATGATCCGACATCTTTATTCGTCGAAGCCCGTAAGCCTGTTAAATAGTCGAGCATGTTCGCTACGCCAGTACTGTTCATTGTCTTTAATCGTCCGGAAATTACTCAGAAGGTATTCGATCAGATCAGGAAAGTCAAGCCCCGCTTTTTGTTCATCGCGGCCGACGGACCCAGGCCCGAGGTGCCCGGTGATAGCGAAAAATGTGCTGCCACCCGTAAAATTTCGAACCAGATAGACTGGGAATGCGAGTTGAAGACCTTGTTCCGGGAGAGTAACAGAGGATGTGGGCATGGCCCTGCCGAGGCGATTACGTGGTTTTTTGACCATGTTGAAGAAGGGATTATTTTGGAGGATGATTGTTTGCCCGATGAGCGTTTCTTTCCCTTCTGTGCTGAACTTTTAGAACGCTACCGGACAAACGAGCAGATCGCCATGATCAGTGGTACTAATTTCCTGGGGCAGTGGAAAGCAAACCGGCAATCTTATCTTTTTTCTGCCCTTGGAGGGACCTGGGGCTGGGCTTCATGGCGGAGAGCCTGGAATTATTTCGACTATTCAGCTGCTGCGTGGAATACTGCTGAGGGAAAATGGAGGGTCGCGGAAACATTGGGGCGCAAATCGTTTTTCAGGCATTATGCACAAGAGTTTGATTTTTACTTTAAAGAACAGCGCCGTGACGTCTGGGATTTTCAATGGTATTTCTCGCGGCTGTATCATAGGGGATATAGCATTGTGCCGACAGTTAATTTGATTTCAAATATTGGTTTTGATGGGGACGGTACACATACTTTTGGTGCCAAAAGCCCTTTCTTTTTGATGCCTGCCTATGCATTACCATTTCCCCTCAAACATACTGACATAGAAATTGATCAGTTTTATGATTGGTATCTCTTTGAACGATTTATCAATCCGGAGAAAAGGAGTTTGTGGAAAAGGATTATCCTGAAAGTGGTAAAACTTGCGACTAAATCATAATATAGAAGTGGCGAATCAGTATCCGGTCATTTTAAACCTATCTGCGGTCGATTATGGTGGAGCCGGTAAGTTTTCCGTGGATTTTCATAAGCTATTGATCAGCGACGGAGCCCAATCTTATCTGATTGTTAAAGAATCCAAAGCGATTGGTGATCGTATCATTCAATACCGGGACACCCGATTTGATAACTCCTTCCATAAGTTGCTAAGGAGGATTGATAAGAAAAGGCTTACGGACAAGTTGTTTGCTTACGACTATTATTTCTACAACAAATATGAGCGGTACACAGTGGCTTCGGCAAGGAAGATACTAGCTCTGATGCCATCAAACCCGGATGTGATTTTTATCCACTGGACGACCGATTTTGTTAATTCGAAAGTGATCAGCGAATTAAAACGATTGACGGATGCAAAAATATTCTGCCTCCTTATCGACAATGCACCATTAACCGGTGGCTGTCACTATCCCTGGAAATGCCTTGGCTTTACAACTGATTGTTCTAATTGTCCTGCTATTCTTTCAGACGACTATAAATGGGTTGCGGCCCAAAATCTGGCTTTTAAAAAGAAGTATTTACCTGATGCTACCGGCGTTATTACATTCTCTGAAAGTGACTACCAGAGGACACTGAAATCCGCACTTTTTCGTGACAGACCTGTCGGTAAATTCATGGGATATGTAGATGAGACACTTTTTAGGCCGGGAGATAAAACAGAGGTGCGGCATAGCCTGGGAATTCCTCGTGACAAGAAGGTGCTGTTCTTTGGAGCTTCGTCGCTGAGTGAAAAGAGGAAGGGAATGCAACTGTTGCTGGAAGCACTTGCAATGATCAAACAGGATGATCTTTACCTGCTGATTGCTGGTGCTTCGACAAGCTTGGAGGATAACGAAAATACAAAGTATATGGGTTATCTTTCAGAAAATGAGCTGATAAAGGCCTATCAGGCGGCCGACGTTTTTGTCTGTCCGTCTATTGAGGACTCGGGGCCAATGATGATTAACCAGTCTATTATGTGCGGGACACCCGTGGTCGCTTTTGACACCGGAGTCGCACAGGATCTTGTAATCAATGGAAAAACGGGTCATCGGGCCGCCGTCGGAGATGTTGCCGATTTGGCGAGCGGGATTAAAGCGATGTTGACACTTGATCGTGTTAACTACGGAAAGTTGTCTTCGGAATGTCGTGCGCTTGCTCTGAAAATGTGTAGCAGGGACGTCATGCTGACCAATATCAGGAACCTGATTTGCTAATGTCCGGTATTCAATATCTTTCCTGGGATAGCCAATTTTTTGACCGAAAGATCGGAAAGATTGAAACGGAAGGTCAGGAAGGCGGGCGCATAATGGATATGGTGAAACAGGCAGAAAATGAAAATTACCAGCTGCTGTATATCTATTCTAAAAATCTGCTTGACAATGCTGCATTTAATGGGGCCTCGTTTCAGCACGTTGATTTAAAGATGACTTACTCCATGGAAATTAATGGAGCGGTTCCTGTGCCGCAGTATCCGAATATCGAGATATTACAACGAGGTAATGATGGATCAGTGCTTTATGAGCTGGCTTATCAAAGCGGAGAATATTCCAGATATCGGGTTGATCGTCGATTTGGTGAGAATGATTTTAAGAAAATGTACCGTCAATGGATTGATAACTGCTTAACTGGTGAAATGGCAGATGTTGTCTTTGTTCATACGCTCAATGGAGTAATTGACGGCTTTATTACTTTAAAAAAGCAGGGGAACAATGCTACCATTGGCCTGATTGCCACGAGTAGAGAAAAAAGAAATCAGGGTATAGGCAAATCTTTGTTAAACCGGGCGAGATCTTACGCGGAGGAGTCAGGAATATCTACCCTTTTTGTAACAACGCAGGGAGGTAATATCAATGCTTGCCGTTTTTATGAAAACAATGGGTTCGTTTTGAAAAGTGAGCTGAATGTGTACCACGGTTGGCTATGATACCATTTAACAAGCCATATCTCTCCGGCAATGAGACGGACTACATTGTGGATGCCGTACGGTCGGGCAAAATCTCCGGCAATGGTCTGTACACGCAGAAATGCCATACTTTTTTCGAAGAAAAATACTTGTTTAAAAAGGTGTTGCTGACAACTTCCTGTACGGATGCACTTGAAATGGCAGCTATCCTGGCTGACATCCAACCGGGGGACGAGGTAATCATTCCATCGTATACCTTCGTGTCGACGGCCCTGGCTTTTGTCCGGCAGGGTGCACGCATTGTCTTTGCCGATAGTACTTCTGAAAGCCCGAACCTGGATGCAGACCGGTTGGAATCATTGATTACGGAACGCACCAGAGTTATTGTTCCCGTCCATTATGCCGGAATTGCTTGTGACATGGACAAAATTATGGCGCTGGCCCGCGCCTATAACTTGCTGGTTATAGAAGATGCCGCTCAGTCCATTGACTCTTCGTATAAGGGTAGACCGTTAGGGTCGATCGGGCACCTGGCGGCGTTTTCATTTCATGAAACAAAGAATATCATTTCAGGAGAGGGTGGGATGTTGGTAATCAATGACGATCGTTTTGCTCATCGGTCAGAAATTGTATGGGAAAAGGGGACCAATCGCAGCGAGTTTTTCCGGGGGGAAGTCAATAAGTACGGATGGATAGATGTGGGCTCCTCTTTTCTGCCTTCCGAAATTATTGCCGCCTTTTTATATGCCCAACTAGAAAACCTTGAAAAGATTCAAAACCGACGGGCTGCTTTGTGGAATTACTACTATCAGGCTTTAATGCCCATTGCGGAGTTGGGAGGTTTCGAATTGCCAAAGATACCCGATTATGCAACCAACAATGCGCACATGTTTTTCCTGGTCTGCCGGAATGCAGCTCAACGTGACCAGCTTATTAAGGCATTAAAGGGTAGCGGGATACTGGCGGTTTTTCATTACCTCAGCTTACATAAAAGTGAATTTTATAAGGATAAGCACGACGGGCGCGAACTGTCTTTTTCTGATTATTATTCCGCTATGCTGGTTCGTTTGCCGTTGTTTTTTGAATTGTCTTTTTCGGATATAGATCAGATTGTCCAAGTAATCAAAACCGTTTTCAGTTCCGGATATGATGCAGAAGTTGTCCATTATAACAATCAATTATAATAACGCCGCCGGGCTGCAAAAAACCATTGAAAGTGTTGTGACCCAGACTTCCGCTGACTTTGAGTACATAGTCGTCGACGGTGGCTCAACGGACGGGAGTACTGAGGTGATACGCAGGTATGAGGATAAGATAACCTACTGGGTCAGCGAACCCGACAGAGGAATTTACCACGCCATGAATAAGGGGATTTTGCAGGCAAAAGGAAAATACTGCCACTTTCTGAATTCCGGTGACTACTTGATTGACAGGCATGTAACGGAACAGATGCTCCACGAAATGCCCGATTGCAGCATCTTGTATGGAAACAAAATACGGGAGATCAACGGAAAGTTAGTGACCCAAAAAAGCTACGCAGGGCGACCGATTACGCTTCTGGACATGTACCGATCGACAATTTTTCACGCGTCAGCTTATATCAAAAGGTCATTATTTGACCAGTACGGCCTGTATGATGAGTCTTTAAAAATTGTATCCGACTGGAAGTTCTATCTGATTACAGTCGGGCTGCATAATGAGAAAGTCGCGTACCGGGACATTGATGTGGTTTGGTTTGACAATCAGGGAATAAGCAGCACTGATACGGCATTGGATCAAAAAGAACGGGCACAGGTATTACAGCAGGTTTTGCCGAAAAGCATTCTTTTGGATTACCAGGAATTTGCCCTTGATACGGTTATTATAAGACGATTAAAACGCAATAAGTTGATTTGGTTTTTAATACTCAATTTATATAGGGTGCTCTTCCATTTGGACAGGTTGCTGGCCAGTAAATAATATGAAGAAATTTGTAATTCGTTTCAAATAAACGGGCTACTGTTTTCACAAAGAAAGTGTTAGTAAATTTTAAGAATGGTGGATTCGAAAAGCATTATTCCTTTGAAACAAGGGCGGCGTCATTTCAATGCTCAGCAGATACATGACTAACGGAAGTAGCTACAAAGAGGGGCTCAGGAACTGGTATTATGACCTCCATATACCGGAAAAGCTGTCGAGGAATTTTATCTCGTTGCCTGCTGATAAAACGGCACTTCTCGCGGAGTCTTTGATGGCGAACGTCTACTCGTCGAATAAGGCTGCCGATTCTGTCGAAGTTCAACAGCAAAGTCGCGAGATGGAGGTAAGGTTGCGGAACCATCGAACCCGGATTATTCCCTGGCTCAATAGCGTAAAACCTCTCAAAGAGCTCAGAATACTCGAAATCGGCTGTGGAAATGGAACTTCAACTGTCGCCCTGGCCGAGCAGGGGGCCATAGTTACAGCCATTGACATTGAAAACGGGCTGTTAAAGGATGCGGAGGAAAGATGTAGGATTTACGGGCTGAATGCGACCTTTCATCTCATGAATGCGACGGAAGTTGCAGCCTCGCTGTCGAGTGAAAAATACGATATCATCATGTTTTTCGCGGTGTTAGAGCATATGACCTATGCTGAACGGCTTGCAGCGATCAGTCAAACCTACCATATGCTTTCCCCGGGAGGACTATGGTGTGTAATTGGAACGCCCAACCGCCTGCATCTGTATGATTCCCACACGTCGCTATTGCCGTTTTACTATTGGCTACCCGACGAGCTGGCCATTCGGTACGCGTCGCGTAGCCCGCGGGGGGAGTTTGCAGCACGGTTCGACCAGGATATTGAACCAACCGAAGAGCAGAAAATGGAGTTTGCGCGTTGGGGGCGGGGGATGAGCTACCACGAATTTGAACTGGCCATCGGTCCGCTCAGCGAATTAAATATCGTCGGCAGCCTGACCGGATTTTTGAAAAAGCGCGATATTGTTTACAGGCTGGCGTCAAGATATTCAAGTAATGGCCGGTACAAGTCATTTTTGAAACGGCTCAATCCAAACATTCACGAGTGTTTTTATGATCCTTTTTTAGACCTGATCATACGAAAGTAATTGGCAAATCATAGATAGAATCTGCCAGAATACAAACTTGGACGTATATGTCCGCCTTTTGCTGATGAACACGGAAAACTTACAGTTCAGGATACTCAGGAAGTTCAGAATTCTGAACTATATCAACCTGCATAAAAGGCTCTATTTTGCAAAAAGGCAGGTTAGTGTTCCTGTAATCGGCGGGCTGGGATATCCGAACATTTTTCTGAAACCCAATTGGCTAACCGGACTGGTCGCCGGTCTTTTTACTTCGGATGACCAGGTTTTTATCGATGTGGGCGCAAATATCGGGCAAACGCTGATCTCCGTGAAATCTATTGAGAAGGACATTGAGTACATCGGTTTCGAGCCAGACGCTTCATGCTGCCACTATCTGAAGAAATTGATTCAGGTGAATGGTTTTGAAAATTGCCACGTCTATAATTTTGCATTGTCAGACAGACTAAAGGAGGATTTTTTAGAAACCAATGGTGAAGCGGACCCGACGGGCTCGCTGGTGCATGGGCTGAGGCCAAATTTCTTTGTGCAACGGAGGTCTGTTTTCTCGCAGGCATACGACAGCCTCAGCCTGAACAAAAATGTAAGCTGTGTCAAGATTGACGTGGAGGGAGGAGAGCTGGAAGTGCTCTCAGGCATGCAAAAGCTGATCACTGAAAATCAGCCATATATTATCTGCGAAATCCTGGATAGTTTTAGTGACGATGTGTTGGCATTTACCCAGGAGAGGGCCGATCGGGTGTGCGACATCCTCCAAGGAAATGACTATTCGATTATTCAGCTGGTCCAGAATGAGACGACTGATCGTATCGTGTCCTTTCGCGAGATAAGCAGGGTAACTGTAAAGCAATGGACTTCCGAGAGCCTGCTTTGGAATGACTATATTTTCTTTCCTGCCTCGAAACGGGACGAGGTGGTCGCTGTTCTGAAAAAGCTTAGCCGTTAGTTTGCCTGATATAATGTCAGAAAATAGCCCTTTTTGAAGTGTTTTCGGTCATTATTCCACTTTATAACAAAGTCGATTACATTCGGAAGACGGTTGATTCCGTACTCGGCCAGACGTTTCAGAATTTTGAATTGCTTGTGGTTGATGATGGCTCAACCGACGGGAGTGCCCGGCAGCTGGTCGGTTACCAGGACGACAGACTTCGGATCATTAGCCAGGCCAATGCAGGAGTTTCAACAGCCAGGAATAATGGGGCCAGGCATGCCAGGTTCGACTACATCCTGTTTTTGGATGCGGATGACTGGTGGCATGACAGTCTTTTGCAGGAAATGAATGCGCTAATCGGGCGATTTCCAGGGGCCGGAATGTATGGCTGTAAATATTATCTGGTAAAAAACGGGAAGACCGTTCCTGCCGATGTCGGGCTCGATGCAGGTTTTGAAGCGGGCTATATTGATTACTTTCAGGTATATGCGCGGACTTTCTGGGTTCCTATCAACTGTTCTTTTGTCGTGGTCGATAAGTCTGTTTTTGAAGAGGAGGGAGGGTTTAAGCCTTTTTTGAAATTCGGTGAGGACTTTGATCTCTGGGTTCGGATTGCCCTGAAACACAAAGTAGGTTATGCCAATAAGTTCCTCGCATATTCAAACCAGGATGTGAAAGTGGCAGGCCGGGCGCTCGGGATCAGCAAGCCATGGAGCAAATCGGAGCATGTAATTTTCAATCTCGGTTATCTGCACCGCGAAGAAAGCCTGAATCCGTCATTGAAGTTGCTCCTGGACGGATTACGAGTCAGGGCGTTGCTGGATTTTTACATTAATTCCAGATTTTCTGAAGAGACACGGGCGATATTGAAATGTGTTGATTTTTTGAAGCAACCTGCATTCTATCGCTTTGTCTATCACTCGCCCAGGGGCATTGTAGTCGCTTATTTCAGGACAAAATACATGCTTTCCCGGATCAAACAGTCCTTAATCAAGACCCGCCTGCGACTACAAACGTATCGCTTAACCGATTGAAAAATTTACTCATCGTTTTTGGGACCCGTCCGGAGGCCATTAAAATGGCTCCCTTAGTGAAAGCTATACGGAAACATGCAGATAAGTTTAGCTTAAAGGTTTGTATTACCGGGCAACATCGGGAAATGTTGGACCAGGTTTTAAGTATTTTCGACATTATTCCCGATTATGACCTCGACATCATGCGCAAAGGGCAGGACTTGTATGACGTAACCAGTCGGATCCTTTTGGGAATGCGGGAGGTCCTGGCTGAGGCGAAGCCGGATATTGTGCTGGTTCACGGGGATACGGTAACCTCCATGGCTGCCTCGCTTTCGGCATTCTATCAGAGGACGATGATCGGACACGTGGAAGCCGGCCTTCGGACTTACAATATTTACAGTCCCTGGCCAGAGGAGATCAATCGTCAGCTTACCAGCCGGTTGGCCAACTTTCACTTCGCTCCCACTGCTGCCGCCAAACGAAATTTAATGACGGAACAGGTCCATGAGAGTAATATCTGCATGACAGGAAATACGGTCATCGATGCATTGAACCTGGCGATCGCGAAAATTGAAGCCACAGATTCGATCAAATGGAACCTGATTGGCCAGATCAAAGAAAACGGATACAATCCCGACCGGCTCCGTGACGGAAAGAAGATGGTGCTGATTACCGGCCACCGGCGAGAGAATTTCGGGGAAGGATTTGTGGCGATCTGCGAGGCATTGAAAGCATTGGCCGAAAAATACCCGACGGTCGATTTTGTGTATCCGGTGCATTTAAATCCCAACGTTCAAACGCCGGTCCGGGAAATTCTGAAAGGCGCCATCCATGCAAACGTGTTTCTCATTCCGCCACTGGAGTATCTCCCGTTTATTTTTCTCATGAAGAAATCCTACCTGATCCTGACCGACAGCGGGGGAGTACAGGAGGAAGCACCCAGTCTCGGGAAGCCCGTGCTCGTTATGCGCGATACTACGGAGCGACCCGAAGCGGTCACAGCCGGAACGGTGAAGCTTGTGGGCGCAAATAGTGAAAAAATCATAGCCAATGTAAGCGAATTGCTGGATGAACCCGGAATCTATCGCAGAATGAGCCAGGCAAGCAACCCTTATGGAGATGGTAAAGCTTCGGAAAGAATTGTGGAATTCTTGACAAACGTTCCTCTGCCTTCCCCGGACCCATTGCGCATTAACCGTATCTGATGATTCCCAAGACGATACATTATTGTTGGTTCGGCAGGGGTAAAATGCCCGAATTGGCTGACAGGTGTATTGAATCCTGGAAGAAATATCTGCCGGATTATACACTGCAGCTATGGAATGAAGATACTTTTGACATCAGCAGTGTACCTTATGTGAGAGAAGCTTACGAGGCAAGGAAATTTGCATTTGTTACGGATTACGTCCGCTTGTACGCAATTTACAACTACGGTGGAATATACATGGATACCGATGTGGAAGTGCTCAAAAGTTTGGATGATCTTTTGCACCTCCCTGCCTTCTCCGGTTTTGAAAGCGAAACAGAAATACCTACCGGCATTATGGCCAGTGAGCTGTCGGGCAAATGGGCAGCCGAACAGTTGCAATATTATGACGGGAAACATTTCCGTCGGCCGGACGGAAGCTACGATATGACCACGAACGTAGAGATTATTTCAGGAATAATGGCTGCGAACGGATTTGTATTGAAGAACGGATACCAGGTCTATCGCGATTGCATGCACATGTTTCCCAAGGATTATTTCTGTCCCAAATCAAGGTCCGGGGTCATTACACTGACGCCTAACAGCTATTGTATCCATCACTTTGAAGGCTCCTGGCAACCCAAGCGCGTCAAAATCAAGAAATTTTTCTTCAAAAGAATAGTGGGTCCGAAACTGACCGACTTTTTAATTCGGATGAAGAAGAAGCTCTATTATAAATGACATTGTAAATGCAAAATTTGTTCGAGCTCACATTTGTTCCGAAATACTTTACAAAGAAAGGGATTATAGCCTTTTGTATTGTGACGCTGGCCTGTGTAACCCTGTTTATCAATCAGGCGCTCCCCTTGCAGTGGATATTATTTGGGGTGGGGGAAATTTTGCTTTTCTTTATATTTTCCACCCGCTTCACAAAAGAATGGGCTTCGGCCAGCCCCGAGGTTTATGTGAGAAAATTGTTTCGGGTTTCATTTGTGATCCGGATTGCATGGGTGTTCTTCAGCTACGTTTATTTTACGGAGGTCACCGGCCAGCCTTTCGAATTTGAGACAGGAGACGCATTAGGTTATCATCGGGAAGGGATCTGGCTAGCGGGCTTGCTCAATGACGGAAAATTTGCGGTTTACCTGGAATACATTGGTACCAACTATTCGGATATGGGCTATCCATTTTACCTGGGTTTGCTCTATTTTTTGGTGGGGGAAGAAATACTGGTGCCACGCCTGATCAAAGCACTGCTTGGAGCTATTACCTGCGTATTTGTTTACAAACTGGCGCGGAATAATTTTGGGGAATCGACCGGACGTATTGCCGGCATCCTGGCAATGCTGTTGCCTAACCTGATTTACTATTGCGGGTTGCATGTCAAAGAAACGGAAATGGTTTTTTTGACTTTGGGTTTTACCTATGTGGCAGATACCGTATTGCGATCGCAGCATTTTGACATCAAAACGATCGCCATAGCCCTGCTCCTGGCAGGGTCCTTGTTCTTTTTTCGAACTATTCTCGCGTTGAGTGTTTTAGCTTCGTTCGGTATTTCTATTCTGCTTGTTTCTCAGCGAATTTCAAATCTGAACAAGAAGATTGTGATGTCGGTGGTAATGGTGATCGTCATCGCAGCTATCTTTTCGGGGCCATTTAATAATGCCATTATGCAATACCTGGAAGAGAGCGATAAAAACCTCACTTCCCAGATGGACAATTTTGCAAGCAGGGAAGGGGGGAATGCGTTGGCCAGATATGGTTCAAGAAGTATATTCCTTCCTGTCATGCTTATGGCGCCGTTTCCTACCCTGGTAGACACCAATCAGCCGAATGCCATGATGATGAATGGCGCAATGTTTACTAAAAATGTTTACGCATTCTTTGTGTATGTGGCCCTGTGGATGTTGGTCAAAAGGCGGCTTTGGCGGCAGCATACACTTTTACTGGCGGTTCTTTTTTCATACCTGTTTGTCCTCGCTTCCAGCGGTTTTGCCCTGTCGGAGCGGTTTCACATGCCGATCGTGCCGTTTCTCCTGATACTGACAGCCTTCGGAATCAGTCAGATGAATATGAAAAACAGGAAATACTTCATTCCCTATCTGATGATTGTATCGGTTATTGTCATTGGATGGAATTGGTTCAAAATGGCGGGGAGAGGACTCGATTAATGCCGATGCGGATACTGATCGTATGCAGCGGAAATGCCCCCGGGTTTGAGTTTGAAAAGCATCAGGCCTTCATCTATGATCAGGTAAAGGCAGTTGAAAAGGCAGACGCCGGCATCTGGTTCGATTACTTTTTTATTCGGCACAAGGGGTTTTCGGGGTACCTGAAAAGCAGGCAGGAACTGGTTGCGCGACTTGCGGAGACAAACTATGACTACATCCATGCCCATTTTTCGCTCTCCGCTTTGCTGGCTAATCTTCAGAGGAAGGTTCCTGTGATCTCAACGTTTCATGGTTCTGATATCAATGTTCAAAAGCTGAGGCTTATTTCAGCCGCGGTTGAATTGTTGAGTGAGAAAACCATTTATGTGAGTGACTTATTAAGAAAAAGGTCTCTGGTCAGTTCGAAAAATAAAAGCTTCGTGCTCCCTTGTGGAATAGATTTCGATATTTTTAAAATAGAACACAAAGAAACAGCCCGAAAGCAACTTGGATTTAAGCCCGATAAAAAATATATCCTTTTTTCATCGGCATTTGATAACCCGGTTAAAAACTATCCATTAGCTCGTGAAGCAATAGGCTTATTGGCAAACGAGGAAATTGAACTGATTGAATTGAAAAATTTCAGCCGGGTGCAGGTCGCGCAACTTTTGTCGGCGGCAGATGCAGCCCTGATGACGTCGCACACGGAAGGTTCACCCCAGTTCGTCAAGGAAGCGCTCGCTTGCAATTGCCCGGTCATCACTACGGATGTCGGAGACGCCAGGCATTGGATTGCGGGAGTGGAGGGATGCTACCTGACATCCTACGAACCGGCAGATGTGGCCGATAAGCTCAGGAAAGTGTTGAGCGGGACCGTTTCCATACGTGGCCGAGAGGCGGTGCAATCCCTGGATAACAGGCTCATAGCGAGAAGATTGATCGAGATTTATAGGGGTGGCAAGAATGCTTGATTTTGAATAAACTTGATGTGCAGAATTTTCCTTCCAAAACGATAATTGTTGACTACGGAATGGGAAACTTGCGTTCGGTGCTGCGCAAATGTGAACGCGTTGGGGAAGCTGCGACGGTATCTGCCGAACCGGACGTGATTGCCACCGCCGACAAGCTCATTTTGCCAGGCGTGGGTCACTTTGCCAATGGTGTAAAAAACCTGAGGGAATCAGGAATATGGGAGGTGTTGAATCACAGGGTTTTACATGAAAAGGCCCCCATTTTAGGTATTTGCCTCGGCATGCAGCTGATGGCAGGATACAGTGAGGAGGGAAATATCAAAGGCTTAGGATGGATCGATGCGGAAGTCAAACGTTTCACGATTGCTGATAAATTAAAGTACAGAGTGCCGCATATGGGTTGGAACACGGCCATCTTACAGCAAGAGTCGCTTTTGTTTCACCAATTGCTTCCGGAGATGCAATATTATTTTGTCCATTCATTTCACCTGGCAGGAGTGGCACGTGAGGATGTGCTCGCAGCCACTGAGTACGAATATACATTTACGTCGGCCGTACAAAAAGGGAACATTTACGGCACCCAGTTTCATCCTGAGAAAAGTCACGACTGCGGGGAACAAATGCTCCGTAACTTTCTGACGCTGATATAAAACCGATGTTTCGACCGCGCGTGATACCCGTTTTGCTGCTGAGGGACAAAGGATTAGTCAAGTCGGTTCAGTTTAAAGACCACCGCTACATTGGTGATCCGATCAATGCGGTCAGAATACTGAATGATCTGCGGGCCGATGAACTCATACTGCTGGACATTCTTGCCACCAGTGAAAAAAGGGTTATTTCTCCGGACTTTGTGTGGCGGATAGGGGATGAAGCTAATATGCCGTTTGCCGTGGGGGGCGGGGTACGGAGTTTAAAAGACATTAAATCGGTCATCAATGCGGGAGCTGAAAAAGTGATCATCAATTCATATGCTTTCGAGAACCCTGACTTTGTCAAAGCGGCCTCGGATATGTTTGGGAGCTCAACAATCGTGGTATCCATTGATGTGAAGAAAAATTTCTGGGGAAAAGAGCAGGTTTATATTGCAGGCGGTACCAGGGCGACCGGGATGTCCCCAGTCGTGTGGGCTCAGCTAATGCAGGAAAAGGGGGCCGGGGAAATCGTTATCAGTTCTATCCAACACGATGGGAAAATGCAGGGCTACGACTGGAAGCTTGTGAAAGAAGTTTCGGAAGCGGTGGAAATACCGGTGGTCGCGTTGGGCGGGGCCGGGAGTCTCGATGATTTGCATAGGGCATTTACAGAAACTCATGCTTCTGCGATGGCGGCCGGCTCATTATTTGTGTACCACGGCCCGCGGAAAGCGGTGCTGGTCAACTACCCCAGCCAGAACGAATTGTTGAAATTATTTGGCAGCGATTTATGAAAATTTGTAGCAAAGGCGTTTGGGACGAATCAATACCAGGCATCCGGTTCGATGAGGATGGTGTATCCAATTTCTGCCGCCTTCAGGAAAAAATGATGGCGGATTATCCCCGGGGCGAAAAAGGCAGCGCTGACTGGCAGCAACTGGTCGCTGAAATGAAAAGCGCCGGTAAAAACAAGCGATATGATTGTCTGATAGGGGTCAGTGGGGGAGTTGATAGCTCTTATATTCTCCATGTAGCGCATCAATGCGGATTACGTCCGTTGGCGCTGAACCTGGATAACGGGTTCAACAGTGAGATCGCCGTGCAGAATATTTATAAAGTGACCTCGCGCCTGAATATTGACCTGGAAACCTACGTTATCGACTATGAGGAAATGAAGGACTTGCTTAAGGCCTACATGAAAGCTTCCCTGCCCTGGATTGATGCGCCTACCGACCTTGCCATTAAGGCGGTAATGTACAAGGTCGCATCCAAAGAAGGGATTAGGTTTATTCTAAGGGGAAACGACTTTCGGTCCGAGGGCAAACAACCCAAGGAATGGACCTATTCCGATGCCCGGCAACTGAAATATATCCATGCCAGGTTCGGGACCGGGGTTGCCCTCAAAACCTATCCGATGCTCACGATTGCGCGGATGGCATACTGCGGACTGATCCGGAAGATCAAGGATATCAGGCCATACTACTATCTGAATTACAGTAAGCAGGAAGCCAAAGCGCTTTTGATCCGTGAATATGACTGGAAAGACTATGGCGGCCACCATCATGAAAATCTGTTTACCAAATTCGCCATGGCCTACTGGCTCCCGCGTAAATTCGGGATTGACAAACGTAAGATCAACCTGTCGGCCCAGGTTTTGAGCAATGCTATGCAGAGAGAGGAGGCCTTGCAGCTTCTGAAACAGCCTTTCGCTCCTGAGAAAGAGTTGTTCGAGCTTTTGGATTATACTTTGAAAAAACTCGGGATGAGCCGGGAAGAGTATGACAAAATTTGGAAAAGCCCCAATAAAAATGCCTTCGATTACCCGTCTCACTATCAATTGACGATGGACCTGGCAAGGCGGTTTCGACCTGTTTTGAAAAAACTGTATGCATTTACGCCGATGTCTGTTTCGGCTAATGAGATGATTGGAGGGAAGGTGGCCAAATGAAACTACTTTTTTACTTTGGCCATCCTGCACAGTATTTGTTTCTTCGGGAAACAATACGAAGGCTCATACAGACTGAAAAGCACGAAATCATCATTCTCATCAAAACGAAAGACGTGCTTGAGTCTCTTGTTAGGGCAGATGGAATTCCTTACCGGAACATTCTCATGCGGGAGCGGGGCCATTCCAAATTGGCCGTGGCGTGGAGCCTGGTGCAGAGGCTGATCACCATCTTTCCCATACTGATCAGAAAAAGACCTGATCTGTTAATTGGTACGGATGCCTCGTTGGCTCAATTGGGAATGCTGCTCAGAATCAACAGGATTACCATTACCGAAGACGACTATGAGATCATTAAAACATTGGGCAAGCTGACCTTTCCTTTTACACAGACCATACTTTGCCCTGTCGTTTGCGACGTTGGCAAATGGACATCCAAGAAAGTGGGCTACGCAGGTTACATGAAACTTGGGTACCTGCACCCCAATGTTTTTAGAGCTGATGAAGGCATTCGCGCAAGGTACGGCCTGCCCGACTCATTTGTACTGATCCGGCTGGTCAGGCTTACGGCTCATCATGACTTTGGGGTCAAGGGGATAAGTGGGAGGTTGCTGGACCAGCTGATCAACGTTATTACAGCCATGGGACACAAAGTGCTTATATCTTCTGAATCTTCTTTGGATGAAAAGTATATACAATACCGGTTGGAAATTCGGCCTTCTGATATGCATCAGATACTGGCAGCTGCCACTTTGCTGGTATGTGACAGCCAGAGTATGTCTGTCGAAGCTGCTGTGTTAGGAACACCTTCCATCCGATGCAGCAGTTTTGCGGGAAGGATCTCCGTGCTAGAGGAACTGGAACATACCTACCGGTTGACATATGGAATACATCCGGAGCAAGAAGAAAAATTGCTGGCCAAAGCAAGTACCCTGTTGGCAGAACCGCATTTGAAACAGGATTTTCAGCAGAGAAGAATGCGAATGCTTCGGGAAAAAATAGACGTGACCGCATTCTTGACCTGGTTTATTGAAAATTACCCGGCGAGTGCTGATTTGATGAAAAATAATCACATTGATGAAAAAACTCCTGAGCATTATTGGAGCCAGGCCCCAGATCATTAAAGCCGCAGCGATGACCCGCGCGGTAAGGACTACTTTCAGTGATCAAATGCAAGAGGTTATCGTTCATACCGGTCAGCATTATGACGCAAACATGTCCTCTCTGTTCTTCGAAGAACTACAGATAGCCCAGCCGAGCTATAACTTAGGCGTAGGATCGGGTGAGCACGGCGTGCAAACGGGCAAAATGATCATGGGTATTGAAGAAATTGTTAAACAGGAAAAACCCGATTACCTGATCCTGTATGGAGACACCAACTCGACACTTGCCGGTGCAATCGCAGGTTCTAAAATACATGTTCCCATCGTTCATATTGAAGCAGGTTTGCGTTCTTTCAATAAAACGATGCCTGAGGAAATCAATAGAATTCTCAGCGATCATGTATCAACCTATCTTTTTCCCCCAACCCAAACCGGCTACGATAATTTGATCAGAGAGGGGTTTAATGTAAACAGTGTCGCTCCTTACACCATCGACAATCCCGGAATCTTCAATGTCGGGGATGTGATGTATGACAACACGATGTTTTTTACCGAGGTGGCGAAAAAGAAAGCCTCCGTCCTCGAAAAATATAACCTTACCCCGGGCGATTTCCTGCTTGCGACCCTCCACCGGAATGCAAATACGGACGATCCCCTTCGCTTGAATGCAATCTTTGAAGCGTTATCGGAAATGACGCGGATGTACGGTATCAGGATTATCTGCCCCGTTCATCCACGCACATCCAAGCAAATGGATGTGCTGTTGAAGCCAGGTTTGCTCCGGGAAATCAGGAACAATCCGTTTTTTTTAATGGTGCCGCCGGTTTCGTTCCTGGAAATCATACAGTTGGAGCAGGAAGCCAGGCTTATTATTACCGATTCGGGGGGAGTTCAAAAGGAGGCATATTTCCTTAACAAGCCATGCATCATTATGCGTTCTGAAACAGAATGGACTGAGATAGTGGAGAGTGGGGCGGCTGTTTTATGCGATGCAGGCAAGTCAAAAATGCTTAGCGCCTACGAGTATTTTGAAAACAAGCCCGATATCAGCTATCGTAAAATTTATGGTGACGGTCACGCCGCGGAAAAGATGCTGGGTATACTCAATGCGAACCACTCCGACTAGAAGCGGGCAAATACGCCCAGGTTTCCGGAAGGGGTTATCCCAAAATGCAGGGACGGTTTTGGGTCAGCGGCCTGAAGATATTTGAGTTCTGAATTAAACCGGCGGGTCGACCGGACGATCAGGTCATTAGAAAATTCGAGCAGTACGAAACCTCCGATAAACAGTCCCACACCGGCGGCCAACTTGGTGCGGTCGCGAATTGTGTATTGGGCCGTAATGTCCTGTTGGTTGTAATGTATATTCGCGGAAGCTGGTTTTCCCTTGATCGCCACATACCCTAAGGCAATGCCTGCGGCTGAGATCACAGGCCCTGCTGGTGTCAGAATTTTCCCGCTCAGATAACTTTTCCGGGCCTTTTTATTTCCCTCATACAATGCCCGGATCGCTTCTGATGAAAGCCTGGTTGCATTCCGGTAAATGGAAGTGGACAGGATCTTTCTTTTGGTCGTTAATGAATCCTGGGCAGGTAATGCAGTCGTTTCCGCCGACACCAGAATGGATTTAGCCGTTTCCGGATTTTGGGCTTGCAACCAAACAGGCAATGTCATCACGACAAGGAAAAGAAATGTTTTCATGTATCAGAATTTGCGGTTGACCATCAATGAAATGCCTGCATTTTTTTTAAGAAGTCCTCCATTGTCATAGGCGAGCCCCGCGGAAACTGTATATTGTTTGACTGGAAAGGCTATTTGTTGCAGCAATGAGAGCTGAGTGACTGAAAGCGGGTAGTCGACCCGGTAATTTCCTAAATTCTTACTGGTCGAAATGCGCGAGATGAGATTCAACTTCCTTACACGGCTTTGCACGCTCACGATAAGGGCATTGACCCTGTTATTGAATATATGATTCGGATTAAGCTCTTTTATTTTATCGCCGGTAAGACCTGTTGAATTCCGTAATGGCATCAGGAAGGCCGTTCCGATGGTTTGTTTCCGATAAACCCAACCGTCCTCATAAAGGCCGTTGTTAAAATAATTGTCCTGGCCTCTCAGTTCCGGCAGTACAGCTCGGGATGAAAGCGGCCCACCTTGATCGGAGGTATGAAGATATTCAACAACGATCTTCATTAGTCCTGAATTTCTCTTGCGGGCCGTCCACGAAATGCCGGATAAACCATCACTGATGTTGTTGAGAAAAAATAAGGAACCGTCTTCATAGATGGATTGGCGGTAGATCAGCCATCGGCTCTGAGCCCCGGTATACTCCAGACACAGATCGACGGTGCCCAAATGGTTGCCCAAACGGTTACCTTCTCCATAAACCTGCCCGCCTGTCTTGAAACGATAGGAGCCGTAGTTGATCGGAAGTCCCATCGCGACATTTAGGAAAGCTTCCATGCTTTGTCCGAATTGATTTACCATAACCTTGGTATTGTAATCATAAAAAGGGACCGCAGGTTTTCCGCCCCATTGAGCCTGGTGATTGATTCCGGTATAGAACTTAAAACGCCAGGCAGGCTTTCCAAGTCGTATATAAATGCTCGATTGGTGAAGGAGATATTTTTTTGTAGAGTCACCCGATCCAAACCAGCCGTGTGATAGCTGTGCTTTGAGAGACAGAATACCGCTCTTGAAAAGAACAGGTGTATAATTGGGAATCGATAATTGAACTTTTGGAATGGGTATGGCATTGCCTGACCAGATATATGAGCCTGAGCTGAGCGTGGTATCCGTTAATCCCACTATTTCGCGACGCCGGCCGGCATCGAATTCGATCGCTTTATAACGGAGCTTCACATATAGTTCGGGCAATACAATTTGATTTTTGGAACCGACATTCAAAACGGAACGGATGCCGTAGCCATATGAAAATTTCCGCGTACTGTCATATCCTTTACTGGCCTGGCCGCGCAGCGAGAAAATTTGCGATTCGAGAGGTACCTCACCGTATTGATTGGTGCGATTCCAGAATGGATTTGAAGAAGAAGTTGAAAACAGAACACCACTCCCTATTTCGTACCGGATATTTTGGAATGCCTTTGACCGTTGCCCGTAGGCTGATAGTGTTGGGAGGTATGAAACGAGAATGCATAGAAACAGATGTAAAATTTGCTTCATAGGGCCGCATTTAAGATATTATTCTTTGTGAAGGTATAAAAAATGACAGAATTATCTTATTTTTATTTTTGAGTTTTGACGGTCATTTTCTGGATTGACTTTTGTTTGATTTTCACAATGGCATCTCAATAACCGTGCATTTCGCCGATGTTTTCTTTTTTTAGGAGAAGTCCTCCAAGATCAGCTTTTGAAAAGCTTGGTGTGGATATGCACTCCCACTTACTTCCCGGAATTGACGATGGTAGTCCCGATATACAGACTTCCCTAAGTTTGATCCAGGGTTTACAATCGATGGGGTATGAGAAAATTATCACAACTCCCCATATTCTGGCAGATTTGTACCCGAATGATTCTTTTGGCATTAAAAATGGATTGACTACGCTTCGGGCTGCAATGACCAACGCAAATCTGCATATTGAGGTAGAAGCGGCAGCCGAATACTTTGTTGACAGACATTTGGATGGCTTGATAGAGGCAAACGATATCCTCTCGTTTGGACAAGCCCGTTTTGTATTGATTGAAATGTCATTCGTGTCTGTTTCGCCTAATTTGGAAGATGTAATTTTTGCGTTGATCACTAAGGGTTACCAGCCTATACTTGCGCATCCGGAGCGATATACGTACCTAATTAATCAAAAATCCATCTTTGCCCGGCTGACCTCCCTGGGATGCTTAATGCAGGTGAACATTTTGTCGCTGGTAGGATACTATGGTAAGGCTGTTCAGAGCTGGGCATTTTTTTTGATAAAGGCAAATCTCGTGAGTTTCCTTGGTACGGACTTGCACCATAAGCACCATTTAGAACTGCTGCACAAGCACCGGTTTGACAGCAGACTGAACGATTCTATTGAAAAATATTCATTCCGAAACCGGGACCTACTGAGTACGGTGTTTCAATAATATTAGTGCGTGTATCATGTGCTCAGGGCATGGGTTGATCGGCCGTTTGAGATAGCTATGGTGATCGTAAAAAAGTTACAATTTTAAGTTAAATTTTCCTATATTGGCTCAGGGAATCTTGCCCATATTCCGACTTCAATCAACAGAATCCTTCTATCGCAAAACAGTATATGCCTTTGAAAACACATTTTCTATCAGCGTTTCATTTTCTTGTAGTCGGAAGTTTTTCTCTTTTTGTCCTGGTTTCCTGTAAAGTCGAGAAGAAGGCGGTAAAGCCGTTTTTCCAGGATAAAAATGCGGTTTATCCATTTCTGACCGAAGTTCATATTCCTCAGATATCCCGTATTCAGAAAGAAGACCTTTTGGGTATTACCGTCAGTAGTCTGAATAAGGAATCCAATGACATTCTCAATTTTTCCAACTTCAATTCCTTATCCATGTCATCGCTCCCGGGAGGCGGGGGAGGTTCGCAGGCAATCGGCTACTCCGTAGATTCTTCCGGTAACATAGTGATGGCCTTCGTCGGTAAAATACGGGTGGAAAACCTAACCCTGGAAGGTGCGCAGGAAAAAATTCGTCTGGCTTTGAATGCTTTTTTAAAAGAGCCCGCGGTGAATATCCGGTTTATGAACCATAAGTTCGTCGTACTGGGTGAAGTAAACAAAGCCGGAGCCTATAATCTGCTGGATGACCGGACCACTTTGATCGACGCGCTGGCCTCGGCAGGAGACCTGACTGTTTTCGCCAAACGTGATAGTATTACCATCATTCGAATTGTTAATGAAAAACGGGAGATCGGCAAGGTGAACCTGGAAAACAGGGACATTTTTAAATCTCCCTACTTTTATTTACGAAATGGAGATATTGTTTATGTTGAACCCATTGCTGAAAAAGTGGTCCCTCTTCCTGTGGATAATCGGATCCGGCAAGTGCAGGTTTTTACTGCGATTTTGGGTGCGATCGTGGTGTTGGCCAGCGTAGCGTCTCAATTTTTCTGATTGCTTCTTTCAATTTGCTATTCCAAAGCGACCCGGTTATACCTAATACTTAAAGTTCTTCGGCAATTATCTTGAAGCAACAACGATGAATGATTCTGCACAATGGATTGAAGACCAGGAGGATGATTTTAATCTGCTCGGTTCTATTTTAAAATTCTTACGCTATTGGTATTGGTTTCTGATCGCTGGGTTTATTTGTATTTTCCTGGCCCGTCTTTATTTGAGGCGGTACACTCCTATATTCAGGATGAGCGCTACGGTGCTGATTAAAGAAGACCATTCTCTGAACAATAGCAATAGCATCGTTGATCAGCTGGATCTGGCCGATACGAAAAACCTGGATAACGAGATGGAAATTCTCAAATCAAGACCATTAATTGAAAAGGTTGTAGATAATTTGGGTCTGACGGCAACTTATTGGTATGAAGGAACTAACCGGGACAACGAAATTTATGACCAGAGCCCTGTTAAAATATCAGCAACAGAAATCCTGAGTGATGAACCATTTTTCGTTCAGCCGCTGGTCGGTAATAAGTATGCCTTAATGGACCAGGAAAAAAGGCTTTTGGGAAAGTTTAATTATAGCGAAAAGGTGCAGAGTAAGTACGGTAAATTCCGGGTTTCCAATAAGAATTTCGTGGTAACACCGAAAACCCCTGTCGTTAAAGTGACCCTGCAAAACAAGGAAAGTGTAGTAAATAATCTGATCGGCGCCATTCAAATTACCCGGCAGAAACCTAAAAGTACCCTTGTTTCACTTTCAATAGAAAACGCCGTTCCTCAAAAAGGAAAAGATATTTTGCAAAACCTGCTGGACGAATATACGTTTACCACGCTGGCAGATAAAAACAGAGAAGCGACCAACACACTCCGCTTTATTGAGGAACGCCTGAAAATCGTTACCTCTGAACTGGGAAGTGTAGAACAGAATGTTGAACAATACCGGCAATCCAAAGGAATTACGGACCTGAGTACTGAGGCTAATCTGTTCCTGGACAAAGTGCAGGAAAATGATTCAAAACTCAATGAAGTGGATATAAACCTCAGGGTATTGGACGGGGTGGAAAGTTATGTAACCGGCAATGAATTTGGTAATATCGCGCCGGCGACATTGGGTGTAAATGACGCTGTATTGACTTCCTATATTGAACAATTATCTCAATTGGAGGCCGAAAGATCGAAACTCGCACAGACGGTTCAGGCAGGCAATCCCTATCTTGAGACGCTGACGACGCAAATGCGAAACGTAAAACAGGCCATTCAGGAAAACCTTAGAAATCAGCGTAACAATTTAATGGTGGCTAAAAATAGTTTGACCGCCTTAAACAATCGTCTGGAAAGTACGATTTCAACAATCCCTCGAAAAGAGCGGGAGTTTCTTGATATCAAAAGGCAAGCAGGCGTAAAGGAAAATCTTTATTTGTTATTGTTGCAAAAGCGGGAGGAAACGGCATTATCATATGCTTCCACAGTAACCGATAGCCGTGTCGTTGAACCACCATACACAATCCCGGGTCCTATCAAGCCTAACAAAAAACAGACATATATCTATGCATTTTTAATAGCTCTCCTGATACCGTCGGCTGTCATCTCCGCGAGGGCGTCCATGCGAAATTCGGTTCAGTCCAAGAAAGAAATAGAGAAAAAGACGGGGCTTCGCGTATTTGGTGAAATTAGTATAGCCCCTAAGAATCAGGAGGGGCATTTTATAGACCTTAACACCCGGAGTTTCATCAGCGAACAGGTCCGGATGATCCGTTCAAATATGCAGTATTTGTTTACTGAAGAGGACGAAGGTCTGGGCAGAACACTGATCGTGACATCCTCCACATCGGGAGAAGGCAAAAGTTTTGTCGCCATTAACCTCGCTGCTTCTTTGGCCTTATTGAATAAGAATGTAATTATCCTGGGATTGGATCTTCGGAAACCAAAGGTAAACGAGTACCTTGAAGTGAGCAATAATATAGGTATCTCTAATTATTTGATCGGCAAGGCAAGTGAAGATGAAATTATTCAAAGGACGGCCTTCAACCAGGTATCCATCGCTCCCAGCGGGCCGATTCCACCCAATCCCTCTGAGCTGATCGCCAATAACAGAATTGAGGGTCTTATTATGTCTTTGAGAAAGAGGTATGATTACATTGTCATCGATACTCCGCCGCTATCTTTGGTTACAGATACTGTATTACTGGCGCCATTTGCCGATGCGACTTTTTATATCGTGCGTCACGAGAAAACCCCAAAACAATATTTGAATATCATCAAGGAATTGGCCTCAAAGAAACAGTTCAAGTCGCTTAGCATTATTTTCAATGCGGTCAATTATAAGAATTCATCCGAATATGGATACGGCTATGGCTACGGGTACGGATATGGATACGGGAAAAGCAGCTACTACGGGAGCGAGGCAGAATCCGGATGGTTAAAGGGATTGTTTTCCCGTAAATAGTCTGGCCGTGTTACATTTCTTTTTACACCGCTGAACAAGGTGTTGCCATTTAGAAATCAGGCCCGGGTATGCGCAGATAGTTTTAGAGCTAAAAAGGCTGTGTCATTATTTTGTGAAGAATGCGTGCTGAGCGCAACCTGCGGGCTGAGCTAACTAATTGTTCCATAGAAAGAAGCGGGCGATGAAAGCAACCGGGCGGCAAAAAGTACTTTTGCCGCCCGGTTTTTTAGTTTTTCAATGTAATGATCAATCTTTCATAAAAAGCTTCCGTTACGCTGCCCACATAGTTGTAGGGAACCGTTGTTCTTGGGAACTTCAAAGTCGTAACGTCATTGTCCACGAAGAAGGATGTGGAAGAAAAGACTGTGACAGGAACAACGCCTGAACCGGAACTGGTGAGTTGATATGGGAACACCATCTCAAAGTCGACATTCATACTTTCACCGATGGCCATGTTCAATGCGATCGGTGAGCCAATCCGGTCTCTTTCTCCGTAAGTACCACCGCCGGCGCTGGTGTGAAGAATTCGTTTGCCCGAAGTGTTGTGCGTAAGCCCGATCAAATAGCCCTCATTCACCGGGAAAGATGGTGATGCGATCCTTTTCAAGGTCATCCTGACACTAAAAGTGGCGATACCCATTTGTCCCGCAACATTGCCCAGGTATGAATCCCCCTTAGCCATGGATCGTGGCAGAGCGAGCACCTGCTCCGACCCGGTGACTGAGCCGACGGGCGCTCCGCCTGCGCCCAGGAAGGTTATTTTCTCAATCGAAAATTCGCAGGGATACATCCGGTCCGTACCATCGACGGTCTTGCATTTGGATTCCGGCAGGTTGTCGGACGGGACTTCATGGTCCGTACAGGACAGGGCGATCAAGAGGATGCTGTAAAGGAGTGTAAGTGAGATTGAAGTCAAATTGAGTTTGAGCATAGTTGTGACGGGAAAAGTGAAATTGTACAAAAAGGATGCATTTACGGGTACGGGCGTCAAACAATACCAAGCCTGACGGCAACTTTGGTCAAGCCTACCGAATTTTTCACACCCAGTTTTTGGAATAGGTTTCTCCGGTGTGTTTCGACAGTCTTGCCACTGATAAACAATTCATCGGCAATGCGATTGGTAGAATATTCGCTGGCGACGAGCTGCATGATTTCGAGTTCTCTTTTGCTGAGAGCATTTTTCACGGTAGGCGAGGACTCCCTCACTTCGCGGTCTGCGAACGGCTCGGCAAGTTGCATCATCACCTGCTGCCCGTAGTAGGTCTTTCCTTCCGAAAGCGATTTGATGGCCCATTCCCATTCTTCCACCTCTGCCACGGGATCGATGTAACCATGCACGCCCGAATATATTGCCTCCCGCACCGCACTGGGGCATGATGTAGGTGCAACGAGCAGGAATTTGAGCCGGGGCTGAATTTGTCTGGCGGCAATGATTTCGCCGGATATTTCGCCAGAGCAGTATTGGAAGACAATCACCATTT
This sequence comes from uncultured Dyadobacter sp., assembly GCF_946482605.1. The sequence goes on along the minus strand of NZ_CAMLSE010000005.1, from coordinate 2,865 downwards.
CAACTGCCCCGGGCTCCGGTGATTGCGCGAATTTTTCCAGACTGCCGCTTTTGCCGGTCAATTGAACGTAGCTACTTTTCAATAGCCAGTCGGCAACCGCTGCGCATTCCAGGGGATGCGGGTGAACAAGGTGAGTAAGTATAACCGGATGATCCATATCTGATTGGCTGCAAAAGGTTGGCGGTTGTTGTTGATATGCCGGCAAAACTATGGCTGGGAGAAGACGATCGCATTTGCTGTTGTTGCAAATGCTTTTGATATTGTGCCTTCTGCTGCTATCCGGACCAAAGCTACATGGATCGCGAAAAGTAATTCCGCGGATGGTCATATCTTGAGGCGCATCAAAGACCGGAGGGTTCGCGCCCAAAAAAACAGTCGTCGCAAGGCCACGAAGCCAATTCACCTAAACCCAGAAAAATGAGGGATAAAAAAATTAAGGAATTTTATCGCTGCCTGGTTATCAGCAGCGCCTTCATTGTTTTTTTTCTGTTACCGCATTTCAAATGCATCGGACAGGATAAGCCCGTCTTACTGACAGACAGCGCTGCGCGGAAATCGATTGGGCTCGACAAGCGTGCATGGAAGTTTCATCCGGGAGACAATTTGCGGTGGGCACAGCCCGGGTTCAGTGATTCCAGCTGGATTTCACCGAGCCTGACGAGTTTCGGCAGGGACCGGTACAGCATGGGCCCGGTGCCAGCGGGATGGAAAGGTTTCGGGTGGTTTAGGTTGTGGGTTAAAAAGCAAAATATTGCTTTGACTGAAACGTGGGGGTTATATCTCAACCATGATGCGGCGTCGGAAGTGTATTTCGATGGAAAGAAAATAGCTTCACTGGGAAAGGTCGGCCATTCAAAACAGGACATGATTGCGGTCAGGGAGCCTTATCAGTGCATTCCCCTTGCCATCTCCGATACGCTCCCTCATTTGCTGGCAATCCGGTACAGCAATTACATGGAATACTACCCGAATTTTGTGGGTTTTGAGAGCCGCATACAAGACCTGGATACCATGAATCGATCCCAAAAAGCGGAACAGGAGATCATGGGGCACATGCTGATGAGTGTTTCAGTTTCAGCGATCCTGGTAATACTGCATTTACTGATCTTTATTTTTTCACCCAAACAAAAAATCCACTTTTATTACGTGCTGTTCGTGTCCGTGGTGGGCCTGGGCTTGTATGCGAGGTACCAGACCTTCGTGTCCACTGTACCGGTTCATCAGATCCTGGCCGCCCGGGTATTCCTGGCGTTTGTGACCTTGCACCTCAGTCTGGGGCTGTTGCTGATTTATCATGCCTGCTACAACAGACTGCCCCGCCGGAAAACACTCCTAATGCTGCTCTGCAGCTGGCCGATCGCCATTTTTGCATTGGTCGACTGGTATGAATTCTGGTACCATCCTCTCATCGAAAAGCTGCACAATTGGTACCAGGTGATCTTCGTGCTGATTTTTTATACAGATGCTTTTATCGCCATGTTGCGCGCGATCAAAAATGGTAACAAAAAACTGTCGTTGATCGCGGTTGGAATGATCCTTCTGGTGACGGTCGGGACAGTGGTGGGCAGCAATATGTTCGGCTGGTTCACCACGACCCAGGTAATGATCGCTTTTGCCTGGGGGAATCTGCTCATTCCTGTCCTGTTCTCAATCTATCTGGCGATAGACGTGGCAGCTACGAATCGTAACCTGGCCTTTCAATTGAATTTAAATGAAAAGCTGGCAGCCGAGAACCTTACCAAAGAGCAGGAAAAAAGCAGACTGATCGCCGGACAAGCCGAGCGACTGGAAAAAATGGTGCTGGAACGAACTGCACAGGTACGCGAGCAAGCTGATAAGCTGCGCGAAATGGATATGGTCAAATCGCGTTTTTTTGTAAACCTGACACACGAATTCAAAACACCGCTCAACTTAATCATCAATCCGGCAAAGGAACTATTGCGCCAAACCAAAGAAGCGGTGCCGCAACGATACGCGAAATTTATCCTGCAAAACACTGAACGGCTGCTCCAACTCATCAATCAGCTGTTGGATTTGAGTAAGCTTGAAAGTGGGCAGCTCGGCGTGGATGCGCAGGCAGTAGAGCTGGTTCGATGGCTGTCCGGCTATGTGCAGCAGCACAGCTCACTCACCGAGCACAGAAACATCAGGCTGCGATTTTCCTGTGCTCACCCGCATATGTGGGTGATGATTGATTTGGATAAAATAAAAAAAATGGTCCAGAATCTGTTGTCTAATGCGATCAAGTTTTCTGAGGACAACAGCGAAATTACCGTCGTTCTTGCTAAAACGGAGACGCGGGAAATCACCATTTCTGTCCGGGATCAGGGGATAGGGATCCCAGCCGAAAAGCTGCCCTTTATTTTCGACCGGTTTTATCAGGTGGAGAGCTCAGACAGCCGAAGTCGCGAAGGCGCAGGTATCGGGCTTGCGCTTACCAAAGAATTGGCGGGGATGCTCGGCGGGACGATCTCCGTGCATTCTTCGGACGGTGAGGGAAGCACTTTCATTTTAAGCCTGCCTTACGTTGAAGCATTGGAAAAAAATGAAGCGCACATCGCCAGCGATGTGGAAGAGGTAGAACGCCGGCAGGCAGCACAGGATAGTGAACTCCCGGCTGTTTTGCCCCCGGAAGCACCGGAAGATGACCTGCCGCTCGTTTTGTTAGTGGAAGACAATGCCGATCTCAGAGAGTTTATCACCTTATCCTTTTCCGAAGACTATCGCATCCTGACCGCACAGGACGGCGAAGAAGGTATCCGAATGGCGCTGGAAAAGATTCCATTGCTGGTAATCACGGACCTGATGATGCCCAAAAAAGACGGTTATCAGGTGTGCGAGGTCTTGAAAAATGATGAAAGGACC